>NZ_JAQQFL010000020.1:0-156537 GCF_046026025.1 Paraburkholderia fungorum | reverse complement strand
GCCCCCCCCCCCCCCCCCCCCCCCCCCCCGCCCCCCCCCCCCCCCCAATACCGGGTGCCCCAGAATCGAATCACAATTCGTTTAACTAATCAATCTAAAAAAGGTTTACCACATGTCGAAAAATAGAACCAAACCCCTTGTCCGCGTCTCGATCTGCGCAACCGTGCTCACGTTTGCAACCGGGTATGCACAAGCGCAAAGCAGCGTAACGCTGTATGGCGAAATCGATGCGGGTCTCGCGTATTTGAGCAACGTGGGCGGCCATGCCCAATATCAGGCCACCTCGGGCCTGATCGATGGGAGCTACTGGGGCTTGCAGGGTTCAGAAGATCTCGGTGGCGGTAGCAAGGCGATTTTCCGCCTCGAACATGGGTTCTCGACGCAGACCGGTGTAGCGCTCAACGATCACCCGTACTACGTTGGTCTTGTAAACGACGCGTACGGCACCGTTACCCTGGGCCACCAGTACGATTCGATCCGTGATTACTTCGCGCCGTTCACGCTGACGGGCGGCAACGGCGGGACGGCATTTGCCCACCCGTTTGACAACGACAACGCTAACAACTCATATCTCGCCCGCAATTCGGTTAAATATGCGAGCCCGACATTAGGCGGCTTGAGTTTCGGCGGCATGTATGCGTTCTCAAATGGCGCCGGCCAGTTCGCGAACAACCACGCGTACAGCGTGGGCGCGAACTATCAGAATGGATCGTTTAACGCGGGCGCGGCCTGGCTGCATGTCAACGGCCGGGGTAACACGGCGGGCGGCGCGTACGACGCGGTCGGCTTGCCGGGTGTCAACCACGATGTGTTCCAGGCGAACGTGCAGACGCAGAATACCTATGGCGTGGGGGCCAACTACGCGATTGGCCAGTTCACGTTAGGCGCGGCGTGGTCGCGCTCGACGTACAGCGGCGTAAGCAATGCTGATTCCGGCGCGGCCGCGCCGTCGGTGGGGTTCAGCAACTATGAGGTGAACGGCGTGTACCAGTTGACGCCCACGGTGTCTTTGGCCGGCATGTACACGTACACGAAGGGCTCCGGCGCGCATTGGCACCAGGGCGCACTGCAGGCTGACTATCAACTCTCGAAGCGTACCGACACGTATGTCGAGACGCTCTACCAGCGTGCGTCGTCGGGTGCCCCCGCGGTCATCAACACGGCTACGCCGGCAACGGGCAGCAACCAGTTGCTGATTGCCGCTGGGATTCGACATCGATTCTGAGTAGATGGATGGGCAACCGGGACACCAGAAAACGGTCCCGGTTGCGCAAGCTGTTTACCGGTACGGGGGGCTTGAGCATGCCAGCGGATGCGGATTGGCATCGTTCGTGTCCTCCGGCAACAGATTGCCGTCCCCAAGACTTTCGTCGGCGCGTGCGGTCTCCGGGTACCGCTCAGGATAGAGATGCCGCTGCGCGACGCTGGCATCGAACGTGCGCGACCATTTCGCGATGACGACGGTGGCGAGGCTGTTGCCGATCGTATTGCACGTTGCGATCGCCATCGACATGAAGCGATAGACGCCGAAGATGATCGCGAGTCCCTCTACTGGAAGTATGCCCGTCGACGTCACGGTGGCGGCGAACACGACGAACGAGCCGCCCGACACTGTCGCTGCGCCCTTGGAGGTCAACAGCATCAGCAACAGCAGGCCGATCTGATGCTCGAGCGTGATTGGCACGTTGTACGCGTGCGCGATGAACATCACGCCCATCGACATGAAGAGCGATGTGCCGTCGAGGTTGAACGCGTAACCCGTCGGCAATACGAGCCCGACGGTCTGCTTGGCGCAACCGAGTCTTTCGAGCTTGATCAGCAGGCGCGGCAGCGCGCTTTCTGACGACGCCGTGCCGAGCACGATGAAGATCTCATCTTTGATATACCGCAGAAACCGCCACAGGCTGAATCCTGCCAGCTTCGCAATGATGCCCATCACGACGACGATGAACAGCACCACCACCGCATAGAAGCTGAAGACGAGCTGCGCCAGTGCGATCAGCACGGTGGTGCCGTTACTGCCCACCGAGTAGGCGACCGCGCCTAGCGTGCCGAGCGGCGCGAGCTTCATCACGAGATTGATAAACGAGAACAGTGTCTCGGAGACGAGATCGAGCCCTTCGGTGATCTTCACGCGGCGGCGCTCCGGAATCGCGAGGATGCCGATGCCGACCATCACGGCGAGCACAACGACCTGCAGCAATTCGCCTTTGGCAAACGCGCCGATGAAGTTGTCCGGCACGAGGTGCATGACGAATTCACTGAAGCCCTGTGGCGCGGCTTTGGCTGCTGTTGCGGGCATGGCGCCGACGGCGACGGACGTCATACCCTTGCCGGTTTGCAGCAGATTGCCGGCGAGCAGGCCGACCATCAGCGCGAGCGTCGAGACGACCTCGAAGTAGACGATCGAGCGCCAGCCGACGCGGCCCGCGCTCTTCACGTCACCCGCCGACGCAATGCCGTGCACGATCGTGAGGAATACCAGCGGCGCAACCCCCGCCTTGATGAGCGCGAGAAAAATGTCGCCCAGTATCTTCAGTTGCGCGCCGAACTTCGGAAACACCAGGCCGACGGCGATACCGAGTACCAACGCCAGCAACACCTGCATGCCCAGCTTGCGGTACCACGGCAGTTTCCTCGGCGGCGCGACGATCGTTTCGTCATGCGATGCATTTTCGTCATTCATCGTGTACTCCTCCACGTCCTGGCCGGACGTCTTCAGATATCGCTGGACAATTTGACAGCCCGATCGACCATCCGGGGTGCGAGGCCGAGGTAATTGACGGGATCGGTCATGCGGTCAATCGCGGCGCGGTCGAAATGTGCCGTGACGGCAGGGAGTGCCGCCAGCGCGTCCGCAAGCGTGCCACCGGTTTCGTTCACCGTGCGGCATGCGTCGTACACGATGTCATGAGCCTGCTGGCGGCCGGTGAAGGGCGCCATGCCCATCATCACGGCCTCGGCCACGATCAGCCCTTTGCTGATGCCGAGGTTGTGCTTCATGCGCGCCGTATCGACGATCAACCCGCCCAGCGCGAACTTCGCCTGGTGCAACGCGCCGGCCGACAGGATGAAGCTCTCGGGAATCGCGATCCATTCTGCGTGCCACGGGCCGGTCGCGCGCTCGAAATCCTGGATCATCGCGTCGACCATCAGACCGGCGTGTTGCCGTACTGCTTTTGCGGCGGCCAGCATCAGTTCGCTGGAAATCGGATTGCGTTTTTGCGGCATCGTGCTGCTCGCACCGCGGCCCTTGACGAACGGCTCGTACACCTCGGCGAACTCGGTCGATGCCATGATCATGATGTCGAGCGCGATCTTGCCGAGCGAGCCGGTCACGAGTGCCAGCAGATTGACGGCTTCGGCGAAACCATCGCGCGCCACGTGCCAGGTGGTGGCGGGCACACCGAGTTCGAGTTCCTCCGCAAGTGCTTTCTGGACCTCGAAGCCCTTATCGCCGAGCGAAGCCAGCGTGCCCGCCGCGCCGCCAAATCCGACAACGGCGACACGCGGACGCAATTGCGCAAGACGCTCCTGATGCCGGTCGAACATGGCGAGCCAGATTGCGGCCTTGTAGCCAAACGTGACAGGCAGTGCCTGCTGCAAATGCGTGCGGCCGGCCATCGGCGTGTCGCGATGTTTCTTCGCAAGGTCGACGAGGATCGCGCGCAACTCGCGGATGTCGCCGTCGATCGCGCTGAGCGCGTCGCGCACCTGAAGCGACACGGCGGTATCCATGATGTCCTGTGTCGTGGCGCCCCAATGCACGTAACGTCCCGCTTCGCCACACATCTCGGCCAACTGGTGCACGAGCGGCAGGATCGGATAGCCGACGATGTCCGTCTCCTCGCGCATGTGATCGAAATCGATCCGCTCGATGCTGGATTCGCGCGCGATCACCTCGGCGGCTTCAGCGGGGATCACGCCAACGCGCGCCTCGGCCTTCGCCAGGGCCACTTCGACATCGATGTAGCGCTGCACAAGCGCGTAATCGGAAAACAGCGCGCGCATTTTCGCGGTGCCGAAGGCATCGCGAAACAGGATGGAGTCGACCACGGTGCTGGCCGTCGGAATAGGGCGATTCGTCATTGCAACCTCTGGGAAACGCGGAAAAAGACGGACGGGATGAAGAGCAGTTGGAGACCAAGTGCGTTCAATATGTCCGGACATATTGAAACTTAATATGTTCGAACATGTTGAACAAGCTATGATTTACCCTGGCGTCCAGAAAACCGTTTCCCACCCGCAAAAGAGATGAACAGACCGCACTTCGCCGAAATCGCGCGTGACCTGACCGAGGGCATCGCATCAGGCCGCTATCCCGTCGGGTCCGTGTTGCCGACTGAACTGGAGCTGCGCGACCTTTACCAGACGAGCCGTCATACGGTTCGCGCCGCCTTGCATGAGTTGCAGCAGCTTGGTCTTGTTTCCCGGCGCAAGAATGCAGGTACGCGCGTCGAGTCCGCACGGCCGGTAAACGGTTTCAGACCATCGCTTGCCTCGGTGGACGATCTCGTGCAGTTCGGCTCGGAGCACTTGCGTCTGGTGCAATCGACGGAAACGGCCATCGCAACCGGCAAGCTCGCCAGAACGCTGCAATGTGCGGACGGTGTGCAATGGCTGCGCGTTTCGAGCCTGCGTATCGACGCAGATCGGCCGAGTGCTCCGATTGGCTGGACCGATGTGTATATCGATCCGGCTTACACGGAAGTCGCGCAGGCCGCGCGAGCTCAACCGGATACGCTAATCAGTTCGTTGATCGAAGAGCGTTATGGCCGCTGCATCGCGGAGATCCAGCAGGACGTGCATGGCGCGCTGATTTCCGACGAAATGGCGCAAAGGTTGCGGGTCGACAAGGGCACCGCGGCGCTCGAGATCGTGAGGCGCTATCTCGACGCGTCGGGCGAGACGTTCGAGGTGTCGATCAGTGTTCATCCGGCGGAACGTTTCTCGGTTTCAATGCGGCTAAAACGCTTCGACGCCTAGTGCAGTCCAGACAATTTGAAACGGGCGGCACATCTTCTGTTTCAAGTGTTTCATTGCTGGCCAGGCCGCGCCTTGAGCGGCGCGCGTCGTCGCGCAAGTCCTTGGTAGTAAAGCGCTTTTCGTTGATTCATTTGATTCATCGAATTTTGAAAATGAGCCATGTGGTGTATCTTCGATTCATGATCAACGGTGAATCGACATGGACCGAGACGCGCTTTGTGAGTTGCTGAAGGAGCATTACGAACTGCTGCCGAAGCAGGAGCGCGTCGCGGCGAACTACATTCTCGAGAACCCGAACGAAGTTGCCGTCGTGTCGATGCGCGATCTCGCGCGGCTTGCGAATGTACCGCCGGCGACGATGACAAGGCTGGCGAAGCGGGTCGGCCTGCCCGGCTACGATTCGTTGAAGGCGGTGTTTGTCGAAGCGATGCGTTCGCAAGGCTATGCGTACAGCGGCCGCGCGCAGCAGATGGTGCAGTTGAACCGGCGGATCGGCGGGCCTGCGCATGTGCAGGATCTCGCCAGCGAAGTGATCGAGCACATCCGGGCGCTGTGCCATCCGGAGAGCGTCGCGACGATCGTCCGCGCCGCGCGCCGGCTTGCGAAGGCGCGCCAGATCTACTGTCTCGGACTTCGTTCGTCGTTCGCGGTCGGCTACCAGTTCGAGCATGTCGCGTCGTATTTTGCCGGCAACGTGCGGTTGATCGACGGCGCGGGCGAGAGCGGCGTGATGGCGGTGATTCATCAGGCGTCGCAGAAGGATGTCGCGATCGTCTGCAGTATGTCGCGTTACGCAAAAAAGACGATCAGCATCGCCAGCCATCTTCACCAGTGTGGCGTGGCAATCATCGCGATTACCGACAGCCCGATGTCGCCAGTCGGCCGGCTCGCAAAGGAAACAATCCTCGTACGTAACAAGACGTCGTCGTTCTTCGACACGATTGTGCCGGCGATGCTTGTCAGCGAGATTCTCGTCATGCTGCTGTCCGCGGAATCCGGGATCGACGTCGAGTCGCTCGTGTCGAGCGCGGAGCAGAAACTGATCGGGCTCGGTGAATGGTGGGACGTCGAATGAGCTGACCGATGTGGAGCGTCTCGTGAATTGGAACAGATGCAGAAAATATAATTCGCAACCCTAAATAGTGTGAGGTTTGAAAAATGAAGATGAACGGAAAAAGTTGGGCCGTGGTTGCGGGCGTTTGCCTTCTGGTGGCGGGAATCGGGTCCGCGAACGCGGCTGGTGCGTTGCAGCGGATCGAATCGAGCAAGGTGATCCGCATCGCGATTCCGACTGATTACGCGCCGTATGGCTTCGTCGGGCCGGATATGCAGCCGGCAGGCATCGACGTCGATACGGCGCAGCTCGTCGCGCAGAAGCTCGGAGTGAAGTTGCAACTCGTGCCGGTCACGGCGCCGACTCGCGTGGCGTACCTGCAGACAGGCAAGGCCGACATCACGATCTCCTCGCTCGGCAAGACACCCGAGCGCGAGAAGGTGATCGACTACTCGATCGCGTACGCACCGTTCTACGACGCCGTGTTTGGCAGGACGGATCTCGCGGTGAAGCAGTTCGCGGACATGGCGGGCAAGACCGTGTCCGTCACGCGCGGCTCGATGCAGGATCAGGAGATCACGGCGATGGCGCCGGGCGCCGTGATTCGCCGCTTCGAAGATAACAATTCGACGATCCAGGCATTCCTGTCCGGACAGACGCAGATGATGGCGGTGGGGACGACCGTGGTCGCGACAATGAAGAAGGCCCACCCGGATGTAGACGTCACGCTGAAGGCAATCCTGTCGAATTCGCCGTGCTATATCGGCGTGCCGAAAGGGGAGCCGGAGCTTGTGGCGAAACTGAACCAGATCATTCGCGAGGCGAAAACCGACGGCACGATCAACCGGATCGCTATGAAATGGCTGGGCGCGCCGGCGGGCAACCTGCCGGAATGACGAATCACACGACGTGTCGCGCCGGACATGGGCGCGGCGGCGCCCCGATCACACCAGGAGTCTTTGCATGAGCGCTACGGAATCCGCAATCCGGCGGCTCGCCGCGTGGGTCGCTGCGCTAACGCCGGCCGATCTTCCGCCGGCGGTCGCGACGGTTGCGACCCGCGCGACGATCGACACGATCGGCGTCGCGCTCGCCGGCAGCCGGACTGACGTTGGGTCGCAGGCCCGGCGTTTCGCGGGCGAAATATTTGGGAACGGGCGTGCCACCGTCTGGAGTAGCACGCTGGCGTTGACGGCGCCCGGCGCCGCGTTCGCCAACGGGGTTGCCGCACACGCGCTCGATTTCGACGACAACTGCTACGCGGGCTTTGTGCACGCGTCAGCGGTCGTCGTGCCGGCGGCCTGGGCTGCTTCGCAAGCAGCAGGCCGTTCCGGTAGCGCCTATCTCGCATCCTATGTCGCGGGTGTCGAGGCCGAATTCGCTGTAGCCGAGGCGATGGGGCTCGCACCCTATCAGCGCGGTTGGTGGACCACGAGCCTGTACGGCACGATCGGCGCCTGTGCCGCCGCGTGTCACGCGTTCGGACTCGACGCGCATGCCACGGCGTCGGCGCTTGGCTTTGCGATTGCCGGCACCGGCGGCACGAAGGCGGGCTTCGGCACCGACGCGAAGGCGCTGATGGTCGGCCGCGCGGCACAGACGGGGGTGAGCGCCGCGCTACTCGCGCGAGAAGGCTGTACTGGGCCGGACAACGCGCTGGACGGGGTGAACGGGATTGCCGCGCTGACAGGCGCCGAAGCGTACTCAGTTACGCCATTCGACACCCTCGGCCGGACCTGGCGGCTGCTGTCGCCGGGGCTCGACGTGAAGCGGATTCCGGTATGCCTCTCGTCGCATGCTGCTGTCGACGCGTTGCGCGATCTGATTGGCGAGGGTCTCGACGTGCGCCACATCGAACGGATCGTCTGCGACGTGCCGCCGATCGTCGTAAAGAACCTGGTGTATGCGCAGCCGGCAACGCGTCAGCAGGCGCAGTTCAGCCTGCCGTACGCGTTGGCGGCGACGCTCCTGCACGGCGACGTGACGCTTGCCGGATTCGATCCTGCCGCGCTAGCCGCGCCGGAGTTGCTCGCCGCCATGCAGCGCGTGCGGATGCATACATCGGAGCGCTGGGCCGACCCCGTACGACTGGCCGACGCGCCGGAGGGTGCGTGGCTGCGCGTCGAATTGCGTGACGGACGGGCGATCGAACGCTTTCGCTCGGCGGCGGTCGGCACGGCCGCGTCGCCGATGAGCGACGGCGAGTTCGATCGCAAGTTCATTTCGTGCGCGACTGCGGTGCACGATGCCGGGACCGCGGCGACCTGGCTGTCGACCCTGCGCGAAGTGGGGCGCGTCGCCGCGCTCGCATCGCTGACACCTTAATTTTGAATGTATCCGGATTGTTACCGATCCTGGAAATCTATTTAGTTATACAGATTGATAAGAATGCCGGTCGCAACTTCGCGACTGTTTCCCCAAGTTGACTGGAGACAATGATGAATTTTCCGCTGACCGTCCCACCTTCGAAGAAACACCAGAGCTTTCTGTGGTCGCCGATCTGCACGAATCTCGATGAGCTTGACGCGCATGTCGCAATCCTCGGGATTCCGTTCGGTCAGGCGTATGTCGCCGACCATATCAGCAATGACCAGAGCAAGGCGCCCGACGCGGTGCGCGCGATGAGCGACCGGATCTGCCGCGCGCTGCACCACTACGATTTCGATGTCGGTGGACCGATTTACGACAACCGCGCACTGAAGGTCGTCGATTGCGGTAACGTGCCGGCCGACCCGCGCGATCTGAGCACGCACGGTCCAAGGTCCGAGCAGGCGGTGCGCAAGATCCTGCGGGCTGGCGCGATGCCGATCATTCTCGGCGGCGATCATGCGATTCCGATTCCGGTGCTGCGCGCGTTCGACGACCAGGGGCCGATCACGCTCGTGCATATCGACGCCCACCTCGACTGGCGCGACGAGATCAACGGCGTGCGGGAAGGATTGTCGAGCACGATCCGCCGCGCGTCTGAAATGGAACATATCGGAGAGATTTTCCAGATCGGGCTGCGTGCCCAGGGCAGCGGCCGGCAGGCGGACTACGACGCCGCAGTCGCATACGGCGCACACCTGATTCCGGCGTACGAAGTACACGACAGCGGCATGCAGGCCGTGCTCGATCGCATTCCCGCGGGCGGGCGTTACTACCTGACGATCGATGCGGACGGCCTCGATCCGTCGATTGCGCCGGGCGTTGCCGGTCCCGCGCTGGGCGGGATCACCTACGTGCAGATGCGCCAGTTGATTCACGGACTGGTCAAAAAAGGCCACGTGGTCGGCATGGACATCGTCGAGATCACACCCTCGATCGACGTGAACAACATCACCTCGATCACCGCCGGCCGGCTCATCGTCAACATGATCGGCGCTGCCGTGCGTGCCGATTACTTCGACGCTCCGCGCGTCGGCTAGCGGGTGTGGCCATGACCTATCAGTTCGATTTCCTGTCGATTCTCGACTATGGGCCGATACTGGCGAAGGGCGTTGCGCTGACGGTGGAGCTGATTGCCGTCGGCGGCGTGGCCGGGCTGACGCTCGCCATCGCGTGCGCGTGGGGCAAGACGCAGGGGCCGCGCGCGCTCCGCTTCGCGATCGATGTATACGTCGAGCTGTTCCGCAACACGCCGTTCCTGATCCAGTTGTTCTTCGTGTTCTTCGGTCTACCCAGCTTCGGTATCCACATCTCGTCGAACTCGGCTGCGTTGCTCGCGACGATGCTGAACCTCGGCGCTTACTGCACCGAGATTCTGCGTGCCGGGATCGCGAGTGTGCCGAAGGGGCAAACGGAGGCCGCGCTCAGCCTTGCGATGACGCGCTGGCAGACGTTCCGTCACGTGATCCTGCGCCCGGCGTTGCGCAAGGTCTGGCCAGCGATATCGAGCCAACTTGTGATCGTGATGCTCGGCTCGGCCGTGTGCTCGCAGATTTCGGTCGTGGAGTTGTCGTATGCGGCGAACTACATTCAGGCGCGCAATTTCCGCGCATTCGAAACCTACACGGCGACAACGCTGATCTATTTCGGGCTCGCGGTTGCGCTGCGTGCCGTGCTACGCGTGATCGGGAATCGTTACGTGGTCGCACGGCAGGCGAAACCCACGGCTGCGGCGCGGCTCCTCGCACCCACGCAAGGAGTGTCGCGATGATGACTTTCACGCTATGGGACGTCGTGCGCGGCCTGCTGCTCGCGCTACGCTGGACGATTGTGCTGTCGATGGCTGCGTTCGTCGCGGGAGGTGCGGTCGGCCTGCTGATGATGACGCTGCGCGTGTCGCCACGGCCGCTTGCCCGCGCCGTAGCACGCGGATGGATCGAGTTGTTCCAGGGAACGCCGCTGCTCATGCAGCTGTTCATGATTTTCTTCGGCCTTGCGCTGTTTGGTGTTGAGGTGCCCGCGTGGGTCGCCGCGCTCGTCGGACTCACCTGCTGGGCGAGCGCGTTCCTCGCGGAAATCTGGCGCGGCTGCGTCGAAGCGGTGCCGCACGGCCAATGGGAAGCGTCCGCGAGCCTGGCGATGAGCCGGGCGCAGCAGATGCGGCACGTGATCCTGCCTCAGGCACTGCGGATTGCGGTGCCGCCGACGGTCGGTTTTCTCGTGCAGATTGTCAAAGGGACAGCCGTCACGTCGATCATCGGTTTCGTCGAGCTGGCGAAGGCCGGCAGCGTGATTACGAACGCCACGTTCCAGCCGTTCACGACATTCGGGCTGGTTGCATTGATGTATTTCGCGCTGTGCTGGCCGCTATCGGTCTGCAGCCGTGTTCTCGAGAGGAAGCTCCATGTCGCTCATCACCATTGAAGATGTCAGGAAGCGCTACGGCGCGCTCGAAGTGCTGAAGGGAATCGACTTGCGCGTCGACAAGGGCGAGGTCATCGCGATTATCGGCAAGAGCGGGTCTGGCAAGAGCACGCTGCTTCGGTGCGTGAACGGGCTCGAACGGATCGACGGTGGAGCGATCCACGTTGGCGATGTCCGAGTGTCCACTGACGACGTGGCGTTGCGTAAGCTGCGGCGGCGGGTCGGGATGATCTTTCAGCAGTTCAACCTGTTTCCGCACATGACGGTCGGGCGCAATGTGATGGCCGCGCCCATGATCGTGAAGGGCGTGCGCGAGGCCGAGGCCCGGCGGATTGCGCTTGCTAACCTCGAGAAGGTGGGGCTCGAGGCGAAATTCGACAGCTACCCCGATCAGTTGTCTGGCGGCCAGCAACAGCGCGTTGCGATTGCCCGCGCGCTGAGCATGGAACCGGACGCGCTGCTGTGCGACGAGATCACCTCGGCCCTCGATCCGGAGCTCGTCAACGAGGTACTGGCGGTGGTACGCCGGCTCGCCGACGATGGGATGACGTTGCTGATGGTCACGCACGAAATGCGTTTCGCGCGTGACGTCTGCGATCGCGTCGTGTTCATGCACCAAGGGTGCGTGCACGAGGCCGGTACGCCCGACGAGCTGTTCAGCCAGCCGCGTACGCCCGAACTGTGCCAGTTCCTCGGTGTCGCTCAGGCCGCGACGGCTTGAGCCCACGACAACGGGCGCGAAATTCCATGGCCGGTTCGGACAGGGCACCTGACGAATAAAGCAGAAGCTGGAATTTCTGTTCAGCTTCCTCTTTATTCGTCATGCTTTCACGCATCGGAACCCGGCATAAACGTGCTGATAGTGCGGCTGAAACCAGTTGCGAAAAGTTGGCCGCAACATGCATTGCGCGGTGCGCGCCGAGCCGCCCTTGAGCACGTAATGCTGTCCGTCGAAAAAATTGGCGGAGTAGCCCGGATAAAATGGAAATGCTTCAAACCCCGGCAGGGCGTCGAACACCGTGGAGGTCCATTCCCAGCCATTGCCGAATTGACCTTCTACGCCGAATGCGCTGACGTTGTCGGGATACGCATCGACCGGCTGCGGATTCCAGCTGCGAAAATCGAAATTGCCTGACGCCGCATGCGGTGCACCGTGTGCCGCGCGTTGCCACTGGGCTTCGCTGGGCAGCGTCTTGCCGGCCCAGCGCGCGTAGGCGCTGGCCTCGGCGTGACTCACGTAAGCCGGCCAGTCGAGCGGCAGCGGCACTTCGTCGAACATCGTGCGTAGCATCCATGTACCGTCGTGGTCGCCGTCGGTTTGCCGCGACCAGCAGGCGGGATGCTCGATATGTTCCGCTTCCTTCCAGGCCCAATCCGCCTCGGCCCACCACTTCGGTTCTCGATAACCGCCTGCCGCGATGAACGCGCAAAATGCGCCGTTCGTCACCATGTGGCGATCGATCTCGAACGCCGGCACGTCGACGCGCATTTCGCCGAACTCGTTGTCCCAGCCAAAACGTCCGCTTTCATGCGCCATGCCGAGCACAATGACGCCAGCCGCCACGCTGACCATCGAGGACAACGCCTCACGCGGCGCCGAACGGGTCGGCACCGTTTCGCGCAACGGGGCGGCCTTTTGTGCAAGCGGCAACTGATGCAGCATGTACGCGAGCGTTTCAGCATGCATCAGGCGATGTTCGATCGCGACGTGCAGCAACTGCTCGGCCGTGCCAGCGTGCGCACCGCCGCGCTCGATACGCGCTGAGTCGCTCAGTGCATCGAGCGCGCGGTCGATCTGCTCGCGGGCGCGCAATCCGTAACCGCGTACGGCCTCGAGCGATGGCCAGTCACCGGGTTGATCGGTCGGAAAGCCGCCGTCGACAGGATCGATCCCGAACGCGAAGAGCTGATCGAGGTGCGGATCGAACGCCGGCAGATCACTCAGGCGTTGATCGAAAAGATTACGATCGAAAGCTTCCAGATGACCGACATAAAACACGATCCGGTGGCGCTCGCGGATCGGCCGGTCATACAGAAATTCGGGTTTGACGATGGAAAACAGGGCGTCGGTCACTTGACGCGCGTCGATCAGGCGCTGGAGAAGCGGGTGATGCGGGGCGGGGTCGCGATTCATTTCGCCAGGTCTCCTTGCGGGGGACGGACTAAAGACTGTACCCGCTCGCAGGAGCCATGCCAAGGCGAATGCGCGCTAAAAAGCAGATGGATGAGGCGGTGGCGGCGCGGGCCAGCTTCCGCGCCTGTGGCTTACACCTTCTGCAAGCCTTCCAGATCGACGATCCGGATGTGTTTGCCTTGTGTGTCGATCAGACCGCGCTTTTGAAATCTTGACAGGGTACGGCTCACGGTTTCGAGCGTCATGCCCAGGTAGCTGCCCATATCCTCACGTGTCATGCGCAGGTTGAATTCCGCCGACGAATAGCCGCGCTGCGCATTGCGTTCCGACACGTCGAGCAGAAATGCCGCCACGCGTTCATCCGCTGAAAGTGAGCCGAGCACCATCATCTGCCCCGCCTCGCGGACGATCTGTTCGCCCAGCAGCTTATGCAGGCGTTCCTGCATCGAGCTGATTTCGCGGCACAGGGACTTGAGGGCAGGGTAGGGAACAATGCAAACGGTGCTGTCTTCAAGCGCGACGGCACTGCATGCGTGCACGTCTTCGCTAATGCCGTCGAGGCCGAGCGCTTCGCCGGCGAGGCGCAACCCGGTGACCTGTTCGCGGCCGTCACGGTGCGCCATGACGGTTTTCATGGAGCCGGAACGGACTGCGTAAACGTTGTCGAAACGATCGCCGCTGCGATAAAGCGCTTCACCACGCCGCACCGAGCGCGCGGTGCAAATGAGTGCTTCGAGTTTGGTGAGTTCGTCAGGCGAGAGCCCTTGCGGCATGCAGAGCGCGCGCATCGAACAGCTCGAGCAGCGGGCGGGGGTGCGCGCTGTTGCGCGCGTTGGCTCGGCACGACGGACGCCACCCGCCGACGATGAAATCACAGTGGAATCGGCGGCGCCGGCCGAGTGAGTCATAGCGGAAGGAGTAAGCATGGTTTGCAGCCGTTTGTAAGGGTGACAACTGATTGTCCCACCGCCCATGCCCCTCGTTTAGCGACAAAATGACGCGTTCGCGCAGTTAGTCCTCTTGAGCGATATCACCCTTGCGTTGCTGCTTGTGGTTATGGACTGCTATGTAGTCTGTTCTCGTTTTAGGGATAGGGATGATGCGCTGCATGTGCTGCCCCATGAGGCAAGCACATGCAACTGCAATGTGCGTCGCTACGCGTTCAGGTGCCTTCAGCGGTCTTGCCTGCCGCGGACGGAATCAGCAGAACCGGCAAGGTCGCCTGGCGCACGCAGCGCTCTGCAACGCTGCCGAGAATCAGGCGTTGAAAACCACGGCGGCCATGCGTGCCCATCACCAGCAAATCAGCGTTGAAATCAGCGGCAGCTTTTAGTACGACCACCGAAACGTCGTCGAGCGAGGAAGCTTCGCTGACGGCGAGCTCACCCTTGACGCCTTGCGCAGCCATAGCAGCGGCGAATTCCGCGCCGAGTTCCTTGCCCTCTTCGACCAGGCGGTTACGCAGTACGGAAGGGTCGTAACCGGGCGCTTCGAAATACATCGGCGTGTTTTCGACGACGTAGAGCGGTTGCATGACGGCACCGGTGGATTTCGCGAGTGCGAGTGCTGCTTCGAAGGCACGGCGCGAGGTGTGGCTGCCGTCGACCGCTACAAGGATGCGTGTGTACATATCGACTCCGCGTCTGAAGGATTCGGATGCCGCGGCCATGCGGCCGGCCGGGCTCATTGACGATTAGATTACCGATGCGAGCTTAAATGATCGCTGAAAAAGATGGTTTGAGACAGGATGTAAATCAAACATTTGTCAAATTTCGAGATGGCGATGCTTCGCGCGATGTGCACCGCGCAGAGCGCGTTTGCGGCATTCCTGTCACGCCAAAGCGCATATATCAAGACAAGATGGGGCCAGGTTTGCCTTACAATCTGGACCTATTCAGACAAGCTGCTTCAGCACCGCTGATGAACGAGCGCAAAACGACGGGCTTGCCCGACAAGATCTACGGCGACATCCTGAATCGCATTCTTGAAGGCGAGTACAAGGAAGGTGAGCGGCTGCCTACAGAGCATGCGTTGGCCGAACGCTTTGCGACTTCCCGGCCGACCGTGCGCGAGGCGCTCGCGCGCTTGCGGGCGGACGGGATCATCATGACGCGGCACGGTTCAGGCACCACGGTTGCGCGGCGGCCGGATCCGGATGTGCGCCGCTTCGCGCCGCTCGAAACGCTGTCCGACATCCGCCGCTGCTATGAATTTCGCATCGTGACCGAGGCGGGCGCGGCCGAGCAGGCGGCGCTCAAGGCCGACCCCGACGACATTGCCGCGATCCAGCATGCGTGGGACCAGTTGGAGCGCGTCATGGAAACCCGGGGTATTGGTGCGCAGGACGATTTCATGTTCCACCTGGCGGTGGCGCGCGCCTCGAAGAACCCGTTTTTCATCACGGTCATGTCGTTCATCGAAGAACAGATTCTGTTCAGCATGAACCTGTCGCGCAATCTGTCGCTCGTGAAGACGGTGGAGCGCCAGCGGCTCGTGCAGGACGAGCATCTGGCCGTGCTCGAGGCGATCCGCCGCAAGGACGGCCCCGCTGCAGCAAGGGCGATGCGCGCGCATCTCGAGAATGCGCTCGACCGGATGTTCGGCTCCTGATGTCCCGCGCGTCTCCTCCAGCGGGCCGCAACTAACAGGTGACCGCTGTCCCTCTGTCGCGCCAGGGCAACACCGGCTGATCAAGCGTGCAACCGCGACCCGGCGCCCATCCCACGTCAAGCTGTCAGGCGGCGGCAGCCATCGGCCCGAACAGTGCGGTGCGGGTTTTCGGACTGACCGCGATATCGAGCGCCACGGCCCGTTCCACACCGATTTGCAGAGGGGACCCGAGCCGGCTGATGTCGATGCCTGTCTTGCGCAGCAAGCGTTCGATCGGCGTGGTGGTCACCGTGACGTAACGCGTGATGCCCATCCGGTCGGCGAACGTCACCAGTTCGTGAATCGCCTGCATGGTCAGGTCCGCAAAGCCGAACGACTGTTCCTCGCCGCCGGTTTCGATCGCGAAGCGGCTCAGTTCCCAGATATGCCGCCCGACCGGTGCGTCCGCGCCATGCAGCAATTGCGGGAAGGTGTCCTTCAGCATGTTCGGCCCTTCGGTGGGCATCAGGCGCCAACAGCCCCGCACGTGCCGGTCGTCGCCCTGAATCAGCATGTAGTGCGGCCCAAGGGCGTCGTAGCCGTCAATCTCCATGCCCGCAATGGTCGGGATGTCCCATCCGAGCCGCCCATGGAACACCCGGGCTCGCAAGCGGTACATCTCGTTGATGTCCGCATTGTCAAATTCTTGCCGCATTCCAATTCGAATCGCTGTTTGCATGACGTTCTCCTGAACGTGTTGGGGTACCCAATACGCAAGAAAACTTATGCATTTTGAATGGTTCTGCCACCTACCTACCTGGATAGGTGTGGATGCTTATCGGATAACGCAGAATTCGAGACAAGCCGCAGTACTCAACCGACCGGACCGAAAAATGGAACTTCTCGACAATCACTGGCAGGTGCAACCCTCCGTCCAAAGCCGTCCGGCGGAGCCTTCATCGGCAGTAGATCGGGTTCTGATCATTGCCTACCGCAAGAAGAAAAAAGAAAGCCAGCGTCGCTTCTGGGCACGCTTTGGCGTGACGCAGTCGCGTGGCAGCCGGTTCGAATCGGGCGCCGAAATTCCCGCGCCTGTATCGATCCTGCTGGGCCTCTATTTCACCAAAACCGTTTCGGACGCAGATCTCGGGCGGGCCGAACGGGTCCTGTACAGCCGTGACGCTGCCGCCTTGCTCAACCCGGGTCAATAAGTCCCAACTGCGCGGCGATTACGGCCGCCGCGCGCCGCGAATTCACACCGAATTTCGTCCTGATGTTCTTCATGTGGAAGTTCACCACGGCTTCCGAACAGCTCAGGATATGGGAGATTTCCCACGTGGATTTGCCGCGCGCGGTCCATTTCAGGCACTCGCGTTCGCGAGGCGTGAGCTTGGGCAATAAATTCTGGGTGTGCGTATTCAAATGGCGCTGACTGGTATCGATCACCAGATCGCGCAATAACACCAGATTCGGCAACGCAACGTTCACATGACGCCAGAATGCGTCGGTCGGATTGCTGTCGTTGACGAAGCACATCATGCCGGCCTCCTGATTCGGTCCATGAATCGGCAAAGTCACGCCGGCGCGCAGGCCGTGCGCGCGAGCTTCCTCATACATCGACTGTTGCTGGGCCGTGGTGAAAATGTCCGGCGACCAGATCAACGGCGTGGCGCGCGTTGCGCAATGCGAGACTGTCGGGTCGATGTGGACGAGACCCTGTTCGTCGTACGTGCGTCGCCACGTTGGTGAGTAGGTGCTCCTCACATAGGCGTCTTCAAGGCGAATGGTTGGGCGCGGCAACATGGCGATCAACAGCTTGTCGAAGCCCCACGTTTCAGCAAGGCCCGCGATCGCACCGAACCATTCCGCTTCATCCGCGGCGTTCAGTAGCGGCGCCATTTCCTCGATAAAATGTAGCGACAATTTGTGTTCTCTCAGACTCGCAAACATCCCGTTGCGGTTAATTGCGGTGCGGTGATCCGCCCGGCTGTTTTTATCTTCACAATCTATCACTAAAAATTATTCCGCAAGCCGAAAGCAATTTCTAATGAAGCACCGCCAGCGCGGGTTCTGCAAAGAGGCGAGCGAATTACTCTTTATAGCGGATTTCTTTGACCCGATTAACATTCACGGGTCGAAAAAGTGGGTAATTTTCTCGTAGTACCGGTTTTGATCAGGCGGGATTCCGGGTCAATCCACTCAATTTTCCAGTTCGGCAGTTTCCGTGCAGCCCACTGTCATTCACCCACGCCTGCCTGCGGCGCTATTGTCATACAAAAGCGCCAAACCGGCTTCACCAACTTCGACCTTCTTCGTATCGACTTCGTATTGACTTCGGGTCGAAGTCGCGCGATGCCGCGCACGCTCAGGTTGCTTGACAACATTTCGACCCCGATACTTCTCGAAGATTGGAGACATGCGGCCGATCTTGTCGCTACCTGGTTCGACGCCGCCCGAACATCATGCGAAGATCGATCATGCGACGCAGGTCCTGCTTGCATTGGCGCATCGGTTTGCGCATCGGCTGCGTCCCCATTCACTTCCATCATCCAAAGCCTGAGCATGACCGACATCAGCCGACGCTATCCCGATCCCGCCATCCGCCTGCTCGATCCGCGCTTCAAATCGCTAATTCTTGCATCCGCTTCCGTCGAGTGTCTGTATCAGGGCGCGCGCTGGTCGGAGGGGCCTGTCTGGTTCGGCGATGGCCGTTATCTGCTATGGAGCGACATCCCCAACGACCGCATCCTGCGCTGGGACGAAACGAACGGCGCCGTGACCACGTTTCGCCAGTCGTCGAACAATGCGAATGGCCATACACGCGACCGTCAGGGGCGCCTCGTCAGTTGTGAGCACCTGACGCGGCGCGTCACGCGCACCGAGTATGACGGTTCGATCACCGTGCTCGCCGACCGCTATCGCGGCAAGCGCTTCAACTCGCCGAATGACGTGATCGTGAAGTCGGACGGTTCGATCTGGTTCAGCGATCCGACCTTCGGCATCGACGGCTTTTATGAGGGCGAGCAGCAGCAATCGGAATTGCCGGCGTGCGTGTACCGCATTGACGGCCAAACCGGCGAAGTGACCGTGGTCGCCGACGACGTGCTCGGCCCGAACGGTCTCGCATTTTCACCGGATGAATCGCTGCTGTACGTCGTTGAATCGCGTGGCGAGCCGCGCAAGATTCGTGCGTTCGACGTCGAAGTGAGTGGCGATAGCGTCGTGCTGTCGAACAACCGCGTGCTGATCGATGCTGGTGCGGGCACGCCGGACGGCTTTCGCGTCGACACGCACGGCAATCTCTGGTGCGGCTGGGGCATGGGGACCGACGAACTCGACGGCGTGCGCGTTTTCACGCCGCAAGGCGAGCCGATCGGCCACATCGCGTTGCCGGAGCGCTGCGCGAACGTGTGCTTCGGCGGACGCCATCGCAACCGGTTGTTCATGGCGGCAAGCCACGGCTTGTATTCGCTCTATGTGAACACACAGGGTGTGCAGGGCGGGTGAGTGCGCGCCGGTGAACGCACGACGTAACCTCATGTTGCCTGACAACTTGTTGTCCGATCCAAGGTCAAACTCCGGGTTTGCCCTTGGATAAATCGCGCAACCCATTGAGCTACAAGGATTCCTTGCCAAAATAGTCAGATTGACCGTCAAAGCGCCGTGGCGAGTATTTGCTTGACATCGGCAGTTCCGCTTCGCTATGTTCCATGGGTACAAAAGACACCGCCAGCAGCGCATCTGGCCGGCGGACTTCCATACCAAGAAGCGAGGAGACGCAATGACTGTTTCAGGCAGGTTGGCGTTCAGGCTGGTGTCCCTAAGTCTCCTGGCAAGCGCCTTGATTGCGCCTTCCGCGCACGCGGCGGATCCGGTAACGCTCAATATCGTCGACGTGGCCGGCGATCTTCAACTCACGCAGAAGGGTTTCGAGGCCTTCAAGGCCAGGTATCCGAATCTCGTCGCCAATTTCACGTTCACCAACGCACCCGCGCCGCAGTTGCCCGGCAAGATCAAGGCGATGCAGGCCGCCGGCCGCTCCGATATCGATCTCGTCCTGACAGGCACCGACGCGCTGGCCGCCGGCATCGAACAGAATCTCTGGATGAAGCTGTTGCCGGACAATGCGGCGGCGTTCCCCGGCGTGCTCGACAAATACGCGCCTGGTCCGCGCAAGATGCAAGACCTCGCACAGGGCTTTGGTCTCGAAGTCGCGTATATGCCGGCGGGCCCGTTGCTCGAATACAACCCGGCGAAAGTCAGTGATCCACCCAAAACACCTGAACAACTTTTGCAATGGTGCAAGGCGCATCCGGACAAGCTGATCTACGCGCGGCCTGCGAACTCCGGTCCAGGCCGCACGTTCCTGATGGGTTTGCCTTACGTGCTCGGCGACAAGGATCCGCAGGATCCGGTTCACGGTTGGGACAAGACATGGGCCTTCCTCAAGCAACTGAACGATTGCATTCCTTACTATCCGGGTGGCACGTCGGCGGTGATGAAGGAGCTGGGTGAGGGCTCACGCGACATGACCGTGACCGTCACCGGCTGGGACATCAATCCGCGCGCGCTCGGCATCGTCCCCGCGGAATTCCGCGTGCAGGCATTCGACAACATGACGTGGGTGAACGACGCGCACTACATGGTGATTCCGAAGGGCGTGCCGAAGGAAAAGCTCGACGTGCTCTACAAGCTGATGAACTTCATGCTCGAACCGGCACAGCAGGCCATGACCTATGACGACGGTTATTTCTACCCGGGACCGGCGATCAAGGGTGTGAGCGTCGAGCAGGCGCCCGCGCACAGCCAGGATGTGCTGAAGAAGTATGGCCGGCCGGAGTACGCGAAACTGCTGGCCGAGCGTCCACATGTCTTGCCACTGAACGCCACCGCGATGGTCGCGGCTTTCAGGAAGTGGGACAGCGATATCGGCGCGCAGAAGACCCGGTAGGCCGCGAGTCAGCACACGTATCCGTTCGTTCAGGCCGCCGCCGCGACTCGTGCGTCAAGTGCAACGCGTATCAGGAAATCGCCATGAAGCATCACTTTGAGCAGTTGCGGCTCGATTCGGTGAGCCGCAGTTTCACCAATGCGGAGGGTCAGGCGGTCGCGGCGTTGCAAGGTCTCGATCTGAATATCCAGCGTGGCGAATTTATCGCGCTGCTCGGACCATCGGGCTGTGGTAAATCCACCGCGCTCAATTGCATCGCCGGTTTGCAGCCATTGAGCGGCGGCGGCATCTGGCTCGACGATAAACGCATCGACGTGCTGCCGCCGGAAAAGCGCGGCTTTGGCATGGTGTTCCAGAACTACGCGCTGTTTCCGCACATGAGCGTGCTCGATAACGTCGGCTTCGGGCTGAAGATGCGCGGCGTCGGCAGGAGCGAAGCCATGCGCCGCGCGCGCGACGCGTTGCAGCTCGTCCAACTGGTCGGACATGAGCGCAAGTTGCCGGGACAGCTTTCCGGCGGTCAGCAGCAGCGCGTGGCGATTGCCCGCGCGATTGTGATCGAACCGCCGCTGATTCTGATGGACGAACCGCTGTCGAATCTCGATACGAAACTGCGCATTGAAATGCGTGCCGAGATTCGCCGCATCCACAGCCAGCTCGAACGCGCGACGCTGTACGTGACACACGATCAGGACGAAGCGCTTTCCATGGCCGATCGCATCGTCGTGATGAAGGAGGGGGTGGTGCAGCAGATCGGCACGCCGAAAGAGGTCTACACGCGGCCACGGAACCTGCATGTCGCGCGTTTCATGGGCTATCGCAACGTGACTGAATTCGTGCTCGAAGGCACGCAAGGCGATGGGGTCGCGGTGAGTGCGAACGGCGTGCGTCTGATCGGTACGCCGATGGCCGGTTTCAACGGCAAGCGCGTGAGCGTCGCGTTGCGTCCGGAGGATATGGAGCGTACCGCGCCTGACGCGGAAAACGCTTTCGACGCCCTGGTGAGCACGGTGGAATACGGCGGCCACGATTCGCTGCTGCGGGTGAAGACCGCGTTCGGCGATGTGTGGGCGCGCATCGCAGGCGAATTCGAAGAGGGTGAACGCATCAGTCTGCGTGTGCCGCCGTCACGCACGCTCGTCTATGACGCAGAGGCTGCATGAGCACGCCAACGCTGTCACCGCCGCGCGGACCCGCTGCGCCGCGTGACGCCAAAGCATGGCTGGTCGCGCCGGCTCTGATCTTCATTACCGCGTTGTTCATCCACCCGTTTGCATACGGCTTGATGCTGTCGTTCCAACCGATGAACGGTGGCGGCCTGTGGGCCAACTATCGGACGTTCTTTACCGACACGTCGATGTGGCCGACCATTCTCGTCACGCTCAAGCTCGCCGTGCCCGCCACGCTGATCAACGTCGGTGTGTCGGTTCCCGTGGCGTTCGCGTTGCGCCGCAATTCGCGCTACCAGAAACTCGTCACGACGCTGCTGGTGATTCCCGTCACGCTCGGCACCGTGCTGATCGCCGACGGCATGCTCACCTATTTCGGCCCGAACGGCTGGTTTCCGCAGGCATTGCAAGGCCTGCATCTCTACACCGATGAAGTACGTTTGACCCATAACTTCTGGGGCGTGCTGATCTCGCTGATCGTGTCGGGTTTTCCGTTTGCGTTTCTGCTGACGCTGTCATACGTGACCGGCATCGATCCGACGCTCGCGAGCGCTGCCGCCACACTCGGCGCGAGTCCGTGGCAGCAGTTTCGTCGCATCTATCTGCCGCTGCTGGTGCCGGGTTTGACGATGGCCGCGTGTTTATCGTTCGTGCAGGCGTTCTCGGTGTTTCCATCGGCCGTGCTGCTGGGGGCGCCTGCGGGCCCGACGCGTGTGATGTCGATTGCCGCAGCCGAAGCCGCGTTCGAAAGCTACGACTATTCGCTGGCTTCCACGATCGCGATGGTGATGGGCTTTGTGCAACTGCTGGTGGTGGCCGCCATGCTCGGCGCGCGCCGCTTCTTCTACAGCGGTCCGACGACGGGAGGCAAAGGCTGATGGCTGCCGATCACCACGGCGCGCATGGTTCATGGTCCGCGTCCACATCGAACGAAAACAGCGGCGGCGCGCGGCAACCCAGCAAGCGTGTGAAGCAGCGTGCCAGTGTGCCGGGGCGCATCTGGCGCCTACTGGTGTGGGGTGCGATGGTGTTTTTCCTCGTCAACGTGGTGTTGCTGATTGCGACCGTCGCGGTGAATTCGGTGGCGACCCGCTGGTTCGGCACGTTGTTGCCGCAAGGCTTTACGCTGCATTGGTACGCGCAGGCGTGGAGCGATTTCCAGTTGGCGAGCGTGTTGTGGGTCACCGTCGAAGTGGTGGGTGCGGTGGTGGTGTTGTCGGTTGTGCTCGGCGTGCCCGCGGCGTATGCGCTCGCCCGCGTGCAGTTTCCCGGCAAGCGTGTGGCGATGCTGATTTTCCTCTTGCCCTTGATGGTGCCACCCGTCACGTACGGTATCCCGATGGCGACCGTGATGTATAAGGTCGGTCTCGCGGGCACGCTGGGCGGCGTGATTCTGGCGAATCTCGTGCCGGCGCTGCCGTTCGTGATCCTGGTGATGACCCCGTTCATCGAGCAGATCGATCCCAATCTCGAAGCGGCGGCGCGCATTTTCGGCGCCAACACGTTCCGCTATTTCCGCTATGTCCTGCTGCCTTTGCTGGTGCCGGGCATGTTAGCCGCGGGGTTGCTCGTGCTGGTGCGCACCATCGGCATGTTCGAGCTGACATTTTTTACGGCGGGCCCCGCGACGCAAACGCTCGTGGTCGCCTTGTACTACGCGGTATTTTCAACCGGCGTGCGCGCCCCGCAATCCATCGATGCCATGGCGATGATCTACATGGCGATCACGCTGATCTGGGTGCTGATCGCACTGCAATTCGTCAGCCCGACGCAGATCGTGTCACGGGTGAAGGAGCAGAAGCACTGAGGCGCCGAATCCCGGTGCTGCGGCGCGCAAACGGGCGTAGGCGGACGCAAGCGGACGTAGGCGGACGCAACCGAACATCAACGCACGCAAGCGGCAAGCCCGGGATTCAACGAACCTGCAGGGGGCGCAAACTCAGTACCCCACGCGATACACCCGACCCGTTTGCGCGCCTTCCACGCTGCGCAGGTAAGCCTGCGCCGCACGTTCGGCGCTCACCGGCTCGAAGCCGCGGAAGTAGGGCCCAAATGCGTCGAGCGCTTCGGTCAGCACGGTTGGGCTCACCACGTTGATGCGGATGCCGCGCGGCAATTCGATCGCGGCGCCGCGCACGAAACCTTCCAGGGCCAGATTGACGGTAGTGGCGTTCGCGCCTTCGCGAATCGGTTCGTCGCCGACAATGCCGCTCGTCAGCGTGAATGAGCCGCCGTCATTGACGTACTGCTGGGCGCCCAGCACCACGTTGATCTGACCCATCAGCTTGTCGCGCAGACCGACCCAGAACTGCTCGACGCTCATCTCCGGCAAGGGGCCGAAATGCAGCTTGCCGGTGGCGGTGACCACGCCGTCGACCTTGCCGATCTCGCCAAAGAGGCGCTCGATGCTGGCCGGGTCGGTACTGTCGACGCGATACTGGCCGCGTGTCGCGCCCACTTCGATAACTTCATGGCGAGCTTTCAATGCTGCGCTTACTGCGCGGCCGACCGTGCCCGTTGCGCCGATCACGACGATCTTTTTCATCTGATGCTCCGTTGGGTAGTGAATCTGCCGTCGATTGTGTCGGCGTTCGGCGGGCGGAAATAGCCTGTTCGGCTTGCAGGTCTTGCAACCCGGAGTTTCTAATCCGTGACGAAGCGCGCACCGTCATTCAAACGGTGCGCGCTTTGGAATTGCCTGATTAATCGAAGCGAGCTGCGCAATTCAAACAAATACGCGTAGTGGCACAGTTCCAATACCTATTTCGACCGATGTAATTCGATTACGCGCGTGGGCCGTAAATGATTAAGGGCGTAGTGAATGCGGCCGCGTTCGCGACGGCTGCGGATCGAGCGCGGATCGTCGAGCGGGTCATCCGCTGAATCGAGTCCTTGCGGCTCGACCATGCCTTTGTCGACGACCGTGCAGCCCGGTTCGAGCGCCAGCAGCAGATGATTGCCGCCAACCCGGCTGTCGAATCCGGCCATGCCGTCGTGCGCCTCCGGCACGCTGTTGATCAGGGAGGCGTTGCTTGTGGTGATTTCGTCGGGCGAGATCGGGCTGTGGCCGGCGATGCGGGCGGCCTCGAGGTTTTTGCCGTCGGTGTCGACCGTGCTGTCATGGGTGCGGTCGTTGTGCAGTTCGGTCGTGCGTGGACCGATGGTACGCGGCTCTTTGCCGGCGTCTGCTGGCTTGTTGATATCGCTGTTCATCATGCATTCTCCGTTGAAGATGACATGGTTGAAGTGCGGCAAAACCCGTTCCTGCTCCGCGCAATGTTTTCGTGCGGTGAGTTTGTACTGCGCGCGCCGCGGTTGCCTCGCGGTTATCTGCACTGACGTATGCAGGCATTTCGCCTGGCGATTGCGTCTGGCGATCCTTTCGTTTTTTTTTTAATGGACGCCTATTTTCTACAGAGTATGATCTTACTCCGACAAGTGAAGCGCGGTTAAATTGGTGTCATGCGTTGACGACATGCATTGACGTCGTGCGTCCGGTTGTTTTTACATGGCCGGGAATGAACACACGCGCTACTCAGAACATCTTACGGGGCCGTCAGGGCGGGTGACACATGCACTTCGATGCTGCATTCACACATCGCGGCTATTTGCTGAATTGCGCGCCTGCGCGCGTGGGCGATGGTACTTGGCAACCTTATGTAGTCATCTCCCGCTCGAGCGACGGCGAACTGGTCGCTAACCGTTTCTTCCCCACCGACTTGCGTTTTCCTGACGAAGTTGCCGCCATCGCGCACGCGCGCGATTGGGCGGTGCGCTGGATCGACGCGAGCAGCGTGACCATCTGAAGCATCCGGCATGCCGGGCAGCCACGCGTTGCGGCGCTGCGCGGGTCGCGGCAAAACGCGGTAATCTCTTGGGACAATCACTCTGAACCGTGCCTCGCGCACGGCGTTGTCCTTTTATGCCTAACGTGCCTTCCCACAACTGGGGCCTCGAGCAGATCGTCGCCGACTTGCGTGCGTCGCGTGAAGAATTGCATCGCACGCGGCATCCGCTCGGCATTCGCGAGCTGCCGTCACGCGATGCGGTGATCGCGATTGTCACTGGCTTGCGCGCGGCGCTGTTTCCCACGCACTACGGCGCCCCCGATCTGACCGACGAAACGGTCGACTACTACGTTGGCCATACACTCGAAAGCACGTTGCGATTGCTTGCCGAGCAGATACGGCGCGCTTTGCGCTTTCTGCCCGAGTTCGGGGAGACGCCCGATGCGGATCTGAAGGAGCGCGCGTACAGTGTCGCGCGAGAATTCGGCACGCAGTTGCCCGGTATTCGCGCATTGCTGGTGAGCGATATCCAGGCCGCTTTCACGGGCGACCCGGCCGCTCAGCACATCACGGAAATTCTGCTGTGTTATCCGGGCGTGTGGGCGATGACGCACCATCGTCTTGCGCACGCGCTGCATCGCCTCGGCGTGCCCTTGCTGGCGCGCTTCATCAACGAGATCGCGCATTCGGCGACCGGCATCGACATTCACCCCGGCGCGACTATCGGGCCGAGTTTCTTTATCGACCACGGCACGGGCGTCGTGATCGGCGAGACCGCGATCATCGGCGAGCGTGTGCGCGTCTATCAGGCGGTGACGCTCGGTGCAAAGAGCTTTGCCGCGGACCTTGACGGCACGCTGATCAAGGGCAACGCGCGCCACCCGATCGTTGAAGACGACGTCGTGATTTATGCCGGCGCGACGATTCTTGGCCGCGTGACGATCGGGCGCGGTTCGGTGATCGGCGGCAACGTGTGGTTGACGCACAGCGTGCCGCCGGGCAGCAGCGTGTCGCAAGGCAAGATCCGCGAAAGCGAGCGCACCGACGAGGGGCGTGGTTGATGAACGGCCCGGCTCGCTTGTCAACTTGCGCTTTGCAGCGTGGCTTGGCGCGCGTGGCGCTGTTCGATTCGACACGCGGTTCACGGCGCGTTATCGCTGCGCGGATGAGCGCGTGTTGTGCCGCGCGGAACGCTGATTAACTCCTGAGAGGCGACCCATGCCGCACGGCCGCGTTTACATGCCGCGTTGCGCGATTGCCGGTGTCGAGGCGACGGTGGCTGAAACAGCGCATTCGTTTCCGCGCCATTCGCACGATCGCTTTGGGGTGGGTGTGATTGTGACGGGCGGGCATCGCTCGTCGAGTGGTCGCGGTGTGGTTGAAGCGCGGGCGAGCGATGCGATCATGGTGAATCCGGGGGAGGTGCACGATGGCAGTCCGCTTGACGAGCGCGGCCGGGCGTGGCGCATGTTGTATTTCGAGCCGTCGATGCTATCCGACGTCGCCACCGAGTTAAACGGTGCGGCTGCGCATGAGATCGAACTGACGCAACCGGCGGTACACGACCCGTTGCTGAAGATG
Source organism: Paraburkholderia fungorum (assembly GCF_046026025.1). Classification (GTDB taxonomy): domain Bacteria; phylum Pseudomonadota; class Gammaproteobacteria; order Burkholderiales; family Burkholderiaceae; genus Paraburkholderia; species Paraburkholderia fungorum_E. Next base: position 129,494 of record NZ_JAQQFL010000020.1, on the reverse strand, counting down.
TTATTCGAGCACCTCTTCGAGGTATCGGTTGAACGGCAAACCGTGCCGGACGAACTGGTACGGGAGGAGGCGATGCTCGAGTTGCTTGGGTATCTGGTCCGGGCGCACGCGACCACGCCGGCACGTTCACGGTTGGCACGGCAGTTGGGTCCGATTGCACGAGCGAGGGCGCGAATCGACGACGATCCATCGTCACTGCTTACGCTAGCCGATCTTGCGGCGGACACTGGCCTGAGTCGTTTCCAGTTGCTACGCGGCTTCGCGCACGAGACGGGCCTACCACCGCACGCGTACCGGATGCAGCGCCGCGTGATTCTTGCGAGACAACTGATCGCACGCGGCAGCCCGTTGGCGGACGCAGCCGCCGCCGCGGGCTTCGCTGACCAGAGCCACATGACCCGGGCATTCGTCCGATTGCTGGGCATCACCCCCGCCAACTACGCGTCTGCGACGCGCGCATAACCAACCACCGGCATAAGTAAATAACCCATCGGCGCGCGCAGCGCCGCCGGAAGAATGACGGCTGTGTCACCAGCGCTGAATGTGCGAGAGCACAGATTCCAGATGCACCACTACCGCAACTGTGCGGGGGACCCGCTTATGAGCTAGCGGTGTGAGCCGCTTTCTCTTGCTTACTTCTCTTTGCGGCCGGCAAAGAGAAGTGAGTGCCGCCCCGCACAGGGGCAACGCTAATAGACCACTACCAAAGCAAGGAGAGGCCAAAGAATCCAGAACAAACTCCCCCGTCACCCCCCCTTCAAAAACCGCAAAACCGAAACCCCATGCACCGCATGCACCCCATGCAACCAGAAATGCTCCCCAACAAAAAAAGCCACAACCCACGAACCCGCAACAACAATCAAATCACAATGCCCACTATTCCAAAGCTTCAACGAATGCCGCCCGGCAACCCAGGGCACCCCCAAAGGATTAGGCCAATCGGCCAGCAAATGCATCAACCCACCGCAAGCAAACCCAAACCCAAACGCAGGCGCAGCAAAATAACCAGACCGCCCAAGCCAATGATAAGAAACCGCAAGCAACGCGCCCCACGCCACACCCCAATGCGTCAACGTGCGATGCGTAATCCACAGCCTTCGCGCGCGTGACCACCACGCCACCTCCAGCCAGTCCGGCGCCGTACTCCCTGCCACCCCGGCGACGAAGCTCAACAGCACGCCGATATGAAACGAACCGCCGCCGCCGACGCGCGCGACAACCGCCGCCGCGATAACACCGGCTGCGAACCCGGTCGCGTGATGTGCCTTGCTGGATGCCATCGAACCTCACGACGCAGCGCGCCGGATAAAAGCTAAAGGGCGGCTATGTTCGCAGATGAACGGATAAAAAAATAGCCGACACGCGACATAAAAAATCGCGCCTCGGCGTGGCCTTCAGTATGGTCTTCAACAACGCAGCGGCGTGACCAAAAAATCAGGAAGTCGCACAGCGCGCAATATCGAAGCGCATTTCCGGTTCAGGCGGGTCGTCCGGTGCATTCGCGGGGTGTATTACCTTGATGACCGAGCCGGCGTTGAACGGCGTCAGCGTGACGAAATACGAGTTGTTCGAATCGGAGCCGACGGCGATCTCGGTCGCCTCGCCAACGCGCGACGTCCGCACGCGCGAGAGCTTGCCTTCGAGGCAATCGGCGATATAAGCCGGGGCGCGTTGCGAAGACACGTACATCATCGGTTGGGACGCATCGCGGGCGGGACCGCTGGAGGAACCGCAGGCAGCAAGCAAAGCAGTGACGGCAGCAGCGGGAGCAAGCAGGAGAAGTCTTTTCATGGTTCGGTCGTCGGCGTCCCCGGTCGTGCACGGGAACTTGGGGCGCGGGCGAAACACGACGCGATTGAACGCGACGTCATGCTTCGCGACGAAACCGCCGTTCAACCGCAACGACGTTACGACGTAACGACATAACAACGTTGAGGCAAGGAAGGCAGCCGCCCTCAGTATACCCACGGCGCGCTTGCGCCGTCACTATGACTACGCCGAAACGTGGGGACGTAAGCGCCATGAAAAAAACCGCGACGTGATCGTGTCACACGCGGCTTCGGCTGTAGAGCGGATGCATACGCCGCTCTACACGTTCCATCAGAGCAATGAGAAAAACCTAGAAGCGGTGACGCAGGCCGACGGCGGCGGCAACCTGGTTGCCTGTCGACGACGGCGCCAACGTGTTGATCGCCGCCACGTTCGCACCGAAATTGCCGAGTTCGCCCGACGCGTGCTGGTACACGCCTTCCACGTACACGTCGGTACGCTTGCTCAGCGAGTAGTCGCCTTGCAGCGACACCGTGTGCCACTTCGGATCGCCCGAACCGTTTGAACCCGACATCTTGCCGTCGGTGAACGTGTAGGACGCGGCGAGGCTCAGTGCCGGCGTGAGTGCGTATTTACCGTTCAACTCGTAGTTGTCCAGATGCAGGTTCGTGCCCGCCACGCCAGGCAGTGTCACGCCGCCGACGTCCACGCCGCTGATGCCGTCCAGTTGCGTATGCGTGTACACGAAGCCGGCCGTTGCCGGACCGTACGTGTAGTTGATACCCGCGCCGAAGGTGCGCTGCAGGTTGGCCGCGACTGCCGCGGTGCCGTCGCCTTGCGACACGGCGCCGCTCAGGTTCGAACTGCCCGAGTTGTTCAGTTGCAGGTAAGCGGCGGCCACGCTAAGCGGGCCGTTGTCGTACGAAGCACCGGCGCTCCATGCACGGTTGTTCGAGAACTGGCCGGCCGAATTGCTGAAGCCGTACAGGCCGCCGAATTTGAGGCCGGCATAGTTCGCGCTCGTGTACTTCACGGCGTTCTTGATCGAGAACGAGTTGTCGAGATTGTCGTTGTCGAACGGATGAGCGGCGAGGTTGTTGCCGTAGCCCGCGCCCGCTTCGGACAGTGGCGCGAGGTAATCGACCACGGAATCGTACTGGCGGCCGAGCGTCAGCGCGCCGTATTGATCGCTCTTCAGCCCGACGAAAGCCTGACGATTGAACATCGTGCTGCTTTCCGAGAACTGGCCGTTGTTCAGATTGAAGCCGTCTTCCAACGTGAAGATGGCATGCAGGCCGCCGCCAAGGTCTTCGCTGCCGCGCAGGCCGAAGTAGGTGTTCGACACCGAACCGCTGCCTTGTTGCCAGTTGCTATGGCCACTCTGGTTGTTCGAGTAGACGAGGCCGGCGTCCAGCGTGCCGTACAGCGTCACGCTGCTCTGTGCGTGAGCGGTGATGGCGAACGCGCCCATGAGACCTGCTGCGATGAGGGTTTTTTTCATGTTTAGATAACTCCGGGACAGTGCGTAGAGAATCGCATTCCAGTGTTTGCAGCCGATTGCGCCGGCTGCCTGACGATCCGCTGGGCAGTGTATTCCTGCTATTAATATCTTTAGGCACGTATGGCACAACAATGATTTTTCTAATTAGCAATGGCCGATTTGTAATTGTGTAAGTGCGAGTAAATAAAGAAAAAATCTTTGAATCAGATGGCTCTGTAACTATCTGTCAAATTGTGGGTGTTGCTCGATCACGACGTTCTCGTTGAGTCATATCTGGTAAGGATTTGAGGGCATTGTCTTGCGAATTTTGATTTATTCTATTTTCTGCAATGCACTCTTCCAGTTCGTATGGTCTATCTCGGCTAATTATGGTTCTACAATTCACCTCACCCCTTGACCAGGGGTGTCTTTTTCATCTTTTTATACGCGGCTTTCGGGCCGCGTTTTTTTTGAAAAATTCATAACGAATTAATAAGTTCCCATACGTAACGAAATGAATTATTTCGAGTGACGGGGAGCTCGCCCCGGCTTATCCATTCGTCAGGGGGCGGATTCGGCGCGCGCGGGGCGGGTAGAATCGCAGGCTTGAGATGTGTTTCCGCCCCGCGAACGTGAGTAAACCTGTAATGACCGATACCCCCCTTCCATCGTCCGACACCACTGCTATCCCCACGACGGAAGGCGCGTCTGAAATCCCCGAAGCCACGCCCGAGCACCTTGACGAGGCGCAGCCCGAACCCGAAACCCAGCACGAAGCGCGTCTGTGGCGCGACGATGGCTGGACCGCGCGCGTCATCAAGAATGAAGACGATGAAGGCTGGGCCGTCGCCATGATCAAGGACGGCGAAGCGGAACCGGCGCTCGTCGGTCCGTGGACGATGGGCCGCAACAAGAAAGATCCGAAGCCGCTCGACACATCGGCGTTCAACACGCTGGTGAAAACCGCGTCTGAGGTGTTGCGCCGCCATGAGCAGCAACTGCGCGCCCAGTTGCATAAAGAAGTGCGCGTGGCCAGCGCGGACGGCAATGACGAACTCGACATCACGCTCGACATCGTCCCCGACGAAGACGAACCGTACGCGTTGCTGACCGCGCTCGACACATTCGGCGAACAGCTCGCACAAGTGCAGGTCGCGCCGAACTTCAAGCTGAGCAAGGCGAGCGCCGCTGCGTGGGTCGAGAACGAGTTTCGCCGCCCGGGTTAAGCAGGCGCGACCAGGGTTTTGCTGACGAATAGCCAAACAAAATATTACTAAAGCCTGTCAATATACTTTCACATTGACTTCATAGAATCCTCGCGTCATAGCGGCGCGAGCGTGAACCATGTGGTTTTGGGTCTGAGTGCGTGCCGGCTGTGCATTCACCCACGCTACCCAAACACTGGATCACGACAACATGGCAGAGCCGTTCGACCTTTCCCGCCGCAAGGCCCTGAAAATATTCGCTGGCGTGCCGATGCTGCCGTTAGGCGGCCTCGCCACAGCGTCGATGCTGACCGCCTGCGGCGGCGGCAGCGACCCGGTGACGCCGGTCAAACCGGTGGCCAACTTCGTCTCGGCGGCATTCAACGCCATGGCGGCGCCGACGCTGGCGAACCCTGCCGCGATGGCGACAACCACGGTCGGCTCGACCCTCACGGTGCAACTGAGCGACGGCAGCAGCCGCTCGTTCAAGCTCGCTTACCAGCCGTTCTTCGTGACCGGCGACATGGTGCCGAACATCAAGGGCGGGACGATCCTGGCCGGCGGCTACTTCGACATCAACAACCAGCCGATCATCGATAAATCGGTTCCGGGTAAGGAGCGCCAGTTCTACTCCGATTGTCCGGACGGCAGCTCGCTGATCCGTCTCGACAAGCCGACGGTCAAGGGACTCAAGGGCAATGCGGTATTCGCGGTCGTGCAGTTCGAGTACACCACCCGCGATCAGAGTCTGAAGTCGATGTACGGTCAGCTGCCTTCGCCGATTGCCGTGCTCACGCTCGATCAGGATCCCGCGACCGGCAAGCTCACGCTGGTGGGTTATTCCAACGTGGATACGTCGAAGGCGCATGGCTTGTGGATCACCTGCGGCGCGAGCCTCTCGCCGTGGAATACGCATCTGTCGAGCGAGGAATACGAGCCGGACGCCTCCACGATCGCGACCAATAGCCAGTTCAAGGGCTTCAGCCGCAGCCTGTTCGGCGACGAAACCACAGCCAACCCGTATCACTATGGCCATCTGCCGGAAGTGACCGTGAATCCCGACGGCACCGGCACGATCAAAAAGCACTACTGCCTCGGCCGCATCTCGCACGAACTGATTCAGGTGATGCCGGACAAGCGCACCGTGCTGATGGGCGACGATGCGACCAATGGCGGCCTTTTCATGTTCATCGCCGACCGCGAGGCCGATTTGTCGGCCGGTACGCTCTATGTCGCGAAGTGGACGCAGACCTCGGCGAGCGGCGCGGGGGCGGCGACGCTCTCCTGGATCAATCTGGGCCACGCGGCCAGCGACGAAATCGAGGCGCTCGCCAACCAGTTGCGCGCGAGCGACATCATGGATATCGCGACCAAGGATCCCGCCGATTCGACCTACACCAAGATCAACTACAACGGCACCTTCAACTGGGTGCGCGTCAAGCCGGGCATGACGAAGGCTGCGACTTTCCTCGAAACGCACCGCTACGCGGCGTTGGCGGGCGGCAGCATGGGTTTCACGAAGCTCGAAGGCACGACGGTCAATATCAAGGACAAGGTGCTGTATTCAGCGATGTCACGCATCGAGAAATCGATGGTGCGCGGCAACGTGGCCTCGACCGATGTCGCTGTCGACAAAGCCATCAACGCCGGCGCGGTTTACGCGCTGAACATGAAGGGCGGCCAGCGCGACCGCAGCGGCGGCGCGATCAACAGCGATTGGGTGCCGGTGGACATGGCTGCACCCGCGGCGCTGGTCGGCGAGGATCTGTCGCCCGCCGACGCGCTCGGCAACACGGCGAATCCGGATCGCATCGCCAATCCGGACAACCTGAAGTTCTCCGAGAAACTGCGCACGCTTTTCATCGGCGAAGACAGCGGCATGCACGTCAACAATTTCCTGTGGGCTTACAACGTCGACACCAAGACGCTCGCGCGCGTGTTGTCGTGCCCGGCGGGCGCGGAGTCGACGGGCCTGCACGCGGTTGACGAAATCAACGGCTGGACTTACGTGATGAGCAACTTCCAGCACGTCGGCGATTGGGAAACACCGTTGCACGATAAGGTCCAATCCACGCTCGATCCGCTCGTGCGGGCGAACTATAAGGACCGCTTCGGCGCGACGGTGGGATATCTGACGGCAGACCCGGCGGGGATCAAGCTGTAACGGGAAGCGGGAAGCGGGAAGCGGAGCAGTGGGACGGCGTTGGGCGGCATGCCCGGCGCCGCCTCAACTCCGTTTGCAGAAAATCGCCGTGATGAGCGGCGCCACCCGGTGCACGATCGCCGTGCTGCCGGCCTCGGTGAGCGCGCTCTGAACCTTCGATTCGCTGCCGAACACCACGACGCCATAGGCCGAGCGGGCTACCGGCTCGCCGTCGCCGACGCGAAACATCGGATCGTCTTTTTCGTAGCCGACCACCGCGAAAACGCGAAAGCCGAAGGCGGTCAGGTCGGCGCCTCGCGTCGGCGAAAACGCATTGATGGAATTGCTTTCGACCCGTGATGGTTTCGGGTCGATCAATTGTTGGTCGGCGAGATCGGCAATGAACTGATGGCCGCTTTCATTGCAGATCAGCGGTGCGTCGAGGGCGGCGGCGTGGCCGGTAAGCGGCAGCGCCGCAGTGGTCAGTGCGAGGAATGCAGAGAAAAACAGGTATTTCATAAGCGTGAATAACGACCCGCGTTCGATGTAGTGTGTTCGCAACGGGTGGCGGCCAAATGTCGCGACCCGAAAGACGTTGCGCATCGAAGTGATATGTCGTGACAGGCGCAACTGGAATCGCACTTTAACCGGATTCGGCATATTTTGCGCGGCGGCCGGCCCGTAGGGACCACCCTGAGTCCTTAAGAAAACGTTAAGGAACGAAGCACGCTTTCGCGATCCCGTATATATTTCCGGGTTATGAATTCCCGACCAAAAATTCCATTGAACGTTCCGGTCCCCAGGACCTGGGATGCGAGGCTCGCCCGCCGGCTTGTCACGCCGCTCGTCGGCACCTGGGTCACGCCGAATCATCTGACCACGTTACGTCTGCTAATTGGTGTTGCTGGCGCCCTTTGCCTCGCACATGGCGGATTTACCTGGACCAACGCGGGCGCCTTTCTGATCGTAATGTCGAACTTCGTCGACCACACGGATGGCGAGCTCGCGCGCATCGGCGGAAAATCGAGCCGGATCGGTCACTTTTACGATCTGGCGTGTGATGCGCTCGTGACAGTCATGTTGTTCGTCGGCATGGGCATCGGTACGGCGCATGTTGGTGCATTGAAAATTTCGCCGGGATGGCTCGGCGCCGTGGCAGGCGTTGCGGTCGCATTGATTTTCTTCCTGCGCATGCGCATCGAGGACATGGCGGGCAAGGCCGGTACGAAGCAGGCGTCTGTCGGTGGCTTTGAAACCGAAGACGTGCTGTATCTGCTACCCATCGTCACGCTCACGAGCGTCGTCTCGCCGTTCGTGGTGGTGGCGTCGATCGGCGCGCCGCTCTTCGCCGCCTGGGTCGTGGTCGACTATTGGCGCGTCGCGCGCCGCGCCGCGCACTCGGCGGCCGTTCCCGCCACGGCGTCTGAAACCAGTCAAATGTGGGCCAGCGAATGAGTATGCACGCCGAAGACGACTTGATCCCATCAGTCTCAACTGAACGTTCGCAAGCCGTACAGGCCGTGCCGGCCGCGCCTGCGCCGGATGCCGATCGCGCCGTAGCGAGCCGCACGCGGACCTTCAACACGCCGCGTCTCGCCAAGGATTTCACCGATCAGGACGCGTTCCTGTATCTGGAAGATTTCCTCGCGCCCGAAGTCACCACCCAGCTCGTGCAGAGTGCGCGCGGCCTGCTCGACGAAGTGAACCGCAACTATCTGCCGGGCCACAAGCAGGGCGGCAGTGTGAGCCGTCATACGATTGACCGTCTCGCGCCGTTCATCGCCGAGCTGTATCGCTCGAAGGAATTGATCGGCTGGCTCGAGCAACTGAGTGGCGACAAGCTGCAGGTGTCGCCCGTGGACGATCCGCATGCGTATGCGCTGTATTACTACACGCGGGCCGGCGATCACATCGGCTGGCACTACGATACTTCGTACTATGACGGCCGCCGCTACACGCTGCTGCTCGGCGTGATCGACGAATCGTCGTGCCGGCTCGATTACGAATTGCATACGCGCAATCCGGACGTGCCGGATCAGCCGGGCTCGGTGCAGATTCCGCCGGGTGGTCTGGTGTTTTTCGACGGCGACAAACTGCGTCATCGCATCACGCCGGCCAGCGCAAACGAAATGCGCGTATCGCTGACTTTCGAATACGTCACGGATCCGAACATGCGGCCGTGGCGCCGTTTCATCTCCAACATGAAGGACGCGATTGCGTACTTCGGTTTCCGTCAGGTCTTCCGTCAAATGACGAAGCGCGGCAAGGGCCACGCATGACACGCGTGGCCCTGATTCTGCTGTCGATCGGGACGGCGCTTTTTGTCGGCCTGCTCGCGTGGCAGGGGTTCGGCTCGATTGCCTCGGCGCTGGCCGCGGCAGGCTGGGGGCTTGTGCTCGTGGCGGCGTTTCACCTCGTGCCGCTGGTGCTCGACGCCGGCGCGATCTCGGTGCTGTTTCGCCGCCGGCATGACGGCGTGCATCACGACGTCACGCTGCGCGATGCATTGTTCGCACGCTGGATCGGCGAATCGGTGAATAGCCTGTTGCCGGCCGGCCAGATCGGCGGCCCGGTGGTGATGGTGCGTCAACTGTCCCAGCGCGGCATGCGCATGCGCGACGCGGCCGCCGCCATTACCGTCAGCACCACGGCGCAGGCGCTCGCGCAAATCGTCTTCGCGCTGCTCGGGCTGCTGCTGTTCGGCGCTTACGCCGCGCATGGCGCGCTTCACGATCTGCGAACCGCCGCGCTCATTGCCACCGGCGTGCTGGGCGCGATGATCGCGGGCTTCTATTACGCGCAGCGGCGTGGTCTGTTCGGCCGTTTGCTGGGCGTGGTCTCCAAGGTGTTCGGCAAGCGCGACTGGTCGTCGCTGATGACGCGCGCCGAAGCCGTCGACGCCGCCGTACAGGGCATGTACCGCGAGCGCGGCCGCGTCGCGGCGAGCTTTGCATTGAGTCTGGCGGGCTGGATCATCGGCACGGTCGAAGTGTGGCTCGCGCTGCGTTTTCTCGGTCATCCGGTCGACTGGGTCGACGCACTCCTGCTCGAAAGTCTCGGCCAGGCGATTCGAGGCGCCGCGTTCATGATCCCGGGCTCGCTCGGCGTGCAGGAAGGCGGTTATCTGCTGCTCGCGCCGCTCGTGGGCTTGCCGCCGGATGCGGCGCTGGCGTTGTCGCTCGCCAAGCGCGCACGTGAAATCCTGCTGGGTTTGCCGGGGCTCCTGGTGTTGCACTTCAGCGAACGAAACTGGCAACGGCGGCGCGCCACGGGGCGCGTGCCGGTTGTCGATTAATCTCCGAATTTTTTCAAAGGACTGCGCATGCGTGCCATCATCCTCGCAGCGGGCCTAGGCCTGCGTCTCCAGCAACCGCCGCAGGCACAGTTCCCGAAGTGCCTGTTGCAGTTCGACGGCTTGAGCCTGCTCGAACGGCATCTGCAGATGCTTGAAACAGCCGGCGTGACCGACGTCGTGCTGGCGCTGGGTTTTCAGCCGGAGTCGGTGCAGGCGGAACTGGAGCGGATCAACTGGCCGCATAAGGTGGAAACCGTGCTGAACCCGCGTTACGACCTGGGCAGCGTGCTGACGGTGCACACCGTGGCCGAGGCGCTGACGCGCGGCGGCGACGTGCTGCTGATGGACGCCGACGTGCTTTACGACGAGCGCATTCTGAGCGCGCTGGTGGCCGGCGAGACGGTCAACCGTCTGTTGATCGACCGTGATTTCGAAGCGGGCGACGAGCCCGTCAAGCTGTGTCTGAAAGACGGCGTGCCGGTCGAATTGCGCAAGCAGCTCGCCGTCAATCTCGAGTACGACACGATTGGCGAATCGGTGGGCTTCTTCCGTTTCCGCCAGGAAACCGCGCAACGTTTCGCACAGATCGTCGCGGGTTACGTGGACAGCGGACGGGCCAACATGCCGCACGAAGAGGCGGTGCGTGACCTGTTGCTGGAGCGCAGCCAGGTATTCGACACGGCTGACGTGACCGGCTCGCCGTGGATCGAGATCGACTTCCCGAACGACGTCGCTCGCGCAAGCACTGAGATTCTGCCCCTGCTGCAACCGCTGGTCAGCGCAACGCGCGACTAAGGCGATTGAGGCGACTGAGGCGGCTAACGCGACCAAGGAGACGAAGGCGATTACGAAAGGGGCTTCGTTCAACAACATCTGTTGTCGTTGCAATGCGATAATTGCCCCTTTACACCGGCGGCCTTGCAACCCGTCGTCATGCCAATGCCTCTCGCCTTAGGCACTTTCATTGTTCCGCTGATCGTCGCCTGTGCGATGTTCATGGAAAACATGGACGGCACGGTCATCGTGACGTCGCTGCCAGTTCTGGCACGCGATCTCGGCCAGGACCCCATCACCCTCAAGCTTGCCGTGACGACATACGTCATCGGCCTCGGTGTCTTCATTCCCATTTGCGGCTGGGTCGCCGACCGCTTTGGTTCGCGCACGGTGTTTCGCACGGCAATCGGCATTTTCATGGCGGGTTCGCTGATGTGCGCGGCGTCCACGTCGCTGGGCACCTTCGTGGTTGCGCGCTTCGTGCAAGGCGTCGGCGGCGCGATGATGGTGCCGGTGGGGCGCATTATTATTTTTCGCTCGGTGCCGAAGTCGGATTTCATTCGCGCGGTCAACTATCTGACCGTACCCGCGCTGCTCGGACCCGTAGTGGGCCCGCCGCTCGGTGGCTTCATTACGACATATCTGCACTGGCGCCTGATTTTCTTCATCAATATTCCGATTGGCCTGCTGGGCATCTGGCTCGCGAACAAGCACATTGCCAACGTGCGCGAAGCGCATCCCGGCCGGCTCGACTGGACCGGTTTTGTGTTGTCGGCGAGCGGGGCGTCGCTGTTCATGCTGGGGCTCTCGCTGGTCGGCGGCGAACTGGTGTCGAACACGGTATCGATCAGCATGTGCGTGATCGGCGTGGTGTTGCTGGTGATTTACGTGCTGTACGCGAACCGCGTCGAGTTACCGGTGCTCGATCTGCGGCTATTGCGCATTCCGAGTTTTCACGCGAGTGTGGTGGGCGGCTCGCTGTTTCGCATCGGTCTCGGCGCGGTGCCTTTTCTGTTGCCGCTCGCCTTGCAGGAAGGCCTTGGCATGACCGCGTTCAAGTCGGGGTCGATTACCTGCGCGTCCGCGTTCGGCTCGATCTTCATGAAGGCGGCTGCGTCGCGCATTCTCGCCCGTTTCGGTTTCCGCACGGTGCTGATGTTCAATGCCGGTTGCGCGGGCCTCGCCATTGCCGTCTACGGGCTGTTCTTTCCGGGCACGCCGCATTGGCTGATCTGGTGCGTGGTGCTGTTCGGCGGCTTCTTCCCATCCTTGCAATTCACCTCGTTGAATACCTTGGCATATGCGGATATTCCGAGCCGCGACGTCGGCCGCGCGACCAGTGTGGCGAGCGTGATCCAGCAGATCTCGTTAGGGCTCGGTGTGACGATCGCCGGCATCGTGCTGCAAATCTCGCACAACGTGCAGGGCCATTCGAGCATCGTGTTCTCGGACTTCTGGCCAGCGTTCCTTGTGGTCGGCCTGTTCTCGTTCCTGTCGATTCCGGTGACCGCGCGCTTGCCGCAAGGCGCCGGCGATGAAATCGCGCGCGGCAGCAGAGGGACCGCCTGAGGGTTCGGTTCGTGCCGCGCCTGGGTCTTGTGGCGCGGCGCGCTAACTACATTCGATGCCGATTCGAACACCGCTGCCGGTGACAATTATCGGCATGATGCAGCGCGGTTTTTGTGTGCTGCAGCATGCACCACATGTGTGCAACAGTGTCGCAAATACTGGACACGCATGTTATAAGCGCAAGGCAGCTTTCGTTATCGTTAGATGAAGAAGTCGTCTTGGAGGAGATCCAATGAAGTTGTTGCACAACGCCAAATCGTCCGTTAGCGGACTTGCGCTAGTCGCGCTCGTCTCCGTTTCAAGCGGGTTTCTCGAAGCCACACCGGCCTTTGCCAAGGCGCCCGAAAAAGCGCAGCCGGCAATTCTCACGGCTTCCGCCATTGCGGTCGCCGACAAGTACAGCGCCGACGCCGCGGAGCAGATCTTCAAGGAAGGCGGCAACGCCGTCGACGCGGCAGTCGCGATCGCCTTCACGCTTGCCGTGACGTATCCGGAAGCGGGCAACATCGGCGGCGGCGGTTTCATGACGCTGTATGTCGACGGCAAGCCGTACTTCCTCGACTATCGCGAGCGTGCGCCACTGGCCGCAACGAAGAACATGTACCTCGACGACAAGGGCGAGGTCATCAAGGACATGAGCCTGTTCGGCTATCGCGCGGTAGGCGTGCCGGGCACCGTCGACGGCATGTGGCAAGCGCAGCGCCGCTTCGGCAAGCTCAAATGGAAACAGGTGCTCGCCCCGGCGATTCACTACGCACGCGATGGATTCGAAGTCAGCGAGCAATTGCAGCAGCGCCGCGACGACGCAGCGAAAGACTTTGCCGGCAAGACCAACTTCGACACCTACTTCGGTAACCTGAAGCAGGGCGTCAACTTCAAGCAACCGGATCTCGCCGCCGTGCTGCAGCGCATTTCGGATCAGGGCGCGAAAGACTTCTACTCAGGCAAGACGGCTGATCTGATCGCGGCGTCCATGCGCGGTCATGGTCTGATTACGAAGGCCGATCTGCAGCAGTACAAGGCGGTGTGGCGTCAGCCGATCCAGGCCGACTGGAACGGCTATCGCGTGATCACCGCGCCGCCTCCGAGCTCGGGCGGTATCGGTCTCGTGCAGTTGCTGAAGATGAAGGCCGACATTGCGCCCGACTTCAAGGACGTCACGCTGAATTCCGCGCAGTACGTGCACCTGATTGCGGAAATCGAGAAGCGCGTGTTCGCCGATCGTGCGCAGTATCTCGGCGATCCGGACTTCTACAAGGTGCCGGTGGCACAACTGACCGACGACGCGTACATCGCGAAGCGTGCCGCGGAAGTGAACCCCAATACGCCGTCGGATACGAAGAGCATACAGCCGGGGCTCGGCACGTCGATGCCGGAGAAAGCGGAAACCACGCACTTCTCGGTGATCGACAAGTGGGGTAATGCCGTGTCGAACACGTACACCATCAACGGCTACTTCGGCTCGGGTGTGGTGGCGGACCGCACGGGCATCGTGCTGAACGACGAGATGGACGACTTCTCCGCGAAGCCGGGCGTTGCGAACCAGTTTGGCGTGGTGGGCAGCGACGCGAATTCGATCGATCCGAAGAAGCGCCCGTTGTCGTCGATGACCCCCACGATTCTGACGAAGGACGGCAAGGTATCGCTCGTGATCGGCACGCCGGGCGGCTCGCGCATCTTCACGTCGATCTTCCAGGTGATCAACAACGTCTACGACTTCAACATGCCGTTGCAGGAAGCCGTGGGCGCGATGCGCTTCCATCACCAACTGTTGCCGCCGAACACGATCTTCTGGGAGCCGTACAAGCCGATCGAAGGCGAGCTCGCCAAGCAGATCGAAGCCAAGGGTTACACGCTGAAGGGGCAGGATTTCAGCGGCGACATCCAGGCGATCAAGGTGAATGGCAATACGCCGGAAGCCGCAAGCGATCCACGCGGCCGTGGTGTTGCGCGGGTGATCCAGTGAACGGTTGAGTGCATCTGCGCGGCGCATCTTCGCTGATGCGCCGCATGCAGAAAAAGGCCTCGCGCTCGTTTGAGCGTGAGGCCTTTTTTATCCGCGAGACTTATGGCGCGTGAAGCCTGATTGAGCCGCTGCGCGAACGTCTGGTCAGCTTGTCTGTTCGACTGGCGTCAAGGTCAACTCGAGCCGTTGCGCGCCGCGCAACACGGTTACGCTGACGGGCTTGTCGATACGCGAGGCGTCGAGCGTGCGTTGCAGACTATCGACGTCTTGCACCGCAAGCGCGTCGATCGCGACAATCGTGTCGTCGGTGCGCAGCCCACCGAGCGCGGCCGGACTGCCTTTGACGATTTCCATCACGTGCACGCCGCTCTCCAGGCTCAGACTGAAATAGCGCTGCACGCGGCGCGACAGCGGCCGCGTGGTGCCGGCCACGCCGATGTACGCGCGCCGTACGCGGCCATGCGTGAAGATCTGCATGATGACCCACTTGGCCGTATCGATCGCGGTGGCGAAACAGATCGCCTGCGCGCCGGGAATGATCGCGGTGTTCACGCCGATCACCTGGCCGGCCGAATTGATCAGTGGGCCGCCCGAATTGCCGGGATTGAGCGCGGCATCCGTCTGGATCACGTCGTAGATCATGCGGCCCGAATTCGAGCGCAACGAGCGGCCAAGCGCCGAGACCACGCCGGTCGTCACGGTTTGCGCGAGGCCGAGCGGATTGCCTACCGCGATCGCGATCTGGCCGACGCGCAGCTTCGACGATTCGCCGAGTTCGACGTGCGGCAACGGTTCCGGCGAGCCGATGCGCAGGACGGCCAGATCGCTGCCGGGATCGTCGCCGACCAGATCGGCGTCGAATTTCGAGCCATCGGCGAGTGTTACCGTGATGTGCGTGGCGCCATGCACGACGTGGCTGTTGGTGAGCAGATAGCCATCGGGCGTGAACAGAAAACCCGAGCCGGTGCCGCCGCGCGTGCCGCGGCTGTCGTGCCCGGCGGGCGCGCCGGGCAGCCGGCGTTCGACGGAAATGAAGGCGACGGCCTGCTGAACGCGTTCCAGCGCGCCGATTACGGTGCGGGAGTAGGCGTCGAGCAGGGCGTCGTCGGATAAAACGGTGAGGGGATCGGGCCCGGGGGCGTCGGATGCGGCGCGCGACAGGTCATCGATGAAGCGTGGACGGCTTCCCATGGCGATGCTCCGGATAAACGGGAATCCAGATGCGGGGCGGCGGAGGGGTTTTCAAGTGCGGGTGCGGCGGGGGCGAGGCCGGCTACTGGACCTTTCCTGCGTCAGGCAACGCCTGCGCCAAGGTCCGAAACCCCATACAGGTCCGTCCGGCGTTACCATGCCAGGCAGGAGGTAGCCGCCATGAACTCACCTACCACGTCAGCCGCAGCCGCAGCCTCTGCCGCATCTAGTGTGCGAACAGATCCGACGGAGCCGCCCGGGCCACGCATCGAGTCGCTCAGCGCCATCACGCTCGCGACCCACGATATGCCGCGCGCGGTGCTGTTTTACGAAGCGCTTGGTTTTCCGGTCAAATTCGGCGGTTCGCACGAAGCGTTCACGTCATTCGCATTTGGCGGTTCGTATCTGAACCTGATTGTCGACACGCGCGCGCCAGTCAACTGGTGGGGCCGCGTGATCATGTATGTCTCGGATGTCGACGCGCTCTACCGCAAGGCGCTGGCGGCGGGTTTGAAGCCGTCGCTCGAACCGTCGGATGCACCCTGGGGCGAGCGCTATTTCCACATTACCGATCCCGACGGCCACGAACTCAGCTTCGCGAAGCCATTGCGTTAGGCGGGCGGCCGCGCAAAACTCGCTATCATGGCTCACCAGAAGGCGCGCAGGCCGCATGCGAACCGCTCGCCGCAGGACCCGGCCGCCGCGCCGGTAACACGGCTGACACCTCGCGCTTCGATAATCGAACCCGTTCGCGACGCGTATGCGCCGCGCGCCTAACCATTTCCGTTGCCAGGAGAGTCCTAATGAAAGAGCTGGATCCGAGACCCGAGGCCGAAGTCATGGCAGAACGGCAACGCCGTTTCGAGGAAGACCTCATCGACGCGTACGACGAAGAGCTCGAAATGGAGGTCGACGACCGCATTATCGACGGTGCGGACGGCTTCACGCCCGAGCATCGCGAGGCGCGCAAGCTGTACTTCCGCGAGCTGTTCCGCCTGCAGGGCGAGCTCGTCAAACTGCAGGACTGGATCGTGCAGACCGGCCATCGCCTGGTGGTGATTTTCGAGGGGCGCGACGCAGCCGGCAAGGGCGGCGCGATCAAACGCATCACGCAGCGGCTCAATCCGCGCGTGTGCCGCGTGGCGGCGTTGCCGGCACCGAACAATCGCGAACGCACGCAATGGTATTTCCAGCGTTACGTGTCGCATCTGCCGGCCGGCGGCGAAATGGTGCTGTTCGATCGTAGCTGGTACAACCGCGCGGGCGTCGAACGTGTGATGAATTTTTGCAGCGACGACGAGTACGAAGAGTTTTTCCGCTCGGTGCCGGAATTCGAAAAGATGCTGGCGCGCAGTGGCGTGCAGATTCTCAAATACTGGTTTTCGATCACCGACGAAGAACAGGAAATCCGCTTCCAGAACCGTATCCACGACCCGCTGAAGCAGTGGAAACTCAGTCCGATGGATCTGGAAAGCCGGCGCCGTTGGGAAGCGTATACGCAGGCAAAGGAAGTCATGCTGCAGCGCTCGCACATTCCCGAAGCGCCGTGGTGGGTCGTGCAGGCGGTCGACAAGAAACGCGCGCGCCTGAACTGCATTCATCATCTGCTGAGCCAGGTGCCGTACCATGAGATCGAACATTCGCTCGTCGAATTGCCGGCACGGGTCTATCACGACGAATACAGCCGCCAGCCGGTGCCGCCGTCGATGATCGTGCCCGACGTGTTTTGATCGAGGTTGGCGTTGCGGGTTTCGGCCCGGTGGAATGAAAAAAGCGCGGCAGAAGCCGCGCTTTTTTTGTCTGCGCCGTGGCCGGACTTGCTACCGGCTACAGCGGTTCAGGCGATTTCAGCCGTTTCAGAATACCATCCGGAACAGCCAGTAAAGACCACCCGCCAGCGCGATTGAAACCGGCAGTGTCAGTATCCAGGCAAGGATCAGGCTGCGCACCGTGGCCCATTGCAAGCCGGAGCCGTTGGCCGCCATGGTGCCGGCCACGCCTGAGGACAGCACGTGCGTGGTCGATACCGGCAAGCCGTACATGTCGGCTGCGCCGATCGTCAGCATCGCTACCACTTCAGCCGAGGCGCCCTGTCCGTAGGTCAGATGCTGCTTGCCGATTTTCTCGCCGACCGTGACGACAATGCGCTTCCAGCCGACCATCGTGCCGAGGCCCAGCGCGATGGCGACCGCAACCTTGACCCATGTCGGGATGAACTTGGTGGCGTGATCGGTTTGCGCCTTGAAGTTGTCGATCGCTTTGGCGTCGTCCGGCGAGAAGGCCGGCTGTTTGCTCTTGTCCATCAGGCGAATCGCTTCGGACGCAACATACATATTGTTGCGCACGTTATCGACGATGTTTTGCGGCACGGCTGCCATCGATCCCGATGCGCCGACCTGCTGGCCAATCAGCGTGGTGAGTTGCTGCAAGGCCGGCACGGTGGCGGGCGTCAACTGACGGGTGCGCACGTACGCTTCGACTTCGGCGCGCGGATCGGCGGACGGCGCGGCGCCTTGCGTGTATTTGCCGAGCGTGATCGACGCGTGTTGCGCCACCGCGATGAAGGTCTGCGTTTCCGGCGGCGTGACGGCTTTGTTCAGCGCGTACGCCGTCGGCACCGTGCCGATCAGGATCAGCATGATGAGACCCATGCCTTTCTGTCCGTCGTTTGAACCATGTGCGAACGAAACGCCCGTACAAGTCAGAATCAGCAGGCAGCGAATCCAGAACGGCGGTGGTTTCTTGCCCTTCGGCTCCGCATACAACGCGGGAACGCGCACCACGGCCTTGAGGATCAGCAGTAGCAAGGCGGACGCAAGAAAGCCGACCAGCGGCGAAAACAGCAACGATTTGCCCACGCCGAGCGCCTGATTCCAGTCCACGCCGCTCGTTCCGTTCGCGCCATGCATCAGTTGATTCATCAGACCTACGCCGATGATCGAACCGATCAGCGTATGCGAGCTCGACGACGGCAGTCCGAAATACCAGGTGCCCAGATTCCAGATGATCGCGGCGATCAGCAGAGCGAAGACCATCGCGAAACCCGCACTGCTGCCCACTTGCAGAATCAGCTCGACGGGCAGGAGTTGCAGAACGCCGAACGCGACCGCGCCCGTTGAAGTCAGCACACCGAGAAAATTCCAGGTGCCGGACCAGATCACCGCAAAGTTCGGCGCGAGCGAATGCGTGTAGATCACGGTGGCAACTGCATTGGCCGTGTCATGGAAGCCGTTGACGAATTCGAAGCCGAGCGCGATCAGAAGCGCAACACCGAGCAGGAAATAGGGCAGGACGGAGCCTTCGCGAACCGGTTGTAGATCGGTTGCCAGGTGCATGGCGCAATAAACGGCGCCAATCGCAATCACAATGAGGAAGATGATCAGGCCGAGATTGCGGCCCTTTCCACTTGCGGCGCCCGGTTGCGGGTACGAAAGTTCCGGCATGGCATAAGCCTCAAAAAGTTGTCACGGAACTGCCGATCCTGCGGTGCCTGTGTGACGTAATGATGACAATGACGTGACAGCTATGCGGGACGGATGTTCGTGGGAAGTGCGTGCAGGTTGGCGTTACGGGCCAAGCTGCCGTTTGCGCGGCGTTCGATAATGATAAGTGGTCCGAAAAGAACTATGCGCGAAATGCATTCGCGCCACGGACCGGACGGGCTGGTTCAACTATCGCGGAAGGTCGCATGCGGATTCTGATGGAATCGCACGATCCAGGCGACCGCGGCGACGCCCGGCGGATTTCGCCCCATGCGACGCGCATTTTTCCCGGACCATCCTCGTGCAGTGTAGGCGACGCGTCGGCGGATATCCACTGGGACCTTTTTTTGCTAGGCTGACATAAATGGACCTTTGAAGGACGTCCGGCGATGCAAGCGAGTCGCAAGGTCGACAGACAGGTTGCGGATAGCATGCCGGCCGAAGCAGCGTCTTCGGCGCAGGCGGCTTTCGCGTCGTACGCGGCGCCGCTGATCGATGAGGCGATCGAACACGCCAATGAGGTGCATGAAGACGCGTCACCCGAAGCGCTGCACAAACTGCGCGTATCGCTGCGGCGCTTGCGCTCGTTGTGGTGGGCGTTCGAACCCTTGCTGGACAAAGCCGGGAATACGCACCAACGGGCGCTATATAAGTATCTGGCGACGGCAGCCGGCAAGACGCGCGATTGGGACATTCTGATCGAACTGATTGCCAGGGACGAACGCGTTGCGCACGAGCTTGCGCCGAAGCTCCAGGCGGCGCGTAGCAGCGCGTTGGCGACGAGCCGCGAAACGCTTTCAAACGCCCACGTCAAACGTCTGTTGCAAGACGCGCTGACCAGCGTCAGTAAGGAATTGAACACGGCTCACGAACGCGTGCCGTTGCAAACATTCGTCGACCGGCGCGTGGCCGCTTCTGAACGGTCGCTGAAAAAGCGTATAAAACGCGCGTCTCGCGCGAAGCGCTCGAACTACACCGCGTTCCACGACGTCAGGAAGGCGGGGAAAAAAGTGCGCTATCTGCTCGAGTTTTTCGAGCCGGTTCTGAGCGGCAACCACAAACCCGTCCTGAAGCAGTTAAAGCAGATTCAGAAACGTTTCGGTGCGCTGAACGATATTGTCGCAAGCGAAATGCTGCTGCGCGACAACCTGGACTTACTAGCGGGATCCGGCGACGCCGACGCCGCGCTTCATTGGTTCAGGAAAGCGCGCAAACGCCGGATGCGCGCGGCAGCGGGACTGTTGCGCAAACGGTGATCCGGCCAAAGGGGCGGCCGCACGCTTGAGCGAGGCGGCCCGCATAACCCGTTTGGCTGTGCGTCCGTACCTGATCCGTCAGGCGGACTCTTTGCGAAGGAGGCGATGCGCACGTGGCACATCAAACGCTTTCGCTGCGCCGACGGCTGCGATTCATGTCGCGCGCCGGTGGTGCCGATGTGGCGCGCTACGTCGGCAACCACCCGTTTTTCGCGGGCGTGGCCGGCACCCTGGTCGCCGTGGCGATGGCCGGTTTGACGTTGCTGACACTCAGCAGCGGCCGCGCCGACGCGCTCGACCATGCGCGCGAAACGGCACAAAATCTCGTCTCTATCATTTCCACCGATCTCGAGCGAAATGTCGAGATCTACGATTTGTCGCTGGATGCGATGGTGGACGGGGCACGGGATCCTGCCACGTGGGCTCTGCCTCCCGGCTTGCGGCGCGCCGTGCTATTCGATCGCGCAACCACCGCGGTCTACCTCGGCGGCGCCTATGTGCTCGGTCCGGACGGACGGGTGATCGCCTCGCAGAACGACGAGGTCGACGCCTCCGTGAGTCTGGGCGACCGTGACTACTTCGTGGTGCATCAACGCAGTCCGGCTGTCGGGCTCTATTTATCCCACCCGTATCGCTCACGGCTGCGTGACGGCAAGCTCTCGATTGGCCTCACACGGCGCATCAACGAAGCCGATGGCCGGTTTGGCGGCGTTGCGCTTCTGGCGATCCGTATCGAGTACTTTCAGCACTTGCTGGACCGGATCAATACGGGCGAACTGGGCTCCGTGTTCATTGTGATGGACGACGGCACCTTGCTCGCGCGCAAGCCGTTTTCCTCGCTCGATATCGGCTCGAGCATTGCGAAGTCGCCGACTTTTCAGGTGATGGCCGCCCATAACTCGGGCTCGTATATCGCGAACTCGGCGGTGGACGGCGTGCGCCGGATGTTCACGTATGCACGCGTGCCGGGTACGCCGCTGATCGCGGCGGTGGCGCCCTCCGTGGATGAGGTGCTGGCGCCGTGGCGGCGTCGCAGCATGATCGCCGGCGTGTTGACGCTCGCCTTCGGCGCGGTATTCGTGATGGTCTCGTGGCTGCTTGCTTTCGCATTGCGCGACAAGTCGCGCGCGCAGGCGGCGCTGATGCGTCTCGCCGCGACCGACCCGCTTACCGGACTCAGCAATCGCCGCGTGCTCGACAAGCGTCTCGGCGAAGAATGGCGGCGCGCGCGGCGCTCCGGGCAATCGCTAGCGGCGTTGTTCATCGACATCGATCATTTCAAGCATTTCAACGACGTCTACGGTCACGCGAGCGGCGACGAAGCGTTGACTGCCGTGGCCGAATGCATCTCTGCCACGGTGCAGCGCCCGTTGGATCTGGTGGCGCGTTACGGCGGCGAGGAGTTTGCCGTCATCTTGCCGGACACGACTGCCGAAGGCGCGCTCAACGTCGCCGAGCAGATCCGCAGCAAGGTGCAGAGTCTGCGAGTCGTGCATCGCGATGGTGAGGCGGTCGCGGTCACGGTGAGCATCGGTTGCGCGACCTGTGTACCGGCGGAAGGTGCGAATGCGCTCGATCTGCTGGCCGCGGCCGACCGGCAGTTGTACGCCGCCAAGGCCGCAGGGCGCAACCGGGTCAACTCGGCCATGTCGGCGGTGCGTTCGGTGGCGCAGGGTTCGTCGCCCTGAACCCTGGCACGCGATGGCAACGACTTGCGTGCGACGGCGCTGCAGCGCCAGGCTGGATGATCATTCAGGGACCGGCCCAAGCGCTTTTTTGCCGCGCCGGGGGGCGAACCCGCGCAGCGTCACCGTGCCGCCTGTCTCACCGCGTTGTGCCGGCGCATGTTTGCCGGTGGCCGATTCGCCCGCCGGCACCCGTGGTTCGACCGGAAATCCGCGCCTTTGCCAGGCGTCGAGGCCGCCCCTCAGGGCGCGAATCCGCGTGTAGCCGCTCAGGCGCATGCGCTGCGTGATCTCGGCAGCGATCGCGCTATCCGGGCAAATGCAGTAAATCACCATGTCATAAGCGAGCAGCGCGCCGTCGATCTGTTCAGGCGAGTGCGGGTCGAGCGCCAGCACGCCGGGAAGAGGGTGCAGCGCATCGTCCGCCGATGGGGCCGCCCGGGCGTCCAGGATCTTGCGAGGCATGATGCGGCGCCATCCGCCGGGTGTCGCTGCCTCTTGTGAGGCGGGCGCGGAGGCGGCGTGGGCGAGACGGCGCCGCTCGCGGCGTCGCTGCTGCAGGCGGTACAGCAGATAGAGCAATGCCGCGGCCAGCAGGACGTCGATCACGGTGCCGCCGCGCGCTCTGACGAAGGTCAGCAGCATATGCAACTGCCGCTCCGCCGCGGCGCCGCCGAGCAGCCAGAAGGTGGCCCACGCGAGAGCGCCGACGAGGTCCCACGCCGCGTAGATGCGGCTGTCCACGGCTGTCGTGCCCATCAGCGGCGGGGTGATGAGTCCCAGCCCGGGGACGAACTTCGAGATCGACACGAGCGGTACGCCGAAGCGCTCGAATAGCGAGCGAGCTGTTTCGAGCCTGGCGTCGACCGCCGGGGAGATCCGGCTCAAGGCGGCGATCAACTTGCGTCCGTAGATGCGGCCCGCTGCGAACCACGTGCCGTCGCCGATCAGCGCGCCGAGCACGGCGGCCACCAGGATCGGCCAGAAAGACAGGGTGCCGGCGGCAATCGCGGAGCCCGCGAAGAGCAGCACGGGGACCGCGGGGATCGGCAGCCCGAGGCGAGTCAACAGCACGTTGAGAAAGACGACTGCGCCGCCCCAGGTTGAAACCGCCGACGACGGAAACGCTACCAATTGCGGAACTCCTGTTCTTTGCGGTTGGTCCGCCGCTGTGGCGGGATTCTGTTTTGATCAGGATACTCGATGGGCGTTGCCGGAGCGCCGGCTGCATCCACCTGACTGTAAGCCGGATTCGTGCCTGACCGGAGTCGATATTTCGTCAGGCTGACGGTACACGCTGGTCCGCCGGCAGATCCTTTCTCTGCAATTTTGTTCAAGACCGTGGGCGTTAGCCGCGGCTAATCTGCCTGTTCGTTCACAGGAACAGGACAACAGCATGAATTCACGATATGTCGGCTACGTGTTTTGCGCGCTGGCGATGATCGGGGTCGGCAGCACCGTTGTCGTCAGCAAATCGATCGCCAGCGGGTTGCCGCCGTTCAGCGCGACCGCATTGCGTTTTGCCATCGCTTTTCCCCTGTTTGTACTGGTGATGCGCTGGCGTGGCGTGCGCTGGCCCCGTCTCGACCGGCACGATACGGCGCTCGTGATTGCCCAGGCGGGGGCGGGCAGCGTCGGCTATACGGTGTTGCTCATCAGCGGGATGAAGCTCGCCTCGGCCGCCGATGCCGGCGTGATTGCGGGCACCCTGCCTGCCGTATCCGGCATGGTCGCCATGCTCGCGCTGGGTGAGCGCCCCGCGCCCGCATTGCTCGGCGCGATCGTGCTTGCCACCCTGGGCGTGCTGGTGTGTACCGTGCATATCGACGATTTCACCACGCCGCATGCGGCCCGTTCGCTGGCCGGCAACGCGCTGGTGTTCGCGGCGATTGTCTGTGAGGCGCTCTTTATTCTGCTCAATCGCAAGTTGCACACGCCGGTCGCGCCGCTGCCGCTGTCGGCGTTGATGTGCGGCATCGGTTTCGCGGTGGCGATCGTGCCGGCGTGCTTCGAGCGGCCCTGGAGCGTGCCGTTCAGTGCGGGTGCGCTGAGCGGTGTGCTGTACTACGCACTGGTGCCGACCGTGGCCGGCTTCGTTCTCTGGTATGCGGGCGCGGCGCGCATCAGCGGCGCCGAAGCCGGACTCATGACCGCCCTCGTGCCGGTGAGCGCGGTGGCGTTGGCCGCTGCCGTGCTGCGGGAACCGGTCAGCACGGCACAACTTTGGGGTGTCGCGTGCGTGCTGGGCGCCGTGTTGCTGGCGACCTTCGGCCAGATGCGGACTGCGCGCCGTGCTGCTCGCGGCACGGCCTGAGGCGGCGGAGCAGCGGCCTGAGCCGCAGGGACGGCGCGGTGCGGACAGGCGCGAAGTGGCGGTCAACGCCGCAGCCTGCTGCGCGGCACGACCGGATCGCCATTCAGGTATTGGCGACTGCCACCACCCCTGGATTGCCCACGATCGACAAGAACTCGCGACGCGTCGACGGATCGGTACGGAACGTGCCCAGCATGCGTGAGGTGACCATCGTGACACCGGCCTTGTGCACGCCTCGTGTGGACATGCATTGATGCGCGGCTTCGAGAATCACGCCGACGCCCGCGGGTTGCAGCACTTCGTTCAACGTATCGGCGATCTGCACGGTCATCTTTTCCTGGATCTGCAGACGCTTGGCGAAGGCATCGACGAGGCGTGCCAGCTTTGAAATGCCGACCACCCGATGCTCGGGCAGATACGCAACGTGTGCCCGCCCGATGATCGGCACCATGTGGTGTTCGCAATAGCTTTCGAAGCGGATGTCTTTCAGCACGATCATTTCGTCGTAGCCGTCCACTTCGGAGAAGGTGCGGGCGAGGATCTCGCGCGGATCGACCTGATAACCCGCGTAGAACTCCTCATAGGAGCGTACGACGCGCGATGGCGTATCGATCAGG
The DNA here is from genome assembly GCF_046026025.1 of Paraburkholderia fungorum. Classification (GTDB taxonomy): domain Bacteria; phylum Pseudomonadota; class Gammaproteobacteria; order Burkholderiales; family Burkholderiaceae; genus Paraburkholderia; species Paraburkholderia fungorum_E. Next base: position 104,747 of record NZ_JAQQFL010000020.1, on the reverse strand, counting down.
CCTTCGCGCTCGGGATTGTCGCCGGCCCAACGCAGCAGCACGCGTACGGCTGCTTCAGCTTCTTCGCGGCTGGGGCGCTCTACTGCGGCCGTGGGTTTGGTTTTCTTTGCTTTGCTACTGGCCATCCGTCGTTCCTCCGGGGCGCGCGTCGACGCTAGACGGGGCGCGCGGGGTCAATGAGTAGCGGCCATTGTTCCATGTTTTGCGTCGTATCGTGTCGATGCCCCTTTCGCTGACGGGGCGTGAGATTACTTCGGCCACTCGTCCATATCGTCGTTGAAAAGCTCGGCGACGATGCCGCGCAGCCAGCTTCCCCGCGGATCGTTATGGAATTTGCGATGCCAGTGCTGGCGCAGATCGAAGCGTGGCAACGGCAGCGGCGGCTCGACCAGCGTGATCGACGCGTGCTCCGAGACGTATGCGAAGCCGATGGCGTGCGGCACGGTCGCAAGCAGATCGGTGCGCGCGAGGATGAACGGCAGACTCATGAAGTGTGGCGTTTCGAGTACCGCGCGGCGCTTGATCCGTTTCTTTTCCAGGTAGTGTTCGAGGACTTCCTGGCTGCGTCCTTCGGCACGCACCACGGCGTGGCCTGACGCCACGTACTGAGGCAGCGTGAGGGGCGCTTTCGAAAGCGGATGCCCCGTGCGCATCAGACAGATGAATCGATGGGTGAAAAGCCGTTGCTGGAAGAAGTTGTTGCCTGACAGATCGGGAAAATAGCCTACCGCGAGATCGACGTCGCCCGATTCGAGTCCGCGTTCCACATGCGAGGGCGGGAGCGACACGGAGCGCAGATTCGCATGCGGTGCTCGTTCGGCGAAGAGTTGCAGCAGCCGCGGCAGGAAGACGATTTCGCCGACGTCGGAGAGGGCGATGGAGAAGGTATGGGTGCTCGTGGCCGGCTCGAAGTCCTGCACGTCGAGCATGCCTTTCTCGATCCGCAGAAGCGCGTCGCGGGCGGCGGGGAGGATGGCGAGCGCGCGCGGCGTGGGTTCCATGCCCTTTGAGGTTCTGACGAAGAGCGGGTCGTCGAAGTATTCCCGCAGGCGGCCTAGCGCGGTGCTGACGCGGGGTTGGCTGACGCCGAGCTGGTCCGCCGCGCGGCTGACGTTGCGGGTGTCTTCCATTGCTACGAGGTAGGGGATCAGGTTTAGATCCAGGTGAGTGTCGGGCATGTTGCGGGTTTTTTGCCTGCGGCGCTTTGGGGGTATTGGGAATCTGGATAGAGGGTAGTTTAATAATCTTGGTTTGGGATAGTGGTTTTTTGTTTGCCTGTTCAGCGGTTTGCCTGTGGTGTTGGCCTTTCCTTGATTTCTTATTGGTCTATTAGCGTTGCCCCTGTGCGGGGCGGCACCTACTTTTCTTTGCCTGCCGCAAAGAAAAGATAGGCAAAAGAAAGCGGCTCAAACCGCCAGCTCATAAGCGGGTCCCCTGGCTTGGAGGGGGCAGTGGTGCATCTGGAATCCGTGTTCTCGCACATTCAGGCCTGGTGACAAGGCCGTCATACTTCCGGCGGCGCTGCGCGCGCCGAAGGCCATTTCACACACCGCCCGCTGCATTCGGCATTTTGCCGAGGCGAAGCCGGTGGTCCCCACCACGCGCAACGAAGCCTCTGGTTTCCCATGCAGGCCCGTCCGCGACGCACGCAGTGCGGAGTGGGAACTGACGAGCGCCTTGTCACCAGCGCGGAGTGTGCGGGGGCACCGATTCCAGATGCACCACTACCGTGGCTGTGCGGGGGACCCGCTTAAGAATTAGCGGTTTGAGCCGCTTTCTTTTGCCTACTTTGCTTTGCGGCAGGCAAAGAAAAGTAGGTGCCGCCCCGCACAGGGGCAACGCTAATAGACCACTAACAAAGCAAGGAAAGGCCAAAGAAGTCAGACCAAGGAAAAGCCAACGCAAAAAAACCGCAGACAAACAAGGGCCCAGCAGGCAAGCAGCCCCTTGCCGGGCAGGCAAAAACCCAAACCCCAAAAACCCTATGATTAAGTGCAATCCCCAACCTTGACAATCCGCCCAAAGGGCAACCATAATCACCTCAACGTTCGCTAATCGAATCCATGTTCACATATCGAACAAAAATCGACAGCAAACAAACCAAAGGCGCCAGCCCGCATCGCCTGCCAGCGAGCCATCGCCACCCCAGGCCCGGAGACCGTCCCGCACAAGCCCCTGCCTGCCAAGGCAAAAAGCCCACCGGTACGCAGCGCCCCCAAAGGAAATTCGACATGATCAACAAGATTTTCGAGTCACTTCAATCCGCGGTTGCCGATGTCCACGACGGCGCGACCATCATGATCGGTGGCTTCGGCACGGCCGGTATGCCGTCCGAGCTGATCGACGCGCTTATCGAACAGGGCGCGCGCGAACTCACCATCGTCAACAACAACGCCGGCAACGGCGACATCGGCCTCGCGGCGCTGCTCAAAGCCAAACGCGTGCGCAAGATCATCTGCTCGTTCCCGCGTCAAACCGATTCGTATGTGTTCGACGCGCTCTATCGCGCCGGCGAAATCGAACTCGAACTGGTGCCGCAAGGCAACCTCGCGGAACGCATTCGCGCAGCAGGCGCCGGCATCGGCGGGTTCTTCACGCCCACCGGCTATGGCACGAGGCTCGCCGAAGGCAAGGAAACCCGTCTGATCGACGGCAGGCATTACGTGCTGGAGTCGCCGCTGCATGCTGACTTCGCGCTGATCAAGGCATTCAAGGGCGACCGCTGGGGTAATCTGGTCTATCGCAAGACCGCGCGCAATTTCGGCCCGATCATGGCGAGTGCGGCGAAAACAGCCATCGTGCAGGTATCGAAAGTGGTGCCGCTCGGTGAGCTCGATCCGGAAAACATCATCACGCCGGGCATCTTCGTGCAACGCGTCATCGAAGTGCCGCAAGCTGTGCATCAAACCGAGCTTGCATCCGCGACCGCCGCCTGAGGAGACCGACATGAAAAAACTGACCCGCGATGAAATGGCCAAGCGCGTTGCCCAGGATATTCCTGAAGGCGCTTTCGTGAACCTCGGCATCGGTGTGCCCACGCTGGTGGCCAACCACCTCGCCGCCGACAAGGAAATCTTCCTGCACAGCGAAAACGGCTTGCTCGGCATGGGCCCGGCACCCGCAAAGGGCGAGGAAGACGACGAACTGATCAACGCCGGCAAGCAGCACGTCACGCTGCTCACGGGCGGCGCCTACTTCCATCACGCAGACTCGTTCGCGATGATGCGCGGCGGCCATCTGGATTTCTGCGTGCTCGGCGCGTTTCAGGTGTCGGCAAAGGGCGATCTGGCGAACTGGCACACCGGCGCGCCCGACGCGATTCCGGCAGTTGGCGGCGCCATGGACCTCGCCATCGGCGCGAAGCAGGTCTACGTGATGATGGAGCATCTGACCAAGCAGGGCGAAAGCAAGATCGCGGCGGAATGCACGTACCCGGTCACGGGCGTGAATTGCGTCGACCGAATCTATACGGACCTGGCGATGATCGACGTCACCGATGAAGGCCTTGTCGTGCGCGAGATCTTCTCGGATATCGACTTCGACGCGCTGCACAAACTGACCGGCGTGCCGCTGATCGACGGCACGCAAGCGGCTCGCGCAGCCTGAGCATCGCTGTGCAAGGCAGGGGTGTAGACGCCTGCCTTGCGCAGAGAAGCCGAAACGCGGGCGAGGCAGCGAAACACGCCCGCCGCGCCCGCGCTCCCTTCGCCGGTCCACTGGAACGCGCATGGGGGTAAGCCTCCTGCGAGTGGCGAGTGGCACGACAGCACGACAGCACGCCACATAGGCGCAGCACATACGCCCTTGCGGCAGATGCGGCAGCGACGCGTATCCACTCCGCCGTCGTGGTGATGTTCGGCGCCCAATGCGCTGCAACGCCGTGTGCGGTACGCTCTCGATAGATAGCCCATCGGGATGCGCCGTACCCTGCGTCCAGGCCGCTGCGGCGAAACCTTTACTTTCGACTCCCTCATCGACGCCATCATGCTCGACTCCAGCGCCCGTCTGACCGGCCTCCTTTGCGGCACACAGCCGATGAACGACATCTGGGCGCCGCGTGCCACGCTGCAACGCATGCTTGATGTCGAAGCCGCGCTCGCGCGCGCATCGGCGGCGCATAACGTGATTCCGTACCGCGCCGTGGCCGCCATCGAGGGCGCCTGCCAGGCCGATCAACTCGACGCCGACGCACTGGCGCGCGACGCGGCGCTCGGTGGCAATCTCGCGATTCCCCTCGTCAAACAACTCACCGCGCGCGTCAAAGCAGCGGATGCGGAAGCGTCGAAGTACGTCCATTGGGGCGCGACGAGTCAGGACATCATCGATACGGCGACGGTACTGCAATTGCGCGACACCTTCGATCTGCTCGACAGCGGCTTGCAAGCCACGTGCGACGCGTTGGCGAAACTCGCGGCCACCCATCGCGCGACGCCGATGATCGGCCGCACCTGGTTGCAGCAGGCGCTGCCCATCACGCTTGGCCTGAAATTCGCGCAGTGGCTCGACGCACTGCTACGTCATCGCGAGCGGCTCGATGCATTGCGTGCTCGCGTGCTGGTGCTGCAATTCGGCGGCGCGGCCGGCACGCTGGCGAGTCTGCGCGACGCGGCGCCGCAAGTGACGCAATCGCTGGCTCAGGAACTCAAGCTTGCGGTGCCCACCTTGCCATGGCACACGCAACGCGATCGCATCGCCGAAACGGCATCGCTGTTCGGCATGCTGATCGGCACGCTCGGCAAAATCGCGCGCGATATTTCCCTGCAGATGCAAACCGAAATCGACGAACTGGCCGAGCCCGCCGCAGCGGGCAAGGGCGGTTCGTCGACCATGCCGCACAAGCGCAACCCGGTCGGCTGCGCTGCGGTGCTGACGGCCGCGACGCGCGCCCCTGGGCTGGTGGCTACGGTATTCGCAGGCATGGTGCAGGAGCACGAGCGCGCGCTCGGCGGCTGGCAAGCCGAATGGGACGCACTGCCGGACCTCGCGCGCCTGGCCGGCGGCGCGCTTGCCAACATCGAACAGATCGCCGCGGGGCTCAACGTGAATGTGCCGCGTCTCGCCAGGAATCTCGACGTCACGCACGGCTTGATCCTCGGCGAAGCGGTGATGCTCGCGCTCGGCGACAGCATCGGCCGGCTCGATGCGCATCATCTGGTTGAGCGCGCATCCAAAGCGGCAATCGCGGAGAGCAAGACGCTCTTCGACGTGCTTTCGGCGGACCCCGCCGTGACCGAACATCTTTCGATCGAGCGCCTGAAGCAACTGCTCGATCCCGCCCAATACGTTGGCCAGGCCCACGCTTATGTGGACGCCGCGCTGGCACTTCATCACACGCGCGCCAAACGCGCCACTTCCAGGGAGTAACGGCATGCCTTACGCCGCAGTCAACGGTACCGAGCTGCACTATCGAATCGACGGTGACCGTCACGGCAACGCGCCGTGGATCGTGTTGTCGAATTCACTCGGCAGCGATCTGTCGATGTGGACGCCGCAGGTCGCGGCGCTGTCTAAACATTTCCGCGTGCTGCGCTACGACACGCGCGGTCATGGTCATTCGGAAGCGCCGAAAGGCCCGTACACGATCGAACAACTGACCGGCGACGTGCTCGGTCTGATGGACACGCTGAAAATCGCGCGCGCGAATTTCTGCGGCGTGTCGATGGGCGGCCTCACCGGCGTCGCGCTGGCCGCGCGTCACGCGAATCGTCTCGAGCGCGTCGTGCTGTGCAACACGGCGGCGCGCATCGGTTCGCCGGAAGTGTGGGTGCCGCGCGCCGCAAGGGCGCGTACGGAAGGCATGCTCGCGCTGGCCGACGCGGTCTTGCCGCGCTGGTTCACCGCTGACTACATCGAACGCGAACCGGTGGTGCTTGCCATGATCCGCGACGTGTTCGTGCACACGGACAAGGAAGGCTACGCATCGAATTGCGAGGCCATCGACGCTACCGATCTGCGCCCCGAAGTCCCCGGCATCAAGCTGCCTGTGCTGGTGATCAGCGGCACGCACGATCTGGCCGCAACACCGGCACAGGGCCGCGAACTGGCGCAAGCGATTCCGGGCGCACGTTATGTCGAACTGGACGCCTCGCACATTTCCAACATTGAGAAGGCCGAGACCTTCACGAAGACCGTGCTCGACTTCCTGACGGAGCAGAAATGAACGACGAAGACCGCTACGAAGCCGGACTCGGTGTGCGTCGCGCGGTACTGGGCAGTGCGCACGTCGACCGCTCGCTTGCGAATCGCACGGAGTTGACCGAAGAGTTCCAGAATCTGATCACCCGCTATGCATGGGGCGAAATCTGGACGCGCGAAGGTTTGCCGCGTCACACGCGCAGTCTGCTGACCATCGCGATGATGGTTGCGCTCAATCGCAGCGAAGAACTCGCATTGCATTTGCGTGCCGCAAAAAACAACGGCGTGACGCGTGAGCAGATCAAGGAAGTCCTGTTGCAAACCGCGATCTATTGCGGCGTACCGGCGGCCAACTCGGCGTTCCACCTGGCCGACAAGCTGTTCCGCGAAGACGACGCCGCAGCGGCAAAGCCTTAATGTGGCCTGAAGCGGCGGCCTGAAGCGGCGGCCTGAAGCGGATGTGAGACGAAACGCGCTTCAGGCAATCCTGCTCTTGTTTATCACCGCGGTGTCGGCCGGCAATTGCAGGCGCACCGCGCGCAACACCGTATCCTTGATGACCCCGTGCCAATGCGCAAGGGCGGCTTTGTCCATCAGCGGTTCACCGAGAAACGCACCCAGCGTGTACTGATTGGCGTTATAGAAATAGCCGAGCGACGCGATCATCAGGTACACATCGCGCGCTTGGACGTCGGCACGAAAGACGTTTTGCGCCTGGCCCGCGTCCAGCAACTTCTGCACGACCGAAATCGCATAGCCGGAAATCTCCTTCAGCTTCGACGATTTCTTCGCGTGCTTGCCCTGATGCAGATTTTCGCTCGACAGCAGCGTGACGAACTCGGGATGATCGAGGTAGTACTGCCAGACGAATTCGACCATCTGTTCGAGACCATGCACGGGATCGTCCAGATCGAGATCGAGCCTGCTTTCGGCCTCGTTGAACTGCGTGTAGATCGTTTCCAGAACCTCGACGAACAACTGTTCCTTGCTGCCGAAGTAGTAATAGATCATCCGGTCGTGCGAACGCGCGGCCTTCGAAATACTTTCAACCCGGCCGCTTGCAAAGCCTTGCTTGGCAAAGACCTTGATGGCCGCTTTGAGGATCTTGGCGCGGGTGTCTTGCGCCTGTTTCGCTCGGATGCCGATAGCGCCCGGCTTGCGGGCGGCAGTGGGACTCATGACGGTCTCGGATCTCTTTGTTAGCGTCGGGTTGAACGGCATGTGCCGCAGCCGCCAGGTCACACACAGTCACACTCAGGTTCATTCAGGTACGCTCGAGCACGGAGCGCCTTCATCATACAGCCCCTATCAGGCGTGGCGACATGCCCGGCACGATCACGTGCTTCGGCGTAGATTTGAAGCCTGATTCATACGGCGATGCCGCGCCGCAGCATTCGGACACTCACCGGGAAACTCGTTGCGCAGTCTATTTTGATCGAGTAGATTTCAGGCAAGTTTGGTGTAGCGGATACTACACGAACGGTGAGTGACCGCAACATGGAAAAACGCGGATCACGCGAAAGACCCTTTAAACAGGGGCGATTCGTCAGCCGGGCAGGATCGATTGTAATGTCGTCGTATGGGAACCCCACCATGACAGAACATACGAAGGTCGATTTCGGTGCGGAGCGCGTCGACGGCGAAACCGCCTCGACGCCAGGCCCGACCGTGCTCGAGAAAGCGGTGCCACGCAGCGAGCGAATGGCGTCGAACAAGATCGAATGCAATGCATGCCCGGTGTTGTGCCAGATATCGGCAGGCCGCACGGGCGCGTGCGATCGTTATGCAAATGCGGATGGGCGGCTGATTCGCGTCGACCCCGTGGTGTTTCTGTCGCGCGCCCCTTTGCCTGAGGCGAGCGCGAGCAGCGCACAGGCCACGGTCGAATTTGGTGCAGCGTCGGAAGTGCACGATCCGGTTGCGGAGCAGGCGCTGTTCGTCACCGGCGTCGGCGCATCGTCCACGTATCCCGACTACAAGCCCGCGCCTTTCATTGTTGCCTCGAAGCTCGACGACGTCGACATGGTGACGGTCGTCACCGAGGGCATTTTCAGCTACTGCAGTTTCAAGGTGAAGATCGATACCGACCGCTTTCTTGGGCCGGAGCAATCGAACGTGCGTTGCCAGGGCGAGATCGTCGGCCATGTGACCACGGCCGAGTACGGCTCGCAGATGCTGAGCCTCGGCGGCGTTCATCATCTGACCGGCGGCAGCAAGAAAGAAGGCCGCGTCACGTGCGACATGATGCTCGCGCTCGGCAACAAGGAAGCGGTGGAGTTGACCATCGACGGCGGGGCGAGTCTCGCGATTCGGGCGGGCGCGGCGCCGATTGTCGACGGCGTGGAAGAGCAGCGCATGCGGGTGGGCTGCGGGTCGGCCACCATTGGTATCTTCGCCAAGCAGTGGTTCGGTCACGCCGACGAAGTGGTGGTGGTCGACGATCACATCACGGGCGTGCTGACTGAACACCAGGCGGGCCGCTGCCTCGGCATGACGCGCTCAGGTCTGAAGATTCGCGGACGCAAATCGACGCCGGGCCGCTATTTCCAGGTCGCCAATCCTGGCACCGGTTGGGGCGGCACCGACATTCAGGACCCGCTCGCCATTGTCGAAGGCTTTGATCCCGCCGTGGCGAAGCCGGGTATGCGCTTACTGATGGTGTCGACCACCGGCGAACACGCGCAGTGGTATGAGCTCGATCAGAACCTCGTGCCGCGTCTCGCGGCCATGCCGGATGCCGTGCGCCGCACGGTCGAACGGATCGGCGAGAACTGCGAGCCGTCACTTGCGACCGTGCTGTTTCTCGGCGGCGCGGGCGGCAGCCTGCGAGCGGGCGCAACGGAGAATCCGGTCCTGCTCACACGCGCCATCAAACAGAAACGGGTCAACGTAACCTGTGGCGGCGCGCCCGCCTATGTGTGGCCGGGCGGTGGCATCACCGTGATGGTGGATGTTTCGCGCATGCCCGACCGGTCGTTTGGCACCGTGCCGACGCCCGCGATCGTCGCACCGATCGAATTCACGATGACCTATGACGCGTATCGCGATCTCGGCGGCCATCTCGACGCGGTGCGTTCACTGGCCAGCGTGCTGGCGAACGGGCCGGATCATACGGAAGGGGCGCCGCTGGCGCGCAGAACGCTGGCGCGCAATCCGGACAACCCGTGGCCACCCGCCATGCCGCCGACGCTCGGCTAACTGCAACGCCATGACCGGTACGACGAACCCGACGAACCCCATGAACGCAACTCGCACCCAGCTCGACGCGGCCCGCTGGCATTGGCAGCATGGCCCCATCGATCTGATCCTCAGCGCGGACGGCGAGCCCTCGGCGGTGCAAGCCGCGTATGAGGTCTGCTGGGCACGCTTTGTCGAGCTGTTGCCTGAACTGGTCGGCGAGCTGACGCTGCTTCGGCAGCCTGTGCCGAGCCATGCGGCTGCAGGTGACTGCACGCTGAATGGGGCCGTTGCGCGCCGCATGTGGAACGCATGCCACCCTCACCGTGCGCGTTACATCACCCCGATGGCGGCCGTTGCGGGCAGCGTCGCGGATGAGCTGATCACGGCGTTCGCGCGCGAAGGCGTAGCGCGAGCCTTCATCAACAACGGCGGTGACATCGCCCTCCATATGACTGAAGGGCAACAGTACCGTGTGGGCGTGTTCGCCGATCTGGCGGCGCTCGCCGGTGCGAGGCTGTCCGACGATCTGGCTTTGGACGCCAACCTGACACTCCAGGCCGCCATGCCGGTTCGCGGCATCGCGACCAGCGGCTGGCGCGGGCGCAGCTTTAGCCTGGGTATCGCCGACAGCGTGACGGTGCTCGCCCGCAACGCCGCCACCGCCGACGCCGCCGCGACGATAATCGCTAACGCGGTCAATCTCGATCATGCCGGCATCGCGCGCCGGCCGGCTTCCTCGTTGAAGGACGATAGCGATCTGGGCGACCTGCTAGTCACGGTTGACGTGCCGTCCTTGCCGCAACCGCTGATCGATTTCGCGCTGGCGCGCGGTGTCGATGCGGCGCGGCGGCTGCAGGAACAAGGTTTGATTGAAGGCGCCGCGCTGTTCCTGCAAGGGCGGGCGCGTGTGGCGGGTACGCATTACCAGGGCGCGTTGTCCGGGAATCGCGCTGAAATAACAACGGAGGCTCCGTGTTCGAAATACGCCGCGTGCTGACGCACGTCGAAGACATTTTTCACGAGTTCGGCCCCGCCCCCGCGCAGCCGCTGCGGCGCGGCGCGATTGCCGCGGTGATGACGAATCCGTTCGCCGGCCGCTACGAAGCCGGAATCGAACCCGCCATGGAAGCGCTCAAACCGATCGGCTTCGACATGGCGCAACGGTTGCTGGCGGCGATGGCGGTGCCGCACGCCTCGATTGAAAGCTACGGTAAGGGTGCGATCGTCGGCTCGCGTGGCGAACTCGAGCATGGCGCGCTGTGGCATGTGCCTGGCGGCTATGCGATGCGCGAATTGCTGGAGAAAAATGGCGTGCCGACCAACGCCATCGTGCCGTCGACCAAGAAAGTCGGCGCGCCTTCCACCGCGCTCGATGTGCCGCTGACGCATGTCAACGCGAGCTACGTGCGCAGCCATTTCGACGCAATCGAAGTGCGCGTGCCCGGCGCCCCTGCCGCGGACGAACTGGTGTATATCCTCGTGATGAGCACGGGCCAGCGCGTGCATGCGCGCGTCGGCGGGCTCGCGAAGGAGGCGATTGTGGGCAAGGACGGCTTGCGCTGAGCGGCGCTTGATCCGCACATAGCGTAGAAACATCAAGCTGACGCAATGAGCTGACGCAATAAGCTGAGGCAGTCAGGCAGAACACGCATCGAAACCCGGAGAATGAAATGGCCATCAAGCTTCGCAAGCTGATCGTGCAGGTCGATGAAACACGCATTGAAATGGGGCAGACTATCGAGCCGCCGGTCCGCCGCGCCGTCGCGATCGCGGTGATCGATAATCCCTACGCGGGCCGTTATGAGGCCAGCCTGGACGCGCTGATCGAGGCTGGCGAGGAACTGGGTGCCCTGCTTGGCAACAAATGCGTCGACGCGCTAGGCATCAAGCCGGGCGACGCGCAAAGCTACGGCAAGGCCGCGATCGTTGGCGAAGCGGGCGAACTCGAGCATGCGGCTGCGATCCTGCATCCCAAACTCGGTGCGCCGCTGCGAGCCGCCGTCGAAAAGGGCGCGGCGCTGGTGCCGTCGGCGAAAAAAATGGGTACGCTCGGCACGGCGATCGACGTTCCGCTCGGCCACAAGGACGCTGCTTTCGTGCGCAGTCACTTCGACGCGATCGAGGCGCGGGTCTCGGACGCGCCGCGCGCGAATGAGATCGTCGTGGCTGTTGCAGTGACCGCGTCGGGACGGCCGCTGCCGCGCATCGGCGGCTTGCAGGTGAGTGAGATCAAGGGCGAAGACGGTTTACGCTGAGTTCGCTGAGTTATTTCAAGGGTCGCGATGCTTTCGAATTTGCTGGTACAACTGGTCAACGGACTCGCCGACGCGTCGACGCTGTTTCTCGTTGCCGCCGGATTGTCGCTGATCTTCGGCGTGACGCGCATCGTCAACTTCGCGCACGGCTCGTTCTATATGTTCGGCATTTACGTCGCATATAGCATCGCGAGCCGTTTCGGCCATACGGTGGGCGGGTTCTGGCTGTCTGTGCTGGCTGCGGCCCTGGTGGTGGCGGTGCTCGGCGCGCTGGTCGAGATGATCGTGTTACGGCGCATCTACCAGGCCCCCGAGTTGTTTCATCTATTGGCTACATTCGCGCTGGTGCTGATCTTTCGCGACGCCGCGTTATGGCTATGGGGTCCGGAGGACCTGTTCGGACCGCGTGCGCCGCATCTGGCTGGCGCAGTCGAGTTTCTCGGGCATCCGCTGCCGACCTATGACATCGCGCTGATCGTGATCGGGCCGGTGGTGTTGCTGCTGCTCTGGTATGCGTTGACGCGTACCCGTTGGGGCACGCTGGTGCGCGCCGCGACGCAAGACCGTGAGATGCTCGGCGCGCTCGGCATCAATCAGGCATGGTTGTTTACCGGCGTGTTTTTCGTCGGCGCGTTTCTCGCTGGTTTGGGCGGCGCACTGCAGGGGCCGCGGATGTCGGCGAATCTGTCGCTGGATCTGGAGACGATCGGCAATGCGTTCGTCGTCGTCGTGGTCGGCGGCATGGGGTCGATTCCGGGCGCGTTCGTCGCCGCTTTGCTGATCGCCGAGATCAAGGCGCTTTGCATCGGCATCGGCCATGTGTCGGTGTTCGGGTTCGATCTGTCGTTGAGCCGCTTTACGCTCGTTGCGGAATTCGTCGTGATGGCGGTGGTGCTGGTGGTGCGGCCCTGGGGCCTGCTAGGCAAGGCGAGCGCCGCGGTACGCGGCATGGCCGCGCCTGAAGCGCCGTTGCGGCCCGCGGGCAAGCGTCTGAAATGGCTGGCGGCGATTGCCTTGCTGGTGCTGGTGCTCGCGCCGCTTGCGGCCAATGCGTTTCCCTACATGCCTGTGCTGCTGGTCGAAATTCTGATCGCCGTGTTGTTCGCAACGAGTCTGCATTTCATCATGGGCCCCGGCGGCATGCATTCGTTCGGCCACGCCGCGTATTTCGGCCTGGGCGCATACGGCGCCGCGCTGTTTCTCAAGGTGTTGAATCTGCCGATGGAAGCCGCGTTGCTGCTCGGCCCCCTGCTCGCGGTGGCGGGCGCACTCGTGTTCGGCTGGTTTTGCGTGCGCCTCTCCGGCGTCTACCTCGCGATGCTGACGCTTGCGTTCGCGCAGATCGTCTGGTCGGTGGTGTTCCAGTGGGACGACGTGACGGGAGGGAGTAACGGCATTCTCGGCTTGTGGCCGTCGAACTGGTTGTCCTCGCCGGTGGCTTTCTATTATCTGACGCTCGCCTGCGCGGTGGTGGGGGTGTGGCTGCTGCGCAAGATGCTGTTCTCGCCGCTTGGCTACGCGATGCGGGCGTCGCGCGATTCGGTGCTGCGCGCCGAGGCAATCGGTATCGACGTGAAACGCGTGCAGTGGGCGGCGTTTGTCGTCGCGTCGCTGTTTTGCGGGCTTGCCGGATCGCTCTATGCCTTCTCCAAAGGGACGATTTCACCGGAGGTGATCAGCGTGAGCCGCTCCGTGGATGGCCTCGTGATGGTGCTGCTCGGCGGCTTGCAGACCTTGACCGGGCCGATCGTCGGCGCCGCCGTGTTCACGTGGCTGCAGGACACCGTCGCGCGGCAAACCGATTATTGGCAGGCGTTGCTGGGCTTCACGATTCTGCTGCTGGTGATCGCGTTTCCGCAGGGCATCGTCGGTTTCATTCGTGAGCGGTTTGGCGACGATACGGTGGATAAGGCGGAAGAGCGTGCTCCATCGCCATCACGGGGTACGGCGATCAAGGAGGGGCTATGAGTTTGCTACGCGTGTCCGGTCTCTCCAAGTCGTTCGGCGGCCTGAAAGCGGTGGACGACGTGTCCTTCGATCTTGAAGCAGGCCAATTGCTGGCTCTGCTGGGTCCGAACGGCGCGGGCAAGTCGACCTGCTTCAACATGGTCAATGGGCAACTGCAGCCGTCGTCCGGCTCGATTCGCCTCGACGATCGCGAACTGGTCGGCATGCGGCCACGCGATATCTGGCGGCTGGGGGTCGGTCGCACGTTTCAGATTGCCGCGACCTTCAATTCCATGACCGTGCTCGAGAACGTGCAGATGGCGCTGGTCTCACGCGAACGCAAGACATTCGGTCTGTGGAAATCCGCAGGCTCGCGCTACGCCGACGAAGCCATGACGCTGCTCGAACAGGTCGGCATGGGCGCCGACGCGAACCGCGCCTGCGGCGTGCTCGCCTACGGGGACGTCAAACGCGTTGAACTCGCAATTGCGCTGGCCAACCGCCCGAAGCTGCTGCTGATGGACGAACCCACCGCTGGCATGGCGCCCAAGGAACGCAACGAGCTAATGGCGCTGACCAAGCGTCTCGTCACGGAACACAAGATTGGCGTGTTGTTTACCGAGCACAGCATGGACGTGGTATTCGCGTACGCCGATCGCATGATCGTGCTCGCGCGCGGCAAGCTGATCGCCGAGGGCGACGCCGAAACGATCCGCAACGACGCCCGCGTGCAGGAAGTCTATTTCGGCACCGGCAAAACCTTCCAGCCCCGCGCGCCGCTGCATGAAGCGGCAGGCGGGCAGCACGGACGAGGAGCGCTGCAATGAGCGAGCCGATGCTGAAGGTTTCCGGCCTCAATGCGTTCTATGGCCGCGCGCACATTCTGTTCGACGTGGGTCTTGAAGTCGGCCGCGGCGAAGTGGTCGCACTGATGGGCCGCAACGGCGCCGGCAAATCGACGACGATGAAAGCGGTAATGGGTCTGCTGCCGCGCCGTCAGGGCGAAGTGCGTTTTCGCGGGCAAAACATCACGGCGTTGCCGCCTTATCGTATCGCGCGCATGGGCATGGGGTTCGTCCCGGAAGACCGCCGCGTGTTTTCCGATCTGACGGTGATGGAAAACCTCGATACCGGCCGTCAGCCGCCGCGTGAAGGGGCGCCGCAATGGACGCCGGAAAAGCTGTTCCGCCTGTTCCCCAACCTCGGCGAAATGCCGAAACGCCCCGGCGGCCAGATGAGTGGCGGCGAGCAGCAGATGCTTACCGTCTCGCGCACGCTGATGGGCAATCCGTACCTGGTGCTGCTCGACGAACCGTCCGAAGGCGTCGCGCCGGTGATCGTCGAACAGATGGCGAACATGATTCTCGAACTCAAGCGCGAAGGGCTTTCAATTCTGTTGTCCGAACAGAACCTGCATTTCGCCGAGCTGGTCAGCGACCGCGCGTACGTGCTCGAAAAAGGGCAGATCCGCTTTAGCGGCACGATCGGCGAACTCGCAAAGAACGAAACAGTGAGGCGCGCTTATCTGAGCGTGTGATTCCATCGTCGCATGAAGCGTGCAAGCTGTGCGCGCATGCGGCGCTGGGCAGTCGTTGCGAAAGGAGAGGCAGATGGCAGCAGAGACGTTGACAGGCTTGTCGGGCAAGGTCGTCGTAACGAACATCGGTCTGCTGTTATCCGGCGACATCGATAAGCCGATTCTCGATGCGAACACGCTGGTAATCGACGACGGCGTGATCGTCGCGCTCGGCCGCGAAAAAGATTGCGACCTCGAAGGCGCGCGAACGACCGTCGATTGCAAAGGCACGACGGTCGCGCCGGGTCTGATCGATTCTCACGTGCATCCGGTGTTCGGCGACTGGACGCCACGGCAGAATCAGATGGGCTGGATCGAATCGAATCTGAACGGCGGCGTGACGACCATGATCTCCGCCGGCGAGGTGCACTTGCCTGGCCGTCCGAAAGACGTGGTCGGCGTCAAGGCGCTCGCGATTACCGCGCAACGTTCATTTGAAGGGATGCGTGGCGCGGGTGTCGGCGGCGGCGTCAAGGTCATGGCGGGTGCGCCGGTGATCGAGAAGGGCATGGTCGAAGAGGACTTCAAGGAGCTCTCGGAAGCGGGCGTGAAGCTGCTCGGCGAAGTCGGTCTCGGCAGTGTGAAGGGCGGCGAGGAAGCGGCGCAGATGGTCGCCTGGGCACGCAAGTACGGCATTCAAAGCACGATTCACACGGGCGGCCCGTCGATTCCGGGCTCGGGTCTGATCGATCGGGACGTGGTGCTCGCCGCCGACGCCGACGTGATCGGCCACATCAACGGCGGTCATACGTCGCTATCCTACCGGCACGTATGCGATCTGTGCGAGCAATCGAGCCGCGCGCTGGAGATCGTTCACAACGGGAACGAACGGATCGCCTTGCTCACCGCGCGCCATGCGATCGAGTTGAAGTGTCCACATCGGATCATTCTCGGCACGGATAGCCCGGCGGGTTCCGGCGTGCAGCCGCTCGGCATTCTGCGGATGATCGCGCTGATCTCGAGCCTCGCGGATGTCCCCGCGGAAATCGCCTTCTGTTTCGCGACCGGCAACACCGCGCGGCAACGCAATCTGCGACAGGGGTTGATCGAAGTGGGCCGTCCCGCCGACCTCGTCTTCATGGACCGCGCTCAGCACACAGCGGCCGATACGCTGCTGGAAAGCGTGCAACTCGGCGATATTCCTGGCGTCGGCATGGTGATGATCGACGGTTTGATCCGCTGCAGGCGCAGCCGCAATACACCGCCGGCGACCGAAGTGCCGGTGGTGCTTTGAACGCGCGCCGCACGGCGTGGCCGGCATTGTCATGAACCGCCCGGCGCCTCTTGCGCTGCACGTCAACGGCGCGACCCATCTGGTCAGCGCCGCTGCCGACACGCCACTGCTGTATCTGCTGCGTAACGACCTCGCGTTGAACGGTCCGAAGTTCGGCTGTGGTCTCGGCGAATGCGGCGCATGTACGGTGTTGCTCGATGGCATGCCGACACGTTCGTGCGTGACGACCGCAAAGGTTGCTTTGGGCCGCGAGATCACCACGCTTGAAGGTTTGGGTACCCGCGCCGCGCTGCATCCGGTGCAACAGGCCTTTATCGAAGAACAGGCCGCGCAGTGCGGCTATTGCCTGAACGGCATGATCATGACCGCCAAAGCGTTGCTCGACCGCGATCCGCATCCGAGTGTCGAGACGATTCGGCGGGAGTTGTCGCGCAACCTCTGCCGGTGCGGCACGCATGTCGAGATTGTGCGCGCGGTGCAGCGCGCCGCGCAATTGCTCGCCGCGCAACCGGCGCCGGATCTGGGAGCGCGCGTATGACAGGACCGGATTTCAGTGTCGATCGCCGGGCCGCGCCGCCGTCGCGGCAGCAACTCTACGACGCGCAGAATGTGCTGATCGTCACCCGGCCGCCGCAAGCGCCGGTGCGCGCGGCGCCCGGGCAGCCGGGCTCGCGCTCCATGTTCGTGCCGACGGAAGCCGACATGTTTCTCGTCGTGCGCGACGACGGCAGCGTGGTGGCGTTCAACGGTCACGTCGATCTCGGTACCGGTATCGGCACGGCGCTCGCGCAGATCGTTGCGGAAGAACTGGATGTGCCGTTGACGCGCGTCTCGATCGTGCTTGGTCACACGAACGAAGCGCCGAATCAGGGGCCCACGATCGCAAGCGCGACGATCCAGATTTCGGCCGTGCCGTTACGGCACGCAGCGGCGCAAGCGCGGCAATTTCTGCTCACGGAAGCGGCGGCGCGTCTGAAAGTAAGCGCGGAGCAGCTCGATGTGCGCGACGGCGTGGTTTTTCAGCGCGACGGCGATACGGGCAAAAGCCTGAGCTACGGCGAATTGGTCACCGGCCGGCGCATCGAATTGACGCTCGCCACCGATGCGCCTTTGAAATCGCCCGACACGTACAGGATCGTCGGTAAAAGCTCGCCGCGTGTCGATATTCCCGCGAAGGCCACGGGCGAATTGAGTTTCGTGCACGACGTGCGCGTGCCCGGCATGCTGCACGGCCGCGTCGTACGGCCGCCTTATGCGGGTGTCGCGCAGGGCGAGTTCATCGGCAATAGCTTGCTGCACGTCGATGAAGATTCGATTCGTGACTTGCCCGGCATCGTCAAGGTGGTGGTGATCCGCGATTTCGTCGGTATCGTCGCCGAGCGCGAAGAGATCGCGCAGCAGGCGGCGAAGCGATTGAAGGTGCGGTGGAAAGCGGTAGAAGGTTTGCCGCCGCTCGAAACCAGCGAGGAAGTGGAAGCCGCACTCAGAGCCAATCCGGCCAAACGACGCGATCTGGTGATTGAAGGCGATGTCGACGCAGCGCTCGCGCAAGATCCTGCCCGAACGCTGGAGCGCACCTACGTATGGCCGTTTCAGATGCATGCGTCGATTGGGCCCTCGTGCGCGGTGGCCGATTGCCGGGACGAGAAACTGAAGGTCTGGTCGGGCACGCAGAATCCTCATTCGTTGCGTGCCGATCTCGCGTTGCTGATGGCGATGGATGAAGCGCAGATCGAAATCGTGCGCATGGAAGCGGCAGGATGCTATGGCCGCAATTGCGCGGACGACGTTGCCGCCGACGCCGCGCTGCTCTCACGCGCGACCGGCAGTCCGGTGCGCGTGCAACTATCGCGCGAAGACGAGCATGCCTGGGAGCCCAAAGGCGCTGCGCAATTGATGGACGTGCGCGGCGCTTTAACTGCGCAAGGCGAACTCGCCGCATATGATTTCGCGACGCGCTATCCATCGAACGACGCGCCCACGTTAGCGCTGCTGCTTACCGGAACCCTCTCCGCACAGCCGCAAGTCTTCGAAATGGGCGACCGCACGTCCGTGCCGCCATACGACTACCGGGCCATGCGCATTGTCTGCGACGACACGGCGCCGATCGTGCGCGCTTCCTGGCTAAGAGGCGTGTCCGCGTTGCCGAACACGTTCGCGCATGAATCTTTCATCGACGAACTCGCGGTAGAAGCAGGCGTTGATCCCGTTGAGTTTCGGTTGAAACATCTCACTGATCCGCGTGCGATCGATCTCGTCAAGGCGGTGGCCGGGAAAGCCGGCTGGCAAACACGTACCACCACGTCGAAGGATGAGGTTCAGGAACAGGGCGACGTTGTGCGCGGTAGAGGCTTCGCTTACGCCCGCTACATGCACAGCAAATTCCCCGGCTTCGGTGCCGCGTGGTCCGCGTGGGTCGCCGACATCGAAGTCAATCGCAAAAGCGGCGAGCTTGCGGTGACGCGTGTGGTGGTCGGGCAGGACACCGGCATGATGGTGAATCCCGACGGCGTGCGTCATCAGATACACGGCAATGTGATCCAGGCAACCAGCCGCGCGCTGAAAGAGCGCGTGACGTTCAGCGACAACGCGGTGACGAGTCAGGAGTGGGGCGCGTATCCGATTCTGACTTTCCGTGAAGTGCCTGTCATCGACGTGGTGATGATGCCGCGTCACGGCGAACCGCCGATGGGCACCGGCGAATCGGCTTCGTTGCCGGGCGCGGCGGCGATCGCCAACGCGCTGTACGACGCGACCGGCGTGCGTTTTCGCAGGCCGCCATTCACACCCGAGACGATTCGCGCGGCGCTTGCCGATGCGCAAGCTGAAGAAGCCGCGGCGCGCCGAAAGAAGCGCCGCCGGCTTGGTTTTTTCGGCACGATCGCCGCGGGTGCAGCCGGCTGGCTGGGCGTGCTGGCCATGTCGCCGCAAGCCATCGCGCCGATTGCGCCACCGCTCGCGAGCGCGTTTGCGCCCGAACTGGTGGCGCGCGGCAAGCTGCTCGCGTCGCTGGGCAACTGCGCGGTTTGCCATACCGCGCACAACGGCGTGCCGAACGCGGGCGGCAAACCGCTCGATACGCCGTTCGGCACTGTGTACAGCACCAACATCACGCCCGATGCACAAACGGGCATCGGTACATGGTCGCTCGACGCATTCGTGCGGGCGATGCGGCAAGGTATCAGCCGCGACGGACATCGCCTCTATCCCGTGTTTCCCTACACGTCGTTCAAAAACACTTCCGACGACGACCTCAAGGCGCTCTACGCGTATCTGATGGCGCAAACGCCGGTGCGCGCCCGTGCGCCGGAAACGAAGCTGGCGTATCCGTTCAGCGTGCGTCCGCTGATGGCCGCGTGGAACGGGCTTTTCCTTGGCCGTAACCCGCTGCCCGCCGATGCGGCGCAAAGCGTGCAATGGAATCGCGGCGCGTATCTCGTCAACGGCCTCGGCCATTGCAGCGCATGCCATACCCCACGCAATGCATTCGGCGCCGAGAAAACCGGCGCCGCGTTCATGGGCGGCGGCATCGCGGAAGGGTGGGAAGCGCCCGCGCTGTCGGCGCTTTCCAACGCGCCCGTTCCCTGGAGCGAAGACGAACTGTTCAGCTATCTGCGCCACGGTCATGCGCCGCTGCATGGTGTCGCGGCCGGGCCGATGGCGCCGGTCGTCGGCGATCTGACGGCCTTGCCCGACAGCGATATTCGCGCGATGGCCACGTATCTGGCGTCGTTGAATCCGCTGGAGGCCAATGTGGATCCGGTGGCGATGGCGCGTCAATACGAGCACGCCAGCGCGATAACGGGACCGGCAACCGGGCTCGGCGCACGTCTGTTCGACGGCGCGTGTGCAGCCTGTCATCACACGGGCAGCGGGCCGCAGTTGTTCGGCGCTCATCCCTCGCTGGCGCTTAACACGAATCTGCACAGCACGACGCCTGATAATCTGATTCGCGTGATTCTCGATGGTATCGGCTCGCCTGCGCGCCCCGAACTCGGTACGATGCCGGCTTACCGCGACAGTTTCAACGACGCCCAGGTCGCCGAACTCGTGTCATACCTGCGTCAGCAATTTGCGGGCGGCAAGCCGGCCTGGCAGGACGTCACGGCGAGCGTCAGCAGAATCCGCGCGACGCCGCGGGCAGAGTGACGTCGCCGCACGCATTGCTGCACGGTTTGCCGCGGCATTCACAGCATTACTCGCAGCACAGGTTGCAACACGGCTCGCCGAACAAATCGCCGAACAAATCGCAATACGCTTGAACGCTTGATAAAAACGACCGCATTCCCGCAATCCTTCTGATAACGGAGAAACGCATGACCACGCGCGCAGGATGGATCTCTCGCCTCACGGTTTCAACGCTTGTATCGCTCGCGGCCTTTGGCGCGAGCGCCCAGCAGACCATCAAGATCGGTGAAATCAACAGCTACAAGGCGCAGCCTGCCTTTCTCGGGCCTTACAAGAACGGCTGGAATCTTGCACTAGATCAGGTGAATGCGGCGGGCGGCGTGCTTGGCAAACAGCTCGAAGTGGTGTCGCGCGACGACAACGGCAATCCGGGCGACACGATCCGTGTTGCGCAGGAGTTGATTGCGCGTGAGCAGGTGCAATTGCTGTTTGGCGGTTTCCTGTCGAACACGGGTCTTGCGCTGACCGACTTCGCGAAGCAGAAGAAGATTTTCTTCCTCGCGGCCGAGCCGTTGACCGACAAGATCGTTTGGGCCGACGGCAACAAATACACCTACCGTCTGCGTCCTTCGACGTACATGCAGGTCGCGATGCTGGTGCCCGAGGCGGTGAAGCTGAAGAAGAAGCGCTGGGCGCTCGTGTATCCGAACTATGAGTACGGGCAATCGGCGGTGGCGACATTCAAGAAGCTGATGACGGCGGCGCAACCGGACGTGGAGTTTGTCGCCGAGCAGGCGACGCCGCTGGGGAATGTCGACGCGGGCGCAGTCACGCAGGCGATTGCCGATGCGAAGCCGGATGCGATTTTCAACGTGCTGTTCGGCGCCGATCTCGGCAAGTTTGTGCGTGAGGGCAATACACGCGGTTTGTTCAAGGACCGCAGTGTGGTGTCGTTGCTGACGGGCGAACCGGACTACCTCGATCCGTTGGGGGCGGAGGCGCCGACTGGCTGGGTCGTGACGGGTTATCCGTGGTATTCGATCGATACGGCGGCGAACAGGAAGTTTGTGGATGCGTATCAGGCGAAGTACCACGATTATCCGCGGCTTGGGTCGGTGGTGGGGTATTCGGCGCTGATGTCGATTGCGGCGGGGATCAGGAAGGCTGGGTCTACCGATCCGGATAAGCTCGCTGCCGCGTTCAAGGGGTTAGGGGTGGATACGCCCTTCGGGCCGATTACTTATCGGGCTCAGGACAATCAGTCGACGATGGGGGCGTTTGTCGGTGTTACCGGGGTTAAGGATGGGAAGGGGGTGATGACTTCTTATCGGTATGTTGATGGGGCTAGTGTGCAGCCTTCCGATTCGGAGGTTAGGAAGTTGAGGGCGGGTGAGTGAGGGGTGTTTTTTTTGCCTGCGTGGCGCTTTGGTTGTGTGCCTGCGGTGTTGGCCTTTGCTTGCTTTGTTAGTGGTTTATTAGTGTTGCCCCTGTGCGGGGCGGCACCTACTTTTCTTTGCCTGCCGCAAAGCAAAGTAGGCAAAAGAAAGCGGCTCACACCGCTAGCTCTTAAGTGGGTCCCCCGCACAGCCGCGGTAGTGGTGCATCTGGAATCTGTGTTCCCGCACATTCAACCTTAGTGACAAGGCTGTCTTACTTCCGGCGGCGCTGCGCGCGCCGACGCGGTACTTCATCGAACGTGGTGCATCTGGAATCAGTGTTCTCGTGCATTCGGCGCTAGTGACATGGGTGTCATTCTTCCGGCGCTGCGCGCGCCGACGCGGTACTTTATTGACCGTGCGCTGTTGTCAATCTTCGGTGGTGTCCTGTCGTGTCGTGGGCTGTTGTCGGTGCTTAGCGGGCATTCGGGAGGTTACCGTCTGTTGCGGTGTTCATTGCTGTTTTCGCTCGTTCTTGCCTGCCTTGGAGTCGGCGGGCGGATTCAGTTCCGTGGAGATGGACCGCGTAGGTGTCCCATGGCAACTTGATGTTTTCTCCTGATCTGGCGGCAGCCTGAATCATCACCCGTCCCACTTCGCCCCGATGATAACCGCCGTGAGTGACGACATGGGTCAGCATCTCTTCACGCGTCATGTACCCGTTGTCACCGTCGGTAAATGCGAAGGGAACCGATTGGGACAACGTAGTTGATGTAACCGCTTTCACGTAGTCGAGATACCAGCGGTCGACAGCCACCAGTTCAGAGCGCAGATCCTCCAGCTCGGGCGTGTCAGGCGTATTGTCGGCAGAGAAACCGTGACGCTCGCCAACAAGATGAGCCGCGAAGATCTTGTTCACCACGAGGCAATGGTTCATCAGTCGAAGAGCAATACGTCGCTCCTCGGCATGATGTTCAGCGCCCAACCCCTTCATTGCTTCCAGGGTTTCCTCATTCGCCCACGCCTGGTAGCGAAACATCCGGAACAGTAATTCGTTTGCACCCATAGCGGCAATCTTCCCATTTCAACTAACAAGTGAGCGTCATCAGTATTATTTTCGGATGAGCACCCTACGTCCACTCGCATTTCAGATCGCCCGTCAGCGACGCGGAAAACCCCGCGCCAACGCATTCGAGGGGTGACATCGAAGCGGTCGCCACGACCGGCGCTCACGTTCTGGAAACTCGAAGTTGGTCGCGATTCGCGACCAACGAGGCGCGACAATCAACTCACGACCCGACGTCATAAGAGAACCACACGCGTTTCAGCGCCCCTTCCGGCAAGCACGCAGTGCGAGACGGAAAGTATGAGCGCCTTGTCACCTGCGCGGAGTGTGCGGGAGCACGGATTCCAGATGCACCACTACCGTGGCTGCGCGGGGGACCCGCTTATGAGCTAGCGGTGTGAGCCGCTTTCTTTTGCCTACTTTGCTTTGCGGCAGGCAAAGAAAAGTAGGTGCCGCCCCGCACAGGGGCAACGCTAATAGACCACAAACAAATCAAGGAAAGGCCAACACCGTAGGCATACAGACAAAATACACCATTAACAAATCAAGCAAAGGTCAAAGCCGTAGGCACACAAACACCAAGCGCCGAGCAGGCCCAACCCTCATTCCTCCGCATCATGCTCAATCACAAACCGCCTCAAATAAGCCAGCACGGCGGCCTCCACCCCTCGATGGTCCGCAGTACTCTTCGACCCGGCATTTTCCTCGTCGCCAAACAGCGCGGACGGCGCGTTATGCACATCCACTTCCTGGCCTTCGCGAAACACGCGAATCTCGTGAACGTCTTCAGCATACTCGGCAACCCAATGCACGCCTTCGATATGCGCGCCTGCGCGAACGGTAGGTATCTTCATGGACGTCTCCCGTTGGGCCGGACCATGACGCCAGCCCTTGCCACCACCATACGCCGTCCAGACGGCACGCGCGAGCGTTAGCGGGCAATTTCCCGAGCTTTCGCTGCACCGCAACGAGCCTCTCCGAAGCTCGACCATGCCACCGGCAAGGCCAGCCCAAATGCTCGCCGCATCGCATAAAAAAGCGCCAAATCTCCAGCAGACAAGCCTTCAGGCCGCATGGCCCCGCACGGCAAACAGCCCCGGCACACGCGTTGCTCAGTGCACAGGGCCAACAGCTAACTGGAGAACCGTCATGCCCGAACACAAAACCATCAAGCGTGCCCAAGCCGATAAGCGTGCCGGCAAGGCAGCCAGTACTCAGGCCGGGGAATTCGTCAAGGAACAGGTCGATAAGGTGCGCGCCGGCAAGCACGGCGTGAGGTCGGCCAAACAGGCGATTGCAATCGGCCTGTCGGAAGCACGTCGCTCAGGCGTTGCCGTGAAGTCGCCGAAGAAGGGCGCCGTCAGTGAGACGACCCGCAAGAAAGCGGCGAAGGATAACGCCGCAGGCCAGCACAAGAGCACGGCGAAGAAGGGAGCAGGCAGCGAGTCGGCAGCGAAGCGTTCGCGCGCCGCATCCAGTGCATTGAAGCGTGAAAGTACTGCTGGTGTCTCCCGCACGGCTTTGTCGAAGCAGACCAGGGCGGCAGCGGCCAGGCGCCCGGCGGCCAGCCGTTCCGCGGCGGCGAAGAAGGCCGCGGCGACCAAGGGTGCCTCGGGCCGCTCGGCGGCAGCGAAGAAGGCTGCGCACACACGGGCTACCCGTGCGCACCATTGACGGTAGTACTGGGGAGGGGTGCAGCGCGGCATCGAGTCTTGCCGCAGGTTTTCGAAGCGCCGCACGCGAAAGGACTCAGTCGAGCCGGCAGCGATGCAGCGCGCGCACCCCACGCGCGCCGCATCTTCCCACGAGTCTTACTTACTGCACGGTTGCCAGCACGTCGCCCACAGTCTTGAAGATGTGCGCGATCTGCTCTTCGTCGATGATGAGCGGCGGCGAGAATGCGAGGATATCGCCGGTAAAGCGCACCAGCACGCCCGCCTCGAAGCACTTCACGAACGCTTCGTAAGCACGCGCGCCCGGCGCGCCGTCGCGCGGCTCGAGTTCGACGCCCGCGATCATGCCGAGGTTGCGCACGTCCTTCACATGCTTCGCACCGCGCAGCGAGTGAGCGGCGGCTTCGAACTTCGGCGCCATGGTTGCCGCGCGCTCGAACAGTCCTTCGCGGCGATACAGGTCGAGCGTCGCGACCGCGGCGGCCGCCGCAGCCGGGTGGGCCGAGTACGTGTAGCCGTGGAACAGCTCGATGGCGCCCTGGGCGCCGCCGTTGACGATCGTGTCGTGGATCGTGCGGCTCGCGGCCACCGCGCCCATCGGGATCGCGGCGTTGTTGATCGCCTTGGCCATCGTGATCAGGTCCGGCGTCACGCCGAAGTATTCGCTCGCCGTCGCCTTGCCGATGCGGCCGAAAGCGGTAATCACTTCGTCGAAAATCAGCAGGATGCCGTGCTTCGTGCAGATCTCGCGCAGCTTCTGCAGATAGCCTTGCGGCGGAATCAGCACGCCCGTCGAGCCGGCCACCGGTTCAACGATCACAGCGGCGATCGTCGAGGCATCGTGCAGCGTGACAATGCGTTCGAGTTCCTCGGCGAGATGGGCGCCCCAGCCAGGTTGGCCTTTCGAAAACGCGTTGTGTTCAAGATTATGCGTATGCGGCAGGTGATCGACCGCCGGCAGCAGCGCGCCGGAGAACGTCTTGCGATTCGGTGCAATGCCGCCGACCGAAATACCGCCGAAGCCCACGCCGTGATAGCCGCGCTCGCGGCCGATCAGGCGGGTGCGCTGGCCTTCGCCGCGCGAACGGTGGTACGCCAGCGCGATTTTCAGCGCGGTGTCGACCGATTCCGAGCCGGAGTTCGTGAAGAAGATGCGGTCGAGGCCGTCCGGCATCAGTTCGGCGACTTTTTTGGCCGCTTCGAATGCCAACGGGTGGCCCATCTGGAAGGTCGGCGCGAAATCGAGCGTCGACAGTTGCTGGGTGATCGCCGCAACGATTTCGTCGCGGCCGTGGCCGGCGTTCACGCACCAGAGACCGGCGCAGCCGTCGAGCACTTCACGCCCGTCCGTGGTGCGGTAGTACATCCCCTTGGCCGATTCCAGCAGGCGCGGCGCAGCCTTGAACTGGCGGTTGGCGGTAAAGGGCATCCAGAAAGACGACAGATCGTCGATGACGGGGCGCGAAGTCATGGTTTTTTCCTCGAAGTGGTCCCCCAAGGACTTCCTTCGGGGCATAGCCAAAACTGTAGCGTTCGCGGTTTAATGGCGGCATAAACAGTTGACGCAGTGTGGCGCTAACTGTGTTGGTGGAAATACGATAACTGTGTCGCCTCCTCACTCCCGATCATGATCGAACTACAACTTGAGCGCGACCGGCGCGCCGCGCCCACGCTCGTCGAGCAGGTGGTGCAGGGCTTCGCGAGCGCGATCGAGGCGCAGTCGCTGCGCGCCGGCGCGCTGTTGCCCTCGGTGCGGCAGTTGGCGCAAAGCCACGAACTGAGCACCTTCACGGTCACCGAGGCCTACAACCGTCTTGTCTCGATGGGCCTCGTGGTGGCGCGGCGTGGCTCCGGTTATCGCGTGGCGGCGCGCGCGCAGTCCGCACGGGTCGCCCCAACCGACTGGCAACCGCCGAGTCTGACGGCGACCTGGCTGCTGTCCGACGTGTTTGCCGACCATTCGGTGCCGATCAAGGCGGGCGGCGGCTGGCTGCCGAACGAGTGGATCAACGAGACGGGTTTGCAGCACGCGCTGCGGGCCATGAGCCGGGTGCCGGCGGCGCGTCTCGGCGACTACGGGCATCCGTACGGCTTCGCGCCGTTGCGCGAACGGATCGCCGAGCAGCTCGACCGGCGCGGTTTGCCGGTGGACGTCTCCAACGTGCTGCTCACGCAGGGCGCGACGCAAGGGCTGGACCTGATCGTCCGCACATTGCTGCGCGCGGGTGACGCCGTGATCGTCGAAGATCCGGGTTATTGCAATCTGCTGCAGATTCTCAAGCTCGCGGGGCTGGTGGTGCATGGCGTGCCGCGCACGCCGGCGGGTGTCGATACCGACGTGCTCGAAGCGCTGGTCGCGCAACACAAACCGAAAGCGATTTTCGTCAACACCACGCTGCAGAATCCGACCGGCGTGACTTTCGGCATGTCGGCGGCATTCCGTTTGCTGCAGATCGCCGAGCGTCAGCGCATGTGGGTGATCGAAGATGACGTCAGCCGCGAACTGGCGCCGCCCGGCGCGCCGTTGTTCGCCGCGATGGAAGGCTTGCAGCGCGTGCTCTACGTGGGCGGGTTTTCGAAAACGGTGACGCCGGGGCTGCGCTGCGGCTATGTGGTGGCCGAGCGGGCGGTCCTGCGTGAGCTGGCGCGCACGAAAATGGCGGTGGGACTGACCTCGTCGGAAGCGATCGAGCGGATCGTCGACAAGGTGTTGCTTGAAGGGCGCTATGCGCGTCACGTCGAAGCCGTCAACGAGCGGCTCAAGCTCGCGCATGCGAGCGTCGAAGAGCGGCTCGATTCGCTCGGCCTCGAACTGTTTCATCGGCCGCGAGCCGGCCTGTTTCTATGGGCGCGGCTGCCGATCGAAGCGGAGCGCGCGGGTGAAGTGGCGACCGCCGCGCTCACGCATGGCATCTGGCTGGCGCCCGGCTCCTACTTCCGTCCCGATGACGCCCCGAGCGCGTGGTTCCGTTTCAACGCGCCGTACTCGACCGACGACGCGTTATGGCGGTTCATCGAACGAATCGGGCGGGGCGAAATCTAGCTAGCCGTGCCCGCTTTCAGGCGGACAGACCGAGCAGCTTCAGCGCGATTGGATACAGCGAGAGCACCAGCAGCAGCGCCATCGCCACATTGAAAATGCGCAGGCGCTTCGGGTCCGACAGCACACGCCGCATTGCGGTGCCGAAGCCGGCCCACAGGCAGATGCAGGGAAAGCCGATCACGTAAAAGATCGCCGCCATTGCGATGGCGTTCATGCTGGTGCTCTGGCTCAGGTGAATCGTCGTGGCGGCGGTCAGCACCATCATCCACGCCTTGGGATTGACCCACTGGAACGCGATGGCTTCATGGAACTTCATGGGGCGGTGATCGCCTTTCTTGACCTTCAGTTCGCCCGAGGTGCCGATTTTCCACGCGAGATACAGCAGATACGCGACGCTCGCCACTTCGAGCACCGTGTACAGGACCGGGAAGTGTACGAAAGCTTCGCCCAGACCAATCCCCACCGAGAGCATCAACAGGACGACCCCGGCACTGATGCCGGAGAGATGCGGTAGCGTGCGGCGAAAGCCGAAGTTGACGCCCGAGGCCAGCAGCATGGTGTTGTTCGGACCGGGGGTGATCGTGGTGACGAGCGCGAACAGAATGCCGGCGGGCAGCGCGCTGAGGCTGAGGTAAGACATCATGGATGGCTCCGGTGGCGTTCAGTAAAACCTTTGGAGCATTCTAGCGAAGCATGCCGGTACAGTACCTGTACGCTTTGCGGGATGGTATCCGGTACAGGCGGGGCATGGGGTGGGGCTGGGGTGGACTTGGATGGCGGCACGAAAACGACAGCGCGCTCCATTTTTCCCGGCCATTGCCGTTAACCCGGTCATCGGCTTTTTACGGCACTCGGGCAATCCTTTGCCGCCGGATCCGCTACCGCCGTTCGTTCCCATTGCTATGACCGCGGGGCGGCGAGGTTCGGACCGAGTGCACCCACAAGAACATTACCGTGTCTGTTTCTCTGTCCACAGGAAAGCTGGCTGTTCTCGCAGGCCGCCATCCTTTGATCGTCGGTGCGCTAGGCACCCTCATGTCGCTGGTCGTGATGGCCATCAGCCTGGTCACGCTGATGGCGGCGCGCGACGGTGCGATCGCCCATGCTCATGAAACGTCCAGAAACGTCACCGCCGTTCTGGTCAGCAACATCGCCCGGACCGTCGATACGTCCAACAATGCCCTGCTCGGTTTGATTTCTGCTCTGGACAAGCCCGCGATCCAGAACATGGATCCCGACTTGCGGCACGAATTGCTGTTTGACCGCACCGCGGCCGAATACGTGATCGGCGTGGGGCTGACCGACGATCGCGGACGTCTGCTGGATGGTTGCTGTTCCAATGCGCTCCACTCGGATTTCAGCGATCGGGACTATTTCAAGGTGCATCGCGAGTCGCCGGATGTTGGACTCTACGTGTCACACATCTATCAGGCTCGAACGCTATCCGGCTCAGAGACAATTGCGGTGAGCAGACGGATAAACCGGCCGGATGGATCGTTCGGCGGAATCGTGGTCGTCGCTATCGATGCCAGCTATTTCAAGCGGCTTCTTTCGAATCTGGACGTGGGGCCGCGCGGTATCACAGCGATTGTCCGTACCGATGGCACGCTGGTGGCCAGAAATCCTCCCTTCAGCCCCTCCCGTCCGGTCAATTTCGGTGCGTCGCCGACCTTTCCGCGCATGGTCAATCGTGATTCCGGTTTCTATGCCGCGCCCTCGACCGCCGACGGGATCATTCGTCTGTATACGTTCCAGCGCGTTCCCGGCACGCCGCTCATTGCCGTCGTTGCGCCGGCCCAAGGCGATGTGCTGGCCTCATGGAGGCGCTTGTCATGGATCGTCGGAATCGCCGCATCGTCGGTCAGCCTCGCGTTCTGCGCGGTGGTCTGGCTGCTTGCTTTTGCGCTACGGGACTATGCAAAAGCGCAGGTGCTGCTGATGGAAATGACGCAAATCGACTCGCTGACGGGGCTCAAGAATCGCCGCGCGCTCGACGAGGTCCTCGATAACGAGTGGGGAAGACTGCAACGTAACGATGGCTGCCTGTCGGTGCTGTTCGTCGATGCGGATAACTTCAAGCAGTACAACGACCGGCATGGCCATGCTCAGGGCGATGTCGCATTGAAACATCTGGCGGCATGCATCGACCGGCACACGCGCCGCCGTGGCGATCTCGCGGCGCGATACGGCGGCGAGGAATTCGTCGTCGTGTTGCCCGACACGGACGAACGAGGCGCCGCCCAGATTGCTGAAGCCATCCGTTATGAAGTGGAACATGGGCCACCGATCGAGCCCTCGGCGGCAGTGCCACCCTTCACCGTGAGCATTGGCTGCGCCACCGGCCGGCGCTCACATCCCGCCTCACTGGATGAATTGACGAATGCCGCGGATCAGGCGTTATACGCGGCCAAACATAGTGGAAGAAACTGCGTGGTCGGCGCAGACGATACGGTTGCATCGGCTTAGCCGCAGAGTTGATTGCGTGCCTCGATGACGGCGGCGCGTCACTAGGACCGTCTCACCGGTAGGTCCACCACCGATGCGCAATGAAGGTAACCGGCGGCACCACACAGACCACCATGGCGATGCCCAATCCGGGGCCGCCGCCAGCGACTGCCGTGGCATGAGCGACGAGCGCGGTCAGTGTGAGGCCGCCCAGAGAAACCATCGCGAAGCGCCAGATATTCGCGAGTGCGGGAAAAGACGAAAAACTCCAGAAGGTGTTCAGGAGATAGGAACTTCCCGTCGAACACGCAAAGGCGAGCGCGTTTGCAAGCGCGGGTTCGGTACCGGCGCGCACGATCAGCGTCATGGCGACAATCACGTGCAGGCCGGTTGCAAAGAGGCCGGACACGCCAAATCGCAGTACCTTGATCCGCTCGGCCCTATTCACCGCTGTTCTCCCGCGGTTTGCGCAGGATCGCGAGCAACGACACCCCGTAGGGCAGCGCACCACGTGCAAGCCAATGACGTTCGGCGCTAAACAGACGATAGAGCAGGGCGTTGAGCGGTTGGACCGGAACTGCGTCGCCGGTTGATCTGCGGCGCCCGAGAAGGCGGTCGAACCATCGTGCGGCCACGGCGAGGGGGAACAGCAGCGAGTTGAAATACGTCACGCGCTCGACTTCGTAACCTGCCGCGCGGATGCATTGCGTGAGCGAAGCGCGGCTGTAGCGCCGGTAATGCCGTAGATACACATCGTGAGCACTCCACAGAAACTGGCAGGCCGGCACCGTTACGACGATCACGCCACCTGGCGCCAGCAACGATTGCATGCGCGCGAGCGAGCCGACGTCGTCGGCGATATGTTCGAGACAATCGAAGAAGCAGATCAGGTGGAAGCGTTCGCTGGATTCAACGCCGAACGGAACCTCTTCCGGACAGCGCCCGGCACGAATGTCGAAGCGTCCGCCGGTTTTTTGCGAGCATAGCGCGCGCGCCGTGCCGTCCATCTCGAGGCCGCTCACCGTGCCGAATTCGGCCAGCATGTCGAGGTTGCCACCCGTGCCGGAACCCACTTCGAGCACGCGCGCTCCGGGCGGCAGCGCCAGATGGCGCAGCACGGTTTGCAATACGTCGCGCCGGCCACGGAACCACCAGTGTTCCGCTTCGGTTTCGGCCATTTCCAGATACGCATCAGGGGACATCATGGGCTCCTTGCGCTGCGAGGCGATTCGTTGACCGGTTGCTAGCCTGTTTGCTGATCGAAACGGTTCGTGACGACTCGCGCGACCGGCGCCACGCGCCTGCGGACGACGTCGGGACGCGGCGCATGGATGGTGCGTGTCTGTGGGCGGTCGCGATGCAGCACACTGACCTTGGTCTTCTCCTGATAGCGGCGTCGCACGAGATAGATCGGGCGCTTTTTCGACTCGTAATAGATGCGGCCGACGTATTCGCCTACTACACCGATACCGATCAGTTCGATCCCGCCCATGAACAGCATCAGCGAGATCGTGGACGCGTAGCCGGGGACCGGATTGCCCGACCACAGCGTGCGCGCAACGATAAAACCACCGTAGAAAAATGCCAGCGTGGCGATCGACAGACCGATATAGGTCCAGCTTCGCAACGGCACGGTGCTGAAACTCGTGATGCCTTCGAGCGCGAAATTCCACAGTTTCCATCCGGAGAATTTCGAGTGCCCCGCGCTGCGCGCCTCGCGTTCGTATTCGACGATGACGGTTCGGTAGCCAACCCATGCAAACAGGCCTTTCATGAAGCGCCGGCGTTCCGGCAGGCTGCGCAGCGCATTGACGACCTGGCGGTCGATCAGGCGAAAGTCGCCGACGTTCTCGGGCAGCTTGACCTCGGAGAGCGCGTTGTGCACGCGGTAATAGAGCGCCGCCGCAGTGCGTTTGGCGAAGGTGTCGCAGGCCCGGTTGGTTCGTTTGGCGGCCACGACCTCGGCTCCCGCGCGCCAGTGTTCCACCATCACGGGGATCAGGCCCGGCGGGTCCTGGAGGTCCGCATCGATCGGGATGACGGCGTCGCCGACCGCTTCGTCGATGCCGGCCGTTAAAGCCGCTTCCTTGCCGAAATTGCGTGTCAGGTCGATAACCCGGATGCGTTTGTCGTGGAGGCCGGCGGCGACCAGCTTGTCGAGCGTTCCGTCGCTACTGCCGTCGTTGACGCAGACGATTTCGAAGCGCGTGCCTTCGATCGATTCGAGTATCGGCACGACGGCGGCGAAGAAGTGGTCGATGGCCTGATGTTCGTTGTAGAACGGCACGACAAGCGAGATCAATGGTTTGCTGGCAGGAGTGGACATGGTATTTCCCCGTTTTTTTCCCGTTCATACGGTGTATTGGGTGCAACGTGTTGGCATCGCACGGTTGCGTTCGAGTGCAATGCGCCGCACCAGCATGCCGAGCGTGGTCAATGTGAGGAGCGGTAGAAACTGGAACGGCAGGCGGCTGATAATCAGCATGCCCGCCAACGGCGCGAGCCACAAAGCGACCAGCCATTCGCGTTCCCCGCGTCGCCATCCGTGGTCGATGGCGTCGCGGCAATACCAGGCGATGAGCACGCCGTACCAGGCGAGGTCGTAGTCGTACAGGTATGGACTGACGAGCAGGCTGGCGCAGACCAGCGTGGCGGCACGCAGCGCATACGCGCATTGCCGATGCCACGCATACCAGACAGCAGCAACCGCCAGCGCGGCACTCATTGCCTGAGCCGCGTAGGCAAGCGCCGAAGGGGCATGCGCGAGCTTCGCGAGGGCGAAGGCCGTTGGCACGCGCGCCATGGCGGCGCGTCCCGATTCGACAAAACCCGCCGCCATGCTTGCGTTGTGCAGGAAAGCGGCGAATGTACCTGGGCCGAACAACACGGCCGCCAGCGCGAGTGTCGACCCGGCGGTCAGCGTGAACGCCAGCAAGGCGCGCCATGAACGGGCGCAGAGCAAAGCGAAGGGAAATAGCAGAACCAGATGAGGTTTCATGCATAGCAATCCGAAGCATATTCCCGCGACCAGCGGCCGGCGCCTCAACGCAAGCAGTCCAGACGCGGCTAGCGCCGCCGTGAGCATGCCGTTTTGTCCCATCACCGCAACGAGCGCGACACCGGGGAAGGCCAGCGTGACGAGGACAGTCTGCCGGCGCGGCACGATCGAGTGGATCGTTCTGGCGAACAGCGCGAACGTGCCGGCAATGAAAGCCACAGCGGCTGCCTGAAACGGCAGCAGGGCTAGCGGCGACATGATCAGCAGCGAATTGGGGGGATACAGCCAGGGCAGAATGCTGCCCATCGTGCGGAAATAGGGCGCGGCGTTCATCTCGACATCGGTCAGCGCCTTGAGGTTGTAGGCGTCGACAGCGTGGCCGTGCTGCGCGAGGAACGATGCGCTCCAGAACGGCAGGAAGTCCATTGCCAGAGGCGGAAAATCGGCGCGTTGCTGCCACATCACGCGGTATAGGTAGACCACGAGGAAAACGGCATAGCAGGCGAGGGCGGCTATCGAATAGAGCGACAGGCGCTGACTGTCGAGCCAGTGTGTGCCACCCGCGGAGTTTTTGCGCGCCGATCCGGCCGGTTCTGCCGGGCTATGTAGCGGCAACGTGTTCGACGACTGCGGGTTCATGACGTCACCTCCTCGGCGATCCGCGCGCGGCGCAGGATCAGCAACAGCATCAGCAACAGGACGACGGGTCCGATCTGCGGCAATCCGGCCAGACGGTTGAAGAATTCGTACACCGGCAGTAACCAGGCGAGCACCAGCACGGCCTGTTCACCGCGTCGCCATCCCTGTTCGAATCCGATTGCGGTGAGACAGGCGATAGCGATGCCGAGCCATGCCAGTTCGTAGTGCCACACGTAGGGGTTCGCGAGCAGGGTGGCAACGGCCAGAGTCGCGCCGCGCAGACGGGTGTCGGCAGTGGTCTTCCAGATGTGACAGGCTGCCGCCACGGCGATCAGTGCCACGCCTGCTTCCGCTGCGTAGGCGGCGGCGAGCGGCGCACCGCCCTCACGCAGAACGGCAAACGTGGTAGGTGAAGATAGCCAGTAACGACGGGCATGTTCGAGTATGAGATCGCGGGCGAGCGCGGTGCCGAGCATGAACAGA
The DNA here is from genome assembly GCF_046026025.1 of Paraburkholderia fungorum. Lineage (GTDB taxonomy): Bacteria > Pseudomonadota > Gammaproteobacteria > Burkholderiales > Burkholderiaceae > Paraburkholderia > Paraburkholderia fungorum_E. Next base: position 70,569 of record NZ_JAQQFL010000020.1, on the reverse strand, counting down.
TGCAGTGACTGCACCCCGCAGATCACGACGCTTAGCGCGCCGAACAACGACGCGCAGAGCGCGGCAACGCCAAGGGCTCGCCATGCGTGCGCCGCGATCAACACGAACGGCAACAGCACGGCCATTTGCGGCTTGATGGCCAGCAACCCGATACACAGTCCGGCGCGAGCCGGATGCCGGGCGAGCCAGTGGACGGCGAGCGCCGCAAGCGCGGCGGTCAGCAGCGAGTTTTGTCCAAAGACGGCCGCTACGAAAACGCAGGGACAGGCTACAACAATCAATCTGGCAAGACGTGAACCGCCCATGCTGGAAGCGAACCGGGACAGCTTGAGTGTGGCGAGGATGAACAGCAGCGTGCTGAGCCCGACAAACAGGAAATAGGCAATGACAGGCGGCACCAGGGCGAGTGGTTTGATGAACACCAGGAAGGTTGGCGGGTACAGCCAGGGGAGAAAACTGCCGCGAGGAAGCTGGAACAGCGACGCCTCGATGCTCTGGAAGTAAGCGTAGTCGTAAACCTGCCACGCCGGGCCGTGCAGCATCGCATACGAAGCGGACCAGAAAACCGAAAAGTCGATACCTGGCCTCGTGAAATCTCCGGCGGTGAACCCGTTGCTCGCCCATGCCCAGATCACCAGAAATGCCACATACAGCACCAGCATCGCGGCGCTATACGCGAGTACGCGTTCGGGTGTGAGCAAACTGTGAACAGGTCGATCGCTGCCGCGAGCGCCGGGCTGTGAAACGTACATGATCCCCGCCTTCTGTGTGGTCCGGATCGGATTGCGTGGCGCATCCGGTCATTCAGATTGTTTATTCCGATTCCTAAGCGTTGGTCTGGAAGTTCGCTTAAGGAGTCTCGTTCATGCGTTCTCTGTTCACTCATTGTTGGAAGAAAATTAATCGACTTGCAAGGGGGCGTTTTCCATCGAGAGGGGCAAGAGCGGTCAAAGCCCCTTCATGGCGGCGAAATTGGACACGCTTATGTGCGCAAGCGCGCTTACCGGTCTCACCGCTGCGACACTTTGTACAAATGCCCTTCGCGAGGCATGCCCGTTTTCGCGGAAATTGAGGCCTGCGCTGAATCAGGGTATGTCCTGAGCAAATTCCTCAAAGCCACGGCCAGTACGGGTCTTCGACGATTCCGCCTTTTTTCGGCGAGGCTGAAAAACGTCGCGGACGCGAGACATTTCGTGCGCGAGTGTTAAATCCGCGCCGTAAGCCATTAGCCTGGGAGCCTTGTATTTCCTGACTTTCCGTGTTGCTGGCCCCACCTTTGCTATGGACTGGGGGCGCAAGTCGAGGACGTGACGGCCGGACGATACGAAGCTGCAGCCGGACCGGAAAAGAATCGCCACGCTGGCAACCCTCGAGGTTGTATTGCCGGGTTCGAAGCTGCAGACCGTCAAACGTCTGCGCGAACGAAGGCAGGACGCCGATGGTTGCCGACTGATCGCCAGTTTTCTCGTAGTGCCGGCAGTACGTTCCCTCAAACCAATCGTGGTTAAGGGTTTTTATTTAGATATACGAAGGAGTCTGTCATGAAAAATTTCATCGCCCAGGCAGCACGTTTTGTTCGCGACGAAGACGGCGTATCGGCCATCGAATATGGCCTTCTCGCCGCGCTGATCGCTCTCGTCATCATCGGGACGGTAACCACGCTCGGCACGAACCTCAAAGCGGTTTTCAGCGACATCGCGGGATCGGTCTAGGGCGCCTGCCGGCGGACGAATGTGGAGGTGCTATTCGTCCGCCGATCCTCGGCCTGGTTTTGCGGTCAGGCGCGCGGGTCGCGCCGGGCCACCTGACCGGCCCCTTGTATTCGGTGCGTAGCGGATGTCGTCGCTGCTGCCATGGCGTGAAAAAGTAGTTCGACGGAGCGAGGCCTCTCATGACACTGCCACCCCTGCCGCCACAACCCGTGCCGCTATGCGTGATCGTGCTGGTCATTGTGGCGGCCAGCACGGATATTGCCGCGCGCCGGATACCGAATCGTGTCATTGCGATCGGCCTCGCCGCAGCGCTCTGCGTGCAAGTTGCGTTGCACGGACCGTCGAGCGGTGGGCTTGAGTGGCTGTTGGGCGCCGCGTGTGGTTTCGCGCTGCTGTTGCCGTTCTATCTGCTGCGCGGCATGGCGGCAGGAGACGTCAAGCTGCTCTTGACGATCGGTGCATTCGTGGGCCCCGCAATGACGTTTCGTATTGCGCTCGCCACCTTTCTGATCGGCGGGGTGTGGTCGGTGGGACTGGCGGTGAGCCGCGGCCGTTTCCGGCAACTGATCGCCAACCTGCGGCAGATCGTGGGTTCGTGGCGTTCGGCGCCGCGACAGGTTGTGGCGAACGGCCACGCGTTACCTGAGTCGGTGGGAGCGATTCCTTACGGTGTCGCAATGGCGGCCGGCACGCTGGGCGTGCTGTTCGCGGCGACCCTCTAGCCGCGTGAGGAAGGCAGAGGACGTGAAGGTGGTTTGCGGCCAGCCGCCTTCACTTTGGGCAGCTGTATCGAACGCGGGCATCCGGTCAATCCGCAAGTGTTTATGAACCATGCAGGAGTGTGTTGCCATGAAAAATCGTCGCGCTTTAGTCATGCTCGCGTTCGCCATGCTGGCGGGTCTCGCTGCCGTGGTGCTGGCCTCGCGATGGCTGCTGCAGACGTCGTCGGGCGCTGTCACGCCGGTGGCCGTGGCGGCGGGTGTCGTCAATCTCGGCGAGCCGCTGACGCCCGCCCTCATCCGCACGATCAACTGGCCCTCGGGCAGCGTGCCGCCCGGCGCCTTCGCCGACGAGAAAGCGCTTGAAGGGCGGGTGGTGCTGACAAGTCTCGCGCCGGGAGAACCGGTGCTCGATTCGAAGCTTGCGCCGATCGGCACGAAGGGCGGTCTGTCGGCGGTGATCGGCTCAGGCCGCCGGGCGATTACGGTGCGCGTCAACGATGTGGTCGGCGTTGCCGGTTTCGCGTTGCCGGGCAACTACGTCGACGTGATCGTGAATACGCAAAAGCCCGGCGCGAGCGACGCCCAGCAGAGCATCTCGAAGATCGTGCTCGAACAGATCCTCGTCCTCGCGGTGGCTCAGCAGGTGAGCCGCGACGACACGGCGCCGAAAGTCGTCAACGCCGTCACGCTCGAAGTGACGCCCGATCAGGCGGAGAAGCTCGACCTCGCGCGCAGCGTGGGCACGCTGTCGCTGGTTCTGCGCAACCAGGTCGACAAGCAGACACCTTCGACCGACGGCGCAACGAAACTCACCTTGCTCGATGTACCGGCATCCGCGCCGGCGGTCGAGCCGGTGCATCCGGTGCGCACGCACTATGCCGCCCGCCCGGCCCCGAAGCGCGACTGTGTCGGGGTGCTGTCGGGCGTGACGGGCAGTGTCGAATGTTTTTAGGCCGGCCGTGGCGTGCCTTTAACGAGGCGTCGCGACCGGCATGACAAAGGCAAGAACGAAAGTCTCGGCTTACACGCATCGAGCAACGGGGGCATAAAGACATGAAAACAGAACTGGGGTTCTCGTCGGGCAGCTACGCGCGTCGCCGCTCGCTGAGCGGCACGGTACTCGCCGCAGCGCTGTGCGCCGGCATGGTGGTCGCGCAACACGGCGCCGCGCAGGAGATCAACGGCATGCCCGCGCCCGGCAAAGGTGGCGCGAACGCAGCGTTGCCGGTGGGCCGCGGACCGGTGCCGATGATGATCAGCATGGCGCCGATGCCGTCGGGTCCGGCGGCCAGCGGCAAGTCGGTCGGCGCCGTGCCGTTGAGCGGACCTAACTGCAGCGGCGAGATTCGCGATGAATCTAGCGTCGCGGTGGCCGTGGGCAAATCGGTGCTCGTGCCGCTCGCCGAGCCGGCGCGCAATCGTACGCTCGGCAATCCGACTGTCGCGCAGGCTACGCTGGTTTCGCCGCGCACGCTTTATCTCGTCGGCATGACGGTCGGTACGACCAACATGATCGTCCAGGGACGCAGCGGTCAATGCCAGATCATCGATGTGATCGTCAATATCGACTCGGACGGCTTGCAGCGAACCCTGCAGCAACTGTTGCCCGCCGAGCGCGGCATCCGGGTATCGACCGCCGCCGGCAACCTCGTGCTGGCGGGGCGCGTGTCAGGCGCTCAAGCCGCCCAGCAGGCGATGGAGATCGCGAACGCCTACGCGGGCGCGCAGCCTACCCAGCAGCAACAGGCGAGCACCGCGAACTTCGGCAACGGGGGTTCCAGCCTGACCCAGCAGAGCACGAGCGTCAGTAAGGCATCCGAAGTGATCAACATGATGACGGTCGATTCGCCTCAACAGGTCATGGTCGAAGTCAAGGTCGCCGAGGTCTCGAAGACCCTGCTCAACCAGCTCGGCGCAGCGGTGAATATCCAGGGCGGTTTCGGCTCGTGGACCGGCGCGCTGGTAAGCAGCCTGCTTGCGGGTGTGGGCAACGGCATTGCCGTCAGCAAGTCGAACAAGCTGCCGTTCAATGTAGCGGTCGACGCCCAGAAGACCGACAGTCTCGGCAAGATTCTCGCGGAACCCAACCTCGTGACCCTCAGTGGGCAGGAGGCGTCGTTCCTCGCCGGTGGCAGGGTCTTCATTCCGGTGCCGCAAAGCAACGGTACCGGCGGCTCGACGATCACGCTGCAGGAGGAGGAGTTCGGCGTGGGTCTCAAGTTCACGCCGACTGTGCTGGCGGGCAGCCGGATCAACCTGAAGGTGGCGCCTGAAGTCTCCGAACTGTCGCCGACCGGCGTGACGGTCACCGCGTCCAACGTCAGCGGATCGGCGATCCTGCCGCTCATCACCACACGTCGCGCGTCGACCACGGTGCAGATGAACGACGGCGAGAGCTTTGCGATTGGCGGGCTGATCCAGAACAACATCACGGGGTCGCTCAAGGCAATTCCCGGCCTCGGCGAGGTGCCGGTGCTGGGCGCGCTGTTCCGCAGCACGTCATTCCAGCAGGATCGCACGGAACTCGTTTTCATCATCACCGTGCATCTCGTCAAGCCGCTGCCGAGCAGCGACTATCCGCTGCCGACCGATAGTTTCAGGCAGACCTCGGACGCGGGCGTCTATGCCACCGGCAACATGGAAGGCCGTCAGCCTCAACCCGCCGCGCCGGCTTCAGCGACGCCGAACGCACCGCAGCCTGCTCCGGCACCTGCAGCGGAGTTGAACACGCCCGCTGCACTGCCGCCGCGCAATACGCAGGCCGACCGGCCGGCGCCGGTGGTAACCGGTCCGCCCGACGGTGGCGTGACACCCGCTGCGGCACCGGTGGCGACGCCACTTCCGGCTGCCGCAGCGCCCTCCGTCACGGACAGGAGAGTGACGGCCGACACGGCGAAGCGCACCACACCGGCTAGCCAGCAGAGCCTCGCCAACTCGGGCGAAACCCATCTTGCCGACGAACATTGATGCGCGATCAGGGGAATCTCATGAAACTCGAACATTTCGTTTTGACGGGGCGTGCGGCACTCATGTTGACGCTGAGCGCGGCACTTGGCGGCTGCATGACCAGCACGCCGGTGTGGGACGCGCATTTCGGCGAAGCGGCGCGCACGGCCGCCCAGATGCAGATCATCGATCCGCACGCGGGCGAGCATGCGCCGTCGGCACCGGGCGTCGACGGCAAGGCGGCCGTGGCGGCACAAGACGCGTACGACAAATCGTTCCAGGCGCCGCCCACCACGCCGAATGCCTTCGTGATCGGTATTGGCGGCGGCAATGGCGGCGGATCCAGTGGTCAGTGACCGCCCTCTGGGCGGGCGAGCGTCACCCCTCGCACCGTGCCTGCCGAGCTTGCGGAGTTCGCAGGGCACGCGGCGCCGGCTGACGGCGAGCTTCGCCAGTTACCTTCGTTTGTCTATTCGAGAACATCATGATCAATGTCCTGGCTCTCTCTGAAGACAGCACGCGGCTCGCCCAGATCGTGCGTCTGATCGGCGAATGTGGCGGTTGCCGCGCCACCCGGGCGACCGGCAAGCCGTCGCGGCTCAGCGAGCGGGGGGATAGTCTCGATGCCTTCGATGTCCTGATTGTCGACGCTGCGTCGCTCGGCGACGTCGAACTCTCCGTCGTCGAGACGCTCCACCACGCCCACGCGCGACTCACCTGCATCCTGGTGATTCCCGATACCTCGTCGCAGACGTTGATCGCGGCGATGCGCGCGGGCTTTCGCGATGTACTCAGTTGGCCGGTCGATCCGCGCGCGCTAGGCGAAGCCCTGCGGCGTGCACAGACCCAATGCGGGTCCGGCAATGCACGCGAAACCCGGATCCTGTCGTTCATGTCGTGCAAGGGCGGCGCGGGAACCAGCTTTATCGCCTGCAATGTCGCGCACGCGATCGCAAGCCTCGCACAAAAGCGGGTCCTGCTGATCGACCTCAACCAGCAGTTCGCCGACGCGGCCTTTCTCGTATCCGAGGAAACGCCGCCGTCGACGTTGCCGCAAGTCTGTTCGCAGATCGAGCGGATGGATCTCGCGTTCTTCGACGCGAGCCTCGTACACGTCACGGATAACTTTCACATCCTGGCGGGAGCGGGCGATCCGATCAAGGCCGCCGAACTTAAGGAAGACCGTCTCGAATGGATTCTGGGCGTTGCCGTGCCGCGTTACGACTTCGTGCTCTTCGACCTCGGACAGACCATCAATCAACTGTCGATGCATGCGCTCGACAGCAGCGAGCAGATCCATATCGTGCTGCAGGCGAGCATGCCGCATGTGCGCGCCGGCCGCCGTTTGCAGGAAATTCTCGGCTCGCTCGGGTACGCACCCGACCAGATGCGCTTGCTGCTGAACCGCTACGCGCGCCATGCTGAACGCGCCCGCGCGGCACTCGAACAGGTCCTGGGTATGCAGGCGTGGCAAGTCATTCCGGAGGACCCGGTGGTCGTGTCCGACGCCATGAACCAGGGGCTGCCGATATCGCAGACGGCTCACAACAGCGGTGTAGCGCGCGCCCTGCAGACGCTCGCTGAAAGCATCGTGAGCGGTGCATCGACGCCGGGCCGGGGACGTGCCAATCGCGCCTCGGTGTTCTCACGGCTGCTGGGCCGTCAGGCCGCGCCGAAACTTGAAATGATGTAAGGCCAAAGGGACAAAGGGGACCATCATGTCGCTTCGTGAGCAGATTTCCGCGCAACGCATCCAGCCCGTGGGCGAGGCTTCCGACCTGGCAAATTTGCAGGGCGGCATGATACGCGCCGCGTATCAGAAACTGAAGCGCGAGGTTCATCAGGCCGTGCTCGACCGCGTCGAACTGGAACGCCTTTCGCGCTTGCCTCCCGAACAGGTCCGGCAGGAAATCGCCGCGCTGATCGGGCGCATCCTCGAAGATCAGAAAGCCCCCGCGAACGATCTCGAACGCAGGCAACTCGTGGTCGACGTGCATGACGAGATGTTCGGTTTCGGACCACTGGAGCCGCTGTTGCGCGACCCCACCGTGTCCGACATTCTGGTGAATACGTATCGCCATACCTACGTCGAGCGAAGGGGACGTCTGGAAGCCACCGAGGTGACCTTCTACGACGACGCACACCTGATGAAGGTGATCGAGAAAATCGTCTCCGGTGTCGGGCGGCATATCGATGAATCGAGCCCCATGGTCGATGCGCGTCTTCCAGATGGCTCGCGCGTGAATGCGATCATCCGGCCATGCGCTGTCGACGGCCCCTTGCTGTCGATCCGCCGTTTCGCCGCCAATCCACTCCAGGTGGCCGACCTCGTCGAACTGCAAAGCCTGACGCCGCCGATGGCGGAGGTGCTCGATGCGCTCGCGCGCGCCAAGGTGAACATTCTGGTGTCGGGCGGCACGGGCAGCGGCAAGACCACGCTGCTGAACGTTCTTTCGGGTTTCATTCCCGGCGACGAACGCATCGTCACGATCGAAGACGCCGCCGAGCTGCAACTGCGCCAGGAGCACGTGCTGAGACTGGAAACGCGTTCACCGAACATCGAAGGGCGCGGTGAGATTACCCAGCGCACGCTGGTGCGCAATGCCCTGCGGATGCGCCCGGATCGCATCATTCTGGGCGAAGTGCGCGGCGCGGAGGCGCTCGACATGCTCAATGCGATGAACACCGGGCACGAAGGCTCGCTGTCCACGATCCACGCCAACACCCCGCGCGACGCGCTGACACGCCTTGAAAACATGATCAACCTGGGCGGTCTTTCGCTGCCGACCAAAACCATGCGCCAGCAGATTGCCTCGGCGATTTCAGTCGTCGTGCAGGCCACGAGGCTGACCGATGGCCGGCGCAAGATCGTCAGCATTTCGGAGCTGACCGGCATGGAGGGCGACATGATCAACATGCAGGAGATCTTCGTGTTCAAGCGCTCCGGCGTCGATTCGAAGGGGTGCGTGCGCGGGCATTTCAGCGCGACCGGCGTCCGGCCGAAATTTGCCGAGCGATTGCAGGCGTTCGGCGTCGCGCCCTCGGACCATGTCTACGATCCGGCCCGGCGCTTCGAAACAACCTGACATCCATGCTTGTAGAGCGTAACCCGATTGTCCTGTGTTTCAGGAGACTCGCATGACACCGATCTTTTATGCGTCGATCATTCTGCTGTTCGTCGCCGTGGCGCTGGCGATGGAAGGCGCGTACGAGTACTGGAACAGCCGGCACGGACCCATTGCGCGCCGGGTCGATTCGCGGATTCGCGCGGTGTCCGCGGGCGGCCAGGTCAGCGCGGAGCGGCTCTCGATTCTCAAGACGCGCATGCTGGCCGGCTCGTCGCTACCCGCAAAGCTCCTGTTGCAAATGCCGCGCGTGCATGCGATCGATCTGTTTCTCCAGCAGTCGGGTGTGACATGGACGGTCGGGCGGTTCATTGGAACCTGTGCCGTTCTGCCGCCGCTCGTGTTACTCATGGGCACGTTGTTCGCGGTGCCGCTGCTCTTCACGGCACTTGGCGCCGCGCTCTCCACGCTGTTGCCGGTCCTGTATGTGCAGCGCCGGCGCAACAGGCGTATCCGTCTGCTCGAGCGGCAACTGCCGGACGTCTGCGACATGCTGGCCCGTGCGTTGCGCTCGGGGCACGCCTTTACCGGCGCGATCGACATGGTCGGCACCGAGTTCGCGGAGCCGATGAGCGGTGAGTTCCGCATCACGTTCGACGAGATCAACTACGGCGTTTCGATCAGCGAAGCCCTGACGAATCTCGCCACGCGTGTGCCGATCCGCGATCTGCGCTACTTCGTGATTGCGGTGGTGATTCAGCGTGAGACCGGCGGCAACCTCTCGGAGGTGCTGGACAGTATCGCCGCACTGATTCGCGAGCGATTCAAGCTGTTCGACAAGATTCGCGTCCTGTCTGCCGAAGGCAGGCTGTCCGCCTGGATCCTCGGATTGCTGCCGTTCGGAACGGCTGTACTGATGATGCTGGGCAATCCCGGCTTTCTCGATGTGCTGTGGCAAGACCCGGTGGGCGTAAAAATGCTCGGAACAGTACTCGTATCCATGGTGTTCGGCGCGCTCTGGATGCGCCGCATCGTCAGGATCCGGGTCTAGTGCCGCCGGTTTGCCACAGAGCACACGACACGTTATCGGGGAGAAATCATGCAGACGCTAAACGCCACACAGATTCTGTTGCTGGCCGGTGTGTTCGCCGTTGTGTTCGCCGCCGCATTCGGCGCGATGCATCTTGTCGCGCCGCGCGATCTGCGGCGCCGGATCGAGCAGGCCGGCGGCACGAATCTCGCCTTCGGGGCCGAGCAGGCGCCGGAATCGCCGGATGTTTCCTGGTTCGAAAAAATCGCGGAGATTTCCCAACCCATTTCGAAGCTGTCCGTGCCAAAGGACGGCTGGGAGCAGTCCGCGCTACGCCTGCATCTGGCGAATGCCGGCTGGCGTTCGCCCAGTGCCGCACCGATCTATTTCGCCGCCAAGACCGCTTTGGCGATCGCGTTGCCCCTGCTCGCGCTGCTTTGGCTGGTCAGCATGTCCAGTGCCGCGACGACCTTTGAGCGTCTGATACTCCTGACCGCGCTTGGCGCCATCGGCTTGTACTTGCCCAACCTGGTGCTGGCGAAACGCATTGCCTGGCGCAAACGCGTCCTGATGGAAGACTTTCCCGACACCCTCGATCTGCTGACCGTCTGCGTCGAAGCGGGGCTGGGTCTGGACGCGTCACTCATGAAGGTGGGCGACGAGATCAGGATGCGCAGTCCGGTGGTGGCGAGCGAGCTTGAGTTGATGCTGCTTGAAATGCGCTCAGGGTTCTCCAAGGAAAAAGCGCTGCGCAATTTCTCGCTGCGCGCGGGTGTTGAGGATATCGATTCGTTCAGCGCCATGCTGATTCAGGCTGAACGCTTTGGCACGAGTGTGGGGACCTCACTGAGGGTGCTGTCCGACACGCTGCGTACCCGGCGCCGGATGCGCGCCGAGGAAAAGGCCGCCAAGATCGCGCTGAAACTGCTGTTTCCACTCATCTTTTGTATCTTCCCGGCGCTGCTTGTGGTCCTCATGGGGCCGGCCATGATTCACATCTACCGGGTTCTGCTTCCCAGCATGATGGGTTCGGCGGGATGACGGCGGCGTGTTCGCAACGACGGCCCGCAGCGTTCCACGGTGCAGCCAGGGAACAGGAAACAGGAAGCTTGACGCGTTCATCGACGATCGGGGAGGACATATGAAACGGAAGAATCAGCGTGGCGGGGCAGCCGTGGAGTTTGCCCTTGTGTTGCCGATTCTGCTGGCGTGTCTGTTCGGCACGGTGCAATTCGGCTGGCTGATGAATAACTACGTGATGCTGACGAACGCGGCGTCGCTCGGCGCCCACCAGCTTGCATCCGAACGCGGCTACGCCACGCCGTACACCGATACGCAGCAGGCCATCCTCGCGTCGACGGCGGCATTGAAGAGTGCGCTGACCATCACGATGAGCGTCGGCGGCACAACCTGTTCCAGCGATAGCACTTGCGCGAGCGCGCTGGGGACGTCAACCCAGGCGCCGACGGCGGGAACCGAGGCGAGCGTCTCGCTCGGTTACTCGTTCGCACCCCTCTTCAACGGCGCGTTGTACGGTCTCAGGTCCATCATGCCGTCCAGCTTGAGTGCGCGGATGTCGGAGCTGGTGCAATGAAACCCGAGCAAGCAAGACTTCCGGCAACGCGCACGCGCGGGTCGCGTAGGCGATCGCTGCGAATTTGCGAGTGGGGTGCGGCCATGACGTTAAAGAAACAGAAAGGAATCGCGGCGGTTGAGTTTGCCCTGCTCGTTCCCATTCTTCTCGCGATTGCGCTCGGCCTTGCACAGTTCGGCTGGCTGCTCGGCAATTACGTAATGGTCGCCAACGCCGCATCGGCGGGTGCGCGCTATTTTGCGTCGCAGCGTGGCACGACCAGTCCCTATACGGGGACGCAAACCCAGGTGCAAACATCGGCAGCAGTGCTGACTACGGGAAACCTGTCGATCACCGCCTCGGTCAACGGCGGCAACTGCACCAGCGACACCGCTTGCGCGTCGGATCTGACGAGCGCCGCAAGCGGAGCGGCCGTGGCAACCGCGGCCGTCACTGTGACCTACAGTAATTTTTCTCCCCTGTTCAAGGGAGCCTTGGCCGGTCTTTATTCGATGATGCCGGCCGCGCTCAATGCCACCGCGGTGGAACGCGTGCAATAGGGTGAGTGGTTCAATCGTCTGGGAGGGCATGCAATCATGAGAAATAACCTTGGGCCTCACGCCTCGCCGGCGCGCCAGCGCGGGGCCGTCTCCGTGGTGGTGGCGATTTCTCTGATCGTTCTTTTGGGGTTCGCGGCGCTTGCCGTCGACTACGGCTACCTGGCATACAGCCAGCGGCGCCTGCAGAGCGCCACCGACGCCGCGGCGCTGGCCGGGGCGGTGGATCTCTGGACCAAGCCATGGGCTACCGCCGCCAGCGACGCCCAAGCGTTCACCGCGGGGCAGGGCAATACCATGCCCGGCGGCGTCAACCCGGCGACCGCCACCGTAACCGGCCTGACCTTGTCCAGCGTCACGCTGCCGTACAAACAGGCGGCATCCGGATACAACGGCATCAAGGTGACCCAGCAAGCGACGGTGCCGCTTTTCTTTGCAAAGGTCTTCGGCATGACTTCGCAAACGATCAGTGCAACTTCCGTGGCGGGGGCAGGCGGTGGCGCTGAGCCCGCGCTCTATAACGTCATGATCATCCTCGACACCACAAGATCGATGAGCACCACCACCGACAGTAACTGCACAAACTCAAAGGGCGTGGCGCAGACGAGATTGCAGTGTGCCGAGGCGGGCGCGCTGAAACTACTGACCGGCTTGACCAACGCCGGCGACAAGGTGGGATTGATGGCGTTTCCACCGCAAACATCGTCGACTTACAATTTCTCGTGTAGCGGACATTCGCCGACCATTGCCGGCAGTTATTCGGCCTCCGGTGCGAGCTATCAGATCGCCTCCGCGAGTTCGGGCTATCTGGGCAGCAACCAGCAAGCGAATACCGGCTCCGCAATCGTGCAGGCACTGGGCGGCGGCAGTTGCGGCGGCATGCCGGCGCCTGGCGGGCTCGGCACGTTCTACGCGCAGGCGATCACGGCGGCGCAAACGTCGCTGACCGCCACGGCTGCAACGGAAAGCCCCCCCGGACAGAACGTGATCATTCTGCTTAGCGACGGTATAGCGACTTCGACCACGAGCCAACTGGGCAGCACCTATAGCAGTACCTATGGAAGCGAGTGCCAGGCGGCCATCAACGCGGCGGCTACCATCAAGAACAACACGGGTACCCTGATCTACACGGTGGCGTATCTGGGGGGCGAGGCCGCGTCGGCGCCGAGTTGCGGTGACGGTAACGACAAACTTACCGCCTGCAATACGATGGAATCTATCGCGACGAACTCGTCGTATTTCTACTCCGACACCTGTGCGAATGCCGCCGGCGGAACCAACAGCCTGAATACGCTGTTCGGGCAGATCGCATACAGCCTGACGAAGCCGAGGTTGATACCGCTAAGTGCTTCCTGAGGGCGGCGCAGGGGGGCTGCGCCGTCTGGTCCGATAGGTGAATAAACGGTATATACTGTTTATACCATTATTACTGCGGAGGAAACCATGTCGGCACCTGTCACCAAAGAGCACACCAAGAAAGCGTTCCATTTCCCGAAGAGCTCGGGCAAGCACGCGGCGAATGGCGCGGAGCCCGCAGCCGCGCCGGAAGCGGCGGCAGAAGTAGCGGTAGAAGCGGCGCCGGCCGTCAAGAAAGCAGCTAAGGCGAAGCGCTCGGCGTCCGCAGAAGCAGCGCCTGCGGTCAAGAAGGCCGCCAAAGCCAAGCGTTCGGCGCCTGCGCAAGCAGCGCCCGAAGTCAAGAAGGCGGTTAAGGCGAAGCGTTCGGCATCCGTTGAAGCGGCACCTACCGTCAAGAAAACGGCAAAAGCCAAGAGTTCGGCCGCAGCGGAAGCGCCGCCCGCCGCCAGGAAGGCGGCTAAACCGAAGCGTGCGGCCACTGCCGAAGCTGCGCCGGTCGCCGTTCCTGAAGCGAAGAAAGCCAAGCCGCCGAAGAAAGAGAAAGTCGTGCGCGACAGCTTCACGATGCCGAAATCGGATTACGACCGGATTGCGTCTCTCAAGCAGAAGTGCCTCGAGGCCGGCGTGTCGGTCAAGAAAAGCGAGTTGCTGCGAGCCGGATTGATGATGCTGGAATCGGCAGCGCCGCAGCGTCTGCTGGCCGCCGTGTCGTCGCTCGAGACGGTGAAGACGGGGCGTCCCGCGAAGGGCTAAACCCAGGTGTCACGCTCCCGCGCAAGGTTGCGCGGGAAGCGTGCCCGCCCGGGCGGTGTCGGACTGCAGCGCATCCGGCTGCACGTTCTCGAGCCGCCGGGGCGGGTACGAAGCGTCATCTTGGCACCGGCATATGGCCGGAAGGTGACGGACGAAATTTATTCGTCGTCGGCCGCGTGTTGAGCGGCGGTGCCTGACAGCACGCGTGAACGGATCACTTTTACCCGTTGCTGCATGATTTCGCGTGCCTTGGCGCCGTCTCGCGCTTCGATCGCATTGAGCACCGACTTGTGCGAGCGGATCACGCGTGCGGCGATGGCATGCGTGGTGTTCGGCGCGAGCAGCGGTTGCAACACGAAACGCAGCGCGCGGAATTGCGCGAGCAGCACCCGGTTGTGCGAGGACTCCACAATCGCTTCATGAAAGCGCAGCGACGCGTCCGTGAACGCAAGCGGGTCGTCGCGCAGCTTGTCCAGTTCGGCCAGGATTGCGCTCAGCTTCCTGAGGTCTTCTTCAGTGGCGTTTTGCGCCGCAAGTTCTGCCGACGTGACTTCAATCGCCATTTGCGCGTCGAAGATTTCCTCGCCGGTAACGCCGATCAGGTGGAGTTGAATGGCCAGCGCGTCTGCGAAGCGCTCAGGATTGCCTTCCGCAATCCATGCGCCGCCTTTCGCGCCCATGCGGATTTCCACAATGCCGACGGCTTCGAGCGTGCGCAATGCGTCGCGAGCGGCCATGCGGCTGACGTTGAACTGGGCGGACAGCGACGTTTCGCTACCGAGAAAATCCCCCGTCTTGATCTGACCGGAAAACACGGCTGCGCGCACTTGCGAAACGATGCGCCAGGATAAGGTTTCCGTCTGCACCGGTTCCCACAGCGGCGTAGTTTCGACAGTACCTTTTTTCAATTCGGATCTCCGGACCTGAGCGTTGCGACGGGGTGAACCGAAGCCGCACGCACGCAAGGCGTGGTGCGACCCCGAAAGACTGATCGCGATGTTAGCATAGCCATTGAATAATCATACGGTTATACAATTCGCATCTCCGCCAGCACGTTCCGGCGATCATAAGTCGAGTACCAGACACTCGCTTTTGCTGCCCGAGCAGCAAATCATCATCGACCGGTTTGCCTCCTGTTCGCTCTTTGTCAGCACCATGTCGCGATGGTCGGGCACGCCTGCGAGCACCCGCGTTTCACATGTGCCGCACACACCCTGCGAGCAGGAGTAACTGATATCGATCCCTTCGGCGATCAGGGTGTCGAGAATCGTCTTGCCGGCGCTCACCTGAATCACGCGGCCCGAGCGGGCGAGTTGCACGTTAAAGCCGCCTGACGTTGCGGGCGCTTCGCCGGACGCGAAGTACTCGACATGAAACCGTGCGCCGCCGCCACGGTTCGCAGCGCCGGCTTCGAACGCATTCAACATGCCCGAAGGGCCGCAGCAATAGAAATGCGTGCGCTCGTCGTGCTGCGTCAAAACCGTGGCGAAATCGAGCCGCTCTCCGCCCGGTTCATCGTCGTGATGAAACTGTACGCGCGAGCCGTACTGATGCAACGCGCCGACAAAGGCAGTGGCCTCGCGGGTTCGCGTGCAATAGTGCAACTCCCACGATCGCCCCAGTGCTTCCATGCGACGGATCATGCCCATGAGCGGCGTGATACCGATTCCCCCTGCGATGAGCACCGTATGCGCGGCGTCTTCGACTAGCGGGAAATTGTTGGCGGGCGCGCCGATCGTCAGCACCGCGCCGACGCGCAGCGTCTCATGCACCCACGCGGAGCCGCCGCGGCTCGACGGATCGCGATTCACGCCGATCACATAGCGGTGCGTGTCCGCCGGAGAATTGCACAGCGAATAGCTGCGGATCATTCCGTTGGGCAAGTGGAGATCGATGTGAGCGCCGGCCGTGAAGCCCGGCAGCGGCGCGCCATCCGGTGCGTGAAATTCATACGTATTGATGGTCGGCGCCTCGTATCTGATCGCGCGAAGTTGCACCTGTAGTGTTTCCATAGCCTTCTTCATGTTGACTCGTCCGGAGTTGTCTCGCCGCGCAGACGCAAATTCTGTTGCGCACGTTTCTATGTGTAATATATATTATCGAAACAGCAGCGACAAGCACGGAGCCGAAGCTGATCGAATGGATCGATGCTTCTATAATGTCTAATGTGTATTATCATTAGTGCGATGCTGGAAGCGACAGAAATGATGGCCGGCCGAGGCTGCCGAAGCGTTCGTGTGTCCGATGCACCGGCCGGGCGATAACAATGGAGACTTGAAGAATGCTGTCCCAAGCGAAGAACGAACTCTTGACGAAGGTTGGGCCGGGCGAGCCGATGGGCGAGCTGCTGCGCCGTTACTGGATGCCGATTGCGGGCGTGAGCGAATTCGACGAAGTGGCCGTCAAGCCGGTGCGCCTGCTCGGCGAAGACCTCGTGCTGTACAAGGACCTGAGCGGCAACTTCGGGCTGATCGATCGGCAGTGTCCGCATCGTCGCGCCGACCTGGCTTATGGCTTCGTCGAAAAGTGCGGGCTGCGCTGCAACTATCACGGTTGGCTCTATGACCAGGGCGGGAAATGCACGGAGCAGCCGTATGAGGACCTGGCGAATCCGCAGTTGAAGCTGAAAGAGCGCGTGAAGATCAAGGCGTATCCGGTCGAGGAGAAGGCGGGTCTTCTGTGGGCCTACCTTGGGCCGCAACCCGCGCCGCTCGTGCCGAACTGGGAGCCGTTCTCCTGGAAGAACGGTTTCGCCCAGATCGTGATCTCCGAAGTGCCGTGCAACTGGCTGCAATGCCAGGAGAACTCGATCGACCCCATCCACTTCGAATGGATGCATAACAACTGGACCACACGCCTGAATGGCGCGATGGGCCCGTACTCGCCCGCCCACAAACAGCTCGATTTCGACGAATTCGACTATGGGTTCATCTACAAGCGCCTGCGTGGCGATGCGGACGAAAACGATCCGCTCTGGTCGATCGGCCGGGTCTGCCTGTGGCCGAATGCATTCTTTCTAGGTGAACATTTCGAGTGGCGCGTGCCGGTCGACGATTCGCGCACCTTGAGCGTGACGTGGGCTTTCACCCGCGTACCGAAGGAAAGCGAACCGTACGAGCAAAAGAGTGTGCCGACCTGGCACGGTCCGGTGACCGATCCGCAAACCGGCCGCTGGATCACGAGTCATGTGATGAACCAGGATTTTGTCGCGTGGGCTGGACAAGGCGTGGTGGCCGATCGCACGAAAGAAAACCTGGGCAGCAGCGATCGCGGCATCGTCATGCTGCGCCGGCGCTTCTTCGAAGAACTGGACGTGGTTGCGAACGGCGGCGAGCCGAAGGGCATCATCCGCGATCCGAAGCTCAATGAATGCGTGCAATTGCCGATTGCCGCGCGCGCCACGTTCGTTGAGGGCATGACGCGCGCGGAGATCGCGAATCATCCTTTGTGGAAGCATCACTTGCAGGATTTCCGCTTTCAGGCGGGCCAGCCGGAACATGTCAGGAAGGCTTTTCTCGATGCAATGGGCATGGAGCCCTGAGGTCCGCGCTAAAGTAACGGTGCGAAAACAGCACACGGCGGCGCCTTGCGCCGACCGGACATCAGATATCGGAGACGCAGATGCATACCAGAAGTTACGACGTTCAACTCGGGCTGTTCATCAACGGGGAATGGCGCACGGGAGGGCGTGATACCCAGCCGGTCGTCAATCCGGCTGACGAAACGGTGCTCGCCCAGTTGCCGCTTGCCACCCAGTCCGACCTCGACGATGCACTTGCCGCGGCGGCGGCCGGGTTTGCCACATGGTCGCGCACGAGCCCGTCCGAGCGGGCTGCCATCATCGACAAAGCCGCTGCGCTGATGCACGAACGCGCCGACGAGATCGGCACGCTGATGAGTTTCGAGCACGGCAAGATGCTGGCCGACGGTCTGCAGGAAGCGCACAGCTCAGCAGATATCGTCAAATGGTTCGCGGAAGAAGGGCGTCGCGCCTATGGGCGTGTGGTGCCGGGTCCGCTGCCGAATTCGCGTCAGCTCGTGCTGAAGGTGCCGGTTGGACCGGTGGCGGCGTTCACGCCATGGAATTTTCCCGTGCGGATTCCCGCGCGCACCGTGGCGGCCGCGCTCGCCGCAGGGTGCTCCGTGATTCTGAAGGCGGCCGAAGAAACGCCCGGCTCCACCATTGCGATGGTGCGATGCTTTCAGGACGCGGGTTTGCCACCCGGTGTGCTGAATCTGGTGTTCGGCGTGCCGGCAAAGATCTCGGAATATCTGATCGCGTCGGACGTCATCAAGGCCGTTGCATTCACGGGGTCGATTCCGGTCGGCAAGCATCTCGCGGGCCTGGCCGCGGTGCACGGTCTGAAGAAGCTGGTGATGGAACTGGGCGGCCATGCGCCGATGATCGTTTGCGACGACGTCGACGTCGCGCGTATTGCCACCATGACCGCCAATGCCAAGTTTCGCCAGGCCGGGCAAGCCTGCATTTCGCCGACGCGCTTCTACATTCAGGAGGGCGTGTACGGCGCCTTCATCGACAAGTTCGTCGACGTGGCCGCGAAGCTGAAGGTCGGCTCGGCCTTCGAGCCCGATACCCAGGCGAGCCCGGTTGCCAACGCACGCCGGCTCACCGCGGCGGACGAGTTCGTCAAGGATGCGGTGTCGCACGGTGCGCGATTGCTGCTCGGCGGCCAGCGTCTGAACCGCCCTGGGTTTTTCTACGCGCCGACCGTGCTGGCCGATGTGCCCGAACAGGCGCGGATCATGAACGAGGAACCGTTCGGTCCGGTGGTGCCTTTCAGTTCCTTCAAGACCGTCGAAGAAGTGCTCGAGCGCGCCAATCGATTGAAATATGGCCTTGCGGCCTATGCATTTACGGGCTCGGATCGACGCGCGTTGCAACTGTCGAATGGGCTCGAAGCCGGCATGATCGGCATTAATAGCATGCTGGTCTCCGGGCCTGAAGTGCCTTTCGGCGGCGTCAAGGAGAGCGGTATTGGCTCGGAAAACGGCGTCGAAGGCTTGCAGGCGTACCTGGTCACGAAGTTCGTGCAGCAGGCCGTGTCCTGAGTAAGCGGTGAAAGCGGCGGTCGAAACGTCGATCGCCGCTGGCTAATCTCAGAAAAGTTATATATATTATAGTTAACACCATTCCCCCGAAGCCGTGAAACCTCCGAGCATCGTTCGAAACCTGCTCATGGATTCGCCAATACGATTCGTACGACTGATGAATGAACCTATTCCGCACGATGCCAGATCCGCTCGGACTTCGACAGTCTGGGAGTCCGTGCAAACGGAAAAGCTTTCATGGCGCGTCGCGTCGCAAGTGCGAGCAGCGCTGTTCTCGAAGCAGGTGAAGGCGGGCGATTTTCTCGGCAGTGAGGCATCGCTCGCACAGCAATTCAATGTGAGCCGCACCGCCGCCCGCGATGCGTTGAGAACGCTGGAAGCGGTCGGCATCGTCGAGATCCGCATGGGCGCGAAGGGCGGCGTATGGATTGCCGGTGCGAACCTGGAGCGTTTTGCCGACGCGCTGTCGATACAACTGAGCCTGATCGGCGCCGGCGCGAGCGAGGTGTTCGACGCGCAAATGGCGATCGAGGTGCTGGCTGCGGAGAAGGCGGCAGAAAGCCTGACGGTGGCGCGCCGTACAGCACTGCGTGACGCGTTGCATGGCGTGGAAGACGCGCGCAAGCAACTCGATACTTTCACCGATGCGTCGCTGCGGTTTCACGAAGCACTCGTTGAAGCGTCGGGCAATCGGGTTCTGCTCGCGCAATTCAAGGCCTTGCGTTTCGTGCTGACACCTTTGCTTGCCACTTATACGAGCGCGGATACGGCGAATCGCGTGATTGCTTCGCATCGGCGCCTATTCAATGCGGTGTGCCGCGGTGAAGTCGAACTGGCGCGCAGTCTGATGCAGGAGCGAATCCGGATTGTCCGCACGAGCTTCATTCCGATCACGCCGACGGTATACATCCAGCCCGATCCGGAAGCGGTCCGGGCCTGAACTCACACTAATTAACGGAGACATTCATGATCATCGATGCGCACGCGCACGTTACCGCGCCGGATTCTCTTTACGTCTGGAAGTCCGGCCTTGTTTCCCATCGCGGCGCGCACGGCCGTGGCACCGCGCAGATCAGCGACGATGAAATGATGGCGGTGCTCCATGCACCGACTTTCGGCACCAAGTCGCACGTCGAGCAGTTGCGTGACATCGGCACGGACTTGCAACTGATTTCGCCGCGTCCGTATCAGATGATGCATAGCGAAAAACCCGCGAAGATCGTCCACTGGTTCACCGTGGAAACCAACGACATGATCGCGCAACAGGCGCGGCTGATGCCGCAGACGTTTCGCGGTCTTGGCGGCTTGCCGCAGGCGTGGGGCGAGCCGGTCCGCGGATGGCTGCCGGAGCTCGAGCGCTGCATCAAGGAGCTCGGTCTCGTCGGCGTGCTGCTGAATACCGACCCGAGCGAGGGTCTCGCGACCAACGAGGTGCCCGACCTCGGCAACGAATACTGGTATCCGCTGTATGAGAAGCTCGTCGAGCTGGATGTGCCCGCGTACCTGCATTCGGCGGGATGCCGGTCAGAGCGGCACAACTACTCGCTGCACTTCATCAATGAAGAAACGATTGCGGTGATGGCGCTTGCGCGCTCACGCGTCTTCAAGGATTTCCCGCAGTTGAAGATCGTTGTTTCGCACGGCGGCGGCGCGGTGCCGTATCAATTCGGCCGCTTCCAGGCGCCTTCGCTGCGGCCGGGCCGCGCGAGCGAGCCGTTTCTCGACAGCTTGCGCCGCCTCTACTACGACACGGTGCTGTATTCGGAAGAAGCGCTGCGTCTGCTCATCAAGACGGTCGGCGCGGACCGCTGCATCTTCGGCGCGGAGCGGCCGGGAGTCGGCACGGTGAAAGACCCGCAGACAGGCCGCTGGCTGGATGATATTCGTCCGATCATTGAAGGTTTCGAGTGGCTGAGCGGCGACGAGAAACGGATGATTTTCGAAGGCAACGCACGCAAGGTGTTCCGCCTCGACCAACCGGCCGGCACAGCCGCGGCACGTTGAAGGCATCGGCTATGAAAAACACATTCAACGGGAGCGTGGCATGGCACGGCTGATCGGCGCAATCGCCACGTCGCATGGCCCCTTGCTGTCGATGCCACCCGAGCTCTGGCATTTGCGGGCCGGCGCGGACCTGAAAAATCCAGCGCACTGGTTTCAAGGTCGTTCGTACGACTACCCGGCCTTGCTGGAAGCACGTGCGCCCGGGTTTGCAGCGGCGATCACCGAAGCGTCCAGGCAGGAACGTTACGCAGCTTGCCAGCACGCACTCGATACGCTTGCCGAGCGCTTCCACGCGATGAAGGCCGATCTGGTCATCGTGCTCGGCAACGATCAGCGCGAGGTGTTCAAGGACGACCTGACACCGGCGATCACGCTATTCGCGGGTGAGCAGATCGAGAACCTGCCACTGTCGGACGAGCAGCGCCGCCGTTTGCCGCCGGGAGTCGCCGAGGCGGAGGACGGCCACTGTCCGCCGGAAGGGGCGGTTTATCCCGGCGCGCCGGATCACGCGGTGACGCTGGTGCGCTCGCTGGTCGACGATGGTTTCGACATTGCCGTGTCGAACCGCTTACCCAAAGGCGAGGACCGTCAGCACGGCATTCCGCATGCGTTCGGTTTCGTCTATCGCCGTGTGATGCGCGATGCGCCGCCGCCGTCGGTGCCCGTGTTTCTGAACGTGGGCGTGGCGCCGAATCAGCCGCGCGTGGCGCGCTGCCTCGCGCTCGGTCACGCGCTCGGCGCGGCGATCCGGCGTTTGCCGCCGGCGCTTCGCGTGGTGGTGGTCGCCTCGGGCGGTATGAGTCACTTCGTGGTCGACGAAGCCCTCGATCGCCGCGTGCTGGCCGCGCTCGCCGAACGCGACGAGGCCACGTTGCGCGATATTCCAGAGCCGTATTTCAACGGCAATACGTCGGAAATCAAGAGCTGGTTGCCGCTTGTCGGTCTTGCCGCGAGCGCGTCGCTCGAGATGACGCTGATCGACTACGTCGCCTGCTATCGCTCGGAAGCCGGCACGGGCTCGGGGATGGCGTTTGCCTGCTGGGAATGAACGGCCACCACGCAGCAGCGACAGTGGCAAAAACGAATACGAGAACGAAGCTGAGGAACGGAGCAGACACGCATGAAACAAGCAGATGACACCACCCGACGCCTGCAGCGGCTCGACTGTTGCGCAGTATCGGATGCACTCGACAAGCTCGGTCTGACCGGTACGGTGACCGGTTTGCCGCAACGTTCGACCTCGCGCCGCATCGCCGGCAAGGTCGTGACCGTGAAGCTGGTGGAGGCCGCGCAAGTGAGCGCCGCCGCGCATGCCGGGGCGCCGCGCCATCTCGGCACGACGGCTGTCGAATCCGCCGGGCCGGGCGATGTAATCGTGGTCGAGCAGCGCACGGGGCTCGACGCGGGCAGTTGGGGCGGCATTCTCTCGCTCGGCGCGTCGTTACGCGGCATCGAGGGCGTGATTGCGGAGGGTCCTGTGCGCGATATCGATGAAGCGCGCCAATACGACTTCCCGGTTTTCGCACGGGCATTGACGGCCTTTACGGCACGTAATCGCGTCGCGGAAGCCGGCACCAATGTGCCGATCACGGTGGCACAGGTATGTGTTTATCCAGGCGACTACGTCATCGCCGACAACAGCGCGGTGATCTTTATCGCCGCCGCGGACGTCGAGCGCGTGCTCGCCGCTGCCGAGCAGATCGCAGGCAAGGAAGCGGCAATGGCGAAAAAGCTGCTGAATGGCGTGCCCATTGCACAGGTGATGGGTGCGGACTACGAATATATGCTGCAGGACAGGGGATAACCATGAGCGAGACGAACAACGCGAACAACGCGAACAACGGGAACAACGGGAACAACGGGAACAACGGGAACAACGGGAACAACGGGAACAACGGGAACAACGCGAACAACGGGAACAACGCCAGCGACAGCAATGCGCAGCGCGCCCAGCGCTTCGATACCGCCACACTAAGCGATGCGCTGGATCGCCTCGGCATTGTCGGTCAATGTACCGGGATCAAGCCGCGCGACGCGAGTTTCCGGCTGTGCGGCCGTGCCTTCACGATTCTCTACGGGCCGCCGACCACGCCGCCTGGCACCGTCGGCGACTATATCGACGATGTACCGGAAGGCGGTGTGATCGTGCTGGATAACGCCGGCCGTGAGGAATGCACGGTGTGGGGCGACATTCTCACGGAAATCGCCCATCGGCGGAAAATCGCCGGCACCGTTATTGACGGTATCTGCCGCGACGTGAGCCTGTGTTTATCGTTGGGTTACCCTGTGTTCAGCAAAGGGCACTGGATGCGTACCGGTAAAGACCGCGTGCAGGTCGAGAGTACCCAGGTGCCGGTCAATATCGGCAACGCGCGCGTATTGCCCGGCGACCTGCTGATTGGTGACGCGGATGGCGTGATCGTGATTCCGCGCGTTCACGAAGACCGCGTGCTGGCCGCGGCCGAAGAGATTCACGCCGCGGAGCATGCGATTCGCGAAGCGGCGCGACAAGGCATGCGGCTCGACGAGGCGCGCCAGCAGCATCGCTATCACGCGCTGCAGACCAAAGTGAGCGCCTGAGCGAGCGCATGCACGGCGCCGCGCTACGCCACGCGAATTATCAGAATATCCATCAGGAGACACCATGTCGTACCCTTTTATCGATTCGCCGCTGGTCACCGCATCGATTGAGCGGCCGGCCGCGGCAGTGATCGAGGCGGCCCGCGCTTTTCCCTCGGCGACCTTGCTCGAAGCGGCCAGCAAACGGGGCGCGCTGCCTTCGGCGATCAAGCCGGTTAGTCCCGCGTTCCGTGTCTGCGGCCCCGCAGTCACCGTGCATTCGCCGCCCGGCGACAATCTCTGGCTGCATCGCGCGCTGGTCGTCGCACAGCCGGGCGACGTGCTGGTGGTGTACACGAGCGACTACTACGAAGCCGGCTACTGGGGTGAGGTCATGTCGACGGCGGCCAAGGAGCGCGGTGTGGCGGGTCTTGTCATCGATGGTTGCGTTCGCGACGCCGAATTGCTCACGCGCATCGGTTTTCCGGTGTTCTCGCGCGGTTTGTGCATTCGTGGCACGACCAAGGATTTCGCGGCACGCGGCTGGATCAATCATCCGTTGCGGATCGGCGATGTCGCCGTGCGGGCGGGCGACCTGGTGGTGGGCGACGCGGACGGCGTGGTGGTGCTCGCGCAGGAATCGATCGACGCGACCTTGCGCGCCGCGCGCGAGCGCGAGGACAAGGAAGCGGAAATACTCGCGCGCATCGCCGCAGGCGAGTTGACGCTCGATATTTACGGCTGGAATCGCTAGACGCGCGGTTCGGGACCGAAGAGACAGAAGAGACAGAAGAGACACAGGAGCAATCGCAATGAGCAATCAAACCGCAGGCGGTCAGGAGCCTACGCTTTCCGAGCGCGCCGACGCGCTTGAACACGAGATGATCGCGGAGCTGGACCGGCGCGTGGTGAAATCGGTGATCTACACGTCGGGCGACCGCGATCCGACCCAGGCCATTGCGCCGCCGCCGGGCACGGGCCACTTCATGATGGGTGACGATCCGCGTCTGCAGAAGATGCCCGCGCAGCCCACCCTGATCGATTTTTTCAAGTACCGCTTCGGGCCGGCCAATCACGTGTTGCAAAGTGCGGCGCATGCACTGAAAGCCGGGCAGAGCGAGAAGATCGTGCTGGCCTGCCTGTTGCATGACATCAGCGTGGCCGGTTTCATTCGCGGCGATCATGGCTACTGGGGCGCGCAGATGATCGCGCCGTATGTGGACGAAGAGGTCAGTTGGGCCATCCAGTATCACCAGGCGCTGCGTTTTTTCGCGGACGAATCGGTGGGCTATGGGTATCCGGATGCGTATCTGCGCTATTTCGGCAAGGACTACGAGCCTGAGCCATATATCAAACGCGACTATGAATACGCACGCAATCACAAGTGGTACATGTCGAGCCGCTCGATCACGCTGCACGACATCTATTCGTTCGATCCGAACGCGGTGGTGAGTCTCGACGATTTCGTCGACATCATCGGACGCAATTTCCGGCAGCCGAAAGAAGGGCTCGGTTTCGACGGCAGTCCGTCGGCGCACATCTGGCGCACGATGATCTGGCCGACGAAATTCCTGTAATTGCCAGGTGGCTGCGAATGGTGCGCCGGCGGCGCGCCATGCATTCTCATTCCTCTATCGAAGTCAGCAAAGGTGTTCCCATGACAAACGAATTGCGTCCTGTCGCTCCGGCCTATGTCGGCTCGTTGAAGCCTTATCAGGCAGGCAAACCTATCGAAGAAACGGCGCGCGAATACGGACTGCCGGAAGCCAGCATCATCAAGCTCGCATCGAATGAAAATCCGCTCGGCATGCCGCCGACAGCACGCGCGGCAATCGACGCGATCGTCAACAGCGGCGCCCGCTATCCCGATCCCAACGGGCATGCGCTGAAAGTGGCGCTGGGCCAGAAGTACAACGTCGAACGCAACTGGATTACGCTTGGCAACGGTTCGAGCGACATTCTCGAACTTGTCGCGCGTGCGTTCCTGCAGGCCGCGCAACCGGGTAGCGATTGCAATGCCGTGTCGTCGCAATACGCGTTCATGGCGTGGCAGAACGCGGTCAAGGCAACCGGCGCGCGAATGGTCGCCGTGCCCGCGAAAAACTACGGCCACGATCTCGACGCCATGGCGCAAGCGGTCAACGCCGATACGCGCGTGGTGTACCTCGCGAATCCGAACAACCCGACCGGCACGTTCTTCAGTGCCGACGAACTCACCGCGTTTCTCGATCGCATTCCCGCTAACGTCGTTGTGCTGCTGGACGAGGCCTATAACGAATATCTCGAACCGCATCATCGCTACGACAGTACCGAGCTTGTGCGGCGTTATCCGAATCTCGTTGTGTCGCGAACGTTCTCGAAAGCGTTCGGCCTTGCCGGTCTGCGAGTCGGCTTCGCAATTGCCACGCCTTACGTCACCGACCTTCTGAATCGTGTGCGGCAGACCTTCAACGTCAATTCACTGGCGCAGGCCGCCGCCATCGCCGCGCTGAACGACGACGACTATCTGAATGAATCGTATCGTCTGAATCGTGAAGGGATCGTGCGGTTCTACGAAGTGTGCGACGCGCTGCGACTCCCCTATGTGAAGAGCCAGGGCAATTTCGTCGTGATCAAGGTCGGGAATTCGGCCGAGTTGTTCGATGCATTGCTCAGGCGCGGCATCATCGTGCGCAAGGTGGTGGACTACGGCCTCGGCGAGTGGTTGCGCGTGACGGTTGGATTGCCGCAGGAAAACGAAAGGTTCTTTGCGGCGTTGCGTGAGCTGGTGGTCGTCAACGCGTGAGATGGAAACTCACCTAAATTAAACTATATTATACTTTCGAGACAAAGCCCGGCCACGGACCGCCCGCAGCATCCGTGGCCACAAACAGGCAAATACAAGTCCTGTCGCTTGAAGTGATCCCCGTTGGAGCGAGACAATCCATGTTTGAGTTTATTCTGCGGAGACTGTTCCAGAGCGTCCTTGCGCTTTGGGCGATGTCGCTGCTCGTGTTTGCCGGCGTCTACGTGGTGGGCGATCCGATTGCGCTGATGGTGCCCGACAGCGCCACACCCGAGATGCGCACCCGCATCATTACATCGCTCGGACTGGATCAGCCGTGGTGGCTCCAGTACTGGCATTTCCTCACACATTCGCTGCGTGGTGACTTCGGCACGTCGTTCCTGACCGGTGCACCGGTTGCGCAGATGATCGTTTCGCGCATGCCCGCGACGCTCGAGTTGTCGGTGATCGCCATGCTGATGGCCATCGTCATCGGCATTCCGCTTGGCATGTACGCGGGATTGCGCCCCGAGAAACTGTCTTCGCGCCTCATTACCGCATCGTCGACGATCGGTTTCAGTTTGCCGACGTTCTGGGTCGGGTTGATCCTGATCCTGGTCTGCTCGGTGCTGCTTGGCTGGCTGCCTTCAGGCGGACGCGGCACGACGACGTCATGGCTCGGCATGCAGGTGAGCTTTCTGACGCTCGACGGCTGGAAGCACCTGCTGCTGCCGGCGCTGAATCTCTCGCTCTTCAACATCGCGCTGATTATCCGGCTCGCGTATTCGTCGACGCGCGAAACCGCCTTGACCGACTACGTCAAGTTCGCGCGCGCCAAAGGACTGAGCACGTCGCGCATTGTCGGCGTGCATATTCTGAAGAACATCATGATCCCGCTCGTCACGGTGATCGGCATCAACCTGGGCGGGCTGATCGCGTTTTCGATCGTCACGGAAACCGTGTTCGCATGGCCCGGCATGGGAAAACTGCTGATCGATTCGATCAACGCGCTCGATCGCCCGGTGGTCATCGCCTATCTGCTGACCGTCGGGGCGATTTATATGCTGATCAATCTGGTCGTCGACATTCTCTATTCGCTGCTCGATCCGCGCATCTCGGTGACGGCGGAGGTGAATTGACATGGGACCCACGACAGGAACGACCATGGCTGAACCGCGCGTTCAATCCGCTGTATCCGCCAATTCCACCGACTCTACCGCCCCCACGGTTAGTCCGGTGAAACGCCCGCATCGATTTGCCCGCATGGGCGGTCAACTCAGTGCGCTGTGGAGCGAATTTAGCCAGAGCAAACTTGCACTCATCGGGCTCGTGCTATTTATCGCGATTGCCGCGCTGGCGGTATTCGCGCCGTGGATTGCGCCACAGAATCCCTACGATCTCGCCCAGCTCGACCTGAGCGATTCGCAATTGCCGCCGCTCGCGCATGCATCGATGGGCACGCACATTTACTGGCTCGGCACCGACGATCAGGGGCGCGACATGCTGTCCGCGATTCTCTACGGCATGCGCACGAGCCTGTACGTGAGCCTCGCCTGCACGGTGCTCGCGTTGGTGATCGGCGTCGCGCTGGGTCTCGTCGGCGCGTTCTACGGACGCAAGGTCGATGCACTGATCATGCGGCTTGCTGACATCCAGCTTTCGTTCCCTTCGATTCTGATTGCGCTGGTGTTCATCGCGGCGTTCGGCAAGGGCGTCGACAAGATCATCTACGCACTCGTGCTGGTTCAATGGGCGGTGTATGCGCGTACCGCGCGCGGCTCGGCACTCGTCGAGTTGCGCAAGGAGTACGTGGAGGCGGCGCGCTGCCTGAAACTGAGCGACACGCGGATTATCTTCCGCCATGTGCTGCCCAATTGCGTACCGCCGTTGCTGGTGGTCGCCACCGTGCAGATGGCGACCACGATCTCGCTCGAGGCGACGCTCTCGTTTCTGGGTCTCGGGCTGCCTGTTACGGAGCCGTCGCTTGGGCTGCTGATTTCGAATGGCTATAACTACCTGCTGTCCGGTTCCTACTGGATCAGCGTTTTCCCCGGCGTCGCGCTGCTGTTGCTGATGCTGTGCCTGAACCTGATGGCGGATCGCCTGCGCGATGTGCTCAACCCGAGGTTGAAGAAATGACTCAGCCCGCATTGCAGGTGGACAATCTGTGCACCCACTTCACGACACCGCGCGGTATCGTGAAAGCGGTAAACGGTGTGAGTTTTAGCGTCGCGCGCGGCGAAATTCTGGGCGTGGTGGGCGAGTCCGGATCCGGCAAATCGCAAACCGGCTATTCGATCCTGGGTTTGATCGACCCCCCGGGCAAGGTGGTGGGCGGCAGCATCAAACTCGCGGGCGAGGAGCTGGCCGGATGCACCGAAGCGCAGTGGCGCAAGATTCGCGGCAACCGGATCTCGATGATCTTCCAGGATCCGATGATGACGCTCAATCCCGTGCTGCGTATCGACACGCAGATGATCGAGGCGGTGCTCGCGCACCGGCCGATGAGCCGTCGGGCGGCACTCGACGAAGCGCGCGCCGCGCTTGCGCAAGTTGGCATCCCCGCGCCGGACGAGCGTCTGAAGTGCTATCCGCATCAGTTCTCCGGCGGCATGCGTCAGCGCGTTGCGATTGCGATTGCACTGATCAACCGGCCCGAGGTAGTGATCGCCGACGAACCGACTACCGCGCTCGACGTTACCATTCAGGCGCAGATTCTCGGTGAAATCCAGCAACTCTGCCGCAACTCGGGCACGGCGCTGATCTGGATCACGCACGATCTTTCGGTGGTCGCGGGGCTCGCGGATCGCGTGTGCGTGATGTACGGCGGCAGGATCGCCGAATATGGCAGCGTCGATCAGGTGCTCGATACGCCGCGCCATCCGTACACGCGCGGTTTGATGAATTCGATTCCGAGCCGCAATCCCAAAGGCGTGATGTTGCGGCAGATTCCCGGCGCACCGCCTTCGCTGCTCGCCTTGGGCGGCGGCTGCGCGTTCCGTACGCGCTGCTCATCCGCGGTGCCGGAATGCGCGCAGGAGATTGCCGAGTCGATTGACCACGACGGCCACATGGTTCGCTGTATCCGGCCCGTC
Source organism: Paraburkholderia fungorum (assembly GCF_046026025.1). Taxonomy (GTDB): domain Bacteria; phylum Pseudomonadota; class Gammaproteobacteria; order Burkholderiales; family Burkholderiaceae; genus Paraburkholderia; species Paraburkholderia fungorum_E. The sequence continues at coordinate 41,363 of NZ_JAQQFL010000020.1, read as the reverse complement.
GTCGATGAACACGAGGAGATTGCATGACCCCGCTGCTTGAATTGCGCAACGTCACGAAGACGTTCGCACCCAGACAGGATGCAACCGGGCGCTTGGTCCGGGCAGTCACTGGACGGCAACCACCTAAGGGCGTGCATGCGGTCACCGATCTGAGCCTGAGCGTCAGCGCGGGCGAGGTGGTCGGTCTGGTCGGCGAATCCGGTTGCGGTAAGTCGACGGTCGGCCGTCTCGCGGCGGGCGTCTACTGGCCGACTAGCGGCAAACGCTACTGGCAGGATACGGATATGGCGTCGCTCGGACGGCGCGAGCGCAATCGCGCCGAACTCGATATCCAGATGATCTTCCAGGACCCGTACGCGTCGCTGAATCCACGTATGCGGGCTGCGGATATCGTCGCGGAAGGGGCACATGTGCACGGTTTCATTCGCAAGGCGGACACGCGCGATTTCGTCGGGGCGCTGTTTGAGCGGGTGGGTCTCGATCCGGATTCGATGGACCGTTTCGCTCATCAGTTCTCCGGCGGCCAGCGCGCACGTATTGGTATCGCGCGGGCGCTGTCGGTGAATCCGAAGTTTCTCGTTTGCGATGAGTCGGTGGCGGCACTCGACGTATCGATCCAGGCGCAGGTGTTGAACCTGTTTATCAAACTGCGTGAAGAGCTAGGGTTGACCTATCTGTTCATCAGCCACGATCTGGGCGTGGTGCGTCATATTGCCGATCGCATTGTCGTGATGTATCTCGGCAAGATCGTTGAATCGGGACCCACCGAGCAGGTCTATCAGAACCCGCGGCATCCGTACACGCAGGCATTGCTGGCGGAGGTGCCGTCGCTCGACAAGCGCAAGAAGACTTTCTATGCCATCAAGGGCGAGATTCCGTCGCCGCTGAATCCGCCGCCTGGGTGTCACTTCCATCCGCGCTGCCCGCACGCGTTGCCGGTTTGCAAAGAGACCGCGCCTGAATTGAAGCGTGCTGCCGACGGGCAATTCGCGGCGTGTCATCTGATCGACTGACGGCACCGTCACCCTTGAAGCCTGGCCCGGTGTGAATTGCATGGCAGCAATGCCGTGCGGTTCCCACCGGGCTTTTTCATGGGTGGCGCAAACGTGAGTCGATGTATCCGTGCGAGTCCTAATCCCGCGGCGAAAAAAAGCCGGCTTGCGCCGGCATCAAATTGCGCCGCTCGATTCTCGCTATCGAGCGGCACGTCTCGCGATCAATCGGTTCGAACCCGGGTCAGAACTTGTGGCGTATGCCCACGCCGGCGACAAGCTGCTTGTTGGTGCTCGACGTCGGCAGCGCCAGGATGACCGCGCGCGTACCGTCACCGCTCGCCAGTTGATAGTTCGCCTGGGCATACAGGTCGGTGCGTTTCGACAGGAAGTAGTCGATCCCAACCGACGTCTGGCCCCAGTGCGAACTCTCGAGCTTCGAATAGGCGTACCCTGCGCCCGCGACCAGCGCCGGTGTGAAGTGGTACAGCAAGCTGCCTTCCACGGTGCTCAGTGTTGCCGAATTGCCCATGTACGAGATCCGCGTGCCGGTGTAGTTCGCCATGATGCCGACATTGCCGATCGAATAGCTGCCGCCGAGGCCCCATGTTTTCATGCTGTCGGCCACGATCGCGCTACCCGTTAGCGGCTGGCCGAATAGCGTGTTGACGCCCAGATCGTTGGTTGGATTGATGCGGAAGTTATTGATGTCCGTATAGGCTGCGCCGAGACTGAGCGGGCCATGATCGTAGGTCAGGCCGAAACTCATCGAACTGTTCTGATGGAAGTTGCCCGCCGTATTACCGAAGCCGTACATCGCGCCAGCGGTGAAGCCGCCGAAATTGTTGCTGACGAATTTGACCGTGTTATCCAGCCGGTCGCCCGATACGCGGTCGTAGTCGCCCGGATGGAACGCATACACGCCGGCGATGTAGGCGATCGAAAAGTTGCCGATGATGTCGCCCATGAAGTCGTATTGATGGCCGAGCGTCAGCGTGCCGATCTGGTTCGCGAGACCGACGTAAGCCTGGCGCCCGAACATGAGGCCACCCTGACCCATGCTGCCGTCGTTCAGGTTGAAGCCGTTTTCAAGGCGAAACAGCGCTTGCAGGCCACCACCCAGATCTTCGGTGCCCTTGAAGCCGAGCCGGTTGCCCTGAGGGACACCCGTGTCGAAGACCCACGCGGAATGACCGCCGCTGTTGCTAACGTAGCTGATGCCCGAGTCGACGATCCCGTAAATCGTCACACTGCTCTGCGCCTGTGCACCCGCTGCAAAAGTACAAAGTGACACGGCAGCAAGAGGTACGGCGAGGGTTTTTCTCATTGTTTGTCTCCTTTCCATGAATAGTCTGCGCCAGTTTTGTTGAAGATGCCGCATGTTTTGCGAGGCTTCGCGCGCAGTTGTTCCCGCCTCGCAACGTGTTGCACGCGCAACCATTTCGTTGTGGGAACGAAAGGCCGTGCGGCGGTCCTGCATCGCCCGTCATCAACTTGAGCAGTGCTTGACTTCGATAGAAGTGTATAACGATAATATAGTTATACAGAAAGAATTTTGGCACGGCGAAGATGCTCGTAAACACGAAGTGACTCAGGCGCGCAGTTGCCGTTAATGCGCGGGTGTTTCAGGCCGGTGCGCTGTTTTCAGAGGGGAGCCGTCAAGTGATTGAAGGCTCCCTCAATAAAGCGGGTACCCTTGCGGGTTCTGCACATATAGGAGACGGAGATGGGAACAACATTGCGGGGCTGGGGCCGGCTGGCGGTTATGGCTGGTGCGTTGGCCGCGAGCGTATTTGTGCAGCAGAATGCAGGTGCAGCGGAATTCAAGTATGGGGTCAGCGCAGACGTCACATCGCTCGATCCGCAGTTCGCCAACTTGCCGGGCAACCGCAACGTTGCGCGTAATGTGTTCGAGCCGCTGATCGACATGTCGCCAGACGGCCGCTTGCAACCCGGGCTTGCCGAGTCGTGGAAACCGCTTGACGACAAGACGTGGGAAATCAAGCTGCGCAAGAACGTCAAGTTCCAGGACGGCTCGTCGTTCACGGCGGACGACGTGGTCTATTCGCTGGCGCGTCCCGATACGCTGACCAATTCGCCGGCCACGTTCGGCGTCTTCACAAAAGACATCACCAAGGTGCAGGTGGTCGATCCGTACACGGTCAAGCTAACCACGGCGCGACCGCTGGCCGTGCTGCCCAACTATCTGTCGATGATCTTCATGCTGTCGAAGAAAGACACGCAGGGGCTCAAGAGCGAAGACTTCGAAACCGGCAAGGGTCTGGTCGGCACGGGGCCGTACAAGTTTTCGCGCTTTTTGCGCGGCGATCGTGTCGAACTCGTCCGCAATGACGCGTATTGGGGCGAGAAGCCGGCCTATGACAAGGTGACGGTGCGTATCCTGCCGAATGCGGCGGCGCGCGTGGCAGCCATTCTGTCGGGCGACGTCGACGCGGTAATCGATGTGCCGAGCGCGGATGTCTCGCGAATCAAGGCGGACAAAAAGCTCGCCGTCTACACGAAGCCCAGCACGTTGATGGTTTTCTGGGTGATGAATCAGTTAAACGACAACGCGCCGTATGTAACGGACAACAACGGCAAGCCGTTGGGCAAGAATCCGTTCAAGGATGTGCGCGTGCGCCGTGCGTTCTCGCTCGCCATTAACCGTCAGGTGCTGGTCGATCGCGTCTTGCAAGGGCTGGGCGTAGCCACGCAGAACAGCGTGCCGAGTACCATGTTCGGCTACAACCCGGCGCTGCCGCCCGACCCGTACAAGCCTGACGAAGCGAAAAAACTGCTGGCAGAAGCAGGCTACCCGGAGTGCTTCTCGCTGACGCTGTTTGCGCCGAACGATCGCTACGTCAACGATTCGCAACTGGCCCAGGGGGTCGCGCAAATGCTGACGCGCATTGGTTGCAAGACCAAGGTCGAGACGCAGCCGATGGGTACCTTCATCTCACGCGTGAATCAACTGCAAATGGGTTTCTTCATGATCGGCTGGGGTGCGGACGCGGGCGACATGGGCGTGCAGCTCGAATCGCTGTTTTCGAATCCGACCAACAATCCGTTCCGCAAGATCAACATCCAGACCTACGATTCGCCGAACTTCTGGAAGCCGTTGAATGCGGGGCTGGCAACGGTCGACGATGCGAAGCGTGAAGCGCTGTACCAGGAAACGTCGAAGGTGTTGCACGATGAAGTGGGCATCATCCCGACCCATCTGCAGGTTTCGACCTTCGCCGCGCGTAACGGGATTCACATCGTGCCGCGCGTCGATTCGCAGATGTACGGGTTTGATGCCGCACCTTCGAAGTAATCTGTTCGCGCTGCTGTGCATCTGTGACGAGCAGCGCAAACAGTGAACAACGAACGGATCGGCGGGCAAGGGCTCGCCGATCTGTTTTATCCCAGCGTCACACGCGTGTTGTCGTTGAAGTGCGAAACGAACTTGTCGAGCAACGCGAGAAATTGCGTGCGCTCGGCAGGCTCGAACGGTGCGAGCAACGCGTCGACCGATTTCTGGGCATAACGCTCGCATTGGCGGAAGCATTGCCGGCCCGCCTCCGTCAGCGAGATTTCCACTTTGCGTTGGTCCGTTTCGCTTTTTGTTTTTTCGAGCAGGCCGCGCTCGCTCAGGATCTTGACGACCAGTGCGGTGGTCGAGCGGTCGAGGCCGATCAGACGGGCAATGCCGATCTGTTCGAGCGGGCCGCTGTGGAACAGGATATACAGCACGCCGTATTGGCTGGGCGTCATGTCGAGCGCTGCGCAGGCTTCGATGAAAAGGTCGGTCGAAATCTGATGGGCCCGCCGGATCATGAAGCCGGGGCGGGCGTACAGACGGTCGAGCGGCGTCTGGCGCGTATCGCGCGCCACAGGGTTCTTTGCCATGGACTCGTATCTGGAAGTGGGCCGCCCGTGCTCGGGCGGCAAACGTGACTGGCCGATATTATCGCGCAGTGTGAGCGGCGGATAGCAGAGTGGAGCGGATGACGGGCGTCATCCGCGCGGCTTACTGTGCGTCTGGCTGCTGCGCAGGGGCAGCCGCAGCAAACGCAGGCAACTGCAGGCAGCGCTGCGCGATGCGCTTGAGCACCGGATAGGCATTCATCTCGACGTTAAAACGTTGCGCGTTGAAAACCTGGGGCACGAGCGTGAGATCGGCTAGCGTCGGTTGGTCGCCGTAACAGAATTCACCCGTTGTCTGACTCCGGGCAAGCCGCGTTTCCAGCGCGGAAAAACCGGTGTGAACCCAGTGGTGATACCAGGCGTCTCGCGCTTCCTGTGTCAGACCAGCCTTGTTGCCGAGGTAATTGAGCACGCGGAGGTTGTTGAGCGGATGGATGTCACACGCGATGTCGAGAGCCAACGCACGCACCGTGGCGCGGCCGGGCGGATCGGCCGGCAATAGCGGTGGCGTGGGATGCAGTTCGTCCAGGTACTCGATGATCGCAAGCGACTGATGGAGCGACACCTCACCGTCTTTGAACACGGGGACGAGCGCCTCCGGGCTGAGCGAACGATAGGCGGGCGCGAACTGCTCGCCGCCGTCGCGCGACAGATGCACGGGCAGGTAGTCGAACGGCAGGCCTTTCAAACCCAGCGCAATCCGTACCCGGTACGAAGCGGAGCTGCGGAAAAAATTGTGAAGCTGCACGGAATATCCTCGATTAACGGAGCAGTACGGGCATGACCCGTATTGCTCCGTCGTGACATGAGTCGTTCAGACCACTTTGACCTGGAGTTCGCCGAGACCGTCGATGCCACCGTGCATCGCGTCGCCCTTGACCACCGCGCCGACGCCTTCGGGTGTACCGGTATAGATCAGATCGCCCGGCACCAGTTCGAAGAAGCGCGACAGGTACGCGATTGTTTCCGCGACCGACCAGATCAGTTGCGAGACGTCCGCGCGTTGCTTCGACGTGCCATTGACATTCAGCCAGATCGCACCGTCTTTCAGATGCCCAGTCTGTTCAGCGCGATGCAGCGGACCGATCGGCGCCGAGTGATCGAACGCCTTGCCGATGTCCCATGGGCGGCCCATCTTGCGCATGTCCATTTGCAGATCGCGGCGCGTCATATCGAGTCCGAGTGCATAGCCGAACACGTGGCCGAGCGCGGCCTCGACGGCGATGTTTTTGCCGCCCTTACCGATTGCGGCTACCAGTTCCATCTCGTAGTGGCAGTTGTCCGTCTCGGACGGGTACGGAAATTCGCCCGTGGTGCCCGGTGCGACATAGACGATCGCATCGGTCGGCTTGCAGAAGAAAAACGGCGGCTCACGGTCGGGATCGAAACCCATCTCGCGCGCATGGGCAGCGTAGTTGCGCCCCACGCAGTAAATGCGGCGCACGGGAAACGCGTCGTCCGAACCGGCAACCGGGACTGTTACCGCGGGCGCGGACTCAAAGACCAGACTCATTGAATATTCTCCATGTGTGATTGTGTTGTGTACGATCGCCGCGCTCACGCATCCAGTTTTTCTTCGCGCAAGATGTTGAGCGCGGTTTGCACCGGTCGGTCCGAAAAGCTGAACAGGACCGCGTCGTCGTTCGCGTGCAGCGTGAATGTTTTCCATGACGGCACGACGAAGTGGTCCTTCGGGCCAAATTCAAAGCGTTGGCCGTCGATGATCGCGTGTCCGGTGCCTTCGACAACCGAATACACGGCACCGTCGGTGCTGCGGAACGGCTTGCCTGAGAAGCCGGCCGGCAGGTACTGCATGAAGGTCGCAAGTGTCGGCATCGGCCAGCCGCCGGTTGCCGGGTTGACGTAGCGCAGCTTGATGCCATGCCAGGCATCGAGTTCACCGTCGCGATAGAGCCGATCGAGCACTTCGCGCGTGCGGTCGTATGGGTAACTGAAAATAGGCGAGGTCGGCGATGAAGGCTGATAGTCGACCGGCAACAGGTTGTGTCCGTAGCGCGCGAGCGCATTGCCTTCCGGACGCGTCACACGCTGCGACATCGCCGCGCTTTTCTCCTCGAAACCCGCATCGAAGAAGCGAATCATCGGGATATCCAGCCCGTCCAGCCAGACCACCGGCTCGCTGTGGCCGTCAATGCCGTCGTTGCCGTGATCGTGCCAGGTCCAGCTTGGGGTAATGATGAAATCGCCCGGCATCATGGTGCTGCGTTCGCCGTCAACCGCCGTATAGGCGCCACGGCCATGGACGATAAAGCGCAACGCCGATTGCACGTGGCGGTGGGCCGGCGCAACCTCGCCCGGCAGAATGAGCTGCAATCCGGCATAGAGCGATTGCGTCACGCTGGCGTGGCCGGGCAGGGCGGGGTTTTCCAGTACGAGCACGCGGCGCACGGCTTCCTCCGCCGTGATCAGCGTGCCGGCCTGCTCGATGTAGGGCAGCACATCGCGCCATTTCCACAGCGCGGGCACGCAGGGTCCATTGGGCTGATGCGGCACTAACGTGCTGAGCGATTCCCATAGGGGAATCATGTTGAGTTCGCGGATCTGCTCGTAGAACGCTTTCCTGTCTGATGTGGGAAGGCCGGTGTTCATTGCTTGTCTCCTGTTCTTTTCTGGAACCGCCGTGTCGCGTCGAGCGGTGTGTGTCGATTCGGCGATACGTGAAGTTGCCTGATGGTGTGCGGATAAATAATCGGCAGACGTATGTCAAAAGATATTGAATCTCGATCACCGTGTCAAATGAATTCCGTTGTCGGGATGAACTGCTTGACGAAGCAGAAACAGCTCACTATATTTAGGCAGACGTCTGCGCAAATGATGAATAAACAAGCAGCGCGGAAACGGACTAAACGGCGGAATTTAACGGCGGCATTCAACGGCGCGCCACGCCGCGCTCAACACGAAAGAGGAGACAGATGAAAAAGGACAGTGAAGTGATCATCGTGGGTGCAGGGATTGGCGGATTGACGCTGGCGCTGACCTTGAACAAGGCAGGTATCGCGAGCCGCATTTTCGAAGCCGCGCCTGAAATCAGACCGCTCGGGGTCGGCATCAACCTGTTGCCGCATGCCACGCGTGAACTGGCGGAACTCGATCTGCTCGCCGAATTGGCCGCAGTGGGTGTGACGACCCAGGAGTCGGTGTTCTTCAATCGCCACGGCCAGTTGATCTACCGCGAACCAGCCGGGCGTTTCGCCGGTTATGAGCATCCGCAATTTTCGATCCATCGCGGCGACCTGCAGAGCGTATTGCTCAAAGCGGTGCGTGAACGCCTGGGTCCGGACAGTGTCGTGACAGACCGCCGCTGTATCGGCGCCACCCAGGACGAATCAGGCGCAACCGCGCGCTTTACCGATAGCGCCGGCCACGATCATTTCGCCAGCGGCGCGGCAATCGTGGCGTGTGATGGCATTCACTCGGCAATCCGCAAACAGTTCTATCCGGACGAAGGCGCGCCGCGCTATTCCGGTTTCAACATGTGGCGCGGAACGATCGTCGCTCCGCCGTTCCTGAGCGGTGGCAGCATGGTGCGCGCAGGCTGGCTGACGCACGGCAAAATGGTCATTTACCCGATCCGCGATAACGTGGACGCAGCGGGCAACCAGTTGCTGAACTGGGTTGCCGAGATCGAGGCGCCACAACCCGCGCGTCGTGACTGGAACGGTAAAGGGCGTCTCGCCGATTTCTTCCCGGCATTCGCGGACTGGCATTTCGACTGGCTCGACGTGGCCGCGATGATCGAAGCCACGGAAACGATTCTGGAGTATCCGATGGTCGATCAGGATCCGTTGCCGCGCTGGAGCTTCGGCCGCATCACGTTGTTGGGCGATGCGGCGCATCCCATGGTGCCGCGTGGCTCGAACGGCGCCGGCCAGGCGATTCTGGACGCCCGCTTTCTGGCGGACCGCTGCGCGGAACTGGGCGTCTGCGAGGAGGCACTGCTTGCCTACGATCGAGCGCGCGTCAAGGCAACCGGCGATGTCGTGCTGATGAACCGCAAGGCGCCGCCCGACCGGATTTTGCAGGTGGTCCACGAGCGCACGCAGGGACAGCGTTTCGAGCGGATCGAAGACGTGGTCAGCGCGGAGGAACTGAGTCAGATCGCGAACCAGTACAAGACGGTCGCTGGTTTTCATCTCGACGATCTGAAGGCGAGGCAACGGGTAGGGTAATGAAATCCGATTGTAAGTACATTTAGACACGCGAGCGCAACGCGGCGCCGAGACAATCTTCAGGCACTGACGCTTACCGCACGCTAATGTCGGCCTGACATCGCGTCAGGCCATCCATCGCACGCGCGTGGATGCATAAATAACATGTCTCGTTGGAGTGCCCCCATGTTTAGCGTCCGCGCCGAATCGGAACACGCGATCCGTTTGCCGTTTCGTGATCCTTCATCATTACCCACCTCGATCCGTCTGGCTGAATCAGAAGATATCGCTTCAGCCATTCGCACCATGATCGAGGGTGCCGAACTGGAGTTGTACTTCGACGACCACCCCGAGGAATTCGCGGCGCTGCGGCATCGAGTGGATGAGGTGCTCGACGCCGCATTCGAGCGGGGCGAGGACGATGCGCTGGCGGACGTGCACGCCACGCTCTTCGCGCTGTATGAACTCCACGTTGCGCCGGCCGCGAGCGAGCGCTGTGCAAACCAGTTCAATCCCTACCTGATTCGTCTGCGCGGCGCGATCGAACGGCGCTGGCTCGCGTCCGATGCGCTGGACACGACGCCGCTCGATGCCGGTGTGCGCACCGCACGCGATTTGACCGACGCCATCTGCTCGGTGTCGGCGCAGCATCGTGCGTCAAAACATCCGCTATTCGATTTCCTTGAAAAAGACGCTACGCGAGTGCAAATGTCGGCGTTTTTCCGCAGCGACAGCGCGCTCAATATCCGCTTCTTCGACCTCATCGTTCTCGCGTTGCTGGGCTCGGACCCGTCCGTTCGCGGTGAGTTGTCACAGAATTTCTGGGACGAAGCGGGCAAGGGCGATCCGCAACGCAGCCACGTCACGCTGTTTCGTCATCTGCTGCACACGGTGGACATTGCGCATGCCGACGACGATCACGCGTCCTTGCTCGGCTGGCAAGGGCTGGCGGGTTACAACCTGTTCATGATGACGGGCCTGAACCGCAGCCAGGGTCTGAAGTCGCTGGGCGTGATGGCCGTGACCGAGTTGCTCGATCCTTCGCAGTATGAAAAGCTCACGCGCGGATGCCGGCGTCTCGGCATGGGTGAGAAGGGTGAGTTGGAATACTACGACGAACACGTTTCCATCGACGTGGTGCACGCGGAAGGCTGGCTGTCGAACGTCATCGTGCCGCTCGCCACCAAGTACCCTTCGCAAATGAACGACATCTATGCGGGCGCGCAATGGCGTCTGAATACGTGTGCGGCGTACTACGACGCGCTCTATGAGCGACTGCTCGCAATTGGTTGAAATACACCGTGTTGCACGGCGCAACGTGGCACGACATGCTGCCACGTTGTTTCGTATCTGTTCTTCAAAGCCGATTTCCAGTACGAATCTGGCGCTCTGCAAGGCCCCTTAACTCGCCACCACCGGCGAAGCCAGATAATTCCAGTCGTGCAGGAAAATCTGCTCGAAATAGGCCGCGGCTTGCGCACTGTGAATGATCAGGCCCGCGTCGCGATTGCGCAGCGTGCCGTCCGCCGACCAGTTCTGACTGCTGACCAGAACGACATTGCCATCGACGACGATGCCCTTATTGTGGACGTTCGCCTGCCGGCGCAGGACGGACGAGGGCACGCCCGCCGCGACCAGCTTCTCGACCCATGCGTCATTCTGAAACTGACTGGTGATCAGACGCACGTCGAGATCGCGTTCGACCAGTGCCTTTAGCGCCGCAATCAGCGCATCATGCTCTGCATCGTCAGGGCGTCCGCTCGGATGGATATATTGAGTCTGCATGTAAAAGTGCTGCTGCGTGGACTCGATGAGCGCGAGAACATGAGGTTGATAGTTATCGGGTGTGAGTAGCGGCTGTATCGTCACGCTCCCAGTCAATGTCTTCGGTGCGAAGAACTGGTGCGGAGCCCGGCCGGTCGCGAACGCTTCGATCGGCACCTCGAGCGCTGCGGCTCCAGCACCCTGAACAGCCATGTGCTGTTCCCTGGCCTGCGTGATTGCATCGTGAGAGACCGTATAGTCGTGCTGCAGGAATGCGCGGAACGTGTCTGCCAACGCCTTGTTCGTGACGATCACATGCCAGTCGCGATCCGACGTCTCGGCGAGCTTGCGTGCGGCTGCCACGTCCGATAGATCGATCTCCGGCTGATTGCTGTTGTTCCAGTTGCCCGAGGAAAGCCAGAAGGTATCGTCTTCGCGCACGGCGACCTTGATGTGATACGCGTTCGGATAGATCCAGACGGGCGCCTTCGGGTCGGCGTTGGTGAGAGCCCAGGTGCCGGCGAAGCGCTCACCGAGTTTGGTCGAAAGCTCGGTTTGGGTTTGCTCGTCGGTCTGATCGGCCGTGGGATTCTTCGCGGGATGGTCGAGCGTCAGCGTCAGCTTTTTGCCGTCGGCAAGCGCGGCCTCGACGGCGGTGAGAATGTGCGCGGAGGTGAAGTCGTACATACCGACCACCAGGTCTTCGCGAACACCGGCGATGAAACGCGACAACTCAGCCCATCCTGCGTCGGGACTCGCATGCAGCACCAGCGTGACCTGCCCGGTCACCGGATCGAGACTCGCGCCGGGTGCCGGCGTGTACGGAATCTCTTCCTTGTGCGCCCGGGCACCGGCGAATGCGAGGAGCGGTGCAGGCGGACTCGCAAGCGGGTTGCCCTGTTTGTCGAAGAATACCTGGTCCGCGAAATAGGGCTGCCGCAATTCGTGACGAGCGTCAGCCAGTGCGCAATATCGTGAAGGGTCAAGTGCCTGCATCGATTCCATCGCGTCGGCGGCGCGGACATCGACGGGTACGCCGCCGATCTGTTTGGGCAACCCGGCTTGTAACGCAGCCAACTTGTCCGCCGTGACCGTCACGACGATGGCACGCGTGGCAGCACCACCGGATGCCGGCCATTGCAAACCGCTGCGCACGGACAGCACACCTGCGTGCCGGAACGAATCGGCGTGCGCGCCGAGCACGGCCTCGATGTCGATTGACGCGAACGCAGAGGGCGTTTGGGCGGTTGAAGCCGGCGCGGCGTCGCTATCGTCGGTGTAAGGTACGGTGGCGGATTGCGACACGATTCCAGCGCAAGCGGTCAGCATGGCATGTCTCCCTGACGAGGACGGATCGACTCATGCACAGCGTGACGTGATGATGTGGCGCAGCCATGACAGCGGTATGCGCGCTGGGACAGGTCGCCACTTTCATGGCATCTGGATGAAAAATTGTTCGTACAACCGAGGGGTGAAAAACATGCCGGAAGCCAGCTTGAACACCGGTTTCCCACTATGTGTTCGACCTGACGCAGCTTGAAAAACTGAAGGCTTATAGAAAGCAAATTGCAAAAAATATTTCAACGAAAATCTCAAAGTTCCCTGTCGCTTAAACAGACCCATCTGTATAGAATGCCTCGGCGTTGTTTCAATTCGTTACTGAACCTTACCCGGTAACGGACGAAAAAAAACTACACCAATCAGAACATAGAGAGCAGCAAGCACCACGGCAGACGACGCAATCCGTCGGCTGCCGCCGGACAATTGCGATGAGGGCTGAAATGGAAAACCTGGCGACACTTGGTGCACTGTCCATCACCACACGTGATCTAAGCAAGAATCCGTCGAAGGCCTTGCGCGATGCGTGCGCGCGGCCGTTGATCGTGATGCGGCATCAAAGGCCTGTTGCGTGTCTCGTATCCATCGAGCAATGGGCAGAGCTGATCGGCAAGCTGAAAGACATCGAAATGAATACCAGCATCGCGCAGGTCGATTTGCAGATTCACTCGTGTGAAATGGGCCATGCGGTACATTTACTGTCCGAGTCCCATCTGGCCATGGCCATGGCCGAGGCGATGGGCGCGAAGTGAATTCAGGAATCTCGCCCGATCTTATCGTCTCTACTCATCGAAGCATGTCACTGACGCAAAAGACGCCCTCGGGCAAGCGGCAACGGTTGATCGACAAGGCGACCGAGTTGTTTGCGAAGGAGGGGTATCACGCCGTGGGCGTCGATCGAATCATCATGGAATCGGGCGTCGCGAAGATGACGCTCTATAACCACTTCGCATCGAAGTCCGACCTCGTGCTGGCGGTCCTGAAGCAGCGCGAGGAAAGCGCGGCGGAGTCCTTACGCGCGTATGTGAACAAGTACGAACAGCCGCTGGAGCGAATCAAGGCGGTGTTTCTCTGGCACGAGGCGTGGTTCAGGGAGGAGACGTTTTGCGGCTGCATGTTCATTAACGCCGCTTCGGAATTCCCCGATCACGGCGATGCGATTCATCGTGCGTCCGCCGCCCAGAAGCTGCACGTCACGGCGCTGCTGGGCGAACTGCTCGCGGATCTGTTCGAGCCGGAGGTAGCGGCGCGGCTCGCGGCGCAGTTGCTGATTCTGGTGGACGGTGCGACGGTGACGGCGCAGATTTCGGGGAGTCCGGATTCGGCGATGATGGCGTGGGACATCGCACGGCAACTGATCGCCGTGCAGCACAGCGCGGCGCTTACTGCGCGAGCGGCATCGTTCTGACAAACCCCACCGCCGGACTGCCTGTCGAGATCGAAAAACGAATGCCGCGCGGCAACGGCATGCCGATGGTGCTGATCGTCCCGACCGCGTATTGCCTGAGAAATCGTGCGTAGGCGTCGGTGATCACTTGCTGCTGATCGGTCCACGCGGGCGCCATCCAGACGAAGACATTCATCGAGCGCACATCGTCTAACGCGACCACCCCGGCGAATCCGTCCATGTGCAGGGCTGCGTCTTTCACTTCGGTCAGCGTGGTGAGCGGGGTCGATGCACTGCGGATCAACTGGCGACTCTTGAGCTGGTAGCGCACGATTTGCAGCCGTGTCGGACCGTTGCCAATGCCGAGATGGCGCACGATCACCAGTTCGTTCGGCAGAATTCGCAACGGTGCACCGCCGATTTCCTGCGGCGCGGCCATGTTCAACGTATCGAATTGAAGCTGCGAGAAATAGCGCGCGAGATTGCGCGTGCGGCTGAGGTGCGAAACGACATCTTCGCGCGTGCGGATCGTGGCATCGAGACCGCGCCAGCATAAAACCGCCACCAGGGCGAGCAGCGCAATCGCGACCAGCATCTCGATGAGCGTGAAAGCCGACTGTCCAGTGCGAGAGCCTGGATGGCAGATACGACCGGTTCGCCTGGTGTGTTTCATTAGCGAGTTTCATTCTGGACCACGGTCGCCATGGCCGCGAGTTCGGCGTCGGTCGACCCGTTCGGATACACCGCAACCGTCACGGCCCTGATCGATGGACTGTCCGATGCCGAAACGATCTCGCGGCAGATAAACGCTTGCCCGCCTTGTGGACACGCAAAAACGCGACGGCCCACGTCGGGCCATTGCCGCGTGATCAACAGTTCACTCAATGCGTTGTCCGCGCTCCACAGCGCCAGCATCCGCGTGCGTGCGGCTTCGGTGTTGCTGCTCAACGAACCGATTGCCCGCAGTGTGGCGCCGAGTGCGATGGCGACGATCGCGAGCGCGATCAGCACTTCGATTAGCGTAAAACCTGACGCATGCCTGCCGCTTCGTTTCACTGCCGCGTCGCGTAGTCGGGCCATAGGTCAGGTCGTTGGATCAATTCATGCTGCTGCAATGCGTCGCGCTGAAAAGCAGGCGTGTTTCGGAGTATGTCCAGGCGTTTGCTTTTGTGATCGCAACGGATTGGTCTCCCCGCGCCAGGACATCTCGAATGTAGCCGCGAGATGTGCCGGGTACGTGTCGAAATGTACTGAACAATGCGTGGCCTATACGAATCGCGACACCCAAGGTGTTCGTACCTTGCGTCATACGCCCGTTATGCGAGCTCGGCTAATCTCTGTCGACGAGCAAGGACCCTGCGGGTCGAGCATGGCGGATCTTTCTGATCGCCATACAACGCTGCTGCGCCAGGCCGTAACGGACATTCCCGGGACCCACCGCGATAACGAGGCAAACAATGCAGAACGGACAGCAAGGCGTGGTCAGCCAGCCGGCGTCGGCAAGCGCGCGGATTCACGAAGGGGCGCAGGCCGGCTATGCCGAACCGCGCATGACGCTCGTGCAGGCGACGCATTTGCATGAAGCCGGCCGTCTGGACGAAGCGAAACGGGCCTACGAGGCATTGCTGGCCGACCAGCCGGACGATGGCGAAGCGTTGCATCTGTATGGCGTGCTTCACGCCCAGCAGGGGCAACTCGAACTCGCGCTGGCGCTGCTGCGGCGCTCGACGCAGCTCATGCCGCAACCGCTGGCGCTCTCCAATCTCGGCTCTGTCCTCGCGAGCGGCGGCAAGGTCGACGAAGCCCTGGCATGTTTCGACGCGGCCCTCAAGCTCGATCCGCGCAATCTGCATGCGCTGGTGCGCCGTGGCAATACGCTGATCGAAGCGGGGCGTTACGAACAGGCCGTGGCAGCCTACGACCAGACGCTCGCCGTCGCACCGATGACGCTCGATGCGTTGTGCAATCGCGGTAGCGCATTGCGAGTGCTTGGCCGCTATCAGGAGGCGCTGGATACTTATGCGGCAGCCTTGACGGTCGATCCCCGTTCCTTCGAATCGCATGCCAATCGCGGCAACGTGCTCAAGCTGCTAGGCCGGCATGCCGAAGCGCTGGGCGCATATGACCGCGCACTGGAGATCGCGCCTAATCACCCGGCGATTCTGAACATGCGTGGCATGTTGCTGATCGACATGGGCCGTGCGCGGGAGGCGTTGGCGAGTTTCAATGAAGCGGTCGCCGGACAGCCGGATCTCATCGATGCGCTCTACAACAGTGCGGTGGCGCTCGAACACCTGGGTCACGTTCAGGAAGTCGTGGCGCGATGCGATCGCGTGCTTGCGCTGCAACCGCAACACGCGAGAGCACTGGCGACCCGCGCAAACGCGCGGCTTGCATTGAAGGACTACACGGCGGCGCTGGCCGACTACGACGCCGCGCTCCCGCTCGATCCGCAATCCACCAGTGTGCTATGCAACCGCAGCACGGCGCTGCGTCACCTGGGCCGTTATGACGAGGCGCTTGCCGACCTCGACCGGGTTCTTGCCGTCGATCCGTCATTCGCGGCGGCGTGGGGCAATCGCGGCAACGTGCTGCAGGATCTGCATCGATTCGACGAAGCATTGGCGGCCAACGAACGCATGCTGGAGATCGACCCGCGTTCGACGATTGCATGGCTGAACCGCGGCAACGTATTGCTGAACGTAGCCAAACCCGAAGAAGCACTGGAAGCCTACGAACGGGCGCTTGCAATCGAACCGGAACACTTCGACGTACATGGCGCGCGTGCGTTCGTCTATTTGCGCCAGGGCGACTTCGAGCGCGGCTGGCCCGAGTATGAATGGCGCTGGCGCGACCCGGCGTCGAAGGACGCACGCCATGATCTGAGCGCGCCGCGCTGGTCGGGCGCCGAGGACTTGAACGGCAAAACCATTCTGCTGCACGCGGAGCAAGGTTTCGGCGACACGTTGCAGTTCGTGCGCTTCGTCGAGCCGATCGCGGCACGTGGTGCGAAGGTTTTGCTTGAGGTGCAACCGGCATTGCGCTTGCTGATGCCGTCATTGCGCGGCCCCTCGCAGATTTTCTCCAAAGGCGAGCCTTTGCCGCCGTACGATTTCCATTGCCCGCTGCTCAGCGTGCCGTTGGCGCTCGGTACCGATCTGACCACGCTGCCGGCGAACACGCCTTATCTTTCCGCCGATCCCCAGATGGTGGAGAAGTGGCGGCACCTGCTGGGTGATGATCGCCGGTTACGTGTAGGTGTCGTGTGGTCCGGCAATCCCCAGCATCTGAACGACCGGAATCGCTCGATCCGGCTGGCGAGCCTGGCGCCGCTCGTGAAGGCAGTGCCGGACGTCGACTGGATCAGTCTGCAAAAGATCGTGCGAGATGACGACAAAGCCGAACTCGCCGCGCTGCCCTTGCGCAACCTGGCCAACGAGATCCGCGACTTCTCCGATACGGCCGCGCTGGTGAGCGGCCTCAATCTCGTCATCGCGGTCGATACCGGTGTCGCGCATCTGGTGGGTGCGTTGGGCCGGCCGGTATGGCTGCTGTTGCCGGAGCCTTCCGACTGGCGCTGGATGAGCGGTAGAACCGACAGTCCGTGGTATCCGACGGCGCGCCTGTTCCGCCAAAGCAAAGTGGGTGACTGGGCCTCGGCAGTCGAGTCTGTCACCCACGCGCTGCTCGAAGAAACGTCGCGAGCGATCGGCGATATCGCAGGCCTGCGCCATGGGCGCTGACGTGGAGACGAATCCGCCGGTCGGCGCGCTTCATTCGGCCACACAGGACCTTTTCAGCGCCGCGCATGCCGCTCACGAACTCGGGAGTTTCGCGGAGGCGGAGAGCGGCTATCGCGTCGTGCTAGCCGACGCACCGGATCATGCGAAGGCGTGGCACGGTCTCGGCGTTCTGCAATTCCAGCAGAACAGGATCGAGGAAGCCGACGTGTCGTTCAGGCGTGCCATTGATCTTGCGCCCACCGCATTGGCGTTGGCGAATCGCGCTTCTGTGCTGACGAGTCTCGGGCGTCGTGACGAGGCGCTGGACTGTTTGACCGAGGCCATGACACTCAATCCTGCTCATCTGCGTGCGCTTGCTCAGCGCGCGAGTCTGCTGGAGGAAATGACACGGCTTGAGGAGGCGCTATCGGCGTGGAACCATGTGCTGGAGGTCGCGCCGACGCTGGTCGATGCGCTGTGCCGTCACGGCGCGGTCGCGCTTTCGTTGGGACAACTGCCGGAGGCGTTAGCATCGTTCGAGCGGGCGCGGGCAGTGCAACCGGCGTCGCCGGAGGTGCTGGGGTACTGCGCCGACGTGCTCAGGCGAATGGGACGCAGCGAAGCGGCGCTCGAACAGTGCGAGCGCGCCCTGAGGATCTCGCCTGGCAACGCGCGTTTGCTGTTCCTGCGCGGCATGGTGTTGACGGATCTCGGCAGGTTGCCCGAGGCGCTGGCCGGTCTCAACGAGTCGATCGCCTGGCAACCCGATTACATCGACGCCTTGTACAACAGTTCGGTTGTGCTGGAGCGCTTGAGACGTTACGACGAAGCGATAGTCCGCTGTGAGCGAGTGCTTGTGCGGCAACCGGACCATGCGCTAGCGCTCGCCAATCGTGGCAATGCGCAGCAGAAGCTGTTGCAGTTCGACGCGGCGCTGGCGAGCTATGACGCCGCGCTGCTGATCGAGCCGAACTCGATCGAGACGCTATGCAACCGCACGCGTGTGCTGTGTCAGCTTCGCCGAATCGACGACGCATTGCAGAGCAGCGAACGCGCGCTTGCACTGGACTCGGAGTATGGCCCGGCGTGGTCCAGTTACGCGATCGTGTTGCATCGGTTATTGCGGTATGAAGACTCGCTGGTCGCCCATGATCGGGCCGTGGCGCTTGCGCCTCGCGAACGGATGGTCGTGTTTCAGCGTGGCAACACCCTACGGGTGATGAAGCGCCACGGTGAAGCATTGGAAGCGTTCGAACGGGTGCTCGAAATCGACCCTGACGACGTCGATACCCATTTTTCACAGGCCTTTGTGTATCTGATCACCGGCGATTTTGCGCGCGGCTGGCCGGAATATGAATGGCGCTGGCGTGAACCACAGGTCGGCTCGCAGAAACGCGACTTCGCGCATCCCACTTGGGACGGCACACAATCGCTTGCCGGTCAGCGGATTCTGCTTCATGCGGAACAGGGATTCGGCGACACGTTGCAGTTTTGCCGCTATGCGCCGCTCGTGAAAGCGCTGGGCGCGCATGTCATTCTCGAAGTCCAACCGGCATTGAAGTCGTTGCTTCGCGGGCTCGACGGTGTCGACGAACTGGTCGCGCAAGACGATGCGCTGCCGATTTTCGATCTGCACTGTCCGTTGCTCAGCTTGCCGCGCGCTTTTCATACGGAGCTCGACACGATTCCGTCGAGTCCCTCGTATTTGCAGGCCGATCCGGTGCTCGTCGACAAGTGGCGTGCACGACTCGGCACCACGCGCCGTCCGCGGATTGGCATTGTGTGGGCTGGCAACCCGAAGCATCTGGACGACCACAATCGCTCGATCGCGCTTGAACAGTTGCGGCCCGTGCTCACCGATGCGTACGAGTGGGTCAGTCTGCAAAAGCCGCTGCGTGACGATGACCGGGCGGTGCTCGATTCGCTCGGCGTTGCGTACTTCGGCGACGAGGTGCGCGACTTTTCCGATACCGCGGCGCTCATCGAACTAACGGATGTGGTGCTGAGCGTGGATACGTCGGTCGCCCATCTGGCTGGCGCGCTCGGTAAGCCGTGCTGGGTATTGCTGCCGCACTGGCCCGATTGGCGCTGGCTTTTCGATCGCGACGACAGTCCGTGGTATCCGCATACGCGGTTGTTCCGGCAGTCCGAGCCGGGCAAGTGGGGCAGCGTGCTGTCGCGTGTGAGCGAAGCGCTGCGATCCGTGGTGGCGGGTAACGCATCACCGCACGGGTGAACCGATGGTATTCAAACACGCGGAACCGTTAGCGTCACCCGCCGCGACACCGGGACAACCGGTGATCGACCAGATGCTGCAGTTCGCACGGAGCCAGCACGAACGTGGGCAACTGGAGGAAGCTCAACTCGGGTATCGCGCCGTGCTGGCGATCGATCCCGCGAACGCTTACGCGTTGCATTTGCTAGGCGTCGCGCATTTGCACAATGGCGAGGCGGAGGCGGCCGAGCCGTTGATTGCGCGTTCGCTCAGTCTGGGGCTCGGTTACGGATGGGCCTTGGGCAATCACGGCGCGGTACTGGTGCGGCTTGGCCGCAACGACGAGGCGCTGGCGGTGCTCGATCGCGCGCTGCGGCTCGAACCACGGCTTGCGCCGGCGCTGGTAGCGCTGGGCAATGTGCGGCTGGCGCTTCAGCAGTACCGGGAAGCGTTGAGCGCGTATGACGCGGCGCTTGCCGTGTCGAGCGCGTTGCCGGAGGCGTGGAGCAATCGTGGCAATGTGCTGCGCGCGTTGAACCGGCCGGCTGACGCGTTGATCAGCTATGACCGCGCACTGGCGTTGACGCCGGATGAATACGCCACGCATCTGAACAGCGCGCACGCGTGGCGCGACCTTGGACAATACGAACGCGCATTGCAGGCTTATCGCTCCGCGCTCGTGATTCGCCCAAGGACGCCCGAAGTATTGCTCGCGTGCGGCGGCGTACTTCAGTTGCAGGGCCGGGAAGAAGATGCGCTCGCGTGCTACGACGAGATACTCGAAGCGAATCCACATGACGTTGCCGCGCTCTATAACGGCTGTGTGGTGCTCGACAATCTGCATCGCTACGACGCATTGCTCGCGCGCTGTGATCGCCTGCTGGCGCTGGAGCCGGATCATGCGCTTGCGTGGCTTGGCCGCGGTAACGCACTCGAAGGCATGAAACGGCATGCCGATGCGCTGGTTGCCTTCGACGGCGCGCTTGCGCGCGCGCCGGGGCTCGACGCCGCAAGCAGCAATCGCGGCGTCGCGCTGCATCTGATGGAGCGTCATGCCGATGCGCTGGAAAGCTACGATCGGGCGCTTGCCGCCGCCGGGCCGAGCGCTGAACTCTGCTGGAGCCGTGGCAACGTCCTGCAGCAACTGGGACGCCATGACGACGCGCTCGACAGCTACGAACAGGCGCTCTTGCCATCCCCCGACACGGGGCATGCATGGTATATGCGTGGCTCCGCGTTGCAGCAGTTGCAGCGTCACGCCGAGGCCATTGCATGCTATCGGCGTGCACAGGAACTGGATCCCGCGCTGGTCGTGGCAGAGGCGGCCGAAGCATTCTGCCTGCTGCTGACCGGCGAATTCGCAGCAGGCTGGCGGCAGCACGAAAATCGCTGGCGCGATCCGGCGATTGCGCGGCATCGGCGTCATGAGCGGCAACCGCTCTGGAGCGGCGCCGCGTCCGTCGAGGGAAAGACGGTGCTGCTGCATGCCGAACAGGGTTATGGCGATACGCTGCAGTTTTGCCGCTACGCAAGTCTGGTTGCCGAACGGGGTGCCCGCGTCATCCTTGAGGTGCCTGGTGCTTTAAAGCTACTGATGGAATCGCTGCACGGTCCGGGCGAAGTGCTTGCAAGCGGTGATCCGCTGCCGCCGTTCGATCTGCAATGCCCGCTGCTAAGCGTGCCATTTGCACTCGGCACGCAACTCGAAACCATACCCGCCGCCACGACGCCTTACCTGCATGCCGACGCAACCCGCAGCCGCATATGGACCGACAAGGTCGACGCCGCAGCGCGACCCGGAACGCTCAGAATCGGACTCGCGTGGTCGGGTAATCCGGCGCATAACAACGACCAGAACCGTTCGTTGCCGCTGGAGACGCTGGCGTCGATTTATACGCAACATGCAAGCTTCTTCAGCTTGCATCAGTTCGTGCGTGAGCGCGACGCGCAGACACTGGAAGACAGCGGCCTGATTCATTTCGGCACCGATCTGAAGGACTTTTCGGATACGGCTGCCCTGGTGAATGCGCTCGACCTGGTGATCTCGGTCGATACGTCGGTCATTCATCTGGCCGGCGCGCTCGGCAAACCGTTCTGGGTTTTGCTGCCTGGCGTGCCCGATTGGCGCTGGTTGCTCGAACGGGAAGACAGTCCGTGGTATCCGCAGGCACGGCTTTTTCGTCAACGCAAACCAGGTGATTGGGCTGAGGTAGTCACGCGTGTTGCACGCGAACTCGCGAGCCGATGCGCGTCGTAAGGCGCGAACCCCGTCACTGATATGGGCTTGAGCGGGCCGCGCCCGGATTAACGCAAAGTGACAGAAGGTACGTACCTTTAACCCATTGTCAATTGTCCTGATCATCGTAAATATCGCTGCCACGCGGCATCCCTATGCTCCCGTGGATCAATGCGGCCGTGCGTGTCGCATACGGGGGGACCGTTTCGGGGACTAGCGCCGAGCCTGGCGCTGTGCTGACGGTCGTCAAGTCAAGAGTGCTCAGGGATAGACAATGAAAGCTAGCGTGCCCAATCATCGTTCACGTTCATCACGCACGCGCGAAGCATCGCGAATCGCTCTGCGGCCGATTTGCCAGGCCGTAGCGCTGATGATTGCAGCCGGCGCGGCAGCGAATGCGCATGCAGCGGGAATGGTGAATCTGGGGCAAGTCGGCGCACGCATGGCCGCAGGCGGTAGCGCCGGCGCGGCTGGTGCGGGCGTGCCGAACCTGGGCGTGTCACCGCAGCAGGCGCTGCAGGCCAGCAAGCCGTCGATTCAGAACCTGGGCCGCGCCGCGTCTGTGATCGCCGCGCAAGTCGCCGCGCAGCAGGCGGCCGCGGCGGCCGGCACTGCCGCCAATGTGCCGAACGGTCTGACGGCCGGCGGATTGCAGGTCGCGCCCGGTGTGAGCTTCGCGAAGGACGGCAACGGCAACCTGATCAGTCAGAACACCAATACCAGCAACCCGGTGCTGTGGATCAACGCATACGGGCCGCAGCAAAGCGTCGACAGCAGCGGGCATGTCAATGTCGACATTCAGCAGACCGGCCAGAACGCGGTGCTGACGTGGCAGACCATGAACGTCGGTAAGCAGACCACGCTCAATTTCAACCAGTCGGGCGGCGCGCAAACCAACGGTGCGAACAACTGGGTCGTGCTGAACCGCATTAACGATCCGAGCGGCGCGCCGAGCCAGATTCTCGGCAACGTGAAAGCGCAAGGCTCGGTGTATGTGATCAACCGCAACGGCATCCTGTTCGGCGCGGGCTCGCAGGTCAACGTGCATTCGCTGGTGGCGTCGTCGCTGGATTTTCTGAACGCGAACAACCACCTGATTCAGACGCCTGCCGATATCGCTCAGAGCAACGTGTTGTTTCTGCAGCAATCGGGCGGCCTGGCTGGGCTGGAAGCGGGGCGAACCAACCCGCAGGCAAGCGGCAGTCAAAGCCCGAACGAAGTATTGGGGCTCGGCAATACGGTTATCGATCCCAGCGCGAGCCAGTATCAAACGCCAGGCGCCGTGATGATCGCACCTGGCGCGTCGATTTCGACAGCAGCGAACGGCACGGCGAGCGACGGCGGCTTCGTGCTGGTGGCGGCGCCTAATGTGACCAACGCCGGCAGCATCACGGCGACGGGCGGCCAGGTGATACTCGCGGCAGGCGTCGGCGTGGGGTTGACGCCGAACCCGGCCAACCCACAGGTGCTGCTGCCTGAATTGACCGGCGCGCTGCGGGTGCCGACCACCAACGGCAATTCGGTCGACGTCACGCCGGCCGGCAGCCTGGTGAACACGGGTATCGTGCAGGCGGCGCGCGGTAATGTCACGTTGCTTGGCAGCAGCGTCGCGCAGAATGGGGTGGTGGGAACGACGACGAGCGTCAGCCAGCCGGGAAGCATCACCATTTCGACCGTCGACGAGTACGCCGCGAACACGCCTACCGGCACGGCCTACCCGGGCACCGCACTTGTGCAATTGAAGAACAGCAACGGCGGTGATACGAGCCGCGCAGGCCAACTCATCTTCGGTAACGGTTCGGTCACCACGGTCCTGCCTGACACCGATGGCGCGACAGCGACCTCCAGTCCGGGCACCACCTTCACGCCTGGCAGCATCGGCATGACCGCCGGGTCGATCTGGTTCCAGTCCGGTTCGCTGATTGAAGCGCCAGGCTCCACGGTGTCGGTCACGGCGCTCACACCCAAGGCGGCCGGCTACGTGACGCCCCCCGGTGATACGTCGGTGCCCGGCCGCATCTATCTCGACACGGGCGCGACCATCGACGTCTCGGGTCTTGCGAACGTCGAGTTGCCAATCTCGTCCACGCTGGTCACCGTGCCGCGAATCGGTCAGAACGAGCTGGCCGATTCGCCCTTGCTGCGCAACAGCTTCCTGTTCGGTTTGAAAAACGTGGTGTTCGACAGCACACTGTCCGGCACCAATGCCGACGGGCTGCAATGGGTCGGCAGTCCGATCCTGAATCTGGCCGGCTACGTGAGCCTGATTCCCCGCTCGGTCGATCAGTTGCTGACGAATGGAGGCACGATCAACCTCGCCGGCGCCGAGGTGATGACGGCGGCGGGCTCGTCGCTCAATCTGAACGGCGGCTATATTCATTACGACGGGGGAATCGTCAATACCACGCGGCTTGTGGATGCGAACGGCGTGATCGTGCCGATCGGTCAGGCGAATCCGTTGGATACGTACGTGGGCGTCGCGGGGCAGTTCGTCGAGCGTCATCCGCGCTGGGGCGTCACGAATACCTGGAGCAATCCGCTGCTCACCGGCGGGGCGTATCAGGCGGACTACATCGTCGGCGGCAATGCGGGCACATTGAATATTTTTGCCTCGAACGCCATGGTGCTCGACGGCGATATCAGCGCGCAGGCGTTCGGTGGCTCGAAGCAGGTTCAAGGCAATGCGCAGCCGATCGGCGGTACGTTTACGCTGGGTGTCGTCGGCGCACAGGCAACCGATGGCGCGTTGCCCACTTCGGTTGGCGGCGAATCGGGCACGATCATTCTGCAGAACAGTGCGCCGTCGTTAAACACGTTGACGCCCGGTTTCACCAATGACACGCCGCTCAATCCGACCGCGCTCGCGGCATTGTCGAGTACCGATCCGAACAACGTGCTCGCCACTATGGTGGTGCCGGTCGATACGCTAAACAATGGTGGTTTTTCAAAGGTCAGCATTACCGAAGACAAATCCGCGGGCAAAGGAATCGTGGTTGCAAGCGGAGCGCAGCTGAAGGTGCAGCCGGGTGGCGCGATCACACTGAATAGCCCCGCGCCTGGTGTCGTGAACATTCTCGGCGACCTTATTGCTCCCTCCGGCACTATTGCGATTACGGCCAACGGCAACATCGTTGTGGGACCGGACGCGTTGATCAGCGCGGCGGGTCAGTGGGTCAACAATGACACGCAGGCCGCGTCTGGCACCGTGCAGGGCGGTAGTCAATTCATCAATGGCGGGAGCATCTCGCTGTCGACGCTCGAATCGAGTTCTTCCCGGAATAGCGGGGGTTCGAACGCCAGTGTTTCGGATACGACGGGATCGATCGACCTTCAACATGGTAGCGTTCTGGACGTGTCGAGCGGCGGCGAGATGCTGTCCAGCGGCCAGATGCTGATGCAGAATGGTATTGCGAAAGGTACTGCGGGCAACGTGTCGCTGATCACGTATGCGACCCCCAACGGCTGGTTTCCGTACGGCGACACAGGCGACGGAGGGTACGTACTGCCAGGCAGCCAGCCCGGCGCGGGGCGGATCGTGCTGGACGGCACCATAAGAAGCGCGGGTTTCGCGGGCGGCGGCACGTTGACGCTGCAGGCGCCGGGTTTTCAGATTGGCGGCAACGCCGCATCGGCACCTGCATGGGATCTCGTGCTGCCAGCCAGTTTCTTCGCGCAACAAGGCTTCGGCAAGTATGTGCTGAACGCGCTCTACGACGCGACGGTCGCGCCAGGGACGACGGTATCCCTGACGCAGCAGAACCTGATTCCAGACAGCGTTGCGTTGCAAAGAGCAGTGACGGGCACCGACCTGTCGGCGGCGGGCCTCGTCTCGGCCGGTGTCATTGACGCCTACCACCGTCAGGCCACGAGTCTTGTGATGACAGGGGGAGACTATCTCGCGTGGACGGGGAACGGTGCGACCGGCTCGGTTGGCCAGATTCCCTCGTACGCCGGCGTGACCGGTGGGGTCACGATTGGCGAGGGCGCGTCGATCCATGCCGACGCCGGCGCGAGTGTCGGTCTGGGTTCGCCTGCACAGGTCACGGTGCTCGGATCGATCATTGCCCCGGGCGGGACGATTACGCTGAGCGGCGATAGTTTGGTTGCCTCACCATTCGCACAGAGCGGCCAGCTCACCAACGGCAATGACACGTCGCCGACCAAATCCGTATGGCTGGGTGCGAATGCGCTGCTCGACGTGTCCGGCGTCGCCTTGACCAATCCGCTTGCCGCACCGGTGAAGATCGGACTTGCAACGGAAGTGCCGACCACGGGCAAGGTGCTGGCGGGTGGCATCGTGAACATCTCGAACGACTCCGGTGCGATTGTTGCGCAGGCAGGGTCGACCATCAACGTGTCGGGTGCCTCGGCGGTCTTCGATGAACCGCAGGCGTCGGGTGGGTACGCGCCGCAGAGCGTCTGGAGCGATGCGGGCTCGATCACGCTGGCAGGATCGAGTGCGTTGTACTTCGACGGCACGTTGCAGGCGCAGCCGGGGGCGGCGCAGGGGCAGGGCGGCACGCTGACCTTGCTTGCGCAACAGTTGCCGATCAGCAACGCCAGCCAGCCTGGTGGCGGCGCTAAATTCACGGCGCCAGGCGCGTCGCTGATAGCGCTTCAACAAGGCGGCACGCTCGTGCCGACCGGTCTGGCTGCAGGGCAGACGTTCGCCGGGACGCCAGGCGGCGTGCTGCAGTTCTCCGTGGATCGTCTGGATGGATCGGGGATTTCGACGCTGGCGCTGGGCAGTTCAAGCAGTGCGGCCGCACCCGTACCGGTCGCATTCGTTGGCAATGTGGATATGAGTCTGGGCCGTGCCATATCGATCGCATCGGGGCAGATCGTGGCGCTGAGCAGCGATCAACTCGCTACACTCGTCTCGTCCGATTCGACCAGGCGCTCGACGCTTGCGTCGGTGCTTGCCAAAGGCACCCAGACAATCGGCGCACCGACGGTCACGATCGACGCGCCCTATGTGTCGATCGGCGCATCCTTAACCGGGACGGCCAGCCAAACGAATCTGACTCCCGTCACGGCACTCGCGGACTGTACGCTCAACGTCAACGCGTCGTTCATTGATCTGAAAAACCAGTTCCAACTCAACAACTTCGGGCAGGCCAATTTCACGAGCAGCGGCGATATCCGCATGAGTTCGACCAATGCGAGTAACGCAAGCGGTTCGCCGAACGCGCTTCAAGCCGGCGAACTGTACACCGCCGGCAACCTGACCTTCAAAGCGGCGGATCTTTATCCGTCCACGGGCAGCACGTTCATTATCGACGCGGTGGGGCCCAACAATCCATCCACCGGCAAACCGGCGCCGACCACAATTACGTTCCTCTCCAACGGCACGTCCGGCATACCGTTGTCGGCGGGCGGCAGCCTCGTTGTCGACGCCAACCAGATCGTGCAATCGGGGACGGTGCGCGCGCCTTCGGGCTCGCTGGTGTTCGGCGTCGGTGACCCGACTAACACGACGACGGTTGCGCAGTTCAACGGTCTTCCGCTGGTGGCGACGGACTCGGTTACGCTCGGCAACGGCAGCGTAACCTCGGTTTCCAACGACGGTACGATCATTCCGTTCGGCACGACGGTCGACGGTGTGGAGTGGCAGTTCAATCCAGTCGCAAGCCGCAGCGCGGCGCCCGATCTGAGCGCGCCACCTACTAAGTTCATCGGCGTGAACGGCAGCAAAGTTGCGCTCAACTCAGGCGCGTCGATCGACCTCTCTGGCGGGGGCGACCTGCAAGC
This sequence comes from Paraburkholderia fungorum, assembly GCF_046026025.1. GTDB lineage: Bacteria > Pseudomonadota > Gammaproteobacteria > Burkholderiales > Burkholderiaceae > Paraburkholderia > Paraburkholderia fungorum_E. The sequence goes on along the minus strand of NZ_JAQQFL010000020.1, from coordinate 13,880 downwards.
GGCCGAATGGGTGCCGGGTACCGGCGGCAGCCGGGATGTGCTGTCGCAATACAACGTGAGCTACGCAAGCACGGCGAGCGGTGTTGCTTTGCCGGTGAACGCCAACGCCGGCAATGTCTACGCGATCCTGCCAGGCCCGCAGTCGCCAGTCGCCGCGTACGATCCGATGTTTGCACAAAGCCTGCAACCGTTGACGAATGCGAACGGCACGGTGAGCACCACAACGCTCAGCGCGGGTGTCGGTCAGGCGGCGCTTAACAGCACGGTGGGTCAATCCGTTTATCTGTCGGGTGTGCCGGGACTGGCGGCGGGAGTGTACACGCTGCTGCCCGGCAAATACGCCACCCTGCCGGGCGCCTATCGGGTAACACTGGCGAGCGCGAGTGGGGCTGTCACGCCGAACGCCGCGCAGGTTCTTCCCGACGGCACGGCGATGGTGGCGGGCTATTCCGTCGATGCGCTCAGCGGCGCGCGCAGCGCCACGCCGCTTCTGTTCGACGTGCAATCGGGCAAGGTGTGGCAGCAGTATTCGCAGTACACGCTGAGCGGCGCCAATGCGTTCTTCCCGACTCTCGCGGCGAATGCGGGTGCCAGCACAGTAACGCCACTGCTGCCGGTGGACGGCGGCCGCCTGGCGCTTGCCGCAATCAGCGGACTGACGCTCGGCGCGACGTTGAACACGGCGGCCGGCACGGGCGGTGCGCCTGCCGAAGTCGACATCGCGTCGAAGGACATTCAGATCACCGGTAACGGCGCCCCGGCGTTGTCCGGTTATCTGCAGATCGGCGCGAGCGATCTCGATTCGCTGAATGCGGGCAGTTTGCTGATCGGCGGCACGCGGACCCAGACCAGCAGTGGCATCACGATCACGCCGATTGCCGACAGCGTGGTGGTGTCGAACAACGCGTCGAGTGCCTTGCAGGGACCGGAAGTATTGCTGGTGACGAAGACCGACCCGACCGGCACCGACCCGAACGCGGTGAACGGTTTGCGCGTGGACGCGGGCAGTGTGATTGCAGCGAGCGGCAACTATCCGGCGGCGAAAGATGTGCCGATCACGATCGGCCAGCTTGCCAACAGCACGACAGGCGCCGCTGCGATTTCCGGCGACGGAGCGCTGCTGCGTGTCTCGAACGGCGCGTCCGTGATGGTCTCGCGGCTCGATACCTCGGGCACCGGAGTGTTGAGCGTCGGCGCCGGCGCGACGCTCTCGGGCGGGCAGTCGTTGACGCTCGATTCGTCGGGCAATCTGAAAGTCGACCCGACCGCGCAACTGTCTGGCAAGGCAATCACGGCTGCGGGTTCCGCCATCACGTTCACCAACGCAACGGGCGCCGCCGCCGCGAACCTGCCCGGCTTCGTGATCGGCGCGGCCGGCCTCGCGCAACTCGCCAATGCACAGCAACTGACGCTGCGCAGCCTGGGTGCGATGAACTTTGTCGGCGATATCAACGCGACGTTCGGCAATAACGTCGATCTGAGCGCGGGCACGTTCAATAGCAATGGCGGCTCGGTCACGCTTAATGGAACGACCGTCGCGTTCACGAATGAAGCGGGCGCGCCGGTTCCGAGCGGTGTGAGCGGCGGCGGCACGCTAACCGTCAACGCGAAGGAAATCGACCTCGGTACGGGCAACAAGACCGTGTCCGGATTCGGCAACGTGACGATGAACGCGACCGGTGGCATCGTCGGGCAGAACACCGGCACGTTCGATTTTGGCGCGCTGCCGGTCACGCTCAATGCACCGGTTTATCTGGCGGCTACCGGTTCGGCGTCTACCTTGAAGACGAGCGGGGCGCTGACAATCAATAGCGCGGCGGGCACGGCGTTGACGAACACGTCGATGGGCGGCGCGTGGAGCTTCGTCGGCGGCACGCTCAACGATAACGCGAAGATTGCCGCGCCTGCCGGCAACGTGAGTCTCGAAGCGACCACCGGTGATCTGACTATTGGCAGCAGCGCGACCGTCAGTTCAGCGGGTGTCCCGAAAGCGTTCTTCGATGTCACCGAATACGCGCCCGCCGGAGCGATCACGCTGACGGCCGATACTGGATCGGTGAACGTGCTGAGTGGTTCCACGCTCGACTTCTCAGGCGCGAGTGGTGGCGGAGCTGCGGGCAGTCTGACCTTGTCGGCGCCGCAACAGGCGGTCAATCTGAACGGTACGCTAAAGGGCGGCGCGGCGACAGGTTTCGCGGGCGGATCGTTTTCGCTCGACACCGGCGGCGCGGTGAATCTCGACAATCTTGCGCACACGCTGGCGTCGAGCGGTGTGAATAGCGCGATTTTGGTGCAGGCGGGGGCGGGAAATCTGACCTTGTCGGCGGGGAATACGCTGACCGCACATCAGGTGGCGTTGACTGCGGACGGCGGTGCAGGGGGACAAGATCCGAACAACGGCAATGTGCAGATTCTCGGCACGGTCAATGCTGCGGGTGTTGCCGGTGGGCAGATCGGCCTGTACGGCAAAAGCGGTGTGGATGTCGAGGGTTCGCTCATTGCGACCGGTTCGAGCGCGGCCCAGCGCGGCGGCACCATTGTCATCGACACGACCGGCACGCCGGGCAGCACAGTGACGGTGAACCCGACTTACGGCTATGAGAATATTTCCGCGGCGAATTCCGGTGTGATCAAGCTGGGCAACAACGCGGTGATCGATGTCACGGGCGGTACGGCAGGTGGGCTGTCAGGCGGCACCGTGAGCTTCCGTGCACCGTTGCTGGACAACGGCGGCGTGAACGTGACGCTGGCACCGGGCGTGCAGATCAAGGATGCGCGCAGCGTCAATCTGGAAGCGTACGCGGTATGGAGCACGACCGATCCGAGTACAGGCGCGAAGCATTTCGACGGCATCGTCGATCCGGCAGGATGGTATGGAGATAGCGTCGCGGGCAACGGGCAACCGGGCATGGTTGCAGGGACGTGGAAGGATCAGAGCGGCAACGTGCTCGCTGCGCCGACGAGCGCGCAGCAACTGAAAACCTACCTGGCAAACGACTTCTTCACACCGACGACGGCCAATGCCGATCACCAGAGTTTCTATGGGTACGTGAACGGCGATGCCAACGCGGCAGTGCCTGGCACCTTGATGAGCTTCGTCGAGAACGGCCTGACGGGTGTCGCGGCGCAATTCGCTACGACGAATGTGGCGAACTTCCATGTGGTGCCGGGCATCGAACTCGACAACCCGAGTACGGCGATCAACAACGGCGATATCTCCGTGTTGACGAACTGGAATCTGGGCGCGGGTGCGTCGCCGACGAATCTCGCGTTCCGCTTCAATGGGCAAGCGCCGGATATTACATTCCGGGCTGTGCACGATGTGCAGGTGGATGCGAGTTTGACGGATGGGTTCTTTCAGATTGTGAATCCAACGGCGCCGCCGTTGTCGACGATTACAATCGTACCGCCAACGCCTTCAAGTGCATCGGCAGAACATCATGAGTTTTATGACAACATCGGGGGATACGGGAGCTATGCGCAGCAAAACAATACGTACTACGGTGGACATCTAGTCGCGCCGGCGCTTGCTAGCAACCCGGCATTCGTAGGGGGGGATAGCGCGGCAATTGCGCAGTATTACGGGCTGTACAAGATATATTTGGACAATGTAACGATTATCGCCGGAACGCATGACCCGGCCCAGCAATTTTGGAACGGTAAAATCCTTTTGGGAGGAACCGATCATTCCGGCTTGACCCCGGTGTCAGGCCAACCCCTTGCACCAAGTGTCCCGACCGCTGCCCAGGAGCTGGCGGACCCCACAGCTTACTTGCGCTACCTTTCCCAATACAACACGTATACGACGCAGATGAATCTGTGGGGGGGGCAACGGGATCCCAAAACGGGTTTTTTTAATACTTTCTTGCCGTATCAGGCGGTGCCACTGCAACCGCCTCCAGTTGTACTCACGGCGCTGATTACACCTTCGACTGTGACTGTCGGATCCGTACCGACCGACAACACCCCGTCGCCGGTTGCAACGTCCAGCAACGGGTTGCCACTTGCTACAGCGTCGTTAAACGTTGGGTCCAGCTCATCGTTCTGGGTGGTGTCCGGTTCGAATCTCGCCAGCGCCAATCCGCTTTCAGTGCAGGCGGTCTCGATGTTCAACACAGCTAGTGGCGGCGGCGACGTGACGCTCGACGGCCATTTCGCCTATGTTGATACGAACAACGTGGCGCTGCTCGCTCCAACGATGATCCGCACCGGCACCGGTTCGATCGATATCGCTGCGGGCAACAATATCGCATTGCTCGACTCGACTGCGCCCGGGGTCATTTACACAGCAGGTGCACCGACGGCAGGAACGACGGTAGGCAGCACAGCAACGATTGTGAAGGGAAATACTTCACAAGCTCTCCCGGACATACTGGTCAGTCCCACGGTCAACCCCGACTCTGCTGGCGACATTTCCATTCATGCTCAGGGCGATATCACCGGCATCGAAAACGCGACTGATGCGACCGGCTCAGTCACTGGGGTGGTGGGTGCGAACATCAGTCAATTCTGGTGGCAATGGATGCAAATTACGGGCAGCCCGACGGTAACGCAGAATAGCCAGACCGGCGGCTCCAATTTCACGCAGATTAATCAGACGTCAATCGACTTTGGCGCCTTCGGCCAGGGCGTGATGAGCGTAGGCGGAAATGTCTCCGTGAGATCGGGGGGCAACATTACCGATCTCGCTGTATCGCTGCCCACCACATGGTATTTGAACAGCAGTAACGTACCCGTCACAGTGGGTGGCGGGAATCTGATCGTGACGGCAGGTGGCAACATTCTGAGCGGTGACTACTTTGTTGCGAAAGGCACGGGCACCATCAAGGCTGGCGGCGCGATCGCATCCGATGGGGCTGTCTATACGCAATTCAGCGCGAACAACGTTGGGACCGGACGCCCCGTCAACGTGCCCATCGCTCCGGTTTCAACGCTGCTGGCGACACAGGACGGCACGCTCGACGTGTCCGCGCGGCAAGGCGCCGATATTGGTGGCGTCTACAATCCGTCGTACGTGGACTATGTCATTGGCTCTTATAGCCAGCACGCGGATTTCCAGAGCTACTCACCGAACTCGGCGGTCAACGTCGCGTCCACTACCGGCGACGTCAAGTTCGGTACGCTGGGCTCCTCGATATCGGGGCAGTCGCTGATCGGCGGCGGGAATGGCGGATCCGACGAGTCGCAGGTGTTGCCCGCATCGATTGGGCTGACCGCGTTTTCCGGCAGCATCACGATCGCGTCGGGCGGCGAACTATTTCCGTCCGCCACCGGCAACCTGAATCTGCTCGCCGACCAGTCTATCAACGTGTCGAATCAGATTGGGTTCGTGGCTGGCTTGCCAGCGGTATTTGGCATGCTCGACATCGATCCGTCGCTGATGCCGTCGCCGGCCAATCAGATGGCGTCCGCCAATCAGTTGGCGTCAGTGCCTGGTCTGACGAGTAAAAGCAGCGCGGATCACGCACAGACTCCGCTGCACGCCGACGATAACCAACTGGCCCATATCTACAGCGTGAACGGCAGCATCGTTGATGGCGTGTTGGAGCCAGTCGGAGCGACAAACGCAGGATTCTACGACCAGAATGTGAGCGTCGTAATCGACAAACCCGCACTGATCCAAGCCGGCCAGGACATCGTGAATCTGGCGTTTCTGGGGCAAAATCTGCGGTCGTCCGACTTCACCCGGATTGTCGCGGGGCGTGATATCTACGACACGCCGCTGCCTACATCCAGGTCGGTCCTCCCGAGCCTGGTGCTCGGTGGCCCTGGTACTTTCGACGTCGAAGCGGGCCGGAACATTGGGCCGTTATCTAATCAGCAGCAAGCCTTTATTGCATCGGGCAGAAACGACGGATTTACCCCGAATCCAACCGGTATCGAAGCAGTTGGCAACGCTAACAATCCGAACCTTCCGCACGAAAGCGCGAACGTACAGGTATTGTTCGGCGTCGGCCCGGGCATCGACATTGCGCGGTTTATCTCGGCCTACATCGATCCTGCGAGCGCGAACGTCAGCAACATCGAGGGCCTTGGGGCCACCGGGATCGCGTTCATGCAACAGTATGACGCGGGGCTTGCGGTTGATACCGGACTCACAAAAGACAAGCAGGCCGCGCTCCAGAGCGTGAGCGGACTCACGGGCAGCGAAGCATGGGCGCAGTTCAAGGCGTTGCCGTCGTATGTCCAGCAGCAGTTCGTCGAGCAGGTGTTCTTCAAAATCCTGACGGACGTCGGCAACGACTACAACAACCCGGCGAGCCGGTTCTACCAGCAGTATGCGCGCGGCTACCAGGCGATCAACACGCTGTTTCCGGCGTCGCTCGGCTACACGGCGAACAATCTCGGCGGAGGCGCCAACGGGGCGAACACGCTCGTGAAGACCGGCAATCTGGACATTCGCAGCACGACCATCCAGACGCAGCAGGGCGGCAATGTAACGATCCTTGGGCCAGGAGGTGAGGCATTGGTGGGCAGCGTGTCGGCCCCGCCGTCCATCGTCAATAGCAAGGGGCAGGTACTTGCCGGTCCCGGCACGCAGGGCATCCTGACGCTTGAAAAAGGCGACGTCAATATCTTCACCGACGAAAGTATTCTCCTTGCCCAAAGCCGGATTTTCACCGAGCAGGGTGGCAACATGACCATCTGGAGTTCGAACGGCGACATCAATGCAGGCAAGGGCTCCAAATCGGTGGCCGATGTGCCGCCGCCGAACTATGTGTGCGACCCGAATCACTACTGCACGGTGGACGCACGAGGCGAGGTGACCGGCGCGGGTATCGCCACGCTGCAAACCATACCGGGTGTGCCGGTGGGCGACGCCACACTGGTCGCGCCACGCGGCACGGTCGATGCCGGTGACGCAGGCATTCGCGTGTCGGGCAATCTGAACATCGCGGCGCTGCATGTTGTCAACGCGGACAACATTCAGGTGCAAGGGACATCCATCGGTGTGCCGGTGGGCCAGTCGGTCAATGCCGGCGTATTGACGTCGGCGAGTTCGACTGCATCGGCGGCGAACCAGATGGCACAGGATCTTGCGAGGAACAATGCGTCCGGTGGGGCGGGGCGACGCTGGGTGATATCAGTGGAAGTGGAGGGCTTCGGTGATAACTCGAATTCCCTGGACTCGGACGACTCGGATGACTCGAAGAAGAAACGGAAGCCGGGGGGCAATAAATAGATGGCTATTGCGGTGGCGTGCGGCGAGACAGAGGGCACGAACGACGGAAGCCGCGGCGATGTATAACCTTCGAAATAATGCTTCAACCTGAGAGAGGAAATTGACAGTGGAGGCAGCAGAACTGAAGGATGAAGTGCAAGGCAACGGGATCGCAGAGCAGCCCGATTTGATCGATTTGCGCGATACGGGCCGTTTTCTTGCGACGCTCGAGGCATTGAACTGTTCGCTTGCACTGAGTAGGCGGCCATCGGGCGTTGCATTGCTCGGCGTCGACAAGGGTGTCCCGACATTGTCGGCCTGTCTGTTGCCGCGCTCGATGGGGCTCGCAGTCGAAGGCGATCGGCTGGCGATCGCCACACATCGCGAAGTGATCGTCTTTGCAAATGCAAAGGCGATCGCGCAGCAATACCCTGCGCGCCCGGACCACTATGACGGCATGTTCGTGCCACGCGTCGCGCACTTCACCGGCAATTGCGATCTGCATGACATGGCGCTCGACGGTCCGCGTGTGATCGCGGTCAACACGCGCTTTTCGTGCCTTTGCGTGATCGACGGATTCTTCAACTTCACGCCGTTCTGGCGACCACCTTTCCTGACCGATTTCACCGGCGACGATCGCTGCCATCTGAATGGCATGGCGTTTCACGATCGCAGGGCGTCGTTTGCGACTGCCCTGGGTCACACGAACACGTCTTATGGCTGGCGCGAAGGGATGGCCGACGGTGGCATCGTCATGGAAGTGCCGAGCGGACGCATCGTTGCATCAGGGCTGTCGATGCCGCATTCGCCACGGGTGATTGACGGTCAGCTTTACGTTCTTGAAGGCGGCCGCGGACACGTTCTGCAGATCGATACCGCGACAGGGACGAAACGTGTAGTTGCCGAATTACCCGGGTTCACGCACGGGTTGGCGGTTTATGGCGGCGTCCTGTTCGTTGGTCTATCGAAATTGCGGATGAAACGGGGACCACAAGGCTTGCCCATCGAAGACAGGGGTGAGCTTGTCGCTGGTGTTGCGGCGATCGAGCTTGCGAGCGGTCGCGTGCTAGGTATCCTGGAATTCTATAACGGAGTGGAAGAGATTTTTGATGTCCAGGTGCTGCCGACCGTTCGACGCGCGGAAATTCTAGCACCGCATCAATGGTTCGAGACTCCGTCGATTGAGACGGTTCATGGTGGTATGTGGGAGCCGCGCGATGATGAGGGCGGCAACGCGTAATTCACCAAACCTGAAGATTCCCACATGGCTCGATATGACGATCGAGCCATGACGTGTTTTACACGAATCATGGGTATTTCCAAACAATGAATGCAACTGACAATGTGGCTTGATGTACGGTGGTCCACGTTCATCCGAGTTGCAAACACACCGTGGCTTCATAAAATGAGGGCACGGTGTGTCTGCAGCGAAACTCTACAAGTGCTTAGCGACCGGCGACTGCGCCGCAGACGCTGGCGTTGCCGATGTTCAGGGTTTGGCCTTTGACGGTGGTCAGGAAGTCGGTGGTGATCGCCGACGCATAGTTCGTAGGCACCGTATCAAAGCCATTGCCGTGAAGGATCGCGGCGTTGCTGGCGTTGTTGTAGTGCAGGTTCAGGAAGTCCACTACCGAAGCGTTGACGGTCGGCGAGTTGCTGTGATTCGCATAGCACTGGCTAACGATGATCTGGCTCGTGCCGGAGATCGGATAGCCTGTGGACGGGTTGGCCGAGTTCGGCACCCATTGCGTCTGGACGGCCGGATTGGACGGCAGAGCGACCGTACCAAGCGCCAGCGTGGCGTTCTGATACGTCGGCACCACGTCAGCGCCCGTCGACGTGTTAAACAGGCTGGCAACAGCCAGCGCATTCGTCGCAGCCGGTGCGCTCGTCGACGTTGCGAGGAACGAGTTCGTGTAGTCCGGGCTCAGATAACCCACGCCAGCTTTGCCTGCGGTCTTCAGCGTCGCAAGTTCGCTGGCCACGCCGCCGCTACCCGTCGCTTCGACGAAGTTGGTCGGCAGGCCGGACGGGAACAGCGTGGTCTTGAACGTTTGCGTTTCCGTGAACGCGATGTTCGAGTTGCCGCTAGTGCCGGTCGTGCAAATGCCTGAAACTGCCAGGTGGCGGGTGAGCAGATCGGTCGTGCCGCTACCGTCACCGCGCACAACAACCGTGATCGGGCCGGCAGCATAGAACGAACCGTTGTCCGGGTTCGTGACCTGGCTCCAGTCCGTCAGCTTGCCCGAGAAAATGCCGCACAGGTCATTGTCGTTCAGCGCGACGCTGTTAGCCTGACCAGTCGTCGTTTGCGGACCCGTACCGGCCGGTGCATTGACCAGCGGAATTGTGATCGGCGTAACGATGTAAGGGAGCTGAATCAGCGGGCCGCTGCTAGCGCCGATTGTGCTCGACTTGTAGTTGTTGATCTGCGTCGACGACAGAGCTGCATCGCTATTCGCGAAGTTGACAACCGTGCCCGAAGCGAGACTGAACTGGGTTGCATCGTTGTTCAGGAAAGCAGTTTGACCCTTGCCCGAACCAACCGATGCGTACGAAGCCGTACCATCAGCAGCGGGGAAAATCGAGATTTCTGCGCCGATCGACGGAGCAACCAGCGACGAGCCGCCACCGACCAGAGCCGGTGCCGTCTGTGCCATTGCTGCGGATGCTGCGAGTACCGAGAGAGCGGCCAGGACAGCTTGACAAACGATACGCTTGCTAGATTTCATCGCAATTCCTTAAGGAAAACGAACCAGGGATTTTTTCGCAGCCGGAAGGGAACCTGACCGCCTGATCAATATAGATTCGAGTTCCCTCGTGGACGGTGAAGTGTCCGTGAATTGCGTGAGTCGAAATGGCAACAAATGGTACGGAGAATTAATGCCCAATATCGGATTCAAATGCGTGATGAATATTCGACACCGTTAAAGTCATTTGCGTTAATGAATTGACGGACAATCCAGCGTCTTAAGTAGGTGGAATGCTATTCATATCCGCTTTGCGTCTATCTGATCTTCACTTCGGCGCACCTATCTAGCTGCCGCCGTACCTTGCGTTTCCGATTGCGCGAGAAATGTCTCGAATGTGAGCACATCAGAACGGACCAGACGTGTCGAGGCATTCAGAAAATCGCCGGTCATGGGCACTTCACTGTATCGAAGCAGGTGCCGTCTGCCCGGAAACATCGAAGAACGCGTTGCCCGGTAATGCAACCTGAAAAGGCGCGGAGGCGTTGCGCGCGATTTGCGAAGATCGTCGATTCTCTGCACCGATGCATCGAACCAGAACCGTACCCATGCCGAGTGTTGCGCGCCGGGTGTTCTTGCAATGAACTCGGCGAGAACAAGAAAAATATACGGCACGTCTGCCTGAATCAGCGTGGGGCATGCCCACAGGTGCAGTACGTCGGCGTGTTCGACAATACGCATGAATCGTATGACGCTCAACTCCGGCACGTGTTCTCGCATGGCATGCAAATGCGCGCGCCAGTGCCGGGAGAACGCATCGCGCTGTTTGCGCTCCAGTTCGATATTGGGCGGTTGCGCGGTGACCAGAATCGGATTCGGCAGTCCGTCGGTCACCAGCGGGCAATGTGCAAGCGCCCCTTCGGCATGCGAGAAGTAATAAGTATGCTTTCGTCCACGCGACTGCATGACGTGCAGCGCTTCACCGCATAAAGGACAGCGCGCGCGGGGCTGCTCAGTCTGTTCGTCGCCAGGAAATTCACGCAGATAGTCTTCAACCGTCAACAGGCGGTCTTGCTCCGGATGGAATGCATGATCGACTAGCGGCTTCTCTGTCATGTGCTGGCCGTATGTTGTTCGATGTCGTCGTTATTGTCGGCGCTCGTGTGCGGTACGCGAATGACGCGACACGGGCGATGGATCGAATGAAGATCTCTATCAGCTTATCGACCGCTTAAGTCGACTCGGTGAACGATTGTCAGTACGTACACGCTTGCCGCGTGCACTGCGACTGCTGCAAGAAAAATTGTGCTGAGGATCTGTCACACGTCGTCGCTATTGGGCCGCTTAATCTTGCCTCGCTGTCTACGGACGGGCTCACGCTGCCGCGCCGTAGCGGACGAAAGTGCAGGCTCAAAGCCGCATACCTATCGCGCATGAAAACGGGTGATAGCGTGCGTGCTCAACGAGGTGAGCCTGCTTCCTATAAATTGGGCACAGCGGCATAGAACCAGATCCATGACACGTTTTCGTTCCGGTATCCATGCTGTATCTCGCATCGTATTCACGCTCGGCTGGTTGATTCCGGCGCTCACGCAGACGGTCCATGCCCAGGTCACGTTGAACTTCGCCAATGTCGATATCGGACAGGTCGCCAAGGCCATTGGCTCGGCAACGGATACGACGATCATCGTCGACCCGCGTGTGAAGGGGCAGTTGAATCTCGTCTCCGAGAATCCGGTCAGCAAGGAACGGGCATTGAAGACGCTCGAAGCCGCATTGCGCATGCAAGGCTTCGCGCTGCTGACCGACAATGGCATCCTGAAGGTCGTGCCCGAAGCAGACGCGAAGCTTCAAGGCGTTCCTACCTATGTCGGCAACGCACCCAAGGCACGTGGCGACACCGTGATCACGCAGGTATTTCGTCTGCGGCACGAATCGGCCACCAACCTGCTGCCGGTGCTGCGACCGCTGATCACGCCGAACAACACAATCAACGCCTACGCAAACGACAACACGCTGGTCGTCACCGATTACGCGGACAACGTGCGTCGCGTCGCGTCGATCATCGCGGGGATCGATTCGGGCGAGTCTCAGCAGGTCGAGGTTGTGCCGCTCATGCACGAAAGCGCGATCGATCTCGCACCGATCGTGCAGAAAATGCTCGACCCCACGAGTATCGGCAACACGGACGCAACGCTGAAGGTGTCGGTCGCGGCCGATCCGCGCATCAACGCGTTGCTGCTGCGCGCGGCCAATGCGTCGCGCATCAAGGATGCGAAAGCGCTAATCGCACGGCTCGATTCGGCCACGCGAGTGCCGGGCAACATGCACGTGGTGCGTTTGACGAATGCGAACGCGGTCGATCTGGCGAAGGTGCTGCGCGGCATGCTGGGGCAAGCCAGCGGCGACACAGGCACATCGAGCGACAAATCGAGCGCGCAGGGATTCGGGCAAGGTAACGGCAATGGCCTGGGTGGCTCGTCCGGCAATAGCAATTCGACTGGCACGCCTGGTGTGCCGCCGCTGCCGGGTTCGACGAGTAGCAGCAGCGGGTTGGGAGGGTCGGGATCAGGATCGGGTGCGAGCGGCGGCGCGGTCGGCCAGGGCGGCGGCTTGATCGCCAACGCACGCGGTGGCGACGATAGTGGATCGGGCGGCATGATCGCGGCCGATCCGTCGACGAATTCCCTCATCATCACCGCGCCTGAACCGGTCTATCAAAGCGTTCGCAACGTCATCGACCAACTCGACGCGCGGCGCGCGCAGGTCTACATCGAGGCGCTGATCGTCGAGTTGAACTCGAATACGAACGCCAATCTCGGCATTCAGTGGCAGGTCGCGAACAACGAGGTTTTCGCCGGCACCAATCTGGCGACGGGCAACGGCAACAGCATCGTCAATCTGACGGCGGCAGCCGCCGCGACTGGCGCCACCGGTGGTCTCGCCGGAGCGCTCGTCAGCGGCTCTGGTCTTCAGCAGGGGCTCAATGTCGGCTGGGTGCACAACATCTTTGGTGTGAAGGGGCTCGGCGCGCTGTTGCAGGCGCTTTCGCAGACCGCCGATGCAAACGTGCTGTCTACGCCTAACCTCATCACGCTCGACAATGAGGAAGCGAAGATTGTGGTCGGCACGAACGTACCGATCCAGACGGGTTCGTATTCGAATCTCACGAGCGGCAACGCGAGTTCGGCGTTCAATACCTACGACCGCGTCGATGTGGGTCTGACGCTGCACATCAAACCGCAGATCACCTCGGGCGGGGTTCTCAAGCTGCAGCTCTACACGGAAGACTCGGCGATCGTGAACGGCACGACCAATGTGTCGACCAACCCGGCCGGCCCGCAGTTCACCAAGCGTTCGCTGCAATCGACGGTGCTTGCCGACAATGGCGAGATCATCGTGCTGGGTGGGCTCATGCAGGACAACTACCAGGTCAGCAACAGCAAGGTGCCGCTGCTGGGCGATATTCCGTGGCTTGGCCAGTTGTTCCGCTCGGAGCAGAAGACCCGCCAGAAGACCAACCTCATGGTATTCCTGCGCCCGGTGATCATCAGCGATCGCGATACGGCGCAGGCCGTGACGGCGAACCGCTACGACTACGTGCAGGGCGTGACGGGCGCGTACAAGTCGGATAACAACCTGTTGAAGGACAACGACGACCCGGTGGTGCCGCCAATGCCGCTCGGTCCGAGCCAGGGTGGGTCGCCGGCGATGAATCTGTTCAATCTCGACCAGATGCGTCGTCAGCAGATGGCGCCGCCGGTGAATTCCGCTCCTGCTCCGGTCACGAATGGCGGCGCCGTGCAGACGAATCCTGTCATGAACGGTGGCGCTGTGCAGGTGAACCCCGCGGTGCAGACCAACCCCGTCACCACGGGACCGTCCACCGCATCCCCCGGAGCGCAGCCGTGAGCACGTCTTCAGCGTCAGCGTCCGTGTTGTCGATGCCGTCGCCCGCAGCGCGCGCCGGTGTGAGCGCGGCGGGACATATCGCGGAAGAGGCATCGCCGATGCCGGCTGGCACTACG
>NZ_JAQQFL010000019.1:0-161331 GCF_046026025.1 Paraburkholderia fungorum | reverse complement strand
TAACAAGGTCATCAAGGAAGTCGCAAAGCAGCTCTCGAAGGAAGCGGGCAACCTGAAGCTGTTCAGCATCGCCGAGCGGCTTGAAACCGTGATGGCGGATGCGAAGAAGATGTTCCCGAATCTCGACTGGTTCAGCGCGGTGTCGTATCACATGATGGGCGTGCCGACGGCGATGTTCACGCCGCTGTTCGTGATCGCCCGCACCGCAGGCTGGAGCGCGCACATCATCGAGCAACGGATCGACAACAAGATCATCCGGCCGAGCGCGAATTACACCGGTCCCGAGAATTTGAAGTACCTGCCGCTAAATAGGAGAAAATAGCGGTCGCTGTGCGCTTTCGAGGCGCGTGCAGTTCAACCTCGCGGTTCTCCAGATGGCCAACCGCGCACTGTTTAACTGAAACTAGATAGAAAGGTTTTCTCCATGAAAAAGCTGATGATCGCCGCCGTGATTGGCGCCCTGTCCACGACGATGCTGACCGTCGCGACTGACGCCGCCGCACAAACGGCGACCACCGCCACGAAACCGGCTGCCAAGGCTGTGGCGAAGCGCCCGCAACCGAAACGCCTGATCAAGCGCAAGGCCAACCCGGCCAAGGAAGCGAAGGTCGATCCGGTTCCGGACGGCTCCGAAAAGTGGTCGTGCAACGAAGGTCTGGCATTCGACCTGAAGGGCGACATGAAGCGTGACCAGATCGTCACGGTTCACTGGGCGAACAAGAACTACAATCTGCCGCGCGAAGCGACCACCACGGGCGCAGACCGTTTCCACGACGCCGCATCGGGTATGGATCTGGTCGTGATCCCGACGAAGGCGATGTTGTTCTCGGATAAGGACAGCTCGCGTCTGGCCGACGAATGCAAGACGGCAGCCATGATCCAGGGCGCACCGGCTCCGACGCAATCGAACGCGATCAACAAGACCAACTGATCCGTTACATCAGGAAAGCTCCCCGATGTCCGCTCCGATTTCCAACGTGCGACCCGCCCCGGACTCCGTCCTGGTCGATATCGTCGATTACGTACTGGATTTCCCGATCAACAGCACGCTCGCGCTGGATACCGCGCGTAACTGCCTGATCGATACGCTCGGCTGCGGACTTGAGGCGCTCACCTACCCGGCCTGCACCAAGCTGATGGGACCGATCGTGCCCGGCACGATCGTCCCCAACGGCGCCAAGGTGCCGGGCACGTCGTTCCAGCTGGACCCGGTTCAGGCCGCTTTCAACATCGGCGCGATGATCCGCTGGCTGGACTTCAACGACACCTGGCTGGCTGCTGAATGGGGCCACCCGTCGGATAACCTCGGCGGAATTCTGGCGACAGCCGACTGGCTCTCGCGCAGTGCCATCGCAGCAGGCAAAAAACCGCTGACGATGAAAGACGTGTTGATCGGCATGATCAAGGCGCACGAAATTCAAGGCTGCATCGCGCTCGAGAACTCGTTCAACAAGGTCGGGCTCGATCATGTATTGCTGGTGAAACTGGCTTCGACCGCGGTAGTCGGCCAGATGATCGGCTTGACGCGCGACGAGTTGATCAACGCGGTTTCGCAAGCGTTTGTCGACGGGCATGCGCTGCGCACCTACCGCCATGTACCGAATACCGGCTCGCGCAAGTCGTGGGCCGCGGGCGACGCGACGTCGCGCGCAGTGCGTCTCGCGCTGATCGCGAAGACCGGCGAGATGGGCTATCCGTCGGTGCTGACGGCGAAGACGTGGGGCTTTTACGATGTCCTGTTCAAGGGCAATGCGTTCAAGTTCCAGCGCCCCTACGGTTCGTATGTGATGGAAAACGTGCTGTTCAAGATCTCGTTCCCGGCTGAATTCCACGCGCAGACGGCGGTGGAGGCGGCGATGACGCTGCACGCGCAACTCAACGCAGCAGGCAGGCGCGTGGAAGACATCAGGAAGATCACAATCCGCACCCACGAAGCCGCGATCCGCATCATCGACAAGAAAGGCCCCCTGAACAATCCGGCCGACCGCGATCACTGCATTCAGTACATGATCGCCGTGCCGTTGATCCACGGCCGCCTGACGGCCGCGGACTATGAAGATTCGATCGCGCAGGACGCGCGACTCGATGTGCTGCGCGCGAAGATGGAATGTGTCGAAGACGCGCAGTTCACGAAGAATTACCACGATCCGGAGAAGCGTTCGATCGCCAATGCACTGACGATCGAATTCAACGACGGGTCGACGTTCGACGAAGTTGTAGTCGAATACCCGATCGGTCACAAGCGTCGTCGCGAAGACGGAATTCCGTTGCTGGTCGAGAAGTTCAAGACCAACCTCGCGCGCCGCTTCCCGGTCAGGCAACAACTGGCGATTCTCGACGTGTCGCTGGATCAGGCAAGGCTCGAAGCCATGCCGGTCAATGAATACGTCGATCTGTACGTCATCTAGTTAAGTTAAGTACTGTAGTTCCGCGATCAAACCAAGGAAAACACCATGGCCCACAACCTCCACAAAACGCTCAAGGAATTCGACAGCGGTTCCGGCAAAGGCAAGTTCTACTCCCTGCCGCAACTCGGCAAGGCACTGAACATCAAGATCGACCGCCTGCCGGTTTCGATCCGAATCGTGCTGGAATCGGTGCTGCGTAACTACGACGGCAAGAAAATCGCCGAAGAACACATCACGCAACTCGCGAACTGGAAGCCGACCGCAGCGCGCGTCGACGAAATCCCGTTCGTGGTGTCGCGCGTCGTGCTGCAAGACTTTACCGGCGTGCCGCTGCTCGCCGACATCGCTGCGATGCGCGGTGTTGCGAAACATATGGGCAAGGATCCGAAGTCGATCGAACCGCTGGTCCCGGTCGATCTGGTCGTCGATCACTCGGTGCAGATCGATCACTTCCGCGAAAAGAACGCGCTCGACCTGAACATGAAACTGGAATTCCAGCGCAACAACGAGCGCTACCAGTTCATGAAGTGGGGCATGCAGGCATTCGACACGTTCAAGGTCGTGCCGCCGGGCGTCGGTATCGTTCACCAGGTGAACCTGGAATACCTCGCACGCGGCGTGCACAAGAAGGCCGAAGGCGCGGACACGGTGTACTACCCGGATTCGCTGGTCGGCACCGACAGCCACACCACGATGATCAACGGTATCGGCGTGGTGGGCTGGGGCGTGGGTGGTATCGAAGCTGAAGCAGGCATGCTCGGCCAGCCGGTGTACTTCCTGACGCCGGACGTGGTGGGCGTCGAACTGAAGGGCAAGCTGCGCGAAGGCCTGACGGCGACCGACCTGGTCCTGACCGTCACCGAACTGCTGCGTAAGGAAAAGGTTGTCGGCAAGTTCGTCGAGTTCTTCGGCGAAGGCACGAAGTCGCTGTCGCTGCCGGATCGCGCGACGATCGGCAACATGGCGCCGGAATACGGCGCAACCATGGGCTTCTTCCCGGTCGACGAAAAAACCATCGACTACTTCAAGGGCACGGGCCGCACCGACGCAGAAATCTCCGCCTTCGAGAACTACTTCAAGGCGCAAGGTCTGTTCGGTATTCCGAAGGCTGGCCAGATCGACTACACCAAGGTCGTCACGCTGGATCTCGGCACGGTGACGCCGTCGCTGGCAGGTCCGAAGCGCCCGCAAGACCGTATCGAAATCGGTCACGTGAAGTCGACCTTCAGCGACCTGTTCTCGAAGCCGGTGGCAGAAAACGGCTTTGCCAAGAAGTCGGAAGATCTCGACGCGCAATACACGACGAGCAACGGCGTGGACGTGAAGAACGGCGACATCCTGATCGCCGCCATCACGTCGTGCACGAACACGTCGAACCCGAGCGTGCTGCTGGCAGCTGGCTTGCTGGCGAAGAAGGCTGTGGAAGCCGGCCTGACGGTCGCTCCGCACATCAAGACGTCGCTGGCCCCGGGATCGCGCATCGTCACGGAATACCTGACGAAGACCGATCTGCTGAAGTATCTCGACAAGCTCGGCTTCACGCTGGCTGCATACGGTTGCACGACCTGTATCGGTAACGCGGGCGACCTGACGCCGGAACTGAACGAAGCGATCACGAAGAACGATATCGTCGCGGCAGCGGTTCTGTCGGGCAACCGTAACTTCGAAGCGCGTATTCACCCGAACATCCGCGCCAACTTCCTGGCTTCGCCGCCGCTGGTTGTGGCTTACGCGATCGCCGGCAACATCACGCGCGACCTGATGACCGAACCGGTCGGCAAGGGCAAGGGCGGCAAGGACATCTACCTGGGCGACATTTGGCCGACCAGCGAAGAAGTCGACGCGCTGCTCAAGTTCGCGCTGGACGCAGACGCGTTCCGCAAGAACTACTCGCAGCTCACCAAGAAGGGTGACCTGTGGAGCAAGATCGAAGGCGAAGAAGGTCAAGTCTACGACTGGCCGAAGTCGACCTACATCGCAGAGCCGCCGTTCTTCGGCAACGACTTCTCGATGACGCCGGCTGACAGCATCCCTGCTGTCAAGAACGCGCGCGCGCTGGGCATTTTCGGTGACTCGGTCACGACCGACCACATCAGCCCGGCAGGCTCGATCAAGGAAGACTCGCCGGCAGGCAAGTGGCTGAAGGCAAACGGCGTGCAGAAGGCCGACTTCAACAGCTACGGCTCGCGCCGCGGTAACCACGACGTGATGATGCGCGGCACGTTCGCGAACGTCCGGATCAAGAACCTGATGATCCCGGCGAAGGCAGACGGCACGCGTGTGGAAGGCGGCCTGACGATTCATCAGCCGAGCGGCGAACAAGAGTCGATCTACGACGCAGCGATGAAGTACATCGACGCAGGTACGCCGACTGTTGTGTTTGCCGGTGAAGAGTACGGTACGGGCTCGTCGCGTGACTGGGCTGCGAAGGGTACGCAATTGCTGGGCGTGAAGGCTGTGGTCGCACGCAGCTTCGAGCGGATTCACCGTTCGAACCTGGTCGGCATGGGCGTTCTGCCGCTGCAGTTCAAGGGCTCGGATAGCGTGCAATCGCTCGGTATTACCGGCGAAGAAACGTTCGACGTCGAAGGCCTGGGTAATGACTTCAAGCCGCAACAGGAAGTGACGCTGGTGATTCGCGGTAAGGACGGCAAGGAGAAGCGCGTGCAGGTTCTGCTGCGTATCGATACGCCGATCGAAGTGGATTACTACAAGCACGGCGGGATTCTGCCGTTCGTGCTGCGTTCGCTGCTGGCTGCGTAAGCGTAGCGATTGCGCTTGTAGTTACTGCGAGCTGTTTTGCAGGGGCTGCGTCCTGTGGAGGACGCAGCCGACTTTAGAAGCCCGACCGTTGGTCGGGCTTTTTTTATGGCGTTTTACTTTTGAACACGGCCGGTTTGGAAAGCGTCCGGGTTGTCGGTGACCCGGCGCTGGGTCATGCGGGCGTTCCAGTCGGCGTCGCCAGGGACCGGGACGGTGGCGCGTGTGGTGACGTGGGCGCGCTGTTGGGTGGCCCAGTCGAGCAACGCGGCCTTGTCGAAGGTGTCGCCTTGGGCCGATGAACGTGCGGTCCATTCGGGTTGCTTCGACACGGATGGCTGCGTGGCCGGGCGAAGGGTTCGGGTTAAGGCGAGGCGTTCGTGGTGCGCCTCGGTCAAGCGCGCCACCTTGACTCGTTTCACGGTCTTTGCGGACGGCGTGACCATATCGTCGGCATGGGAAGCCACTTGCACAGCCTGCCTCGGCAAGACTTGGGTGATGTGCCTAGGTGCGGCTGCCGAGGCCGCGGCAACGGACTGCTGCGGCCCGTTCTCGGCCGTGGCCGCTGTCTGCGTATCCGCAACCGCCGTTGTTGCGACCGGTTTTGGATGATCGCCGCGCGGACTCTCCGCCGACAGAACCGTCGACACCACGGATAGCGCTTTCACCTTCTCCGCGTCCTTCATCGAGCATGTGACCAGCAACCACGTGAGCGCGATGGTGCAGCCGGCGAAAATCGACGCGGCGAGCACATGATCCGAGCGCGACGAACGCGGCCGACCGTTGCCCATCTCGAGGTAGCGTTTCGCTTCGGCCAACGCCTCATCGAAGCGATGGGGATTTGAGCGTTGCGGCGATGCCTTCCAGAGCAGGATGTGCTTCACGCCCGGCGGAAGCGGACCAGTCCGCGCTGGTTGGGGCTTGCGTTGTGCTGCGTCCTGAATCGCCTGTTGCGCTGCAGTTCGTGCGCCGAGCGGCGGTTCGTGTTGCTCGCCGACCCGCGCCGCACGTCGGCGCGAGCCGAAAGGCGGCGGCAAGCCATCGAATGGTCGCGGTTTCGGGAACGCCAGATCACCTTCGATTAGAGCCAGCGGTTGGGTCATCTTGTGGTGCTCCGGTATGTGGCGATCTCTGTGTCTAGCTGCGCCATTAAGGTCCGGGCGCGCTCCGCGAGCGTGTCGATTGCACCGGCTTCGCGTTCCTGCGACGTGCCGCTCGCGAACTGCAACGCCTCCATCAGACTGTGGGCGCCGACGAGACCCACGGCTCCGCTCAGTCTGTGCAGCAGGGCGCTCTGCCCGTCATAGTCACCGTCGTGACTCACTTCGCTCAGGCGCTTCAGGTCGTCGTCCATTGAATGGCGCCAGCCGCCCAGAAACATGGGGATATCGATACCCTCTTCGGACAGTGCGTCGAGATAGCGGCGTTCAAAGGGTTCAGATAGGGCGCTCGCGATAGATTCCGACTGTGCAGCATTGGCGAACACAGGCGCCTGAACATTACTAGCCGGTTCTGCGGCCGGTCGCCATTGTTCGACGGTGAACGGCGCACTGAAGCTCGCACGGGTGCCGGGACCCGAGCCGCTTGCGACCGAGAGCTCGCCTTGCATACGTTGCGCGAGTATCTGGCAGAGCGGCAAGCAGGCATCGGTGTCGCCAAACCACCCATCCGCAAGCGGTTGATCAGCGTCCGGCGCGAAAAGTTGTAGTTGAGTGGCGGGCGCGGCTTCTGCACCGACATCTGTCACATTGATCAAAATTCGCTGCGAGCCGGAATTCAATGGCTCCGCCGACACGACGAGCGCAATCTCTCCACGCGTGCTGAGTTGGACCGTGCGGCTTAGCAGGTGGAAGAAGATTTGACCCAGCCGGGCGCTATCGACGAGAATCCGTTCCGCGACCGCCTGGTCAATGCCGGCGCTCAAGCGCAAGCCTCGCTGAGCGGCAGACGGAGACAACAGCACAATGACGCCGTCGACAAGCTCGCGCAAATTAGTGACGCTTTCGTCGAGAACAACCGCGCGTGATTCCAGCGGCGAAATATCCAGTAGGTCGTGGAGCGTTTGGGACCACGTGCGCACTGCGAACCGGATCACCGGCATCTGCGCGCGTCGGGCGGACGGCGTGAGTGCCGTTTCGAGCGATTCAAGTAGACTCGATACGGCGATCAACGGAGCCTCTGCATACAGCCGCATCGTGCCAAGCAGCCAGAGCCGATCCTGTTTCGCGGCGGCACTCGCCTCTGCTGAGGCCGCGACGCGCGCGACTTGCTCGCGCGCGTCGGCCGCATCGCAACGTCGTTTCCATTCGCCCTCCGCGTAGTGTTGCTTCTCGGCGGCACGCTTCAACGCAGCACGGGACAGGCATGCGCCAGCGAGCGCAACGACTGCGGGAGCCGCCAGCGCCAACAGCCACGTTTGCCGCTCGATCGCGGCCTCATGCTCACCCGCCTTCGGTTGACCCACAAAGTGGCGGCTATCAGCTGGGGGAAGCACAAAACGGGCACTGGCAACAGCTTCGTCGCTCGAATGACCGTCGCGGGCTGGATGCCCGGCTTGCCCCACTACGTCGCGTGCAGCCGGCGCTGCGGCCAGACGCGAATCGTCGACGTGCAGTGTGCGCGGCGTACCGTCGACTAACGGTGCCGCGTTGGCGCGTAGCGACAGCATGCACAGCAGTACAAATGCACAGAGACAGCCCAATACCGTCGCGAAGCGGATCGAAGTGAGCCCCGCGTTGTGCGAAAAACGGTGAGCGTAACGCTGTGCACGGCGACGCGCGCCCCCTGAAGAGCCGAACAGATTCATTTCATTCATAGCCGACAAAACTCAATCGATCAGTCGATGCAATGAAGCAAATTCAATCAGGGCGGCCAACGAGGAAAGTCCAAGTTTTTCCTGGATGCGGCTCTTGTACGTGCTCACCGTCTTGTCGCTCATGAAAACATTCCCTTGCCACGCCAACGCTTGCCATCG
Source organism: Paraburkholderia fungorum (assembly GCF_046026025.1). Classification (GTDB taxonomy): domain Bacteria; phylum Pseudomonadota; class Gammaproteobacteria; order Burkholderiales; family Burkholderiaceae; genus Paraburkholderia; species Paraburkholderia fungorum_E. Next base: position 153,189 of record NZ_JAQQFL010000019.1, on the reverse strand, counting down.
GCAAGCCCTGACGGCCGCATCGGTCCGGTAGGAACCGCTCGCATCCCGAGCCTGAGAAACAGGGCGCCCGTTAGTATTTCCAGCCAACGCGCGTGCGAATTTACCCCCCGCCTCGCGGCGGGAGACTGCGGGGAATAATATTAGGGGGCTCGCAGCGAGCCTGCGATACAACGCGGCCTAGTCGAAATATCGACCGGCTGCGCGACGTCGGCATCTATTGAAACCGACGGTCATTCTTAACAAATGAGTATGCTAGGGCGCAGTAAGCACAAACTCGATCTCGACGCGTCGATTTGGCGCGAGACATTGCACTAGTTCGTCGCGCTTTTTTTGCTGGCAGTTAGCCACCGGATTCGCACTACCGCGGCCCTGCGCGGTGATCGGCAATGTCACACCGTGCTTGCTCAGGTACTGTCGGACTGTCTGCGCACGCTGCAAAGACAGGCTCTGGTTGTAGGTATCGCTGCCGAGGCGGTCGGCGTAGCCGGTTATCTTAAGCTCACGCATGGTGGGAATCTTCTTCAGACCCATCACCACGGCATCGAGACGTTGCTTGCCGGACGGCAGGATCGCTGCCTCGTTGCTGCCGTTAAAGTGGAATAGGGAGTCGGCACGCAGCGTTATCTTCTGCGGCGCCTGCGTTACATGGACCGGTGTCGGCGTCTGTTGTGCCTGCTTGCACTGCAACGCCGTTTCTGCCGATTTCCGTAAGTTATCCTGAGCCTCCGGCAAGCGCTTTTCCGCAGCAGAGAACTTGCGCGCCCATGCGTCATGCCCTGCTTGCATCAGTTCAACTTCAGCACATGCGAGAGGTTGTTGCGCTTCAGGACATTGCGCGGTAGCAGGATCGGCCTTGATTGCATTGACGATTTTCCACAAATCAGGGCGAACGGTAGACACCGTACGCAAAGCCGGATTGGCCGCGGATAAGGGAGTGTCTTTTTCGAGACCAATCGTGATCATGGCGGCCTGGCCAATAGCTTCCTCGACGAAGCCCCAGTGATCGTTACCCTGCCGCCCGGCATCGATCCAGCATTGTGCCTTCGCGTGGAAATAACTATTCCTGTCGCCCGGCAATTTATCAAGCCGCTGTTGCAACGATGCCAGTGCGGCGCCGCTGCTGACGATCGGCGCGTAGGTGTCTACCCATTGCCGGTTGGCCGCGCCAGCGGCGTCGTCCTGCGAAGCGCCGACGCCCGTTTTCAGCACGGTGGCATCTTCGATGCCGAGCCGTTCACGCGCGGCGTGGTCCGCGCAGCCTGCCAAGGCCAGTGCAAACGCTAGCACCGTTAGCTGAAGTTTCATTGGTTTTCTGCGTCGAGCGCATCGTCTTTGAGAAGGCTCTGAGTATGAAGAGACGCAGACGGGGGCGGAATGGGAACATTCCTAGAATGTCCTCGGAAAGTTGCGGCATCGAGATTCATGCCGCATAACAGACGTCATACCGCTCAGATTTAGCTGCGTACCGCCCGGGCGGCATTCCTCCCCCGCAGCCATTCGAGCGCAAGCAACAGGCAAGTAGAAAACACGATCAAAATCGTCGCCAACGCCGCGATAGTCGGGCTGATGTTCTCGCGGATGCCCGTGAACATCTGGCGCGGCAGCGTCGTCTGATCCGCGCCTGCCAGAAACAACGTCACCACCACTTCATCGAACGAAGTCGCAAACGCAAACAGCGCACCCGAAATCACACCGGGTGCGATCACCGGCAACGTGATGCGGAAAAACGTCTTCACCGGATTCGCACCCAGCGACAAACTGGCGCGCACCAGGTTGTAGTTGAAACCTTGCAACGTCGCGGCCACCGTCGTCACCACGAACGGCACGCCGAGCGACGCATGCGCGAGAATCAACCCGATATACGTATTCGCCAGCCCAAGCGGCGCAAAGAACAGATACATGCCGACGCCGACCACCACCACCGGCACGATCATCGGCGAAATCAGGATCGCCATCAGCAGCGCCTTGCCGCGGAAGTTCGCCTTGGTCAGGCCGATGGCGGCCAAGGTGCCGAGCACGGTCGCAACCACGGTGGCCGACGGCGCCACGATAAAGCTGTTCTTCGCCGCCATACGCCATTCATCGGACGCGATCAGGTTCTGATACCAGCGCAGCGACCATCCTGGAATCGGATACACCAGAAACGTGCTCGACGAAAACGACAGCGGCACGATGGCCAGCACCGGCAAAATCAAATACAGCAGAGTTAGCACGGCCAACGCGCGCAGCGCGAAATACCACACGCGTTCAACCAGAGACGTATGTGGCGCAAACAAGGGCTTGGCAAGTTTCATCGCGAGTAAGCTCCGTTCGGGCGATCAGCCGAGGCTCAGTGAGGAACGCGTGAAGCGCCCGTAGATGACATACAACACGAGCGTTGCGGCCAGCAGCAAACCGCCCAGCGCACACGCCATGCCCCAGTTGATCGTCACGTTGGTGAAGTACGCGACGTAGTAGCTGACCATCTGATCGCCCGGTCCGCCGAGCAAAGCCGGCGTGATGTAGTAGCCGATCGCCAGAATGAACACGAGCAGCGCGCCCGCGCCAATCCCCGGATAAGTCTGCGGCACATACACGCGCCAGAAGGCGGCAAACGGATGGCTGCCGAGCGAGATCGCGGCGCGTTGATAGGTCGGTGGGATCGACTTCATGACGCTGTACAGCGGCAGGATCATGAACGGCAGCAGAATGTGCGTCATCGAGATGTACACGCCAGTGCGATTGAACAGCAGCGACAACGGATCATGGAGCAGGCCACTTGCAATCAGCGCCTTGTTCACCAACCCTTCGCTTTGCAGGATCACAATCCACGCCGCGACGCGCACGAGGATCGACGTCCAGAACGGAATCAGCACGAGAATCATCACCAGATTCGCGCGACGATCGGACAGCGTCGAGATCCAGTAAGCGAGCGGGTAGCCGAGTAGTAGCGCGAAAAATGTCACCGCAGCGCCGATCACAAACGTACGGCTAAACACGGCAAGATAAATCTGTTGGTCTGGATCGGTCGGAATAATGTGGCCGAACGCGTCCTGCTTATGGTCCAGTGAAGCCAGTAGATAGAACGGCGAATACGCGCCTGAATTCTTTGCAATCGCCTGCCAGTAGGCGATGTCGTTCCAGCGCTCGTCGAGTTCGACGAACTTCGCGTGAACCTGGGCAGGCGTGAGATTTAATGGCTTGCTGTTGTCGTCGACGAACGGCATCGCACGCGCCGATTTCGCCACCAGCGAGCGGTAGCCGGGAATTTCGACGTTCAGGCGACGTGCCAGCGCACCCATGCCGTCGCTATCGGCGACCGCCGCGAGGTCCACGGCCAAGGCGGCATACGCGGCATCAGGAGGCGGCGTCTTGCGATCCCAAACGCGCAACGCATTCAGCGTATGTGGCAAGGCGTTAACCACTTCCGGATTTTGAGCGGCACGCGTCAACAGCGCGCCAATCGGCACGACGAAAATCAGCAGCAGGAAAATCGCAAGCGGCGCAATCAGCAACAACGCCATTGCGCGTTTCTTCGCTTCTGCTGCCTTCAGTTCCCGCTTGAGCCGAACGCTCGACTCAGGCGTCGAATCCGTGGCGATCGTCATCGTAGTCACACCGTCTCCCTCACATCCGGCCATTCGCGCACATCACGAAGACCTACGCTTACGCTTCATTGCATCGATACGGCGCGGCTTTATCAGCATAAAAAGCCGCGCCTTCTCACACCCAACTAATTACTTCGAAGCCCACGACGAGAAGCGTTGCTCCAGCTCATCACCATGGTCGGTCCAGAACGCCAGGTTCTGCAGCACTGCGTTCTTGCCATTAGCCGGCGAGTTCGGCAGATTCGCAAGCGTCTTCGGATCGAGCGCCTTGATGGCCGCCACGTTCACCGGACCGTACGCGATGTTATGCGCGTAGTCCTGCTGCGGCTTCGACGAAAGCGAATAGGCGATGTACTTCTCGGCCAGCGCCTTGTTCGGCGTGCCCTTCGGAATCGCCCAATAGTCGAGGTCGTAAATGCTGCCGTTCCACACCACCTTGAGGTTCTTGCCTTCCTTCTGCGCGGCGTCGATACGGCCGTTGTACGCAGTGGACATCACCACATCACCCGCGACGAGGAATTGCGGCGGCTGCGCGCCCGCTTCCCACCACTGGATGTTCGGCTTCAGTTCGTCGAGCTTCTTGAATGCGCGGTCCTGGCCTTCCTTGGTGGCGAGCACCTTGTAGACGTCCTTCGGCGGCACGCCGTCGGCCATCAGCGCGAATTCGAGGTTGTAACGCGCGCCCTTGCGCATTGCGCGCTTGCCGGGGAATTTCTTCACGTCCCAGAAATCGGCCCAGCCGGTCGGCGCGGTTTTGAGCTTGTCGGCGTTATAGGCCAATGCCGTCGACCACACGAAGAAACCCACGCCGCAGGTTTGCGGCGCTTCCGGAATCAGATCCGACTTCTTGGCGATTTTCGACCAGTCGAGTTTCTCGAACAGCCCTTCGTCACAGCCGCGGCCAATGTCGCCCGATTCGACTTCCACCACGTCCCAATTCACATGCTTCGCTTCGACCATCGCCTTTATTTTGGCCTGCTCACCGTTGTATTCGACGGCGGTCACCTTGTTGCTGGTTTGCGTTTCGAACGGCTGGTTGAATGCGACCTTTTGCGCGTCGCCATTCGCGCCGCCGAAGTTGACAACCGTCAGTTCGGCTGCATTGACTTGCGCGGCGCCCAGCGCGAGCGCCACAGCACCGACAGCGATGGCGCAGCGCGATTTCCCGATCTTGCTCATGGTGTGTTGCTCTCCTTTGGTGGTGTGCTTTCAACTTTCAGCGAATTACGGTACGGCCCGTTTTATGTGCTGCTGACTCGACCTGCCTGAATTTGACCAACTGTGATGAACCAAATTGCGCCGAACGATCTGCATCAACGCAAACTGCGTCGATCACTTCGCGCCAAACGCCCTCACGCCCCTGCAAACACGCGCAGATGCTCGGGCGCAAACTCCAGTGCAACCGGTGCGCCAGGTGCGAAGGTCTCAAGTGCGTCGGTGCCGAGCGGCACCTTGACGAAGCACTCGTCCTGTTCCGGCAGGCCACAGCGCATGCGCACGTGGTCGCCGAAATAGATCAGCCCGCGCGCTTCACCGCTTAGCGCATTGGCGCCGGACCGTGACACGCCGTTGGCGAGCTTCATGCGCTCGGGCCGGATACACGCAACCGCCGGCGTGCCCGCCCGCGCGCCGCCGATATTGCGTCCCGTGAGCCGCGTGCCGTCAATCAGATGAAACTCGCAGTACTCGCCATCGACGTTCGCGATCGTGCCGCGCAGCTTGTTGCTATCGCCGATGAAGTTCGCGACAAACTCGTTGCAAGGCGATTCGTAGAGACGGTCTACGGTATCCAGTTGCTGCACGATGCCTTTGTCGAATACGGCAACACGGTCGGACATGGTCAGCGCCTCGCCCTGATCGTGCGTGACGTACACGAACGTCACACCGAGCTTCTCGTGCAATGATTTAAGTTCGTACTGCATATGCTCGCGCAACTGCTTGTCGAGTGCGCCGAGCGGTTCGTCCATCAGCACGAGCTTCGGCTCGAACACCAGCGCCCGCGCTAACGCGATACGTTGCTGCTGGCCGCCGGAAAGCTGCGCCGGATAGCGCTTTGCGAAGCTCTCCATGCGCACCATCTTCAGCGCGTTATGGGTGCGATGCGCGCGTTCATCAGCCGACAGTTTGCGCACGGTAAGCGGATACGCAACGTTTTGCTCGACCGTCAGATGCGGAAACAACGCGTAGTTCTGAAACACCATGCCGATGTTGCGCTTATGCGGCGGCACGGTATTGAGCAGCGTGCCGTCGAGCCAGATTTCGCCGCCGGTGGGAAATTCAAAACCCGCCAGCATCATCAAACATGTGGTTTTCCCTGATCCAGAAGGTCCGAGCAGTGTCAGGAATTCGCCCTGATAGATATCCAGATCGAGTTGTTTGACGACCAGCGTTTCGCCGTCGTACGTCTTGCGCACACCTCGAAAGCTGACGATCACGTCATCGGTTTTCATCGCTTCAGTCTCCTCTGCGGTCCGGCTGGCTCCCCCTGCAAAACAGCGGGATTGCATTAATTGCGTGGCTCACTATAGTCCCTTCCGGTTCTACAATATGGAACCATTTCATTATTCCGGATAGAACCACTTGGACACCGTGATCTTGTCGGATTGGCTTGCCGCGAGGCTCGACCGCGCTGCCGCCGAACCGGTCTACAGACAGACGCTGCGGCTGATGCAACAGGCCATCCTGACCGGCCAGTTGCCGCCGGGCACCAAGCTGCCGAGTTCGCGCACGCTCGCCGAAGACCTCGGCATCGCGCGCAATACGGTGCTGCATGTCTACGATCAGCTGACCGCTGAAGGTTATGTGATCTCGACCACCGGCAGCGGCACCTATGTCGCCGACACGCGGCCGGACACGGCGGCCATGAATACGCGTAAGAAGCCGGCGGTGGCGACCAGCGATGCGGACAGTGCCAATCAGGCCAGTGAGGCCGCGAAGCCGCCAGAACGTGATCTGGGCGACCTCTCCACACGCGGACGCAGGCTCATCGATCAGGCCGGCGTCTCCGCCAAACAGTGGGGCGCGTTCATGCCCGGCGTGCCCGACGTCGCCGAGTTTCCGGCGCGTACATGGAGCCGTTTGCAGGCCAGGCTCTGGAAGGAAGCCAATCCCGATCTGCTGACCTATGCGCCGGGCGGCGGTTATCGGCCGTTAAGGCGCGCGTTGTCTGATTACCTGCGCGTCGCGCGCTCGGTGAATTGCACGCCTGATCAGATCATCATCACGACGGGCATCCATCAGTCGATCGATCTGGCCGTGCGTCTATTGACCGACGTCGGCGATCGCGCGTGGGTGGAAGAGCCGTGCTATTGGGGGGCGCGCAGCGTGCTGCAATCGTCGGGGATCACGCTGGTGCCCGTGCCGGTGGATGCCGAAGGCCTCAACCCACGTGAGCAGGATCTGCAACAGCCGCCGCGGTTGGCGCTCGTCACACCATCGCATCAATATCCGCTCGGCATGGTGATGAGTCTCGCGCGCCGCCGCACGCTGCTCGAATATGCGCGCCAGCACAACGTCTGGATCATCGAAGACGACTACGACAGCGAGTTCCGCTACGGCAGCCGTCCGCTAGCGTCGTTGCAAGGACTCGACGACGCCGGTCAGGTGATCTACGTCGGCAGTCTGGGAAAGATGTTGTTTCCAGGCTTGCGGATCGGCTACATGATCGCGCCGGAGCATCTGGTGGATACGTTCCGCACGGGCGTCGCCGAGCTCTATCGCGAGGGACAGTTAATGCAGCAGGCGGTGATGACCGACTTCATCATGGACGGCCATCTCACGTCGCATGTTCGCCGTATGCGAGCGCTTTACGGCGAGCGCAGGCAGATTCTGATCGACGCGATCACCGCGCGTTTCGGCAACGAACTGCCGGTGATGGGTGACGAGGCCGGTCTGCATCTGGTGCTCGGCCTGCCCGATCACGCGAACGACCGCGCGGTAACCGCTGCGGCTTACGATGCCGGCGTGATCGTGCGGCCGCTCGCCGCTTACTACAGCAGCGAGACACCCGCCCGGCGCGGACTATTGCTGGGATACGCGTGCGTGCCGAACGAGAAGATCGGACCGGCATTCGACACGCTCGCGCGCGTGATCGAGCAGACGGCGTTGAAGAAAAAGCGCACGCGCGCCGCCTGATCGCAACACAGCGCGTCACTTCAGGCCGAAGTCCACCCGCGTCGTCGTGCCCTTGTCCTTGATGCCGTCCGCGTTCAGCTTTGGCGCGACGATAAACACGCGACTGCTGTCGATCTTGCCTTCGAAGTACTGCTGCACGGCTTGCGCCCGTTGCTGCGCGAGATCACGCAAGCTCGCGTCGTTGATCGGCGCGTTGGCGGCCATCGCGGCCTTCATCTCGTCGTCCGGCAGGCTCTTGGTCAGGCCGACAAAATTGCGCGGCTTCTTGAAGTCGGCCGCCTTGTAGGCCTTGGTCAAGTACTTGTCGTATTCCTTCGGATCCACGCTAATGGTCGACAGATCCACGCTCTCGCCATTGCCCACCACGTCCTTGATCTTCTGCTGCTTGACCGCCCGATCGACGTATTGCGTCTGCAGGCCAGGTTCGTCAACCGCCGGGTCGACGCGGCCAATCAGATCGATACGAATCGAACTCTTGTCGGCCAGCGCCTTCACGATGGTGTCGAGCTTCTTGTCTGCAGCGTCCGACAGTTTCGCCGATCCAGGCTCGAATTCGACATAGCCCATCTCCTCACCACCGCCGCCGAAGGCATTGGCGATCAGCGAGAACGGTGCGGTCACGGCCTTCTGCAGCAGGTTCAGCACCGCGTGCCAGATCAGCCCGCCAATGCTGAACTCAGGATTCGACAATGATCCCGACACCGGAAGGTTCACATCGATTTCACCGCGCGAATTCTTCAGCAGCGAGATCGCGAGACGCACCGGCAGCTTGGTCGCCGTATCGTTATCGACGTGATCGCCGAACGTGAGTTGGTCGATGAAAATATGGTTGTTCGCGTTCAACTGATCGTTATCGAGCTTGTAGTGCAGATCGACGTTCAGCTTGCCCTTGGTGATCGGATACCCGGCGTATTTCGCCGAATACGGCGTGAGGTTGGTGAGTTCGATATCGTGCGCGCTTGCAGTCAGATCGAGCGCCGGCTTCGCGATCAGCGGATTGACCGTGCCACGAATCGACAGCGGTCCATTGGCCGCCAGTTTCGCGGCAATCTCCACAGGTGCGGGGGTGGTTGATTGGGTGCCGAACGCGCCGATCGTGCCTTGAATGCTGACCAGGTTCGCCGTGAAGTTCGGTTTGATGAAGTTGTCGGTGTACGTCACGCGGCCCTGTTGCAGCACCAGTTGGCCAAAGTGCAGTTTGACGGGGCTTTGCGGCGGCGTTGCGGCCGTGACCGTGGCCGGGGTTGCCGACGACGCCGGCACGGGCGCGGACGCCACCTCGGGTGCCGATGCCGCTTGCGGCGTCAAGGGCACAGGCTCGTGGCCGCCGCTCTTGTCACGCGTCAGCGATTGCGCGGCGCCGCTTTCATGCGCGACCACGTCCTTGAGGTTCAGCTTGCCTTGCGCGTCGAGCAGCACACGCCCATAGAACTTCGTGAACGTGACACGGCCTGCGTCGACCACCGTGCCATGTTCGTCATAGTCGGCCTTCAGGTTGCTGAGCGCGAGCGAACTCCATCCTGCGAACGGGTCCGAGGTCGCCTTGTCGATCATCCGCACGTCGACGAGCGCCACATCGCCGCGGTAGGTCGCTTTTAACGCCTTCGTCTGACTCAGCGCGAGATCGCCGTTCGCGTTGAGCAACGCGCTCGCGATCAGCGCATTCAGCTTGCTGCCGAAGTACGGTTCGAAGGCCGCCGCATCCAGGCGGTTCGCGTTCACCTTGACGGCCACCTTGAGCGGCGTGGCCGTGACATCGCCCTTTACGCCGAGCGTGCCTTTCTTGTTGAGCGTCGCTTGCAGATCGATCGGCAAGGGCTTACTCAGATCGTCGCTGATTTGCTGCACCTTCAACTGCAGCGGCGTCACGCTCAGCTTCACCGGATTCGGCGTGGTGTTGTCGGTGAAATTCGCGGTCGCGTCTTTCAGGTTGAGTTCGCCGATCTTGTAGTGCCAGGCGGGGCCTTCCGCCTCTGCTTTCTTGGCCGCGTGGATCGCGGTGCGTTGCTGTTCGACTTGATGCGGACCGGCGAGCGCGGCGAGGTCGATGCTGCCGTCTTTCAGACGCTGCGCATTGACCACCAGGCCGGTCGTGTCGACACCGGTGATATCGGCCGTGCGTCCCGCCACGTCCACCTGTTTGATCGTCACCTGGCCTTGCGCGAGCGAGACCACCGGCGTCTTGCTGCCGCGCGCCGCGAGTTTGAGCGACTGCAGATCCAGTTGCGAATCGCTGACCATGACGGCGGCCGGCGACTTCGACCAGTTGGCATCGACGTTCACGTTGGCGGACAGCGCGCCGTCAACGACTTGCGCGGCGGTGGCCGTGTCGAGATACGGCTGCAGCGGCGGCAAAGACAGCGACTTCAGATCGAGTTTCGCGTTGGCGGTCTTGGCCACAAGGCCGAACGCGCCAGCCACGCCGAGCGAGCCGGCGGTGTCCTTGAAGCCGGTATTGAGCGTGTAATGCGCGGGGGCGGTCGCGAGCGTCGAGAAATCCGTCAGCGTGACGGCCAGTTTTTGCAGACCGAGGTCGACCGGCCGCGAAGCGGCTTCGTCGTGAACGTTGACGGTGCCGTCATTGATCGCAAATTGCTTGATCGACAGATCCAGAGGCTTGGCGGTTTTCTCCGTGGCATTTGCGCCGGATGCCGCAACTGGCGCGCTGGCGGCGTTTTTAGCCGTCGTGGACGCCGGTGCTGACGCCGAAGCCCCCTCAGCAGGCGCGGGCGCGAACATCCGCTCGACACTCAGCACACCGTCTTTATCGCGCGCAAGATTGGCGCTGGGCGCGTCGATGCGGATATCGTCGAAGTGATACAGGTTCTTCAGCGGCTCGAGCGTCGCGGCAGCCACATGCACCGTGCGCGCCGCAAAGAACGGCGCCTTGCTCGGATCGCGCACGTCCACGTCGTTCAAATCGACGGTGCCCGCCACGCGCAACGAAGGCGCGTCGTTGGACATCACGAAGTTAAGTTTGAGATCGGTGGACAGCTTGCCGCTCTGCACAATCACCGGCAGCTTGGTCGGCGCATAGGACAGGAGCTGCGGCACGTCGAGCCCGTCGAAGCGCAGCGACACTTCCGATTCGCGCGACGCAGCAAACGGCTTGGTCTTGCCGTCGATAGCGAGCGGACTGCCGTCGATGCGCGCACGCAGTAACGGCTCGACAAAGATGTCGGTTTTCGAAGGCAGCGTGGCGATGAACGGAATGCCGAGCTTCCACTGATCGATCACGTGCGTGACGCCGAGCAGCTTGTCGTCGAAGGTGATCTGGCCGTTTTCGAGGCGAATGTTCGACACCGAAAAGAGCGTCGGCTTGCTATCGGGCTTGGCCGGCTGCTTCGAGAATTTCTCGATCAGGTCGGTGAAATTGAAGCGCTGCGCATCATAGCGAACGATATGAAAACGCGGCGAATCGAGTTGCACTTCGTCGATGATCGGCGCTGCGCGAAACAGCGAACTCCACGACGGCTTCACGATGAGCCGCGAAATATCGACGAAGTCGCCCGCGCCGCCACGTTCGCCGATATGCACGCGATCGGCTTCGAGTTTGAGCGTATACGGATTGAGCGCGATACGGCCAATCGTGGCGGGCCGGTCGAGTTGCTTGCTGAGTTGCTGCTCGGCAATGTGGCGAATCAACGGCGGTGCCGCGAAAAAGCCCAGCAGACCGAACAATACGAGGAAGATCAGCAGACCCGTGATGACACGCCGGGTGCGGCGTGACTGCGCGACATTGCGCACGGTCTGCATGGAAGAAGCGATTGATGCTTTGTTGAGGCTTGCCATGCTCGGTCTTGGGTAATGCGGCGGCAAGCCCACCGCGAAACGAAAATCCCGCAAGCGGCAGTATAAGTGGTGAATCTTACGCAGGGTAGCAATGTCAGGCGCAGCTTACATATTGTTGCATGCTGCAGCCGCGCATGTCCGCCGGTGCGAAGCGGCGGACATGGGCCGATTTATGCGCTACTCATGCATGGCTGTCACAGTCGCGACGCATAGTGCTCGCGCTTTTCATCAGCGAATTTCACTGCGGCAATTCATTGGCGAACTTCATTGCCCTCGTCATTGCGCCCTTCACTGCCGCACGACAGCCGGCGGTTGCCAACTGCCGTCAGTCGCTTGCGGTTTCGGCGCGTACAGGCGCAGCACCAGTTGCAGATCGGCGCGCGGCGCCGGCAGCCAATTGCCGCTCTTGCTACGCGCCGACGACACCGTCACGTCGAGCGAACCGTCGCGATTGCGGCGCGCGCCGTTGCGATCGCCAACCGCCAGACGCGCCGGCGCGCTTTCGCCTAACGCGCCGTCCTTCGTATAGGCGGTGATCGACCAGAAACCACGCACCGGCGGCAACTGGTTCGGCGCGAAGTGGATCACATAGCGGTTTGCGCCGTTGAGCGCATGACCGTCGCTGTCCTGGGTGACGACCGCACGCACTTCATCTTCCTTCGTGCCAATGCCCGACTGGGTCGCCGCAGCGTATGCCCGCATCGCGTAGTCAGGGCCGTAGCTGCCGACGCCGTCGCCAAACCAGCTCCAGCCATTGCCGCTCAGCAGATTGGACGGCGGCGTGACGACACGCTCGTGACCGTCGGCAAGACCCGCAGCAATCACGTCGGGCGAGTTCGGCAGCTTCACCGGGTCACCCGGCGTCACGCCGAAGTCGGAAAGAATTTTCAGCGCATGCGGATCAGCCGGCGTCGGCGGGTTGTCCGGCAGCGCCTGCGCGAGGCGGCTGAAAAAGCTGTTCGCGTCGAGCGCGGCAACTTGCGCGGCCGGTGTGCCGGAAGCGGCCACTGCGGCATCGGCGGCCGTGCTGCGCGGCGCCGCAATCGACGCCGAGCGCGTGCCGCCGGCGTAAACGCTCAGCGGCGCGACGCGAATCGCGCGCTGCAGCTTGCGCACCGCTGTGAGGTCACGCGTGCCGTTCGACTGGATACGCACGCTCACCCATGCGTTGCGGGTCGGCACGTCGACGCGCGTCACGCCCTTGGGCAAATCGCCCTGCCAGCCGGGGCCAACGAAAGCAATCGTTTGCGCCTTGATGCCCGCTGCGCGGGTGGCGAACTGTGCGCTGGTCGACCACACCACGTTGGTCCACATGTCGAGCACGCGGGCATCGACATAGCGGCCGCGCGAGTCGGGCAGCGACACGATCACCGGCTCGCTGCCGACGTCCAGCCAGCCCGTTGAATCGAGCGTATCGAGGCTCGGCTGCTGTGGATTGGCTGCGCCGATCGGCGGCAAGGCCTGCGCGTGCCGCAACGTATTGAGCGGCGCCTGGCCCGGATCGGTGCCGACCGCCGCGTCGCGTGCGACGCCCATCAGCACCAGCGGATAGCCGAACACATACGAATCGGCGACTTCGTCCTTGATCCAGCCGGTGGTTTTTTGCGTCGTGGACGGAGTCGACGCGCAACCGGCCAGAAATGCGAGGCCTGCGAGCGACGCGCAGGTCCAGTGAAGCGAAAACAGTTCTTGGCGATTTTTTATCATTCGTTCGGGTGGCAGAACGTGTGGTCCTAAGGGAGACGTCGGTGTGCGGCAAAACCTGGTTGCGCGGCCTCCCTAAGCCGGGCGCAGCGAGTCCGCAGCTTGTGTTGCCGACAACATCGGGTTGTATCGTATCCTTGTTCGCCAGGCAAGCGCAAAGGCAGTAATAGCGCTTTGTAACGAACGCGCGAATATTATTTGCGGTGCGTTTAACGGTTTTGTCACTCCCGAGCCGGTTTCTGCCCGGCTGGCAACCCATCCCGGTCACTCGCCGTCCTTTTGTCCCCGGAGCGTTTTATGTATATGCCCGCCCATTTTGAAGAGAACCGTCCAGAAGTTCTCCATCGCCTGATCGCCGAGCAGCCGTTCGGCACGCTGGTTACCCATGGGCCGGACGGGTTCGACGCGAACCATTTGCCATTCGAATTCGACGCAAAGCCAGCAACCGGAGAGGCTGACGCAGGCGCCCAGACCCACGGCATCCTCCGCGCTCACGTCGCCCGGGCCAACCCCGTCTGGCAGGAAGTCGCCGCGAACCCGGAAACGCTCGTCATTTTCCAGGGCCCCGCCGCCTATATCTCGCCAACCTGGTATCCCAGCAAGCACGCGACGCATCGTCAGGTGCCGACTTACAACTATATGGTGGTGCACGCGCATGGCCGGATCGTCGTGCGCGACGACGAGGCGTTCTTGCGCGGCCTCGTCGCGCGGCTCACCCGCAAGATGGAGGCGGGCGAGCCGGTGCCCTGGAAGATGGGCGACGCGCCGGCCGACTATATCGCCCAGATGCTGGGGGCGATCGTCGGTCTGGAGATCGAGGTCACGCGACTGGTCGGCAAATGGAAACTCGGCCAGAACAAGGAAGCCGCCGACCGGCGCGGCGCGGCCGACACCCTGCTGGCACGCACCGGCGACGAGCAGAAGGCCGTTGGCCAGGCGATGCTGGACGCGCCGCCGCCATTCTGAGCTTTTTTGCCCAACGACCTCGCTAACGGTCGTGCGACAAAAACATCCTTGACATTCCTATCATGGGAAGGTTAATACTCGGCTCATGATGCGGTCCAATGCCGCGAACAGGCTTGCCTACCATGACCGAACTTGCCACACCGCCGCGTCCCGCGGACGCCACGCCCTCCAGAACCACCGAACTCGACATCGGCGGGATGACCTGCGCCTCGTGCGCGATGCGCGTCGAAAAGGCGCTTGCCAAGGTGCCAGGCGTCGCGAGCGTATCGGTGAATCTGGCGACCGAAACGGCGAGCGTCAATCCAGACGACGCGAGCCCCGGCGCCGACCCCGACGCGCTAATCGCGGCAGTCAGGAAAGCAGGCTACGAGGCGACGCTGGTGGCGCCGCCAGACGCACCGGCGTCCCTCGCCGACGCGGCTGCCCTCGCTTCTGCCTCAGAAAACAAACACAACCAAACCCGCCGCGAACTGGCGGCCGTGCTCATCTCCGCCGCACTGACGCTGCCGCTCGCCCTGCCGATGGTCGGCGAATGGTTTGGCCTGCACACCATGCTTTCTCCGTGGCTGCAGCTCGGCCTCGCCTCGATCGTGCAGTTCGTGTTCGGCGCGCGCTTCTATCGTGCGGCCTATCGTGCGGTGCGGGCCGGCGCCGGGAACATGGACTTGCTGGTGGCGCTCGGTACGTCGGCGGCTTATGGAATCAGCGTCTACGAACTGGCGACCCATCGTGGCGACATGACCCATCTGTACTTCGAAGCCTCGGCGGTGGTGATCACGCTGGTGCGCTTCGGCAAATGGCTCGAGGCACGCGCCAAGCGCCAGACCACGGATGCAATCCGCGCGCTCAACGCACTGCGCCCGGACCGGGCGCGCATCCGCGTCGGCGCGGACGAGCGCGAAGTGCCGCTCGCACAAGTGCGGGTCGGCACGGTGGTGATCGTGCGTCCCGGCGAGCGCGTGCCGGTCGACGGCGCGGTGCTCGAAGGCCGCACCCATATCGACGAATCGCTGATTACCGGCGAAAGCCTTCCTGTACCGAAGCAGGCCACCGATCCGGTCACCGCCGGGTCGATCAACGGCGAAGGCGCGATTGCGGTGACAACCACCGCGATTGGCGCGGAAACGACTCTGGCCAGAATCATCCGCCTCGTGGAAAACGCGCAAGCCGAGAAGGCGCCGATCCAACGTCTGGTCGACCGTGTCAGCGAAATCTTCGTGCCGGCGATTCTGGCGATTGCGGCGCTCACACTGGTGGGCTGGCTGATTGCAGGCGCCGGAGGTGAAACCGCGATTCTGAACGCGGTCGCCGTGCTGGTGATCGCCTGTCCGTGCGCGCTCGGCCTGGCGACGCCCGCCGCCATCATGGCCGGCACCGGCGTGGCCGCGCGGCGCGGCGTGCTGATCAAGGACGCCGAAGCGCTGGAAACCGCGCATCGGGTGACTATCGTCGCATTCGATAAAACCGGCACGCTGACGCTCGGGCAACCGTCGGTGACGGCGTTCGAGGCGATCGGCGGCGTCGGGCGCGACGAGGCGCTGGCGCTCGCCGCAACGGTGCAGCGGCATAGCGATCACCCGTTGGCGCAGGCCGTGGTGAAGGCGTATGAGGCAACTCAGGCGGACGATCTGCGGGACGATAACGCAGTTGAAGAATCGCCGGCGAAGGTCGCAACGCGGTCGTCGCTTGCGACACTTACCGCGAGCGCCGCACGCGCGGTGCCCGGACGCGGCGTGGAAGCCGAGGTCGATGGTCGTACTCTCGCGCTGGGCAGCACGCGCTGGCTCAACGAACTCGGCATCGTGTTGCCGGCGCAATTCGCCGAGCGCGCAAAACAGCTCGAAGCCGCCGGCAACACCGTCTCGTGGCTCATGCAGCGCGCGCCGCTTGCGCCCGCCGCGCTCGCCCTGATCGCCTTTGGCGACACCGTTAAACCGACCGCGCGCGCGGCCGTCGAACGGCTCGCCCAAATGGGCATCAAAAGCGTGCTCATTACCGGCGACAACCGCGGCAGTGCGGCGAGCGTCGCCCAGGCGCTTGGCATTGCCGAATTCCATGCGGAAGTGCTGCCGGACGACAAAGCCCGGGTGATCCACGATCTGAAGATCCGCAGCGCCGGCATCGTCGCGATGGTGGGCGACGGCATCAACGACGCTCCCGCGCTCGCCGCCGCCGACATCGGCATCGCCATGGCGACCGGCACCGACGTGGCCATGCAGGCGGCCGGCATCACGCTGATGCGCGGCGATCCGGCGCTGGTGGCCGACGCCATCGACATTTCGCGCCGGACCTGGCGCAAGATCCAGCAGAACCTGTTCTGGGCGTTCGTCTACAACCTGATCGGCATTCCGCTGGCCGCCTTCGGCTTGCTAAACCCGATGCTGGCCGGTGCGGCAATGGCGTTCTCGAGCGTCAGCGTCGTCACCAACGCACTCCTGCTGCGCACCTGGCGCGGCGCGTCGGCACGTTGACGGCAATATGCAGCGCTATATTACGAAAAGCCTTCGAAATCGCTAAAGATGTGCGCAATTCGGCCGTAATCATGACATAGGGGTAAACCATGCATTCGCATGGTTTACACGCCGCATGTCTTCCTTTACGTCGAATACCCATGGAATTTCTCTCTTTGCGCCGCGCCAGCGTTGGCGCCCGGCTCGCCGTGCTGTCGTGCGCGCTGGTGGCCCTGATTTTTGCCGCCTTTACGTGGGCGCTCACGCGCAGCGCCGGCCAGCAGGTCAGCGATCAGGTGCTGCAGCGCATCGCCGACAAAGACCGCTCGATCGCCGCCATGATCACGCTGTTCGACGAGGCGCTGTCGGCGGAAGTCGATCGCTCGACGTCGCTGTTCGCCAGCTTCCTGCCCACCGGCTACACGCTAGACGAGAGCCAGAAAGTCGACGTCAACGGCGTCGCCACGCCAACCATCAAGGCCGGCGACAAAGTCCTGAACATGGATTTCTCGATTCCCGACCAGTTTCTCGAACGCAGCGGCGCGGTGGCCACCGTGTTCGCCCGCAGCGGCGACGATTTCGTCCGCGTGACGACTTCGCTGAAGAAACAGGACGGCTCGCGCGCCATCGGCACGCTGCTCGACCGCAAGGGGCCCGCGTACGCGCCGATTCTCGCGAACAAATCGTATACGGGACTTGCAGCGCTCTTTGGCAAACGGTGGATTACCCAATATCGGCCGATCACGGATGCGAGCGGTCGCGTGATCGGCGCGCTGTTCGTCGGCGTGAATGTGGACAAGGAAATCCAGTCGGTCGAAGACGGCATCAGCAATCTGAAAATCGGCGATAGCGGCTATTACTTCGTGGTCAACGCCTCGAAGGGCGCGGATCGCGGCAAGCTGATCGTGCACCCGGCCGCCGCCGGCCAGAACGCGGACAACGCGAATGCACCGTATCAGCAAATGCTCGACATGAAGGAAGGCCAGCTCGAATTCAGCTCCGCCGACGCGACACTCGGCGAGCGCAACGCGCGCGACAAATTCGTGTCGTTCATCACCGTGCCGCAATGGCAATGGCTGGTGGGCGGCATCGCGCCGCGCGACGAGGTGATGGCGGAGGTGAGCGCCACGCGCAATAAATTCCTGCTGATCGGTTTTGCGCTGGTCGGCGCGTTCGCGATCGTGTTCCTGATTGCCGTGCGCCGTCTCGTGAGCCGTCCGCTCGATGAAGCCGCAAAGGCGTCCGAGCGCTTCGCTTCGGGCGATCTGAGCGTGCGCGTGGCTGGCGGCGTCAAGGGCGCGAATACGCGGGCCGACGAAATCGGCCGCCTGATGCAGTCGATCGACGGCATCGGCGAAGGTCTCGCGCGCATTGTTTCGCAAGTGCGCAATGCATCGGCGGACATGTCGGAAGGCACTGAAAAGATCGCCTCCGGCAGCGGCAACATCGCCGCGCGGATTGCCACGCAAGCGAGCAGCCTCGAAGAAACGGCGGCCAGCATGGAACAGATCACGTCGACTGTGCAGCAGAACGCCGACCATGCCGCTCAGGCCAATACGCTCGTCACGCATGCCGCGGACGCCGCGCTCGAAGGCGGCCGCGCCGTCGAACGCGTGGTCTCGACGATGGGCGAGATCAGCCGCTCGTCGCAGAAGATCGCCGAGATCACCAGCGTGATCGAAGGCATCGCGTTCCAGACCAATATCCTTGCATTGAACGCCGCCGTGGAAGCCGCGCGCGCCGGTGAGCACGGCAAGGGCTTTGCAGTGGTGGCGTCGGAAGTGCGCGCGCTCGCGCAGCGCAGCGCGGCGTCGGTAAAGGAGATCGAGCAGTTGATCGCCGCTTCCACCGCGACCGTTCAAAGCGGTTTCCGGATCGCCGAAGAGGCCAGCTCGACGATGCAAGGCATCGTTCAACAGGTCGGCCAGGTGCGCGCGATCATGGCGGAAATCAGCGTTGCGTCACGCGAGCAATCGGGCGGCATCGAGCAGGTCAACCTTGCTGTCACCCAGATCGGCGAGGCAACCCAGCAGAATGCGACGATTGTCAGCGAGGCTGAACTCGCGGCGGCCGAGTTGCGCGATCAGGCTGCGCGGCTTGCGCAGGTGGTTAGCGTGTTCAAGCTGGAAGCCGGGCGGGATTAAGGCGTTGCCTTTGTGTCGGCGCGCGGCATGCTGCCCCGCGCCGGCATTAGCCTGCGCCATCGTCAAAACTCCACATCCAGTTCGTCGATCTCTTCCACTTCCTGCTGTGCGTCCGCGATCCATTGCTGCATCTCGGGCAACGCCATGATGCGCTGCCCGTAGTCGACGATCTCCGGGTCCAGCTTGACGTCATAGGTCACGAAGCGCGTCACCACCGGCGCGTACATCGCGTCTGCCGCGCTGCGCTCGCCGAACAGAAACGGCCCGCCGTACTGCTTCAGGCACTCGCTCCAGATCGTCACGATGCGGTCGATATCCGACTGCGCCCTCGCCCACACCTTGAAGCCCGGAAAATGCGCTTTCAGATTCATCGGCAGGGCCGAGCGTAGCGAAGCAAAACCCGAATGCATCTCGCCGCAAATCGAGCGGCAATGTGCTCGCGCGCGGATGTCTTTCGGCAATAGCGCCGCTTCCGGCTTCAACTCGTTCAGATATTCGGCGATCGCCAGGGTGTCCCAGATCTTGATGCCGTCATGAAAGAGACACGGCACCAGGATCGACGGCGACAGCAGCAGCAACTCGGCGCGCGCCGCGGGATCGTCGATCGGCATCACGATCTCTTCGAAAGACAGACCACTGAACTTCGTCAGCAGCCAGCCCCGCAGCGACCAGGACGAATAATTCTTGCTGCTGATGGTGAGCGTGGTATTCGCCATACGTTTCTCCTCCAGATGAGGCGTTCCGCCGACGCCTGACACCGCCCATGCACGTTGCCGTGCGCGGGCGCACCAAAGCGCGGCAAATTCGGCCCGCTTTGACAACTGGCGCAAATGCTATGCCAACGCGCAGGGACGGCCATGCCGGTGCAACCGCGCGATTGGCACATGACTTGCCTCTATTCGGGCTCCTTCCTTTCCTGCACTCGTGCGAAGGTTATGAACCTGTTCGCATATCCCACATACCAGGCTTTCGCCGACCTGATGCTGCCGATTCGGCACGGCGCGGCACTGGTGAATCATTCGCTCGACGCATGGCCCGCGTTTGGCGATACGTCGCATGGGCGCTCGCTACGCGCAAGCTGCGAGTTGCTGACGCTCGCCGGGCTCACGCCTGTCAGGCCGCCGTTCGACATCGATACCGTGGTGACGGAAGGCAAATCCGTACGGATCGTCGAGGAAGTGGCCGCGCACACGCCGTTCTGTTCGCTGTTGCATTTCCGTAAGGATGCCTCCCTTTCGCATCCGCAGCCGCGCGTGCTGGTGATCGCGCCTATGTCCGGTCACTTCGCGACCCTGCTGCGCGGCACCGTGCGCACGATGCTGGCCGAACACGACGTCTACGTCACCGATTGGCACAACCCGCGCGATGTGCCGTTGGGTCAGGGCCGCTTCGGCTTCGACGAATTCGTGCAGCATGTGATCGATTTCACTGAGGCGATCGGGCCGGGTACGCACCTGCTGGCGGTGTGTCAGCCGACTGTCGCCGCGTTGGCCGCGGTCGCCCTCATGGCCGCCGACGACAACCCCGCGCAACCCGCCAGCATGACGCTGATGGCGGGTCCGCTCGATACGCGCATCAACCCGACGCGTGTCAACGAACTGGCCAAGAGCAAACCGATCGAGTGGTTCGAACAGAACCTGATCAGCGCGGTGCCGTTCGGTTTTGCGGGCGCGCATCGTCGCGTGTATCCCGGCTTCGTGCAGTTGACTGCGTTTATGTCGATGAATCTAAACCGTCATCTCGACTCGTTCGAGACGATGCACTACGAGCGCGCCAAAGGCGATCCGGCGAAGGCCGACACGATCCACACCTTCTACGAAGAATACTTCGCGACGATGGACCTGACCGCCGATTTCTATCTGGAGACTGTCGATACAGTTTTTCAGCGACATGCGCTGCCGTTGCATGAGCTCACGGTGGGCGGGCGGCTTGTGGAGCCTTCAAAAATTCGTCGTACTGCGCTGCTGACCGTGGAAGGCGAAAAGGACGATATCTGCGCGGTCGGGCAGACGCTCGCCGCGCAGGACATGTGCGACAAATTAAGGCCGTATCTGAAGACGCATCATGTGCAAACCGGTGTGGGGCACTATGGCGTGTTCAATGGACATCGGTGGGAGCGGCAGATTTATCCGCGCGTGCGAGCAGTGATCTACGACAATGAACCGCGTGCGGTGGCGGTGAGTTCGCGGGCGCGCACGATTCAGCCGATGTCGGCGGCGGTGGCTTCGGAGGTGATGGCGGCAGCACCGGCGGCTGCGGCGGTGGTCGATGTTGTCGCAGATGCCAGCGTGATTGCTGCCGCGTCGAACGAAAGCGGCTCCGTCACCAAGCCGCGGCAGGCGTCACGGGCGCCGCGCCGGCGCCCACCCGCGACGCAATCTTGAGTCAAACCGCGACGCTCTTCCATGGCTGCACCGCCGGCACCTCGCACGGGCCTTCGACTTCGATGGATTTGAAATCGGCCGGCGACACGATTTCGATGTACTCCATATCTTCCGAGTAATCGAACAGATAGTGGACGATGCCCGGCGCCTGGTGCACGCAATCGCCCGCGGCGACGAGCGTCTCCTTGTCGCCATACATGAACCGCGCCCACCCCTTCAGCATGATCACAATGTGGAAATCGGCCTCATGGCGGTGCCAACCCGTGCCTTGCTCTGGTGCGTGATTCGCCTTGACGAGTTGCGCGAGCACCTTGCCGCCGGTTGCCTGCGCGATGCCTAAATCACGGTACAGAAAAAAATCGCGTAGGCCCTGATCCACGTAGGACGTGTCTTGCGGACGGATATGGCTGAACTGCGTGGCGAATTCGGTGGACATGATCGCGCTCCTCTTGAGTGAGCCGGCAGTTGAAAACGACGCGTTGAGCGTCGGTTGCAAGCATCAAGCGGGCCAGTTTGCGGGGTTCTGGTTTTGCGTGTTGCGGGGGCGACCGGGTGGGTGCCGCGCCGCATTGCGCGGCGCGAGATGATTCAAACGCTTTGGGTGCTTATGCGGTCGGTCGGAACATCTGGAACATCTCGCCAATTTCCGCGTAGTCCGCGCGGTAGCCGGCGCGCATGATCGGCTGCGCGGCATGGGTGTCGAACAGGCCGTCTTTCAGGTAGGCCTCGTTGATGTGGACGCCGACTACTTGGCCTAGCGACAGGTAGTTGTCCATCGGCTCGCCCTCTAGCGTGTGAAGACGGACGACTTGCAGCAGCTTGCATTCGAGCGCAGCCGGCGATTCGGCGACGTGCGGCACAGCGACGTTGCGACCGGGTGCGGGCGTCAGGCCGGCGAGTTCGAATTCGTCGACGTGCGGCGCGACCGGTGCGGAGGAACGGTTCATCTGCTCGGCGAGCGGCTTGCTGGACAGATTCCAGACGAATTCGCCAGTCGCTTCGATGTTGGCGATGCTGTCTTTACGGCCTTCGCTGCAGAAGCCGATGATAGGCGGGAAGCTGGCGAACGCGCCGAAGAAGCTGTAGGGCGCGAGGTTCAACGTGCCGTCGGTGGCACGTGAGGAAATCCAGCCGATCAGGCGCGGAGCGACGATGGCTTTGAACGGGTCGTGCGGGAGGCCGTGACCGGTGGCGGGGTTGTAGAAGTAGTGGGGCATGGGTTTGTGCTGGGGTCTGCGGGTGAGGCGGGAGATATTTATACCGCAGACTTGCTGGGGCTGCTGGGGGCGCATAAGACAAAGTGCTGCTGTCGGATCAAACCAGGCTAATACAAATTAGAGTTGCGGCCGCTGCCTCACCGTGAGCGAGCGGCACATCCCCGGCCTCCGGCTTTACCGGCGCCACGCGAAACTAGCCCACCGGCATATTAATGTCGAAGTTTTTCATGAAACCATAGGGGTCCTCGTAAGACGCCAACGGAGCGACAGGCAACCATTCGGCGGGTACAAGTGGAGACGGAATCTGTACCTTGTATCCGTGTCGCCACGCGATCTTTGCGTAGATTACCGCGTGTGTTCCTATTAGCTTCCTGGTGAAACCAAACGCCTGTTCCACGTTGCGAACACGTGCGATTTTTGGCGAAGTCAGTTCGCCCAGTGCGGACTCCATTCCGCCCAGATCGCCGCGCGCGAGAGCAAGATAAAAGCGATGATCGACCTCATACTTTTTCTGCGCGGCGACGGGATTGTCGAGAATTCTCAAACACCTCTTCTCCAGTGCATCCCAATCGCCCCGTGTCGCTAGCAACGCCTGATATCCGTGAAAGTCGGCGGTCGACATATCGTCGGCACGATTCATATCGAAAGGGAGTTCATAATGCGCGAACCAATCGATCAATGGCTCATGATCGGACAATAACGGCGCCAACAGCAGAAAAGCTGGATACCAGTTGCGTGGCTGCCGCTGAAAAAGCATCCGCGAAAGCTTTGCTTCCGCGTAGCACCACTGTTTGAATAAGTCCAGATTCCGATTGGCGAACCACGCAACCAGCGAGGATGCGGAAGCATGGCTG
Organism: Paraburkholderia fungorum; assembly: GCF_046026025.1. Lineage (GTDB taxonomy): Bacteria > Pseudomonadota > Gammaproteobacteria > Burkholderiales > Burkholderiaceae > Paraburkholderia > Paraburkholderia fungorum_E. The sequence goes on along the minus strand of NZ_JAQQFL010000019.1, from coordinate 129,957 downwards.
CGTAAGCTAAGCAAGCACGAATAGACGTCGCCTGTCCCGTCCTGGACGTGCTTCAGAAACAATTCCAGGTTATCGGACAGTACCTGTTGGTGAGCCTGCACGTGTGCAATACCTGCCTGCAGATCTTTCGTGTTGTCAGTTTTTCCCATGAGTCACTCGTTTTCTACTATTAGCTAATTTTGACAGGGACCGCGATAACCTGCCCAGTTGTCCGATTCACTCCAGCAACAGCAGTTGTCGACGTCCCGTTGGCTTGCGCCTTGAGAGCCGCAGGACGCTCGGGCTACCACGTTCTGACTGGATTCTGGGTTAAGCCTTCGGAAGACCGCTAAAGCAGATGCAAGCCTGTCAATGCGATTTACAGGCTTAAACCTGTATATTTCATTTACAGTCTGTAGGCTGTATCAATCTACACCGGTTTCCAACGACTCCGCGTACATCCGATCATCGCCCGAGCCAAATCTCAGGGAACATCGAAGAATGGACATAGATAGTAAGCAACTCAACGAGATCAGCAAATTTTTAAGCTACGTACTCCGCCATGAACCGCAGAGCATCGGCCTACAACTCGACACGGAAGGTTGGGCTGATATCGAGAGCCTCATTGCAGGAGCGGCCAAACAGGGCCGAACACTCGACCGGACTATCATCCACGCTGTCGTGTCGACCAACGACAAGAAACGTTTTGCCATATCCGAAGATGGTGCATGTATTCGCGCGGTACAAGGACATTCGACGCCTGCCGTACAACGCGAGTATGTCGAGACAGAGCCGCCAGAAACTCTTTATCACGGAACCGCGATACGTTTTCTCGAATCGATTCGTGAGCAAGGGTTGAAGGCGGGCGCTCGTCACCATGTGCATCTGTCGGCGGATGAATCGACTGCCCTCGCGGTGGGAAAGCGATACGGCGGTCCTGTGATTCTTGAGATTCAAGCCTTGCGCATGTATCGGGAAGGTTTCAAGTTTTTTCTGGCGGAGAACGGTGTCTGGCTCACTGACAGCGTTCCGACCAGATTTTTTAGCGTGCGCGGGGGAGTCGGTTTCTGAAGTCCAGATACATGCAGAGAGCGCAGCACATCCTGCAGAGAAGAGTGCAGTGAACAGCAAGGATTTTCGAACAATCATTATCTGCTCCGTGCTCGCTATTGACCTGCCGTCTCGCGAAAAACGTAATCTTCCAAGATCCTTCCTCTGGACGAAGACACACGCCGCGAAGTCGCGGGGAGGATTTTCTAACAACCCCGCGTCAGCTCGCTCTCGACGACAAGGGATGCAAATCGGATGGCATGCACGCTGACTATTTCTATTCTTTTTCGTCTACGCGCAACTGAAACTCGGGAGTGGCAAAAAGGTCGCCCGTCGGTCCTTTCTCGGCCCGGTCGTAGGCACGTTCGGATTGAAAAAAGGCATCAACAGCCAGATGCGCCTTGACCGCTAAACGACTGGCTAGCACCGCATCGAAATTGAAAATTGTATCGGCTAGCTTGTCGGTCAACTGAAGATAGATCATTTCTTCTCCGAGTTCCTTCACGACCGCTGCCGGTGCACTCATCAGTCGATCCTTGCCAAATAGCCGAACATAGGGAGGACCGAAAACGGTTCCCCAAAACACGTCCGGCAGCCAATGACGCAGTACGTGAGTCACAAGCATGAAGCGTTCGCCAAATGGTGCAGACGCACTGTCGAATGCAAAGTCCTCGTAACGAGCATTCGCAACATCAAGAATAGCGATGTCTGCTTCCGTACGTACGCTCAATGTTTCCAAGGCGTGAACAAGTAAGTCCTGCTCTACGTCCGCCAATTCCAAGGTCAAGTCAATGTTTGAGTGAGTATCTTTGACCATAGGCGACTTGCTACGCCATCGGACAGAGAATGCCCCCTCGGCTTTCGGGCACTTCTTACGTTGCCAGAAAACTGTTTCACATGTTCCTGCAGCAGGAACGAGGGCCTCAATATTTTGTGCATCGAACGCTCGATCGAGCGGTTCCCACCATCCCCATTTTTCTGGAAGGACATTCGGAAACACCTCCTCATAGGTGCGCACGGCCCTGAGAAAGTCCATTGGAGAGCGTAGCGACAGCGGACTCAACACGTTGACGCAGACCGGATCTTTAAATTTCATTCTGGGTTCCTCATGACCTGCCCCACGGCGTGAACTTACCGGTTCCGGGATCGTACACTCGAATCGATCCTCCCGACCTATTGACAAACGCCTGAAGCGGCCCGGAGATGGCCTGCGTGTTGGGACTAACAATCAATTGAATTGCATTGTCCGATACGAAGTAACCTCGGAACTGCTACAAGTTGTATATGTCTTTCACGTCCTTGACTTCGATGAATGTCTGCCCTTTGATTCCATCGGGCACAACAATCGCCTCTGTTCCATCTTCAAGTGTTACCGGAATGCGGGTCTTATTCTCAGGAACTTCCTCGGCGCTCAAGGCAGCACTTTGGAATTGCAAACCTCTCTGGAATGCTCCTGTAATGGAACTGGCACCCTGGCCGGTGACGGCCCGGCGTCGCCGCTCGACACGCAGCCGAATACAAACCTGGATTCAGCCACCGAATGGATTCAGAGCGCAATGCAAACCTCGAAGGAAACGCACCGCAACGAGGACTTCCGGTGCGAAGTCGTAAAGAGGCTTTTCTGGCTAGCCGGTGCCGCACACGCAACAAGCGCGAATTGCACAAATCGATCAACAACGTTGCAAGGTTTGCCCACACCATAAAGCACAAACCCGGCTCTCGGGCCGGGTTTGTGTCTCGGCGGCCGTCCGGGCAATATGCGGTACGCGCTTAACCTGCAACATCTCGTTCAAGCAGCGATTCATGGATCTCAACCGACGAGCCATCTTCATACTCAATCGAGTAAACCAGTTCGGCGGTCGATGCCGCGTCCCCCCACAAACCAGTAACTCAACCGTCGAGAAATTCCCTAGATAACCGAGCCTGTTTCGGCATAGCGTCTCTTCAACTCCGGCAACGCCGCAAGAATCCTGTTGAGTTCTTCAACGCGTTTCGGAAATATCGTCTCGAAAGCGTCGCTCGAATAGCGTTCGACAAAATCGAAATCCCCCAACAAGACGTGAACTATGCAAACCATGACCCCTTTCTGCATCTCCATCTGGTCGTACGGAGAGTTAGCGTGTCGCGTCGTGTACTTCGCAGGCAAACCTTTAAGAAGGTTTTCTTCAGTACTCAAGTCGTAATGCGTTTCGACAAACGAAATGCCGTCCCTCATCGTTGCCACCAAAACAGCGCGAACCTCGGCGAAATCGACAATCTGGTCTGCGATAGCCTTGGGGTTCGGGGCGGCTGCGAGGAACGCCTCCCTGCCTTCGACGACCCAACCTCCAAGCCTCAGATTGACCGGCGTATGTTTAAGCAACTGGGATACGACCTGAAAGCTAACGATGGAGGTAGAGCGCTCGATGCCCAGCAGCAATTTAGACAGCTTCATCGCTCTCTTGTTGTCTATCGTGACGCTGGGTTGAAGCGGTGTTGTTCCATGCTCGAAGCCGAAACCGGGATGGATGATGAGATCTGTGTGCTTCAGCGACTTGCTCTTGAACTGACCGGATGTGAAGGTCCAGCCGGTGAACTCGCGGGCCACGTCTTTGCAGATTTCATAGAGATCCGTTTTGAACGTACTCATGGTCGACTCATTTTTTACGGAGGATGATAACCGGGGTCAACGGCAGAGGGCCGTCCATTCCGGCCCTAGCCGCGTTGGTTCCGGCGCCAGTCCCCGATGCATTTCCGGATTGAACCGCCGGATAGACGGCAGCCTGATTCGGTGTCAGGGTGGCCCCGCCAGTTTTGATCTACACGCGGGCGTAACACCATCAACCGCGACTAATCACCCGCTTGCGGCCTTCCTTGACTTGCGCCAGATGTGCCTCGTCCCATTCATAAAAACCAGCACCACTGCGCACGCCAACGCGCCCCGCGTTGACCTGCGTGCGCAGTAGATCGAGTACGTCTTCGTCTTTCGCGAGTTCCGGCATCAGATGCGTGGAGATGTCGAGGAAGGTGTCGAGACCGCCCATGTCCGCGCCCTCGAACGGCCCGACAATCCCCCACCTGCGCCCGAGCGATGCCTTCATGACCCGATCGACCACGTCGGGCGTGGCAGCCCCTGAACGCACGATGTTCAGCGCCTCGCGCAGCACCGCGAACTGCAATCGGTTGCCGACAAAACCCGGAATCGCTTTCGTCAGCACCACGGGCTCCATGCCGATTGCGCTCATCAACGCGGCGGTCTGCCCGGTGACTTCCGGCGCGGTAGCGGTACCCGGCACCACTTCGACGAGCGGGATCATGTGCGGTGGATTCCAGAAATGCGCGATCAGAAAACGCTCCTTCGCGCGCAACGGAGTGGCTAGTTGATCAGGTGGAAAACCGCTGGTGTTGCTCACGAGGATTGCATCGTCCGCCATCAACCCGGCTAACGACCCATATAGGCGATGCTTCAGTTCAAGCACCTCGGGAATCGCCTCGATGACGAATTGCGCCGAGGCCATGACCTCGAGCTGCGCATGTGTCTCGATGCGCGAGAGCGCTGCCTGTTTGGCGGCGTGGTCGATGCGGCCGGCGTCGATCAGTTCGTCGAGCACCGCTTGCGCCTTCGGCACGACGCTCGCAAGGCGCGCCGGGTCGACGTCGTGAACGATCGTCCGGTGCCCATGCAATGCGCTTTGCGTCGCAATGCCGACGCCCATCAATCCCGTGCCCACTACGCCTATGACTGCCTTGTCCACGCCGCTCTCCCGCTACCGTCGATGAAAGCGTTCAAGCATAGCGCAGCACGCTGTCTTGCAAGACCGAACGTGACAAAGCCGGTCTCCCGTGAGGGAAGACCGGCTTTGCGGACTTCATGCCGCGACACGCGGCGCCGTCATGCACGCATTAATAGCGCGGCGGCGGCGGACGACGGTCGTCGTGGTGATGCGGATCGTAGTCGTGCGGATGATGACGCATCCAGTCGTCATGAGCCCAGTAGCGATGACCGTCGTAGTAACGATCGCCATGCCAGCCGATGTTGATCGACACGCCCACAGGCATCAGGCGAGGCTGGCCATAAACCACCGGTCCCGGACCATTCTCGATAATCACCCGTTCCTGGGCAAAAGCGCTGCCAGCCGCGAGCAATGCGCCGCCTGCCAGCAGAGTTGCAATGATCGAACGCGACATCTTGTTAAAGGTTTTCATAGTGACCTCCCATGCAAAAGTTTTGTATCAAGCCGGCGTCCGTGTTCGGTCGACATCGAACCGCGATTTGGGGTTCGGACCAGACGCCGTACGCTTGAAATCAACTTTAGCGGTGCAAACCGCATGAAGACGTGAGCACTTGTAAGCACACGTTTCGTAGAAAGGGACGGATGAAATGCAGCTTTTTTGGCGTTCGCCGCCCGTCTGCAGCAGATGCGCGGCGGATCAACCGAACGGCAGGGCGACGCCGTGTCAGCCGCCGTTACACTCATTTCGGCCGGGAAATATTCGGGAAGATGAGGAATGAAGCGGCAATCGCCCAAAAAACAAAAGCCACGGCTCGCGTTTCGCGGGCGGTGGCTTCAATGATGCGAGCGCATTCAACGTGCGCACCCATGCGCGGTGGTCCGCGCTCGGGTCGTACAACTTTACTTTTTAGTCGCTCAGCTTGATGCCGAACAACGTAGCTTGCGCTTTGCGCGCGCGCTCTGCTTCGCGGCTACGCGCTGCATACGAGTAATCTGAATCCAGCGGCAGATGGGGCGACGCAAAGAGGTCGCTGACCTTTTGGAACAATGCAAAAATGAAGCTCATGGCGACTCCCGGTTGGTTACTGCATTTGCTAGGGTTTTCCCTTAAGAAGCATTATAGGGTTTTCCCTAGTCAAAAGCTAGTGCAACGCAGCAATTTCCCGGATGTGGTGTGTTGCCGCAGGGTTTTGATCCATGGTGCGTCGCATCATGACAACGTCCCTGTTTTTCGTATTTGAGGGTCAAAGCTTCCGCTTACTGAAGCGTGGGGACTGCAGCGGCCTGCTGCGCGGGGGTTTCGCGCTCGTCTCGCTTTTGCGAGGGTTGACCAGGGCGGCACCGACGGCGCCTGACGCCGCGACCGGCTTTCGACGGCGCGGCGGTCACTGAAGATCAGTGGGAGTTGGCTGCTTTCGGCTTGTGCACGTGCTGTGCTCGCACGCTGCGTTTGGCATGAACAGGCGTGGCTGCGGCAGGCTGGAGCGCCGCCGTTGCCGCTGCACCAGAAGCGGCATTGGCTGCCGCTGCGGTGGCCATCGCCATGTGGGTGTCGAGCAAGCTGGCCATGGCGGCCTGCTGGTTCTGCATCATCTGTTCGATGCGATGCTGCTGGGCGGTAGTTTCACGCGTCAGGCGCATCAGAAGCACGGTCTGCGTGATGCCGATCGCGACCGTCATGAGCAACGCACCCACCACGATCGACAGCATCCATTTCATGCGGCGTGAATGGTCGGTCGCGGCGTGGCGTTGATCGGCGATCACGCCATACAGGGCGTCGACGATATCGGCGAAGGCCGTTGCCCGCGCACGGTCAAGTTCAGGCGCGGCGCGCAGTGCCGCCGCAGCCGCTTCGGCGCGCTGAGCTTCCCGAAACGAGGGCGTTGCGAAACCAGCGCTTGCGTGCGTGGAGGTAGGTGCTGGTGTGCCCGCAGCGAGCGACGCGGCCACATTGCCCGACGGCTTGACGCCCGGCTTCGACCCCGCAGTCACCACGCCGACTCCGGATTCCGGCGAAGAGAGCGCACGCGCAGTTCCAGCATCGGATTCCGAAGAAGGCGACGCACGTTCCGCTCCAGCATTCGCGGCTCCGGCATCTGCGGCTCCTGCATTTGCGGCCCCGGCATTCGCAACTCCAGCGCCCGCTGCTTCTCGCGAGGCCGTCGTCGCCTTGGCAAAGGTCGCCGCAAAGCGCTGCGGCGGCGTAGCCAGCCTGGCGCCACCAGAGGTCGAGGTAGCGGCCGTATCCGCCGTCGTGGCGCCCGGCTCAGCCGCCTGGCGCAGCGCGGTAACACTGCGCGCCACGGTCGCCGCCGCCATCGCAGGCGTGAGCGGCGCGGCCGAATCACATGCCGATGCCACCGGCGCTTCTGCGGCCGCCTTCGCATCCCCGGAAACCAGCGCTCCGCCAGCCACGGTTGTCGCCTCGACGGACTCCGTCTCCAGCCCGCTCAATTGCGCATTCACGGGCGCCGGTTCATCGGACTTCGTGGCGCGCGGCGCGCGGCGCGCCGCCCTTGCCTCCAGCGACAAGCCATCGGCGTCGATCACGCCGACCGCGGCCAGCACGACATCGGGTAATTCGAAGCCGTGCAGCGTGCCTTGCCGGACGTCGATGTTCATCGCCTCCAGCGTGGCGCGGGTGGGATCGTCGGGGAACAGGTCGAGCGTGCTGTCGTCGCGTGAGGCATCGCTCAGTTGCGCGAGACGTTGTGCCGAGCGCGCGGCGCGCGCCAGCTTGTTTTCAGTTTCGGTCGAGACGGTGGCCTGACGCCGCTTCTTCGAAGCGGTGCGCTGAGGCCGGGACTGCGTGGATGCTGCGGAATCTGCCATAGAGAAAAAAGCGGTCGTCGCCGGAAAGCGGGCGCCGAGCACCGCTCGTCAATGCCATTGGAATTTTTCGAGACCGCATTGTCGCATGGCCGCCCGCCCCAGCCGAAGCCATTCGCCGACGTTTTTCCGTTTTTAAGACGACGCCTCGTCCTGCCTGAACTGCTTGACGCCGTGCAACTGACGCAAGCGTGCGCAGATCGCTTCATATTCGGTATTCGACACGCGGTGCAAGGTGATTGTCACTTCATCGCATTCCGGTGCGTCGTCGCTCTGCTGCATCACGAATTGCTTGACGCGCGGGCTCGCGGCGCCGAGTTCGTCGTGCAGCGAATGGAAGGTCAAGGCGCCGCGCTCGACGATCATCGTCAACTGGCGCCGTTGCTTGACCGTGATGAAACGGCGCTCGAGCGGCTTGATCCCCGCAAGGATGATCAAAATGATGATGGTCGCGGCAATTGACGCCGTATACAGCCCACCGCCGACCGCAAGGCCAATCGCCGCGACCGACCAGAGGCTTGCCGCCGTCGTCAGTCCGCGCACGATCTCGCCGCGCAGCAAGATCGAGCCCGCGCCGAGAAAGCCGATGCCCGAGACTACCTGAGCGGCCATCCGGGACGGATCGAGCACGACGTGATCGCCCGTCAACACTTCGGCAAAGCCATAGGCCGACACGATCATGATGAGCGTCGAACCGACGCAGACCAGCATATGCGTGCGCAACCCCGCGGCCCATGACAGCCGTTCGCGCTCGAAGCCGATCACGCTGCCGAGCGCAGCGGCCAGCACCAGACGGGAAATGAGTTCAAGGTTCCCCAACATTGTTTTTCCTCCTTATCTGAAATTGTTCGACGCGTAGTGCGCACCTATGGCGGAGTGTCAGCGGCAGCGGTTTGCTTTATGCTTGGCCGCACGCCGGTGCCCTGAGCGCGACAAGCCCAGTCCGCAGGCGCCTCGAATGACCGCATTTGACCGACCGAACTATGCAGAGCATGCCCCCTCCCGCTTCGACGATCACCCTCGCCGCCTCCCTGCGCGATCACTTCACTCGTGTGGTGCTGCCTCTATGGCGCGGGCCCGGTTTCAACGCCGCGCTGAAGCTGCCATACGAAGCGGTCAGCGCCGAGGGTCCTGAACCGTTGCCGGCGCAACGCTACCGGGCGATGGCGTGCGCGCGACAATTGTTCGTGTTCTCGCAAGCGGGCGATGTGGCTCATGCCCGGGTGCTGTTCGACTCGCTGATCCACACCTTTCAGGACACGCGCCACGGCGGATGGTTCTTTAGCGTGGATGCGCAGGGTGCGCCGCTCGACACCACCAAAGACCTGTACACCCATGCATTCATCGTGTTCGCGTGCGCGGAATACGGCGGCCGTTCAGGCAACCGCGACGCACTGGACGTCGTGCATCGCACATCGGCACTGATTCAGTCGCACTTCGCGGCCGCTGGCGACCTGTTTAACGCCGCACTCACCGCGGACTTCGGCCAGGTAACCGGCACGCCGATCCAGAATCCCCTGATGCACCTCACCGAAGCCTGGCTGGCGGCTCGCGACGCCACGGGCGACCTCGCCTTCGACGCCGCGCTGCAGCGTCTTGCCGGCGCCGTCGCGCAGCACTTCGTGCATGCGCCGACCGGCTGCGTCGCCGAATTGCCGATCGGCGTGGAGGATAACCGCCTGGAACCGGGTCACCAGTTCGAGTGGTTCTGGCTGGTCAAGCAGGCGGGCACATTGTTCGAAACCACGGGACTCGACGAATCGCTAACGCGGGCGTTCCGCTTCGCGCAGCAGTTTGGCGTGGATCAGCAGACGGGCGGCGTATGCGCCTCGCTCGACGAAACCGGCCGGATCAAGGACGCCACCCAGCGGATCTGGGCCCAGACGGAGTATTTGCGTGCCCTGGCAAGCCATGACGACCCCGTCGTGCTCACCGCGCTGCCGCGCCAAATCGAGCTTTTCCGGCAACGCTTCCTGCGTCCGCAAGGCTGGTTCGAATGCAAAACGGCCGCCGGTGACGTGGCGCGTGCCGACATGCCGTCGACCACCCCCTATCACCTCGCGACCGCCTATGACGCGTTGCCGGGCTAAACGCCGGTCGCCGTCTGCCGGGCGCCGGCATTAAAGCCGACTGGCCGGTCAATCAATAGGCTTCGCGTTGCCAGGGGCCCCAATCGGCATCGGCAGTCTTAAATCGCGTGTAGGTCGCGCTGTGTCCGGTGGGGGTGTCCGAGATGTCGCCGTGGGGCTTTTTATCGGTGGTGTGAAGGGCGAAAGCCTGGTGATTTTCGGTGTCGATCGTGATGCGGCCGACTGGGTCCAGGACGCCTTCTTGAGGTAATTTCGACTCCAATATCGCGAGATACGGTGTCAAACGACTCCAGAACGAGGTAAGTTCTTCTTGCAAATAATGTGTCAATGTTTTTCCTGGAAAAGTAACACAAGCAGTTTACCCTACCGGCCGGAGCATCCCTGCAAAATGCTTTCCGGGCCCCAAAAGGGCCTAATCGGGGAATTCCCGAATACGGGTTGATTGGCGTCCATCATAAAGACGTGATACAACTCTCACTTCGCGCTCGATCTCACGTTGAGAAATAGCGGTCGCGAATGCAACACACAACATTTATTGGATCAAAAATGGCAACAGGTACTGTGAAGTGGTTTAACGATGCAAAGGGCTTTGGCTTCATCACGCCGGACGACGGCGGCGAAGACCTGTTCGCGCACTTTTCGGAAGTTCAAGGCAGCGGCTTCAAGTCCCTGCAGGAAAACCAGAAAGTGACGTTCGAAGTTAAGCAAGGCCCGAAGGGCAAGCAGGCTGCGAACATCCAGCCGGCCTAAGTACCTTCCGGTACTTGAAGCACCCTTAGGCGCTCGCGTCTAATGCAAAATGGCCCGCTTTGGCGGGCCATTTTCTTTTGCAGATGCCCTCTTTTGGGGCGCCGCTGCCAGGTCTGTACAGCGCCTGTACGACTCAGATTGCTCGAATCCCCGACAGCCCGGACGCCGCCTTTTGCCCGCGCAAGTCGTCCATTTGTTGCATCCGCAACACAGTTTCCGAAATTTCGAACACAGATACTGCTTCCTTCAATTGCTGCGTCTGCTGATGCAGCGAAGCCGCCGCTGCGGCCGCCTGTTCGACGAGCGCCGCGTTCTGCTGCGTCATCTCGTCCATCTGCACCACCGCCTGGTTGACCTGTTCGATGCCCGTGCTCTGCTCGAGCGACGACGCGCTGATTTCCGCCATCATCTGCGTGACCCGCGAGATCGACGCGGAAACGTTGCTCATCGCTTCGCCGGCGTGCTCGACCAGGGTTGAGCCGCCCTGAATCTCGGCGACCGATTCGCTGATCAACGTCTTGATCTCCTTGGCCGACTGCGCGCTGCGCTGGGCGAGACCACGCACCTCGCCCGCCACCACGGCAAAGCCACGGCCCTGCTCGCCCGCGCGGGCCGCTTCGACGGCTGCGTTCAGCGCGAGAATATTGGTCTGGAACGCAATGCCGTCGATCACCGAAATGATCTCGGCGATCTTGTCCGAGCTTTGCGCGATACCGCGCATCTTGTCGACCACCTCGTTGACCACGTCGCTGCCGCGCGAGGTCGCCTCGAGCGCGGTTTCTGCCAGCGCATTGGCTTCACGGGCGTGATCGGCGTTCTGGCGCACCGTGGCGGTCAATTCCTCCATGCTCGACGCGGTTTCTTCGAGCGACGCCGCCTGATTTTCCGTACGAGCCGACAAATCGGCGTTGCCGGTCGCAATTTCGTCGGCACCGAGGTGAATCGAGTCGGCCGATTCGCGCACGGTTTGCACCGTGCGCGCCACGCTCGCCTGCATTTTTGCGAGGCCCGAGAACAGCCGGCCGATCTCGTTGGTGCCACGCGAAGCGATCGGCTGGTCGAGACGCCCTTGCGCGATGCGGTCGAAGTGACGGCCGGCTTCTTCCAGCGGCGCCACCACGCCTTTGCGGAGCGCGGCATACACGCCGGCCGTACCCGCCACGAGAAGCAGCAGGATCGCGATGCTGACGGCGCGGAACATCGCCATGCGGCTGTCGATCGAATCGATCGACGCCCGGCTCGCCGCCGTGCCGAATTGCACGAAATTACGCGACTCGCCGAGATAGGCGTCCTGGAAACCCTGGGTCGGCTGGTCCAGAAACGCTTGAATATTGTTCGAGTCGAGAAACTGCGCCAACTCCGTCAGCGCATCGTGCAGCTTCTTGTACTTCTCGGCCAGCGCGGCAGCGCGTGCCGTGTTTTCGTCGCTGGTCTTCTGTGCGCCCATGAATGCGTTGAAGGACTGTTCGGCGGCCGTCAGCTGTTCGCGGGCGTGCTGCACGATGTCGGTCGGCTCGGCGCCGCCACGCACCATGCGCGTCCCGGCGCGCGACAGGTTGATGCGCGCATCCATCAGGTGCTGGGTCGTTTCATTGACGGCGTCCACCTGCCTCAAGGCGATGTTCGACAGCTCACCCACGTCGTCATGCGTGCGCGTGAGCGACCAGAACCCCAAACCCACTGTAACCAGCTGGAAAACGCAGAACGCGGCCAGAACACACAACAGGCCGGATGCGACCTTGATCTTGCTGAACATCGTGAACACCCAAAGCAAATAATGGCGGGACCTACGTCGGGGTTAACGGCAAGCCCGAACTTTGCTGAAGATCAATTTCGCGAAAGATCGCCTTACATCCCCTTTTCCTCGGTCAACTCCGCAATTCCCGTCGTTTTGCGCAACAATGCCGCGCAGATATTTTGGATTCACCTTGACGCGATGCATCAGCGCTTCCTAGAGTGGGTAGGGACTGCACAACGCACGCCGGTGCAGATGCCACTACGGGCCACGCCCCAAGGAATCACGATGACCGACATCCTCGACCGGGCGCGCGGCGCACTGCATGCCCAGCCGTTCAGCATGCTGCTAGGCGCCGAACTGATGCACACGGGCACCGACGAGCTGACGCTGTGTCTGCCGATCCGCGACGAGTTGCGGCAACAGCACGGCTTCGTGCATGGCGGTGTCATCAGCTATCTCGCCGACAATGCGCTGACGTTCGCGGGCGCGCTGTCGCTGGGTCCGAAGGTCGTGACCGGCGAGTACAAGATCAACTATCTGCGGCCGGTAGTGAACGGCACGCTGATCGCACGGGCGAGGGTGGTCTACGCGGGCCGGCTTCAGGCAACCTGCCAGTGCAATGTGTATGTGATGGACGGCGGCCGCGAGAAGCTCGTCGCGGTCGCACAGGGCACGATCAATCGCATCAGCGAGAACGGCGAGCACGAACCGGCGGCCTGAACGAACGAGACCCGCAGGCAAAAACCGCGGGCAAAATAAGCGAACCAAATAAGCGAGCCAAAGAAGCGAGCCAAAGAAGCGAAAGGCCGATCCCGCGTCGCGCGGGATCGGCCTTTCACTTTCCACATCGACAACGCTGTTCAACAGGCCGGAGAATTACTCGGCCGCGTAAGTCTTTTGCGTTTGCTCGCCGAGACCTTCGATACCGAGACGGATCGTCTGGCCCGGCTTCAGGAACACCGGATTCGGCTTCACGCCCATGCCGACGCCCGGCGGCGTGCCGGTGGAAATCACGTCGCCCGGTTGCAGGCTCATGCACTGCGACACATACGACACCAGCTTCGCCACGCCGAATACCATCGTCTTCGTGCTGCCGTTCTGATAGCGGTGGCCGTCTACTTCGAGCCACAGGCTCAGGTTCTGCGGATTGGCCACTTCATCGCGCGTCACGACCCACGGACCGATCGGGCCGAACGTATCGAAGCCCTTGCCTTTGTCCCACGTGCCGCCGCGTTCGATCTGCCATTCGCGCTCCGACACGTCGTTGATCACGCAGTAACCCGCGACATAATCGAGCGCGTTGGCTTCGTCGATATATTTCGCCGGCTTGCCGATCACCACGCCGAGTTCGACTTCCCAGTCGGTCTTCTTCGAGCCGCGCGGAATTTCGACGTCGTCGTTCGGGCCGCTGATCGCGCTCGTCCACTTGTTGAAAATCACCGGTTCCGACGGCACCGGAAGATTCGATTCGGCTGCGTGGTCGGCGTAGTTCAGGCCGATACAGATGAACTTGCCGATCTTGCCGACGCACGGGCCGATGCGCGGATTGCCTTCCACGACCGGCAGCGAAGCCGGATCGAGCGCGCGCAGTTTGGCGAGGCCTTCGTCGGTCAGCGTGGCACCGTCGATATCGCCAACCACCTTCGACAGATCGCGAATCTTGCCTTGGGCGTCGAGCAAGCCCGGCTTTTCCTGGCCTTTCGGCCCATAGCGAAGCAATTTCATCCTGGCACTTCCTTTCAGTGATAGTCGGTTCGTGTTTCGGTTCGCGGTTGGATTCGCGTTTGGGTCCTTACTTCAGCGGGTGTCCGGTGGGGACTCCGGCGCATCAGTTCGACCAGCCGCCGTCGATCACATGCGCGTGACCGGTAGTAAACGACGATTCGTCAGACGCGAGATACAACGCCAACGCGGCGATCTCTTCCGGTTTGCCGATACGGCCCATCGGCTGACGCGCGACAAAGGCCGCCTGCACGGCCTCGAGCGTCGCGCCTTGCGCCTTGGCCTGCTCGGTGATCCGCTGTTCGAGCGAGGGCGAAGCCACCGTGCCCGGGCAGATCGCGTTACAGCGTACACCACGCGTAATGAAGTCTGCAGCGACAGACTTGGTCAGCCCGATCACCGCGGCTTTCGACGCGCTGTACGCAAAGCGGTTCGGCACACCTTTCACGCTCGACGCCGCCGACGACATATTGATGATCGACCCGCCGCCCTTTTCCAGCATGGCGGGCAAAAACGCGCGGATCATGCGGTACATGGCCTTCGCATTCAGATCGAAGGCGAAGTCCCAGTCTTCTTCGCTGCATTCGAGGATATTGCCGGCATGCACGAAGCCCGCGCAGTTGAACAGCACGTCGATCGCGCCGACTTCGGACGCCAGCGCCTTGATCGCCGCGCCGTCGCGCGCGTCGAGCTTGCGCGCTTCGACCGGCTTGCCGGCGAGTCCGTCAATGCGGATATCGGTGGCGATCACGCGCGCGCCTTCGCGTGCGAACAGTTCCGCGGTGGCGAGACCAATGCCTTGTCCTGCCGCGGTGATCAGGGCCGTCTTGCCGGCCAGTCTTTGTGTCATCTACGACTCCAGTTGAATGGGCTTCTCTTGTCTTCGTCACGCATCTTAATCACATCAAAGTCGATAAAACGCAGCGGCGTTACCGCCGAAAACCGCCTCACGCTCGGCGTCGCTCAAGGACGCGAGCAGCGTATTCGCCACCGAGTGCCAGATCAGATAATCGCCGTTCAGATCGAGTACCGGCCAGTCACTACCCCACATCAAACGCGCGGGGCCAAATGACTTCAGGAGATGATCGACGTACGGGTGCAGCGTTTCTTCGGTCCAGCCAGGTGACGCTTCCGTGACGAGACCCGAGAGCTTGCAATGCACATGCGGCAGTTGAGCAAGCCGCGTAATCGCGTCGGCCCAGGTTGGCCAACCCGCGCGACCGTAGCGGATCGGCGGCTTCGCGCCGTGATCCACGACGATGCGCAACGCGGGAAACCGTGCGGCGAACGTCTCGAAAGATTCGACATGCCGCGCGTAAATCAAGGCGTCGAACGCGAGGTCGTGCGCGATCAGCGCCTCGATTGCGGGTGCGAGATCCGGGTTGGCAATCCACGTGTCGTCGGGCAGGTCCTGCAGCATCGGACGCACGCCCTTGAACTTCGGCTCATGCGCCAGCGCTTCGATCACAGCCGGCGCGTTGGGCAACAGCAACGGCACCCAACCCACCACGCCCGCGATCGAGGGTTCGTTGCGCGCGACGTCCAGCAAGTAACGGGTTTCATCGATTGTCGGCGCCGCCTGCACCACCACCGTCCGCTCAATGCCCGCTGTTTCGCGCAACGGCTTGAGATCGGCGGGACCGAACGGCCGGTACAGGATTTTCAGCTCCGGCGTGAGCCACTCGTAATCGCCGCGAGCGGGATCCCAGTAGTGCTGGTGCGCGTCGATAGGCATCGTCAAATCAATCCTCTGGCGCGGGCGCGCGGCTGTCGAGCAAGCCCTTGTCACGTAGCGCGGACCACAACTCCGCGGGGATCGGCAGCTCGAACGACGCCACGTTCTCACGCAATTCGTCGGCACTGCGCGCGCCGGTCAACACAGTCGCGACCGCCGGGTGCGCATACGGAAACTGCAAGGCCGCGGCAGCAAGCGGCACGCCATGCACGCGGCACACCGCTTCGAGCCGCGCGACGCGTTCGATGATTTCGCTCGGCGCGTCGCCGTAATTGAATTTCAGATCGCCGCCGACACCACGCGCCAGAATGCCCGAATTGAACGCGCCGCCTAACAGGATGCTGACGCCGCGTTGTTCACATGCTGGGAGCAGATCGCCGAGCGTGGTCTGTTCAAGCAGCGTATAACGGCCAGCGAGCAATGCGCAATCGATATCGAATTCAGCCATCGCGTCGAGTATGACCGCGCCTTCGTTGACGCCGAGCCCGACCGCCTTCACCGCGCCCGAGGAGCGCAAATCGTCGAGCGCGCGAAAGCCGCCGCCTTCGGTCAGTTGCCGCCAGTAATGGGGGTTCTTGTCGCCATGCGTGACAACGCCGATATCGTGCACCAGCAAAATGTCGATATCGATGATGCCGAGGCGCTGCTGGCTGTCTTCGAACGAACGCAGAATGCCGTCATGCGTGTAGTCGTAGATCGCCTGGAACGGCAACGGATCTTGCCAGCCTTCGCTGCCGTCGTAGGGTGTGGTGCGCGGTACGAAGCGGCGTCCTACTTTGGTGGACAACACGTATTCGCTGCGCGGACGGTCACGCAACGCGTCGCCCAGACGGTGCTCGGCTTTCGTGTGACCGTAATGCGGCGCGGTGTCGAAAAAGCGCACACCCGCGTCCCACGCGGCGGCAATGGTCGCGTGCGCCTCTTCCTCGGACAGATCGCGATAGAGCCCGCCCAACGGTGCCGTGCCGAGCCCCAATCCGCTCACTCGTAATGCACGGCGGCCGATGCCGCGCCGCTGTTCGATCTTCGAACCGGTCGTTGCCGTCATGGACCGCGTCTCCTCTTTTGTGATGTTTTAACACGTGCTGACGATGTTTGCCCACCGCACTGACGACCGCTGAATCAATCAGGCTTCACGATTGATAGACCGGACCGATAGTCGGGGTTCGCTCAATGCTGCGCGATCGCAACAACCTGATGCGCCGGCGCCGCGTTCGACGGCAAGCAGGCCGGCCCCACCGGTTCAAAAGTCTTGTACGTCAGGATGAACTCCTGATGACCGAGCGTTTCAGATTTCGACGCCGCACCGAGCGACACCGCGACCGTCTGCTCGAACACTTCCTGTCCGACTTCGTCGAGCGTGCCGCGGCCTTCGAGAATACGGCCTGCATCGACATCCATATCGCCGGCGAGATTGCGGTACGTGGCGGGATTCGCGCATACCTTGATGACCGGCGAAATCGCCGAGCCAACCACCGACCCCCGTCCGGTCGTGAACAGAATCACATGCGCGCCGCATGCGATCAGTTCGCCGATTTCCGCGTTGTCGCTAATGTTCGGAAAGCCGAAGCGCGGCTCGCCGTCGGGTACGACGTCGAGAAGATAAAGGCCGCCGGTCGGCGGAACGTCGCCGGGTTTGATGATGCCGACAATCGGCGACGCACCGCTTTTCGCATACGCGCCTAAAGATTTTTCCTCCTGCGTGGTGAGGCCGCCGTCCGCATTGCCGACCGCAAAACTGCCATGCCCGAGGATCGAGTAGTAGCGCGCCGCCTTTGCCACACACGCAACGATTTCATCCCCGAGGTCCGGTCTTGCGGCGCGCGTTTTCATATGGAATTCGCAGCCCACCAGTTCGCCGGTTTCCTCGAAAATGCAAGTCGCGCCCGCGTCGATCAGATGATCGAACGCGCGGCCCACGGCCGGATTCGCGGTAATGCCGCTGGTGCCGTCCGAGCCGCCGCAGATCGTGCCGATCACCAGTTCGCTCAGCGCCATTGGTACTTTCTGCTGCGCGGCAAGCTGCTTGCGTGCGCCGCGAATCCAGTCGACGCCGTATTGAATCGTGCTGCGCGTGCCGCCTTTTTCCTGAATCGTCAGGACTTCGACAGGACGGCCGCTCGCGCGCACAACGTCGACGAGGTAGTGCTTGTTCATGCTCTCGCACCCGAGCGACACGAACAGCACCGCGCCTACGTTGGGATGCGTGGTGAGACGCTCGAGCATCTTTTCGGCGTAGCCATTCGGATAGCAACCGGGAAAGCCAATCAGATGCACCGGCGGCTCGCGCTCGGCTGAAGGGTCGTCGAATGCATCGAGCGGCTCGCGAAATTGCGTGACGATCTCGCGCGCGACGTGGTGCGCGCACTCGACCAGATACGCCACCGCGACCACATTGCGGATGCCTTTGCGGCCGTCGCCGCGCAGATAGCCTTGCAGTGCGGGCCGTTGCAAGGCGGCGGATGCTACGGAAGTGTCAGTCATGATCATTCCAGCGCGGCGCGAGGCCACTTCATTGTGCTCAAATCAGTGATGGACGAACTCATGGCCCGCGTCGTGTGTATAAGTGGGCAGGTAATCGCTTTCGAGGTTGTGCGTATGCAAGTGCGCACCGCGCGCCACCGCCTCGGTCACGTGCCCGATCACAGCGCCGTAACGCAGCACCTTGTCGTCTTTGGCAAGTTCACAACGCGCAACCTTGTGGCCGAGGTCGATGGTCTTAGTAAGCGTTACGCGCTCGCCTTCGATCTCGACTTGCGTGCCCGCGTCGAGACGCGCTGCCGCGATCAGGCAGTTATCCGCGGGACTGAGCAGGATCAGGCGTGGGTCGGTTTGCGGTGTTTGCGGCGTATGCAGCGGGCGGCTGGTCAAGTGCGTTCTCCGTGATGCGGGTGCATTAGTTCTGGCCTTCGCCGCTGGCGAGCCGTGCCACCATCAGCGAGCCGAGGATGATCGCGCCGTAGATCGCCTGAATCCAGAACGACGGCACCTGGGCGAGCGTCAACAGGTTCTGCACGACGCCCAGCAGCAACACGCCGGTGAGTGCACCGAGCATTGAGCCCTTGCCGCCGTCGAGCGAAATGCCGCCGATCACCGCCGCCGCGAACACCGTAAAAATCATGCCGTTACCCTGGTTCGCGTTGATCGCGCCGACGTACCCGGTCACGATCAGACCGCCCACCGAGGCCAGCATGCTGCCGAGCACGAATACGCCCCACGTAATGCGCTCGACGCGAATCCCCGCCGCGCGCGCCGCCTCCGGATTGCCACCGATCGCGTATAGCGCGCGGCCCAGGCGGTGATAGCGCAGCACGAAGGCAGCGATGGCAAATGCTGCCGCCGCGAGCCACACCGACACCGGCAAACCAAGCACGATGGTGGTGGCGAGCGAGAAGAACGACGGTGGCATATCGAACAGCGTGCCGCCTTTGGTCGCGCCGACCAGCATGCCCCGCAACACGATCAGCATCGCCAGCGTGACGATGAATGCGTTCAGCCGCAGACGCACCACCAGGAAACCGTTGACGAAGCCGATCACCGCGCCGACCACGAGAATGCTCAGCAGGCCCACAGCAGCCGGCCACTGCAACCCGAAGCCCGCGGACGCCGCCGGCATCACCAGCATCGCACCGATAGCCGGCGCGATGCCCACTGTAGATTCCAAAGACAAATCGAACTTGCCGGTCAACACGATCAGCGATTCTGCGAGCACGACCAACGCCAGGGCCGCGGACGCACCCAGCACGCTGATCAGATTCGCCTTCGTCAGAAAGCTCGGGCTGACAAACGCGCCGATTACGAGCAACAGGGCAAGCGCAGGCAGCAACGCCAGATCGCGCAGCCGCGCGAGTTCGATGCGAGCGCGTTTGCCGCGCGTCGCCTGGGCAACGGGCTGCGGCTGCGCTTGACCCTGTGGGGTGGCGAATGCAGGGCTGGGCACACTATTCTTCATGGAGACTGACTCCTTCAACGGATGCGATCAGGTCGTGGTCCTGCCAACCCGCGGGAAATTCGGCCGCGACACGGCCACGGAACATGACCAGCACGCGGTCACAGGTACGCAGATCGTCGAGTTCGCCTGACACGACCAGCACGGCTTTACCGTCTTCGCGCACGCGATCCACGACCGACAGCAAGGCTTCTTTCGATTTCACATCGACGCCTGCGGTAGGGTCGATGAGCACAAGTACATTGGGATCGGTGGCGAGCGCGCGCGCCATCACCACCTTCTGCTGATTGCCGCCCGACAGCCCCGATACGACGTGCTCGGGACCTTGCGCGACGATGCCGAGCGCATCGATCATCTTCTGACCGAAGGCGTTCTTCTTCGCCGGTGGCGCGATGCCGAATTTACCGAGCAGACGCGCGATCGTCATCGAGGCGTTTTCGGCAACCGATTGCGTCAACACCAGCCCTTCGTGATGGCGATCCTTCGGCACGCAGCCGATGCCGTGCGCCAATGCTGCGGGGACATCGCCTGGCGGCAGCGTTGCGCCGTCCACGCTGATGGAACCGCGTTTGGCCGCGCGCAAACCGGCAATCGCTTCGGCCACGCTCGTGCGGCCGCTGCTCGTTGCGCCGGTCAGTCCTACGACTTCGCCACGCTTCACCGTGAACGACACGCCTTCGTAATCGGAACCCGCCAGATCGCTGACTTCCAGCGCGATGGCGGTGTCCGCCGGCAACGCATCGCGCGCTGCCGCATCGGCAACAGCCAAACCGCCGCGCTCGCCGGTCATTGCTTCGATCAACTGCTCGCGCGGTAACGCGGAAACCGGCGCGCTGACGATATGCCGCGCGTCGCGCAGCACCGTCACGGCCTGGCAGATTTCATAGACCTCCTGCAGATGATGCGAGATAAACAGGAACGTCACGCCTTCGCGCTGCAACTCGCTGATACGGCGGAACAGGCGCTTGATCTCATCGCCATCGAGCTGCGCGGTCGGTTCGTCGAGAATGATGAAGCGCGCACCGTACGACAGCGCCCGCGCAATCTCCACGAGTTGCCGTGCTTCCACACTCAGATCGCCGGCGCGCGCATCTTCGCGCACGTCGATCTTCCAGTGATCGAGCAACGCACGCGCGTCGCGGCGCATGGCACGCCAATCGATCACGCCGGCGCGCGACGGCTGCCGGTTGATGAACAGATTCTCCGCGACGCTCAAATCGCGGATGATCGTGGAATGCTGATAAACGCAGGCGACGCGCTCGCGCCACGCGTCGCGATCCGCGATCGACGGCGCGGCCGCGCCGCTGAAGCGCACCTCGCCGGTGTCGGGTTTGCGCAAGCCCGTGAGGATCGACACCAGCGTCGATTTTCCGGCGCCGTTGCGCCCGACCAGCGCATGCGACTCGCCGGGCGTCACGCGGATGCTCACGTCTTGCAGCGCGGCCGTGGAGCCGAAGCGTTTGGTGATCTCAAACGCTTCGACCACCGGCACCGAGGGCGTCAGCTCGCTCATTTAACGGTATTGCCCCACAAGGCTTTGTCGTCGACATTCGACTTCGTGACGAGCGGCGCGGGCAATTGATCTTCGAGAATGCCCGGCGCCAACTGAACGATGGTGCTGCCGTGATCCGTCGGGCCCGGCTTGAAGGTCTGTCCGGCCAACGCCGCCTTGATGTAGAAGAGACCGTATTTCGCGTACGAATCGGCAGGCTGCGAAATGGTCGCGTCGATATCGCCGCGGCGGATTGCGTCGAACTCCTGAGGAATGCCGTCGTTACTGACGATCACGACGTGCTTGGGGTCGCCAGCGGGAAACAGCATCTGCTTGCGGCGCAGGGTTTGCAGTGTCGGCGCCAGATAAACGCCACCCGCCTGCATGTAGATCGCCTTCACGTCAGGATTCGCGGTGAGCAGACTGTCGAGCGCGGTCGCCGCCACATCGCCCTTCCAGGCTGCCGGAATTTCCAGCAGTGACAAACCCGGAAAGCCCTTCAAACACGAGCGGAACGCTTCGGACCGGTCACGCCCGTTCACCGAGGCGAGGTCGCCCATGATCTGCACGACCTTGCCCGACTTCACATGTTCGCCGATGTACTTGCACGCCTTCTCGCCGTACGCGTGGTTGTCGGCGCGCACCACCATCGCCACCTTGCCTTGCGTCGGCGCGACGTCGACGGCGACCACCGGCACGTTCTTCGCCGCCGCTGCATCGAGCGCGCGACTGATCGCCGCCGAATCCAGCGGGCCGACCACGATGCCCTTGGCACCGAGGTTCAGCAGGTTGTTCATGTCGGTGATTTGCTGGGCCGGATCGCCGTTCGAATTGACCGGCGCAAGGATATCGATGCCCATGTCCTTCGCGTATTTGGGCAGATAGGTGTTGTACGACTGCCAGAACGGCGACGTGAGAAGCGGCAAACCAAGGCCGACCTTGCCGGTTTCGGCGGCCTGTGCGGCGCTACTGACGGCAAGTCCGGCGACGCAAGCTGCCGCCGCAACGGCGAATAGAGAACTCTGGAACAAACGGCGAGCCGGGTGCGGCCCTTTCGCGAACGACATGGTTGTCTCCTATGTCGGTCCGGACTTAGCGCCTTAACGCTTATTCCGGCCCCATGCAAGGTAGTGCGTTGTGGGAACTGCGTGAACCCGCCATGCGAATGGTGGGCACTTCGTCCTGCGCTTTCTTATAAAGTATTGGCGTGCGCTCATTCACCAATGAACGTATTATTCATATACGAACGCTTTGAAGTCAAGCAACGTGCACTGCACCATGCGTCAGTGTTTCCCCTGGCGCAGTGCCACCTCGCACGAGATTCCCCACGCACTTACACTCACGCGCCAGATAATGAGAACAACACACGGAACCTTGCCCACCATGGACGCAGAAGACAAAGACGACGCCGAACGTTACCGCGCGCCCGCGCTGGACAAGGGTCTCGACATTCTCGAACTGCTCGCCGAGCAGAAAGAGGGACTGACGCGCGCCGAGATCACCAAACTGCTGGGACGCAACGCGAGCGAGATGTACCGCATGCTCGAGCGCCTGGTCGCGCGGCAATACGTGGTGCGCTCAGCGGGAGGCGACCGTTATTCGTTGAGCCTGAAGCTGTATGCGCTTGCACATCGTCATCCGCCGATGAACCGGCTGATCTCCGAAGCGCTGCCGCTGATGCAGCGCTTTGCCGATGCCGCCGAACAATCGTGTCATCTGGCGGTGTACGACCGCGGCAATCTGCTGGTGATCGCGCAAGTGGACGGACCGGGCACGTGGGGGATGTCGGTACGGCTCGGATCGCGGGTCGGCCTGATCGATACGGGTTCGGGTCGCGTGATGCTGGCGTTTCAAAGCAGTGAACAGCGCGAACAGATGCTCGCCGAACACACCAAGGTGAAGGGCGAAGTCACGATCGATCGCGACGCCCTGGAGCAGTCCTGCGAGCGGATCCGCGCGGCGGGGTTTTCGCAGAAGGACAGTCAGCAGACGTTCGGCGTGACTGACGTCACCTTTCCGATCCAGGGGCCGGCCGGCCAGGCGATCGCGGCACTTACGTGTCCGTACTTGCGGCGCATCGACGAGTACGTTGCGCCGACATTGGAGACGGCGACGGGGTTGCTGCGCGAGACGGTGCAGGCGCTGTCGATGTTCCGGGAAGAGGCGGTCTAGCGCGCCGCTGCAAAATCGTCCGCCTCCGCACATGGTTTAGAATGGCGACCCTTCCAAAAATCACGCCGCATGGGTCCCCTCATGCGCGCTCAACGATCAAGCAATGGCGAAACTTCTGACCGATTCCGAATTCCTGCGTTTTTCCGAACTCCAGCAGAAGCAGTCGAGCTTCACGATCACGCCTGAAGAAGCCGACGAGCTGCGCGACATCGTCGCTCACGCACAGAAGCGCCGCGACGATCGCGCCGCGGCAATGCAAAGCATCGAGACCTTCATTCAGCAATTCGACATCAGCCCGGACGAGCTGTTTTCGGCCGAGCAGATCGGCGACGCCGCGCGCACCTTCGGCCTGATTCCGGCGGCGAAGAAAGAGCGCGTGCTGCCGCCGCAGTTCACGTTCAACGGCAAGCCGTATCAATGGACGGCACGTCCGCTGCCGGATGACATCCGCGTGCCGTTGTTCGACGCCTTCAACGCAGGTGAATCGGTGAAGTCGTTCATCGCAACGCTGAAGGATGCGAACCGTTGCGCGGCGACGATTGCGCGTCTGGAACGCGAGACGGGCACTGTCTACGCTGAAGCGTGGCTGGAAGAGTTGTCGGTGTCCCGTACGCAAGTCGACGAAGCCGCGGCCAAGCTGCCGGCTTAAGCGCGGCGGCGCCTGCCGCCTGCCGCTTTCCGACCACCGCCTCCGCCGTCTGATCGGCGCGGGGCGGCGGTTGTCCCTGTCAGATCAATGTGCGCCACGCGCCACGTCTGCGCTAGACCGCACCGGCTCATCCAGCGCCATCCTGAACCCGACCACGCCCGGATCTTCCGTCGGCGTGATGGTGAAACCGCAGGACCTGGCCAAAGCGATCATTGGCGTATTTTCCCGCAGCGCCTCGCCGATCAGCCAATGGATGCCACGTGCCCGCGCGTACTTGATGATGCGGTCCATCAGCAATTGTCCAAGGCGCCGGCCTTTCTGGTCCGAGCGCACCGCGGCGGCAAACTCCGCTGTCTCGTTGTCCGGATCGGCCACCGCGCGCACCACACCGAGGGTGCGCGTAAAACCTTCCTCGCTCGTCACCGTCGCGATCAGCGCCATTTCGCGGTCGTAGTCGATCTGCGTCATCCGCGCGAGTTGCGAGTGGTCGAAACTGCCGACCGCACCGAAAAACCGCAGGCGTAAATCTTCAGGCGTCATCGCCTCGACGAAATCATGGTGCGCGGCTTCGTCTTCCGGACGGATCGGCCGGACCGTCACACGCAGGCCCTGCCAGTCGAGCGTCTCTTCGAAGCGGCGCGGATAAGGCACGATGGCGAGACGGCTGCGCGTCGACGCGATGCTCAGGGCCGGCTCGACGATCACGACATGGTCGCTGAACACCCGCAGTGTCAGATTGAGACCGACGATCTCCTTGACGTCGCAGACCGCCTGCGAGAGCGCCGTCAATGCGGCCAATGCCGGTTCCGGGTCGATCAGCCGTGCGTAACGCGAGCGCGTGACGATGTCGCGCGCGAGCATCGGGTTGAGCGGTGGCAAGCCGTAGACGCGCAGCGGCTCTGACACGCCATCCCCCGACGGCGCGGTGAAGCGGAAGACGGGGCCGAAGTTGTCGTCGTCGTGAAGTTCGACGGCGATGTCGACAACCGGCTTGCGCGACTGCGCGGCGACCCGTTCCGTGCAATCTGCTTGCGCCGACGCCGCGGCCAATTGCTGCGCGGCTTGTTGGGTCAGCACTTGGGCCGCCCCTTCCGTAGCGCCTTGCACCGATGATCCTTTCTTCAGGTCGCCCCCTTGCGTTTCAACGCCCAGCCCAAAACGCTCAAGAAACTGTGCCGCCGCCGCCCCAGTTAGTTGGTGCTCACCTGCTGCAAGCGCGGCGCGGGCCTGCGCCTGAGCAGCGTCAATTTCTTCGGGAACCTGCGCCGGCAGGCCCTCGGGCGTTTGCATCAGCAACTCGCGGCCCATCCGGTAGTCAACCAGACGTGCGAAGGCACGTGCAAGCCGCTGCGGCGTCGTATGAACCGGGATGCCTTGCGCATGCAGCGCGTCGCGCGTCGCCGCGTCCACGCCGCCGAAAAAGCACGCGAGCAGCCCGCGATACGCGAAGCGCTGATTCGCGATCAATGCCTGCGCGACCTCGCCGACCGGCGCGCCATGCGTCGACGCGTGCACCACGAACGCCGTACCCGTGCTGCGATGCTCGGCGAGCAGCTTGAGCGCGGTGCCGAAATGCTCGGGGCGGGCGTCATCGCCGAGTCTTAGCGGGTTGCCGGCCACCGCGTGCGGCAGCGCCTCGCCTAGCGCCGCATCCGCCTCGGCGGGCCACGGCGCGAGCGTGTCGCCGGCGGCGGCGAAGGCGTCGCAGGCGAGCGTGGCGAGGCCATTGTCACTGGTGATCAGCGTCGCTGTCGCGCCCGCCGCCACTCTGCCCACACCGAGCGTTTCGATTTCATCGAGCAGATCGTCGAGCGAATCGACGCGCACCATGCCCGCGCGGCGGAAAGCAGCGGTGTACAGCGCGTCGGCCGGATCGGCGCGGCCTGAGCGCAACGCCAGCACCGGCTTGTTGCGCGCCGCCGCGCGAGCCGCGGACATAAATTTACGCGCCGCGCGCACCGTATCCAGCTCCAGGAGGATCGCGCGCGTGCCGGGATCGCTCGCCAGATAGTCGAGCACATCGCCGGCATCCACATCGGCTTCACCACCCAGCGCCACCGCGTGCGAAAAGCCAAGGCCTCGCGCATGCGCCCAGCCGAGCACCGCGTTGGTCAGCGCATTCGACTGTGAGACCCACGCGACACCACCCGCCTTCACCGTGCAGGACGGCGCGCCGAAATGCGCGTGCAGCGCCGGCGACACCACACCGAGACTGCCCGGCCCGACAATGCGCAGCAGATGCGGCCGCGCCGCCGAGAGTGCATGCCGGAGCTGCAGGCGGTCCTCATCACTACGCACCTCGCCGACGATGATCGCCGCGCGCGTGCCCAAACCCCCAAGCTTATGGATGATGCCAGGCCAGGTATCAGGCGGGGTGCAGATTAGTGCGACGGTTGGCGCTTCGGAAAGATCGCCGGCATCGCCGATAACCGCGCGGCCGTCGAGCGTGTCGTATTTCGGATTGACCGGCCAGATAGGGCCATTGAAGCCGCCTTCGAGCACACGCGACCACACCATCGCTCCGGTGCTACCCGGCCGCTCGGAAGCGCCGATCACGGCGACGGATTTGGGTCGGAACAAGGCGTCGAGATTGCGAACGGTCACGGGCGCTCCGCAGAGTGGGGAAAGCGCGCCGGCTGCGAGGCGCGCGTCTTCGTCAGGATAGGCGAAGTCGCGGTCTTGCGCGGTGCTTCCGGATGGGCCGCCGGACGCGCCCGAAGTATCACTTGATCCGGCCCAACGCGCATTGGAATTTTTTTAGCGCGCACAGGCAAAATATCGAGCCGAAATGCGACAATCCAGGAAGATGCCAAACGGCACTTTGCTTGAAAAATCGCTGGCTGATTGTGGCCTGCATGGCGCGTCGGAGACAACGCGCGGCCGGCGACGCAACACGACATAAATTCCCGCAGCGCTGCCTGATAGCAGTCGGCCTGCACCGGATGACGAAAGAGACAGAAGGTGATTTATGCGGCGCTTGCCATCGCTGATTGCGTTGCGCTTCTTCGAAGAGACGGCTCGTCATATGAGCTTCAATCGGGCCGCCACCGCGCTGTGCGTGACCCAGGGCGCGGTGAGCCGGCAGATCAAGCTGCTTGAGGACTCGCTAGGCGAGAAACTGTTCGAGCGCGATCACAAGGGTATTCGTTTGACACCCGTCGGCTTGCAACTCCTGCCCTGTCTCTCCGACGCCTTCGACACGATCGAGCGCGGCTTCCGCCAGATCACCGCGGCCAAAGGCCGACGACGTCTCGTGCTCGCTGTGCCGCCCACGTTCGCGACGCAATGGTTCTCGCCGCGGCTCGGTTCGCTGGCTGACGAGATGCCCGACGTCGAATTGTCTGTCCGCACTTCGCCTACCGAAGATTGTCACTGCAACATCCGCTTCGGCCGTGACGCGCTCGCCGGTGCACATTCGGAATTGCTGATGGTCGAGCGCCACGTGCTCGTCGGCGCGCCGCGTTTGCTCGGTGAACCACTCGATCGGTTGCTTGAACATATGCCCGCGCTGCACGTGCTGCATAACGACGCGAGATTGGACCTATGGCCGAACTGGCTCGCGAAGGCGGGCATGCCGGCACGCTACGCGGAGAACGGCATCGAGTTTTCGACGCTGGAGCAGGCGATCCGCGCGGCGCGTAAGGGAGCGGGGCTAGCGGTGGTGGACCGGAACATGATCGTCGAGGAACTGGCGGACGGCAGTCTGGCGCAGTTTTCCGATGTCGAAGTGGCGGGTCCGTTCGGCTATTGGCTCGACGTGGCGCAACGCCACGCGACGCTTGAGCATGTGCAGGCGTTTGCTGGATGGATGCGGGAAGCGGTTTTGAAGATGGAGTGAGGTTGGCGCAGCGAAGGCCTGTTCGCTGCGCACGGGTTAAACCTTGCGTCGACCGGTATAACAGCCCACGTATGGGCTGCTATACCGGCTAGTAGCCCCTATGAGGGTCGTTAAGCGATTTTTCTAACACCGAAACACTCGCCAGACCGCACTGGCTCAGCATCTGAGCGCTTACATCGCTTTCTTGAACGGCGCGCCCGAGTGCTCGCGCAATTCGTTGAACACAATCTTCGGCCACGCCTTCTGCGCGACTTCGATTTCCGACACATGCGACGCCAGATACGTCGGCGCATCCGATGCATCGAGCGCAATCCGCGCCGCGTACGAATCGGTGAAACGGCGCAATTCGGCCGCATCGTCACACGTCACCCAGCGCGACATACGATAGCGAGCCGGCGCCATCCGCACATCGACCTTGTATTCCGTCGACAACCGATGCGACACCACTTCAAACTGCAGTTGCCCGACCGCGCCAAGAATTATCAAGCCGCCCACGTCTGGACGGAACACCTGAATCGCGCCTTCTTCGCCGAGTTGCTTCAGCGCTTCGCCTAGCTGCTTCGCGCGCATCGGGTCCACCACTTCCACCGTCTGGAAAATTTCCGGCGCGAAAAACGGCAAACCGACGAACTGCAACTGTTCGCCTTCGGTCAGCGTATCGCCGAGACTCAAGGTACCGTGGTTCGGGATACCGATGATGTCGCCCGGATACGCCTCGCTGACCGTCTCGCGGCGCTGCGACAGGAACGTCACCACGTTATTCGCGCGGAACGTCTTGTTCGTGCGCGTCACCTTCACGGCCATGCCGCGTTCGAAATGCCCCGAACACACACGAATGAACGCCACGCGGTCGCGGTGCGCCAGGTCCATGTTCGCCTGCACCTTGAAGACGACGCCGGTGAACTTCGGCTCGTCCGGCATCACCGGACGTTGCACGGTCATCCGCATCGAGGGCGGCGGTGCCAGATCGACCAGCGCGTCAAGAATTTCCTTCACGCCGAAGTTATTGATCGCCGAGCCGAACAGCACCGGCGATTGCTCACCCGCGAGGAACAGTTCGCGATCGAAATCGGGCGACGCGCCGGTGATCAGGTCGATCTCTTCCTTCGCCTTGACCCAGCTATGGCCGAAGCGGCGTTCGCCTTCTTCGTCGCTGAGCGCTTGCAGCGTTTCGACCGCACCGCCCGCCTTATCCTGCCCGGCACGGAACAGGCGCACCTGATCGTGCTGGATGTCGTAGACGCCCTGGAATTCCTTGCCCATGCCGATCGGCCACGTGAACGGCACAGCGGCGACGCCCAGATGCTGTTCGATTTCATCGAGCAGTTCGAGCGGCTCGCGCACTTCGCGGTCGAGCTTGTTGATGAAAGTGACGATCGGCGTCTTGCGGCTGCGGCAGACTTCGAGCAGCTTCAGCGTTTGTGCTTCGACACCGTTCGCGCCGTCGATCACCATCACGGCGGCATCGACCGCGGTCAGCACCCGGTAGGTATCTTCAGAGAAGTCTTCGTGGCCCGGGGTGTCGAGCAGGTTGATCACGGCGTCGCCGTACTCGAACTGCATCACCGAGCTCGCCACCGAAATGCCGCGCTGCTTTTCGATCTCCATCCAGTCGGATGTCGCGTAGCGGTTGCTCTTGCGGCCCTTCACGGTGCCGGCGATCTGGATCGCGCCCGAGAACAGCAACAGCTTTTCAGTAAGCGTGGTCTTGCCCGCGTCCGGGTGGGAGATGACCGCGAACGTGCGGCGGCGGTTTAGTTCGGAGACTGACATCGGGTCTGGCGGTCACTGATAGGGGGTTCGGGCGGTCTTCAAAGGCTTGTGGCCTCTGCTCTGCCACGTCTGGCGCGGCGGCGTCGAGCTGCGGGAGTTGGGCCGGGAACCCGCATCACAATGGCAACTCGACCGCGTCGGAACCAGGTCACGAACGAGCGTTCGACAATACGGGAATCGCCAGCGCAGAACAGCGCAGGGAACGAATGATACACGTCATGGGGACGGGAAGCGGGAAATGGGGGCTGGGGGGTCACACCAAGGCGACCGCGAGGAACGCCGCTCACACACCGGAACGCGGCAGACTACCCCCTGGAATTACTGATATGACATAGTAAAAGTCGTGAGCGCCTTGATCGTCCCAGCAGCGACCGTGCCGGTACTTATATAGCGCGCCGTCAGCGGTACTTGCAAAGGACCATTCGGCGACGCGCCTATCAACCACTGATTTGTATTGCCTACAGTGGCAGAATCCGGGCCGAACGATACCGGTACACCGCCGTTCAGAACCTGCACCCCAACACCACGCGCCGTCGAGTCTGCCGTGAGCTGAAGCGTGTTTCCCCGATTCGCTGGATTGACGTTGTCAGTGAGAGTGATAAGTACCTTTGCGCCCGCCGCACAACTGAACGAAAGCGCGAATGCCTGCGAACCTGCGATATCGCCGACGCTGGAAGAAAGTGCGCCGGTACCGACACTAGGAAGCTGAACTGCAACATTCGCTTGGGTGACTGAACAGGTGGCGTGGGTGATATCACCCATCACGCTCCCGGAGGTGAGATTGGTCTGAGGCCAAGACCTGGAAGCGTCCGATGTCACATAGCTAACCTGTACTACGGGTCCCGCCGAGGCTGAAGACACGCCACCTTTGACTGCACCGGTGACAATCGCCGTAACGGTTACGGTGCCAGGGGCGTATGCGTAAGTGGCCATGTTCGGAGCGCTGATAGGGCAAGTAAGGCGCGTACTCGAGCCGGTCAATACGACATTCGCCGCCCCGCATGCCGAGGAATTAAAGGTATAACGAACCCCTAGACCCGGCACATTCGTTTGATAAACATCAGAAAATCCGCTGGCAAGGGCGTAGCCCGACGGCGTGAAGTCAATAAACAACGTGGCGGACAGTTCATCGCTAGTCGTAAACCAACACTGCGGCTTGTACGGCAAAGTCACAGGGGTTCCCACAGAAGTTCCGACAGCCGCGCCATTCGGTATCGAGATGGTCCCCAGATCAATTGAATTGTTGAAGCCGTTAGCAACGGGAGCGTTACACGACAACGCTGCGTGTGCAGATACAGAGACCAATCCGGCCAGTAGAAACAACAGAAGATGCATAAATTGCCGTGTTAGCGACAGATACCTGTGGTGCTTGTGAATCTGTCTAGCCGGCCGTTGAAGACGGAGTCTTTCCAAGCAAGACCCGCTAAATACCAATTTGGATTCAAACATCATATTCACCTTTCCGATTGACCGCGCGCTGCATCGCCGGAAGCGATATCCGCGAGATTCGTTTGATCAACACTCACGCAATGCCCTTCAACGGACAGATACGCAGCATTTGTCTTCCCACCCTGCTTCGGCAACACATAATCGATCCGGCACTGCTCAGACGCCGCCGAGCCCCACTTCACAAACAGCGAGCCCTTGTCATCCAGGCCGCGCGCAAAAATCCGGCTGTCCTGCGCGACCACGCCAACTGTCTTGCCATTTCCATCCACCACATCTACGCCGAACGGCAACGCCTTATCACCCAGTTGCGGCGCACGAATCAGCGCTGCACGCCCGGTCACCGTCTTGTACTTGATCATCACCACCGAGCCGAACCTCGGCACTGCCTGCTCCGAAGTCGATTCGAATTCGACGTCAGTCGACGTGCCCTTCGGGTCGATGTCGACGGTGTTCATGCCGTAAGGCGTCAGGTAAGGCACCACCGCGTAACCGCGGCTATTGAGCTTGACGCCCGGGGAGCTGGTCACACTCGCACCCGCTGCGCCCGGGGCGTCCACGATGCCGAAGGTATCGCCCACCGTCTGTGAAAGCGTCACGCCGCCCGGATGAGCGACGATCGACCCGCTAATACCGGCCGACACCTGGCTCACACCCGAGCCCGTGCTCGCCGACGTCGTCATCTGCGCATAAGGCGCGCGCCATGCACCGCTCACGCCCGCGTTGGACGAACTGCTGCCACTGCCGCTGCCATACGAGCCGTATGCGTTGTACGAGTACTGGTTGCTGTCGCCCAGCGAGCCGCTCACGTTGGCCTGCAAGTTGGTACTGCCGCCCGAGCTGGACAGGTTGGTCGACATCAACGGCGCATGCTGGCTGTGGCCCAGCGGAAGCGTCGTGCTGAGCATGAACTGGTTCGACATCGAACCGTCCGAGTTGCGCGTGCGTCCGGCCGTAATGCTGTAGGTGCCGTACTTGAAACTGTTTGTGTAGCCGGCCTGATAAAACGTGTCGCTGCCGCCGTGGTTCCAGTACTGCTGCGACGATGCGCTCAGGAACACCGTGCCGTGATCCTTGAAATTCTGGTTCACAGTAAGCTGCATGCGGTTGCGTTGGCGGTAGACCGAATTCGTATCGCCACCGTGCATCGCCAGATCACGCACCGATGCCGCGTCTGACAAACTCATATAACCCGCGGTCGAATAACGGTAGGCCGCAACCGCAATGTTCGTATCGGTCGAATCGATGAACTTGCTGTAGCCAATGCGCAAGCTAGTGCCGTGCATCGTGCCTTGATTCGGCACCTGGGTTTGCGCGGCGGTGACGTCGGCGGAAAACGCGCCGAACTTCGTGTTCAGCGCGGCACCGAGGTCGGCCGCGACATAACCGGTTGCAGCCACAGCGCCACCGTAAGCGGTCACGGTGTTCGTGAGACCGCGCTGCAAGGTGAACTGTGCGAAATTCGGCTTGGTTTCCAGGTTGGCGTTACGCAACTCGCCGGCCGTGACAGAAAACCGTGTCGTGCCAGGCCGCAGAGACTGCGCGACCGAGGCGTAAGGCACGGTGAACGTTTTCGTGCGGCCGTCGGCTTCCGTGACGGTCACATCGAGATTGCCGCCGTAGCCGGTCGCATACAGGTCGTTGATTTCGAACGGACCCGGCGACACGCTGGTTTCATAGATCACCTGACCGTTCTGACGAACCGTCACGCGCGCATTCGATTCCGCCGTGCCGCGCACCACCGGTGCATAGCCGCGCAGCGATTCGGGCAGCATGCGGTCGTCGGTGGCGATCTGCGCGCCGCGGAACTGCACGCTGTCGAACACGTCGCCCGTGGTGTTGCCGTCGCCCAACGTCACTTGCGATTTCAGAGCGGCAACGTCGTGTTGCACA
This sequence comes from Paraburkholderia fungorum, assembly GCF_046026025.1. GTDB lineage: Bacteria > Pseudomonadota > Gammaproteobacteria > Burkholderiales > Burkholderiaceae > Paraburkholderia > Paraburkholderia fungorum_E. Next base: position 97,139 of record NZ_JAQQFL010000019.1, on the reverse strand, counting down.
TAGGTCGCGATGTTGTCGAACTGCGTGCCTTGCCCCGTCGCCTGCGACACCGAAGATTGATGGCGGAAATGCCACGCGCCAATGTTGACGCCGGCATTGAGGCCCAAATAGCTTTGCGTCGACTGCGTGCCCGAGCCGGCGGTGTGGTACGTATTCGCGTTGTAGCTCACGAATCCCGCGTTCACCCCGGTTTGCCACATATCAGGCGGCACATAGCCGCGTGCCGAGTTGCGCATATATTTCTGCGGCACGCTGAGCGTGAGCTTCTGCTCGGAGAAATCGAAGTCGACTGTGGCGTCGGGCACCGTGGCGGCCAGGTCGACGCACTCCTGCGCGCCGTCGCCAGACGTTTTCGCCGACGAGGCAGCCGCAAGCGGCTCTGCCTTCACGCCGGTTTGCGCAGCCACCTTCGCAAAATCGACGCCAAGCGCTTCCAGCTCCTTCCGGCTAAAGCACGGGCGCGCGCTTTCCCCTTCGTGCGTCGCGACGAAGCGAACATCCTGGCGGGCCACGCGAGTGTCGTTGACAAACAGGTCGACTGAATAAACACCCGGCGACACCATGTTGCCGCGCGCGAAACGGCCGACGTCCACCGTTTGGTTCGGATCAGTACGCAGAAACGTGCTATCGAACTCAACGGCTGCGCTAGCGTTGCCAGACTCGGATGCATTCACGCTCGCCGACTGGACGCCGCCCAGCACCGCGAAAACCGACAAAACAACCGCGGCTACGGGGCTCAGGCCGAACGGACCAGGGAATTCACTGGTGCGAGCATGCGACTGATGACGAGGCGAGAGTTTCATGATCTGACTGACTTCCAATGTCTTGCAACAGGCGTGCGTCGTCCCTGTGCGTTGCCTGTGCAACGCACGCCTTGTACGAGAAAGGGTTGAGTTAAGGGCGGGAGGCTATCGCCCGACCGGCAGACTGCTGCGGTCTATTGGCCAAGTGTCGCGTCGCCGCTCAGGGCGCCGCCGTAATCGTTAATCGCGGTGTAATGAATCTTTGCACCTGCCGGTACGGCACTCATCTTGGCAACCGGCAAAACCATCGACTCGCGCGGCGCAACCATGCCGCCTTGTTCGTTCTTGAACGTATGTCCACCGCTTTCGACATCGACTTCGCTAAAGGACACGTAATACGGCGTCGGATTCGACACGCTCAGCGCCTGACCCTTGCCATCCGGCGACACGACCACCTTCCAGCTCAACTGGGCTGGCGCATCGTCGGCTTTGCCCGGCAGTTTGGCCGGACGCACGAAAACCTTCACGCGTGTGCGATACGCCAGTTGCAGCGTGTTGACATCCGGCGCGGCATCCGCCTTCGGTGGAATATCGAGCACGTTCAGCCAATAAACCGATTCGCGATCTTGCGGCAGCGCGTCACCCGTATAGATCACACGCAATGTCTGCGCTTTGTTCGCATCCATGCGGAAGATCGGCGGCGTGATCACAAACGGCACATGGATTTCGCCGGGTTTTGCATCAGGATGACCGTCGTCCATCCATACTTGTACGAGCGACGGGGTGTGGCTGTCGTTATCGAGCTTGACCGTGACTTCGCGCTGCTCGAGCGGATACACCACTCGCGTACCGCCGATCGTCACGCTTGCCTGTGCGCTACCTGCAAGAAGCGCACATGCAAAACCGATTCCCATCGTCATTTTTCCGAGCAACTTCATCACATCACCTCTAGAAATAATCTTGAAATAAGTCCGTAAAAAAAGCGTTCGCCTGAGCGAACGCCTCGGCCTTCGCTTACTGGTACTGCATCGTGTATTGAACCGACGTGCTAACAGCGCCCGCCGTTGCCTTGCCGGTTGCGAAGTACTCGCCGTAGTACTTCAACGTCGCTGCGTTGGCGGTGATCGTCGCGCCGTTCGCGGCGATATCGTTGTTCAAGCCGGTAATAATGTTGATCGGCAGATACGATGCGTTCAGCAAACGCACGTCGACATTCGTGGCAGGGCTCGCGGTTGCCTGGTTCGCCAGATAGCCATTGGTCTGGTCGACGGTCGAGCCGTTTTCGAAGAAGGCAACTGCCTTGGTCGCCGAGCCCGTGCAACCCGTCAGGGCCAGCGTGATCGGAGCCGAGCGGCCGGCAGTTGAGCCGACCGTTCCAAGCGAGGCGGCCGAAACCTCAGGCAAGGTCGCCGTCGAGGTGGCGAGCGTGCCCGCTGCGATGCCGTTGATCGAACACGTGGTGTTCGACAGGCTGCCGGTGAAAGTAATCGTGCCGTCCGCCGCTTGAGCACCGAACGATGCGAGACCCAACAAACCGCTGGTCGCGATCACAACTGCCGGGAGAATTGATTTCATGTTTGCTGCTCCAGTGAGTTAAGAAAATTATTGAATCAACAGCGAATCGAGATTGATTGAGACCCGCCATCTGCCCCTGGGCGCTCCAACGTTCCACGCCAGGATTTGGCGGTATTTGCTTCGAACTATTGGCCTATCGTTCAGGCGCAAATCAATATTAGGGTTTCGGCTTTCGTAAGTACCTAGGACGATTCTTATTTGGATAAGACTTTCCCTACACCGCATCGGGCGTCTTTCAGATGAAGCCGGCCTGCGCACCGACAGACGCATCAGATTTTTCTTCCGCGACAACTTGTCGCACACGTCGGAATGGAAAAACTGGCTCCGGGAGCTGGGAAGCCTGAATGGCTGGGCGCCATTCAAATGCGCGCAATGTGCATCCGGCGGAATGCCGAGGTTCCACATCACAATGGAGCGCCACAAATAGAAAACCCGCCGCATCGTTGCCGATGCGGCGGGTTTTTTGCAGCGCTCGACCGAGTTAAGCGCCGCTGGCTTCGTTCAACGTCAGATGCTTCGTCTCAGGCGCCCACGCAATCGATACCAGCATACCGATCAACAACACGGCCGCCAGCACCATCATCGTCGCGTGGAAACCCAGGTGAACGATACCGAGCGGCAACAAAAACGTGCCGACCGCCGAGCCGAGACGGCTACACGCAATCGCAAGTCCGACACCGCATGCCCGCACCTCGGTCGGAAAACACTCCGGCGGAAACACGCCAACAAGGTTCGAGAAAGCCGACATCGTCAGCGTGAAGATCTCGAACGCGACGATCGTCGCCAGCATCGCCGACTCCGGCAGCACACTCAACGCAATCAGCGACAGGCACGTCACCGCGAATGAACCGATCAGAAACACGCGCCGCGGCAGTTTGATCGTGAGCCAGATGCCGATCAGCGCGCCCAGCACAAGAAAGCCGTTCAACAGGAAATCCGCGCCCGAACCATCGTTCAAATGGATCGCCTTCAGGATGGTCGGCAAAAACGTATAAATCGCGAAGTACGGAATCACGAGACACACGAAGAACGCACAGTTGAAGATGGTCCGGCGAATCAGGTCCTTCCTGAAGAGTCGTGCGAAGCCGGCATTTCCATGCGTTGCGTGTTCATCGCTGCCGCCGTCGAGCGTCACGTTGGGACCGAAGTGCTTGAGCACGATTGCTTTGGCTTCGGCGACGCGGCCCTTGCCATAGAGCCAGCGCGGTGATTCGGGTGTGCCCATGCGTAGAATCAGCACAATCAATGCAGGCACGCCCGCCGACGCAAGCAGCCAGCGCCAGGCATCCGGCGACGCATCGGCGTACTGCATGCCGAGCACGTTCGCCACCACATAGCCGATCGTCCACACGACGCTGAACGATCCGAGCAAGGTTCCGCGATGTTTGCGTGGCGAAAACTCGGCGAGGATCGCATGTCCGACCGCGAAATCGCCGCCCATCCCGAAGCCGATCAACACCCGCAGCAGACACAATTCGACCGGCGAACGCACGTAGAACTGCGCAAATGCAGCCGCGGTGATGATCAGAAAGCTCAGCAAGAAAATCTTCTGTCGTCCCAGGCGATCCGAGAGCCATCCGAACACAAGGCTGCCCAGAAAAATACCCATCAATGCTGAACTGCCGATCATGCCCATCCAGAACGCGTCCAGCGGCATCTGGCGATTCAACGATGCAAGCGCATAGCCGATCGTGCCGAGTGCAAAACCTTCGGTAAAGTGCGCGCCGAATGTCAACCCGGCGATCTTGACGTGAAACCGGTTCAGCGGAACATCGTCGAGAGAAATGGGGCCACGCTTGGCCGCCGCGGCTGCGGACGGCAAAGTGCGGGCGAGGCCGAGAGTGGCGGCCTGGATATCCTGATTGCTCACGCTGTCTCCTTCGTTGTGTGGGCAGCCCTTGCGCGGCCGGCGTGGTGCCGGCTTAAGCTTCGCAGGGCTGCTTCGTCCGTCTCACCGTTGCCGCGTGAGACAGACGCATAAACAGACGCATAGGCGCTCGATACGAGGACTAGCGTCCGAGGCCGCCCATCATCATGTACTTCAGTTCCGTGTATTCATCGAGCCCATACTTCGAGCCTTCACGACCGAGGCCGGATTGCTTGACGCCGCCGAAGGGCGCGACTTCGGTCGACAGAATCCCTTCGTTGATGCCGACCATGCCGCTTTCCAGCGCCTCGGCGACACGCCATGCCCGGGCGAGATCGCGCGTGTAGAAATAGGCCGAGAGACCGAACGGCGTGTCGTTGGCCGCGGCGACCGCTTCGTCTTCGGATTTGAAGCGAAAGCACGCCGCCACCGGGCCGAAGGTTTCTTCCGCTGCAATCAGCATCGACTTCGACGCGTCGACCAGCACCGTCGGCTCGTAGAACGTGCCGCCGAGCGCGTGTGGTTTGCCACCGGTCAGCACCTTCGCGCCTTTCTGCAGAGCGTCGGCGACATGCGCTTCCACTTTCTTCAGCGCCGCCTGGTTGATCAGCGGACCTTGTTCGACCTCGCCCTGCAGCGCGTTGCCTACGCGCATCGTGCGCACAGCTTTTGTCAGCGCCAGCGTGAACGCGTCGTAGACACCGTCCTGCACGTAGAAGCGATTCACGCACACACAAGTCTGCCCGGTGTTGCGGAATTTCGAAGCCATTGCGCCTTGCACGGCGGCGTCGATATCCGCATCGTCGAACACGATGAAGGGTGCGTTACCGCCAAGCTCCAAAGAGAGCTTCTTCAGCGTATCCGCGGATTGCTTCGCGAGCAGCTTGCCGACGCGCGTCGAACCGGTGAACGAGAGCTTGCGCACCACTTCCGATTCGGTGAGCACTGCGCCGATCGCGACCGCATCGCCCGACACGATGTTGAACACGCCCGCGGGAATGCCCGCTTTTTCCGCGAGCACACCCAATGCAAACGCTGACAATGGCGTCTCTTCGGACGGCTTGAGCACCATCGTGCAGCCGGCAGCAAGCGCCGGCCCCGCTTTGCGCGTGATCATCGCGAGCGGGAAATTCCACGGCGTGATGGCCGCGACCACGCCGACCGGTTCGCGCGTCACGATGATCTTCGCGTTCGGATTCGGGCTTGGGATCACATCACCATAGCTGCGCTTCGCTTCCTCGGCAAACCACTCGAAGAAGCTCGCCGCGTAGCCCACTTCGCCGCGCGCTTCGGCAAGCGGCTTGCCTTGCTCGAGTGTCAGCAGTTCGGCCAGCACGTCGCGGTTTTCGAGCATCAACTCGCCCCAGCGTTTGACCCGCACGCCGCGTTCCTTTGCCGTTAGCGCGCGCCACGCCGGAAAGGCACGGGCGGCCGCAGAGACGGCCTGGGTGGTTTCCGCCGCACCCCCTCGCGCGACCTGGGCGATCACCTCACCCGTCGCGGGATTCAAAACCGGGTACGTGCTTGCGCTTTCGTACCACTCGCCGCCAATGTAATGTCCCGTTCGCAGAAATTCGTTCATGCTGCCTTCTCCAGTTGCTCGACAAACGCGCCTTGCGCGAGCCGCGCTTCGCGGGCGACCCGTTTACCCGCGGTGTAGTCGTTGATCAGATCGCACGGCGTGTAGTTGCGTTCGAGTTCGAAGAGCTCGTCGGCGCTGAGTTTCGTGCCGAGCGCGGCGAGCGCGCTATCGAACTGCGCGGGCGTATCCGCGCCAACCAGCATGCTCGCCACACCGCCGTGATTCAGCACCCACGCCTGCGCGATCTGTGCAGCCGACACACCGCGCCGCGCCGCCACGCGCGCCACCGAAGCAGCAATCTCACGCGACGCCGTGTCGCCATACATTTGCGCGGTGAAGAAATCGGTCTGGTTGCGCGTGGAGGATGCATCGCAGGTCAGCAGGCCGCGAGCCAGCGGGCTGAACACGGAAACACCGACGCCCTGATCCTGGCAGTACGGAATCATCTCGCGCTCTTCCTCGCGATAAGCAAGGTTCAACTGCAATTGCATGTTGATCGGCTTGTGCCAGCCATTGCGTTCGCAGACCTGCATGATCTTCGCGAACTGCCACGTGTACATCGTCGACACGCCGATATAGCGAGCCTTGCCGGCGCACACGATATCGTTCAACGCGCCCATGGTTTCTTCGACCGGTGTATTCACGTCGAAGAAATGCAGCATGTAGATGTCGACGTAGTCCATCCCGAGGCGCGTCAGCGACGCGTCGATGCCATCCATGATGTGCTTGCGAGAATGGCCACCGGCGTTCTGATACGTGCCCATGTCGTAGCCGACCTTGGTCGTCACGACAATTTCCTCGCGGCGCGCGATGCGCTTCAAAATGCGCCCCACCACTTCTTCACCCACGCCGGTCGAATAGAAATCGGCGAGGTCGATGAAATTGACTCCGGCTTCCAGCGCGTGACGCACGATCGGCTCGCTTTGCGCTTCGTCGAAGATCCACGGCTTCCATTGCGGGGTGCCCATGTTCATCGTGCCGAGACACAGACGCGAAACCTTCAGGCCCGAGTGGCCGAGGCGAATGTATTCCATAGTGCTTGTCTCCTTCCTGATCGCATCCAGTAGCGCAGACAGTTGCGCGGCCTTCACGGCGCGCGAACCGCGTTACGCGTGATTAACGTTGTTTCGGCGTGTAGAACGGGTTCGACACATCGCGCGCGGCGGCGAACACTTCATCGCGATGCGGCAAACCCTTCATCGCTGCGAGGATCGCGTTCTTGCACGCGCGGTAGTTGTTCTCGAAGACGGCGTCGAGATCGTCGGTGGCCGGATTGACCCAGTTCGCCGACACCACCACCCAATCGTTTTCCGCCTCGGGCGGCAGCGTGCCGTTCTCCAGCGACTCGGCCACGGCCTTCGCGATGCCGGCTTGCGAAGCGCCCCACGTCGCGTTGCCGTGGAAGTCGCTGCCGATCTGCGCCTTGTTCACGTACAGCGTGAGCGGCTTGGTCGGCACGCCCGGCCGTGCGATCACGACGAACGGCGCGTGGCCCGCGGAAGGCGTCGCCAACGCCGTGGCGAAAGCCTGCCCGGCGGGCCCATTGCGCGGGCCAACCAGTACGTTGATATGCGCGAGATTGACGCCGGGGCCTTCGAATCCTTCGCCGATAAAGAGTTGTTTGTCCGTCGATACGCTCATGGTCTTTCCGTCGAGGTTGAGTGGATGACCGATTGTGCTGTTCGGCATCCGCGACCCTGTATCGATGAGTTTTGATCCAGGGTATGAGGCGAACTCATCTCCGGGTTTGCCCCGGGCAGATCAAGTGACGTATGAGGTGACGCATCGCGTCGCACACGCGGACGAGCGCAAAGGTGAGAGTTTTCGGGACCCGCGAATGCGGAGCTCGAATCGCGGCAAAAGGTGAACAGACCGACGGCCGCTCACGCACCAGCGGCGCGAAGTCCAGCAACCAGGCAAAGTCCGCGAACAAGACAGCGTGAGAACTGAATGACGGATTACGCGATTCTTCGCATAGCCTGGGAACGCCCGCCAGCAAAGGCCGGCGCGGGTTTCGAGGAAGCGTGTACAAGCACGGTGGCAGTCGGGGCGATTGCAGCGCAAGGTGCGTCATCCGACAAAACCAGGCTCACCGAAACAACGAACCCTGGTTCACGGCGCCTGGAAAAAAACATGACGCGCGTTGCAAGCCCACACGAAAGGTGAGTGTTTTCGGGACCCTCTCAGCGGTGCGAGGAAAACCCGGCGCAACTTCACTTCAGAAAAAATCCGGCGCGTAGCGAGCGCAAGCGCCATGGACGAAAGGGCTTCAGACCTCGATCAGAAAGCGCTCGCGATTCTTGCCCGCAAGCCAGCCAGGTGAACGGCCACGGCCACTCCACGTCTCGCCCGTTTTCGGGTTGCGGTACTTGGCTACGGAAACCGGTTTGCGTCCCACGGCACGCTTGCTTGTAAAACCCAACTCTTCCGCTGTCAGATCGTATTCGGCGACCTTCTGCTTGATCTCGGCGATCGCCTGGGCAATTTCTTTTTCGCGCGCCACCGCGACTTCCTTGTGGAGCTTTTCAAGCTGGGCAGTCAACTGTTTGTACGAAGGCATGACGGGTACTCCGATCGATTTGACGAACTGCAGTACGGACGCCCCGAAGGAAGTCGTCCTTGGGGACACTATCAGACGAATAAAGTGCCGGATAGGGCGGCCCGCAGAGGGCGGCCCGCGCAGGAAGGTCCGCACCGAACTCCGCGACTAACCACCGTTCAAGGCTGCCCGCTCACCTGCCGTGGCCGACGCACTCAGTCGTCAATTGCATCGTACACGCGGCGTTCGAAATCGACCGACATTGGGAAGGGTTCGACAGCACGCCGCTGGATCAGCATGATACCGATCAGGTCTTCCACCGGATCGGCGAACCAGCTTGTGCCATACGCACCCGGCCAGCCGAACGACCCCATGGAGCGATAACCGAGCGGCAACTGCTGCGCCGGATCGTCGACGATGGACAAACCGAGGCCAAAACCCTGGCCCGCCCACGTCACATGACCGAACGCCGGCACGCGGCGCTGGTCGCGGGTCAGAAAATTCGAGCGCATCAAATCGACCGAGCGATGCGACAGCACACGTGTCGAACCGACGCGTCCGCGCCCGAGCAGCAGTTGCGCGAATTGCAGATAATCCTGCGCCGTCGAGACAAGACCGCCGCCGCCGCTCTGGAACCGGCCAGGATTCGCCCAGCGGCTCGCCGACGGATGATCTTCGACCACACGCCGCTGCGTGTCCGGCGCGACGCCATAAGCCGTTGCCAAACGCGAGAGCTGTGCGTCCGGCACCCAGAACGCCGTGTCGCGCATACCGAGCGGTTCGAAGATTCGCGTCCGGAAAAAGTCGCCGAGACGCATGCCGCTGATGCGCTCGATCAGTACGCCCAGAATGTCGGTTGCGATGCCGTAGTGCCAGCGCGAACCCGGCTGAAACATCAACGGTAGGGCGGCTATGCGTTTCAGCCACGCGTCGGCATCTCCCCGCGCTTCAATGCCGTTGAAGGCCGCCGCGTAAGCCTCGGCCAATGGACCGGTGGCGGTGAAATGATAGGCATAGCCCGCGCGATGCGTGAGCAGATCGAGCACGGTAATCGGCGCTCTGGCTGGGACGGCTTCGTCGAGCGGACCGGTGGGGTCGCGCAGCACGGACGGCGTGGCCAGCTCCGGCAGCCACAACGAGATCGGCGTATCGAGCGCAAGCCGATCCTCTTCGATCAGCATCAGGATCGCCACGCTCGTAACCGGCTTGGTCATCGAGGCAATGCGAAACAGCGTGTCGCGCTCCATGGGCAACCGCGCCGCTTCATCGCGCAAACCGAGCGGCTCGAAATAGCCGATTTCACCGCGCCGCCAGACCAGCGAAACAACGCCCGGCACCTCGCCGCGCCCCACATAAGCTTGCATGGCGTTCGTCAGCGCCGTCAGCCGGACAGCTGAAAGTCCTGCAGTGTGCATGCTCCTCCTGATTCCAGGGCGTTACGTTCCCTTATTTTTCAGGAAACGTTACCCGAGCAGACGGTACACGTCACCCTCCCTCCTGTGGGAGGTCACGCCTTTTTCCGCTCCTCCAATGCCGACAGGGCTGCATCGAGCCGTTTGACGCGGCTGGCCTGCGCCGGCACCAATACCGCCCCGGACACCAAAGCGATGCGGTTGCGCCAATAGGACAGTGGGATGCGGTCTTCAGCGGAGATATGTGAGATTACGTGCTCAAGATGTTCGATGTCTTTTTCGAGTTGATGGTGATTCATTGTTTTCCCCGGAATTACTCATTGGACTCGTTTGAAAAAGCATAAAGCGTGCCGCAATTACCTGGTCAGCCAATCAACAGGAAAATCTTTCTTAAGCCGTTAATCCAACCGGCCTCAATCCGGCAAAAACTGCATATATGTTTTAACTTTAAGCCGGTCGGATGAGGATACGGCGAAGAAACTTCGCCTTCCGTTAGGTGCCGCACCGACTCGAACTAGTGGAGAACCCGGAGCGCTTTGTTATCGGTGTGACCAATATAAGTAATGGCACCCGGGTAATTTAATAAATATTCAACGCGCATCATAACCGTTTTCAGAAACAGGAATTTGAGCCAGGCATTTATAACGGTCATATGCGTATTGCGCGACATCAGCTCGCCGCATGGCGGGGTTTAGCCCGTTCAAACGGAATTTTCACTGAGAAGGTGAGGCCCGCCGTCATGCCTGGCGACAGGCTAAAGAAAGGAAATTGTCATTCACGTTATGCCAGTGGTCGACTGGCATAACGTCATTTTGCACGGCAGGCGTATATCAGACTGAGGGTGCCGTTCTCGGTGGACTGGCGCACGACGTCGAAAGCGCCGCCGCAAGCCGCGTTTGCCTGTTGCGAACAGGAGTCGGAGCCGGCCGGACATTGAACCAGCGTAGTCGGGCGACCGTCCGATAGAAACAGCGGTGCGCTGCTGCTGCAACCACTCAGCAAGGCGATTGCGGGAAGCGCCAGCGCAGCACAGGCCCGGCGCGCGAAAGAGGAAAGACTCTGTTTCATTTGAACCCCGATCACGTCTTGTTTTTCGATCACGCGATTGTGCCACGCGACCATTGCGGTGCGTCATTCGATGTCGCCGTACTTTGTCACACCTCGATACCGTATGCCGCGATCTTCTTATAAAGCGTCGCGCGGCCCATGCCGATCTGCGTGGCCGTCTCAATCACGCGACCGCCATTGGCGCGCAAGGCGTCAGCCAGGTAGCGCTTTTCGAACGCGGCCATGGCATCGCTCCATGACGTCGCTTCGAGCGCCCCCGATGCCGCGTCCAAAGTGCGCGCCCCAGAGACCATGGATACCTGCGGACGATGGCCGCCATGTGACGGACCGATAAACGGCGCCAGCGCACGCGCATCGATTCGCTCGCTCTCCGAGAGCATCACCGCCCGCTCCAGCGTATTGCGCAGTTCGCGCACATTGCCGGGCCATCCGTACGAACACAGCAGTTGCAAAGCATCGTCCTGCAATTCGAAGTGACTGCCGCCGCGTGCTTGCGTCGACAGGTCCTCGAGCATGGCGTAGGCAAGCGCCTCGATATCGGACAGACGCTCGCGAAGCGCCGGCGCGTGGATCGTCAGCACGTTCAGCCGATAAAACAGGTCCGCGCGGAAACGCCCCGCCGCGACCAGCGTCGGCAAATCGGCCGAGGTCGCGGCGATGATCCGCACATCCGCGCGCACGATCCGGTTCGAGCCAAGCGGCTCGAACTCCTTGTCCTGCAGCACGCGCAGCAGCTTGCCCTGCAAAGGCAGCGGCATGTCGCCGATTTCGTCGAGAAACAGCGTGCCGCCGTTCGCGAGCTCGAACTTGCCGACCCGTCCCTTCCGGTCGGCGCCGGTATAGGCGCCGGCCGCGGCGCCGAAGAATTCGACTTCGAGCAAAGTGTCCGGAATCGCCGCCACGTTAACGGTCACGAGCGGCTGATTCGCCCGCGCCGATCCACCGTGAATGGCATGTGCCAGCAGTTCCTTGCCCGTGCCGGTTTCGCCAAGCAACAGCACCGGCGACTCGAGTTGCGCGGCGCGGCGCGCCTGGCGTTTCACCTCGAGACTCGCCGCGCTCGTACCGACAAAACTGCCGAACGTGTACTTCGCCCGCCGTGCCTGTGCGAGCGATTGGCGCGTCGCGATCAACTCCTCCTGCACGCGCGAATAGTGGGAAAAAAGCGGCGTGAGCGCCTTCAGTTCGTCGAACAACGCGAAGCCCACCGCACCGACCGTTTCGCCCGCGTCGTCTTTCAGCGGCAGCCGCGTCACCACGAGCGGCTCGCGGTCTGTTTCGAGGATGTCGAGCAGAATCGGTTTGCCGGTGTTGACGACCTCGCGCATCAGGCTGTTGGGAATCACCTCCTCGCAATCGCGGCCAATCGCCTGCGCCGGGTCCGAAAAACCGAAGCGCGCCGCGTAGCGCTTGTTGATCCAGACGACGCGCGCCTGGGCGTCGACGATGAACGTCCCTTCGCTGAAATTTTCGAACGTACGGAACAGCGATTCCATCGCCCGGCGGAGTACGTCGCCGTAGGTGGCAGGAAGGCCCGCCCAGTCGTTCATCATGGTGTCGCTGTCTCCGGCTATCGTTCTATTTATGCATGTCTCATTCCGTGGACAGCTTATCTCATCAATGAGATCGCCAGTAAGCCTGTTGCATAAGGGTTTAACCGCAGTTCAGCTTATATTCAGATGATTTGTGTCCCGTTTTAGAGACGTTTGGGTACAATCGGCCGCATCACGTTTCGAACTTCGCCTGTGAAATCAACGGGCATGCCACCGCAGCGCACGTGGCATGGAATCTGCATTTGCGGGCGCCGGGCCGTCGCACTCATCGGGACGGCGTACACGTAGAACAATCAAGCTTCGGAGACTCAATGTCCTTTGTTATCGTCCTCGCCGCGCTGGCGTTTCTGATGTTTGCCGCGTATCGCGGCTACAGCGTCATTCTGTTCGCGCCGATCGCCGCTCTCGGCGCGGTGCTGCTCACCGATCCAGGCGCTGTCGCGCCGGTGTTCTCCGGCATCTTCATGGAGAAGATGGTCGGCTTCGTGAAGCTTTACTTCCCCGTATTTCTGCTGGGCGCGGTATTCGGCAAGGTCATCGAACTGTCCGGCTTCTCGGAGTCGATCGTGGCTGCGGCCATCCGCTATATTGGCCGCTCGCGCGCCAATGCAGTGATCGTCGCGGTGTGCGCGTTGCTCACGTATGGCGGCGTATCGCTGTTCGTGGTGGTGTTCGCCGTATATCCGTTCGCCGCCGAACTGTACCGCCAGAGCAATATTCCGAAACGGCTGATGCCGGGCGCGATCGCGCTCGGCGCGTTCTCGTTCACGATGGACTCGCTGCCGGGCACGCCGCAGATCCAGAACATCATCCCGACGACCTTCTTCAAGACAACGTCCTGGGCCGCGCCCACGCTTGGCGTGATCGGCTCGCTGTTCATCATCGTGGTTGGCCTCACGTATCTGGAATGGCGCCGCCGCGCGGCGATGGCGACCGGCGAAGGCTACGGCACGAATCTCGTCAACGAACCGGAACGCGTCGAATCGAAGCAACTGCCGCATCCGCTGCTCGCGGTCGCGCCGCTGGTGCTGGTCGGCGTGGCGAACTTCCTGCTGACCCGCTGGATTCCGAACTGGTACGGCGCGTCGTACACCGTCGCACCGGACATCCTGCCGGGCATCCATGCGCCGGTTACGACCACGATCAAAAGCGTCGTCGCGATCTGGGCCGTTGAAGGCGCGCTGCTGCTCGGCATCGTGATGGTCGTGGTGACGGCGTTCGGCCGCGTGCGCGAGCGCTTTGCAGTCGGCACCAAGGCCGCGGTGGCGGGTGCGTTGCTGGCTTCATTGAATACCGCTTCGGAGTATGGCTTCGGTGGCGTGATCGCGGCGCTGCCGGGCTTCCTGGTGGTGAGCGACGCGTTGAAGAGCATTCCGAATCCGCTCGTCAATGCCGCGGTTTCGGTGAGCTCGCTGGCGGGCATCACGGGTTCGGCATCGGGCGGCATGAGCATTGCGCTCGCGGCCATGTCCGATACGTTCATCAAGGGCGCGGAAGCGGCGCATATCCCGATGGAAGTGTTGCACCGGGTGGTCGCCATGGCGAGCGGCGGCATGGACACCCTGCCGCATAACGGCGCGGTGATTACGCTGCTGGCGGTGACAGGGCTGACGCACCGCCAGTCGTACCGCGATATCTTCGCGGTGACGGTAATCAAGACGCTGGCGGTTTTCTTTGTCATCGCGGTGTATTACATGACGGGGCTGGTTTAACTTTATCGCTCTGAGAGACTGCTGAATTAAAGCGGGGCGCACCGGTACATCGGTGCGCCCCGTTTTTTCTAATGGAATGCTTGCGCATCACTTACCATTCAATTTCATTTTCACACTCAATTGCAGTGTGCTTGACCCCGTCGCATTCCGGTGTTTTGATTTGGGCGCGCGACTGTAGACGCGTGAAATAAAACGCATGAAACAGCGATCAAAAAAACGGGGCATATAAATGATCAAGAAGGTCACCGCGCACGGGCTTTTCGCCCTCGTCGCCCTCGTCGCACTCGTGGGTTCCGCGGCGCCGGCGGGCGCGGATGAACGCGATCCGATTGCCGCCGATCTGCACGAGACCATCGTTCAGATTCCGATGACCGAGCACGGCTTGTTCGGTGAGCACACGCGCGATATCGTCGGCACCACCTATATGCCCGACGGTGCGGGTCCGTTTCCGCTGATCGTCCTGAGCCATGGCAATCCTCCAAACGCCCATGATCGCTTCAAGGTCGGCCGCTACCGTCAGCTCGCGCAGATTCGCGAGTTTGTTCAGTTGGGCTTTGCGGTCATCGTTCCGATTCGGCGCGGCTATGGCGCAACCGGTGGCTCGTATGCGGAAAACACCGGTTCATGTCAGAACCCAGACTTCGAAAGCGCCGGACGGGAAGCCGCTCAGGACCTGCTCGCCGCCATCACGTTTGCGGACACGCTGCCGCAAGTCGATCGTGACAAGGTGATACTGGTCGGCCAGTCCGCCGGTGGGTTCGCTTCGCTGGCAGCGGCGAGCTATGCCCCTAAGGGACTCGTTGCGGTAATCAACTTCTCCGGCGGACGCGGCGGGGATCCGCGCGAGCATCCCGGCCGGCCCTGCTCACCGGAGCAGATGGCCACGACCATGGCGCACTTTGCCTCGACCACGACAGTGCCCGTGCTGTGGCACTACGTCGAAAACGATCAGTATTTCGCGCCGGATGTCGTCAAGACCTGGTTCAGCGCGTTCCAGGCGGCGGGAGGACGTGGCGAACTCGTTGTCGAGCCGCCTTTTGGCCGGGACGGCCACGGCATGTTCGCGGTGGACCGCTCGATTCCGATCTGGCTGCCGCATTTCGAGCAATTCGTCGCGCCGATTGTTCCGCTGAAGCAAAGCGCGCCTGTGTCTTCCGCGAACGCGGGTGGTGCGGCCTCATCGCCATAGGCGCGACACACACTGCGGCTGCCGCAGTAAACGTCAATGCATTGACGCTTCATCCAGACCGAAGTGATCGCATATCGCCTCGTGCAACGAGATTGCGCATTCGTCCATTTCGGTCGTCCAGCTTTCCCTGCTCTCGCACAGCCGCTGCAGCTCACGGCATTGCTGCGCGAACTGCCTCTCCTGCACGACGAGAAATCCGCCGGCGGCGCTATGCGCCCAGCCGCCCAAGGCCTCCCGGTCTTCCCGCTCGACAATCGCCAACAGCCTCGGCAGATCGTTTTGCAAGTGCTCCTTGAGCATCGCCGTATAACGCGCCTTGTCGTCCGCGCTGAGCGTAGCGGCCGGATCGGCGGCCGTTGCCGGGGTTGCCGGAACCACCGGCGCTGTCGCCGTTGATGTCGGCGCCAGCTCCCTCGCCGACGTCGATGTCGGTGCTGATGTCACGGCCAGCTCCCGCGCCGACGTCGCCGCGAGCAACGCCGTCTCCAGCTCACCAAGCGACGCCGGTTTGGCGACATAGCCGGTAAAGCCGCGCTCACGCCAGCCTTCTTGCTGCTGATTGTCGGTGACCGCGCTAAAGGCCAGCACCGGCAAGTCCGCATGCGCTTTGCGCAACGCCGCCAGCAACGCGTACCCGTCCATGACCGGCATGTGGATATCGGTCAGCACGACCTCGAAGTGCCCCTGTTCGAATGCCGCCAGCGCTTGCCGCCCGTCGCCGGCGATTGTCGGAAGGCAGCCGAGTGCACCGAGCTGCTCCACGATCAACGTCTGGATCAGTGGATTGTCTTCGGCGACCAGAACCGCCAGGCCGTGCAGCGCGGGATTTGCAGCGGGCGGGAGCGCCGCGGCGGGGTCGCCCGCGAGCGGCTGCGCACTGTCCGCACTGTCGGTAGCGACCCCGCCCTCGACCGCCAGTTCGACGGCAGACAGAATCGCCGTCCGGCTGAATTCAGTGGCTTCGAGCACGCCATCGCCACGCGCTGCGGGACGATGCGGCCCGGTTCGTGTAATCCACGCGACGCCGACTGGCCGGACCTCTCGCAACCTGGCAATGGCGTCGAGACTGTACTCACCGGTAACCAGCATCGCCTTCGGCTGGTTCACGCGTAACCAGGCCTGCGCGCTGCGCGTCGACATCACCGTGTGCGCCGACCAGCCCTCGCGCCGCAGCCAGCCGTCGAGCAGTTGTCCCGACTCACGCTCCTGACATAGCACCAGCACGCTTCCGCGACGCGCCGGCTCGACGGCCGGAACACGCAATTCATCCGGCGGCAACGCAAGCGGTATCGACGCGCTGAATGCGCTACCCACCCCGAGCACGCTCTCGACGCCAATATGCCCGCCCATCAATTCGCACAGCCGCGCGCAGATCGACAGACCCAAACCGGTGCCGCCATAGCGGCTCGAGGTGCTGGCCTCGCCTTGCTCGAACGGATTGAAAATGCGCGCCACCAGCGCCTGATCCATGCCGATGCCCGAATCGCAGACCCGGCAGATCAAAATTGGGCGCCCCTGCAGATCGTCCTTCACTTCGGCACTCAACGTGATCTTGCCGCACGACGTGAACTTGAACGCGTTGCTCAACAGGTTGTTGACGATCTGCGCGATGCGCGTGCGATCGCCGCGCAGCGGCTGATCGAGCGTCGGCGAGAGATGCGAGTAAAAGCGGATCGCCCGATCCGCCGTCATCGGCGCGTAGGACAGCGCGATATTTTCAAAGTCGTCGATGGGCCGGAACGATTCGGTCACGAGCCTCATCTCGCCCGCGTCGATTTTTGAAAAGTCGAGAATGTCGTTGACGATGCCGCGTAGCGCGCCGGCGGCCACCTCCAGCGTGGCGAGCCGTTGTGTGTGCGCTTCGAGGCCGGGGGTCCGCGCGAACAGTTCGAGATTGCCGAGTAACGCGTTCAACGGCGTGCGGATCTCATGGCTCATCGAGGCGAAGAAATTCGAACGCGCCCGCATCATGCTCTCGGAACTCTGCTGCGCGAGCCGCAGTTGCTGTTCGAGCGCATGCTGCGTGGTCACGTCGAGAATCGCGCAGAACAGCACGTCTTCATTCGCGTAACGCGCGGGAGCGTAAGTGAACTGCAGGAACTGTGCGGGCGCAGCGTCACTTGCTTCCGGCTGCGGCCGTGGCGGCCCCTCCGGTTGCGATTGCCGCACCTGTACCGGTAATGGCGAATGCGCTTGAAGTGCCTGCGCAGGCGCGACAAACGCAGCGACCTTCGCGAACGCCGCGACCGACGGTTTGTCAGGCGCCTGTGCCGAAAACTCGCCGACGATGTGCGGCGGCAAGCGGTTACGGCCCGCTTCGATGTGCAGCAACTCACCCGCCAGCGCGTTGGCATTGATGATCGAATAATCGCTTCGCCGAACGATGCACAAGCCGATCGGCGTCGCGCTGACGAGAATATGGTTGATGGTTTCGCTTTCCAGCGCGCGCGAGGTTTCCGCGAAGCTGTTGCGCAACAGGCGCAAGCCCCAGAAGCGGGCTGTCAGCGCGATCGCCGCCAACACCAGAAGCGTGAGGCCGACGAGCGCGGCCAGTTGCCAGCCAAGCGCGGCAAGCAACGAGCGCCAGGACAAATAGCCGACCAGCGTGCCGAAGTCACGCATGAGCGGCTCGCTCAGAAACGCGCCGTCGCGGGTGTAGCGATAGGTGCCAGGCGGGGCAGTTGCGACAACGCCCTGCAGTACCCTCAAGGCTTTCTCGTCGATAGGCGGTGACGACACAATCAGGCGACGGTCCGCCGTCAGCAGCAGCAGTGCGCCCTCACCGGTCGGCCCGCCAAGATGCGCCTCAAGCGCGTCGAGCGGAATACTCACGATGACGAGGGTGGTCGGCGTATTGCCGACATAGTGCGCCGCCACTTCCGAGATCACCTGAATACCTTGCAGCGGATCGCGATACGGACCGAGCCACACGTGCTCGCCTTTGCCCGGCACGCGCTTACCGGTCTGCGCCAACAATTCGAGTTCGGTCGTCTCACGCAGCGTGCCGACGATCGCGGATTGCAACGCCGGTGTTTCGACGGGTTTGGGATCGGCCGCAGCACCCGTCACGGGTTGAGCGAGAGACGGCAGGATCGCGGCGTAATCCTCGTCCAGTCCGAGCAGCATGGCGCGTTGTTGCAGTTCGAAGGCCTGCTGCGTCACCAGCATGGACTGCGCCGACTCGTACAGCCGCCACAGTTTCGCGTGAAAATCCGGCCCCCACGCCGTGCGCGTCGCCTCACCGACCAGCACGTCGAATTGCGCATCGATCCGGCTCACCGTGCCCCGCGCGGTGCCTGTCCGCAGGATCGATTTCTCCACGTCATCGGGCACGCGCAGTACGTTCCCGGTCTCCTGATAGTAGTCGAGGGTCAATTCGGCGCGGCGCAGGAACGACTCTTCGCGATGCAGGAGCAGCGAGATGTCGGTGGCATTCTGGGAGGCGAACGTTCGCCGGTAGTCAAGCTGCTTGCTGGCGGCGAGCACGGCCAGCAACAGCGCGAAGATGACCACGATCAGCATCAGCGAGGCAATGGTCGCCAGATACACACGCTGTTGACGCTTTGCGCTTTTGGCGAGCGAAGCGAATGCGTGGGCCAGTGACTCCTGAGTCCGGTCGAGGATCTTCTGCATCGTCGCTCAAGTAGCGGATTCGCGCAGGCAGACCGCTGCGGGTGTCGGGGCGACGAATCGCGTCTGCAGGCCTTGTCCGGCGCAGTGTAACGCTTTTGAAGGTAGCGGGAAACGCATCCGGCACCCATTCTGCAGACAACGCAAAACGCATGAAGACAACCCTGCAATAACGGCTCGGCGGGTCATAAACCTGAGTGGTTTACTGGGAAACCCTCAAGCCTGCGGGGTTAATGCCGTTATTCCTTGCATAGATGTAAGGACCGCGCGGACGCGCGTCCGCACCTGCAAGGAAAGCCATGCGCAACAACCAGCCTGTCACCGGGCACGAATACGAATTCCCTTCGTCACAGATGCTTGTTTCCGCGACCGACCTGACCGGCCGCATCCAGTATTGCAACCCGGCCTTCATCGCCGTGTCGGGGTACACGCGCGAAGAGCTGATCGGCCAGCCGCACAATCTGATCCGTCATCCCGACATGCCGCGCGAAGCCTTCGCCGACATGTGGACGACAATTCGCGACGGCCGCCCGTGGACCGCGCTCGTCAAGAACCGCCGCAAGAACGGCGACCACTACTGGGTGTATGCGAACGTCACACCGGTGGTCGAAAAAGGCACCGTGGTCGGCTACCTGAGCGTACGCGTGAAACCGGAACGCGACGCGGTGCGCGCAGCCGTTGCACTGTATGCGCGAATCCGCGCCGGCGAGTCGCGGGCGTTCAGGCTGCATCGCGGCGTGGTCGTGCGCACGGGTCTGCGCGGCCGTCTGCAAGCGCTGATGCGTCTGCCCGTGGCGACACGCGCGGCGGCCGGCTATGCGATCACGCCGCTGGCCTTGTTGCTGACCGGCTTCGCTGCATGGGGCGGCACACCGCCCGTGCCGTTCTGGATTGCGTCCGGCGTCACCGCCGCCTTCAGCGTCCTGTCCTGGCGGATGCTGACACGGCAGCTCGCCGAACCGATTCGCGACATGTCCGGCTTCGCAACCCGCCTTGCCGCGGGTGATCTGACCGCCGATCTGGTGATCGCGCGTCACGACGATCTCGGCGATGTGCTGCAAGCGCTGAATCAGTTGAAGGCGAATCTTGCGGCGATCGTCTACGACGTGCGCGCGCAGATCACCGGGATGCTCGACAACGCGCGTGAAATCTCCAGCGGCAATGTCGACCTCGCGCGCCGCACCGAATTGCAGGCGGCGTCGCTCGAAGAAACGGCGGCCACCATGGAACAATTGACCACCACCGTGCAAGCCAACGCCGATGCCAGCGTGCGTGCGCTCGATCTGGCGAAAGACGCGCAAGCGGCGGCGTCCGTCGGCGGCAAGATCGCGGGGCAGGTCGAGCAGACCATGGCCGGCATCACGGCGGCATCGAAACGCATCGCGGACATTACCGGCGTGATCGACGGCATTGCGTTCCAGACCAACATTCTTGCCCTGAATGCCGCCGTCGAGGCGGCCCGCGCGGGCGAAGCGGGCCGCTCGTTCGCGGTCGTCGCGAGCGAAGTGCGGATGCTGGCGCAACGGTGCGCGGCGTCGTCGAAGGAAATCAAGTCGGTGGTCGAGGCGAGTGCAACCGAAGTGGCGCTCGGCACGGAACTGGTTGGCCGCACCACCTCGCAGATGCGCGTGATCGATGAGGCTGTGAGTCGCGTGTCGTCGATCATCGTCGAAGTGGCGAACGCGAGCAGCGAGCAGGCTGAAGGGATTCGCCAGGTCAATCAGGCGGTCTCGCATCTGGACGGCGCCACGCAGCAGAACGCGGCGCTGGTCGAACAGGCGGCGGCCACCGCACAGCGTCTCGCGGAACAGGCCGATGTGCTGGACGAAGCCGTGCGCCTGTTCACGGTCGCGGCTGCAACGCCCGCGCCGCGAGCCGCGCGGCCGCGGCAGCCGGCACCTGTGGGTCATGCGGCGCTGCATGCGACGCACCACCAGGCGCACCGGCCAACACCCGAAGTCGAGCAGGAAGAACCCACATTAATCTGATGGATCGGCGTTACTCCCACCTCGACAGTCCCGAATTGACGCAGCACGATGACACCGTCAGCGCTCAGTTGGTTGCAAGGACACGCTGACCCGAGTAACAACGGCGTTTAGCAGCCCGCCCCTCCAGGGACGGGCTTTTTTTTGCCCATTGTTTCTGGCGCGATGCCCGGCCCTAACCGAGGCGCGCGTCAGCACCATGACAGCCGGGGAGAAGGGTTGCACCGCCACGGGGCATGAAAAATGAGGCCGTCGTGGCGGGGAGTCGCGTTAAACTGGCTGTCACAGTCGGGCGGGCGCCGCGGTTCGCATTGCCCAGTGGGCCGCGCCAGCAAGTGGCCAGTACAGCGCGGCGCCCGGCAAGCAGATAGGTGGATGGGCAGATTCCCAGATGTGAGCGCGGCGCGACAGACGGCGCGCGGGCCTGCCCGTACAATGGTTCGATCAACAACGGAACAAGGACAACCTCGATGCGCACTACCGGGTCCTCCGGGTCAATGGCCCTGCTCACCGAATACGACGACGCAACGGCGCGCGAACTCCGCTCGCTGCGCCTCGAATCGACAGAAGACGGCAAAGGCATTCTTCTGATCGAGGTCGATGAGCGCAAGCCAGGCATTCACCGCGAAGTGCGCTACGAAATCACGCCTGCCGAACTGATCGCGGCAATTCGCGCGCATGGCGCGGAGTTGCCGGGCGAACAACACAATCATCGCCAGTAAAGCTGGCGCATACGGCATTGCGCTCATCACGCGCATTAAATGCCTTACGCGGCCTCTGCACCACCAAGCCGGTTTGTGTACTGCGAGACGCCCTACGGGCGTCCGTAGCCCGTTATTCGCCGCCAGCTTGTGGCGTATGCTTCAATTAATTTCGCCTGGTTCGATTCGCGCTTCTATTCCGTGCGTCTATTCCGCGCCTTTAATCCGCGAGGCATGCCGCGGGCATGTTGCGGTCAAGCTTTCAACCTCCCGATAGCGGGCCTGTTTGCCGGGCGGTTGCACGTCTTGAAAATGCGTCCATAATCTTTACATTCTCCCTTGCCTTTCCTACCAGCGCCGCGCTCGAAAGGGCTGCGGATGTAAGCCGATGCTACATGATCTCGTCGAGCAATATGGACCGGCGCTCGTTTTCGCGAACGTGCTGGCCGCCTCGCTCGGGCTGCCGGTGCCCGCGATGCCTTCGCTCGTGCTGTTCGGGGCAATGGCAGCCATGCATCCCGGGTCCGTGGGCACGCAACTGATGCCGGTGCTGGTGCTGTCGATATTCGCCACGCTGATCGGCGACAGCGCCTGGTATCTCGCCGGCCGGCTGTACGGCGGCAATACGCTGAAAACGATCTGCCGTCTTTCCCTGTCGCGCGATACCTGTGTAAAAAAGACCGAACGTTTCTTCGGCCGCTGGGGCGTGCGCGTGCTGGCCGTGGCGAAGTTCGTGCCGGGCCTGTCGATCGTGTCGATCCCGATGGCCGGCGCCATGGGCGCCCGCTACCGCACGTTTCTCACTTACGACGGCATTGGCGCCGCCTTGTGGTCGGGCACCGGCTTGATCATCGGCGCGTTGTTCGCCCGGCAGATCGACATGCTGTTCGCCATGGCCGGACGCCTCGGCCGCACGGCCGCACTGGTGGCCGTCGCCTTGCTGTTGCTGTATGCCGCCTATCGCTGGATCCGCCGGCGCCAGTTGATTTCCAAGCTGGCGACCCAGCGAATCGAAGTCGACGAGCTGGCGAAGCTGGTCGCGGCCGGCAAAACGCCGGTACTGTTCGACATCCGCTCGCAGGAAAAGCGCGCGCTCGATCCGTTCGTGATTCCGGGCTCGCAGTTTGCCGACGAGCGGCAGCTCGACGAAATCGTGGCGACGTACCCGCACGATCAGAAGGTGGTGATTTACTGTTCATGCCCGAATGAAATATCCGCGGCATGGATGGCCAAACAGATGAACGAAGCCGGCTTCGCCGACGTGCTGCCGTTGCGCGGCGGCATGGAAGCCTGGCGCGATTCGGGCAGAGCGGTAGAGGCGCTGCCCGGCATGCCACTGCCCGACCTGGCGGTCGACGACGACATCGCGCCAAAGGCCGTGTAGCGCAGCAGCGCATTCACATCGGCGCCCTCGCGCGCCCGCGCCGCTTCGCCCCCCGTGCCGATCAATCCGGAAGAACACAGAAGGAGCGGTTCAATGCTGTCGACTCAAGAAGCAGAAGGGCAACAAGCCGTTGTCGCCGACGCGCCGTTTTCGTCGCTCTCGACGCGCATGCATCAGATGTTCCCCGAACTCACGTGCGCGGAAATCGATCGTCTGCGCCGGTTCGGCGAGGTGGGCCACTGGGAAGCCGGTGAGCTGCTGTTCGAGACCGGCCACACGGGCCCGGGCATGTTCGTGATGTTGAATGGACGGGTGAAGGTTTATCAGCGCGATGGTATCGGGCGCGAGGTGGTGATCGCGGAACATGGCACCGGGCATTTTCTCGCCGAAGTCGGTCAACTGTCGGGGCGGCCCGCGCTCGTCAACGGCATGGCGGTCAATGCCGTGGACGCGTTGCTGATCCCGCCGGACAAGCTGCGCGCGCTGATCGTCGCCGAGGCCGAACTGGGCGAGCGCATCATGCGCGCGCTGATCCTGCGGCGCGTGTCGCTGATTGAAAAAGGCGCGGGCGGCCCGATCCTGATCGGCAACAGCAGGGACTCCAGGCTCGTGATGTTGCAAGGCTTCCTGTCGCGCAACGGCCATCCTCACTCGGTGATCGACGAACGCGACGAAGACGCGCTGCGTCTGATCGAACAATTCGCCGCGCAGCAGGAAGACATGCCGCTGGTGATCTGCCCGGACGGCTCGGTGCTGCGCCATCCGAGCATGCCGGAACTCGCCACCTGCCTCGGCTTGCTGCCCGATCTCGACGATTCGCATGTGTACGACGTCGCGATTGTCGGCGCGGGACCGGCCGGCCTCGCTACGGCCGTGTACGCGGCGTCCGAAGGTCTCTCGGTCATCGTGCTCGATAGCCGCGCGCCGGGCGGCCAGGCGGGCGCCAGTTCGCGGATCGAAAACTATCTCGGCTTTCCGACCGGCATTTCGGGCCAGGCGCTGGCGGGCCGCGCCTTCGTGCAGGCGCAGAAATTCGGCGCGCATGTCGCGATTCCGGTCCACGTGAAAGCGTTGCATTGCGGGGAGTCGCCGTATCGGCTGGAGCTCAAGTGTGGCGGGCAGATCACCTCCCGTGCAATTGTGATCGCGAGCGGCGCGGTCTATCGGCGCCCCGCACTCGAAGGGCTCGACCGCTTCGATGGGCGCGGCGTCTACTACTGGGCGTCGCCAGTCGAGGCCAAGCTGTGCAAGCGTCAGGAAATTGTGCTCGTGGGTGGCGGAAATTCGGCGGGCCAGGCGATCGTCTATCTGGCGACGCACGCAGCCAAGGTTCACGTGTTGATCCGTCGCAGCGGCTTTGAAGCCACCATGTCGCGCTATCTGATCGACCGGATCCGCTCGCTGCCGAATGTGTTCGTGCATCCGAATTCGGAAATCGGCCGGCTCGAGGCAGACGAAATCGGCCTCGCATCGGTCGTGTTGAAGAAACCGTTGCCGGACGGCACCGAAAGCTTCGACACGCGGCATCTGTTCCTTTTCACCGGCGCGGATCCGAACACCGACTGGCTGCGCACCTGCGGCGTGGCGCTCGACGAAAAGGGCTTCGTGCTAACCGGCACCAGCGTGGACGGCGCATCCGTCTGCGATCTGGCGACAACGGTCGACGGCGTGTATGCGATCGGCGACGCGCGCGCCGGCTCGACGAAACGCGTCGCCGCGGCGGTCGGAGAAGGCGCGGCGGTGGTCGCGCAGATCCATCAACTGCTGGCGGTATCGGCGGGAGAAGCGATCGCTTTAGGGGCTTGAGCGGTCTCGCTGGAATACGGCAGGACCTGCCGTTCCGCCCTGAGCGGCCCGCCGGGTAATCTGCTGTTACACACGCCTTCAACTGGTTGCACCTGCCTTGCTTTCTGTTCCGTAAGATTGTCGTCAGCCATTCGACAGCGAATGGCTGACTCTTTCGGAATAGGAGACAAGCATGATCCAACGCGCGATCGTTTTCGCCGCCCTCAGCCTTGCCGCCGCCTGCGCGTCAACCTCGGCCCTGGCACGAGTGGACGTCGGTGTGTTCGTCAACACACCCGGCCCCATGTACGCTCCCCCGCCCGTGATTTATGCGCCCGCGCCGGTTTATGCGCCGCCGCCGATGGTTTATGCGCCTGTGCGACCCGCCTATGGCTATGGGTACCGCGGCGATTACTACCGTGGACATCGCGGCGGTCATGATCATGGTCGCCACCGTGGCTGGGATAAGCACCACCGGTGAGGCCGGCAATGTCTGTTCGGCCGGCTCGCCTTTCACGGCGCCATGCTCCGGCAGGGCGGCACGCCGATTCGTCTTTCGTAATCGCGCTACAGTAGCGGCTGCTGATCCAGGTCGGACCTCGTGTCCGCTTCCATTGCAGTCACGGGTTGACCCGAGCTCGTGACTCATGTCCGTGACTCATGTCCGTGACCCCAGCCCGTGACCCAGGCCCGCGTGAAGACACTACCTCTATCCGCCGCGCGCACCCTGCATCTGGCCGCGCAAGGTTTGCTGACACCGCCGCGCCGCAAAGCCGTCAAGGACGACGTGCTCGGCGCCATCCGCCGCATGGCGCAATTGCAGATCGACACGATTCACGTCGTCGCGCGTAGTCCGTATCTCGTGCTGTTCAGCCGGCTTGGCGCGTATCCGCAGCAATGGCTCGATGAACATCTTGCCGAAGGCAAACTGTTTGAATACTGGTCGCATGAAGCCTGTTTCGTTCCGACCGAAGACTACGGTCTGCTGCGCCATCGCATGCTCGACCCGAGCGAGATGGGCTGGAAATACGCGGCCGAGTGGCACAAGAAGCATCGCAAGGACATCGACAGATTGCTCGCGCATATCCGCGCAACGGGCCCGGTGCGTTCAGCGGACTTCGCCCGCGAGGCGGGCAAGAGCAACGGCTGGTGGGACTGGAAGCCAGAGAAGCGCCACCTGGAAGTGCTGTTTGCGATCGGGCAACTGATGGTGGCCGAGCGGCGCAATTTTCATCGCGTCTACGATCTGACCGAACGCGTGCTACCCGGCTGGGACGACGCGCGCGATCTGCCGCCGCGGGAAACGGTCACGGCAGAAGCGTTGCGCCGGACCTGTCGCGCGCTCGGCGTCGTCCGCGCCGATTGGGTCGCCGATTACTACCGGTTGCCGCGCCGCCCCTATCGCGACGAACTGCGCGCGCTCGCCGACGAGGGTGAGTTGATCCCGGTGCAAGTGGAAGGCTGGAAGCAGGATACTTTCGTCCATCATGACTTCGCGCCGATGATCGACGACGCAAAGAGCGGCAGGCTCGCTTCAACCGTCACCACGGTGTTGTCGCCGTTCGATCCGGTGGTGTGGGACCGCAAACGCGCCGCCGCGCTCTTCGACTTCGACTACGCGATCGAATGCTACACGCCGGCTGCCAAGCGCAAGTACGGTTACTTCGTGTTGCCGCTTTTGAGCCGGGGGCGCCTCGTTGGCCGGGTGGATGCGAAAGCGCATCGGACCAGCGGCGTGTTCGAACTGAAATCGCTGCACATCGAACCCGGCGTGCGCTTCAGCGCGCGGCTGTCAGGCGATCTGCGCCGCGCTCTGCAGCGCTGTGCGGACTGGCACGGCACACCGCAACTGGAAATCGCCTCCGCACCGCCGGAATGGCTCGAGGCGTTGAACGCGGACAGCACGACGCACGCGTAAGCGCACAGCACTCGCGATCCACCATTCGCGGTCTTAATGCAACGCCGCCCACGCGAGCGACAAGGAAAATACACCCAGCACAATCGACGCGCCGCGCTGCATCTTCACCGGATTCAGCCAGGTGAGTTTGCCACTGCCAAGCGCCGCGCCGAACGCGATCCACGCAAGCGCGATCGGCACCAGCAGGCAGGCGAACATCAGCATCGCCACGGCATACGCGGAAACATGGGCGAACGCGACGGCGGGAAAGATCGTGCCGGCGAACAGCAGGCCTTTCGGGTTGAGCAGCGTCGCCACGAATAGCGTGCGCATACCGCTCGCCCGCTGCGTCGAATCGGGCAAGGCCACCGCCGCGCGCCACATATCGACGGCGAGATAAGCGATGTACACGCCGGCCGCCACGCGCAGCAGCGACGGTAACCACGGCAACGCGTGCTCGGCTTGCGCGAGAAAATGTCCCCACACTGAAATCGACACGAAATACCCGGCCAGTTCGGCGGCGATCAACGACACCGAACGCCGCAGGCCCTGGCGCAACCCGGCTGCCGCGAGTAGCGTATTGGTCGGACCCGGCGTAATCAGTACGACGATAATGCCGACCGCCAGCAAGGCGATATCAGACGAGGAAAGCATAAAAAAAGGCGCAATGTTATAAACAATGCGCCTTTTTATCACAGAGTGAAGCGCCGCCGAAATGAAGCGGCGCTTGCGATCCGAATCACGCCGCCCTCAGTGCTCCAGCTTGGCGCGCAATTCGCGAGCGGCCTCCAGAAGCCCCTCGTAACCCGAACGTGCGTGCTCCGGCAGGTCGGGATCGCCGACAAATGCGCCGAGCGTTTCGATCAGGCTGTACAGAATGCCCTTTGCGGCACCCGAAGCAATGCTGCCGGACGATACCTGCTGATTCACGTGACTGAGCGCGGCATCGAGGTGTTGCAGATCGGGCCGGTCGTCCTGGGGCGGCTGAGGCGTTACGTCTTGCGTCATGATGAAACATCTCTCCGTTTGATGCGTCGGTGAACAAAGCCATCCTTTCACGTTGTTATATACCGATCGTGTGCCGCCGTCCATTCGTGATCGGACCGAGCACGGTCCACGTCAGCGATTCTTAGTCGCATGGAGTTATCTGCTTTTAACCCTCACGCGATAGGCACAACGCCGCGCGCCCAGAAGCACATGTTCCTCGCGTTCAATCGACGCTTCCTCGCCGACGATCTCCCCGAACAGTTGCAACTCCGTGCGGCAAAAACCCTGGCAAGTTCGCGCCGCCGCGCAGATCGGACAGTGGTTCTCGAGCAGCAGCCAGTCGCGTCCGTCTTTATGCAACTCGGCCATATAGCCCTCGGCGCTGCGCAGCTCCGCGAGCCGGGTGAGTCGCGCCTTGAGACCCTTGATCGGCTTGAGTACCGAGAGATAGTTCGCGCGTGTTTCCATGGCGCGCTGATCGATCAATTTGTCGAGCCCTTGTTCGCCGAATAACTGGCGAATCGAACCGAGCAATTGCACGGTCAATTGCGAATGCGCGTCCGGAAAGCGCGCGTTGCCCGCATCCGTCAAACCCCAGCTTTGACTCGGCCGCCCCGGCCCCGCCTGCGACGCCTGGCGCCCTTCGATCAAGCCACCTGTCAGCAGCTTCTGGATCTGCTGCCGCGCGGCTTCGACCGTGATGCCGAGTTCGCCCGCGATCGATGCCGTCGACAAAAACCCCTGCGTCTTCAACAGATTCAGGATGCGATCCACCGGCGCAGACGTTGGCACGGCTTGCGCGCTGGCCGGCGAATTTTCCAAGCTTTCATTTGCATATCTCATCGGAGCACATTATTATCCAAGCCAATACTTGCATAATAAGCCAGCCCCGCACGGCTGTCCATGATATGAAAAATCTGCAATCGGATGGTCCGGTCTGGAGCGATCTGCTCAGCGGCAGCAATGGCTGGAGGGCGTTGGGCCTCGCAGGCGGCGTCGCGCTGCATGCCACCAACGTGTACGTGGCGACGACGATCCTGCCCTCGGTCGTGCATGACATCGGCGGGCTCGAACTGTATGCGTGGAACACCACGCTGTTCGTGGTCGCGTCGATTCTCGGTTCAGTGTTGTCGGTGCGCCTGCTCGCGGTGCTCGGCGCGCGCTCCGCGTACTTCTCCGCGCTGGCGGTGTTCGCGTTGGGCACCGTGGTGTGCGCGTGCGCACCGTCAATGCCATGGATGCTCGCCGGCCGCACGCTGCAAGGTTTAGGCGGCGGTATTCTGCTCGCCCTCAGTTATGCGCTGATCCGCGTGGTGTTCGAAGAGCGTCTGTGGCCGCGCGCGATGGGACTGGTGTCGGGCATGTGGGGCGTCGCGACCTTATGCGGGCCCGCGGTCGGCGGCATCTTCGCGCAACTGGGCGATTGGCGGCTGGCGTTCTGGGTGTTGCTGCCGGTGGTGCTGCTGCTGGCTGTGATCGTGCATCGCGAGGTCGACGACAAACGTGCCCACGGTGACACGGCTCAGCCGATCCCCTTGCTCAAGGTCGGCCTGCTCGGCGCCTCGGTGCTGGTGATTTCGCTTGCCGCATTAACCGAGGACATGCGCTGGAACGCACTCGGCGTAGTCGCCGGCCTCGGCTTCGTATGGCTGCTCGCGAGACTCGAACGCGGCGGCGCCCAACCGCGCCTGTTCCCAAGTGGCTCGTTCTCGATTCGCACGCGGATCGGCAGCATCTATGCCTGCATGAGTCTGCTCGGCATCGGCGTGACCAGTGAAATCTTCGTGCCGTATTTCTTGCAGACGATCCACGGACGTTCGCCGCTGGCCGCCGGTTATCTGACCGCCTTGATGGCGGCCGGCTGGTCGGTCGGTTCGATGTTCAGCGCCGGCCGCTCCACCACCGTCGCGCAGCGTTTGAGCCGCGCCGGTCCCGTGGTGGCGGCACTCGGACTCGCCGCCCTCGCGTGGCTGATGCCGATAGCCGGTTTGTTCGACGGCTTGCCTGGCACGCTCGCGTTGGGCGCGGCGCTCGCGAGCGTCGGGCTGGGTGTCGGGATCGGCTGGCCGCATCTGCTCACTCAGGTGTTTACCGCCGCACAGCCGGGCGAAGAGAACCTCGCGTCACTCTCGATCACCACCATTCAACTGTTCGCGATGGCGTTCGGTTCGGCGCTCGCGGGTCTCGTCGCGAACGGCGCCGGTCTGACGACCCTCGCCCCACTGCCAGGGGCGCAACACACCGCGCTCTGGCTGTTCGCGACATTCGCGCTGGCGCCGCTGCTCGCTGCCGGACTGACCCGCCAACGGCCGCACCCGTGCCTTACCGGAGAAGCATCGTGATAGATCGAGTCCAGGCCATGCGGATCTTCGTGCGCATCGTCGATGCCAGCAGCTTCACGCGCGCCGCCGAATCGCTCGAGATTCCGCGCGCCACCGCGACAACCACCGTGCAGGCGCTCGAGTCCCTGCTCGGCGTGCAGTTGCTGGTGCGCACCACGCGCAAGGTCACGTTGACCGCGGAAGGCGCCGCGTACTACGAACGCTGCGCGCAGATTCTCGCCGCCATCGAAGAAGTCGAATCGGGCCTGTTCAACCGTCCGGAGAATTTGCGCGGCCGCTTGCGCGTGGCGATGCCGGGGATGATCGCCGCGTCGATCGTGGTGCCCGCTCTGGCCTCTTTCCGCGCGCTGCATCCGCATGTCGAGCTTGCGCTCGGCGTGAGTCAGCGCGCGCTCGATCCGGTCGGCGAAAGCGTGGATTGCAGTATCGAGCTGGGCGAGTTGCCCGATTCCCGCTTGCTCGCGCGCCGCCTCGGGATGCTCGAACGGGTTACCTGCGCGAGCCCGGCGTATCTCGCGCGCTTCGGCGCGCCACGGCATCTCGACGAGCTCTCGGGTCACGTCGCGGTGAACTGGCTGTCGACGCAAAGTGGCCGCCGCGTGGACTTCGAGTTCAGCGTGGCCACGCGAGCGAGCAAGGTGAAAGTGGACAGCTTCGTTCAGGTGAACGACGAACACACGTATCTCGCCTGCGGTCTTGAAGGCCTCGGGCTGATTCAGCCCGGGCGCGCTACCGCCGCGCCGTATCTCGCCTCCGGGCAGTTGATCGAGGTACTGCCGAAGTGCAAGCCGACGCCGGTCGCCATCTCGGTGACCTATGTGAAAAGCCGGCAGATTTCGCCGCGCGTGCGCGCCTTTGTCGACTGGCTGGCCGAAGTGTTCGACAACGCACCGGGCATGGTCAAGGCGGAGCCGCCGCCGGCCGAACCGCCGTTCTGGCCCGTGCTCGACGCACAGTCGCGGCTATACGATGCCGATATGGCATCGTGCGAACGCGTCGGCGGCCAATAAGCGTTAGAGCAGACTCGCTGACGCGCCTCAACGCTCCTCAACGCGCCTGCGCGAATTCCTCCGCCACGGCCGCAATCAACACCTGTATCCGCGCGGTCTTGTACAGATCCGCGTGCGCGACGACCCAGACATCGAACGGCTCCGCGCGATGCGGCAACACGCGCACCAGTTCCGGTTCGTAATCGGCGCGAAAACACGGCAGCTCGGCAATACCGAAACCGGCAAGCGCCGCCTCGAACAGCATCGCGGTGGATTGCGTCTGGAACACCAGACGCCCGCGACAAGTCGGCTCGCCGCACAAAGCCGCCCACTTCGAGGGCAAAGCCGGTTGCTGATACATCACCAGATCGTGACCGTCGAACGCCTCGCCTTCGCGCGGCTCGCCGCGTGCGGCCAGGTATTCGCGCGACGCGTAAATGCCGACCTCCAGTTGCGCGAGCTTGCGCGCGATCAGGTCCGGCGCATCGGGCCGCAGCGTGCGGATCGCGACATCCGCTTCACGCCGTGTCAGATTGCTGATCTGCGCGGACGTCACGCAGACAATCTCGATGCCAGGATGCGCGCGCCGTACTTTGGCGATGGCCGGCACCACGAAGCGTTTGCCGAGCGAATCGGTAGTGGCGACGCGGATCGTGCCCGCCAGCCGATCGTCGAGTCCGGCAATCCGCCGCTCGATCGACAAGGCCGCCTGCTCCATCGTCTCGGCCGCGCCAAGCAACGCTTCGCCGGCCGGCGTCAGCACGAACAGGGCGGGAGTGCGCAAAAACAGCGTCGTCGAAAGCGTTTCTTCGAGCGCGGCGATTCGCCGGCCGACCGTTGCCTGGTCGACATCGAGTTGTGCCGCCGCGCCGCGCAGCGTCCCCGTGCGCGCCACGGCAAGAAAAAATCGTGCGTTGTCCCAGTTGATCATTGGCTGCTCTATCGGTGATGCACATTTGCATCATACACATGCGAAATCACTGCTTTATTGCATTCGCGTATGTGACTAGACTTTGTCGATCGATTTAATTGCAGATCTATCCCGAGGAAACGCGCGATGACCGACTGCGCTGCTGAACAACCGCTGCCCGCCGGGCTTGCCGACACGGAGCACGCCGCGAAGCGGCGGCGCCTGACGCTCGCGCTGGTGGCAAGCGGGATGTTCATGGCCGTGCTCGACACCACCATCGTCAACGTCGCCCTGCCCGCGATGCACGTTAGCCTGGGCGCGTCGGTGGGCGGCCTGGCGTGGATCGTCGATGCTTACACACTGAGTTTTGCCGCGCTGATCCTTGCAGGCGGCGTCGCGTCCGACCGGTTCGGCGCGAAGGCGGTGTACCTCTGGGGCCTCGCGCTGTTCGTCGTCGCCTCCGCGGCTTGCGGACTGGCGCCGAACGTCGGCGCTCTGGTCGCCGCGCGCTTCGTGCAGGGCAGCGGTGCGGCGTTATTCCTGCCGGCGTCGCTCGCCATCGTACGCAGCACCTTCGACGACCCGGCCGAACGCGGCCGTGCCATCGCCGCGTGGGCGGGACTAGCCTCGATAGCAGCGGCAATCGGGCCGGTGCTAGGTGGCCTGCTCGTGCAAGGGTTCGGCTGGCGCAGCGCATTTCTGATCAACGTACCGACCGGTCTCGTAGCGTTCGCGGGTGCGTGGACCGTCGTTCGTCATTCGACGCGCAGCGTCGGGCGCCGTTTCGACTGGGGTGGGCAACTGGCTAGCATCGTCGCGCTCGGCGCACTCTGCTACGCGGCGATCGAATTGCCGTCGCGCGGGATCGCTGCCGGCGAGGTATGGGGCGCGGCGCTGCTCGCCGTACTGGCCGCGTTGACGCTCGTTGTTGTCGAGCGACGCGCGCATCATCCGATGGTGCCCATCGAGTGGTTCAGCAACCGCATGTTCGTAACCATGAATGCGATGGGGACGCTGGTCTACGTCGGGTACTTCGGGTTGTTGTTTGAGTTGAGCCTGTATTTGCACGGCGAATTTGGGTTCAACGCCCGGCAGATCGGTCTTACGTTGTTGCCACTTGCCGGTAGTCTGTCACTTGGCAATGTGCTGGTGGGCAGGTTCCATGGGCGTTTCACCGCGACGCAGTTCATGACAACGGGACTCGTACTGGCCGCCGTGGCGGTGCCGACGATGGCGATGAGTCTGGAATGGCGCGCGCCGTGGGTCATCACGTATGCCGCGATGGTGATGTTCGGCGGCGGTACGGCATTGTCGGTGCCGCCCATGATTTCGACGGTGCTGGAACAGGTGCCCGGCGAGTTGGCCGGTGTGGCTTCGGGCTTGCTGAACGCGTTGCGGCAGGCAGGAGGCCTTGTTGGCGTCGCGATAGCGGGTGCGGCGACAACTCTGGCACCGCATGTGTCGACGGCGTTGTGGTGCGTTGCCGCCATGGGCCTGGTTACGTATGCGAGCGCGGCAAGCTTGGCGGCGTTCGCGGCCCTCTCGCCGGGATGGAGCGAAGGCCGGCGCGCGGCTTAAGTTTTTTGTTCGACTGGCGCGGCCGGATCCGGCCGCCCATGACTGGATCATCTTTTTACAGGCGGACTAGACGGGAGGTCGTCACCGCCCCTCCCGAAAACGCTCACCTTTGTGCGCCACCGGTGCATGCAAGATGGTTCGTATCATCACCATTGACTGAATGGCTAAAGCCGATTGCCCGTTCGCAGCCCCGTCTTCCGATCATTTACTTCCCACCAAACACCGCCGGCCGTCGCTCCGAAAACGCCGCTAACCCTTCGCTAAAGTCCGCGCTTTCACATGCCTGCCGACGCAGTTCGGCAATCTGCTCCATCGCTTGAACCGGCACGGGCTGGAAATCCTCAAGAATCCGCAGTTGCTCCTTCACCGCCTGGATCGCCAACGGCGCTTTGGTGGCGATTCCGCGCGCCAGTTCAAGCGTCGTTGCTTCCAGTTTGTCGCTGTCGACCAGACGGTTGATCACGCCGAAACGCTCGGCACGGGCGGCGTCGAGCGGCTGCGCGCTGAAGAACATCTCCTTCAATATGTGAATCGGCACGTTGTTGAAGAAGCGCAGCAGGCCGCTCGTCGTATAGGGCAAGCCAATGTTCGCCGGCGTCATCGCGAAACGCGCGCTACTGTCTGCAACAACGAGGTCGCAACTCATCGCCAGATCGACGGCGCCGCCCCACGCGGAGCCCGACACCATCGCGATCACCACGCCCGGGTAAGCGCGTACGCGGCGCAACACCTGTTCCAACGGCTTGCCGTACGCAATCGGGTCACGGTCATGCACCAACTCGCCAAGGTCGTGACCCGCGCTCCAAACGTCCTGCCCAACGCCGCTCCCGAGTATCACCACCGGGATACGCCGCGCGGCAAGGTCGACAAGCTGCGAATCAAGCGCGTGCAACAGCTCCGCGCTGAGCGCATTCCGACGCGTAGGATGACTGAATGTCAACCGTGCAATCCGTTCGTCCACAATATCGACCGTTACCATAAACGGCGATGCATTCGGTGTACTCATCGTGTGGCCTCTATAGCATGTTCCAAGGTTCCCGGCCTGCTCACAGCGTAACGCCGTCCGCACGTTCCCGAGCCTTTTCCGGCGACCGGTGCTCGCCCTGTTGATGTACCGCTTTCGCGGCCAGCAGCGCTTCAATCGAACCCTCGTCGAAACCCGCTTCGCGCAATACATCGACAGTATGTTCGCCCAGACCCGGCGGCGCGTGCCGGCTGACGTGATGCGAGGAATCGCCCTTTACGGTCGAACTCGAGACCGGCGTCACGACCTGGCGCAGTGCGCCGAGCGTCGGATGCTCGAGCGTTTCCACCAACCGGCAATGCTGCACTTGAGGGTCGGCGAATACTTCGTCTAACGTATTGATCGGCCCCGCCGGCAATCCCACGCCGATAAACAGTTCGGTCCACTCCCGTTTGCTGCGAGTCTTCAGGCGGGTTTCCAGCGCAGTCTTCAATTCATCGCGATGCGCTACGCGGGCTTCGTTGGTCGCGAAACGCGGATCGTCCGGCAATGCGGGCAATTCGAGCAATTGGCACAAACGCAGCCACATGTCCGACGTGATCGGTGCGATGTTGAGCGGGCCGTCGGCCGTTTCGAATACGCCATACGGTGCAATCACCGAATGCGCGTTGCCCGTGCGGCGCGGAATGTCGCCAAGGCTCAGGTAGCGCTGGCCATGCACGCTCAGCAACCCCACCAGACTCGCAAGCAACGACGTGCTCACGTGCTGGCCGCGCCCGGTGCGCTCACGCTCCAGTAACGCCGACAGGATCGCCATCGCGAGCCACATGCCCGAACTCAGATCGCCGATCGCGGTGCCGGTGCGCGTGGGGTCGCCATCGGCGAAACCGGTCAGGCTCATCAGCCCGGAATAACCCTGCGCGATCTGGTCGAAACCTGGCCAGCCGCTCATCGGACCATCCGCGCCAAATGCGTTGATGCTCCCCATCACCAGCCGCGGATTGCGCGCGCTGAGCACGTCGTAACCGAGCCCCATGCTGTCGATCGTGCCAGGCTTGAAGTTCTCGATCACCACGTCGGCATCGTCGATCAGCCGGTGGATCGCGGCCAGTCCTTCCGGGTTGCGAAAGTCGATGCACACGCCGCGCTTATTGCGGTTGCAGGAGAGATAGTAGGTACTCACGCCCCGGTCGAACGGTCCCCAGGTCCGGCTCATGTCGCCGCCCGGCCCCGGTTCGACCTTGATGACGTCCGCGCCGAGATCGGCCAGCACCATCGAGCAGAACGGCCCGGACAGCGCGCGGCTCAGTTCGACGACCTTGATTCCTTGTAACGCTTGCATTCAGTTCTCCAGCGAATTGACGACAGCTGCGGATAGCCCGAGCGATGCGCGCGCCATGCCCGCAGCGTCTGATGACCGGTGAGGACAGCGCGAGCAATGCGCTCGACGAGGCGCTATTCCGGCAGCGTCTGATGACGGGTCTCGACCGCGAACGGCAAGATCAGCAGGCCGATCCCAAAGGCCACCGCAGTCCACGCAATCGGCAACCCGAGCGAACCTTGCCAATGAATCGCGGCCGCCAGCAGAAAGTTGACGCCCGCGCCAAGCAGACGCCCCACCGACGCATTAAAGGCAAACGCAGTAGCGCGTATCCGGGTCGGATATTGCTCCGGTAGCCACAACGAAAAGATCGCGAAGTTGCCGCCGAAGAAACCGAGGAACAGCAGCGACACCATGAACAGGTTGAGTCCGTTCGGCAGATAGAAGACCCAGCCGAAGGCAAACACGATCGACACCGCCATACCGGCAAAGTACGTCCCAAGTGCGACGCGGCGCCCGAGCCGTTCCGCCAGCCACGGCGCCACCAGACACCCGAGGATCGTCCCCACCGACAACACCGCCGCCCCGATCGACGCGAGCCGCACGGCGCCGACACGGTCGATGCCGGCGCGCGTCGCCAGCGTCACGACCGCGCTCGCTTCGTAGACCGACCCGGCCCACAAGCCGATGATCGCGACACCCACCAGGCTCGCACTCGTCAACGTGCGACGCCGATACGCCGGCGCGAATATCTCCATCAGCGGCCGGCGCTTGGGCACGGCGTCGGCGTTCGTCTGACCGACGCCATGCGCGGCCTTGCGCCACTGACCCGGCTCTTTCACCTTGAGCACCGTGAAAATCGCGAGCAACGCCGGTGCGAGGCCGCACAGGAACATCGCGCGCCAGCCGTAAGTCGCACCGACCGTATAGTTCAGCAAGGCGGCAAGGAAAAACCCGACGTAGTAGCCGGTCTGCAGATAGCCGGCGCCCATCTTGCGGCGATCTTCCGGCCAGCTTTCGGCGACATAGGTCCCCGCCAGCGCCCATTCGCCACCCACGCCGATACCGGCGATCAGCCGGAACGCGGCCAGCTCCCAGACGTTGTGCGCGAACGCTGCAGCACCGGTGAACACCGAATAGATCAGAATGCTGGCGGCCAGCGTCTTGACCCGGCCAAAACGGTCGGCAAGCGGCCCCCAGATGAACGACAGCCCCCAGCCGATCAGAAACAGCGCGAACAGAATCGAGCCATACATGCCGAGATTGCCGGGCGTCGCGGCGATACCGGAGTTGGGCAGCAACTCAGTGAGCGCCGGAATCAGCACCAGCGCGTAGATCACGGAATCCACGCCATCCAGCACCCATCCCGAGTAAACCGCCCAGAAACCGCCGATCTGCTCGCGGGTGAGAGGCGTGCGCCGGGCTTTGAGCCCGGGCGTCGATACAGCGATCGCTTTGGACATTCTTGTCTCCTGTGTCGATCCGAGTTGGCGCTTTAGCGCTTACTCGGGTCCCATGCAAAGCACGTCGACCCGAGTTGGTGCTTTAGCTGTCGACCGGAGTTCGCGCTTCAGCGCGCTACTCAGGTCCCATGCAAAGCGCTTACTCGGGTCCCATGCGAAGCACGTCGATTCGAGTTGGCTTCGGTTTTTTTGTGGATTGAGTATAAGAACGCGCTCGATAATATAAAAATATGATATTTCTCTAGCTCAATCGGATTTCGTTATGGGATGAAGGAGCAAGCGACAACCATGGATCTGCGGCAACTGCGGTATTTCGTCAAAGTGGTGGAGTGCGGCAACGTCACGCGCGCGAGCGAAGCACTGCATATCGCCCAGCCCGCGATCAGCCAGCAGATGCGTAATCTGGAACGCGATCTGGGGATGCAGTTGCTCGAACGCAGCGTGCAGGGCGTGGCGCCCACCGCAGCCGGGCAAACGCTGTACCGGCACGCGATCGAGTTGCTGCGACAAGCCGACAGCACGCGCGAGCTGCTGCGGCAGGACGCCGAGCTGCCGCAGGGCAAAGTCTCGGTCGCGATGCCGTCGAGCACCGCGCGGATGGTGGCGATCCCGCTTGCGCGCACGATTCGCGACCGCTACCCCGGCATCGCGCTGGAATTGCTCGAAGCACCGAGCGCGGAGCTCGGCAGTCTGATCGGTAGCGGCAGGGTGGAATTGGCGGTGGTGGTGGACGCGGTCGAAACACGCGGGGTCGCCGCGCAAAGGCTGCTCAGCGAGGCGCTCTATCTGATTGCGTGGCCGGAGTTTCAGATGCCGCGCGAGCCGGTGTCGGTCACCGAACTCGGGCGTATGCCGCTGATCCTGCCGAGTGCGCCGAATACGATTCGCAGCCGCGTCGAGTGGGCGCTGCGCGAAGCCGGTCTGCCCTGCGAGATTCTGTTCGAGGCCAGTTCCACCGCGCTGTTATTCGCCGCGGTGATGGCGAAGTTAGGCGTGACGATCTTGCCGTGGACGGCTGCGCACGTTGAACTCGATGAGCACAAACTCAAGCTTGCCAAAGTCGATCACCCGCTTTTCTCGCGCGAGCTGTCACTCTGCTGGCACGACACGGCGTTGCTGAGCAATGCCGTGCAAAAGGTCAAGGCGACGATACTCGAATTGTTCGACAGCCTTGGCAAGCGACCGGAGTGGACGGCGGCGGATTGAGATGCGCCGCCCTCAGAACACCCTCAAAAAGCCATCAGGACACCCTCACGCGCCGGGCGAAGAGCCGCCGTGTGAGATCGAACGCCACCAGATTCCCCGCCACCACCAGCACAAGCCCGAGCACGGCTAACGCGGACCATCGGTAGCCCTCGAATATCGTCGAGGCCGCGAGCGCCACAATCGGAAACAGCACGGTGCAGTAGGCGGCCCGCTCCGGCCCGATGCGTCCGACCAGCATCAGATACGCGGTAAAGCCGATCACCGAGCCGAAGATCGCCAGATAGGCGAGTGCGCCTAGATAACGCGCGTCGGGCTCGATGGAGAAGGAAAAGCCGGCCAGCGCGCTTCCCACCGTCAAAATGCCGGCGCCGATCAGCATGGCCCAGCTATTGGTGGCGAACGGGTGCAGGCCCATCGATTGCATCCGGCTCGACAGCAGATTGCCGGCCGAAAAGCACAAGGTGCCAAGGAACGCGATGGCGAGCCCCAACCACACCGCGTGGTCACCCAGGTGTCCCGCCATCTGCTGCACGAACAGGCAAACAATGCCCACGAGCCCCAGCGCCGCCCCGGCAATCGCCGACGGCTGCAAGGGACGGCCCATGAACAGCCGGCCGTTGATCGAATTCAGCAGCGGCGCGGTGGAAAACACCACCGCCACGAGGCCGCTCGGCACCACCTGTTCGGCGTAGTAGAAGCACAAAAAGTTCAGACAGAAGAGCGCCAGGCCTTGCGCGGCCAGGAAGCGCCACGCGGCGCGCGGCGGCCAGATCGGCCGGCGCATGATGCGCAGCAGCGCGAACAGCACCAGCGCCGCGATCCAGAAACGCCACGCAATCGACACCGGGGGCGGCACCGCACCCAGTTGCCATTTGATCGCGATCCACGTAGTGCCCCAGATCAGCACGGTGACGGCATAGAGTGAAAGATTCATAACGAAGCCTGTAGCAGCAAAAAGCGAGAATCCCACTATGCTGCAGCGACGGCGGTCGCACTTGTCCAGGATTGCGCACTTTTTCGGGGATGCGCCCGGCCGGCAACCGCGCGCCGTATACTGACGCTTACCCTGTCATCGAATGCATCTCGCTCGTTGCCGTGAACGCCAGTCCGCCCGCCCCTGTGATCGAATCCACCGAAACGCCGTTCGGCCTTCAGTCGGTCTGTCACACGCTGCAGAGCGCCAACGCGAATCTCGAGCGCTTCGCGTGGCTCGGCGACCGGCTCGCCATCGCCCTCTGGACCCGCGACACGGAGGAAGCCGAGACCATCTATGAACGGCCCGGCCATCACACGCTATCGTGCTATCTGGATGGCGGCTATCGCACCGAGCGTCAGAAGATGCCGGGGCGCTACGGCGCGCCGTCGCGGCTCTGCGCGTTGCCCGGCGAGCATGAATCGCGCTGGTGGGTGCGCGGCCACATGCATTTCATGCACCTTTATTTCCTGCCCGAACACTTCACACAGCGCGCCGTGCAGGAACTCGATCGCGAGCCGCGCGAACTGACGCTGGCCGATCGCACCTATTTCGAAGACGCCCGCATCGCGAGCCTGTGTCAATCGCTCGCCAACGAAGACTGGCAGGACCCCGATGGTCTGCTGCGGACCAATGAAACAGCGCATCAGGTATTGAGT
The DNA here is from genome assembly GCF_046026025.1 of Paraburkholderia fungorum. GTDB lineage: Bacteria > Pseudomonadota > Gammaproteobacteria > Burkholderiales > Burkholderiaceae > Paraburkholderia > Paraburkholderia fungorum_E. Next base: position 57,125 of record NZ_JAQQFL010000019.1, on the reverse strand, counting down.
CTGCTGCTGCGCGCCCAAGGCGTGCGCCGCACGGATGCGTCGCTCAAGGGCGGTCTCTCGGTCGCGACCCGGCGGCGTCTGCGTGACTACATCGAGAATCATCTCGCGCAAACGCTCACGCTCGGCGAGCTTGCCGGAGTCGCGGCGCTGTCGGAATTTCATCTGGCGCGCATGTTCCGCGCGTCGTTCGGACTACCGCCTGCGGCCTGGATCGCGCAGCAACGGCTCGAACGCGCCCGCACGCTGCTGCGCAGCACGAGATTGCCGCTCGCCCATGTCGCGGAACAATGCGGCTATGCGAACGCCAGCCATTTCAGCCATCGCTTTCGCGAAAGTGTCGGGGTGGCGCCGGCGGCGTATCGGCAGGCTGTCGGCGCCGCCTAGTGGCTGCGCGCCCTCACTGCAACGCCATCGCCAGCACCCGCGCCACGTGGATCGCGTCGACGCCCGCGCCGTCGTGGATCTGATGCCGGCAACTGGTGCCGTCCGCGACCATCACGGTGTTGGCGTCGATCTTGCGCACCGCCGGCAGTAGCGAGAGTTCCGCCATCGCCTGCGACGTGGCGTAATGCTCGGCTTCGTAGCCGAAGCTGCCCGCCATCCCACAGCACGACGACTCCACCGTCGACACCTTGAGATCGGGAATCCACTTCAGCACGGTTTGCACGGGCGTGAACGCGTCGAAGGCCTTTTGGTGGCAGTGGCCATGTACGAGCGCCTGTTCCTTTGCCAACGGCTTCAGTGCAAGCTGCAAGCGTCCGGCCTGTTCCTCGCGCACCAGAAACTCTTCGAACAGAAACGCCTGTTTCGAAAGCCGTTGTGCTTCTTCGCCGAAACCGTAGTGCAGAAACTCGTCGCGCAATGACAGCAAACACGACGGCTCCAATCCGACAATCGGCACACCGCGCTCGACAAACGGTTTGAACAGATCGAGCATGCGCCGCGCTTCCTGCTTCGCTTCATCCACCAGACCGGCCGCGAGGAACGTGCGGCCGCAACACACCGGTCGCTCGCCCTGGCGCGTATTGAAGTGCACCGTGTAGCCTGCCGCTTCCAACACCTGCTGCGCGGCGCGCGCGTTTTCAGGCTCCATGTTGTTGTTGAATGTATCGACGAACAACAGCACTTCTTTCAACGCGCCGCCTTGAGCTCTTTTTCCCGGCACCGCGTCGGATAGAAACGATTTCGTGAAACGCGGTAACGTGCGTTCGGGTGCGAAGCCCACCATTCGCTTGAACCACGCCGACAACACCGGCACGTTGTCAGCCAGCGCCATCAAGCCCGGCACGCGGCTCGCCGCTGCGGCATAGCGCGGCATGAAAGCCACCAGCCTGTCGCGCAGACGCAGCCCATGCCGTTTGACGCGCGCCGCCCGCGCCTCGATCTTGAACTTCGCCATGTCGACGCCCGTCGGGCAATCGCGTTTGCAGCCTTTGCATGACACGCACAGATCGAGCGTGTCCTTGACGTCGTCGCTGGCGAGTCCCGCTTCGCCGAGTTGCCCGGAGATGGCCAGACGCAGCGTGTTCGCGCGTCCTCGCGTCACATGTTGCTCATCCTTCGTGACGCGATAACTCGGACACATGGTGCCCGCGTCGAACTTGCGGCAATGGCCGTTGTTGTTGCACATCTCGACGGCCTTCGCGAGACCGCCCGCCAGATCGTTGCCGCTGCCCGGCGGCGTCTGCTGCCCCGTGAGCGGATCGCGTTCGACGTTCCATGCGGACCAGTCGAGCGCGGTCTCGATCGCACGCGCCGCGTAGCCCGGGGCAAAGCGGAAATTGCGCGCGTCGTCCATCTTCGGCGGACGCACGATCTTGTCCGGATTGAAGCGGTTGTCCGGATCGAACAGCGCCTTGATCTCAGTGAACGCCTGGTTCAGACGCGGTCCGTATTGCCACGCGACCCATTCGCCACGGCACAAGCCATCGCCGTGTTCGCCGGAATACGCGCCCTTGTATTCGCGCACCAGGGCAGCGGCTTCCTCGGCGATCGCGCGCATCTTGAGCGCGCCGTCGCGCCGCATATCCAGAATCGGCCGCACGTGCAGCGTACCGACGCTCGCGTGGGCATACCAGGTGCCTTCGGTGCCGTGCCGGTGGAACACTTCGGTCAGGCGGCTCGTGTATTCCGCCAGATGTTCGAGCGGCACCGCGCAATCTTCGATGAAGGAGACCGGCTTGCCGTCGCCCTTCATGCTCATCATGATGTTGAGCCCGGCTTTGCGGACTTCCCACAGCGCTTTCTGTTCGTTCGCGCCAGGCATCTCGACGACCGAATCGGGCAAGCCCAGATCGGCCATCAGTTCGGTAAGTTGTTTGAGCGATGCAAGCTGCTGGCCAGCGTTCTCGCCTGCGAATTCCACCAGCAGGATCGCTTGCGGCTCGCCGACCAGCGCCTTCTCGATCACCGGACGGAACGCGGGATTGCTCATGGCCAGATCGATCATGGTGCGGTCGACCAGTTCCACGGCCACCGGCTTCAGCTTGACGATGTGCTGCGTCAGATCCATCGCTTGCCAGAAGGTCGGGAAATTCACCACGCCCAGCGTTTTATGCGTGGGCAGCGGCGCGAGCTTCAGCGTCAATTGGCGGCTGAACGCAAGCGTGCCTTCCGAGCCGATCAGCAGATGCGCGAGATTGGCGATGCCGTCATCGGTATAGGCTCGCGGGTTCTGACAATCGAACAGGTCGATGTTGTAGCCCGCTACGCGCCGCAGCACCTTCGGTATGCGTTCGACGATTTCATCGTGCTCCCGCTCGGCAATCCGCTTCACGCCTTCCACGATCTGCTGCAGGCGCGCACCTTGCGGCGCATCGCGCAACGAGGCGAACCGTGCTTCGCTGCCGTCGGCGAGAATGGCGTCGATTGCCTCGACGTTATGCACCATGTTGCCGTATTCGATCGAGCGCGAGCCGCACGAGTTGTTGCCGGCCATGCCGCCGATCGTGCATTGCGCCGCTGTCGAGACGTCGACGGGAAACCATAGGCCATGCGGCTTCAGCCATGCGTTCAGATGGTCCAGCACAACGCCTGGCTCGACCGTCACTGTGCGCGCGTCGGCATCGAACGCGACGATGTTGTTCAACCATTTGCTGGTGTCGATAACCAGCGCTTCACCGACGGTCTGGCCGCATTGGCTGGTACCCGCGCCACGTGCGAGCAGCGGCACTTTCTCGCTACGCGCAATGTCCAGCGCGATGCGCAGATCATCCTGATCGCGCGGCACCACCACACCGATCGGCGTAATCTGATAGATCGACGCGTCGGTGGAATAACGGCCGCGGCTCGCCGCATCGAATAAAACATCGCCGCGCAAGGATTTACGCAAATGCTGCGCGAGCGGCGTGGTCAGGCCCGCGGCGGACGGCACCAGATGAATCGGCTTGACGAGTAAAGCGGAGGTGGGGTTCGTCATATCGTCGGTCTATGAGAAAACGGGCTAGTACAGCGTCAGGCTGATCGGCGCGAGCCCTTCAATACGCCCGTTAGCCGTGCCCGCGCTCTGCGGACAAAACATTCCGGTGTACGAACCGGTGGTGACGACCATCTCCGGCGTGATCGCGATGCCGCGCGATGTGGCGTGATTGACGAGCCACGTCAGCAGACGCCGCGGATCGCCGGCCGGATTGGCGGGCGTTGTCTCGACCACATCATGCCCTTCAAAGCTGAACCGCAACGACGGCGCCACAAACGGAAAGTCCTCTCGATACGGCGTGAATTCGCCGACGATCAACGCGCCGTGATTCTGCAAATCCGCGAGTTGGGCGAGTTTGTCGACATTGGGCCAGCCGGCATAACGGCTCGCCACGATCTCAATGGTCGCGCCGAACGAGCCAATGCCTGCGTGTACTTCGGCTTCGCTGTACGGTGTCGTGGAAGGCTCGAAACGGCGGCCGAAACGGAATGCGATCTCCAGTTCGAGTCCAAGCGGCGCGAAGGCTTCTCGTGGCAAGCGCGCGCCATCGGCATGCAGATCGTTCGCAGGCAACGGTGCGCCCTGGATCGGGCCGCTATCCGACTTCGCGCCGATCTTCCAGCCACCGATCGGCGCATCCAGCACACGCAGGATGTCGTGCTGGATCGCGTAGGCGGCAGCGCCGTCCGCGGGTGTTTGCTCGGGCGGCAACGCATCGAGCGTCAGGTGATGGCGGCGCGCGTCGGCGAGACGTTGACTCAGTGATGTTGTCATTGCTTTGAAGGCGAAGAAAGGGAACGGCGCGGTCTGCTTATGCACCCGCGCCCGTGGTGGCGTGTGCCTGGTCGGCCGCATTGAGCTCGAATTTGCTTTCCGGCTGCATGCGGAACGCGAGCACCACGCCGATCGCCATCAACAGCATGCTGCCGACGAACGGCAACTCCCAACTGCCGAAGTAGTCGATCAGAAACCCGCCGACCACCGGCGAAATGATCGCGGCCAATGCCGAGCCGGTGTTCATCATGCCGCTCGCGGTGCCGGAGTATTCCGGCGCAATGTCCATCGGAATCGCCCACATCGGGCCGATCGTCATTTCGGCGAAGAAGAAACCTGACGCGAGACACGCCATCGACAGATACAGGTCGTGCGTGAACATCAGCGGAATGAGCGAGAGCAGACAGAACAGCATGCACACCGACACCATCCAGCTCCGGGCACGCTTCAGGCTGCGGGTACGTGTGAAGATCCAGTCGGTCACAATGCCGCCGAGCGTATCGCCGAGCACGCCGGCAAAGAACACGACCGAGGCGAAGATCGCCGACTTTTGCAGTTGCAGGTGATAGCTGTGCAGGAAGTACTGTGGAATCCAGCTAAGGAACAGCCACAACGTCCAGCCATAACAGAAGTACACGATCGTGACCGGCCACATGCGGCGAAACAGTTTTCCCCACGGCACGCTGGCGGCCTTCGGCTTCGGCGCGGGCAAGATTTCGAGTTCCTCGTTCGTGATACGCGGATGATCTTTCGGATGTTCGGTGAACGTGAACGACCACACCGCTACCCACAGCAAGCTGAACACGCCGCAGATATAGAACGATTCGCGCCAGCCCCAGGTTGCCATCACCAGCACGATCAAACCGGGTGCCACGGCATTGCCGATACGCGACGCTGCGTGTGTGATGCCCTGCGCAAAGCCGCGTTTTTCTTTCGCGACCCAGCGCGCCATCGCGGAAGTCGCGGCGGGAAACGTGGCGCCTTCACCGAAACCGAGCAACACGCGTGCGGCCAGCAACGAGACTAGGCCACCGGCGAGGCCGGTCAGCAAAGTCGCAACGCCCCAGATCGCACCGCAGAAAATCAGCGTGCGTTTCGCGCCGAAGCGGTCGCTAACCCAGCCGCCGATGATCTGAAAAATCAGATACGGATAAGCGAAGGCCGAAAACACCAGGCCCACTTCCGTGTGCGAGAGTCCGAACTCTTTGCCGAAACCTGCAGCCGCGGTGCTGACGTTGACGCGGTCCAGGTAAGTGATGAAGTACATGATGCAGAGCATCACTAGAACGATACTGGTCGCACTGCTCACACGAAACCGCTTCATTGTCTCTCTCCATTGCAGTCTATCGACGGCGCGCCTGAATGGCGCGCCGCATCGCCGCCCGTCAGCGACCTGCGCCGCGGGAACATCGCTTGTTGTCCATGGGCCGCGTTCTATGCGCGGTTTCGTGGAGGAAGTGCTCCCCGCCTTCCTTTGCTGCGAGATGCGCCGAGGCGCTCAGGTGCTTGAAGTGTTCAAGCGCTAAAGTGCCTAAGCCGCCGCTTTCAGCCCCGAAGCCTGGGTCGGCTGGCTCAACCACTCCATAGCGGCAGGCAAGCCACTTTCCTTGAGCGGCACGCCCGCGAGCCGCAGGCCCATTTCGCAACCGGCCAGCGTTGCCAGCAGCATCAGGTCGTTGCAGTCGCCGAGGTGGCCGATGCGGAACATGCGGCCTTTCATCTTGCCGAGGCCGGTACCGAGCGACATGTCGAAGCGTTCGTAGATGACTTTGCGCACCGCGTCGGCGTCGATGCCTTCGGGCATCATCACGCCGGTCAGTACCGGGCTATAGACAGCGGGATCGGCGCACTGAATCTCCAGGCCCCATGCACGCACCGCACGACGGGTGGCTTCAGCGAGACGCTCGTGACGCGCGAACACGTTGTCGAGCCCTTCGCCGAGAATCATCTCCAGCGCCTCGTTGAGCCCGTACAGCAGGTTCGTATTCGGCGTGTACGGCCAATAGCCGGTCTTGTTCATTTCGACGATGTCGGTCCAGTCCCAGAAGCTGCGCGGCAGTTTGGCCTGCTTGCTGGCGGCGAACGCCTTCGGCGAGATCGCGTTGAAGCTGATGCCAGGGGGCAGCATCAAGCCCTTTTGCGAGCCCGACACGGTGACGTCGACGCCCCATTCGTCATGGCGATAGTCGGCGCAGGCGAGGCCCGAGATCGTGTCGACCAGCAGCAGTGCAGGGTGCCCGGCCGCGTCGATCGCGCGGCGCACGGCGGCGATATCCGACGTGACGCCCGTGGAGGTCTCGTTATGGACCACACACACCGCCTTGATCGCGTGCTGCGTGTCGGCGCGCAAACGCGTTTCGATCATGTCCGGCTGAACCCCGCGCCGCCAGCCTTCAATGCCCGGCAGGCCGAGAAACTCCGGCCTCAGTCCGAGGCTTTCCGCCATCTTTTTCCACAGCGTCGCGAAGTGGCCGGTTTCGAACATCAAGACGTTGTCGCCAGGGCTCAGCGTGTTCGACAGCGCCGCTTCCCACGCGCCAGTGCCGGAGGCCGGATAGATCACGACCGGTTGCTGTGTCTTGAAGATTTTCTTGATGCCTTCGAGCACCTTCAGGCCGAGTTCGCCGAACTCAGGGCCGCGGTGATCGATGGTCGGGTAGCTCATCGCCCGGAGAATGCGATCGGGCACCGGGCTCGGACCCGGAATCTGCAGGAAGTGACGGCCAGCGGGGTGAAAGTCTAGCTTGAGCATTGGGCTCCTCCGATTGAATTTTGCATGCAAAAAACTATATCAGACGATCCGCTGTGATCCCAAGATGAAAATTGCTTGCTGGGACCGGTGTTTACCCGTGCTCTTACCTAATCTTCGAGCTTCCGATAAAATCGCACTAATACGATGTTGAGGGTTTTTGTATGCAAAATTCGGATTTCGATGCAGGTGCGGCCGCTTCCCCGCTGATGCCGAAGGTTGAGCGTCAGCGCTTGCACGACACGGTGGTGGAGCACATTCGCCGCTTTATCGTCGAGGGGGTGCTTGAACCGGGCAAGAAACTGAACGAGCGCGAGTTGTGCGAGACGCTGGGGATTTCGCGCACGCCGTTGCGGGAGGCACTGAAGGTGCTGGCCGCCGAAGGGCTGATCGAGATTTGGCCGAACCGGGGCGCGTCGGTATCGAAGATGTCGGAAGCGGAGTTGCGCGAGACCTTCGAATTGATGAGCGGTCTTGAAGCGTTTTCTGGTGAGCTAGCGGCGGAGCGGATGACGGCTGCCGAGCTTGCCGAGATCAAGGCGCTGCATTACGCGATGCTGGCTTGTCGTACGCAGAACGATCTGGCCGGGTATTACAGCCGCAACCAGGCGATTCACGACAAGATCAATGAGGCGGCAAGGAATTCAGCACTCCGGCAGACTTATGTTGCTGTGAACCGGCGCCTGCAGGCGTTGCGGTTTCGGTCGAATTTTCAGATCCCCAAGTGGGATAGCGCGATTCATGATCACGATGAAATGTTGAAGGCGCTTGAGGCGAGGGATGGGAAGAAGTTGAGCACGATTTTGCGGCAGCATTTGCTGGACAAGCGGGATGCGGTTTTGCAAGTGCAGTCGCGGGAAGAGGTGGCGGGGTCGGTGTTGAAGGCTTGAGGGGTTCGTTGCCCAAACTTGTCCCCACAAAATGTTGGCAAGCCTGTGGACAACCTTCGCACATCCCGGCCAAGTCGTTGACGCAGCAGAAGTATCCGGTCGCGGGTGATGAGTAAGCATCACTCATCAAGCCGCTACCGGCCGCGCAGAAAAACCAGAATGGCGAACCTGTCGCCGTAGCTGCGACACCCCATCTCCTGGTTGTCCACATAATTTGTGGTCAACGCTGTGGATAACTTGCGCACAGGAGTGCCAAGGCATTGATGCAGATGCCTTTTGCTGGGTCGATGCATCCGTCAGCCTGCCTGGCAATTAGCTGAAGCCACCTTCTATCTGGCGTGAACCGGATGCTGCCGAACCAACGGCACGCCATCATCACGCACTGGCATTGCGTCGCGGTCCCCCATTCATCACCAACGACAGTCCGCGTGTCTGCCACGGGAAACACAAGTAATCAATCGACAACTGCTTCGCTAAATGCATCTGACCATTCCAGGCACCGCTGCAGAAGTTTCTGGCACACCGCTACGCAACTTTTCTTGAATATTGCGAAGCACGCTAAACAGCGTCCGAACGGTGGAAGCTTGCGCCGCCAGCGCTTTTTCGCTGTTCCGAAATGTGGTTAAGACAAGACTGGACGAAATAGATGAGTTATACAAGGTACCGGCGCGCTGCGACTTTAATTATTACTTTCTCGGTGGCATTCTCCCTCGGATGCCTTTTTATGAAAAACCAAGAAACGGGAAAAAGTGTAGCGAGAGCGATTAATCCCATGAATGGGGATATCGGCGATAGGGATACCAAGGCTGACAATACCAATTCAAAAGATCCTGCAGCCTCGTTCAATCCCTTTCCGGTTTCATCACCGATGCACCGCGAATTCGATGAGTATCGAACATGGGTGCTGGATAACAGGAAACTGGCGGCGCTCAGCGGCTCGGCAGGTCCAGGTCATCTGTTGAGGCTATCCGGCCAGCTGGCAGTAAAGGGATTGCCCCGACTACCCACCGATCTGCTTGAGCAGCGACTGTCCGCTGTCAGCAGGATATTGCCGTCGCTGGACACCCATATGTGCAGCATGTTTCTAAAAGGTGGAATCAACGCCACGGAGTTCATAGTCCAGGCTTCTCCAGTCATGGAATCGTTTAGCGACGACGAAGCGAAAGCATGGTTCGCTGTCAACAAAGCTGCCATTGAGGCACAACTGGATGGGTCGCCGCTCATCGTGCTGTCAACTGAAGACGCAACGCGGGGCGTTCTAAAAATCACAAGATCGATGTATGAGCCGGAATCCACGGCATTTATTTCCGGGTTGACTGGCTTGAAGACAGCGAACGATGAGGATGCGTGCGCGACAGTTCGAATTCTTTACTCCAAAGGGAATACTCTGTCTGAACCTTACGCGGATACATGACGAGGATGCTTCTCACAGGGCAAGAGGGCAACGAAAAATTTTAGCAGGGGTCGGATTTTTTTAATATAAATACGATCCAATAACAGCGCTTTGATCCTATTTGCAATAACCTTCAACGAGATCACCATATAATGATAACTTACTCATTACCTGATTATCTTGGTCCCTATTTCGATATCACTGCGTCGCTTGCTAGCATCGCTGAGACAGCGCTTGGGGGTGACATGACAGGGACAGCCGTGGGCATTGGCACCGCAATTGCCGGTGCCAAAGCAACTCTCACTGACAGCGCAACTCTAGGGACGCTTAGCTCGATAGTCGGCGCCGGTTATGGGATTGTGACGGCGATCGACAAACTCGGGAAGCAGATCGACACAATGTCCGGTTCGCTGACTACCTACAACGATGCAGTGGCATCTGGCAATCAGGGTTCAATAAGCGCTGCGGGACTCGACGTGACAAGTTCCGTCGCGACGGTAGTCAATACCATTGGGTCCGTGATCGCGGGTGTTGCTGGTGCGATAGCAGCGGCTGGAATGGCCGGCTCGGCAGCGATGGCCCCAATTGCCAGTCTCGGCCTGGCAATTTCGGCTGCGGCGGGCTTGTTGGCGTTGACCGCAACCAACGCGGTTACGGACGCAGTAAAAGCCGCCGCAGCCGAAATCGGTAATCTGCTCAACGACATCGAGTCCCAGTTAGGTACTGGCTCGCCAGATTCCGGTCAGCCGGGAGCGCCAGGCGCTGGCGGAAAAGGACCCGAATCCGGCGCCGGGGGCGCCGCGATGGGCAAATACCCAGGTGATGACGCACTTATCAGCCCGCTTGTCCTCGACCTGACCGGCTCGGGAATCAACCTGACACCGCTAAACACAAGTTCCCCCTACTTCGACCTGGCCAACGATGGCTTTGCCAGACAAACGGGCTGGGTCGGTGCCGGCATGGGATTGCTCTGTTTCGATCCGGACGACCGGAGCATCACGAATATTACCCAGCTATTCGGCAACGAAACGACCGACGGATTTGACATCCTGCGCAAGCTCGACGCCAATCACGACAACGTCATCGACGCATCTGATCCCGCATTCGCAAGCCTGCGGGTATGGGTCGATGCCAACGGGAACGGCGCCTCTGATTCAGGTGAACTTTACACACTCAGTCAGCTGGGCATTGTTTCAATCAACCTTAATGCCACTGCGGTAACTGAGACCATCGCAGGCAACAAGATAAGTTCGATTAGCAGCTATACGTTGGCGGACGGCACCACCCGCGAAATTGTTGATGCGTGGTTCGCCAACAGCACGATGAACACCAAACCGGTTACCCCGGTAGAAGTAACGGCGACTGCAGCGGCGCTCCCTCAATTGGCAGGCGCAGGGACATTGCGAGACCTGCGCTCGGCCATGTCGCTCGACCAGGGTTTGCAGAATCTGGTGCAGGCCTTTGTTGCCCAGCCGGCCGGTACAAGTCCCTCCAGTGTCGAATCGGCCGCCCAGGCAATTCTCTTCCAGTGGGCTGGTGTGACCTCCCTCGACCCCAGTTCGCATGGCCCCTCGATTGACGCACGGCAGCTCAGCTTCGTGGACCGGTACCTGGGCAAGACCTTCAATTCGACCGGTGACGGTGTCAACCCTGGAATCAGGGCGGCAGCCTACTTGCAACAAAGCTGGAATGATCTCTATGACGCAGCGTTGGCACGCCTTGTTTTGCAATCGCCGTTGGCTGCCAGCGTAGCGCCCGAATTCACGTACGACGCCGCCACCGATACGATCCAGGCGACGGCGACATTCGCACCAGCGCTAGCTGCAGCCTTCCAACGTCTCGGCACAATCACAGCCGCGAACCTTGCCTCCTGGGATCTGCTGTTACGCGTCGCGGACGCAGCGCGTTTTGACATGGGCATGTCGGACTCTCTGTTTGAGAAATACGTTGCCGCTGCGACGAACGACACCATCGCATCGGTTGCAAACGCCATCGCTTCGGGCCTTCAAATCAGCTTCGACGGATCGGGGCGTATTCAGGAAACCGGCAGCACGATCTATCACGATTTCTATGCTGGTCCGGGAGTCAGTGTGCTGATCGGTGAACGCGCTGGTAACGACCCAAGCGCGCAGTTGCCGGGCAACGACGTATTCCACTACTCTGCCGGTGATGGCGTCGTGGAGATTCGTGAAAGCGACCCAAACTCCAGCGCGCCTGCCAATACACTCAGCTTCGGCCTGGGGATCGACCCGTCATCGATCAAGGCCAAGGTCCTGAGCAACGGCGACATGGTGCTCACAGACGGCGTCACAGGCGACCAGATTACGCTGGTGGGGGAATTGCGCGACAGTGGCGGGGGCGTCCAGCTTGTGCAATTTGCCGATGGCACGACATGGACGAGGTATCAGTTGATCCAGGTTGCCGCACTCTGCGGAACAACGGGTAATGACTCGCTCTATGGGACCGCCAACGCGGAAGTATTTGACGGCAAGGGCGGCAACGACTATGTCCAGGGCGGCGGCGGTGGCGATACGTTCCTCTTCAATGCGGGCTACGGGAAACTGGAAATTTACGAGTCGGACAAGAGCAGCGCCCCCTACAACGTTCTCCAACTCGGCCCTGGAATCAGCAAATCGTCAGTCACGGTGCGCGGGACGGCCAGCGGAAATCTGGTGCTGACGGATGGCATCGCGGGGGATCAGATCACCCTGGACTCGGCAATGCTCTTTGGCTCGATGGGAGTGCAGGCGGTAAGGTTTTCTGACAACACAGTCTGGACGCGTCAGCAGCTGATTCAAATGGCCACGACGGGGACGACGGGTAATGACACGCTCTATGGGACTTCCAACGCGGAAGTGTTCGACGGCAAGGGTGGCAACGACTATATCCAAAGCCAGGGCGGCGGCGATACGTTCATTTTCAATGCGGGCTACGGAAAACTGGAAATTGCGGAAACGGACTCAGGCTCGACGCCGCATAACGTGCTGCAACTAGGCGAAGGGATTAATGCTTCGTCGTTCACGGTGCGGGGGACAAATGGCGGCAATCTGGTGTTAACAGACGGTATCGCGGGCGACCAGATCACGCTGGATTCGTTTTTAAGCGGCAGCTCCTGGGGAGTGCAAGAGGTGCACTTTGCCGATGGCACGACATGGAACAGGCAGCAACTGCTCCAGATGGCGACAACTGGCACCCCGGGCGACGACAAACTGTACGGGACCAGCGGCGCGGACGTATTCGATGGCAAAGGCGGCAACGATTATGTTCGGGGCGGTGGCGGCGGCGATACGTTCATCTTCAATGCGGGCTACGGGAAACTCGAGATTGATGAATACGATTCCGGTAGTGCGCCCCATAACGTGCTGCAACTGGGCGCGGGAATCAGCGCGTCATCAGTCTCGGTGAAGAGCTCAAGCAATTCCGGCATTGTGCTGACGGACGGTATCGCGGGCGACCAGATCACGCTGGATTCGTTTATGGCTGGCAGCGGCTTCGGCGTTCAGACAGTGCAGTTTGCCGATGGCACAACATGGAACAGGCAGCAACTGCTCCAGATGGCGACCACCCGCACTGCAAGTCTGGCCGATACGCAAGTCAACAACCTGATCGCGGGCATGGCATCTTACGGCGTGCAATCTGCAGCCACTTCACAGACGCCGCCCGCGGTTCAGCAGTCGCCGCAAGCGCTGCTCGCGGCCAATCTGTACTAACGCCCCTTTCATTCGCTGTCCAGGCATCCACGGCTTTTTTCGTCACGGATGCCCATGTATCAATCGGCGGTGTTTTCCGTGCTGTACCGGGCACACGGTCGCCGTACCCAAAAGTCGATAATCCTTGAACGCTCCCGAACTCAACCCGTCGGTGCCTCCCGCATCCGGCCCAGCTTCTGATACTGTTTCCCCCGATAACCCCGGTCACGATCCGGCGCTTGCATGCCTCGTCGTCATCGCGCGGTTCCATGGCATCGCCGCAGACGCCGCACAGTTACGTCATGCCGCCGCGCGTAACAATGAGCGCTTCGACAGTGACGTACTGATTTTGAGCGCTCGCTCGATCGGTCTGAAGGCGACGCAGGCACCGCTGCGAATCGACCGGCTTGATCGCACGCCTTTGCCCGCGCTTGCATTTGACAAGGACGGCAAACATTTCATTATCGCGCGCTGCGACGGCAAGACGGCCTTTGTTCTCGAAGCGGAGGCTGCCGCTCCGACCGTGATGCCGCTCGACGCGCTGGCGGTCCGTACTGCCGGCCGCATGCTGCTATTCACATCGCGTGCCTCGCTTGCCGGTGAGCTCGCGCGTTTCGATTTTTCGTGGTTCATCCCGGCGATCATCAAATACCGGCGGCTATTGCTGGAAGTGCTCGGCGTCTCGCTGATCCTGCAGATTTTCGGGCTCGTCTCGCCACTGATGTTTCAGGTGGTGATGGACAAGGTGCTCGTGAACCGCGCCTACAACACACTCGCCGTTGTCGGCATTGCACTCTTCGTCAGCTCCACCTTCGAGGTGCTGCTCTCGGGTCTGCGCAATTTCACTTTCTCCCACACCACCAACCGAATCGACGTGGAACTGGGCGCTCGCCTGTTCCGCCATCTGGTCGCCCTGCCATTGCCTTACTTTGCGGCCCGGCGCGTGGGCGATACCGTAGCGCGCGTGCGAGAACTGGAGAACATCCGCAATTTCTTGACGGGCCAGGCGCTGACCGCAGTCATCGACCTGGTTTTCTCGATCGTGTTCATCGGGGTAATGTGCCTCTACAGTGTGTGGCTAACGCTGATAGTTGTGGCTTCGCTGCCGCTCTATGCCGCCGTTTCCGCCATGCTCGTGCCCGCTCTGCGCCGGCGTCTGAATGAAAAATTCGCACGCGGCGCGGACAACCAGTCCTTTCTGGTCGAAACCATTTCCAGCATCGAAACGGTCAAGGCAATGGCCGTCGAGCCACAGTTCATCAAAAGATGGGAAACGCAACTCGCAGCCTACGTCGCATCGGGCTTCCGTGTGACGGCGCTGGGCAATGTGGGCCAGCAGCTTATTCAGTACATCGGCAAGCTGGTCACGCTCGCGACGCTGTTGCTGGGCGCGAAGCTTGTCATTGATGGCAGGCTGACGGTGGGCCAACTGGTGGCGTTCAACATGATGTCGCAGCACGTCGCATCGCCGGTCCTGCGTCTCGCGCAACTGTGGCAGGACTTCCAGCAGATCGGTATCTCGATGGGACGTCTCGGAGACATCCTCAACACGCGCAACGAATTGCCGCAAAGCCGCCAGGCGCTACCTGCAGTGAACGGCAACATCCGGTTCGAGAACATCCGCTTCCGGTACCGGGCCGATGGTCCACCTATCCTCAACGACATATCTCTCGACGTGCGCGCCGGCGAGGTAATCGGCATTGTCGGCCGCTCGGGTTCTGGCAAGAGCACACTCACGAAGCTGTTGCAGCGACTCTACCTGCCCGAGCAGGGCACCGTGCGCATCGACGGCATCGACCTCGCGCTCGCCGATCCGGCGTGGCTGCGCCGGCAGGTGGGTGTTGTACTGCAGGAGAACACCCTCTTTAACCGTTCGATCCGCGAGAACATTGCGCTGACCGATCCGGGCGCGCCACTTGAACTTGTGATGCAGGTCGCAAAACTGGCCGGCGCGCATGATTTCATCTGCGAACTGCCTCAGGCTTATGACACGCCGGTCGAGGAGCACGGCGGCAATCTGTCGGGTGGCCAACGCCAGCGGCTGGCAATTGCGCGGGCGCTGCTCACCAATCCGCGCATCCTGATTTTTGATGAAGCGACCAGCGCGCTCGACTTCGAAACCGAGCGCATTATCCAGAACAACATGCGCGCCATCTGCGCGGGACGAACTGTAGTCATCATCGCCCATCGCCTGAGTGCCGTGCGGCATGCGACGCAGATCATCGCGATGGACAAGGGGCGGATTGTAGAGCGCGGTACGCACGACGCACTGCTCGCGCATGGCGGCTATTACGCCCACCTCATTTCGCTGCAGAATAGTTGATGATGCGACTCCATCTTCAGGCTTTTGCCGATCTGATGCGTCGATACACGGCTGTGTGGCGAGCCGGGTGGTCGATCCGCGACCAGCTCGATGCACCAGAGAAACTCAGTTACGAGCTGGCTTTCCAGCCCGCCCAGCTTGAACTGGTCGAAACACCTCTTCACCCAGCACCCCGTTGGGCAATGCGCATTCTGGTGATCCTGTCAGTACTGATCCTGCTGATCGCCGTCATTGGTCGGCTTGATATCGTCGTCACAGCAAAGGGCAAGTTTGTTCCCAACGAGCGCGTAAAAGTTATCCAGCCTGCGATCACCGGTGTGGTGCGGCAGATTCTGGTCCATGATGGTCAACGCGTTAGTGCCGGACAGGCGTTGCTGGTTCTGGACGCAACACAGGCAGCAGCTGACGCGGACAAGGCACGCTCATCCAGGATCGACGCAGCACTCGCCTCCGTCAGGGCAACCGCATTGCTGGAAGCGATTAAAACCGGGCACGTCCCCGCACTGCTCGCCGTGGATGGCGCATCGTCAGAGCAACAGGCTCAGGCGCAGCATTTCGCCGAAGGGCTATACAGGGAATACGCGGACAAACTCGCCGCGTCGCAGGCCGAACTTTTCAAGCGCGAAGCCGAACTATCGACGACCCGAGAGGAAGTGGCCAAACTGCGTGCGACCGCGCCACTGGCGCGTAGCGCAGCGGAGGATTACCGGGCGTTGGCGCGTGACCAGTACGTTGCGCAGCACGACTATCTCGGCAAGGAGCAGACCGCGCTCGAACAGGAGCACGAACTTGCCGCACAGCAGAGCCACGCTCGTGAACTTGCCGCCTCCATAGTCGAACAGCAGGCGGTGATCCAGGCCACAACCTCGCAATTCTCCCGGGAACAGCTGGACGCTCTGGACAAGGCAAAGCAACAGTTTGCACAGAACAGCGCTGACGAAACCAAGGCCGTGACGCGCCAGGGACTGATGACACTTTACGCACCGGTTTCGGGAACGGTCGAGCAACTGGCCACACATACGCTCGGCGGAGTCGTCACGACGGCACAGTCGATCATGGAGATCGTGCCGGACGACGCAGTAGAAGTCGAAGCAAACATTGAGAACAAGGACGTGGGCTTCGTCAATGTCGGGCAGGACGCCATCGTCAAGATTGAAGCTTTCCCCTATACCCGATATGGCTACCTGACCGGCAAGGTCACGTCCGTATCGAACGATGCGGCTCAGAACAGGGACCAGAGGCTGGGCCTGACATTTACGGCGCACATTCGCCTGCCGACCAACCAGATGGAGATCAATCACAAACCGATCAATCTGACTCCGGGCATGCAGGTGACGGTTGAAATAAGGACCGGACGGCGCAGCGTTGCCGGATATTTTCTCGACCCGCTGATGCAGACAACCGGGGAGAGCCTGCGTGAACGTTGAACGGTTCAATAGCACAAGGCCCGGTCTCGTTAGTTATGTTTGCATGATGCTGGCAGTGTTAGGGCTATCGGTATTGGGTGGCACTCCAGGTATAGCGAGGGCAATCGATGTGTTCCACACTGACACCTCCGTCCCGTATACACCTGCAAACGCATTTGCGAATATCGACGCGGCGCATCCCTGCCAGTTCGGTACGCTGGAGGTGCCACTTCATCTGCCCGAGGCCGTGAATCGCGCCTTGTGCGAGAACCCCAAAACGCGAAAAGCCTGGGCGAATGTGAAGGTGCAGGCGGCTGCAGTTGGCGTGGCAAAGTCAGCATATCTGCCGACCCTGAGCGCCAATCTGCAGGACGTGCGCGATGACGCGGCAACAGACGTGACGGGCTATCCCCGCCTGAGTTCGGCCAACCGCTCGACGGTCTACTCTGGCTCTGTCTCGGCGAACTGGGTGCTGTACGACTTTGGCGGCAGGAAGGCGGCGCTCGCCAACGCACAGGCGCTGCTCGCCGCCGCGCGGGCCAACCAGGATGCAACCTTGCAGACGGTCTTTTTCACCGTGGCAACAGACTACTACGCAGCACAGGCAGTCGCGGGCAAGCTGGCCTCGGCGAAGGAAGCGGAAAGCATCGCGCACGACAGTTTTATCGCAGCGTCGGCACGCGTGACCCACGGCGTCGCTGCGATTTCCGATCAGTTGCAGGCCCAGACTTCATACGCGCAGGCTACGTTCAACCGGGCGAGGGCCGAAGGTGACCTGCAGGTCGCCCTCGGCACCCTCGCCGCCGATATGAGCCTACGCCCGGATCAGCCCGTTACGATGCCCGGTGTTGACGACGGCGTGGCGCCAGACCAGGATTTCGCGGCGTCGGTCGCCGCGATGATCGACGAAGCGCAAAGCGCCCACCCGGCGGTCGCCGCCGCCAGGGCGAAGCTCGACGCGGCAATCGCCAGTGAGCAGCAGACACGCGCCGAAGGATTGCCCAACTTGAGTCTGGTCGCGAAGTACAGCCAGAACAACCAGCCCGCAAGTCTTGGGCTAGGCGAGCCTCAATTCCCCGCGACCGGGCGCGACCGGTATGTTGGCGTGCAGGTGCAGATCCCGTTGTTTGAAGGGTTCGGCCGGGGTTACAGGGTACGCGGGGCACGCGCCCAAGCGGAAGTCCTGCAGGACACGCTCGACGAAGCCCGCCAGCAGGTTGGACTCGATGTTTGGAAAAGCTACCAGGCACTCCAGACGAACATACAGAATGTCGGGAACACAGATACGTTAGGGCAGATTGCGCAACGTTCTTTTGATGTTGCAAAGCATCGGTATGCAGCGGGCGTGGGAAACATTCTGGAACTGCTGGCCGCACAGAAGGCACTTTCGGAGGCCAAACAACAACGTATCCAGGCAATCACCGACTGGCGCACGGCGCGGCTTCAACTGGCCGCCAAGATGGGTCATCTGGATGCTGGGGACCTGCGTAGGGAACAGCTGCCGCAGCAATAGTCAAATTCGCATCGCCGTTGCAAGGTCCGGTACGAAATCATCGTCCATATAGATCAAAAAAGCCCCCACAAGCCAAGCACTTGATCCCACAGGCGTATCCCCCTCCGGCTCAACCACAGGCAGAAGCCCCGCCCTGTGATAAAAAGTAACTCCCACCCCTTGCCACTCGCCGAGACCCCGCATGTCCTCCGTCATGGCTTTCAAACTCGTCCTGCTGTCGCTCGCCGCGATGATCGGCCTCCAGCTCCTCGCCAAGCGACTGCAACTCCCGCCGGCCGCGGCGCTTCTGGTCGGCGGCGCCGCGATGGCCTTCGTGCCTGGGCTGCCGCCCATCAATCTCGATCCCGAACTGGTCCTGATCGTGTTCCTGCCGCCACTCCTCATGGACGGTGCGTACTTCTCGGTGTGGGACGAGTTCAAGCGCAATGTCGGCGGCATCCTGCTGCTCGCGATCGGCGCCGTCGCCTTTACCACCTTTGCGGTCGGCGTGGTCGCGCATTGGGTCGTGCCGGCCTTACCGTGGAGCGCGTGCTTCGCGCTGGGTGCGATCGTCTCGCCGCCCGACGCCATCGCCGCAAAAGCCGTGCTGGAACGCGTCGCGCTGCCGCGCCGGTTGATGGTGCTCCTCGAAGGCGAAAGTCTGCTCAACGATGCCGCCGGCATCGTCCTGGTTCGCTTCGCCGTCGCCGCCGCGCTGACCGGCACGTTCAGCGCCCAACATGCGCTCGGGCAGTTTGCGATGCTCGGTCTGGGCGGTGTGGCAGTGGGCATCGCGATTGGCTTCGTGGTCGTCAAACTGCTGCGCAGCCTCGACAACACCTACCTCATCATCACCGCATCCGCACTCTCCCCGTGGATCAGCTACATCGCAGGTGACATGCTGGACGTTTCAGGCGTCATCGCGACCGTCAGTTGCGGGATGGTGCTCGGCTGGCATCAGCATGAAGTCTTCTCAGCCTCGGTGCGCATGCGCGGCACGGCATTCTGGCAGGTCCTGATCTTCCTGATGGAAGCGCTGGTGTTCATTCTGATCGGGCTGTCGCTGCGCGGCGTGATCGTGCGGCTGGGCGGCGTCGGCGAGACGTTGAATGCGTTTGCACCCGCCGTCGGCGCAGTGATCGCAGCCGTCGTGCTGTCGCGCTTCGTGTGGGTGTTCGCCGTCGAATGGTTGAAGGGACTGGTGTGCAAGGTCATGCGGCGCGCAAACGTTGCGCTCGACTGGCGCTCGTCGACGGTGACGAGCTGGGCCGGCATGCGTGGCGTGGTGACGCTGGCGATCGCGCTCTCGTTACCCGAGGCGATGCCGGGCCGCGATCTGATTCTGGTCGCGTCATTCGCGGTGATTCTCGTGACCGTGCTTGGTCAGGGGACCACGATCGGCGCGCTGATTCGTTGGGTCAAACCGGATAGCGTAGAGGAGCGCAACGAGCGGCATTTGACCGAGCCTCAGGCGTGGGCGAGGGTCGAAGCGTCGCAGTTCGCCGCGATCCAGCCGCTCGTGCACGATGCACAGGGCCAGGTGATTCATCCGCGCTTGCTGGAACAATACAGCTATCGGGCGCGGATGACCGAAACCCACCAGGACCTGACGGAATATCCCACCGATGTTCGCACCGCGCATTACGACGTTGTGCTCGCCGCCATTGCGGCCGGTCGCGGCGAGTTGTTGCGAATGCACCGGTCAGGCTTGATTCATGATGAACTGCTAACCGAGTTGGAGCGGGATCTCGATTTGCAGGAAATCGCCGCGTTGCACGGGAAGGGATGACCCGGTCGCGTCTGACGCCAGTCGAGACGCGACCCGGTCGAGACGCGACGAGATTCAATGGCCTTTGAAAATGTCCAGCAGTTGATTTTGCATCTGCATCATTTCATGCGCGTGCTTCATCTCCATCTGCGCCATTGTGTCCTGATACTCCATGTCCATCTGCATCATTTTCTGCTGGATGCCGATGGCCTGAGTACGCTGTTCAGGTGTCAGCTTGTCCATCATCATGCTGTATTCAGCCGGCATCAGATAGGTGCCGGCGCGCCCTATTCCCTGGGCTTGCACAGAACCCGCTGCAAGCGCGAGCGGCAGCAGTCCGCACATCAGTACGGTTCGGATCGATTTCATTTCATCTCCAGTCTTACGTGAGCAGCCCGGTCTGAACAAGGGCTGCATAAGCGACATTCAGGTACTCAGACTGGCTTGCCGCGGTCGATCCGTTGCACATGCCGGGTCTGAGAATGCAACACCCGGGGCTGGCCGCCATGCACGATCGTCCGGGTGTTTCAGTGGCTTAGTCGTTAGCGCTTACTGGAAATGACACGTTAAATGAATTCGGTGCGGATAATATTTCTTCTGTGCGGCTGTCACTTTCGCCGCGGCAAGCCGACTAATTAATCCCTCCACGCCGACCCCAAGATCATCGTGCAAAAATTCTCACGATGGTAGTGCGGGTCTTTCAGCGCCAGCACGTCCGCCTTCACATTGCCAAAAGTGGTCTCCGGTTTGTGGATCGTGCCCTGCGCGAACGCATCGATGATGCCTTCCTTGAAATGGGCGCCGCGCGGATGGGCATGCGTCACCTCATGGCGCTGCTGTTCGCTGAACTCGTCGTAAGCGAGACCGAGCACGTCCATTTCAACGCCCGCCGTCACCAGCGCCACCACCGGCTTCATATATTGCGGAATCCCAGGCGTGGTATGCAGCGCAATCGAATTCCACACCTGCTCGATATCCGCTTCGCCGATGCCATGGCGCTGCAGAAAATCGCGCGCCGCGTTCGCGCCGTCCACCTCGAAACGATCATGCTCGCTGCTATACGGCGCGACGAGCCCCATGTCGTGAAACATCGCGCCGATGTACAGCAACTCAGCGTCGTACTTAAGCTGCTTGCGCGCGCCCGCCAGCGAGCCGAACAGGAACACGCGGCGGGAATGGTGATACAAAAGTTCGGTTTCGGTATCGCGCACGAGTTGCGTGGCTTCGCGCGCCATCATGCTGTCGGGGATCTGGATGCCTGCGATCGTGGTCATGTGAAGTGCTCCATGAAAGACTTGAATGAACCGGGCGCGCGGTCTTTGTGAGTGGATAGCGCGTTTGGTATGCTGGTTCGCGATGCTTTTTCTGACCGTTCAGGCAGCGCGTCCGATAGGCTTCAGTATTGGTCGGCGCGCTGCCGCGGACAATCGCCACAAACCGTTGAACCCTGCCAAACGCACCGCGTTGACTGCCGCGGGTTGCGGATTCCGTTCATCGTCAAAGGAAATCATTCGATGCCTACCGTTGCGATCGCAATCTTTCCTGGCGTGCAGGCGCTCGACGTCGCCGGTCCAGTCGATGTGTTCTCCGAAGCCAACCGGTTCATCGCGCCGCAGGATCGCTACGAGGTCACGCTGCTCAGCGCGCAGCCGGGTCCGCTGCGTGCGTCCAACGGCATGACGCTGATCGCCGATGCCACATTCGAGCAGGCACGTCGCCCGTTTGGTCTTGCGCTAGTCGCGGGCGGCCCCGCGCTGCCTGAAGATGCCGCGCCCGATACCCGTTTGCTGGAATGGTTGTCGCGAGTCGCCACGCAATGCGAGCGTTATGGCTCGATTTGCACCGGCGCGTTCGCGCTCGGCCATGCCGGACTGCTCGACGCGCGCAAGGTCACCACGCATTGGCAGCACGCGGCGCAACTCGCGGAGCAGTTTCCGCGCGCACATGTCGATTTCGACCGGATCTATCTGCGCGACGGCAACCTGGTCACGTCGGCCGGCGTGACGGCAGGCATCGATCTATCGCTTGCACTGGTCGCCGAGGACCACGGGCCGCATACGGCGCTCGCCGTCGCCAAACGGCTGGTGGTGTTTGCCCAGCGGCAAGGCGGCCAATCGCAGTTCAGCCCCTACCTGACCGCGCCCGCTGACAACACCTCGCCGGTCGCCAAAGTGCAGGCGCACGTGATGGAGCAGATCGGCGATAGTTTTACGGTCAAACAACTGGCGGACGTCGCCGGCATGAGCGCACGGAATTTCGCCCGTGTGTTCGTGCAGGAGACCAAGGTGACGCCGCACGAATTTGTCGAGCGCGCACGCGTGGACGCGGCGCGCAAGTTGCTCGAAAGCAGCGGCTCGGCGCTCAAGACAATCGCTTACGACTGCGGCTTCGGCACGGCGGACCGGATGCGCATTGTCTTCACGAAGCGGATCGGCGTCACGCCGATGCAGTATCGCGAGCGCTTTCGCTCTGCGTGAACGAGACGTGAAGAGGATATGCAGGAGGCGTGACGACGGTATAGGCGCAGGGCATGCCAGCGGCTCAAGGGCGGCCAGGACGCCGCCGGAATACGGCTCGAAGAACGGCGCCGCTGCAAGCCTGAAACGTTGCGTGCGAAAATAGCGGTCTTCCCAAGCCAACGATCACAAGGAACGACATGTCCACCTCTTCTCCCATCCGCGCGATCGTTACCGGCCACACTCGCGGCCTCGGCGCATCTCTTGCCGAACAACTGCTGGCGCGCGGCGTCGCGGTACTGGGTTTGTCCCGCTCGCGTCACGCCACGCTTAAGGAGCGTTTTCCGGCGCTGCTCGAAGAAATCGAACTCGAACTTGCCAACCCCACACACGTCGCGCAATGGGTCGCAACCGATGCACTGCGCAGTTTCGTCAGCGGCGCGCAGAGCGTCCTGCTGATCAACAACGCGGGCATGGTTCAGCCGATCGGTCCGATCGAAGGCCAGGACGCCGCGGATATCGCCACTGCCGTGAGCCTGAACGTGGCTACGCCGCTCATGCTGGCAAGCGCGCTCGCCGCAGCCAGCGTCGACGCAACCGATCGGCGCATCGTGCATATTTCCAGCGGCGCGGCACGCAATGCGTATCCGGGCTGGAGCATCTACTGCGCGACCAAAGCCGCGCTCGATCATCACGCGCGCGCCGTTGCACTCGACGCGAATCGTGCGCTGCGTATTTGCAGCCTGGCGCCGGGTGTCATCGATACGAATATGCAGGCGGAAATTCGCGGCAGCGGCACCGAGCAGTTCCCAATGCGCGAAAAATTCGAAGACCTCAAGCGCAACGGACAACTTTCGACGCCTGAGCAATGCGCGACCCAGTTGCTTGACTACGCCTTCAGCGACGCATTCGGACAAACGCCGGTAGCCGACATTCGTGAAGTTGCGAAGCAAGGCTGACACGCGCGCCACGCTCCCGTAAAACCTCACCTTTCGGCAGATACACCAATACGCCGACACCCACCGTGATCACCGTGATCACACCGATCACACGCCGGGCGCAACCATCGCGTCGCGCTCGGCCGCCCCAATCTCGCCGTGCGGCACGAACACATAGCCGCGCCCCCACACCGTCTGCACATAGCGCGGCTCGGAAGGATCGATCTCGATCAGCCGCCGCAACCGCCAGATCGATACATCGAGGCTGCGCCCTTGATGCAGCACGCTATTGCCGCGTAGTTTCTCGTTGAGTTGCATGCGTGTGAGTACGGTCATCGCGTGATTGACGAAGATTTTCAGCAACGCGAACTCGGAGCTGCGCAGCGCAAAATGCTCGTTATCGCGGCGCAATTCGCGCGCGGAAAAGTTCAGCTCGCAACGTCCGAAGCGATAGGGCGGCCGCGTTTCCGGCGCGCCTGGCGCGAGTGCGCCGCGCCGGCGCAGCAACACGCGAATGCGGGCGAGCAGTTCGGCAGGGTCGGCGGGCTTGCTCATGAAATCGTCGGCGCCGAGCTCAAGACCAATCACGCGATCAATCGCCTTGCTGCTCGCCGACAGCAAAATCACCGGCATATCGTTGCCGCTCATGCGCAAGTCGCGCAACACCGCAAGACCGTCGCCGTGCGGCGCCGAGATGTCGAGCACCAGCAACGCCGGCCGCTCTGTCTCGACCACGTGCTTCAGCCCGGCACAATGCGGACGAGCGGACACGCCGCAGCCCTGCCCGCGTAAAGATTCGCCCACCACGGCCGTTAAGCCGGCGTCGGCGCCAACAAAAAGAATGTGCTGACTCATCCAACTGATTCCAGGAGACGATCGGTTTTCAGAGACAGGCGATGGCTTGCGGGAATAGCAAATCCGCTGACCGCTTGTCGTCCGCGTCGCCATCTTCCCTGTAGGCAGGTCATCTCAAAACGCGGAACAGCCCCCAAGGTTGGCAATTTCTTCCCAACTCTTTCAACGCGGAACGTGGTATGGGATCGCTCGCAACGCCACCGCACGATGTGCGCGCTCGCTCCCGAAAAGTCTCACCTTTGGCACGGAGTGGTTGGGGCTCGACGCAAAGGGCACTTCCGGCTGCTCCCGAAAACGCTCACCTTTCGAGCAGAATGGTACGCCGCAAAGGCATGCTGGGCGGGGCACCGATAGGTTCGAACAGGCTACTCCCGCAAACCCTCACCTTTAGAGGAGGTCGGGTATTCTGCATACCCAGGTAAGAGGCGCGTTCCTGGCCGGCGTTGCTCACGGCAATGAGCGAGATGATTTCGGGCTTTGCCCGAATCGGCACATGAACGATGGTGCCGTTCAACGGCACCATCCGTTGAGCGGTATCAGCCGCCCGAGCGCGAATCGATTTTCCCGCTCACCGCTTTCAATCCAAAGCTCGCGACCAGCGAGAGCGCCGCGCACGCCGCCATGAAATACGCAGGCGCGGCGACATTCCCCGTCGACGAAATCAGCCACGTGGCAATCAACGGCGCCGTGCCGCTGAACACGGTAAAGCTGACATTGAACGTCAGCGCGACGCCGCTGAAACGCACCCGCGTCGGAAACATGTCGGCGATGATGCAGGCGAACGTGCCGTTGGCAAGACACGCGGCCACACCCGCGAGCGCGAGCAGCAGTACGACATCGGTCGTATGGCGGCTCGCCGCCAGGTAGAACGGATAGCTCAGCGCCATCAGGAGCAGCGAGCCGAAGCGCAGCACAAAGCGCCTCGGCAGCTTGTCGCCGAGCCAGCCGGACAGCAGAATGCCCGTCGACACCACCGCGAGACCGACGTTCTGCCCGATCGCCACGCGACGCGGATCGTAGTGCAACACGCGATCGAGATAAGCCGGCATGTGCGCGAACAGCAGGCCGTTAAATGCGGCGACCACCGCTGTCGTGCCGATGCCGAGCAACACGGGCCGCCAGTGCTCGCGCAACAGTTCTGCCAGCGGATGCCTGGCGGCGAGATGTTTCATCTCGGCAAATGCGGGCGTTTCCTCGAGCTTGCGACGCAGCCAGAAACTCAGCAAACCGATTGCGCCACCGAACAGAAATGCGATGCGCCAGCCGTAAGCGGCGACATCGTCGCCGCTCAGAAAGCTATGCACCGAGAGATTGACGGCCGCCGCCAGCAGCACGCCGGAGTTCACGCAGAAAAACACGATGCCGCACACGAGTCCCGCACGCCGCGGCACCGTTTCGACCACGTAGGTAATCGAACCAGGCAACTCGCCGCCGAGGCAGAAGCCTTGTACGAGACGCAGCAGGATCATCAACAGCGTCGCGCAGATGCCCCACGTCGCGTAGGTCGGCACGATACCCATGCCGATCGTGCACATCGACACGACGATCACCGACACGATGAACACGCGCCGGCGTCCGTACCTGTCGCCGAAATAGCTGAGCACGACACCGCCGACCGGCCGCGAGAGATAACCGACCGCAAACACGGCGAACGACAGCATCAGGCCGACAATCGGATCGTGCGTCGGAAAGAACGCGCGGCCGATGAACTGCGCGAAGATGCCGTAGACCACGAAATCGTAAAACTCGAGCGCGCCGCCCAGGCTCGCGAGAATGATCATGCGCCACTGCGAGCGCGTAAGCCGCGCCGGGGTTTCTTGCGTAAGACTGGCGGATTCAAGACTGGACATAGTGGTCTCCTGCTCAATCCTCGTTGTTGATTTCCGGCTCATGCGGCATACGCTGATCGCGCAGGACCCGGACGATCTGCGAGATGTCTTCGTCGCCGAGTCCTCGATCAACAGCATCCCGCAACAGCTCGCGCACCACGCCGACGGCACGCAGCGGCGCGCTGGCCCCGCGCGCCAACTCCGCCACCGCGTCGATATCCTTCAGCATCGTGCGGATCGTGCCCGATGGACTCGACGGCGGTGTCAGCATCCGCGGCATCAAGGTTTGCAACAGCACTGAATCGGCCCAGCCGCCTCGCAAGGCGGCCGGCATCGCGGCGACGTCGATGCCTGCGCGCTGCGCTAGAACGGAGGCTTCCGCAATGCCCGCGATGGTCGTCACGACAATCGCCTGGTTCGCGAGTTTGGTCGCTTGTCCCGCGCCGGTGGTGCCCATACGCGTGACACGCGAGGCATAGGCGCGCAACAGCGGTTCGACTGCGGCGATATCGCTCGTGTCGCCGCCGCACATGATCGCGAGCGTGCCAGTCACCGCGCCTGCCGTGCCACCGGACACGGGCGCGTCGATCCACACGCCGCCGGTCAGTTCTTGCCAACGCCGGGCGAGGCGTCGTGTCCCGGTGGGCGCGATGGTCGAATGGTCGATCAGAAAGCGCGGTGGAGTCGATGCGTGCGCGAGTCCTTGTGCGCCGAAGACGACCTCTTCAACCGCATGGGCATCGCCGAGACACAGCATCACGACATCGCTTGCCTCGGCCAACTGCCGGGGCGAGTCGCTGACGATGCAGCCCTCCGCGGCCAGCGCCGCCAGCTTCGCCGGCGATCGGTTCCACGCCCGCAACGCGTGCCCGGCCGCGAGCAGGCGCCAGGCCATCGGTTCGCCCATCTTGCCGATGCCGCAAAACCCGACGCGCAGCGCATCCGGTGCGACGGCGGCGCTCATGCCTCCTCCTCGCCGATCGACGCCTCATACGGCCACTCCACCGCGCCCGAATGCGTCACCGCGCCGAGATTCGCCGGCCGCACCAGCGCTTCATATTTCTCCAGTACGCCGCCGAGGCGACCTCGTGTGAACGGCACCAGCTCCTTGCTACGCCGCGCAAGTTCCTCGTCGCTCAATTCGACGTCGAGCGTGCCTTTGTGCGCGTCGATGTGAATCCGGTCACCGTCTCTGAGCAGACGAATCGGGCCGCCCGCCGCCGCTTCCGGTCCGACGTAGCCGATACACATGCCGCGCGTCGCACCGGAGAAACGCCCGTCGGTGAGCAGCGCGACTTTTTCGCCCATGCCCTGGCCGTAGATTGCCGCCGTCACGCTGAGCATCTCGCGCATGCCGGGGCCGCCTTTCGGCCCTTCGTTGCGGATCACCAGCACGTCCCCTTCCCGGTAGGTGCGCTTCGACACCACCGACATACACGCCTCTTCGGTTTCGAACACGCGCGCGGTGCCGCTAAAGGCCAGCGATTTCAGGCCCGCGGTTTTCAGACACGCACCGTCCGGTGCAAGATTGCCGCGCAACACCACCAGCCCGGCGTTCTCACTCAACGGCTCGTTATGCGGACGAACCACGCGGCCGTCCGGACCGGCAAAGGCCTTCAGCGCGGTTTCGAGCGTTTCGCCCGTTTGCGTCAACGTATCGCCATGCAGAAAGCCGCCCGCGAGCAACGCATTCAGCACCGCAGGCACGCCGCCGACGTGATACAGATCCAGCGCGAGATACTTGCCGCCCGGCTGCAGATCGCCGATCAACGGCGTACGGGCGAGTACCTCGGACACATCGTCCAACGTAAAGCGGATGCCCGCCTCGTGCGCGATCGCCGGGATGTGCAGCGCCGCGTTGGTCGAACCGCCCGTGGCGGCCACCGCGGCGCAGGCATTTTCCAGGCTCTTACGCGTGACCAGATCGCGCGGCAGCGGACCGCCGTTTTTCAGCGTGGTCATCACCGTTTCGCCCGCCCAGCGCGCAATTGCAATGCGCTCGCTGTACACCGCGGGCACCATCGCCGAACCGAGCGGCGCGAGACCGAGCGTTTCGGCGACCATCGCCATCGTGTTCGCGGTGAATTGGCCGGGGCACGATCCAGCACCCGGTGTGCAACGCTTCTCGATGCCACGCAAGGTTTCGCGCGACATGTCGCCGCGTTGCGCCGCGCCGACCGCTTCGATCGCGGTCAGAATCGTCGCCTGCGTGCCGTCCGGTGCGATGCCCGGCAACATCGCGCCGCCGAACAGAAACACTCCCGGCACGTTCACCCGCACCATGCCCATCAGAATGCCCGGCAGCGTCTTGTCGCAACCGGCCACGCCGACGAACGCGTCGTAGCAATGCGCGCGCACGAACACCTCGACGCTGTCCGCGATGATCTCGCGCGACACGAGACTGAAACGCATGCCCGAATGATTCATCGAGGTGCCGTCCGACACCGAGATCGCCGAGCCGCGAATCGGCACGCCGCCGCCCGCCGCGACGCCGAGGCGCACGTTGTCGGACACGGCTGCAAGCGACATCGAGCACGGCGTGTTCTCACCGAACGTATCGACAATCGCGACGAAGGGTTTTTCGATCGCGGCGTCGTCCATGCCGGTCGCTCGCAGGAAGGCGCGATGCGGCGTGCGCGTGATGCCTTCTGTGACGGTGCGCGAGCGGTGTTTGTGGAGATTGCTCATGATTTTTCCTGTCCGTGTGCTGTGTCCGTGTGCCGTGCGTTCAGCCGTTCAGCCGTTCAGCAACATGCCGTTCTCGGCGGCGATCACCTGGCCGGTCATCGAAGGCGCGTGCGCGACGATGAACCAGGCAAGGTCGGCGATCTCGCCGGGCTGCGATACGCGCTTGAGCGGTGCCACACTCGTCATGCTGTCGATGATCTTCGCGTAGGCCTCTTCACCCAGCACGCGACGCGGCAAACCGTCGTCCACCATGCCGGGCGCCAGCGCATTCACGCGGATACGCGGCGCGAGACTGCGGGCAAGCGAGAGCGTCAGCGTATTGACCGCGCCCTTCGACGCGGCATAGGCAATGGAAGAACCCGTGCCGTCGAGTGCGGCCAGCGACGAGATATTGATCACCGCCGTGCTATGCGTAGCGGTCGACGAATCGCGCAGCACGGGCACCGCCGCGCGCGTCATCTGAAACATGCCGATCAGGTTCACGCGATATACACGCTCGAACTCCATGTCGTCGACGGCGGCCAGATCGCCATGGGCAATGAAGCGCGTCGTGCCGGCGCAGTTGATCAGCGCGTCGATGCGCCGCCACTTCGAGGCCACCGCGTCGACCGCTTTCACACAGGCCGCGTCGGAACCCACGTCGACGTCGAACACCATCGTCTCGGCGCCGAGTCGCCTGCATTGCGCTTCGACGGCTAACGCCGCTTCGCGCGTGCTGTCGTCGAAGTTACCGATCGCCACTGCCCAACCGGCGCCCGCAAAGCGCAACGCGGTAGCCGCACCAATGCCGGTAGCCGCGCCGGTGACCATACAAACCTGCTGCGTCATGCCTCTTTCTCCTCATGCTGTTTTACGCGTGACCGGCATCGTCAGCACGATCACGGCGGCCAGCACCAGCGCGCAGGCAAGCACGATCATGCCGGGCAGCAAGGTGCCGGTCGTGTCCTTCAGAAAACCGATCACATACGGGCTCACGAAGCCCGCCAGATTGCCGGTGCAATTGATCACCGCAATGGCCGCCGCCGCGCCCACGCCGCCCATCAGCGCCGTCGGAATGCCCCAGAACACCGGTGCAATCGAATTGATGCCGATCGCCGCGACCACCAGCGCCGCCATCGAGAGCCACACGTGCTGGCCGAGCAGCACCGACGCCAGCATGCCGGCGGCACCCAGCACCGCGCACACGGCCACGTGCTTGCGGCGCTCGTCGTGCTTGTCGGCGTGACGGGCGATCAGGATCATCGCGACCGCACTGATCAGCGACGGCACCGCCGACAGCAAGCCGATATTCGCCACACTCACCACGCCGCTCGCGCGGATCATGGTTGGTAGCCAGAAGACGAGTCCGTAGTTGCCCATCGCGATGCAGAAATACAGCAGACCGAGCAGCCACACCTTTGGATTGGCAAACGCGCCCCGTACCGTTTGATGCGCACGAGTCAGCGCGTCGGTTTCGAGGTCGCGCGCAAGTAATGCTTTTTCTTCCTTGTTCAGCCAGCTCACCGACTCGATGCGGTCGTGCAGAACAAAGAACGCCACGATGCCCACCAGCAACGAGGCGAGCCCTTCGATCAGAAACAGCCACTTCCAGCCGGCGAGCCCATGCACGCCGGCCAGTTGCTGCATGATCCAGCCCGACACCGGACCGCCGATCGCACCGGACACCGGAATCGCCGCCATGAACAGTGCGATGATCTGCGAGCGCCGGTTCGACGGAAACCACGTCGACAGATACAGCACGATGCCGGGAAAGAAACCCGCCTCGGCAACACCGAGCAGAAAACGCAGCACGTAGAACGAGGTCGCGCCGCTCGCGAACATCGTCAGACACGAGACGATCGACCACGTGACCATGATCCGCGCGATCCAGATGCGTGCGCCGACGCGATGCAAGATGAGGTTGCTCGGCACCTCGAAGATGAAATAGCCGAGAAAGAAGATACCGGCGCCCGCGCCGTACACGGTCTCGCTCAACGAGAGATCGGTGAGCATCTGCAACTTGGCGAAGCTCACGTTCACGCGATCGATATACGCGACGATGAACGCGAGAAACAGAAACGGCACGATGCGCCAGGCGAGCTTGCGATACAGCGCCATGCGTTCTGGGGATTCCGCGGGTTCCGCGGGCTGATCAGGCACAGCGGGCTGCCCGGCGCCGCCATACAGTGGGGTGCTCATGCTTGTCTCCTTCCGCGCGCTTGGATGCGCGCTGTGGTCGCGGCGATGCGGCGCGTGGAGCGGCTCCGGTTATACCCTGAGTCATACGGCCGGTGCGTAGCTGCTATGCTCGACCCACCCGCTTCCCGCTCTACCGTCCTGCCGATGCAGAAGATTAGCCGGGTTGAGCGCCGCACCGCAAATCACTGTTTCGGCGCAGGTCATTACCATTCAGTTATGTTCACCGAGTCCGCACGAATGGCAACCACCGAAAACGACGCAATCGACCGCTTCTTCCGCAGTGGCTTGAAGCTGCCGCACCTGCGTATCCTGGTGAGCCTCGCGGAGCTCGGGCAGGTGACGCGGGTGGCGGCCGCCTTCCACGTCACGCAGCCGGCCATTTCGAAGCAGATTGGTGAAATTGAGGAAGCACTCGGCGTACCGGTCGCGCGACGGGTCGGCAACGCGGTCGAGTTGACCAGCATCGGCAAGGTGATGGCCGCACGTGGCCGGGAAATCCTGCGGCACATCGAACTGGCGCGCCGCGACGTCAGCGCGCTGACCACCGGCACGGCCGGTCACGTGCGCTTCGGCGCGGTCGTGACAATTCCGCAGCCGCTGATCGCGCATGCGGTCGAACTCTTCATGCGGCGTGCGCCGTCAGCCACGCTGTCGTTCGTGGAAGCGACGCTCGACAAGCTGATCAAGATGCTCGACGAGGGCGAGCTCGATCTCGCCCTGGGCCGCAATCGCATCGCCGACAACCAGGACTTGCTGCGCCAGCAGACCTTGCACCGCGAGCCGTTTGTGTTTGTCGTGGGCGCGAGCCATCCACTCGGCAAGGTAGACCTGCCGGTGAACTGGAACGATCTGCGCACGGCGCGCTGGATTACGCCGCTGCGCGGTTCACCCGCGTTCGCGACGCTGGCCGAGACACTCGCCGGACAAGGCATTCCGTTCGATCGCGGCGCGGTCGAATCGAGTTCGTTGACATTGAATCTGTCGCTGCTGATTGGCGGCGACTTCGTGTCGATCCTGCCGCTGTCGATCGCGCGGCATCATGTGAGCCGTGGACGCATGCGCGTACTGCCGCTCGCGCCGCTTGAACCGTTGGGTGAAGTGGTGCTGGTGTGGCGCGCCGATACCTCCGCGCCGGCGGCGGATCTGTTCAGCGAATGCTTGCGGGAGTCGTCGTCGGAATTGCTGGACGGTGAGACGGAATGAGTCGTGTGGGCTCACGTATCGCCGATTGCCGTCGACTCCCGAATGTTCTCACCTTTAGGCGTTTTGAAGGTATTCGGCGGACCGCCCGCCGTCAAGGCAGCCGGTCCGTTCAATCAGGCAATCAGAACTTGTGGCGGATGCCGACGATCGCCAATTCCTGGCTGTTCGTCCCTGAATTCACGCCGTAACTGCCGATCGAGGCTTGCGCGCTCACCACCTTGCCGCTCGCGTTCAACGTGTTGCCGCTCGCCTTCTGGTAGCCCGCCAGCGCGTACAGTTCGGTGCGTTTCGACAGCGCGTAATCCGCACCGAGGTTGACCTGGTTGTAGTGCGCCGAGCTCGGACCCGTCAACGACGTGTAGTTATAGCCCACGCCCGTGCGCAAGGCCGGGGTGATCTGATAGTTGAAGAACACCGAACCGGTGTTGAACTTGGCCGTGTCGTGGAATGCGGAGAACGCGTCGTTCGCGTACTGCGTGTTCGAGTAAGCCGCGCCGATGGTTGCCGCGCCGATTACGTACTGTCCGCCCACACGCACAATCTGAATCGACTTCGCACTCGCAAAGCCCGCGTTGATCACCGTGTTGAAAAGCGAATCGGAACTGCTGGTCCACGTGCGCACGTTCGCGGTGGTGGTGTTGCCGCCATTCGCGTAGAAGTAACCTGCGCCGAGCGACAGCGGTCCATTCGCATAGGCCGCACCGAAGCTGTACGTCTGACCGTTGCCGGTTGCACCGGCAACACCGCCCACGCCGTACAACGCTTCCACCTGGAAGCCGGCGAACAGCGGGCTCACATACTTGATCGAGTTGCTTACGCGCAGACTGTTGTCGTAGTTGTCGAGGTCGCCGGGCGTGGCGAACACGCCGCCGAAGTAGTTGTCTTCCGTGAGACCTTGAACCAGATCCACGACCGGATCGTATTGACGTCCCGCCGTGACCGTACCCCACGTACCGCTCGATAAACCGACCACCGCCTTGCGGCCGAATTCGCGGCCACCTTGGCCGAGCGCGCCCGTACCGAGGTTGAAGCCGTTCTCGATCTGGAACACCGCAGCGAGGCCGCCGCCCAGGTCTTCCGTACCCTTGAGGCCCCAGCGGCTGCCGGACAGATTGCCGCTGCTGAACTTCACGAGCGAGGATTGATTCTGGCCGTTCGCGCCTTGTGCGTTGTGCACGTAAGCGATACCGGCATCGACGATGCCATACAGCGTGACACTGCTTTGTGCCTGAGCGCCGGCGGCAAACAGAAGACCGGCAGGCACAGCGAGGAGAGAAAGTCGTTTCATTTTTCGAGTTCCCGTATCAATGTTGTATTTGTTTAAATCTGGCGCAACGATACGAGATGAGTTTGCGTCGGCAAACTAACTAATTCTTGGATGGATATGAAAACGACAGTCGCGTGACCGCTTCTAAGGCCACGCATCGATGTGACTATCGACGTGACTATTTGTGTGACAATCGGCGCGATGTCACGCCGGGACGGCGGACAATTCGGAGGGCGCGTATTTCGAGGTCGCGAGGACCTCGGCGGGAACGGGTACATGCGCGCGCCGCAACAATGCGCCGCGGCGGAACATCAGGAGGTCGCCGGGTTGGCAGGCGGTCCATATTTCATCGGTGAGCGGCGTGGTGGCAATCACCGCCGTACGATCCGCCGGCGTGCCACGCTCGGCGAAATCCACCGAGAGATCGCCGTCGACGAGACGCGCGCTCGAAAACGGCCAGTGACGTATCACGTACGACAGACGCGTCGAGCAATACGCGAATTGTGCCGTGCCGTTCGACAGCACGAAGTTGAAAATGCCATACGGGTTCAGTGTGCGGGTCGCCTGCTCGATAACGCCGAACACGGTGTCGGCGTCGTCCGCGTCCGCATCGGCATCCGCTTGAGCGGCGAAATGGGCGTAGAGGCGGTTCATGATGAAGCAGAACGCCGCTTCGCTATCGGTCGTGCCGACCGGCGTGTACGGCCCATGCTCTGCTTCATCGAGCGGTTGAAGATCGCCGTTATGCGCGAACACCCATTGCTGACCGCGCAATTCACGCATGAACGGGTGGCAATTCTCCACCCGTGCGCCGCCTTGCGTCGCCTTGCGAATATGCGCGACGACATTGCGCGACTTGATCGGATAACTCTTCAGAAACTCGGCCACCGGCGACCGATACGCCGGTTTTTCATCGACGAACACGCGACAGGCGCGATCCTCGTAGAACGCCACGCCCCATCCGTCGACATGATGGTCGGTGAGGCCGCCGCGAGCAGCAAAACCCGTCAGCGAGAAACTGACGTCAGTAGGTTCCGCGCAACTGAGGGCGAGCAATTGGCACATGCTCGCAGACTAACGTGTTTCAACCGCTACCGTTATAGCGAATCATGCTTTGTAAATCACCGGCGCACGGGCTCCCGAAAACCCTCACCTTTGCCGGGTTCCCGGCGCGTACAGCGCCTAGCTCGCCAGCTTGCGGAACGTTTCCAGCACCGCGTCGCCCTTGAACGGCTTGACGATCCAGCCTTTCACGCCCGCCGCCTTGCCGCGCTCTTTCATGGCCGGGCTGCTTTCGGTCGTCAGCATGATGACGTTGACAGTTGTGTTCGCGAGTTCACCGCGAATCTTCTCGACCATCGTCAGGCCGTCCATGTTCGGCATGTTGACGTCGCTGATCACCAGCTTGATGCCGGGGCTGGCCTTCAGTTTGGCGAGACCGTCCTTGCCGTCCACCGCCGTGTCGACATCCAGACCGTTCTTCTTCAGAAAGCCGGCCACTTCGTCGCGCACCGTGCTTGAGTCATCCACCACCAGAATTTTCGACATGTTTTTTCCTATGACAACATTCAGAACAGATCCAGTTCGCCCGCTTCGACCATCGCGCCGACGTCGTTCGTGACTTCCCTGAAGTCCTCGGGCGACCAGCTCAGGCTGAACACAAAACGTTGATGCAGCTTGACCGAGCGGCCCGAGCGCGGGTCCGTCAGCGAGTACATGAAACACAGTTGCGGATTGCCGGTGCCGAACGAGATGTACTTGTGCTTGTGATTCACCAGCAACGGCACCTGCACCTGGCTGCGCAGCCATGCGTCCGCGTCGCCGACATAGCGGTTCTTGAACGAACCCCAGATCAGATTCGTCACTTCGCCGAGCACGCCATTCAGATCGCGGAAATTGGCTTCGCCGTCTTCCGCGCTCTCGCTTGTCCGATAGCGATCGAGCAGTTCGAGAATCGGCGTCTCTTCCGCCTGCATCATCATGTAGCCGCGGCACCACGCGCTTTCCAGCGGGATCAGGCTGAACACCTCGCCGAAGATGATCCGGTCGCGCACGATATAGGGCGTATCGCACGCGATGCTCAGATCCTTGAACACGTCGCCGAGAATCGCCTGGGTCATGTCGGCGATGCCGCGCACCAGCGCATTCGGATAGTCCAGGCTGAAGATGTACTCGTCGATCACCTTGCGTAAAGGCGCCATATCGTGCGCGACATAGGCCGCGCAGACCACGCGGCGCAAGCTCTCCGGCAAACCCTCGAGGCTCGGATCGTCAGCGCGACGCACGATGATGGGCAACTCGGGGCGCACCGCGTTGATCCTGATCGCGATCTCGGCGCTCGCTTCGGCCGAGCCGCCGTAGCTTTCGGCGAACAGCACCGCGCCGAGATCGATGTTCGAGCGCAGCACCGATTGCAGGCGATTCTTGCCGACTTTCACGCCGACCAGATTGTGCTCGTCGCAGAAACGCTTCAGCGCCTCTTTGTGCACGGGGCAGTCGTCCAGCACCAACACCTTGCTGACCGGTTTGTTCATGTTCATTTCGGGCTCCTGCCCACCGCGGATATCGACATCATGGTCAACACTCAGAACAACTCCAGCTCACCGCTGGTTTCCTCGACCGAGCTCGTGTCCGCTACAAAGTCGATCGGCGCATGCGCGCACACACATACCGTCGCGGCAAGCTGCACGGAACCGTTCAGCGTGATCGAATACGACGACAGCAAACCCGGTTTCAACTCCTCGAGATGCCCCAGACAACGCGCGCTCAATACGTAAGGCGTCGACATGCCGAGATCCGGAAAGTAATTCAGCAATTCCTGATTCATCGCGCCGCAGCACAGATTGCAGATTTCCAGAAACACTTCCTGGAACGGGCGCTCGTCAGCCTCGTTCAGGTAGTAGTGACGGGTGCTGTCGTTCTCGTCGAAATGAAGGATCAGCAGCAATCTGAACATGATCGACGAAATGGTCAGCACGACCACCTGCGTGTCCTTCGTCGCGCCCGTGCCAGCCTCGGCGAGTGGCACGATCTCGCACGTATCGCCGGAGTCCCGCGGCAGGCGCGCCTGCGCCGCCTTGCGGAAAATGCGTTGAAAGCTGTCCTTGGCGTTGGCCGTAATCACATCGGCACCTGGTGCAGCTTCGAGCGGAACTGGTTGGCGAGCGATTCGACGCTGGAGAGCGACGCCGCGATCATCTTGCCGCCCGCCTGGATGTCCTGGAACGTCGAGGTCGTGGTCAGATCGTTGCGATGCAGGCTGTCGCGATAGCTCTTCGACAATTCCTCGGAACGCGCGGCCAGCGCCCGGACCTCGCTCGCCACCACGGCGAAGCCGCGTCCGGCCGGACCCGCGCGCGCAGCTTCGATCGACGCGTTCAGCGACACGATCACGACATGCCGGACAATCGACGACAGCTCCTGATTCTTCGCGTGCATGTCGTGGTTCTGCGTCATCAGCGAGATCATCTGCTCGTGCCAACGCTCGAAAGTCGCGCCGAGGCTCTTCAGACGCGCGGCTTCGCCGGCGATCTGTTGCGCCTGTTGCGCCCACTGGTCCTTGTCGTCGGCCGCGGCTTTCAGCGTTGCGCGCAGCTCGTCGACACTGGCTGATTGCTGCCGCAGTTCTTCGCTCAACTGGGCGGCCAGCGCTTCCATCTCCTGCGCGGCCTGCTCGCGTTCGCGGATCGCGTCACCGTGGTCCGCGTGTTGCGCCGCCAGCGCCTTGAGCCGGACATCGGCTTCGGCGGAGAGCCGGGCCGTCAGCTTCGCGCTATGCAATTTGTGCACGACAAATGCCAGCAGCGCGGTCACCGCGCTGCCTGCCACCGCCGCCAATACGTACTGTTGAATCACAACCTATCCTTCCGAAGTCCGTCGCGAACGCGCGTCAATCCATCGATCCGTCTATCCGCGTTCGCTCAACGTTCAATCCACCATCGCACCGACTTGCAGTTCACCGGCGTCGCCGCGCGCCTGCACACCCAGCGTATCGACGGCGACGCTATCCGGCAGACAGACGATGGTCTGGAACTGACGGAACGATGCGCCCTTGTGATCGTCGGTGAAGCGCAGTTCGATGCGCCCGTTCTCGCGCTTGAGGAAGTCGCGCACGGCGTCCATACCCACGCCGCGGCCCGACACTTCCGTGACCGTTGCGGCGGTCGAAAAGCCCGGCCGGAAAATGAATTCGGCGATGGCTTCGTCGCTCAGTTGTTCGTCGCGGCCGATCCAGCCGCGCTCCGCCGCAATGCCGCGAATCCGTTCGAGCGCGAGGCCGCGGCCGTCGTCGCTGAGCGTGATCTGCAGCGCGCCGCTATCCACGCCCACTTCGATATCGATCGTGCCGGCCGGTGTCTTGCCGTGTGCGCCGCGCGCCTCGGCCGTTTCGATACCGTGGTCCATCGAATTGCGCAGCAGATGCATGAATACGTTGCCCAGCGTGCCGCCCGCGTGGCCACGCAGACGGTAGCCGTTGTCGTCAATACGCACGGTCGGCGCCGGTTTGCCCAGTTCCCGCGCGAGCGAAGGCAGCGAGTCCAGCACGCCGGACAGCGCGTCGCGCACGCTTTCGCTGCCGAGCGCGCGCAAGGCCTGGCGCAGCGCATTGCGCATCGACTGCAATTCGTGGAGTTCGCCGGCGTTGGTCTTGTCCAGCATGCTCAGGGTCTGCTGAATCTGGTCCTTCTCGACCATCACGTAGCGGCCCGCATTGCCGGCGTTGTTCACGCCGGCTTTGGCCTTGCGGCCGAGACTCTGTTCGTTGATGTGGGCGTAGCTCTCGATCGCCTCGCGCACACGCGTCAACTCCTGCATCAGGAGGTCCTGGTCCCAGGAGCGGTCCGCGTCGGGCTGGCGCAGTTCGTGATAGCTCTGCTCGGTTTCGTGCACAACGTTCGTCAGATGCGCCAGGTTATAGGTCCGCGCATTACCCTTGATGGTGTGCATGTTGCGGAACAGCTCGGCGATCGCCGCATGGTCCGCTTCCGAATGCTTGCGGATAATGCGCTCGTTCTCGCTGACGAAACCGGCGGAGCTTTCGATGAAGTGATGGAACTTCTCTTCGCTCACCGCGAGAATCTCGCCGATCATGTCGAGACGGCGACGCTGTTCGCTGGCTTCCGCGGCGAGCTTGCGCAGTTCGGTCACGTCGCGCACGCACAGCATCAAACGCACGATGACGTCGTTTTCGTCGGTGATCGCCGACCAGCTGAGGTCGAGAATCTTCACGCGGCCATCGGCCATGCGCTTCGAAATTTCGCCGACCAGCAGATGCTGATTGAACGCGAAGTTGATGCAGTCTTCGCCGAGGCACGCATGCGCCGCCGCGTCGACCTGCGAGAGCACGTCCGAGCCGAGTTCGGTATCCGAGAACACCAGATCCATCAGACCGCGCCCGGCGATGTCCTTCGTTTCGAAGATGTCTTCCAGATACGCCGAATACTCCGAGTGAATTACGGCGCCG
Source organism: Paraburkholderia fungorum (assembly GCF_046026025.1). Classification (GTDB taxonomy): domain Bacteria; phylum Pseudomonadota; class Gammaproteobacteria; order Burkholderiales; family Burkholderiaceae; genus Paraburkholderia; species Paraburkholderia fungorum_E. Next base: position 18,345 of record NZ_JAQQFL010000019.1, on the reverse strand, counting down.
TCGACCACCGTCAAGATGCCTTGCTGCATGTTCTGCAACATCGCCTGAATGTCGGCCGTCTTCTGCTTGAGTTGCGCCGAGCTTTCCTGGATCTTTTCGATCATGCCGTTGAAAGCGACGATCGAATGGCCGATCTCATCCAACCGGCCAACCGGCACACGGCGCGTGAAATCCTGGCTCGACGCGATCTCGCTCATCATGGCTTGCATACGGCTGAGCGGGCGGGTGATCTGACGGTAGAGCAGTGTGCCGATGAAAGTCAGCAGAATGATCGCAATACCGGTGACAGCGGCGATGGCTGTCGTCGTGGTGGAAAGCGTGGCGTTCAGTGTGGTGATCGCCTCGTCTTTCTGACGGTTCTTTTCGACGCGCAGGGTTTCGACAATGCCTTCGAGTTCGTCGCGATACTGCGCCACGTTCGCGAACAGATACGCTTGCGCGAGTTCGTTCTTGCCGTCGGTTTTCATTTTCGCCGTCTCGGCGATCGCGGAGAAGTAGTTCTCCAGGCTGTCCTTGGCCTGGGAGACGAGACCTTGCTGGGCATGGCTCGCTGCGTCTTTGGCTTGCAGCGCGAGGGCCTGTTGCAACGAGGTCTTTTTCTTCTTCAGTTCGTCTTGTGCCTGGGTGACCATGTTGGCGTCCGGCGCGTAGACCAGGGTCATGGTGGCAAGCTGGACGTCTTTCACTTGCGAGACGAGGTCGGCGGAAGCGAGTGCGCTGGGAACGACGCCTTCCGTCACCTTGCGCACTTCGGCTGCGCTGCCGCGCGTCTGATACACCGCGTAGCCGCCGATCGCCGACAACGCGACGAACATCAAGATAACCAATAGCGTGATGCGATGACGGATAGTCATGTGAAGCCCCCGAGCGTATGGCCTTCGCGTCAGCTCTCGATCGGAGCAGCGCGTTTTTTTGCGAATTTGAGTGAAGATTGCAGCGCTGCCGAGTATTGCTCGCGCATGTTACTAAGCGATGACTACACGGTTTTTGAGCGCGCTCGGGGGGGTAAATATTTTTCTAAAGTTTTTGGTTTTGGTGCCGTTAATTGATGCCTGCTTATATCCCGTTTATATCTAGATTATTTTCACGATTACTTTTGCGATTACTTTTGCGTTGCGTTTGGCAGATGCTTTGACGCCTCACGCAGCGTAAGCGGCGACATGATGTCGAGCGAAGCGGAAAGAAAGGCGCTCACCGCATGCGGTGCATGCCACGCGTAATCGCGCAACGCCCAGCCGATGGCCTTACGGATAAAGAAGTCGTTTTCGGCGGCCAGCGAACGTGCGTAGCTGAAAAGACGCTCTTCGTCGGTCTGCTCGCGCCAGCCGAGTTGGTGAATCATCGCAATGCGCCGAACCCACAGCGATTCGTGCTGGAGCGCCGCATCCATCGCGGCCTGTATCCCCGGCGTATAGGTTCGCGCCGCTTTCAGAACATCGCCGACGACACCCGCCAGCGGATCGATCGAATCCCACCAGGTGCGCCGCTGAGCGAGCTCTAATAGATGTGCGATGTTTTCCGGTTCAAGCGTCTTCCATTTGCGCGCCAACAGGTCAGTCGCGACGTACTGGAATTCGCGTTCCGGCATCGACCATAAGACATCCGCGCACGCCAGCAAATGATCGGCATTCTCCACGGGTAGCCGCTTGAACACCGGCAATACCGCTTGCCGCCGCAGAGGTGTCGGCACACCAATGAACTCGAACTGGTGACGCATATAGGCGCGCATCGCGAGCGCGCGTTCAGCGTCAGCGTGTGGCAGAAGTGCCGCCTTGATTTCTTTGCCAAAGGCGCGGGGCGTCATCGAGGAAGGGGCTCCATGTGAATGGAATGCGGTTCGCGGGTAACTGCGCGCGGCGCAGGCCTCCCGAATCTTCTCACCTTTGAATCGAAGGTACGTTGACAGGTCGTAACATTATCACCGCGCACGCTCCCGAATCCTCTCACCTTTGGGTTTTTAACAAGGCACCCAAGCGCGACCTGACACGTTGTACAAGGGCACAAGATTGTGCCTGCCGGCGGCGATTACGCGTTGAGGCCCACGCTTCTCGCGTAGTCGCAGGCTTCGTTCTGAATGCTCCGTGCAGCGCGGTGAACGGCCATGAGGGGACTCCCTGGAAATCCTCACCTTATTTCGGATGCGTGCTCAACACGGGGATTGCCCACCTCCTGGAATCGCTCACCTTTCGCGAGCGATCTCCTGGAACTCCTCACCTTGCCCGTGTTTTGCGGTGAACAAGGTGCAGTTTGACTCCTGGGACAGCTCACCTTTCGCTGAGTTGGCGACACCTCCTGGAACGTCTCACCTCTCGCCGACGTGAAGTCATACACCATGGAACGCCTCACCTTTCGTCGAAATAGTGGTGTCTCCTGGAACACCTCACCTTTGGCTACAGTGACGGCATTTCCTGGCGATCCTCACCATTGATCGCGATGAGGCCATCTCCTGGAATTCCTCACCATCCTGGAATCGCTCACCTTCGCGGTATCACGAGACAATAAAGTTCCGATGTTGACACCCAGACATTGCAAGGGATTGGAGCCAGCAGAGGCTCCCGTCTGTATATTAAAGTACTGAGCGTTTGCAGAATCATACGCATTTACGCCGGAAATCGAGACAAAAAGTGGCGACCTTCCATGCTGCATAACGGTTTGCGCGGCACGGCTCAAATGGGGCCATATTGTGCACGGAGGTGGTCCGCAAGGATGCTTGGATTCGCCCGGCTTAGCTAGGTAAGGCGGGAGACTGTTCTCTTCCTTAGGCGGACGTGGCGTCGGCTTCAGGCTCGGCATCTGCCTCGGCTTCCGTCTCAGAATCATCGACCTCGAATACGCCCTCCAAGTAAGCTGCGTAGCGTTGTTGCAGGTATTTGAGCGAAGCGTCGCGATCGACCTGAACGTCCAGGTGGTCCTGGAAGAACTTCAACCGGGCACGATTTTCGTCGAGAACCTGCCCCCAGTCAGCGCCCAAGATGTCGCCATTGACGAGTACGGCACCGAACAGCGCCTGAATGTCCGCCTTGTTAGGCGGTGACAATCCAACCGAAGTCACCAAGATGTAGCGAGCGGGCGTCAGCTTAGATACTTTGACCGCCTCCTTCTTGAGTTCGCTCATGAGACCGGCGAGCCCAGTTCCAGCATAGTGTTTGCATTGAACGATGATGTCGCCCGCCGCACCCGCGCGACGAAAATCGATTCCAAGATCACGGCCCGTCTTGAATGACTCGAGGACAAATCCATCGCGCGCCTGAATCAAGTCGCGGGAGAGCACCTCGAAATCGTGGGGCGACAGTTGTTTAAAGTCGTAACTTGGCATCAAAGGACCTAGATGAGAACTGAATCGCCTCGACTGCGGACCTGTCCGATCACGCTTCCGCCGTACACTGCGAATCCAGTCATCCGAAGCTACCAACTCGTCAGGGCGAACTCGGATTGTACCGCTCCACTACAGCCCGACCCCGCGCTGATGACGTTCGCACAGGGAATCGATAAGTCGTCCCGCGGATGTTGAAAAATTCGCGTGCCGGTCCGCTGGCCAGTACACTGGCAGCATATTTCCCGGTGGAACCATGACCGTGCGGCTCATCGAGAACTAGGAGGAATATCGCGAAGTGCGCAGGACCGTCTCGACGCTGGTTGACCGCGATCCGGCGCCCGGTTCGCCGGACAGCAACCGGGTAGAGGCACTTGTGAGCCTGACGGGGCAGTATGAGGCGCCGTTCATGCAGGGCCTCGCCCAGCGAAGCGGCTGGGCGATCTGCCAAGGTGACACGATATGATCGGAAACAGCATCCGACTTTTGCCTCGTGGAGTTCATTCATGACACAGCATCCTGACTCCAGGTCGACAGCAGCGATCATGTTTCGCGACGAGTTACTTGACAAGGGATGGCCTGACGATTCTGAGGTCGCCATGCTGGCCGGCAAGGCGCCCGGTCCGGAAGCGGCAACGTACGCGATCGAAGAGCGAGCGGGAGGTGCTCTGCTGGGTGTGTGGTCAGAGCCCCGGCATTGCTTCGTCTATCCGGACTTCCAGTTCCGCCAGTCTGGCGCAATCAGGAAGGAAATTGCAGCACTCCTGGCCGTGCTCCCACGCGACGACGATCTTGATGGCTGGAGACGCGCATTCTGGCTTTATTCGCCGCACGCACTACTCGATGAACGGACGCCGGCAGACGTTTTTCCAGACGCACCTATGCGCGTGATAAAGGTCGCTCAGGTCGAATTCCAAGGCGACTCCGATGCGACCTGGTAGGGCCGCAGCTTGCGCAGGTGCACGCAAGACATCTCTAGTATCGATCGGGTAGCTTATGAACAAGAATCACTTCATAGGCCTCCAGATTCCGCGACAACACGACCGGCAGCAGCAAACCAGTCAGCGTAGCCGTCCAACAATTTAACTTCGGACTATAACTGGCATCCGGACTAAAACCCGCGCACAGGTGAGCGTTTCCTCAAAAGTCGGGACACGACTCGTGGCGAAGCTCCTATCACGTCAGCTATGTGTGCCAAGGTCGCACCCGTGTTTTCAAGACTTCGGGCGAGTTCTGCATGGCTATGTCCGTAGACCGTGGGACGGACATCTTGGGGAATCCCTGCCTCTGTGCAACTATAGGTAAAACGGAATCCGCAACTGCATTTTCCGGAGAACCGCCCCGCTTTTTTGTGGTACTGGCGACGCTCGACAACATGCCCCGGCCCGTGGTAAGCCAATTCGTTCGGACATACGGGCCACGCTAACCCGCTATCTCGCTCATGGAGGGAGGCCATGAATATCACCACCAACACCGCCCGGATTGTAAATCTCGGCGGCAAACGACCATTGACAGCTTTCGCCAGCCAATTATTGTTTCCGAGTACAGGCAGCGATCCTATATGGTACAGATACGGTTCACCATAAAACTCTATGAAATGCCTGGTCAATCTTCGACAGTCGACATCATGAGGACCAAACGTGAAACCGGCGGTCCAGGCCGTCGCCTTGAATTGCGCCAGCGCGGCCCCAACGTCCGTCGACACGTGATTGTGGAGCAGCCAGACTGACGCACGCGTCACACGCTGGCAGGCGTCGAGCTGTGCGGCATTGAGGTCAAGTGCGATTGGAAGGACATCCTTCGCGGGCAGAAGTTGGAGCGTCGGCCAAGACGTCAGAAAGTGGAGATCATTGCTTGAAATTTCGGTCAGCCAGCGACCGTGCTCAGGGCAGAGTACGATGCCCGGCAACAGATGAGACCGACGCCAATATTCCGGTCGTCCAGACGCGCGGTCGGCTGCACGACAGCCTTCGCAAAAGCGCAACGTCGAGTGCACGACGAGTGGGGACGGCTTCTGTTGTTTTTGTCGCATGGCGACCAGCAGAGCGTCACGAAATGGCATGGGAAGCAACGCTGCATAATACGGATACAAGGTACGCTGCTCGGCCAGCTCATCGCTACTTAACGCCCACACATGACGGGTTTCCTCTGCGACTCGCTCGAGTCCATAGGCTAAGGTAACCGACAGGCGTTGCTGGTATCCGAACAGATTCTTCAGAAATCGCACCTTATCTCCGACTTTGACGTCCACCATGTAGCGTGCGACGACGCTAAACAGCGGCTCGTCTGGATATGGAGGATCAAGATCAACCGACATCGTTTCGCCTGTCTGTCCGTGCCAAGCCAAATTTTTTATTGGACATACCAACCACAGTCGTCACCCGAGGCAGCTTTTCCGTGTGTGACGGCTGTGCGACAGCAAATTAGCCCGTCATTGGCCCGTTCGGCTCGGTCTATTCCGTACGTATTCACGTTTCGCGCTCCCGCCTCGCGTCCGCCACCGATGCTCCTGCAGTACCTCAGGAGAATACCGCCGTACCGCTTTCCATAGTCCAGGCTCGGCGACTGCCGCCAGCCGGACAGTGCCATATTGCTTTACGACCCGGCGCCACCTCGCACGAAGCTGCGCGACCGAATCTGTCCGGTTCGGCAACGCATCGACTACCCGGCGCCTGACCATCCTTCGGGTTGTGGTTTCCGATATCTGAAGGTCGCGCGCAATCTGGGCAACGGATAGACCAGTGCGGAACAATAAGCTCGCGCGTTCAGCATAGGCTCGTCCGTATACCGTGACTTCCACACCAAGTGGCTCCCCTCCGGCGACCGAGCGATAGGCAAACGAGTGGCCGCATCGGCAATGCGCATAGTACCTGCCGTTGTGCACTTCCCGGCCCTCGACCTTGTGTCCCGGGCCATGAGCAGCGAGATGATTCGGACAGGACGGCCACCCGTCGACTGACAACTGGCTCGCGTGGCTACCGCAGAAAACTGCCAGTAGAAGATTCGGCAACGCACAGCACGCGCGCTGCCGCCCGGCGAGTCGCGCGACGACCCAGTTCTGGCGGGTGGCAGGGCATAGGTCGACCATTTCCAGATAGCGCTCGCCGTAAAACGTAACGAATGCCTGGAGTACCCGACTACTCGACAGCGCCTCCCGACCATGAGCAAAGCCGGCATTATGGAGTGCCTCCCAGCATGACTGGCGCAACTGCTCTCCGTCGACCGCGACCCTGGACTCCAGCAGATACTGCGCCGCCAGGGCAACCCGCCTGAGATTGCCTATTTGCTCTGGCGTCGCTGTGAGCGAAGCGATCTGACCATGCGCAAGTGCCTCCTGGACGGAAGGCCATGGCGTCCGAGCACTGGAGCCATAGTCAAGATTGCGCAACCACATCCCGTGTCGTGGGCACACAACGACACCTGGCAATTGATGAACGCGCCTGAAGTGCATTGCATCGCCTTTGCACCCGTCCTCAGCAACGCAGGCGTCACAAATCCGGACGACCCGCTGCTGGTGGATCAGCTTGGGCATGAACGTGGCCAATGCACGTGACCGCCGCACGACGACCAGGTCTAGCATGGTTTGCGATTGCGTTCGCGTCACAAACGCCGCGTAGAAGGGGAATAGCGTGCGCTGCTCCGCGATCTGTTCGGGCGACACGCCCCACGTCTGGGCCGTATTCTCGGCTACGCGCGAAAGATTGTACGCAAGAGCCGGAGAAAAGTGCGCACGAAAACCGAAGAGGTTCACAAGAAAACGCTTCCAGTCCCGTACGCCTACTTCGATTGCGTACCTCGAAATCATTCCGAACAGCGGTTCGTCGGACTCGGGCGGAAAGAGATCGGTCGCCATGATTCATTGCAGGAGGCTTTCCAGCGCAGTGCGATTCTTGCTCCGCCAGTTCAGGGGTTTAATCATGGCTTGTAGACCTCAATAGGTCACACGGCTTTCGGCGGCCGGGTGGGGGACTGAGACTTTTCCCTCCTCCGGAGTAATTCCAGTACCACGCCATACGACGTCAAGGCGGGCCTTTCGCGAAGCACCTGGTTGACCCACTGATCGGCATCACTCTGCGTGACGCCAAGCGCCAGAAGCGAAGAGACAGCCGACGCAAAGGTCTGGTCACGAACCTGATCATGGAAGTCCTTGGCGCCGGCGCCGGCCGCCCCACTCAACGCACGTTGATGCGCCAGGATCGCCTCTCCGCTTAGTACGTCAACGTAACGGGCCAGTTCAATGGAGTCCCGCGTGCGCAACGCCTTGACGATACCCGATAGCGGTCCGAGCAATTCGTGCTGTACCTGTCCCAGCAGCCTTGGTGTGATCTGTTCGCTCTCGGTCTCAATTGCCATAATCTGGGCGAGCTTGACCAGCAGCTTGATGAGAGCCGGCAATCCCGCGCTGAGGCCAAGAACGATGGATCTCACACGCCGAAGATCCTTGATCGGTTTCTCCAGGAAATTCAGCGCCAGGACTTTGCCGACGAACATTTCATATGCCCTTCCGTCGCTGAATGGTTCCAGTATCTCGTAGCCATCGTTCGACACTCGTCGGGCCAGACGCAACCGCGTTTTGATGATTAACTGGATTTCGGGGGTACCCATGACCATCATGGCGCAGCATCCGCTGTTCAGCAGATTAACCACGGTATCCAGCAGTTCGGTGTTTGCAGCCGCTCTCAGGAGATTCTGGAATTCATCAATGACGAGCACACCTGTGAAGTGCTTGCGCAGGACATCGACAACCTTTGCCCCGTAGTCGCCGCTGTTATCGCGTGTTCGCATCTCTTCCCGATAGTGAGTGTCCAGATGATGATCGACCCACCGCAGTATGCTTTTGAGAAAGGATAAAACACTGCCATTCGCCGGACATACCTGATAGATCCACACGAGCTGCCTGAACCGGCACCCGGGATTACGGAAGTCCGGATGACGGATTACAGGCGGGAAGAGGCTCAATACCAGCTTCATCGCGGTGGATTTGCCCGTGCCCGACATGCCGATCAGCGCACGACACGCCGCATGGCCCTCAACGAGATCGGCGATTACGCCCGGTGTACCACTCTGAACATGTTCATAGGATTCCTGCATAATTTTATGAAGATCAACACCAGGCCTGTATCGCTCAAGGTGATTACGCAGCGCTGTATGGAGCCACGTCAGCAGCGTAACGTGAACAGGCAGAATAACCAGCAGACGATCGATGCGACCGATCGCCATGAGGCGGCGCTCCCTTGACCAGGCGCCACATCCATTCGGGCAAGAAACTGCGAAGCGTAGCGCCAGTTCGGCGAGCGTCGGGTCGAGGTCCACGAAAGGCGGGAGCGCGAGAATCAGCGGATTATCGGCGTACTCGGGCAATTCGAGGGCCCTGTCGTGATAGACAGCGTCTACATATCGCTGAGTTAGCGCAAAAATTGGATCATTGAAAATGTCGCACGGCGCCTGAACCTCGGCAGGCGTGTCTGCAGTATTCCCTGATTCGGCCATGCGGTGGTCGTTGTGGCGTTTCATTGCGAGACTCCTTCGGTATCGATGTCCTGCCGGATTTCCGGCACCGCGCCCAAACGTTTGAGGCTGGCGGCGTCCCTCTCCTCGCGCAGTGAGCCGACTGATTCCTGCTGCGGCTGCGCGGAAGTGGAACCTTTAGTACGGGTGGAGCTATGAGCCATCGAAGGACTGGTTTGTGATGGCGAACGCGCTTCCACCATCCGGTTCAGCGCGTTTTCCTGCTGCCGTGCGTCGCTCATGCCCGTTGAGGTTGGATGCGACTTGCCCGCGTCCCTGAGCGCGGCGCGCGTCCGCCTTTTCGCGATTTCCGTGTCGACGCGGGCGTCATTCATCTGCCTGATCCGCTCTGCCTGCTGCACGAAGTCTTCCTCGCGGTTGTTCTCGTGAAGTTGATCCACGTACTGCTGATGCTCGGCCCATGAGATGCCCTGCATCGCGACGCCAGTATCCACAGCCGGGCAAAAAATGGGAAAGCCATTCAGTTCGATCCATATTCCGCCAAGCTCATCGGGATCGCTCTGGACACGCACATGCCGGTCCTTGCCGCCGAGACGGCCCAGATAGGCGTCTTCCGTTTCCTTCGACGCATAGCATCTGCCGTGGACCCTGACGCCGCGCTCGGTAAGGAGTCCCGTGTCGCCGTACCAGGTTGCCAGTTGAATGTTCCTGACGGAATGCTCATGGAGCGCGCCGGAAAGGTTCTCGATGCCCCACCGCCAGCGGTTCAGCGGCGTGTTCGCCTCCCGCGCGAACACCAGCTCGGGGTGTGCGAATTCTCCGGACAGGGGTGTCCTGTGATAAACATGAATGGCACGCAGGACGTGCGTCATGAAATCGCTCAATGTGTAGATGGCGTCCCACGGATAGCGCCGCGGCCGTCCATGCTCATGCCAATCGCACTCGACGACCCCGACGAGCTGACGTTGCCAGATCAGCGGCACACTTCCCCAGCGCCGCTCGGCAACCGCGCGCCACCACGGCGTATACGGCCGGCAGTTGCTGATCGAGATGCCCAGCGTCGCAAGGCGCTGCCAGGGCTCGGTGGCCGTGAACTCACTTCCGCGGTCGGCAACAATTGACCCGGACAGGAAATGGCACGGCCAGTCCTCTAACCGGATGAGAAAGCCGTAACGCGCACAGAATTCATCTTTTCGCGTAACCGCCGCCTCGATCACCGACGCCGCCGCCGCGTAGCTTGGGCGCTCGAAGCTCACACGCAGTGCGACGATCATCTGGCTGAACCAGTCAATGAGAAAATAAAGCGTGGGTCGCCCCACCACCACCGTCCGGTCCAGCCGCGAGAGCAGGTAAATATCAGATACCGTCGCATCGAGCAGGAATTTATCGCCCGGCCCCTTCGTCCGCCGGTCAGCGCACCCGTGCAGCAGCAACGGTCCGGGATGTAAATGCCGGCGCGCGATAATCACCGCACGAACATCCGGCTCTGACTGGCAGAAGTACGCGACCTGTCTGGGCGTAATGATGCCGACCTCCCCCAGTTCCAGTTCCTTCAGGTGGCCCTGCTCATCCCTCACTTCGCGCTGCGTGCGCGTCAGCCCGTTGAGTGTGTCGGCGACATTTTTATAGGTTGGCCGCGACCTCCCCTTGCGTCTTGATCGTCTTGTGTGCCCATGACGTTTCGCCTGTGCGAGCTCATGTCCCACCCGTCTTGCAATCGCGTCGGCCTTATCATCTTCACTGTTGCCGGTTCCTTTTTTGGCGCCGAGCGCCTCAAGCCACGGGGCTTCGCTTTCGGTCAGCAGCAGATCGACCGCCTGCCACAGCAGACAGGTCAGTTGCTTGCCGGGGAGCATGTATTGCCGCTCCGGATGCAGACGCTGCGATTTCGCGCGACGGCCTGGCCGGCACGTGTAGTTCCGCCTGATGCGCTTCCCACCTGGCTCGCTGCGATAGGCCCCACCGCCTCGTGGCCGTCCGCAGTTGGGCAGATCGCTGCGCACTGCCCGTTCCGTCATGCCTCGCTGGAAGTATCTGAGCAGGTCTCCATGAATGGTTTTTACCTGGACGCTCTCGCGTTCCGCCGCCTCGCGGATAAGCCGGCCGCGCGTCGCCCGGTCAAGCAGTGGCCGGATCGCCGATGGATCGAACGATTCTCCGGGCTGGACCAGAACACGGATTCGCTTCCAGACTTCGGACGATTTGCTGTCGTGCCCGCCGAGCGCTTTGCGCGTCCTCTTCTCGTCAGCGAACGGGTCCTCCAGAACCGGAAGCATCCGCTCTGCGCCGCGATAACAGTCTTCTGTAAAGACCCGCAGATCCGCTGTCCTGTATCGGGAAAATCGGAGGTGCCTTCCCGTGATGGGGCAAAGCTCGGTGCGCTCGGTGTCGGAATACACCACCCGGTAAATGAGTCCGGAGTCCGCGGCGCGCCAGAGACTGCGTACGGCAAATGGAATCCTGCATTGAATCCGCACCGGCATGTCGCGCTCCGCGAAAGAATCAGTCCTGCGTGCGCGCCGCGGTTACCGTGAAGGCAGCGGGTGGCAGACAAAAGAGGTCGGACGCGGACAGGTCCACCACCAGTGCCTGCACGGCGAGCAGTTGCCGGAACGCACAGACCGATGCGCCCACAGGCAGAGATCCCCGCCGGGTGGCCGCGCGACAGGCCTCGCGGACGGTCACGTGATCGTGGTGAGCCAGCTCGTCAAGCAGCACCGCATGAGCCAGATGCTGGGCATCCGTCACGCCTGTGCGGAGGATCTGCTCGGCAACCGGAAAGAGCCAGCAGAGATTGGCTGCGAGGGGGGCGTTGACGCCATCACGGCGACAAACGGAAAATTCGGTGCCGCACTCCCTCCAGTAAAGCCCAAGCAGCCTGCACTCGGTCTCGAGGGCTGGCGTCGATGCGCCATCTGAATGACGCGTCAGAATGGCTTCTTCCCATACTGCGCTCTCTTCCTGCAGGGTCACGACCAGGTCGGTCAGCAGCACTTCCGGGTTGCTCGTCCCACCTGGATGATGCAAACCATTACGGAGAGCAATCGCCCTCGTGTGCGACGTGACCGACGGGACGTGTTCACGAATATCGATGACATGAGGACGGAAATACTGCTCCATGAACACCGCGAGCTCGGTGTCGGACCGCAGCTCAACAGTCCTGTTGCCAAACTTTGCGCACGCGAAACGGTGGATCAGCCCGGAGCGGGGCAGCTCTAGTCCCCTGAGGGGGGACACGTAACGATCGCCATGCACCATCCCCTCGTGCTGCCGCGTCAGCAGACGACGGCGCGTGGAACGCGAAAGACCAATCACGATGTTCGTACTCCAAATCAATGACGATGCATCGGGCCTGTCGTTATGCCGTGCAATGGGGGCAAGCCGCGCCGAGGTTTCACAAAACACAAGGCATTGCCCGACCACACACCGCCGCCGGGAACGGCGGCATGCCAATGTCATGGAACGCGGCCTTTTCTCCGGCTAAGACAGCTGGACCCTGCCCTCACCCCATGGTCTGCGCCGCTGGCAAATGACGAGCATCACACCGTGGGCGAAGGCCCACTGCTCGACCACGGCAAGCATGTCCGGCTGATAGTCCATGACCAGTGCATGAGGCATTCCCTTCCGCCTTGAAAGGCGCTCAATGCATGCTACCGCACTATCCTGCCTGTACGGATCCAGATCTGCGGACGTTAGAAACCGCTGGGTGTGCCAGTCCCGTACGGTAACGCGACATGTGTTCAGAACGGCTGATAGTCCGGTTGTCCATCTGACATTGATCTGCCAGGTTTCATGGCCAGGACGTGTCCAGAGCCCCTGCTCCGCCGAGACCGAGCGGCGGCTCCCAAAGGGACGCGCGCTGTCGTCAGGATGTGGCCACCGAATGGGCTGCATGAGCTGGTTGTCGACCAGACCGGTTCGCGACGACGAGGGCGGAACGCGGGACACATCCCGGCCACCGTCCAGCAGTTTGGCTCGCCGCTTTCCGACACCCGACAGCGGTGCCCCCACAACGTGGAACCTCTGCTCAGGCCACCGCAGTGAGGGCAGCAAGGCGTCGTTAGTCTGCGAACTACCCAGACTGCGCCGGATCTGCTCGAACGCCAGCGAGGCGCCGTTCTCGCCCCGGTCTCGCGCGTCATGCTTATGGTGCTTCTCATACTTGTGGGGCTTTTCGGGTTTATGGCGCCTGGCATCCCTGTGCAATCTCTGATGCTTTCCCTTGGCAGCAATACCTGCGGTTGGCTTCATGAGCCCTCCTGACTGGTGAAAGTGCGACGCCTGATTGGTGGCGTGCTGCAGGCACCGGCGATGCGTCTCTGCCTGTTGAAATGGAACGGCCAGACACACGCCGGCTCTGGTCCCCATGGAGGCGGTGCAATCCTCATCCCGCACCGCCCCTGTCTGAATCCTCGTCAGCACTCCATATTGACAGCTATGGATACCTCGAGGCACGTTGTGCCTGAGGCGGAGTACTTGACCGCTTTTTGAGCTAACTTTAGTTCATGCCGCTTCCGGGTCCAAGCTGCCCGTCAGGGAATCGCCTTCCCTGTGCCGACCGCGATCGGACGGTAACTAACAGGGACTTATAATTTTTTGTGGCAATTCTCGGCACCAGGCAAAGAGAGCCGTTCACGGTCCAGCCAGGTCATCCCCTCACAGCACTTCGCGCCACACGACAATACTTTCTATTCCTAATCATCTCGATTCCGATACTGGCAGAATCGCGCGAGTCATCAGTCAACTACTCTAATGCTCAGACCATTCCGGCCGAGGCGGCCTAAATTTTTTTTATATGACTTCTTTGTCTATGTGGCCGCTTAGTGACCGGTGGCCGGCGGACTATTCCACCCCGAGGCAGATGCGACGGCAAGCCCCTTGCGCGGAGATGCACTGCGGGGCCCCGATTCGCACGATAACGAAACTTATCCTCCGTCGCGATGAGTTTCCCCGACGCTTTTCCCTGAAATTCAGTAAATTTAGTCATGAAATAAGGGAACCCTGCCAACCCGGTGATTTCTCGCCATAATGAAGGCATGGGCCGCACACCCCTCAACTCTCCGCAGTCCGTACGCGAAACCGTCCGGCGCATGCTGGACGCCGCAGGGGTGGGTACGCCCATCACGCCTGCGCTGTTCCGCCGTATCGTGACCACCCGTCGCGTTCGTGAGGAACTCGGAGGTGGCGATCCCTCCTGGGTTGGCCGGCAGGTTCGCATGATCGAGGCTGAGCTGATAAGCCAGTCGACAGCGCGCTACACCGCAAGCGGCCTCCCCGATCAGGTCGCCGATTCCATGCGCTCGCTCTGGTTGATGGCGCTGGAAGCCGCGCGCCGCGAATTTGCCGACGCACAGGCCAGCGCAGCTGAGGCGGTGGCCCGCGCAGCGGCCGAACGTGATAACGCCAACGCCCTAACCTCGATGCTCCGCACTGAGCTCGACGACTGGCAAAAACAGGCGCGCGAGCGGGACGTACAGATCGGGCAGCGGGAAGCAGAACTCGCCGAGGTGCGCAGGCGCCTCGCCGAACAAACAGACAGGGCGCGTCTCGCCGAGGCCAGACTTGCCGAATCGTCCCGGGCCAGCGAAGAAGCACGGCGCCAGCACGACGAGCAACTGGCGGCTGTCAGACGCGACTATGCCGGACTTTCCCGCCAGTTGCTAACCACGACCGACGAGTTTCGCCAGTCGCTGGCAGCCAGGCAGGCTGCCGTGCAGCCCGAAGTGCAATCGTTACGCCGACGCCTTGCGGAGGTCACCGAGAACTACGAGAAGCTGGTACGGACCGGCGCCGCTGCCGGCGGCGGCAGCCCGTCCGCAGGCACGCAGAATCCTCCCGCCGGCTAGCCCGTCAGGCAGCCAAATGGATGGCCCACCGTGATACGTCCTTCGGACTACCTCGACGTTTCGGTGAACCCGCCGCAACCGCTACCTGGCGACCTCGGCGGTGCCATCACGTACCTGTCCGCTGTATTGAACCTGCCAGTCTACGAGACATGGACACCCGCTGCGCTTCTGGAAAGGTACGGCTCCATGCCAGCAGCAAAAGCTGCCCAGCCGGAAGTCTTCGCGCTGCTGCTGGGCGGCGGCGCAGCGGTCCGGTTCTGGGACCTGGGTCAAATCCGTGCAGTGGGCGCGGCGCAGGCGCCCAGTGCCGAAGCCGTCGTCGGGCGGCTGCTGCGCACACTCAGGGTCCGCTTTCGTCCGGCGCGTCCCCCGGCGCCCACGGAGCGCGGTCCGAAGCCGGCTGGAGCGGCCACCATCCGCCCTGACCTGCATCCGCCGCGACGACCGGTTAGCGACGACCCCTGGCTGTCCGGTACCGGCCGGTTTTACAACCGCGATCTGTCGAGCAATACCCTGGACGTCTCCAATGACGGGGCCGCGGTCCACCGATTCCTCCAGGAGCGGGCCGGGGGGTCGCCCCATACCCTTCGCGCCTATACGTCTGAAATACGTGGGCTGATCCGGTGGTGCAAAGCGAACGGCGTGGTTGGTCCGCTGTCGGCGCTGACACGGCGTACTTTGCTGGATTACCGGGACGCGCTCCGGAGGCCAAGCGAACCGCAAGCAGAACACGAGGGAGGCAAACGCAGTGAAGCGGGCCAGCAGCGCGCAATGGCGGTCCTGCGAAGTCTGTTTGGTTTTCTGGCACTCACGGGCTATCTGACGTCGAACCCGTGCACCAGGCTGGGCAGCACCGCCGCCGCCCGGGCAGGATTCCGTCCCGAACGCATCCTGCCGGCTGTCGCGGTAGACGCCATCGACCGCTGGCTATGCGACCGGGCCGGCGGCAGCGGCCGCCAGCCGGACCTCGCGCGTCGCGTCGCAATCCTGGCGACCTACCGCTTTACCGGCGTCCGGCTGGATGAACTGGCGACGAGGGATGGCTATCCGCGCCTGAGCGTAGAACTTGGTGGCTGGACGCTCACGGTCATGGGCAAGGGACGGAAGAAACGATCCATTCCGCTCCCGGACAGCTGCACGCTTTTCCTGAAGCAGTATCGCGTCGCATGCGGACTGCCGCCCACACCATCGCCGGGCGAGGTCGCGCCTCTGTTCCGCGCAAAGCGTGGCGCCGGTCTCGGTATATCCGGGCTCTACCGGCAGGTCAAGGGCGCATTCCGGGAAATGGCTTCTACGATGCCTGCGAGCGACACGGCGGCCCGGCTCATTCTCGAAAGCGCGTCGCCCCACTGGCTCAGACATCTCGTGGGCAAAACACTGGTGATCGATAAAAAGGTTCCGCTGCCGATGGCGGCGACCCTGCTCGGCCACGAGTCCGTGGTGACGACCGCTGGCTATTCCCAGGCCGACCTCACCGAGTTGCGTGCAGTCATGCAGGTCAGCTTTCCATTGCGATTCCCAGACGATGCGCCGCAGCCATAGCAGCCACTCACATGTTTGCGGAGGCAAGTTCCGGCCGGGCGTATTTCACGGTGAAAAGCGGGCATGGACACGGGCATGCCGCTCACTTTCCGCGTGGTCGTGGTGACGGTGGAGACAGCAGCTCGCCGACGTCTCTCCCGAGAGCACTGGCAAGTGCGGCAAGAATCAGCAGCGAGGGATTGCCAAGCGACCGCTCGATCTGACTCACGTAGGTGCGATCCACGTCAGCCTCAAGGCTCAGACCTTCCTGGGAGAGCTCATGCTCTCGCCGGAACGCTTTAATGTTGATCGCGAGATGCCGTCGTAGCGTCTCATAGTCGCGTTGCTTCATATGGCGAAGCGTGACTATGCCGAGACTCTTGGTCCACGGGATATAATCTACAAATTGAAATTTCGTGAGCTTAAGATGTTGTTGACCCATGCCCAATGGGCGGAATCCAACCCGGCGCGACAGAAACTTTCCGCACCTCACCGCGCGTGGCGGTGCGTTGGCCTTTCCGCCGAATCACCGATCTTTTTCGTTGACCTGTTCTGGGGACCCGACAATCTGGATCAGGCCATTCGAAGTGTGCTGGTATCGTCGCCCGAAGAACTAATTGAAATTGTGACGGGAATCGGTCTGGATCGCTGCCGCGTGTTTCATCTCGGCCTTGCCAATGGCTGTCGTGACGGGCAGCCTGCGCTGACTGAAGTCATGGCATTGAGGAGCCACCGGAAGCCTGGCAGCCCGATGAAATCGTACGTCTATGCAGATGCACAAGGCGGCCAGCACGCGTGTTTTCCGTGGTCGCCTCGCGCGGATGAGACCTCGGTGTGGGAGGATGAACTGATGCTTGACGCCCGTACGTCGTGATGCCTAACCAGCCTGTTATCGCGGAAGCAGGCCTGGCATGAGACATTAAATACATGGAAAGCCCCTAGATCTCAACAGCCGGCGGCCCGTATAGGCGCAACACATGTCACATAGTCGTGCGCAAACCAGGCGCGAATGATCATGGGCCAGATATGTGCCCTCCGCTGCCCGTTCGACGGGCTGCCGCCATCGCCTGGCACCCGCAGTTTTTGCGTTAGCCTGACACAAGGTCCGTCCTTTACCAGCACTCGTTGGACTCGCTGAACTCACGCCTTGCGGCGTCCAGGACTCGCTGCGGATCACTCATAAAAATGTGGGCGGGGGTTTCGCCGTCGAGCAGTGCATGTGGCGAGTAGAGCCAGAATACACGTCGCCATCCGCCACGATCCTCCTCGTCACCGGGCAGCAGCTTCAACAGGTCCAAGACTTCGGGGCGTAAAGCGCCATCGGAATCGAACTGAAAGTCTGGATAGCGGTGAGTGCGCTGCGGCGCTGACCACACACCCAACATTGCTCCGGATGAGCGTAGCTGCGCGGCGTACCGATCCGGGTTACTGCTGGGCTGGATACCCGCGATTTCAGCAACGCGCTTGCCATCCGGCCAGTCCCTCGCGAGAAGTTCGTCACGGAAGTCTATTGATACCCGGCGGCTTTCATCTCTGTTTGATTCCATCTCTTCGTCAGTCCTAGGCTAAGGGCGCGTCCTGAGTATTGATTTCATGGGGCGAGGCCTAACAAAAGACCCTAATTATTCTGAACTGCATAAACGGTTTTGAGCCTCATCCATCTACTCGCAAACAACGCCATGTCGACCATCACAGAAGAACCTCATATCCTTGACGGTGCACCATGCTTTACCGGTACCCACGTATCGATCGGGGCGTAACCGCTTCAAGATGAGCCGACATGCCGTTTGGCGAGTTGAAGAGAGATTACGCTTTTCTGACTGGACAGCTACTCGATGGAGTGGAAGCCTACGTTCTGGTCAGGGACAGTTCCGTCCGCGTGAGAAGCTAACGGGACCGTCCATGCTTTGCCTCGAAACTCAACGTTCGCTGTCCTAGTCATCAGCGGATGCCATCGCACTCGCCGCGATGGCGTCAAAGTGCTGGCCCAGTTCCTCTGCAAAGCCAAAAACTCTGGATTCTTCCTGCCATTCCATCAGCGATGCCCACTTGTGCGGCATCGTGCTTCGATCTTTGCGCGACTCTCAGTATCCGCAAGCTCCATCAACCGCAAATCTTCACGCAACACTTCCCTTGCATTCTGGTAGCGGCCTGATTTGACGAGCGGGTCCACCTGGGCGGCGACAATTATGTTGG
>NZ_JAQQFL010000018.1:0-161809 GCF_046026025.1 Paraburkholderia fungorum | reverse complement strand
CAACAAGGTCATCAAGGAAGTCGCAAAGCAGCTCTCGAAGGAAGCGGGCAACCTGAAGCTGTTCAACATCGCCGAGCGGCTTGAAACCGTGATGGCGGATGCGAAGAAGATGTTCCCGAATCTCGACTGGTTCAGCGCGGTGTCGTATCACATGATGGGCGTGCCGACAGCGATGTTCACGCCGCTGTTCGTGATCGCCCGCACCGCAGGCTGGAGCGCGCACATCATCGAGCAACGGATCGACAACAAGATCATCCGGCCGAGCGCGAATTACACCGGTCCCGACGATCTGCCGTTCGTGCCGCTCGCCAAGCGCGTCTAAGGGTATGAGCCTGTTTGCAGTGTAAGCATGAAGCCGCACGCGTTTCTCCTCCATTGCGTCTCATGAGCGCGGCGCAATGAAGTTGGGCCTTGGCTCGCTGGAACCCCGAGCCAAGGCTGTTTTTTGCAGCGCATGCTGCAGCACGCGTTGTGGTGCATTGTGCGACGCATCAACGAAACACGCTGCAAGCCGGCGCGCTACTGCAAGCGCTACCGCGAGCGCCACCGCAAGCTAAACTACACAGACTGTCCGATTGACACGCTGACGCGCAAGCGTTGCGCCGCTTGAAAGAGGGGCAGCGGATCGTGAAACACGGCTGCCGCCATTGTCCCCGGATCATTATTGTTTTGTCCCCTACGCCATGAATACTGCCAACCGCAAACGCCTTCCCGGCACCCAACTGGATTTCTTCGACACGCGTGCCGCCGTCGATGCGATCCAGCCCGGCGCCTATGACAAGCTGCCGTATACCTCGCGCGTGCTGGCCGAAAACCTCGTGCGCCGCTGCGATCCGGTGACGCTCGTCGCATCGCTCAAGCAGATCATCGAACGCAAGCGCGAACTGGATTTTCCGTGGTTCCCGGCGCGCGTGGTGTGTCATGACATTCTCGGCCAGACCGCACTGGTCGACTTAGCCGGCCTGCGCGATGCGATCGCGGCACAAGGCGGCGATCCGGCGATGGTCAACCCGGTCGTGCCGACACAGCTCGTGGTGGATCACTCGCTCGCCGTGGAATGCGGCGGCTTCGATCCGGATGCGTTCGCGAAGAACCGCGCGATTGAAGATCGCCGTAATGAGGACCGCTTCGATTTCATCAACTGGACCAAGCGTGCGTTCAAGAACGTCGACGTGATTCCGCCGGGCAACGGTATCCTGCATCAAATCAACCTCGAGCGCATGAGCCCGGTGGTGCAGGTAAAAGACGGCGTGGCCTTTCCCGATACGCTGGTCGGCACCGACTCGCATACGCCGATGGTGGACGCGCTCGGCGTGATCGCGATCGGCGTGGGCGGTCTTGAAGCGGAGAGCGTGATGCTCGGCCGCGCGTCCTATATGCGGCTGCCGGATATCGTCGGCGTGGAGCTCACGGGCAAGCCGGCCGAGGGCATTACCGCGACCGACGTGGTGCTCTCGCTGACCGAATTTCTGCGTAAGGAAAAAGTGGTCGGCGCGTACCTCGAGTTCTACGGCGCGGGCACGGGCAACCTGACGCTCGGCGATCGCGCGACGATTGCCAACATGGCGCCTGAGTTCGGCGCGACGGCGGCGATGTTCTACATCGACGAGCAGACCATCAAGTATCTCAAGCTCACCGGCCGCGACGACGAACTCGTCAAGCTGGTCGAGACCTATGCGAAGGAAACCGGCTTGTGGGGCGCTACGCTGAAGCACGCCGAGTATGAGCGCGTGTTGACGTTCGATCTGTCTACCGTGGTGCGCACGCTGGCGGGGCCGTCGAACCCGCATCGCCGTTTGCCGGTTTCCGAACTGGCCGTGCGTGGTGTCAGCGGTAAGGTGGAGAACGAGCCGGGTCTGATGCCGGACGGCGCGGTGATCATCGCCGCGATCACGAGCTGCACGAACACCAACAATCCGCGCAACATGATTGCCGCCGGTTTGCTGGCGCGTAACGCCAATCGGCGCGGATTGATCCGCAAGCCGTGGGCGAAGACGTCGCTCGCGCCTGGGTCGAAGGCGGTCACGCTGTATCTGGAAGAGGCGGGCCTGTTGCCGGAACTGGAGCAATTGGGCTTCGGCGTGGTCGCGTATGCGTGCACGTCGTGCAACGGCATGTCGGGTGCGTTGGATCCGGTGATCCAGAAGGAGATCGTCGATCGCGATCTGTATGCCACGGCGGTGCTGTCCGGCAACCGTAATTTCGACGGACGTATTCATCCGTATGCGAAGCAGGCTTTCCTCGCCTCGCCGCCGCTGGTGGTGGCCTACGCGATTGCGGGCACGATCCGCTTCGATATCGAGAAGGACGTGCTGGGCGTCGACGCCGACGGCAACGCGATCAGGCTGAAGGACATCTGGCCGTCGGACGAAGAGATCGACACGATCGTTGCTTCGAGTGTGAAGCCGGAGCAGTTCCGCAAAGTGTATGAGCCGATGTTCGCCGTTTCTGTCGATACCGGTGAGAAGGCCGATCCGCTGTATGACTGGCGTCCGATGAGCACTTACATTCGCCGTCCGCCGTATTGGGAAGGCGCGCTTGCCGGTGAACGCACGCTCAAGGGTATGCGCCCGCTGGCGGTGCTGGGCGACAACATCACGACCGACCACCTGTCGCCTTCGAATGCGATTCTGGCGGACAGCGCGTCGGGCGAGTACCTCGCCAAAATGGGCTTGCCGGAAGAGGATTTCAATTCATACGCAACCCACCGTGGCGATCACCTGACCGCGCAGCGTGCCACCTTCGCGAACCCGACGCTGAAGAACGAGATGGTGCTGGAAGACGGCAAGGTGAAGGCCGGTTCGTTGGCGCGCGTCGAGCCGGAAGGCAAGGTGACACGCATGTGGGAAGCGATCGAAACCTACATGGAGCGCAAGCAGCCGCTGATCGTGATTGCCGGGGCCGACTATGGTCAGGGTTCGTCGCGTGACTGGGCGGCGAAGGGCGTGCGGCTGGCGGGCGCCGAAGCGATTGTTGCCGAAGGATTCGAGCGGATTCACCGCACGAATCTGGTGGGCATGGGTGTGTTGCCGCTGGAATTCAAACCTGGCGTGAATCGTCTGACGCTCGCGATCGACGGTACCGAGACCTTCGACGTAATCGGCGAACGCAAGCCGCGCGCCGATCTCACGCTCGTGATTCATCGCAAGAGCGGTGAGCGCGTGGAGGTGACGGTGACTTGCCGCCTCGACACCGCGGAAGAGGTGTCGATCTACGAAGCCGGTGGTGTGCTGCAGCGCTTTGCACAGGACTTTCTTGAATCGACGAAGGCTGCGGCCTAAGGCTTTTGAGCTTCTCTCATCAGGACACTATTTTCATGGCCCACAAACCTCAGATCAAGATTGCGGCGACGTACATGCGCGGCGGCACCAGCAAAGGCGTGTTCTTCCGGCTGAAGGATTTGCCGGAGGCGGCTCAAGTGCCGGGCGCCGCGCGTGATGCGCTGCTGATGCGTGTGATTGGCAGCCCCGATCCGTATGGCAAGCAGATCGACGGCATGGGCGCGGCGACGTCGAGCACGAGCAAGACGGTCATCATCGCGAAGAGCAGCAAGCCGGATCATGACGTGGATTATCTGTTCGGCCAGGTTTCCATCGACAAGGCGTTCGTCGACTGGAGCGGCAATTGCGGGAATCTTTCTGCCGCCGTGGGGCCGTTTGCGATTAGCGCGGGTCTTGTCGACGCGAGCCGGATTCCGCAGAACGGTGTGGCTGTGGTGCGAATCTGGCAGGCGAATATCGGCAAGACGATCATCGGGCATGTGCCAATGACCGATGGCGCGGTTCAGGAAACGGGCGACTTTGAACTCGACGGCGTGACGTTTCCGGCTGCTGAGGTTCAGCTTGAATTCATGAACCCGGCTGCTGAAGAAGAGGGCGCCGGCGGTGCGATGTTCCCCACAGGGAATCTGGTTGACGACCTCGACGTGCCAGGTGTGGGCACGCTGAAGGCGACCATGATCAACGCCGGTATTCCGACCATCTTCGTGGATGCGGAAGCGATCGGTTATAAGGGCACCGAACTACAGGACGCCATCAATAGCGACGACAAGGCGCTGGCGATGTTCGAAACCATTCGCGCGCATGGCGCGGTGCGGATGGGGCTGATCGGGAGTATCGATGAGATCGCGACGCGGCAGCATACGCCGAAGGTCGCTTTTGTCGCGAGGCCTGCCGATTACGTTGCTTCCAGCGGCAAGCGGGTTGCCGCGAGCGACGTCGATTTGCTGGTGCGGGCGATGTCGATGGGTAAACTGCATCACGCGATGATGGGGACGGCGGCGGTTGCGATCGGGACGGCGGCGGCGATTTCGGGGACCCTGGTGAATCTCGCCGCGGGTGGCGGGGCGCGGGACGCGGTGCGATTTGGGCATCCGTCCGGGACGTTGCGCGTGGGGGCCGAGGCTCGCGAGGAAGGCGGTGAGTGGACGGTCACCAAGGCGATCATGAGCCGGAGCGCGCGGGTGTTGATGGAAGGGTGGGTGAGGGTGCCGGGGGAGTGAGTTGGCGGTGGATAGCGCGGCATCAGCCCTACCCCCTGACGTTCTGACACGTGTTGGGCACCAGACTTTTAAGTAGAGGGGCGAGGCCGACTGGTTTGATCAGGTGATCGTCAAACCCGGCCGCAAGGGAGCGCTGTCGATCGTCTTGCTGACCGAACCCTGTCACCGCGATCATGCGTGGACGTCTGTCGCACGGCAGAGCGCGAAGTTCGCTCGCAAGTGCGTGACCGTCCATGCCTGGCAATCCTATGTCAATTAAAAACACATCAGGCATGACGCTCCTGGCGGCGAACAGCGCGGCATCAGCGTCCCCTGCCAGCGTTATCTGGTGTCCATAGAGTTCAAGCAGCATTTTCATTGCGTCGGCCGCATCGAGATTGTCGTCCACAATCATGATCCTTTGCGGTCCGGCACTGTCTGCGACAGGCACGACCAAACAAAGCTGCGCGCCTGTTGTCACGATGGGTAAGCGCAGGCAGAACTCACTGCCGCACCCTTCGCCGTCGCTGGCCGCCGAGACAGATCCCCCGTGCATCTCAGCCATCGCCTTCACCACGGATAAACCGATCCCGAGTCCGCCATTTTGCTGAGTGGCGCCATTCTGATCTTGCGTGAACAGATCGAACACCTGGCCGAGCATCGATTTTTCAATCCCAATGCCTGTATCCCGGACCGTCACAATAAGGTCTTCGCCTTCCACCGTCACGCACAGGAAGATCGCTCCTTTCGCGCGGTTGTACTTTGCTGCGTTGTTGAGCAGATTGCCCAGCATCTGGGCAAGGCGCGTGCGATCACAATGCAGCGGTACGGCGTGCGTCGGCTGCTCGACAGTGAGGCGCAATCCACGCATGGCAATTTCGGGCGCAACGATGTCGATCGCGTCGGCCAGCACCTCGGCAAGCTCAACGCTGGTTTTGTTCAGCGTAACGCGCCGATGCTTGATGCGCGCCACATCGAGCAGATCGTCAACGATACTCGTCAAATGTGTCGTCTGGCGATCGATCACCTTCACTGCCTGCGATATTTGTATGTCCGATGGTCGTCCAGATTTAAGTACTTCGACGGCGGAGCGAACTGGAGCGAGCGGGTTGCGCAGTTCATGAGCGAGCATCGCCAGAAATTCGTCCTTGCGCCGATCGGCGTCCTTTAGCTGTTCTTCAAGGTGTTTGCGTTCGGTAATGTCAATGACGATATTGATTGCACCGAGCGTTTCTCCACTGGGATCGATCAGCAGGCGGGGATGAGCCAGCACGTTGCGGCGCGAGCCGTCAGGCCGCTCGACAATGGCCTCGGCGACAGCGACGTCCTGCTGTTCGAGAAGGGTAAGTGCCATGGGGCAGCGATCAAGCGGAAGCGGATGGCCATCCACCGTGAACATCCTGTGTGATCCGCACCACGAATCCGAGCCAATTTCAGGCGATCGCCCCCAAAGCTGGACGGCCGCGGCGTTAAAGAGTGTCAGCTTCCCCTGGGCGTCGCAGCAATAGATTGCCACCGGAAAATCATCCAGAAGGATTCTGTAACGCATCTCACTTTGTAACAGCGCCGCGCGCACGTCCTCAACGACGCAAGCGGGCGATGCAGGCGCGAGCACTAATGTGGGCGCTTCCGAACGGCGGGGCAGATTCGTTGTTTTCATGGACAGGCCCAGGCAGTACTGACGCTGGCCGTGCGTCCGGGGATGGACGCTGTCTCATGATCACAGGATCGGATCGCAGCACTACGAGTATGCGCTGATGTTGATACATAAGGTCGCATAAGGTCGTTCAAAGGGTATACGCGAGCGCTGAACTG
This sequence comes from Paraburkholderia fungorum, assembly GCF_046026025.1. GTDB lineage: Bacteria > Pseudomonadota > Gammaproteobacteria > Burkholderiales > Burkholderiaceae > Paraburkholderia > Paraburkholderia fungorum_E. The sequence goes on along the minus strand of NZ_JAQQFL010000018.1, from coordinate 155,514 downwards.
GAGCGAGGAAGCTTCGCTTGCGGCGCAGCGGTTCGTTGTGGGTGTCTTGTTGATCACGCATCTACGCGCCCCCCGTCACGAAGGCCATCAAACCAGCACACCACCTCCGTCCACGACGACAGTCTGTCCCGTGGCATAGCGATTGGTCATCAGATAGAGGTAAGTTTGCGCAAGGTCCTCCGCCTCGCCGACACGACCCACCGGCAGGGCAGCGCCACTCGCGGCGTAGAGCGCCTCGCGCTCGGATTCGGGCAAGTCGTCCCACAGCGGCGTGCGCACCAAACCAGGACTCACGAGGTTGACGCGAATGGGCGCCAGCTCCACCGCGAGTGCCCGTGTGAGACCTTCCATCGCGCTGCAGACGCTGGCCAGCGCCGCCCAACCCTTTTGCGGCCGCAAGCTCGCAATGCCGCTGGTCAACACCACGGAACCGCCGGGACGCAGATACGGCGCCGCATGTTTGACGGCGGCAATGGCGCCGAAGACTCGCACGTCGAAAACCTGACGGATCGTATCGAGGCTCATGTCGGCGAGCGCGCCGGTTCGCAACGAATCCCCCGCGCTGTAGACCAGATGGTCGAACGCGCCGACTTGTCCGAACAACTCGCGCACCGCGGACTCGTTACTCAGATCGACGGCATATCCCTTGACCCGGTCGCCGAGTCTGGCGACGGCATCGGCGACGCGCTCACTGCGCGATGAAACCACGCTCACCGAGGCGCCGGCTGCCAGCGCGGCCTGGGCCGTGGCAAGACCGATTCCCGAGGTGCCGCCGAGCAGGACGACGTGTTGATGCTGAAGGTTCGTGCTTGCAATAGTCATGGAGAGTTCTCGCTGTGGATTGTGAGTGGAGCCAGGACCCGAGTATTATTCTTTAGCCTGACTTGATAAACCCACTATTTCTTCGAACACTCCTTAACAGAGATTGCGAATGGATCGATTCAGCAGCATGGAGATCTTTGCACGCGTGGTCGAACGCGGCAGCTTCACCGCTGCGGCCGAAGGCAGCGGTATGACGCCCACGATGGTCGGCAACCATATTCGCGAGCTGGAGCGGCGCCTCGAAGGCCGGCTGCTGAATCGCACCACGCGGCGTCAAAGCCTGACTGAACTTGGCAAGCGCTATCACGCGCGATGCCTCGAAATTCTGGCGCTGGTGGATTCCGCGGAGCTGGATGCGCGAGAAATGCAGAGCAGCCCGCGTGGCCGGTTGCGGGTGAGTTGCCCGGTTATCTATGGCACGCGTGTGCTCGTACCGGCGCTTGCCGTGTACCTCGACCGCTATCCCGAGGTCCAGGTCGAGCTGTCCCTTAGCGACCGCTTCGTCGATCTGGCGGAAGAAGGCTTCGACGCTGCCATCCGCGCCGGCGTGCTGCCGGACTCGGGCCTGATTGCGCGGCCGTTGGCCCATTCGCCGCGTATCGCCTGCGCGTCGCCGGCCTATCTGGCGCGCCATGGGCACCCGAAGGCGCCCGCCGATCTGGCGCAGCACAACTGCCTGGCTTTTATGGTCGAGACGGGACCCGAACGGGAGTGGCGCTTCCCACGCCCCGACGGCAATGGTGTGGAGCGCGTAACGGTTCGGGGCCGTCTCGATGTCAATGGCGGCCTGGCGCTACGCGAGGCCGCCATCGCGGGACTGGGGATCGTCCTTCAACCGCAGGTGATGCTGCAGGAAGATCTCGATGCCGGCCGGCTCGTGCGTCTTTTTCCCGACTGGCCGGCACCGACCTGGCCGGTCCAGGTGGTGCATTTGCCCGATGCCCATATGCCGCCGAAGCTGGCAAGTTTCATCGCCTTTCTGCAGGAAACGTTGGGGCAGGGTAGTGAGCGGCAGAACGTGCCTACTGGGCGCGATTCGCCTCGATCACGGTCAACGCCGCCATATTGACGATTCGCCGGACCGTAGAGCTGGACGTGAGAATGTTCACCGGCGCGTTGACGCCCAGCAGAAACGGGCCCACTGCCACGTTGCTGCCCGCGCCGGTCTTGAGCAGGTTGTAGGCAATGTTGCCCGCATCCACGTTGGGACAGACCAGCAGATTGGCGGCGCCTTTGAGCGGCGATGTCGGCAAGATTCGTGAGCGCAATACCTCGTCGAGCGCACAGTCGCCATGCATCTCGCCGTCGACTTCGAGCTCCGGCGCCTGCTCTCTCACGATCTCCAGCGCCCGGCGCATTTTCACACCCGACGCCGCGCCGCCTCCACCGAAGTTCGAGCGCGACAGCAAGGCGGCCTTGGGCTCGAGGTTCAACCACGCCATCTGCCTCGCCGCGCTAATCGTAAATTCGGCAATCTGCTCCGCGCTCGGATCGTCGTTGATATGGGTATCCACCAGCGCCACGGTACGCTGATCCAGCAGCAGAATGTTCATGGCCGCGTAGGTTTGCGCGCCGCGCTTCTTGCCGATCACCTGATCGACAAAGCGCAGATGGTCGTGATACGCGCCAACCGTGCCGCAGATCATGCCGTCCGCGTCTCCGAGCCGTACCATCATCGCGCCGATCAGGGTCAGGCGGCGCCGCATTTCGACACGCGCCATTTCCTTGGTGATACCGTCGCGGCACATCAATTCCCAGTACGTTGTCCAGTACTGTGGAAAACGCTCGTCGTATTCCGGATTGGTCACTTCAACGTCCTGCCCGAGTCGCAGCCGCAAACCGAATCGCTCGATGCGCGCCAACAGCACTTCCGGACGCCCCACCAGAATCGGCCGCGCGAGCTTCTCGTCGACGATCACCTGTACGGCTCGCAGCACGCGTTCGTCTTCGCCCTCCGTGAAGACGATGCGCGCGTTGCCACCGTCGCGCACGAGCCGTCTCGCGGTCGAAAACAGCGGCTTCATGAAGGCGCCGGAGTGGTAGACGAACTGCTGCAACTGTTCGACATAGGCGGCGAGGTCCGGCAACGGACGTGTCGCCACTCCGCCTTCCATCGCGGCTTTCGCGACCGCCGGTGCAATCCGCACGATCAGACGTGGATCGAACGGCTTGGGAATCAGATACTGCGGACCGAATGCCACGTCATAGGCACCGTACGCGGCGGCGACAACGTCGTTCTGCTCCTCTTCCGCGAGACCGGCGATTGCGTGCACCGCCGCAATTTCCATTTCGCGTGTGATGGTCGTAGCGCCAACGTCCAGCGCGCCGCGAAAGATGTAGGGAAAGCACAGGACGTTGTTGACCTGGTTCGGGTAGTCCGAGCGGCCGGTGGCGATGACGACATCGTCTCGCGTGGCGTGAGCCAGCTCAGGAAAGATTTCCGGCGTGGGATTGGCCAGCGCGAGAATGAGTGGACGTGGACCCATCGCTTTCAGCATGTCCGCGCTCAGAATGCCCCCTACCGAGAGCCCGAGGAACACATCCGCCCCCTGGATAACGTCGGCAAGCGTGCGTGCGCCGGTTTCCTGGGCGAAGCGCATCTTGTCCGGGTCCATCAGTGCGGTACGTCCCCGATAGACGACACCTTCAATGTCGGTTGCCCAGATGTTTTCTACCGGCAGCCCCAGATCGACAAGCAGATCAAGACAGGCGAGAGCCGCCGCGCCCGCGCCCGACGTCACCACCTTGACCTCCGAAATGGCCTTGCCCACGACCTTCAGTCCGTTGATAAAGGCCGCGGATACCGTGATGGCCGTGCCATGCTGATCGTCGTGGAAGACCGGGATCTTCATGCGCTCGCGCAGCTTGCGCTCGACGATGAAGCACTCCGGCGCCTTGATGTCCTCGAGATTGATGCCGCCAAAGGTGGGTTCGAGCCCGGCGATGATCTCGACCAGCTTGTCCGGATCGGTCTCGTTGATCTCGATGTCGAACACGTCGATGCCGGCAAACTTCTTGAATAGCACGGCCTTGCCTTCCATCACGGGCTTGGAAGCCAGCGCGCCGATGTTCCCCAGGCCCAGCACGGCGGTGCCGTTGGTAATCACGCCGACGAGGTTGCCGCGACTCGTGAAGCGATGCGCCTGCAGCGGGTCCGCTGCAATGGCTTCGCAGACGCTGGCGACGCCCGGCGTGTAGGCAAGCGCCAGATCACGCTGGGTTACAAGCGGCTTGCTTGCCACCACGGAGATCTTTCCGGGTGTCGGAAATTCGTGGTAGTCGAACGCGGCTTGCTGATCGGTCTCGGTCTGCTTCATGGTGTTCTGCGCCTCGTTAGGTGCGCCGGGAGAGTCCAGCGCGATCGATTGAGGCGATTCTAGAGCGCTGCCATAAGCAGATGATTTTGTTTTAATATCGGTCCATCATTTTTTTGTGATGGGTGCGTTGACCGTCAATGACATTTGAGTCGAACGACATAGTCAGGCGGCTGAGCGCGCGTCTGAAGATGCGGCACCTCGTGCTGTTGCTGCAAATCCAGCAGCACGGCTCGCTGACGCGCGTCGCGGAACACATGGCCAGCAGTCAGCCGGCCGTGACCAATGCCTTGGCCGAACTGGAAAGCATGTTCGGCACGCCGCTGTTCGAGCGTTCCTCGCGCGGCATGCTGCCCACCGCACTCGGTGCGGTTGTGCTCGAACGGGCCCGGGCGATGATCCACGATCTCGACCATCTTGCCCGCGACATGAAGGCCGTTGCTTCGGGGCATGCGGCGCACCTGCACATCGGCGTGATTCCGTTTATCTCCGGCCAGATGCTCTCGGCGGCACTCAAGCGGCTGCAATCGGGCATGGAGCGGCGCCTGACTGTGACCATCCACGAGGGCACCAGCGATCAGCTATTGCGGCAGTTGCAGGACCATACCGTCGACATTGTGATCGGACGGGCGGCGGCATCGGTCGATCTGAAACAGGTCAGCTTTCAAGTCCTGTTCCGGCAGCAACCGCGGTTGATCGCGAACCGGCGACTCGCCGCAAAACTGGCGCGCACGAAGCTCGACTGGACGAGGCTGTTGACGCTGGACTGGATTCTCGGCGCGCCTCATACGCCGATGAGAGAGCAGGTGACCGACCTGTTTCTCGCCGCGGGCACGGCACCGCCGGTGCCCGTGGTGGAGAGTTACTCGGCCAAACTCATCGGCGAAATGATTGCTTCAAGCGAAGAGGCCGTGTCGATCGTTCCCTCGGATATCGCCGAAGAACTGGTTCGCATTGCGGGTGTCGCAATCGTGCCCTACTCATTCGAATGGACGCTTCCGCCCATCGCGCTGTTCACCCGCTCAGAAGGTTCGCACTCCGCGGCACAGACTCTGTTCGTCGAATCGTTGTGCCAGGTATGCAAGGAGACGTACGCTGAAGCGCGGTGACTTGACTGCCGTGAGTCAGGCCGCCGCGTGGGGCGATTGCACTTCAACGGTGACATGCGACAGCCCCTTGAAGCGCTCGAGTACGGTGTGATAGAAGCGCGAATCGCGCTGGGGTTCACCGGTTGCCACCGACACCACGGCGCTCATGTGACCTGGACCCACCCGCCACACGTGCAGGTCGACGACCTTGTCGCCGCGGTCCTCGATAGCATGACGCACATTCTCCGCCATACGCCGGTCGGCGTTCATGTCGAGCAGAATTGCGCCCGTGTCGCGCATCAGGCCGTACGACCAGTTTGCAATCACCAGCGCGCCGATGATACCGGCGAGCGGGTCCATCCAGAGCCAGCCAAATGCGCGTGCCAATACGAGGCCGATGATAGCCAGCACGGAGACCGCCGCATCCGCCATCACGTGGATGTACGCGGACCGGATGTTATGGTCGCGGGCCGCTGCTTCGGGCGCGTCGTCTTGATGTGCGTGTTCTTCGAATTCGACCTGGTACTCGCCGTCGGGCATGCGCACGATGGCCTTGAAGGCGTGTGGTTCAGGAATGTCTTCCTTCGATTCCAGATAGCCGCCACGGTCCGCCAGCGCGAATACCTGTTGTGTCCCATCGGGCCGCACCGTCGTAATCGAAACCCCAGCAGCATCGAGCCGTGAATTCTCCGTCGCCGGCGTCATGCGGAAAACGGGGGGCACGCCGTCTTCGAAGATGGAAACGGCAAACACGCCGGATGGGGCGAAGATCTTCTGCAGATCCTCTTCGTGAGCGTGGTCATCATGACCGTGTCCGTGGCTATGACCGTGACTGTGTCCGTGATCGCCGCCGCTCAGTAGCCATACGCTCGCCAGGTTGACAAGCAGGCCGACCACCGCAATGGGAATTGCTTCACCGAAATGAATCGGTACCGGCGACAGAAATCGCGACACCGCCTCGTAGCCGATCAGCACGGCAATCATCGCGAGCACGATGGCACTCGTGAACCCTGCCAGGTCGCCCAGTTTGCCGGTACCGAACACGAAGCGGGAGTCGCTGGCGTGCTTGCGCGCGTAGGTATACGCAAGCGCGGCAATCAGCATCGCGCCCGCATGCGTCGACATATGCAGACCATCGGCGACGAGCGCCAGCGAACCGAACATGCTGCCGCCGACGATTTCAATCAACATCATCGCGCTGCACAGTGCAATCACGGCCCACGTCTTGCGCTCGTTCTTTTCGTGACCCACACCCAGAAAGATGTGGTCATGTCCTGCGCCGAATGCGGCGTTTTTGAAATCGCTCATTTTTAACTCTACTTGAAATAGCTGTGAACAACTTCGATGAGTTGTTCCGTCGCGCTGACACCCTCTTCCTCGCCATGTTCCGCGTCGACGAGGTGGTTCCTGATGTGGTCTTCCAGCACAACCGCAAGCAGACCGTTCATCGCGCCGCGACAACTGGTGATCCGTTGCAGCACGTCCGAGCAGCCGTGCTCTTCCTCGAGCGCCCGCTCGATGGCTTCGACCTGTCCCTTGATGCGGCGGACCCTATTGAGAAGCTTCTGTTTTTCCTGGACCGTGTGACTCATCGTGCGCTCTCCAAATACCCCTATGGGGTATATCAAGGTCGCAAGTCTATCATAGGGAGTGGGGGTATACGGCCATGTCGCGTTTTTTTGATGCCAACGGCTCTGCTGACGCCGGACTAGCTTTTCGCCGACAACAACTCAATGCGCTTGCGCTGCAGAAATCGGCGCACGGCCGGATCGTGCTCGAGTCCGATCGCGAGGTCGTACGCGCCGAGCGCTTGCGTCTTCGCACCGGCACGCGCGAGCAGATCGGCGCGCGCGGCCCAATACGGCTGGTAGTCGGCCAGCCGTGGATCGTCCGCATACGGCTCGAGCGCGTCGAGCGCCGCTTGCGGGCCGTCGCGTTCCGCCAGCGCGAGCGCGCGGTTCACCGCGACCACCGGTGACGCTGCAATCGCGAGCAGCGCATCGTAAAGTTGCACGACTTCGTCCCAGTTCGGGCGATGCGTCTGGCAGCGGTGGACGTGCGCCGACTGCAACGCGGCCTCGAGCTGAAAGCGTCCGATTGCGTTGAATGCGCTCGCGCGCCGCAGCAGTGCGTTGGCTGCGTCGATCATCGGCGCATTCCACGTCGCCGGGTTCTGAGCCGACAGCGGCACGTAGTCGCCGGCCGCATCGCGTCGCGCATCGTTGCGCGACTGCGCGTACAGCATCAGTGCGAGCAGGCCAAGCGTCTCGGGCTCATCGGGCAGCAGGTCGACGAGCAAATTGGCAAGAAACAGTGCCTCGCCGGCGAGATCGCGTCGCTCGGTATCGCCGCCGACCGGATCGGTCCACCCTTGCGCATAGGCTGCATAGACCGCTTCCAGCACCGCGGCGAGCCGGTCGGGCAACTCCTCGCGCTCCGGTACGCTGAACGGGATACCCGCGCCGCGGATCTTGTTCTTCGCCCGTACGAGGCGCTTGGCCATCGCGGCGGGCGACATCAGGAACGCGGACGCGATCGTCTTCGCTTCGAGCCCCAGCACCACCTGCAGCATCAGCGGTGTGCGGATCGCGGCCTCGAGCGCGGGGTGCGTGCACGCGAACAGTAGCGCAAGCCGCCGGTCGGGCAACATACCTGCTTCACGCTCGTCGATCTCGTCGGCGAGGATCGCGAGCTGGTTCGTCACTTCGTCGCCGATACGGCGATGACGCGCGCCATCGAGCGCCCGGCGGCGCGCGACCGTCAATAGCCACGCTTCGGGATTCGCGGGGCAGCCGCGCGCCGGCCAGTCCGCGAGCGCGGCCGCAAACGCGTCGGCGAGCGCGTCCTCGGCCGCGGCGACGTCGCGCGTGCGCATCGCCAGCAGCGCGACGAGCTTGCCGTAACTGCGGCGCGCGACCGCCTCGGCAATTGCATGCGCGGCGCCGTCGGCGTTACGCCCGCCGCCGCCGGACGAACTCATGCAGCAGATGGTGCGTCGTAGGGGGCAGTCCAGACCGGGCGCACTTCCATGAGGCCGTGCGCCGCACCGGGACAACGCGACGCCCACGCGATTGCCGCGTCCAGGTTGGGCACGTCGATCAGGTAGTAGCCGGCGAGCTGCTCCTTCGAATCGGAATACGGTCCGTCAAGCACCTGCGGCTTGCCGTCGACGAGCCGCACCGTGGTGGCCGTGTTCGTGTTCTGCAGCCGGTTGGCGCCCACCAGCACCTCTGCTTTTTTCAGCGATTCGGTGTACGCCTGATACGCGGCAACCCCTTGCTGCCGCTCGCTGTCGGTCATCCGGTTCCAGCCGTTTTCTTCCGAATAGATCATCAATAGGTATTGCATATGAGCCTCCGTCATGGGGTTAGGGCGGGAGAATTACATTAGCCGCCATCACAATGACGCTTGGGCCGCATGCTGACGGACAGGTAGCGTCGAAAAAATTGCGAACGGCGCACCCGCGTTAACCGTTCGCCTCCGTCGAGGATATCGCAGCGGATAGGCGAAAGACAAAGGTCGACCTGCAACAGCCCGTGGAGACCTCGATCCTACGGAATCAGCCCGCGACAGACGCTGGAAGCAATTGCTGCAGCGCAAGCAACTGATCGACCCGTTGCTGGCCCCGCAAGGCGTACTGGTCTTCGATTACACGGACGGAATAAGTTCTTGAAGAAAATCGGGGACCACACTTCCAATCGAGGCAAGATATCCCGCCATAGCACCCGCAACTTTTCGCACGGCGGGACGTGCGGTCATTCGGTCACGCCAGGCCAGCAGGTTGGGCGTCTCTCCTGCTATTGGCGCGCCCTTGCGCGCGCCGAACAACTGCGCCATGTAAAACGCAATGTCGGCATAGGAATAGGTTCCGGCCAGAAATTCCCGATTCGCAAGAACTCGTTCCATGCGCCGATAATATTGCCACGCTTCGCTGCGCGCAGTCTGCGCCGCAGGATCGTCCGGTGCATGTTCAAGCCCCATGAGTCGGACAATGTGGGGGAAATAGATTTCATCGCTGCAGTGTTCGAGCTGACGCGCCATGGCGCGTGTCTCTCGATGCGCCGGCCATAAGGCGGGATTGGGCTTCAGGTCTTCAAGATACTCAAATATTTGCGTGGAGTCGAAAATCTCCAGATTGCCGTCTATCAGTACCGGCACCTGATGCTTCGGATTGACGCGCAATACATCCGGATGTTTGGGATCGTAACCGCGCAGCGGGTCAAACGGGGTCATCACCAGTTCGAAGTCGATGCCTTTCTCGTGCGCCGCAATCTCGACCTTGGCACCGAACATGCTGAGCGGACCGGAAATTATTTTCATTTGTCTCTCTTCAATGGATTTCATGCGGCGCGATCCTGATCGCCTTCGGGGTTCGCCTTGATGTTGGGCGAAATAATAATGTGTTATCCGAATCGATTGAAGAGATCCGGATTGTCGAGGTCACGGAATTGCCCCATGACCGTCATACCAACTGCTTGTTGCTTCTCGTGAACGCTCTCTCCCTGGCTTGACCTGCGCGTTGATCGTTGATCGCGCGGATGAGGGATGTGGCAGATAATAGGTCCGTTAACATGACACCTTATGTCATGTATTTGAAATGAGGTGTCGTTTATGAAGGCCAGCCGCCTTTTGTCGATCATGATGATGCTGCAAGCGCGCGGGCGTATGACCGCACCGGCTTTGGCTGAGGCACTGGAGGTTTCAGAGCGCACGATCTTGCGCGATATCGATCAGCTTTCCACGGCTGGTGTGCCCATTTGGGGGGATCGAGGCCGCAATGGGGGATTTCAATTGCGCGAAGGTTGGAGTACCGATCTCACAGGGCTCACGGCGCATGAAGCGCACGCGCTGTTTCTGGCCGGTTTACCTGGGCCCGCGACCGAACTGGGCCTGGACGGCATGGCAAGCTCTGCGCGGCTAAAGATGATTGCCAGCCTGCCTCCGGACTCGCGCGAGCAGGCTGATCGTGTCGCCAGCCGGCTGCACATTGACACTGTGGATTGGTACCGGGCGCAAGAAACGCCGTTATTTCTGCGTGAAGTCGCCAATGCCGTGTGGAGCTCGTATCGTATTGAAGTGACGTATGAGAGTTGGCAAGGTTTATCCCACCGTGAACTTGAGCCGCTCGGTTTGGTGCTCAAGGGCGGCACCTGGTATCTGATTGCCAAGGTGGTGGGCAGGCCCGGCGCACTGACCTTTCGGCTGGCGAATATTAGTGAACTCAAGTCCTCCGGCCGCCGTTTCAAGCGTCCTGCGCGATTTGACCTGACGAAGCACTGGCGTGATGCCATGAACCGGTACGAGACCGATCTTTATCGGTTGACGGCACATATCGCCGTGTCGCCGCGCGGCGAGAATTGGTTGGCCAACGCGCGCATTAAAACCGCTCCCGTTTTGCAGGGTGCTGGCAGTGCGGAGGTGCCATCGGGATGGAAGGAATTTTTGATGCCCATCGAATCCATCGAACACGGCGCGCGTAAGCTGCTGGGATACGGTTCAAATCTGAAAATCATAGGGCCGCAGGAGCTTAAGAATGAATTTATGGAAGAGCTGTCACAGTTGAACGTGCTCTATTCCGATGAGCCTTGCGCGGTCCAATGAACGTAGCACTTTGCTTGACGCACACCATAGTGACCACACGTCGAGGCTCAGAAACCGTTGGAGTTTGCCAGCGAAGCGGATGCAGTCATCTTTGGCAGCGGGATGAAGTCCGGCGAGATCGCTGAGGACCCCGCGACGCTGGTTGCGCGGCGGCTCGAACCACGTTTGTTCACTCACGTAGTCGACGGGTGCTCCGCCCTCCATCTGCGATCGACCGCCCGGCGCCGCCGGGGCTGGTGCCAGGTTTTGCGTCTGTCGACAGCGATGCAATCGAGTCGGGGATGGTCGCTCTTGCGCGTGCGCTGGGGCGTTGACCGACGTTCCCTATTGCACAGGTATTTTGCGCGAGCCTTCAGTGCACGCAAGCAACGGACAACCTGGCGGGTTCTGGCAGATAATCCGCCGTGGAGTATCCGTTTGACATCCTGAAGAGGACGTTGCCATGAGAGTCATCCTCGGCTTGTTCGGTGTAGCGGCATTCGGCGCGGCGCTCGGTCCGCTAGGCTGGTTGGTATGGCTTGCCCATACCCATGCGCTGACCACCATCCTGACCTATCAACTCGTGATTGCGATCCTGGTCGCGTTGTTGATCGGAGCGTGCTGTCTGGCTGCCAACTGCTCGTTGAATCGCCGCTCCCCGCTGTCCCCAGTCGCGCAAACGTTACAGCGCAGATAGGCAGTGAGCGGCGGAATGCCGCCGCCTGACAAAACGGGGCAATCTGCGAACTACGGGCTCCTCGCTAACGATTGCGCTGGTCGGTCAGCGAGCCTCGGCTGCCCATGCTTCGGCGTCGGCGCCGGCCGGAATGCGCATCGGGGATGACGGGTCGGTCGCCGCGCGCCACACGGCCTCGGCGACGTCCTCGGCCCGCGTGATCGGGGCGGACGCATCCCCCAGTCTGGCAAGAACGTTCCTGGCAAGTTCGGCATAGGCGTCGTGATCGAAGCCGTGTATGTGGGCGCGCGCGTTCTCGCCAAAGCGGGTGTCCGGCGCGCGACCCGGCAGAACCAGATGTGCCCGTACGCCGAACGGCTCGAGTTCCAGCGCCATCGACTCGGTGAACGCGTTCACCGCCGCCTTGCTCGCGCGGTACGCGGCAATCAGTGGTAGCGCCTTTAGCGTCACACTCGACGTGACGTTCACGACAACGCCGGCCTTGCGCTGCCGAAACTGTGGCAATACCGCTTGCGTCAATGCGATCGTCCCGATGGTGTTGGTCTCGAACACCTCGCGCACTGTCGCGAGCGGGACGAGTTCGGCGGGAGAGGCCGCGCCGAAGCCCGCGTTGTTGACGAGGACGTCGATTGGGCCTGCGGCTTCGACAACCTGGCGAATACTCTCCGGGTCCGTGACGTCGAGCGCCAGCACACGCAGGTGGTCTGAAGGCGGCAGCACGTCGGCGCGCGGCGTGCGCATCGTGGCGACGACCTGCCAGTCGCGGGCGAGGAAGAGGCGGGCGGTCTCGAGGCCGAATCCGGAAGAGCAGCCGGTGATCAGGACGGTTTTCATGAAAACTCCAATGTCGATCGGAGCTGGTGCAGAGCACTGACTCCGGTCCCATGCAACAGGGTTGCTGGGGTGAGGGGTGCCCCTACGATAGATCGCCGAGACCGTACTTGCTACAATAAAAAATCCGAATTTCATTTGCAGGAGTCCGGCGATGATCGATCCGTTAGCCGAAGTCGTGATGCTGCTGCAGCCGGGTGCCCGGTTCTCCAAACTCGTCCACGGCGCCAGCCCCTGGCGCATCAGCCGCTCGGATGCCGGCCAGCCGTTCTATTGCGTGATCCTCGAGGGCGGGTGCCGCATCGCGATTGACGGACATGAGCCGATCGAACTCCTGTCGGGTGACTTCGTCCTGATTCCCGCGGCCTACGGCGTCGCGATGTCCAGCCTCGAGCCGCCGCCGCCGGGCGTCGAGACGGCCGCACCCGTCGCGCTCGGCAACGGCGAATTCAGAATCGGCGCCCCGGACAGCCCGATCGACGCGCGAATGATGGCGGGTCACTGCAGCTTCGGTTCACCGGATGCGTCGCTGCTGGTCTCGCTGCTGCCGCAACTCGTGCATGTTCGCGGCGAACGGCGGCTGGCTACGCTCGTGGAGCTTGTACGAGAGGAATCACGCGAGCAGCGGCCGGCGCGCGAGGTTGTTCTCTCGCGACTGCTGGAAGTGCTGCTGATCGAGGCGCTGCGGTCCATGGCAGGAACGAATGCGTCGCCGGGTTTGGTACGCGGGCTCTCCGACAGCCGCCTTGCGGTCGCGATCCGCGGAATGCACGAACGTCCGACGCACGCCTGGACGGTTGCTGAGTTCGCGAAGGAGGCCGCGCTCTCGCGCTCGACTTTTTTCGAACGCTTCAGCCGGGCGGTTGGCGTCGCGCCGATGGAGTATCTGCTCACCTGGCGCATGGCACTCGCGAAGGACCTGCTGCGCAGGAACGTCGGCCGTATTGCCGAGATTGCGCAGCGTGTCGGCTATAGCTCCGCCAGCACCTTCAGCGTTGCGTTCACGCGGCACGTCGGCCGGCCGCCTACGCAGTATGCGCGCGAGGAGCAGGCGGCCGCGAACAGCGCGTAAGAGGACGCACATAGATCGTTCTCGTATCTGGATGCGCGCCGCTGGTTTAGTCATGTCACACGCGTATGTATTGCATGATTACCAGATGATTTGATCAGGCTTCCTGAACTCACGCGCTGATGCGAAAGTATTCGCTCGGGGCGACCATTGACTGCGATCAGGCAGTAAGCTACTACTAACCTCAATAGCATGTGTTGCGATGGGAGAATCAAATATGGATGACGTAACGTTCATCAACCGATATGAAGCATCACTTCGGACAGCGATGCTTACCAACGACGTCGAAGCGCTCACTGACCTGCTGGATGATGATCTGATTTTCACCGGCCCCGATGGGCAGATTCTATCGAAGGATGACGATCTATCCGTTCACCGTGGCAAGCTTTTGCGTCTGGATCAACTGGATCTGTATGAAACCAGAATCCACCCCATCGGCGAGATGATTGCGGTGACCACGAAGGCTACGCTCAGTGGTCACTTCGGACCAACCCCGTTCGACGGCACGTTCGCTTACACGCGACTGTGGAGACAATCTGGTGCCTATTGGCGGATCGTAGTCGGGCATGCCGCCAAAATTGGATGACGCCACGTCGATTCGACAGGGCGCCTGTTCCCCATGAGTTGACGTTCAAACGCACGGGCAGCGAAGAAGCTGGGCGACACTTCATGGCCGAGCCGCGACGGGCGCCCGATTCAGGAACACTCACTTGGCAAGGTGTCGATCAGCGCCCGGACAGAAGCAACGCAATGGGCAGCCGCGCTCAATAACACTGTGTATTGAGCCACGCGATCATGTCATTGAAACCGTGCGTGAACTTAGGCGTCGGCGTCAGGTGAGACGCGTTGGCCTGGAGCCGGATTTCATCGGCCATATCGCTGACGTCGTCGCGCAGGTTTTTCTGTTTCAGTGTCGTGGAGATATCGTTGAAACTCTGTGCGAGTTTCAGGTGCGTTTCCGGCGTCGTTTTGTCCGTTCCTGGTTCGGCCATCGCTGCCAGGCCGACACTCACGATCGCGAGTTTCAGGCAGGGTCCAATCTTGTCGGGCGTCATATTCCCGCCGTTTCTAGCCATATCGGCCTGCAACTGCTGCCGCCCCGCCGCCTGCATGGCCAGATGGATTTCCTTCTTGTGCTGGCGATAGAACGCCAGATTCGCCGGGCTCGTCATCGACACACCAGCGGTACCGTTGCTGGACATTTCCGGATGCAGCTGCCTGATGTCTTCGAAGGTGGCCATCATCAGCGCCGAGCCGCCGAGAACGTAGTCGTGGCCGGTCAACCCCTGGCTCGCGAGATAGGCGGTGATGCCGGGCCGGGCGTTGAGCGTGGCGGTCATCGCATCGAGCGACATCGCTTTGCCGTCCTGATTCAGCGACGTCAGGTCCAGCGACTTGACCGGCGCTTTGGGGTCTGCCGCGATCGTCAGCCATTTTTCGAGGAAACTGGCCGTTAAAGGGTAATTGCGCAGGCTTGCCAGATCGGCGGCAGATGGGCCGCGCTGCACATCGGCAGCGAATGCGGGTTGGCCGATTGCGACCACGAGCAAGGCCGCTGACATGGCACGACGAAACCGATGACTCAACTGCATAACGATGCTCCTGATGACAAAGGCCGAACATGCCCGGCGCGATCTTCGACGAGATGAATTGGGCAACGTGTTGTGACCGTCGCTGAATGTGCGCCGGTGACGGGCAATCGAATGATGAGTTCCGCGCCGGCAACACTCACTACTCCGGGCACGCCTGCACAGAAGTATTTTTTTCGCCAACTCGCTTTTTGCCGTGCGGGCCTTTTCTACAATCGGCGGCATTTTGGCGAGGGACTATCTTTACTAGAAGCCCCATCCGCTCACATAGTGTCCGCACGAATTGTTGTTTATCGCACCATTGGTTTTCATAATGTAGCGCGTGATGGTTCCGGACCGGTCGGTAAAGAATGTCATCACGCAATCCGTATTGGTCGGCACATAATCATCGTAGGAGCCCTCCTCGATAATGTTAGGGGCGACCAGAGTCCGGTACCCTTGGGTAACGTAATGCCCCGGATGGTAGCCAAAGGTATAGACATAGGCATTTTCCTGGGCGTTGGCGCGATAGCTGGCGGGTGTCGCCCCTTTCCAGCTCGGCAGCATTTCCTTGATGTTATGGCCGACCAGGGCATCCATAGCGTTGCGCGTCGGTGAATAAGGTGAAAGGCCCATGCAGCCCGTGAGGGCCAACGCGGCGATAGTCGCCAATAACAATGTCAGCTTTCCTGTCAGCATTATCTTTCTCTCAAAAGGGGCGCCCTTGGTTCGGAAAGCCCGATCGAGCTTAAGCAAACTAATACTCATGGAGACACCTTTACCGAGCCAGGGGCGCAAGGCTGCTGTCCCGCGCGAGGTGCCCATCAAGGTTCGGCGGGTCAAATATTTGAACAATGTGGTCGGACAGAACCATCGGGCTATCAAACACAAAGCCCCAGAATGTCATCCCTTTCCCTTCGGACTTAGCGGCGAGAAGCTTTTTACGACACCGTTATGGAAGTAGATCATCACACCGTAGCTCGGCTCATGCCCTGCTACCGCATTCCTTGCCAGGTCATCTGCCGTACCCAGTGTTGGAAGGTGGTTGAGCAGGAAGCCGAAGGTATCCTGAGATGTCGAGTTGCGGTAATCCCATCGGCCGTCAGGGTTATCCAGATAGGAGTCGGTGCTTTGAGGTTCGCCAAAGGTGCGGCGAACATCAGCTTGGGTCGTCTTTCCAGCAATAAGATTGGCGCGCAAGTAATCGATTTTGAATTTATCTGCGCCCATCGCGGATCCGACGGGTTTGGAGTCCATCACCGAGTCAGTCACCGTGTTGCATGCTGATAGCCCGACGAGAAGTAGGGAAACCACAGTCTGTTTGAACATGATCTTCCTGTTGCTTTTGGTTGTTATTGGATTCAACCGCCATTGGTGGTAATCGCAAGTGCTTTCGCATGCCGGACAGATAAGTTCTATAAGTCCTGTTAACGATAGCGATGCGTGTTCCACCCGCCTTCAAACGCGGTTCAGGTGCGCGATATTCGCGCATTGACACCTGTGAACCCGACCTATACTCTCCGGAGGCCGTGGATCAAATTGGAAGGTGGATATCCCGGCTTCGCACAAAATACTGGGGCGGTTTGCACGGCAAGCCTAAGGTTAATTTTTTCGGTGAGAAAAAGTCTTATCTATCTGAAGTATATAGATCGTTCTACATTGATGTCAACGAAGCCGTGTTGGGTTTATTTTCAGACCCGCGGAGCATAAAGTTGACTGACGCGGTGTTTTTCGACTCGCCGTTGGTACGCCCGGCTCGGGCGTAGGGTCACCCGGCCAACCTGTGCGGTTCTCAGATGCTAAAATTGTTAATTCGCCTGCAAGGAGGGAAAAGGATGTCTGTGAACAAGCGCCAGCAGATAGTGATCAAGGCGACAGAGCTGTTTTCAAAGCATGGCTTTTATCCCGTGGGCGTCGATTGGATCATTGACGAATCGGGTGTCGCGCGAATGACCATGTATCGCCACTTTTCGGGTAAGGAAGATCTGATCAGGGAAGTGTTGGAGCAGCGCTACAGCGTTATCGTCGAGGGCATTGAGCAGCGGCTGGCGCCGTTGTCAGACGCTACCTCCCGGCTGAAAGGCATCTTTGAGTGGTACGAAACATGGTTCGAGAGTCCTGAATTTGCCGGATGCCTGTTCGAACGTGCCCTTGCCGAATTCGGCCCCGCCTATCCCAAGGTGTCCGAAGTGGCGCTTCGTTACCGGGAGAAATTGCAGGGCTGGATGGGCGAAATTCTTCGGGAGATCGTACCGCCGCAGACGGCGGACCAGTTAGCCGGCGTCTGCCTGATGCTGCTGGACGGCGCGACGATCGAAGCCCGCGCATTCGGTGACTCAACCGTTGCGACGCGAGCCTGGCAGGCAGCGGACCTTCTTCTGCGTCAGACAAGGGACTCACGTCAGTAGTCGCGAAGCTTCAAGACCGATCGACAACCGCCCACTTCCTCTCGTTTTTTTCAACAGCGGAGTACAGGTAACCTAGTTCATCAGCGCGTCGCGCAACGACTCCGAAGGTCGCTTGCCGAAAAGCTTGCGATAGTCTGTCGCGAACTGGCTCAAATGCCAGAAGCCCCAGTCGGCAGCCACGCTTTGCACCGTTCTTGGCGGACCTGCCCGTGCCGAACTCAAATCGCGCCGCACACCATTGAGCCGGATCGCTCGCAGATAGGACACGGGGGTCATGCGCAAGGTCTCTTCAAAGCAGTATTGCAAGGTACGCCGGCTCACGTGGAATTGACGGCACAACTCGGGCACCGCAATCGGGCGGTCACGATGCGCCAGAATATAGTCGCGTGCCTGCATGACGATCCAGTAGCGATCCGACTTCGAACGGCTTTCCGGCAGGTCGACTGTTTGCAAAGAGCCCAGCAGATCGAACAACATAGCCAGCACGGAAGACCGCAAATTGCTGCTCGCCGTGGCGGAGAACGGCTGTGGGTCCGTTTCCGCGGTCAACAAAAGCATGTTTAACGTACTGCACAAGCTGGTCTTGCGCGATGCGCCGACATTCAGAATTTGCCGGCTCAGCACTTCGTCGGAAAAATAGATCCGTTCGACCTCATCGGCATGCGCGCGTAATTCGGCGTCCGCCATCACCACGCCCAGAATCCGGTACTCGCTCGCCGTCACTAATTCGAATTCGTCCCGGCCACGCATAACGGCCAGCGCATCGTCGGCGATCAGATGGCCGTCAATCAAAGCCTGGCCTTCATTTTTCAATGGAATGCCGAACCAGTAGGCGTCGGAACCGACCTCGCAGGTTTGCCTCAGCGCGTGACTGGTGGTTTCGCAGAATATCGTCATATGCGGCAGGCGCAACTCGTTCACGCTGCCTGAGAAAACGCCGGGCGTGAGTTGGTCGTAAGTCTGCCGCCAGCCGGAGAGATTTCTCGCCTGCTCGTCGGCGTCGCTGGCGACCCGGGTGTCGATACAAAACCCGTTAGGCAGCTCGGGCTCCGTGGTGCCCAAAAACGGCACTTCATAAGCCGCGTCGGGCTCTGAAGCTGCAGACGAGAAAGTCATAGGCTTGTCTATCCGATTCCGATGTCGCTTTTTGCACCCAGGCCAACAGTGGGTACACTACCCCGGGATACAGCACCCTCGCGCTCGCGGCCACTTGCCGTCGCGGTTAATCAGGCGGTCTTATGCAAAATGGCATTCATTTCGATCTGAAGGCGCTCGAAGTCTTCGTGCTTGTCGTCGAATCCGGCGGCATGACGGCAGCAGGTCAACGGCTCAGCATCACGCAATCCTCAGTCTCTCAAACGCTATCGAACCTGGAGCAGGCACTCAATCTCCAGCTACTGGATCGCTCGCAACGGCCTCCGTTGCTGACCCCCGCGGGCCGCCAGTTCTATAACCGCGCCTGCACGCTGCTCGACGACGCCAGGCATTTGAGTCAGGAGTTTCACAAGCCTTCCGGCGAACCGCTCAAACACATTCGCATTGCACTGGTCGACTCCATGGCCACCAGCATCGGCGCCGAACTGTTGAGCGCAATACGGCAGCGCACCACGAACTGGTCGATGGTCACCGGCCAGTCCCATCAGCATGCCGAAGCATTGCTGTCCAGGCGGGTGGACATCATTGTTTCCGATGATCTGGTGTTAAAAAACCCTTTGCTGTACCGCCAGCGCATCTTGCGCGAACCGTTTGTACTGGTGTTGCCCGGCGACTTCAAAGGACCCGTTCCATCTCTGCGCAGCCTGCTGGTCAGAGACGACTTCATTCGCTACAGCAATACCACTGTGATTGGCCGCAGTATCGAAACCCAGTTGGAGAAATGGGGCGTTCAACCGCCTTTGCGCCTGCAACTCGACAATTCGTTTGCGATCATGCAACTGGTGATGGCCAATGCCGGCTGGACCATCACAACACCGCTGTGCCTGTTGCAGTCCGGACTGACACCGGGCAATAAATTTTCTCAGGCGTTTCGCCTGATCCCGATTCCCGGCGAGGAGTTCTTTCGCGAACTCACCATGGTCGCCCGCCAGGACGATCTCGGATTGCTGCCGCAGCAACTCGCCGAGGACAGCGTGCAGTTGCTGAAGAAACGCTTCCTGCCCATCATCGAAGCGAATGCACCCTGGTTGCTGCCGTCTATCGTGTTGGGCTGATTTCAAAGCAGTGCGACGCCGGGCCTCAATTTTTCGTAACGCAGTTGGCGCAGATCGGCAACGTTGATGCCGGGCGCGGCCACCACCAGAATTTCGTTCGCCAACGCGGCAAAATCGGCCCGGAAATGAACCGAGCTCTTGAGTACCAGGATGCGGTAGTCGGCCGGGTTGGCGCCGACGTGCCGGAACATCGCCTGATCGGCAGCTTGCTGTTTGCGGCTCGATACGACGATCTCCACACCGAGTGGGCCACCACACCGCACGCGAGCCATGGGCCCGAGATCCATCTGGCAACCAAGATAGAACGGCCCCGTGCCGGTGAAACGGCCGGTTCCGAGCGCGAGCACTTCGAACGGCACTTGCAGCGGCCCGGCTCCCATCCCGCCGAGGCCGCCCAGCGGCGTGTGAATAGCTGCGCCGATGCCCGCGCGCGCTGCCGCTTCGACAAATCCCGCATCGCACAGCACACCGGCGCATACACGTTGCGCTTTTTGCCGTAGCAACTCGTGCAGGATGTCGGTTGTTTCGCCGCCGCCGCCGCCGCCCGGATTGTCCTGCGTGTCGGCCAGGATGATCCTGCCGCCGCCCGGCCGTAGCGCTTGTTCGAGCGCGTACGCGACCGCGTCGGCCGGTGCATGGAGGCGCCCGCCGAAGTCAGCCTGTCTGGCCAGAACAGCCTGTGTCAAAGCGTCGACCGCTGCCTCGACAGCGATCGGATCGGAGCCGTAGGCAAGCACGCTGGGGCCACTATGATGAATATCGGCAAGCGGAAAGCCCGGCACAAATTCGACGGCAAAAACCTGTTCCGATGCCAACGACTCACCGAGCGCCACCAAACCGCGCATCGGCTCGGTCAAGGTGCTCTGCCACGGCATGGGAATCAGAAAGGGCAACTGGCGATAGCCTTTGTAGAGCGTCGCGCCAGCGAGCAACTTATCCAATAGCGCTAGTGCCCGCTGCCCGGTCTGCATCATGTCGATATGCGGATAGCTGCGATACGTCAGCAGGCCGCTGGCATGTTCGACCATGGCCGGCGTGATGTTGGCGTGAAAATCGAGCGCCGCCACGATCGGCATCGTGGCGCCGACTCTGTGCCGCAAACGCCGAAGCAATTCTCCCTCGCCATCCTCCAGGTGCTCGCTCACCATCGCACCGTGCAGATCGAGCAACAACGCGTCGAGCGGACCTGCGTCGCGAATCATCCGGTCGAGCATGAAGGCAATGGCTTCGAACGCATCTTGTGTGACCGGACCGCTCGGATTGGCGGAGGCCCACAATAGCGGGACCAACTGGTGCGCCGGCCGCGCGGCCTGGATGAAGCCGTCGATCGCCAGATTGACGCCCGAGACCGCGCCGAAGATTTCCTCGCCAACCAGCAAGCCCGGCCACGCGTCCGCTTCAACGAACGTAGCAAAACTCGCCCGGCTGGCGGCGAACGTATTGGTCTCATGCAGAAAACCAGCGATCCCGATTCTTGCCACAACATTCCCTCGATAACACTGACTGATTCGCTCTGGCGTTACAGCAGTCCTTCTACCGCGGCCGTGAAAATGCGGCTGTATTCAGCGGCGCTGAACGGTATCGGATTGGTCCCGGCGGATCCGTCGGCCACGGCCATTTCACCGACCTTCGCCGCGTCGCGCGCGTCGATGCCGATTTCTTGCAGCGTATGAGGAATCCCCAGCGACTCGCGCATCGTCAGAACCCATTCGAGGAACGATGCGAACGACGGCTGCGCCAGTTCCAGATAGCGCGCCAGCAATTCGATCCGATCCTTGATCGCCGACTCGTTCGCCTTGAGCACATACGGCATCAGAATGGCGTTGAGCATGCCGTGATGGGCGTCATACAGCGCGCCTAACGGATGGGCCAGTGCGTGCATTGCACCCAGACCACGCTGAAACGCCGTCGCGCCCATGCTCGATGCCACCAGCATTTGCAGACGCGCGTCGAGGTCGTGGCCGTCCTTGACGGCTCGCGGCAGATACTGCTTGATCAGGCGAATCCCCTCGACTGCGATGCCGGTCGCCATGGGGTGATAAAACGGCGAGCAGTAGGCTTCGAGGTTATGCGACAGGGCGTCCATGCCGGTTGCCGCCGTCAGTTTTGCCGGCAAGCCTACCGTCAACTCAGGATCGAGGATGACAACCGCGGGCAGCATCTTCGCGTGAAAGATGATTCGCTTGACGTGGGATTCGTCGTCGGTGATCACCGATGCGCGTCCGACTTCCGAGCCGGTTCCCGCCGTGGTCGGCACAGCGACGACGGGAGCCATACCGGCCACATTGACGCGCAGATAGTTGTCGCCGACATCTTCAAAGTCCCACAGCGGACGATCCTGCCCGACCATCAGCGCGACGGCCTTGGCTGCGTCGAGGGCCGAGCCGCCACCGAAGGCGATCACGCCGTCATGGTCGCCGGCCTTGAAGATCGCCACACCGTCGTCGACATTCTTGCCGGTGGGGTTGCCCTTGATATCGTGAAACAGCCCGCACTCGAGACCCGCGGACTTGCATTGGTCCAAAGCGCTGCCGATCAGCGGCAATGCCGCCAGACCTGGGTCGGTAATCAATAGCGGCCGGCGCATGCCCAGGCTTTTGCACCATTGAGCCAGTTCGCCAATGCGGCCTGCACCGACCTTGACTGCGGTCGGGTAATTCCAGTTTGCGGTGGGGAGTGACATGCGAGTTCCTTCGGGAGTCCCGTTCAGAGACGGGTTTTCAGATGAAAAGACTTGGGTCGCGTCAGATGCTCGTAACCAATTGCCGACAAGGTCGCGCCACGGCCGGTATTCTTCACGCCGGTCCAGGCCAGCGCGGGGTCGAGATAATCGCAGCGGTTCATAAAGAACGTGCCGGTTTCGACGCGCCGGCCGATCGACAGCGCGGCGTCTTCGTCGCTGGTGAACACGCTGGCCGTCAGACCGTAGGGGCTATCGTTCATGAGCTCGATGGCCTGTTCGTCGCCGGACACGGGCATGATGCCGACCACCGGTCCGAAGCACTCGTCGTTCATCAGCGTCATGCCGTGGTCGACATTCACGAAGATGCCCGGTGCAACATAGGGCGTGCCAACGCGTGACAGCGCAAAGCGGCTTTCGTCGATCAGATTCGTGGCGCCCTTGGCGAGTGCGTCGGCAATCACGGCGCGCACGCCGTCGGCTGCCGCAGTCCGAACAACCGGACCCAAGGTGGTTTGCGCATCGAGCGGGTTACCCAGTACGTATTGATTGGTCAGCGCGACGGCACGCTCGAGAAAATCCTTGTACAGGGGCTGAGCCACGTAAATCCGCTGGATGCCGCAGCACGACTGGCCCGAGTTGAAAAATGCGCCGTCGACCAACGTTTCCACGGCATGGTCGAGGTTGGCGTCGCCTCGCACGTAAGCGGGATCATTGCCGCCCAGCTCCAGTCCGACGCCGATAAAACGCCCGGCTGCGGCTTCCTCGACGATCCGGCCTCCGCCCACCGAACCGGTAAAGCAGACAAAGCCGATTTCCTTCGACTGGATCAGCCGACGCACCCGCTCATGATCCACATGCAGATACTGGAACACGCCCTCGGGCAGGTCGGCCTGAACAAACGCCTGGTGGATGAGTTCCGCGCACAGCGGTGTTTGATCGGAGTGCTTGAGAATAACCGCATTGCCTGCCAGCAAGGCTGGCACGATGCTATTGACGGCGGTCAGCAAAGGGTAGTTCCACGGCGCGACGGTCAACACCACGCCGACCGGTTCACGCGAAATAAAACGGGTGAAGCCGTCCTGCGGCGCCACTTGCACGGGCTTCAACGAGTCTTCGGCAATCGCCATCATATGGCGCGCGCGCGCCGCAAAACCGTCCACCTCGCCGGCGGTGTAGCGCAGCGGACGCCCCATCTGGTGCGTAATCGCCTCGGCGATATTGGCCTTGTTCGCGACAAAGTGCTCGACGGCACGGCCAACCAGCGCCAGTCGTTCCGACAGCGGTTTGGCGGCCCATGCTTTCTGGGCAGCGTGCGCGCGTTGCAGCGTCTGCTCGATCTGTGAATCGCTCGCATAAGGGCGGCGCACGAATTCGCTGCCGTCGATCGGGCTAATCGTAATCAGTTCTTGTTTCATCATGGTGGGCTTGGACTCTTGGACTCAGATAATTTCGAAATACCGGGCCAATTCCCAATCGGTCACATGCCGACGGAACTGCCGTTCTTCCCATTCGCGCGTCGCCACAAAGTGCTCGACAAACGGTTCGCCAAACAAGATCTTCGCGGCTTCAGAATCGCGGAGCCGCTGTGCGGATTCCCACAAGGTGCAAGGCAATTTCAGGTGGGCCGGAAATTCCTGCGTATAGGCGTTCCCCTGAACGATCGGGCCCGGTTCCAGACCCTGTTCGATTCCGTACAAACCGGCGCCCAATGCGGCCGCCAATGCAATGTAGGGATTCGCGTCGGCCGAACCGATGCGAACTTCCACGCGCTGGGACTTTTCGGAACCCGGGATCAGGCGCAAGGCCGTGGTTCGATTCTCGACGCCCCATGTTGCATCGAGCGGCGCCCAGTAGCCGGGCACCAGACGGGAATAGCTGTTGACGGTCTGCGCAAACATCGACATGAATTCGGGCAGGTAGCGTTGCACCCCCGCCATGAAACTGGCCTGCCTGGCGCTCATATTGTATGGACGGCTTTCGTCGTAAAACACCGACTTGCCGGTGCGCGCCTCGCGCAGCGACACATGAATATGACCGCTTTGTCCCGGGTGGTCGT
Organism: Paraburkholderia fungorum; assembly: GCF_046026025.1. Lineage (GTDB taxonomy): Bacteria > Pseudomonadota > Gammaproteobacteria > Burkholderiales > Burkholderiaceae > Paraburkholderia > Paraburkholderia fungorum_E. Next base: position 131,188 of record NZ_JAQQFL010000018.1, on the reverse strand, counting down.
GCGACCATTTCGCCATGAAGGTCGCCATCAGATTGTTCTTCTGGGCCAGCGCCTTGGTGAAGGTTTTGAACAGCATGGCCTTGTCCGCCATGTCGGCCGCGTTGTCGACCGCAAGCGCAGCCTCCAGAACACCCGGACCGGTTTCGGTATGCAGGCCTTCGATCGGCATGTCCATCTGCTCGCACAGATCGAGCAACTGTCGGTAAAAATCCCCTTCGACCGTGCTGCGCAGCACTGAATAACCGAAGTTGCCGGGTGTCCAGTTTTTCAGGTCGCGATAATTTTTTTCGCGCACCGAATGCGGTGTTTCGTCGAACATGAAGAACTCATACTCGAGCGCGGCAAAAGCTTCGAAGCCCATTTCGTCGGCGCGCTTCAATACGCGTTGCAGCAAACTCCGCGGGCAAATTGCTGCGGCATCCTCAACGAACTCCGCCAGGAAGAACAACATGTCTTCGCCGTCGCTCTGTTCAAGCGGCAAACGCCGGCAGCTCTCCGGTACGATGCGCACCATGGCGTCCGGATAGGCGGTATGCCAACCGGTGTACCTGGTATTGTCGTACATCTGGTCGTTCGAATCCCACCCCAGTACGACGTTGCAGAAGGCAAAGCCGGCACGCAGCGCACCAAGGAATTTATCCTTGCGTAAATACTTTCCGCGCAGAATGCCATCGACATCGGACACACCGACTTTGATATGCGTCAGGCGGCTTGCCTCGACCAGGCTAATCGCATCTTCTACTGTTTTGACCGCCCGTTCGGGCTTCGCATGCGCCTTCATATTCAGTGTCTCCGCTTTACCGGTCTTACGGTTGGGCCATCTTAGAAACGAGAAAATTCGAGATCAACAACAATCGGAATTCATTATGTTGACGATCGGCTGGGGTAATACTCGCTGCCCTGAGGCCGTGAATGTCTGAGCCGGCGACGGCTTCAGAAGATAGTAAGAGGACGAAAAACCGAGTGTTATCGAAAATCGGCAATACCCTTCCTGGCCTTGAGGAACAAGGCCGAGTTCGGGTGCGGTCTGACTGATTGAGGACTTAAAGGAACGACAAGGCGCCGGGGGGAGTGCGCTGTTGAGGATCGTTGATACGACTGCTGACGCGGTTCACGTCTGCCATGACCGCCGTATGCGCTCGCGAATGTCGTGCAGGCGCGAAACGGATTCGTTGGAAAAAACGAAACGCAGATAGCGGTCCGCGCCCGGCCCCCAGTTCGTCATCGGTGTAGCCGCAATCTTGCCGTGTTCGAGCAGCAGCTTCGACGCGTCGGGCGGCTCCAGACCCAGCTCACGCGTATCGATGAGCATCGACCAGCCGCCGTGCGGACGGATCACCGGCAGGTCGGCAAGCGTGTTCATCAGGAAGTCGCGACGGCGCTCCCACTCCGCGACGGCGGCAGCCACGCCGTCGTCGGTTGCCGTCAGCGCGGCCGTGGCGCCAGGCATCGCGATTCCCACCTGACACACCACGTTCGACAGGCTCACGAGACGTACGTCGTTCATGATCGACGCGGGTCCGACGATCCAGCCGACGCGCCATCCGATCATCCGATACTCCTTCGACACCGCGCCAATGGTGATGGTGCGTTCGCGCATGCCCGGCAAACCGGCGGGATGAATCACTTCGCGCCCGTCGAACAGGATGCGCTCCATCGCCGCGTCATAGACCAGCCAGATGTCATGGCGCTTGCAATGTTCTGCAATCGCAAGCCATTCGTCTCGCGACGCGACGTAGCCACCCGGCATCGAAGGCGACATGATCAGCAGCGCTTTGGTGCGTGGCCCGATCGCAGCGGCAAGACTGTCGAGATCGAGCCGCCAGCCGTCGGCACCCGGCTGCAGCCGCGCGAATCTCGGTACGCCCGAGGCCAGATGCACCCGGTTGATCAGCCCGGCGTAGGTAGGGTCCGTCAGGACGACCTCGTCGCCCGGTTCGAGAATCGACAGCAGCACGTTGAGAATGCCGGCGAGACCGCCGGCCGACACGATGCATTCGCTCGCGGCGTCATAGGCGACGCCCGCGGCGCGGCTGACCCGTCCGGCGGCCGCCTCGCGCAACGCACGCTGGCCGGTAAAGGGCAGGTAGCTGTTTGCCGCGTCGTCGTCGATGGCCTCGTGCGTGCGAGCCAGCGCCTGCGCCGGCGGGCGCAGATCGGTATCGAGATTTTCAAGCCTTAGAATGTCCGGGTCGCGCAGGGAATCTGCGGCGTCGCCGATGCGGTCGACCCCAATGCCGGGAATATTTCTTAAGCGAGATACGGTCATCTGGGCCTCCACTATGGGTTCAATATATCGCTAACGCATCTCGCTCGCCGAGCATCATGCGATCCTCAACGCAGTGCTCGCCCGCGACCGGCGCACCGCGAAGCGCCTCGCGAAGGCGCATAACGAAAGCGCCTATCGAGGCGGCCGGCGTGGTGATGCAGGATGCGCTGCGCGAGGCCCGGCAGGGGTGAGCCGGCGCGAGCTCAATTGACCGGCGGCGAATCCGTTCCCGGCATGCCACGGCTGGCGCGCAAGTAAGCGGTGCCGGCCGGGCTGACCGCCACCTCGGCCACGCTGCCGGGTGAATGAGTGCGTGTCAGATAACCGCGCGCGCAGGCATCTTCCCAAACCGGCAGCCGCGGACACGAGGTGCGCCAGACTTCCATCGCTTCACTGTAGGGGCGGGTGCCAGACCCAATCCATTCCAGCAGATCGAGGATCAAGGGTTCGACGGGATCGTGTGTGCCCACCTCCGTGCTGACGGCGTTGCGGGAAACGACTCTCTTCAGCACCTCCGGATTGACCACGTGAGTGGGTTGCCCGGCCGCATAGGACACGATCTGATCGAAGATGTCGGAGAACTGGATCTCATACTCGTCCTCCGTGACATAGCCGATATGCGGCGTGCAGACGACGTTAGGCATGCGCAGCAGCGGATGCTGAGGATCGCGCAACGGCTCTTCGTCATAGACGTCCACCGCCGCCATGCCGGGCCGGCCGGCGTGCAGCGCCTGCTCCAGCGCGCCCGGCGCGATTAATCCCGCGCGGCTGGTGTTGACCAGCAGGGCGGTGGGTTTCATCCTGTTCAGGTCTTCCGCCGTCACGATGCCGCGCGTGTCGTTCACGAGGCGCATATGCAGCGAGAGCACGTCGCAAGCCTCGAAGAAAGCCTGCTTATCCGGCGCGATATCCCAGCCGTCTTCGCGGGCTCGTTGCAGCGAGGCCTCCCTCGCCCAGACCAGCACCTTCATGCCGAACGCGGCACCGTAGCGCGCCACCTCGGCACCGATACGGCCGTACCCGTAGATGCCCAGCGTGCGCCCGCGCAGGCTGCGGCCCACGCCTATCTGCCAGCGGCCGGCCTGCAAGGCCTGCATCTGCTGCGGAATCTGGCGCATGGCCGCGATGACCAGACCCCAGGTCAGTTCGGCTGCGGCATAGGAGGGGCTGCCGGCATGCTGGTTCGAGGACACGATCACGCCGTGTTCCGTGCAGGCGCCGATGTCGATATGGGGAAAGACGCTGCGCTGACTGATCAGCCGCAGCTTCGGCAGCCGGGCGATCAGCGGTGCGCGGATCTGGGTGCGCTCGCGAATCAGCACCAGCACCTCCGTGTCGCGCAGGCGCCCGGCCAGCGCATCCACGTCCTGCACATGGTCGTTCCATACGGTGACAGCATGGCCGTCCAGCTTGTGGAAACAAGGCAGGCCCCGCAGTGTGTCGAAATAGTCGTCCAGAATGGTGATGTTCATGCTGACCCCTTCACTTGCCATCCTCTCATCCTGAGCCTCATGGAGCGGTCAGTAAAATGAAATTATTTGAAGAATTGGTGCATTTTTCTTATGAAAATCGACACCCCGGTGAGCCTGCATGATTGCGGCGATATAGATAGACTGAGCGGCGTCGCCCGGCACGGCCGACACCGTCCGGAGAGCGCGGCATAGGGGCAAAGCGGCCAACCCGTGACGCGCATGCGCCCTGCATCCGCACGCGCATCCGATCCACCCAACCGTGGCCACAAGCCATGGATAAGAAACGGAGACACTCATGAAAACAGGATTCATCGGCCTCGGCGTGATGGGGCAACCCATGGCGCTCAACCTCGCGCGTGCGGGCACCGAACTGATCGTGTGGAACCGTACGCCGGAACGCTGCGCCGCGTTGCGCGACGCGGGTGCGCAGGTAGCGGATAGCGCGGGCGATGTCTTCCGGCAAGCCCGCATCGTCATCCTGATGATGGCGACAGATACGGCGCTCGACGCGGTGCTCGGCCGCCACACCACCGATTTTGCGGCGAATGTCGCACAGCACACGATCGTGCACATGGGCACGACCTCGGCCGACTATTCGCGTGGCCTCGAAGCCGACATCCGCGCGGCGGGCGGGCGCTATGTCGAAGCGCCCGTCTCCGGCTCGCGCAAGCCGGCCGAAGCGGGGCAACTGGTGGCGATGCTGGCGGGCGAACCCGCGGCGCTCGAAGAAGTGCGCCCGCTCCTCAAGCCGATGTGCCACGAAACGGTGATCTGCGGGGCGGTGCCCACAGGGCTTCTGATGAAGCTGTCGGTCAACACGTTCCTGATTCCGATGGTGACCGCGATTGCCGAGGCGTCGCATCTGGCGCGGCACTATGGGCTCGATATGAAGCAATTCCAGGCCGTGCTCGACGCGGGCCCGATGGCGAGCAACGTCTCGCGCGTGAAGGTCGACAAGCTCGTGAACGAGGATTTCACGGTGCAGGCGTCGATCCTCGACGTGCTGAAGAACAACCGGCTCGCGGCTGAAGCGGCGCGCAACGCGAACCTCGCGTCGCCGCTACTGGATGTGTGCTTCAAGCTCTATACCGAGACCGTCGAGCTGGGTCACGGTCAAGCCGATATGGCGGCCGTCGTGCACGCGATCGAAGCGCGCACCGAGGCGAGGCAAAACGCCGGCGGCGCGGAGTGATCGACACATCGGGTGGAGCGCGTAATGCACGCGCAGCGGTGCGCCCGGTACCCGCACGACAGCAGACGCAAAGCGGGCGCGATGTGGTCAGACGCTGTGGTCCGACGACACCAGGCATGCACAATGCGTCCTTGCCCGTCTATCTGAAGCGCTCCTGCGCTGCATGCCCGCGCTGGAGCAACGGCGCGTACGCGTGCAATTCCCGGGGCGCGATATCGAAGGCGCGACGGAATGCACGCGTAAAGCTCGACGCGTCGTTGAAACCCAGTCCGGCGGCAATGTCCTGTACCTCCAGATGGGGAAAGCGCACGAGCTCATCGGCCGCCATGCGCAGCCTGCGGCGGCGAATATAAGCGGCGAGCCCGCCTTCGTGTTCGAAGAGCCGGTACACGGTGGCGCGCGAGAGATGCAGCGACGCCAACACGCTGTCAGGCGACAAATCCGGATCGTGCAGATTGGCTTCCACATACCGCCGCACCTGTCCATAGACGGCCGCACGTACCGCTGCGCGGCTGTTGCCGGAAAGACCCGCTTGACGGCCGAACGCTGCGGCGAGTAACGCTACCGCAGTGAGGAAGGACTGGTGCGCTTCCTCCTTGCCCAGTCCGACGATTTGCCGCTTCAGCGCCACGAGATGGTCAATCAGCATGCGCGTCAGAGGGGTGGTGGCGTGAATCGTGCGGCCATGCAACGAGGCCGCGTCCGGGAACGAGCTTTCCACCAACGTGCGCGGCACGAAGAGGAGCAGTAGCCGGCCATGAAAGCTCTGGATGGTGCACGGCTGATCCATGTCCAGCGCGAGGATACTTGGCACGTGCGGCATGGGCGGTGCGTCGGCGCGCGGCTTGCCGCCCAGGAACTGCCCCGGCTGCCCTCCAAGGAACACGCTAAAGCTGATGTCGCGAACGCTTTCGGTCGACACCCGGCCGAGCGACCGCACGGCCACGTTCGGCCCGGTGTGGAAGTCGAACAAGCTCAGATTGTCGATCGTGTAACGGGACATCGATGCCGCGAACGTGTCCTCGGCATGCTGTGAGGAAGGCCGTATGTCGTAGACAGGACTCATCCGCTCCTGCCAGGCGAGGAGGCTTTGACGGGCGTCGCCTTGAACGCTGAACGTGCTGTGTACGATGCCGGCAGCCAGCGCTGGCGGCTGCGGCAACAACAAGCGGCTCAGCGGTGGGGCGGTGTGTAGCGGATCGTCGTTCAATGCGGTGCCTGTTGCTGATTTTCGTCTAGCATGGACAGGAAAATTCACGCGTGGATCGACCGGACGGACGGCGATTTTCCGTCGCCCTGTTTGAATCCGGTCGAACAAAAAGGTGTTCCAGGCGAATCCGCAATACGCCATCGAGAATCAAAAGTTTCTCGCGGAGCAATTTGGCCTGCCGCTCGCCGATATCGTCCAGAACGATCTTCTGATCCAGAATGTTGCCGCTTCGCAGTACCACGAAACTGCTGACCGAGACCTGCTGGTCTTTTAGATGTGCGGCGACCCGTGATACGACATCCATGCTTGCAATGGAGACGAGATGGATGACGTGGGTCAGCTGGAAGCCCGGCAGATGTCGTGACCAGTTCTCTGCGTGGTCGACCGCGGGTTGTGAGGAGATATCTTCGCGCATACAAGCTCCGGAAAGTAATGTTGTTCGAACCGGTGCTAGCTATGCCGCTCCCGCTTCGTTGCCGTTAATCGGCCGCATCGCCCTGAAGGCGTCCACCTTGCCCGGGGAGGCAGGTTGGCGTCGGACTCGTCCGACTCTGGATGCAGGAAACATGATAGCAAAAGTCGGCAAATCAGCCAATCAGCCAATCAGCCAATCAGCCGCGCACGCTCCTCGGAATTCGACACCAGATCTGGCGGGCAGCGGCCCGGACGCATTTGCTAAACTCGCCCCGATTCCCGACCTTTAGTGTCTTTCAATAAGCCAATCATGAAGAGCAGTTCGAAAGGCGGCCTCGTTTATTCCACCGATGGCGGCCGGATGTGCCCCGAATGCCGGCAGGCGCTCGCGCAATGTGTCTGCAAGACGGTTGCCACCCCGCGACCGGTGGGCGATGGCGTGGTGCGAGTGAGTCGCGAAACCAAAGGCCGCGGCGGCAAGAGCGTAACGCTCGTTAAAGGGCTGGCGCTCGATCCTCTTGCTCTCGCCGTACTGGGCAAGCAGTTGCGCACGGCCTGCGGTTCGGGGGGAACCGTCAAGGATGGCGTGATCGAAGTGCAGGGCGACCATTGCGAACGGGTCGTCGAAGCGCTCAAGAAGTACGGCCACAGCGCGAAGCGGGCCGGCGGTTAAGTCCCGCTGACCTGGCCGACTACCCGTTCGGGTGGTGTGCGTCCGTTGTCATCCTGTCATTCTGAATGCGCTCGCCGGCATCTTGCCGGCGAAGCATCGTGTCGATATATGGCGCGATGCACGAACGTAGCGCATTTCAACTGGCAGGAGAAATCACATGGAAACGTCAACCTCCGGCGGAAATCCATTGCAGGATCTTTCCGATAACCTGGCGGGCATCGTCGAGCGCGTGGGGCAACGCGTTGTCGCGGTGCACGGCCGGCGTCGCATTCCTTCAACTGGCGTAATCTGGCGGCGTGGCATTGTCGTCACGGCGGCGCACACGCTCAGACACGAAGACGGGATCAAGGTCACGCTGGCCGATAACCGGGCCGTCGCCGCCGTTCTCGCAGGGCAGGATACGGGCACCGATCTCGCCGTGCTCAAACTGGACGATGTCGACATCGACCCGGTCGAATCCGGCGATGCGCGCTCGCTCAAGGCAGGCCATCTGGTAGTCGCGGTCGCGCGGGCCGACGGGCTCGGCGCCAGTGCGGATTTCGGCGTGGTCGGCGCCGTCGGCGGTTCCTGGCGCACATGGCGGGGCGGACAACTGGATGCGTTCGTGCGGCTCGACGGTGGCCTGCGTCCGGGTTTCTCGGGCGCGGCCCTCGCGGATATGCGCGGACACGTCATGGGTATCTGCACGTCGGCGCTCGCGCGTGGTGCCGGCATCCTGATTCCCGCGGCGACCGTGACGAGCGTTGCCGAGGAACTGCTGGCCAAGGGGCACGTCTCGCGCGGCTATCTCGGTGTTGGCACGCAGCCCGTGAACCTGTCGGAGGCATGGATCAAGAAAATGAATCTGTCGTCCGCTCGCGGCTTGCTGATCGTTTCGCTCGCGGCGAACAGTCCTGCAGATCAGGCCGGTGTGCTCATCGGCGACGTGTTGATCGAAACAGATGGCGAGCCGTGCCGGGATATCGAAGACCTGCACGCCGCGCTCAGTTCCGGGCAGATTGGACAGCCGTTGAAAATCGTACTGATTCGCGGCGGGGAGCGTCACGAGTGCGTCGTCATTCTCGGCGAACGCTCGCAAGGGAACGCGTGCCGATGAGGTTAAGCTAGGCAGTCAAGCGTCGGGTGGACAGATGACACAGATGAGCCCGGTCCGGGTCGCGGTTATCGCCGATGCGCCGCAGGTGCGCGCGCGCCTGCAAGCGCTTGTCGGCGCGACGCCTGCACTCGGGCTAGTGGGCAGTGCGGCCGATGGTGAAACGCTCGCTCGCAGTTTGACTGGTTTGTTGCCGGATGTGATCGTCATCGATCTGGAGCTGGAGGCGAGCGACGCGCTCAGCGCCGGATTCGACGCAGATCAGGCGCCGCCCGCGCTCGTTCTGTTGACCGACGAGGCGGATAGCGACTGGAATGACGAGGCGTTGCCAGGCAACGTGATGGCGATCCTGCCGCGCGACGCGACGCCAGGCGAAATCGTCGCCGCCATCGAAGCCGCCGCTGCGGGTCTTTGCGTGCTGTCGCCGGAGACCCTCGCGAGGCTGCTGAGCGAGCGTAAACCGCCTCGTTCGATGGCGTCCCCGGTGTACGTCGAAACCCTGACCGCGCGCGAGATCGAAGTGCTGACGATGCTCGCCGAAGGGCTTGGCAACAAGGAGATCGCGCGCCAGCTCGCCATCTCCGAGAACACCGTGAAATTCCACCTCTCCTCGATTTTCGGCAAGCTGGGCGCAACAAGCCGCACCGAAGCGGTGATGCTGGGTATGCGGCACGGATTCATCATGGTGTAGCGCAAACGGGCGAGACCCCGCGCATGCGGAGCCCGGCGGCACAAAGGTCCTTACTGAATGCTATGGCGCGTTTTATAGTCGAGCGCGTAGGCAAGCTTGCCGGGGCTCGACGCGGTCATGGGCAGCAGCAGATCGCCGAAGGTGCCCTTCGTATACTTCTTGCCGGCATTGATCTGCGCGAGACGGCCGAGATCCGCGCCGGTCTTGCCGTCGATCACCGGGTCGGTCGACGTAACCATCAGCTGCGAGGCATTCCACACCGCGTTCAGGTAGCCCGTATCGACGGTCGCAGGATCCGGATCGGTCGCGCCCAGATTCGTCAGTGCGTAGCTCGACAGCGGGAACGACGCGCGCAGCCAGTCGGCCCAGTAGAACTCGAGAAAATCCGTCGACGGCGTCGGTTTGCTGTAGCCGATGTCACGCGTGAAATAGACGAGCGAGCGGAACTTGTCGTTCTGCATGCCAAGCTTCAGCCCCAGACCCGTCGGCAGTTGCGCGGGCGTGATCGCGGCGCCGTTGCCGTCCTTCAGTCGCGTGTAGCCGCGGTTTTGCATCTCCGCCCAGAACGTGTCGCCGGAGTAGGCGCTCAGGTTGGCCTTCACCACCACGTGCACGTGCAGTTTCGGGCCGCCGTCCGGCACCTCGTAGTAGGTCGACAGGCCGTGATGGCCGTCCGTCAGGTACAGCGAGTCGCCGTTCGGACCGATCACGACCGGGTTGAGCAGGGTCGTGTCGCGCCTGGTCAGATCCGTCGTCGTGCAGGTGAAGCTGGTCGAGTCGATCAGCGTCGAGGTCGCCGAATAGCCGGTCGCCGCCACGCCGCCCAGACCTTCGTCCGCGCAGAAGTCGTCGAACTTCTTGTTCGGCTTGAGCTCGTAGCGACCGAGCTTGTAGTAGATCTGGTCGTAACCGAGTGCGGCTTGAGTCGGATGCAGATCGCCGAGCGTCACGTCGAGCATGTCGCCTGTCGATGCCGCCTGCCATTTGCCGGGCTGGGTTGGTGTCGGTGTCGGCGCTGGAGTCGGCGTGGGTGTGGGAGTCGGTTTTGATGCCTCATCCGACGAACTGACCGGGGTAGGGGACGACACCCCGCCGCCGCCGCAGGCGGCAAGGCCGAGTAACGACGACAGCGTTGCAGCTAGGGTAAATCTGGCAAGCGTATGGGGCATCGAAGAATCGGTCGGATAGGAGGAGAGAGGAGGTGCGCCGAGCGCGAAAGTCCGCCAGTCTGCCGATAATTTATGACAGGAAATTGAAAGTAAATTGAATGGGAAAACGAAACCCGCTCGAATCCGCCCCGCTTACGTTTTCAGAGGACTGGACGTTGGCTGCGGCCGGCCAGAGCGGATCGCAACGAAGCTGGGATAATGAAGGCACTTACAGTGAAGGCACCGCAGTGAAGGCACTACAGCGCAACTTTCGGGGTCTGGTCTCCAAGGTGCCGGCGTCGAACCGGAGGTGAGTTATGCCCGAAGAAGTCCAATACAGCCACTCAACCGACATCCCGGGTCTGATCCTTGGCACGGCTCGGTTTGCCGAGTTTCGCTTTGAGCCGCACTACCATCTCGACTGCCACATCGCGCTCGTTACCAGCGGGGTGCAACGTCAATCGTTTCGTGGGGAATCCCTGTTGCTTACGCGTGGCGCGATTCAACTCATGCCCGCTGGCGAGGTTCACGACGGGGTGGCCGGTGCCGATGAGTCATACACGCTTCGAACGTTTCGGCTGTCGCCCGCGCTGCTGAATGGTTTGGGCGAGGAAATCACGGGCAGGCACTACTTCCCTTCTCAGGCCGCCGTGGTGCTGCAAGATAGCCGCCTCGCAGATCAACTGCTCAACATGCACGCAACTCTTCAGCAGGGGATGAACGATCCGATCAGGAACGAAAGCTACGTTCTGGAACTGCTGGAGTCACTGTTCGCCCGGTTGAAGCAGCCATCCCCCCAAACGATCGCCGGGGCTTTGTCGTCCCAGCAACTGCGGCTGGTTCGGGAGTTCGTCGAGGCGCATATTGCCGACAAAATCGTTCTGGAAGATCTGGCCTTCCTCGTTGGCCTCGGCCGATTCCGGTTCCTGAAACTGTTCAAACGTGCGATCGGCATGACGCCGCATGCCTGGCTGCTGCGCATGAGGCTGGAGAAGGCGGTGGCGTTGATCAACGCGAACAGGACCATGCCGATTACTGAAATTGCGCACGCCGTCGGCTTCTTCGATCAAAGCCATTTCACGCGGGCGTTTCGTGACGCCTACGGTATTACGCCTGCTCGCTTCTGACGGCGGCGCGGCAATTTTTTACAAGGCGTTCTGCCAGCAGATCGGTAGCCTTCGGTTTTTGGCCTCGCGCCCGTCCTGGGCGGCCTCCATCTAAGGCAGAAGCACCGAATGACTACTTTCAGCTTTCTTGACGACTACAGCGAAGGCGCACATCCCGACATTCTCGGCGCCCTGACGGAATCCAACTACGTCCAGCAGGCGGCCTATGGGGAAGACTCGTACTCCGCGGAGGCCACGACTCTGATCAAGGCCCGCCTGGGGAACACGTTCGACGGAGCGATCCATTACGTCGCAAGCGGGACCATGGCCAACATCGTTTCGATATCCAGTTGCCTGCGTCCTCACGAAGCCGTCATTGCCGTGGAATCGGGGCATATCGTAGTCAGGGAGGCCGGTGCTATTGAGGCAACCGGCCACAAGCTCATCGTCGTCCCCCCGGTAGACGGGAAGCTCACGCCCGCCAGTATCGAGGCCGCGCTTGCCGCCAATGCGCATTTCCCGCACATGGCGAAGCCTCGACTGATCTATCTGTCGAATGCAAGCGAAATAGGCACTGTGTACTCGCTTGCGGAATTGCGGGAGATATCGGCGCTCGCAAAGCAGAGGGGCCTGATTCTATTTCTCGATGGCGCGCGCCTGGGCGCGGCATTGGCGTCCAGCAGGAGTGACGTGACGTTGGCCGATATTGCTTCCCTCGTCGACATTTTCTGGATCGGTGGGACCAAGGCAGGCGCGCTTCTGGGTGAAGCCATTGTTGTTTGCAATCCTGCGTTGACGGAAGACTTTGCTTTTCATGTCAAGCAACGCGGCGGCATGCTAGCCAAGGGGCGGCTGTTGGGTATCCAGTTTCAGGCGTTATTTGGCGCCAAGGATCTGTTCCACGAAAATGCGAAGCACGCCAATGCCATGGCGGCAAAACTTGCTGCTGGGATCGTGTCTGGCGGTTACGCTCTCGAAGCCGAAACGGCGACGAATCAGGTATTTCCAGTCTTGCCCGATTCAGTCATTTCCGCTTTGAAGCAACACTTTGCTTTCTATGTTTGGCGGAAGTCGGATAACGATCATTCCGTGATTCGCCTGGTAACGTCGTGGGCCACGCAGGAACACCAGGTTGACGCCTTCTTGACGCGGCTCGCCCAGGTTTGAAGTCGCGCCGGCGATTGCCTCTGCGCTTGCCGAGGGGCAAGCGTCGGCCGGCGTGTTGCTCACGAAATCAAATATCGATTCTGTGAACCGCCGACATACTGCTTCTTCGCGATTTCGAGAACCTTGTCGCGAAGCTCGTCGAAGGCGACCAGCACCGACCGCTCGTCGGACCCAACGTCAGGCTGCAAATTTCTGAGCATGGCGTCGTCGACCATGAAGGTGATTTCGCGCGAATCGTCGTAGCCCCAGAAACACACGCAATGCCGGGCGGCGTCGTAGCTACGGCTGGGGTTGGGAAATTGAAGCACGGCGATCAGCTTTTCTCGGACACGCCCGAGTAGCGCCACTTACTGGCGTTGGAGTCGATCGTGGCGTAATCGGCGCGTCTTTTCTCTGCTCTCAGCGCGTCCGCGGTGTCGAGGATACGAGCGCGCGTTTTGCGTTCGACGGCGTATTCGCTCTCGCTGCTAACTGCGGTCGAAGCACGTTTGACTGGTGATTGCATAGCGGGGCCTCGAAGCAGGAGGTCGCTCATTGGCGACTGACTTCCCCACTGTATACCCTTTGGCTGGCTCTGACGCCTTTATTTGCCTGAGTTCGCCGGCGTTCAGGTTTCCGAAGCAACGATCTTATCCGCCGGATTTCCCTGATACGGTGTTCGGCCCATGGTGTTGGTGTTAACCCGCTTGCCGCGAATTTTGTAAATATACTAACATCATAGTAATTTACTTGATCGTTTGATCGTTTAACCGTCAACGTTGAATTCGGGGGAATGCCGGAATGCTGGATCCAGCCAAGCGTGCCGCGATGTATCGGAGAATTGCGTGGCGCCTGATTCCGTTTCTTTTCGTCTGCTATATCGTCAACTTCGTGGACCGGACGAACATTGGTTTTGCCCAACTCGCGTTGAAGGAGCAACTCGATTTCTCCAGTGCGATCTACGGCTTGGGAGCAGGTCTCTTTTACGTTGGCTACATCCTGTTTGAAATCCCGAGCAACCTGCTGCTGCAGAGAACGGGTGCGCGTCGCACCATACTGCGCATCATGGTGTTGTGGGGGCTTCTGTCCATTTCGATGGCCGCGGTCAAGACGCCGAGCCATTTCTACCTCGTGAGATTTCTGCTCGGCGCGGCTGAGGCCGGATTCATGCCGGGCATTCTTTTCTATCTGAGTTGCTGGATTCCGGCGGCGAGGCGGGCACGATTTATCGCCCTGTTCATGCTTGCCATTCCGCTTTCAGGCGTGATCGGTTCGCCGATTTCAGGCACGATCATGCAGTCGATGGAACACGTGGCCAGCCTCCATGGCTGGCAATGGATGTTCATTCTCGAAGGCGCGCCGGCAGTCCTGCTCGGAATCATCGCCTGGTTCGTGCTGGCAGACGGCCCAGCGCGAGCGCCGTGGCTCTCCGACGACGAAAAACTTGAACTGGAAAAGTCATTGCGTGACGAGTATCGCGACCCGCCGCCGTCACACGCAAGCGGGGGCTGGCGCATCGCACGTAATCCGAAGCTCTATCTGCTCGCGTTTTTTTGCGTTGCAATGAACGGTAGCATCGGCGGATTCTCATTCTGGTTGCCGACCATCATACGCAGCTTCGGTGTAAAGAATCCCGCAACAATCGGCTGGATCGCGGTGGTTCCGTACGCGCTTGGCGCGGTGGTGCTGTATTGCAACGGCCGCCATTCCGACAACACGGGCGAAAGACGCTGGCATGCAACGCTCAGTCTCGGGTTGGCATCGGGCGGGTGGTTGCTGCTCCCCGCCGTCCAGCATTCGCCGGTTCTGGCGATGGTGCTTGTGACGATCGCCACGGCAGGTACGCTCGGCACGCTGGCGTGCTTCTGGTCGCTCGTTCCGCTGTACTTTCCGAACGAGCGCGCGCTCGCCTATGCCACCGTTTCCAGCCTCGGAAGTCTGGGCAGTCTCGCAAGCCCGATCGTTGTCGGCTGGATCGCATCTGTGACGGGCTCTGTGTTTCTGGGCACGCTGTATCTCGGCGGACTCATGCTGCTCGCCGCGATCACGCTGCTGGCAGCCACGTCACGCGATCAGCCAACGAGGTATGTGACACGCCGCTCGGTTACGGACTGAGGCGGCTTGCCGGTAATCGTTGTTTCGCGACCTTCACTCGCTGCTGGTCCACTCGACATTTGCGCCCACCGAACGCAGGTTTTCGACGAAACGCGGATGCGCGCGCCGGATCGGCAGCGCATTCATGATCTCGGAGCGTCCTTCGATGCTGGCCGCGACCATCAGTAACGCAATCGCCACGCGGATAATGTACGGACTCTCTACGCGTGCCGGACTCAGCGCCAGGCCGCCGAAGGTAATCAGCCGGTGCGGATCGGACAGAAACACATGCGCGCCGAACTTCGACAGTTCGCTGGTCCAGCCCATTGCACCGTCATAGACCTTGTTCCAGAACATCGCACTGCCTTCGGCTTTCACGCCGAGCGCGACAAAGATCGGCAGCAGGTCGACCGGCAAATACGGCCACGGCGCCGCTTCGACCTTGGTGAGAATATTCTGTGTGAACGGGCGACGCACCTGCAGCGGGCCGTCGCTTGAGGCACGCGACCAGCCGTTACGATGCTCGACATTGACGCCGAACTTCGCGAATGTTCTGTCGATCAACGGGAACTGCTCGGGCGCGGAATTCCTGACCACGATGTCGCCACCGGTGATGGCGCCCAGCGCGAGAAAGGTGGCGATCTCGTGGAAATCCTCGCTGAAACGGAACTCGCCGCCGCCAAGGCGTCGGCCGCCCGTCACGCTGAGCCGCGATGTGCCGATACCTTCAATGCCGACGCCAAGCGTGGCAAGAAAGCGGCAAAACTCCTGCACATGAGGTTCCGATGCCGCGTTGACGAGCGTCGACGTTCCTTGCGCGGCCGCCGCGCACAGCGCAAAGTTCTCGGTTGTCGTAACCGACGCGTAGTCCAGCCAGTGATCGTTTGCGACCATGCGCTGGTCGTTGCGCACAATCAGCGAATCGTCGGTGCGCTCGAGGCGGGCGCCAAACCGCTCGAATACCTCGACGTGCGGGTCGATCTCGCGCACGCCGAGCGTGCAGCCCTTCACGTCACTCTCCAGCCGCGCCACGCCGAAACGCGCGAGCAGAGGCGGGACCAGCATGATCGACGAGCGCATCTCCTCGGGCAGCTTGTGCGTTGCCGGGTCGAAGGTGGTCGCATGGTGATGCAGGTCGAGCATGCCGGTTGAAAAATTCACCGACACGTCGCTGCCGAGCGCGCGGAAGATGTCGAGAATTTTTTTGACGTCGGTGATCTCCGGCACGCCGATCAGACGCACCGGTTGATCGGTGAGCAGCGTGGCGCAAAGGATCGGCAAAACAGCGTTCTTGTTGGCGGATGGCGTGATTTCCCCGCGTAACGGGACGCCGCCGTGGACGATCAGGTTGGACATGTTCGGGAAGGTTCGGGAGGGTTCGAGAAATGAGGACGTGAGGCCGATATCATGCCATTGCGTGACCGTACGTGCTGGCGCCCGATGCGCAGGTAACGCGTACCGATGTTCGCATGCCGGCACAACAAAGCAGACGAGCCCCGGTAGACTATGGGCTCGCCCAACTCGCCGCGACAGCATGGACATTCAGCTTTTGATCATCTGCGGGCTTACGTTCGTCATTCATGTGATCGCAACACTGGCGTATGCCGTGCGGATCGCCGGTGTTCGCACACGCCGGATAGCCGTGTCGTTTTCTCTATTTGGGATCATTGCCTTAGTCTCCCGGACGGCGAATTCCTTTCAGGGGCCCTTCATAGCGAAGCGGGTGGAGCTTGATATTGCCCATCACACAGAGAGTGGTTTGCTCGGTGATTTTCGCTTTTTCCTGCTGTCCGCCACCGTGGCGAGCATCGTGGGAGCCTGTCTGATTCCCACGTTCCAGCGTTATTTCAGCCGGGCGGTCGAGCATTTTCAGGTCAATCGCTCGATTCCCCGTCTGCTGCTCCATATCTTCAGCCGCGGCGGCGTCAACTACATCCGGGATGGCGCGCGGCTCCCGTCCCGCCACAACGTCACCCAACTGACAACGGGCGCCGGCGTTTCCTGGAAGGTTATCGGGCTGAACGTGTTCGCCATGGCCATCTGGACGGTTGGCGTTTTTGCGTCGCTTTATGCGGGATATCTGAAGCCGGAGTTGCGAGTGACATGTGCGAATCTGTCCTCGGTGATCAACGGTTTTGCGACGATCGTCCTGGCGGTCGTTATCGATCCGCAAGTTTCAGTCATGACAGACGACGTGATCGAAGGCCGGGTTTCGGAAAACAGCTTCCGGCGAGCGATTACCACGCTTGTGGGGGCACGCGTGCTCGGAACGCTATGCGCGCAAGCGGTGCTTGTGCCAGCGGCATTTCTCATCGTTCGTATCGCGGAACTCATCTAGCGTGGCGATCTTACGGAGGCCGTCTCCCAGCCGGGTTTCATGATCCGTTTGCAAGTGCGGGACGCGTTCGAATCCCGCACCGCAAACCTCACGAGATCAGTGAAGCGTTTTGAGTTGCGACCACAAGCGATTCTCAAGGCGCACGATTTCAACCGATGTCGGCTTCATCAGCGTCATTTTCCTGAGTACGTCGTCGGGCGGGTACACCGTCGGGTCCTGCGCCACCGCCGGCATGACGAACTGGCGCGCCGCCTGATTCGCCGTCGGATAGAAGACCTCGTTGGTAATCGCCGCATTGACCTTCGGGTCCTCGATATAGTTGATCCACTTGAGCGCCGCTTGCGGGTGCGGTGCGTCTTTCGGGATCGCCATCATGTCGAACGCCACCAGGCCACCTTCCTTTGCGTTCGAGAACCTGATGTCATACGAACGTTTGGCTTCGGTGCTGCGCCGGCGCGCGATGCCGACGTCACCGGCAAAACCGATCGCCACGCAGATGTCGTTGTTCGCGAGGTCGTTGATATAGCCGGACGAGTTGAACTCCGTGATGTACGGCCGCACCTTTTTCAGCATCTCGAACGCGGCCTGATAATCGGCCGGGTTGGTGCTGTTCGGGTCTTTGTGCAGGTACTGTAGCGCCGCGGCAAATACATCGACCGACTCATCGAGAAGTGAGACGCCGCAACCCTTGAGCCTGGAAACGTTAGCGGGGTCGAACACCAGCGCCCAACTGTCGACCGGCGCGTTCGCACCGAGCGCTTTCTGCACGGCCTGCACGTTGTAGCCGATACCGGTGACGGCGAACGCCCAGGGCACGCCGTACTGATTGCCCGGGTCGGCGCCCGCAACCATCTGCATGAGTACAGGGTTGAGATTCTTCAGGTTCGGCAGTTGCGATTTGTCGAGCTTCTGATACACGCCGGCGGGAATCTGCCTCGCCATGTAGTTCGATGTCGGCACCACGATGTCATAGCCTGAACTGCCCGCCAGCAGCTTGGCCTGTAGCGTGTCGTTGCTGTCGTAGTTGTCATAGCGCACGTGAATGCCGGTCTGTTTCTCGAAAGTCGGGACCGTTTCCTTCGCGATGTAGTCCGACCAGTTGTACACGTTCAGCTCGGCGTCCGCGGCGCGGGCGGCGGGCGTTGTCCATGCCGTGAGGGTCGCCGCAATACAGGCGCCGGCGGCGGCCGCGCGACGCAGACGAATGACAGGATGGCAAGCGCGCATGATGTTTTTCCTTGCGAGGTGACGTTGCGAAAATCTCAGTGGTTTTGCGAATCAAACATTTCGCACTCAGGACTCGGTTCTTGCCTGAAGCGCTTCATATCGCAGACGTATCGAGGCGCCGATGTCGAAGAATGGCCGAGGGGGAAGCCATCCAGGTTTCGCGCTGCCGAGAACAGAAGTCAGCAACGCTGACTGGCCTCCCGATGCCATTTCGGCCAATAGCCGCCCCCACAGCGTGCCGCGCGCTACGCCGGAGCCGTTGCATCCGGCTGCGGAATAAATGCCTTCCGCCAGTTTTCCGAAGCGTGGCTCACCTGATCGCGTGGCGCTGAGGTGGCCAGTCCAGGTAAATTGCAGATGCTCATCGGTGATCCAGGGGAACCGGCGTTGTAATCCGCGCAGGTGTCTGGCCCGGCGTGCCGCGAGAGCATGGCCGGCCAGATCGCGCCGGCGATATTCCACCGTGTTGCGGATCAGCAGCCGTCTGTCCGGGGTCAGGCGCAACGTGGCGCCGGCAGGGCGAGTCGAGAGTACGCCCCAGGGCGCGGCGCTCCCCAGGCGCAGATACTCGTCGTCGGTCAACGGCCGGCTGAGCGACGCGCTGAGTTCAAGGGGGAATACCGTGTTATCCGTCAGCCCGATCCTGGGCAAAAATGCGCCGACACATGCAATCACCCGGTCCGCCTCGATGTGGCCGTTGATGGACCGCGCGCGAATGCCGCCGTGGCTCAAACGCTCAAGACCGGTGATGTCAGTGTTTTCGTAGAGCGAAACATTGGCGGGCAGCGTGTCCAGCAATCCCTTGGCATACTTCGCCGGCTGCAAGAGCCCGTTCCCACTCCTGCACCAGATCCCTGCCCGGTAGAACGGCGAGCCCAGCCGTTGCGACAGCGCCTCGCCCTCCAGCAGTTCGGCGCTCGCACCTGCTTCACGCAGGGTTTGCACCTGGAGCTTCGCGTCAGCGAGTTTGGCCGGATCGTGGGCCGCGAAGAAATAACCGGCGTCGCTCAGATCGCATTCGATGCCGAGACTCGCCACACGCCGGCGAACTTCGTCACTGGCGGCTTTGCCGATGGCGCTCGCGACGCGGTAATGGGCATTCAGTTGCTGACCGCTAAGCTCGTTCGGCGCAGGCCGCTCATAGGCGACCACAAAGCCCGAGTTTCGCGCCGACGCACCTTGGGCGGCGCGCTGACGATCGACCACGATGATGCGCGACTGCGGATGCAGTTCAGCGAGCGTATGCGCCGCCGACAGTCCCGTGAAGCCTCCCCCGATCACCAGCCAATCTGCTTTCTGTGTTCCCTTCAGGGTCGCGCCGGACGGCGAGACGCCGGCTTGAGCGATCCAGCCGCAGATATTTTCGACCACAATCGTGTCCCCTCAGTATTACGGATAACCAAGGCGGTCTAAAGTATGAATAATTAGCATGCTCGACCGGCACCGCCTTCACTTGAGTGTCAATATATTGGGAGCTGGATACGTTATCCAGCGCTATTAATTCATTCGAGTATTCTAAAAACGCATGGATAAACTCTATCGTCCGCCGTCTGTCAGCGCCCTGCAGACACTGTCGCTCGTGGCTGAGTCGGACAATTTCACCGAAGCGGCAGAAAAGTTGCACCTGACCCAGAGCGCGGTGAGCCGGAAGATCCAGCAACTGGAAAGTCACTACGGCGTGCCCCTGTTCGTTCGGAACAGTCGCAGCATGCAGTTGACCGAGCACGGTGAAGCGGTGCTGGAGGTGGCGCGAAAGATACTCAGAGAACTCCAGATGCTCGATGAGCGGATATCGCCGCGAGACAGGCCGTTTCGCATCCGCATCTTCGTGTCTCTGGCGGTTCGCTGGCTATTGCCGCGCCTGACGGGTTTCTATGCCCGGCACCCCGATCTGTCGCTGTCGATCGAAACGGTCGCGACCGAGTTGGTCGATCCTTCGGGTCACTGCGACGCCTATATCCTTTATCTGCCCGAACCGCCGGATGACCCTGCCTTCATCACGCTGTTCGATGAAATCCTCGTGCCGGTGTGCGCGCCGTCGTCCGTGAACGACAAACCCCTTCCAACGTCTCTGGAAGCGTTGACGCAGTACACGCTCATTCACGGTTCAACGGGTCAGCACGAGTGGGCAACGTGGTTGAAGGCCCACGGCGGATCGGCTGCCCGAAAATACAAGCACATCACGTTCAATCTGGATGAGCTTGCGATGAATGCCGCCGCTCGCGGGTTGGGCGTCGCGATGACGGACCTGACGCTGGCGCAGGAATCGATCAATCGCGGCGATCTGGTGATCCCGTTCGGCACGCCTCTGAAGACCAAAGGGGTCTATGTGCTCTGGCTGCAGACCGCAGGCGCGCTGCATCCGGCCCGGCAACGCATCTTGCAGTGGCTCGCCCAGCAGGAGCACGCCACACGCTAACCCGCCTTCGGCGCGCCGGCCTGCTGATGGTGATCGGCGGCGAGAAACATATACATCGCGGGCACCACGAACAACGTGAAGAGGGTGCCGATCGAAAGCCCCGTGAAGATCACGAGCCCCATTGCGTTGCGGCCCGCCGCGCCCGCGCCCGAGGCGATTACGAGCGGCACGACGCCCAGCACCATCGCCGCCGTCGTCATCAGAATCGGGCGCAGCCGCACGCCGGCCGCTTCTTCCAGGGCTTCGCGTTTCGATTTGCCGGCGTGTTGCAGTTCGTTGGCGAACTGCACGATCAGGATGCCGTGCTTGCTGACGAGCCCCATTAGCGTGACGAGCCCGACCTGCGTGTAGATGTTCAGCGTCGTCAAGCCGACGTTGATAAAGATGAGCGCGCCGAACAACGCCATCGGTACTGAAACCAGGATCACGATCGGGTCGCGGAAACTTTCGAATTGTGCCGCGAGTGCGAGGAACACGATGATCGTCGCGAACAGCAGCGTGATGACGAAACCACCGGACTCCTGCACGAATTGCCGCGATAACCCCGAATAGTCCGCCGAATATCCCGCGGGTGCGGCTTGCGCGGTTGCCTTGCGCAGAAAATCGAGCACTTCGCCTTGCGACACGCCCGGCACGGTCACGCCTGAGATCGTCGCCGAGTTGAGCTGCTGGAAGTGGTTGATCGATTCCGGCACGACGTTGTGTTCGATATGCGCAATCGTCGACGCCGGAATGACACTGCCGTCCGGCGTGCGCAGGTAATAATCGAGCACCTGCGAAGGATTCAGGCGGTCGGTCTGCAAGACCTGCGGGATCACCTTGTACGAGCGCCCGGCGATCGAGAAATAGTTGACGTAGCCGCCCCCGAGCGCCGAACCGAGCGCTTGCCCGACGTCGCTCTGCGAGAGCCCGAGCGAGGCGACCTTGTCGCGGTCGACAACGAGTGTGGCTTCCGGCTTGTCGAGCTTGAGATCGCTGTCGACGAAGAAAAACATCCCGCTCGCACGGGCTTTTTGCAGGACGGCTTGCGATACTTCATTGAGGTTCTCGAATGGCTCGGTCGTGCTGATGACGAACTGCACCGGCAAGCCCTGCGAGCCCGGCAGCGGCGGAAACTGGAACGCCGCGACGCGCGCCCCGGCAATCTGATTCCATTTCTGCTGCAATTCCTGCTGCAAGGCGGTTGCGCCCTTGCTGCGCTGGTCCCATGTCTTGAACAGCACACCGCCGATCCCCTGGTTGAGGGTCGGCGCGCCGGTGAGCTGGAACATCTGCGAGTATTCGGGCAACGCTTTGGAGATGTTGAATACCTGGTCCGCGTACGTCTGCATCTGCTGGATGGTCGCGTTCGGCGGCCCCTGGATCTGCGACAGGACGATCCCCTGATCCTCCTGCGGCGCGAGCTCCGATTTCGACGTCATGAACAGATAGACCGTGCCGGCGAGCAGCAGTGCCCCCATCACGATAAACACGGGCCAGGTGTCGAGCGTTGCGTGCAACAGACGGCCATAGCCACGATGCACGCGTTCGAACTGGCGGTTGACGAAGCGCGCGAAGCGCCCGGACTCCTGCTCCGCGCGAAAGAAGCGCGAGCACATCATCGGCGACAGGGTCAGTGCGATCACACCGGACACCGTCACCGCGCCGGCGAGCGAGAAGGCGAATTCGGTGAAGAGGGCACCCGTCAGGCCGCCTTGAAAACCGATCGGCACATAGACGGCGATCAGCACGACCGTCATCGCGAGGATCGGTCCGCCGAGTTCGCGCGCGGCGATCAGCGCGGCATCGAACGGCGCCTTGCCTTCCTCCATCATGTGACGATCGACGTTCTCGACGACGATGATCGCGTCGTCCACCACGAGCCCGATCGCGAGCACGAGCGCGAGCAGGGTCAGCAGATTGATCGAATAGCCGAGCAGTTGCATCACGAAGAATGTGCCGATCAGCGATAACGGCATCGCGATCAGCGGGATGACGACCGCGCGCAAGCTGCCGAGGAACAGGAAAATCACCACAGTGACGATCAGCAATGCCTCGACCAGGGTCTTGATGACTTCGTAAATCGCCGTGTTGACGAAATCGGTCGCGTCATAAACGATATCGCCCGTCATGCCGGTCGGAAACTGTTTCTGCAGTCCGGGAAAGATGGCCTTCACACGCTTGGCCACATCGAGGATGTTGGCGTCCGGCGCGACCTTGATGCCGATGAACACCGAACGCTTGCCGCTGAATGCGACGTTGAAGTCGTAGCTGTCGGCGCCGAGCACGACGTTCGCGACGTCTTCGAGGCGCACGATCGCACCGTTCTTCTGTTTGATGACGAGTTGCTTGAAGTCGTCGACGGTATGCAGATCCGTGCCCGCGTTCAGGTCGACGCTGACCATCTGCCCCTTCGTCGTGCCGAGCGTCGCGAGATAGTTGTTGTTGCCGAGCGCCGTGAAAACGTCGGCTGCCGTCACGCCATGCGCGGCGAGCCGCGTCGAATCGAGCCACGCGCGCAACGCGAACTGCCGCCCGCCGAGGATTTCAGCCGTCTGCACGCCTTCGACCGAATCGAGCTTGGGCTTGACGACGCGCAGCAGGTAATCCGTGACGTTATTGCTCGGCAGCACGTTGCTGTAAAAGCCCATGTACATCGCGTCGGTGGTCTGCCCGACCTGCACGGTCAACACCGGTTGTTGCGCCTGCGGCGGCAACTGGTTACGCACCGACTGGATCTGCGTGTTGATCTCGGTGAGCGCGCGGTTCGAGTCGTAGTTCAGGCGCAGCGTCGCCGTAATCGTCGAGACGCCGGTGGTGCTGGTCGAGGACAGATAGTCGATGCCCTGCGCCTGGGCGATCGCCGCCTCGAGCGGCTGCGTGATGAACCCGGCGATGGTGTCGGCGTTCGCCCCATAGTAAGCGGTGCTGATGGTCACCACGGCGTTTTCGGTCTGCGGATACTGGCTGACTTTCAGGGCGGCGAGCGAGCGCAGTCCGAGCACGAGGATCAGCAGGCTGACGACCGATGCAAGCACAGGCCGCCGGATAAAGAGATCGGTGAATGTCATCGCGGTCTCTCTATTGTTCCTGAGGCGCCGGGTTCGGATTGTCCGCCGGCTGCACGCTGTTGTTGATGATGAGCGGCGTACCGTTCTTGAGCTTGAGCTGCCCGCTCGTCACGACCTGCATGCCGGCCTCGACGCCTTTGAGGATCGCAACCTGATCGCCGCGTGTCGGGCCTGGCGTGACGAACACCTGTTGCGCGGTGGGCAGCGCCTTGCCCTGCGCGTTGGGTTGCGCGCCCGCTTTGACGATGAACACGGTCGCGCCGTAGGGGTTGTAGGTGATCGCTGTTTGCGGCAGCGTGAGGTAGCGCTGCCCGGCGCCCGCGTCGATTTTCACGTTCGCGTACATGCCCGGCAGCAGCTTGCGCTCATGATTGTCCACCGTGGCTTCGATCTGAATGTTGCGCGTGGCGCTGTCGACTCTCGGGTTCATCGACAGGATCTTGCCCGTGAAGGTTTGCCCGCTATACGCGTTGGTATCGACCACGATGGTCTGGCCGATGGCGAGCTGGCCGAACTGCTGCTGCGGCAGGTAAAAATCGGCAAAGATCGGGTCGATCGCTTGCAGCGTCACGATCGCATCGCCGGGATTGAGGTACTGCCCCGGATTGATCGTGGTGATGCCGAGGCGTCCCGCGAACGGCGCGCGGATCGTTTTCTTGTCGACGAGCGCAGCCTGTTGCGCGACTTGCGCCTTCTTGCCCTTGAGGTCGGCGGCGTCCGCATCGAGCTGCGCCTTGGCGATTGCCTTGATGTCGTATTGGGCCTTGTCGCGCGTGTAGACGGTCTGGGCGAGTTCTGCCGCGGCCTGCAGCGACTGGAGCAGCGCCACGTCGCTGTCGGCATTGAGTCTGACAAGAACTTGCCCGGCTTTCGCTTTCTGCCCCGAACTGAACGCCACCTCGCGCACGAGGCCCGCGACTTCGGTGGTGACATCGACGCCGCGCACGGCGCGCAGGCTGCCGACTGCCGTAAGCTGCGGTTGCCACGACTGATAGCCGGCGACGATCGCCGAGACGGTGGAGGGCGGCGCCGCGTTGCTCGCCATGAACTTGCCGATCATGTACGAGCGGAACTGGTTGAAGCCGACCAGTGCGGCGAGCAGCAGGCCGACACAGATCAGCATGATCACCATCCGCTTTGTCATCGGTTTTCTTTCAGTCATCGTTGTGTCCTTGCACGGCATGGGGCGAAGCGCCTGACGGTTGGTTGCTTCGTTCCTTTGTTTCTGACTGCGCGTGTTGTTGCAAAGAGCGGTGATGCGAGCGTTCTGCGGGCCGGGCCGGTTACGTCAATGCGTCAATGTGTCAATACGTCGTTGCGTCAATGCGTCGTCGCGGCGGTGGCCGGCACGGGCGCGTTCCACCAGCCGCCACCGAGCGCCTGGAAGAGGGCGGCGGTGTCGGCGTAGCGGGATGCCTGCGCCTGTGCGAGGCTGACCACCGTTTGCTGATACTGGCGTTGGGCATCGAGCAGTGAGAGGTAGCTCACGCCGCCGACGCGGTACTGTCCACGCGTGAGGTCCAACGAATCGCTGGCGGAGCGCCAGGCATCCGTCTGTGCTTTCAGGCCGGTCGCGTCGTGATCGAGCGCGCGCAGCGAGTCCGCGACGTTCTGGAACGCCAGCAGCACCGTTTCACGATATTGCGCGTCGGCCTGCTCGTACGCCGCCTCGGCCGCGCGCTTCTGTGCGCTCAGTTGGCCGCCGTGGAAGACGGGTTGCAGCAGGCCGGCCCCCAGACTCCAGATCGTGCTGCCCGCCTTGAACACCTGGGCCGGCGTGAGGGCCTCGGCGCCATAGCTGGCGGACAGCGTGATCTGCGGATACATCGCCGCGGTCGCCACGCCGACTTGCGCGCTGGCCTGATGCAGCACGGCGTCGGCGGCGAGGATGTCGGGCCGCTGCTGGACCAGCGCTGACGGCAGGCTCACCGGCAGCGACTCGGGCAACGAAAACATCTCGAGCCTGAATTCGGGCAATCCTGCGTCACTGGGCAGTTTGCCGGCCAGCACGGCGAGCTGGTGACGCACCTGGTCGAGTTGTTGTTGCAGCGGCGGCAGCGTGGCGCGGGTCTGCGCCAACAGGGTCTGTTGCGCGAGTACCGCCGTGCGGCCCACGCCCCCCAGTTCGAACTGTTTGCCGAGTACGCCGAGTTGCTCGGCCTCTTCCGTGGCGATCCGCTCGGTTGCCTCGATCTGCGCGCGCAGCGATGCTTCCTTGACCGCCGCGGTCACGATGTTGGCTGACATCGCGAGATAGGCCGCCTGCAACTGAAAGTCCTGGTAGTCGATTTGCGCGTGCAAGGCTTCGAGTGCGCGCCGCGAGCCGCCGAACACGTCGAGTTTGTACGACACATTCACCGATGCGTTGTAGAGATTGAACTCATCGACCACACCAGGTTCGCCGAAGGAGATGCCGTTCAGTTTTTGTCGCGTGGCGCCGAGTTGCGCATCGACGCTGGGCAGAAGGGTGCCCCCGGCTTGCGCCTTGAAGTTTTCGCGCGCCTGCCGCAAGGCGGCTTGCGCGGCGGCGATGTTCGGGCTGTTGACGAGCGCCTGACGGATCAGCGTATCGAGCGGTTCGCAATGAAAGAGGGCCCACCAGGCGGCGGGAATGTCCTGTCCTGGCACAAAGCGCTGGGGCAAGCCGGAGGCTCCGGGAGACGAAGCCGTCTGCCCGGGCAGCGGCGCGGCGGTGTAGGTGTCGGTAGCGGGCGCGGCGGGTGTGCGGTAGTTGGGACCGACCATGCAGCCGGTCACGGCGGCACAGCCGCAAAGCGCAGCACAGAAGCCACGAAGGCCACGCAAGCCACGAAGGCGCCGCCGCCCGGCAATACGCTGGTTCACGTCGATCATCGATCCACCTTACATCGCCTGCGTTTAGCTTAAGCGAGGGGAGCGGATGGGACTATTCGAGCCACCCGAACTTCGATGTTTCCTGTCCTGACCGCGGAATTTATCCCATGCGGCAAGAAATCTACGCGTAGCCTAGCACGCTCGATTGCGGCGCGTGACGCACGAGATCACGTAGTCGGTTCGCTCGATGCTCTTGCCGACAGCTATTTGTAAGGTGGCGAATTTTCCTGGAGCCGGCGAGCCGACATTCAGCCGCTCGTAACCAGTTGAAAGGTCAACGGCGAGCGGGAATAAAGACCCATATAATCGACCGCTGAAATGAATAGGGGCTCGCTGCTCCGGCATGGAATCTGAATTGCAAGGCCACACAAGTGGCATTCCTGAGAGGTTATGTTTGTGATCGATAAAACGGCTGTCATCCATCCAACCGCAGTGATCGAAGAGGGCGCGGTCATTGGCGCCGGTGTTCGCATTGGTCCTTATTGCTGCGTTGGCGGCGAGGTCGAGATTGGTGAGGGCACCCAACTCAAGTCTCACGTCGTCGTAAGCGGACGCACCCGCATTGGTCGGGACAACATAATCTATCCCTTCGCCACGATTGGCGAAGACAACCAGGACCTGAAGTACGCCGGGGAGCCGACGCTCGTAGAAATAGGCGATCGGAACAGAATCCGCGAGAGTGTCACGATCCATCGCGGCACGATCCAGGGCGGCGGCGTCACCCGGGTTGGCAACGACAATCTGCTGATGGTCAACGCTCACGTTGCCCACGATTGCAGCGTTGGCGACCATTGCATTCTGGCAAACAATGCAACGCTGGGCGGTCACGTCATCCTGGACGACCACGTGATCATCGGCGGTATGTGCGCGGTTCATCAATTCTGCATCATCGGCGCGCACGTCATGGTTGGAGGCTGTTCCGGCATCGCGCAAGATGTGCCGCCGTTTGTCATCGCCCAAGGCAATCATGCTTCGCCGATTGGCGTGAACACCACGGGGCTGCAACGCCGCGGTTTCAGCAAAGAGGCCATACAAGCCATTCGGAATGCCTACAAGTTGCTTTACCGGAGTGGCAAGACGCTTGATGAAGTGAAGCCGGAGATCGCTGAAATTGCGTCCGCTCACGTCGAGGTAAAGCCGTTTTACGAATTTCTGTCGCGCTCCACTCGCGGTTTGATTCGGTAAGGCACGGCCTCGCAATGCGCAGGGCCGGAGAAAACCGGCGTGGACTCATTCGACGCCCGGCAGGCCGGTTTTCATTAAATAGCGCTATGCCGCCGGGTGAATTGCCGCCCGACGGCATAAAACGTGAGCCCGTTACCGCCTAGAACGTATACGCCACCTTGCCGAATGCCGTGCGGCCGAGCGAGTTGTAGCCGTATGCGGTGACGTACTGCCGGTTAAAGAGGTTCGACAGACTGGCGGACACGGTGAGATGCGAGTTGATCTTGTACGCGGCGCGCAGATCGACTCGTGTGTACGACGGCAGATAGGTCGTGTTGAACTGGTCGTCGAAGGTCGAGCCGCCGTAAAGCAGCGAGACGCCGGTGCTGAGCGCGTGCAGGTGGAACTCGTCCCACATGTGATCGACGCTCAGGGCGACCGTCTGGCGCGGACGGCGGGGAAGCCACGTCTGGTCGGTGACGTCCTGCGGATTCAGAATGCCGACCGCGACACTGACGGGTGTCGATTTGCCGATTGTGCCCTTGTAGGACAGATCGATGCCCTGGACGTGGGCACGCCCTACGTTCACGGGCATGCTGGTCGCGGCGTTAAACGAGATGAGGTCATGGACCCGGGTGTCATATACGGCGGCCGTGAAGGTGCCGAAAGACGTCGAGGCGTCCAGTGCTGCCTCGACCGTGTCGCTGCGCTCGGGCAACAGGTTCGGATTGGCGTAGCCCGGATAGTACAGATCGTTGAAGGTCGGCAGGCGGAATGCATTGCCATACGAGAGCCGCGCCGTATAAACCGGCGTAATGGCATAGGCCACCGCCACATTGCCGGTATTGACCGGCAGGCCCTGAACAATGTCGTGGCGACCGGCGAGGAACACCGTCAGCGCACCGAGCGTGGCCGACTGATGCAGCGAGAAAGACGAATCGTTGCGCGCCGGCAATCCTTGAGGGACATCCACCGGCAGGAATGCCAGTTCACGGCTGAAGTCGTAGGCAAGCTTCGTCTCGCCGGAGAGCGGCAGGCCGAACAGTGCCGGCCCGCGTTCCTGGTGCGTTAGCGAGGTCGTGGTACTTAAGCGCGTCGAGTCGAATTCGTCGGTGGGGATGGCCGGATTGTTCGCATAGACGAACTGGCGGTCCGTAGCGTAGCCTACCGACTGGTCAAACTGCGTGGACGGCGTGATGTCCAGATGAAACGCGAGGCCGGTCGTCAACTGATGATCGAGTTGCCGGTCGGCGCCGCCCGCGTTGTCGTAAGACAGATCGGACCTGTGATACAGGGCAAATGCGGAGAGCGACCAGTTGTCGTGCGCATAGCCGAGCCGCGCATCCACGTCCTGCGCGTGGTACGGATTGCGGCCGTCCTCGTGGCCATAGGCGTAGGGCTGGGTCGCTTCGATCCCCGCGGTGTTGTAGTCGTGCAGACCGAGCGAGTAGGTCAGTCCGGAGAGTGCCGAAAGCGGACCGGTGGACGGGATACTGCCCGACGTGCGGATTTGCGTATCGAAGGTCTTGTTCGAGCCGCCGCCTAGCGAGATCGTGGTCCGGTTCGGCTGATTGGCCGCATGGTTGGTGAACAACTGTACGACGCCGCCCATCGCATTCGCACCGAACGAGGCGGCCGCCGGCCCCGAGATGACCTCGACGCGGTCGAACGCGGAGGTCGGCAGATCCGCCCACTCGGCTTGTCCGCTGGTCGCGGAACCGACCCGGATACCATCGATAAACACCGCGACCTGACTGGCGGACGAACCCCGGATACTGACCGAGGCGGTGGAGCCGGGTCCGCCGTTTTGCGAAAGGGTAACGCCGGGTAGCGTGGCGAGGGCTTGCGTGATACTCGGATCGATCGGCGACAGACGCTCGAGATCGGCGCGCGTCAGGACCTGAGTCGTGGCGAAGCGCTGGTCGAACGATTGCGGCAGATGTTGCGTGTCGCCGGTGACGAGAATATTCGGCAGCGTGGTTTCTGCCGGGGTCTGTGCCGGCTGCGGCAAGGACGTGTCGTCCGCGGCCTGTGCAACCTGCCATGTCGAGACGCTCAGGGCAGACGTGATGATGAAATGACGGAACTTCATGATGGAGATGGGCTGTGTCTTGTCGGTTCTTGCGGGTAGTGAGTGGGCCGCCTGGGCGCAGTCACACGGTTTAACGTCTGGCTGAACAGGCTTCCAGTTCGTCGTAACGTTTCACGCGCTAGAGGACGAACGAGCCAGGCCAGGCGCCAATATTGACGAGGGCGGAAGCGCTATCAACACGGATGACGCGCCGATGACGCGCCGGCGCAACGAGTGACGGGAACCATCAGCGCGAAGCGTACCGATGCGTCGTGGTTGTCGTCAATCACTACGACGCTGGCGGCACGCTTCCTTGCTGTTTTCAGGTTTTGCTTACTGTGCTGAGAGCCTTTGTCGCAGCGCTCTGGCGGCCAGCACCATATTGGACAAGGCCGCTTCCGTCTCCGGCCAGCCCCGGGTTTTCAGGCCGCAGTCGGGGTTGACCCACAGGCGGTCAGCCGGAATGACCTCGCATGCGCGTTCGAGCAATCGCTGCATCGTTTCGACGCTCGGGACACGCGACGAATGGGTGTCGTATACGCCGGGTCCGATTCCGTTCGGATAGGCGAACTCGCCGAAACCGTCGAGCAACTCCATCGAAGAGCGCGATGTCTCGATCGTAATCACGTCCGCATCCAGCGCGGCGATCGCGGGCAGAATGTCGTTGAACTCCGAGTAACACATATGGGTGTGGATCTGCGTGGCGTCAGAGACGCCGCCCGCAGAAATCTTGAAGGTCCGGGTCGCCCAATCGACGTACGCGGACCAGTCTGCCTTACGCAGCGGCAGCCCTTCACGGAAGGCGGGTTCATCGATCTGAATGATGCGGATGCCGGCCTTCTCGAGGTCCACGACTTCGTCGCGAATGACCAGCGCCAGTTGGAGCGCTGTGATCGAGCGCGGCTGATCGTCACGAACAAACGACCACTCGAGCATGGTGACCGGTCCGGTCAGCACCCCTTTCACCAGGCGGTCGGTCAAAGACTGCGCATGACAGGCCGCGTCCACGATCATCGGCTCGGGCCGGTAGACGTCGCCGTAGATGATTGGTGGCTTGACGCACTGCGCGCCGTAATTCTGGACCCATCCGCTCTCGGTGAGCGCACATCCCCAGAGCTTGTCCGCGAAGAATTCGACCATGTCGTTGCGTTCGACTTCGCCATGCACCAGCACGTCGAGTCCGAGTTCTTCCTGTCGCCGCACGACGCTCGCCGTTTCGGCTCGCATCCGTTCAAGGTATTCCAGTGCGCGCATTTCGCCTCGACGATAGGCGGCACGCGCTTGCCGGATTGCCGCCGTTTGCGGAAACGAACCGATTGTCGTGGTGGGCAGGAGTGGCAGTTTGAGCGAGTGACGCTGCACACGGCTCCGATCGGCGAACGGACTCTTACGGCTGGCCATCGTCTCGGTGACAGCGGCGACACGCCGTTGCACCAATACGTTGAATACCGCGCCTGAGTTGCGGCGCGACTCGAGCGCGGTAGCCGCGGCCGCGAGCGCCGACTGGGCTGCTGATGGATCGCGCAGCGCCAGCGCAATCGTGCTGAGCTCATCGAGTTTTTCGGTCGCGAAAGCCAGCCACGACCGGAGTTCGCCATCGAGCTTCTGTTCGGAGGCGAGCGTGACCGGCACATGGACCAGCGAGCAGGACGGCGCGATCCACAGCCGGTCGCCGCGTTCCGCCTGAAGGCTTTCCAGTGAGCCGACAATGGCGCCCAGATCGGCGCGCCAGATGTTGCGTCCATCGACGACGCCGACCGACAGGACCTTGTCCGCCGGCAGCGCCGAACGCCACGCCTCCAGTTGCTGCGGGGCCTTGACCAGATCGATATGCACACCGTGAACAGGCAGTTGTGCGACGCTTGGCGCGTGATCGGCGGCGGTGTCGAAATAGGTCGCCAGCAGCACCTTGAGGCCCGAGTCGCCCAGTACGTTGTACACGGCGGAAAACGCCTCGAGCCAATCCGCTTCGAGATCGAGACAGAGCGCGGGTTCGTCGAGCTGAACCCATTCGATACCTCGCGCCTTCAGCGTGTCGAGAATGCGCAGGTAGCGGATGACCAGCTTGGGCAATAACGACAGCCTGTCAAAGTCCGCAACGCGGCTTTTGGATAGCCACAGATAGGTGATAGGTCCGATCAACACCGGCTTGACGGCAAGACCCAGGGCGAGCGCTTCGTCGACTTCCTCGAAGAACCAGTCGATGCCGCCGTCGAACGCGGTGTCGGGACCGAGTTCCGGCACCAGGTAGTGGTAGTTGGTATCGAACCACTTGGTCATCTCCATGGCCGGCTGCGCCTTGTTGCCTCGCGCCAGTTCGTGATACTGGGCGAGCGACAGGGTCTTCGGCTCGAAGCCGAATCGTTCCGGCAGCGCACCGAGCAGGGCAGTCAGGTTCAGCATCGGGTCGTACCACGCGAAATCGCCGACTGCGACAAAATCCAGCCTGGCGGCGCGCTGCAATTCCCAGTGACGGGCACGCAACTCCTTTCCGACCCCACGCAGATAGGCATCGTCGGATTCTCCGCGCCAGAAAGATTCCTGTGCGAACTTGAGTTCGCGATGCGCGCCGATGCGCGGAAAACCGGAGATGTGAGTGCGGGCCATGCGGAATCCTTGAGTGGATGCCGCGTAGTGTGCAAGTCACGTTATGATTCATCAAGCGACATGTTTTCATCATCATATGAACCACATTCATATCAAGAATTTCTCCCCTTTGCTTTACTGTCACGGCCGATGCGGGCGGTGCGATGCTTGAACTGCGGCATCTTCGTTCGCTCATTGCGATATCCGAATCCGACAAGCTGGTGAGCGCCGCCGAACGGGTCAATCTCAGCCAGTCCGCGCTGTCGCATCAGATCCGCGACATGGAGGCGCATTACGAGGTGTCCCTCTTCGAGCGCACCCGCTACGGTCTGCGTTTTACGGCTGCCGGCGAGCGGCTACTTGCTCTCGCCCGGGAAACGGTGGCCGCGGTTGCCACCGCCGAGCGCGATCTCGTTCGTCTGAAGGGCGACGTGCGGGGCGAGCTTCGAATCGTGCTGGAATGCCATACCTGCTTTGACTGGCTGATGCCGGTCATGGATGAATTTCGCCGCCGCTGGCCGGAGGTGGAAGTCGATCTGGTCGCCGGGTTCCATGCCGATCCGATGAAGCTGCTGAACGAAGGCAAGGCGGACGTGGTAATCGGCTCGAAGCCTGCCACAAGGCGTAATTTGCACGTTGCACCGCTTTTCCGCTTCGAGATACAGGTGGTGATCGCCAATGAACACCGCTTGCGCAACAAGCGGCGTGTCGGTCCCGACGACCTGCTAGGCGAGACGCTGATTACCTATCCTGTGCCGGAATCGCGTATCGATCTGATTCGCGAAGTTCTGGAACCGGCAGGGATCAAGCTCGAACGGCGGACCGCGGAGTTGACTATCGCGATCATGCAACTGGTGGCGAGTCGCCGTGGCATTGCGGCGCTGCCGAACTGGGGGGTGAAGAACTACGTCGACCACGACTATGTGCTCGCCAAGCGCGTCGGTGCCGGTGGACTATGGAGCGAACTCTATGCCGTCGCACCCAGAGGGATCGCGGGTCGGCCGTACTTCGACGATTTTGTGCGGATCGTTCGGGACATCTGCGCGGCTCAACTGGACAGCATTGAACTGATAGCCGGCAACCCGTGAGCGCTTGGCAGCACGTCCAGCATAAATTGACATCAACCGCGGGCGTGCTCGATCGAGACGCCCGCCGCATTAGCCAGGAGTTGAAGTGATGAAGAAAATCCTGATCATCGGAATTGGGGCAGGGGATCCTGACTACATGACCGTTCAGGCGATCAACGCGCTCAATCAGGTCGACGTATTCTTCGTGATGGATAAAGGCGTCGCGAAGGAAAAACTGGTCGCGCTACGCAAGCAGATCATCGAGCGATTCATCAACGGTGACGATTATCGGATCGTCGAGGCCACCAGCCCTGAGCGCAGACGCGACGACTCAGACTACCGATCCGCAGTCGACGAACTGAACCGTGACAAGCAACGCCTGTTCGAGCGCCTGATTGCAGACGAGTTGCACGACGGCGAAGTCGGCGCTTTTCTGGTGTGGGGCGACCCTTCGCTCTACGACAGCACGATCCGCATCGTCGAGGCGATTGCGCAAGAGGGTCGGCACGCGTTTCACTACGATGTGATTCCCGGGATCAGCAGCGTCCAGGCGCTGGCCGCACGGCACAAGGTTCCACTGAACCTGATTGGCCGATCGATCGCGATCACCAACGGCCGCTCAATCGCCGAAGGGTTCCCGGAGAATGTCGACAGCGTGGTCGTGATGCTGGACTCGCAGAATGCCTACCGGCATCTCGCGGATGAAGACCTGGACATCTACTGGGGCGCGTACGTGGGCACGCCCGACGAGATTCTCATCTCAGGAAAGCTGCGCGACGTGATGGACGAAATCGAACGCGTCAGGGCCGAGGCTCGCCGCACCCACGGCTGGATCATGGACACGTATCTGCTGCGCAAGCGTGACGGAAAATGAGAGATGGCCACCAGAAGGTGGCCATCTTTCGCTATCAGCTTACCGGCTTCCTCAGACGGAAGCGCGCAGCTTTTTGGCAGCCGCCACCATGTTGGTCAGCGCCGGAATGACTTCTTCCCACTGGCGCGTCTTCAGACCGCAGTCCGGGTTCACCCACAGGCGCTGCGCCGGAATGCGTTCAGCGGCCTTCTTCATCAGTTGAACGATATGTTCTTCGCTCGGGATGTTCGGCGAGTGGATGTCGTACACGCCCGGGCCGATTTCGTTCGGGTAGTTGAAGTTGTCGAACGCGTCGAGCAACTCCATATCCGAGCGTGAGGTCTCGATGGTGATCACGTCGGCGTCCATGTCGGCGATCGACGAGATGATGTCGTTGAACTCCGAATAGCACATATGCGTGTGGATCTGCGTTTCGTCATCCACGCCATTGGCGGTGATCCGGAACGACGTCACGGCCCAGTCCAGGTATTCCTGCCATTGCGACTTGCGCAGCGGCAGACCTTCGCGCAAGGCCGCTTCGTCGATCTGGATCACGCGCACGCCGGCCTTTTCGAGGTCAAGCACTTCCTCGCGGATCGCCAGCGCCAACTGGTAGCACGACACCGAACGCGGCTGGTCGTCGCGCACGAAGGAC
The DNA here is from genome assembly GCF_046026025.1 of Paraburkholderia fungorum. Classification (GTDB taxonomy): domain Bacteria; phylum Pseudomonadota; class Gammaproteobacteria; order Burkholderiales; family Burkholderiaceae; genus Paraburkholderia; species Paraburkholderia fungorum_E. The sequence continues at coordinate 96,397 of NZ_JAQQFL010000018.1, read as the reverse complement.
CAGTTCAGGATCGTGACCGGACCGGTCAGCATGCCCTTCATCGGCTTGCTGGTGAGCGACTGCGCGTACTTGATCCATTCGACGGTCATCGCCTTCGGGCGGCTGATGTCGCCGAACAGGATAGGCGGCTTCACGCAACGCGAGCCGTACGACTGCACCCAGCCGAACTGGCTGAACGCGTAGCCGTCGAGCTGTTCGCCGAAGTATTCCACCATGTCGTTACGCTCGGCTTCACCGTGCACCAGCACGTCCAGCCCCAGCGCTTCCTGCTCGCGCACGCTGCGTTCGATCTCGGCGCGCATCGCGCTCCGGTAGCCGGTTTCGTCCAGCGCGCCGCTCTTGAACTGGCTGCGCGCATGGCGGATCTCGCCGGTCTGCGGGAACGAGCCGATGGTCGTGGTCGGGTAAGGCGGCAGCTTCAACAGTGCGGCCTGCTTGTCGGCGCGCGCCGGGTAGGCGTTCTTGCGCTGACCCAAGGCCGAGCTGATGTTCGCGAGGGCAGCCTTGACTGCCGGGTGGTTTACGCGTGGCGAAGCGCGACGGGCGGCGATGGCGGCAGCGTTAGCGGCCAGCTCTGCCTTGACCGCGTCGCGGCCCTGGTTCAAAGCGCTCGCGAGCACCTTCAGTTCGCCCAGCTTTTGCAATGCGAAGGCGAGCCACGAGCGGACTTCCGCATCCAGCTTCTGTTCGCTTTCCAGGTCCACCGGCACATGCAGCAGCGAGCACGACGGTGCGATCCAGACGCGCTCGCCCAGTTGCTTCGCGACCGGCTCGAGCCAGTCCAGCACACCGTTGAGGTCCGTTTTCCAGATGTTGCGGCCGTTGAGCACGCCGAGCGACAACACGCGGTCCTCTGGCAATTGGGCAATCACTGCAGCGACTTCTGCGCGCGCATTGATCGCATCCAGATGCAGGCCTTGCACCGGCAGTTTGCAAGCCAGCGACAGGTTGCCGAGCAACTGGCCGAAGTACGTCGCCAGCAGCAGCTTGACCTTGCTGTTCGCCAGCGCTTCGTACGCGGTGACGTACGCCTGTTGCCATTCAGCGGACAGTTCGGTGACGAGGATCGGCTCGTCGATCTGAACCCACTCGACGCCTTGAGCCGCCAGCGCGGCCAGCAGTTCGGCGTAAACCGGCAGCAGGCGCGGCAGCAGAGCCAGCTTGTCGGAGTCGTCCTTGGCCTTGCCGAGCGCCAGGTAGGTCACGGGGCCGACGATCACCGGCTTGGCCTTGACGCCTTGAGCCTTGGCCTCAGCCAACTGTTCCAGCAGGCGCGACGGGTCGAGTCTGAAGTCGGTGCCGGCGCTGAATTCGGGGACGATGTAGTGATAGTTGGTGTCGAACCACTTGGTCATCTCGCCGGCAGCAACGCCGCCGCAGCACGCGTTGTGGTCTTCGGCACCCTTGGCCGTCCGGCCGCGCGCGACGCGGAACGCGTTGTCGAGGGCATCGCCATGGAAGCCGTGCACGCGCTCCGGCAGGTTGCCCAGCGTGAAGCTCATGTCCAGCACCTGGTCGTAGAAGGCGAAATCGCCGACGGCGGCGAAGCCCAGGTCGGCCTGGTGTGCCCAGTGACGCTGGCGCAACTGGGCACCCAGCGCTTTCAGTTCGCCGAGTGAGGACTCACCCTTCCAGTAGGACTCGAGCGCGAATTTCAGCTCGCGCTTCGCGCCGATACGGGGGAAGCCCAGATTGTGTGTCGTTGCCATCGTGTCGCCTTGATTCGATCAGGTTGCGGATCGGTGCATCCTAGCGAAGGCGACTTATGAAGTAAAATGGTGATAATTCAACAAACCATTAGTTTAATTCATGGATCATCATGCTTGAGAGAATTCATCTCGCCATTGTCCAGGCCGTGGACGAGCGCGGCTCGCTCACTGCGGCGGCGGAAATCCTGTGCGTGACGCAATCCGCCCTCAGCCACTCCATGAAAAAGCTGGAGCAGCAACTGGGCACGGACATCTGGTTGCGCGAGGGGCGCAATCTGCGCTTGACCCAGGCCGGTCAATATCTGCTTGCCGTCGCCAACCGCGTGCTGCCGCAACTGGATCTCGCCGAAGAACGCCTGGGTCAATACGCGCAGGGCGAGCGTGGCGCGCTGCGCATTGGTATGGAGTGCCATCCTTGCTATCAGTGGTTGCTCAAGGTGGTGTCGCCCTATCTCGCGCGTTGGCCGGATGTGGATGTCGACGTCAAGCAGAAATTCCAGTTTGGCGGCATCGGCGCGCTGTTCGGCTATGAGATCGACCTGCTCGTTACGCCTGATCCGCTCTACAAGCCAGGCTTGCGCTTCGAACCGGTGTTCGACTACGAGCAGGTACTCGTGGTGAACCGCGAGCATCCGCTGGCTAACGTCGAGTATGTGAAGCCGGAGCAGTTGACGCGCGAGGTGCTGGTCACGTATCCGGTCGAGACGGACAGGCTCGACATCTACAACCAGTTTCTGATGCCGGCCGGTGTCACACCGCGGCGCCACAAGGTGATCGAAACCACCGACATCATGCTGCAGATGGTGGCAAGCGGCAGAGGCGTCGCGGCGCTGCCGCGCTGGCTGGTGGAGGAGTATGCCGGCAAGATGAACGTTGTTCCTGTGCGCCTGGGGCGCAAGGGCATTGCCAAGCAGATTTTCCTCGGCGCCCGCGAAACCGACACTGAAATCGACTACCTCAAGGCGTTCGTCGATCTGGCTCGCAAGCCGGAGGTGGGCCTGAACGAACCACGGTAGTCAGATCGTCGTGCGATCGGGAATGGCCCCCGGCTCACTTCGCAGCGGTTGCGAGCGTTCCCTCGACTAGCGAGCGGATCTGCTCCTGATCGGCCGGGGTCGCCGGGTTGTAGACGACCATCTGAAGATCCGGCCGCCCATCGACCGCGAAGGATGAGTATTCCAGCGAGATCGGCCCCAGCACGGGGTGGCGCAGGTGCTTGACGCCGTCGCCATGAGTCTGTACCTCGTTGTCTCGCCACATGGCGGCGAACTCAGGGCTTGCCCGGCACAGTTCGTCGACGAGCGGCGCCACCTCGGCGTCGGCGCCCGCGCGCGCGGCATCGATCCGGAAGGCGTTCACCACCAGGCGGGCCACGCTTGTCCAATCGAACTGCGCGGCACGCACGCGAGGGTCGCAGAAGATCATGCGCAGGATGTTGCGTCGCTCCGGGGGCAGGGTGGCGTAGTCGGTGAGCACCGCCGCAGCCGCGCGATTCCACGCAAGCACGTCCCACGTCGCAGTCCTGACGATCGCCGGGCTGTAGGGCAGTGCTTCGAGCAGGCGCTGCAGGCGCGGCGTGATCGCGTCGCTGCTCCGGTAGCGGACTTCGGGCGGATGGCCGAGGCCGAGCAGGAATACATGTTCACGCTCGATCTCGGTCAACATCAGGGCCTTGGCGATGCGGTCCAGCACGTCTGCCGATGGATTGCCGCCGCGCCCCTGTTCCAGCCAGGTGTACCAGGCCGCGCTGATATTGGCGCGCTGCGCCACCTCTTCGCGGCGTAGTCCGGCGGTGCGCCGCCGGCCACCGGAAATGCCGAAGGATGCGGGATCGAGCCTGGTGCGCCGGTTCTTCAGATAGCTGCCGAGCCGGTTGCCGCTTTCGTCGTCGTTCACTTGGGCCATGCTTAACCTGTTAAGACGTATACCCGGATAATGTCACCACTTTAACAGGATGATTTTGCCTCGTACATTGCTCCCAATCAACCGGATTCAGGAGCGTTTCACATGCGAGTCTTTGTCACGGGAGCGACCGGTTTCGTCGGCTCCGCTATCGTTCAAGAGCTGGTCGCGAACGGCCATCAGGTCCTCGGTCTTACCCGCTCGGCGCAAGGCGCGGCGGCGCTCGCTGCGGCCGGCGCCGAGGCGCACCACGGGTCGCTGACCGACTTCGACAGCCTGCGCCGGGGCGCGGCGGCTGCCGACGGGGTCATCCACACCGCCTTCAATCACGATTTCTCCCGCTTTGCGCAAAGCGCGGCGGAAGACCGTCAGGCGATCGAGGTACTCGGCCGTGTGCTGGAAGGCAGTGAGCGTCCGTTGCTCGTCACGTCCGGCACGGCGTTGCTGAGAAAGAGCGGCGCGGCGGCGACCGAGGCGGATGGTCATCCAACGCCGTCAGACAACTTTCCGCGCGCGTCGGAGGCGGCGGCAGAAGCGCTCGCCACGCGCGGCGTGCGGGCGAGCGCCGTGCGGCTGGCGCCGTCCGTCCACGGTGAAGGCGATCATGGGTTTGTCCCTCGACTCATCAGCATCGCGCGCGAGAAGGGCGTGTCCGCTTATGTGGGCGACGGCCTCAACCGCTGGTCCGCCGTGCATCGCCTGGATGCCGCCCGGGTCTTCCGGCTCGCGCTCGAGCGTGGCGCTATCGACGGTACCTATCATGCAATCGCTGAAGAGGGCGTGCCGTTCAAGGCAATTGCTGAATTGATCGGCCAGCGGCTCGGCGTACCGGTCGTCGCCAAATCACAGGACGAGGCGGCGGCCCATTTCGGATGGTTCGGTATGTTCATCGGCATGGATCTGCCGACCTCGAGCGCACGAACCCGTGCGATGCTGGACTGGACGCCGACCGGCCCGGACCTTCTCACCGACATCGGCCAGCCGGGCTACTTTGCGCATCCCTGAGGTTCAGCACCGGATCGGGGGCGAGCAGATTGTCGAGCGGTTGCCGGTGCTCGTGCTGAAACGCTAATAGCACGAATGCCGCGGCGTTTTGGCTGGGGTTTTGTATGCACTCAATTCAAGTGCGTTCGCAATCCCGGCTGATAGCATGGCGCTCACCCTGTTTGCGCCAGAGAAAAACGCCATGAAACTGAAGGACCGTGTTGCCCTGATTACGGGTGCCCAGCGAGGCATCGGCCACGCAATCGCGACACGTTTCGTCGCCGAGGGCGCCAAGGTGGTGCTTGCCGATATCACGGACGCGAGCGCCGAGGCAGACGCTCTTTGCGCCGCCGGCGGTGAAGCTTGCTACGTTCGTGTGGACGTGTCGCAGGAATCCGACGTGAGTGAGATGGTGCGTCAGGCCGAAGCGCGATTCGGCAACGTGGACATCCTGGTCAATAACGCCGGCATTGAATTCGCCAAGACCGTTCTCGATACCACCGTTGCGGAATGGGACCAACTCATGGCGGTTAACCTGAAAGGGGTTTTCCTGTGTTCGAGAGCCATCATCCCGGCCATGCAACGGCGCGGCCGGGGCGTCATCATTAACATTGCGTCCGAGTTGGGGCTCGTCGGCGAAGCCAATGTGGCCGCCTACTGTGCGTCTAAAGGCGGGGTGGTGATGCTGACCAAGGCGATGGCGATCGACCATGGCCGCAACGGTATCCGGGTGAATTGCCTTTGTCCCGGACCTGTCGCGACGCAACTGCTAGAAGATGTGTTTTCCAGCAGCCCCGATCCTGAAGGACTGCGGCGCTCTTTCGAAGCCGCTACCGTGCTGGGGCGCATCGGTTCGCCTGACGAAGTTGCCGGTGCGGCAGCCTTTCTGGCGAGCGACGACTCGGCCTTTATGTCCGGCGCAAATCTCGTCATCGACGGGGGATGGACCGCGCGCTAGGTGCAAGCCAAGTACGCGACGAGCCCGCGCTCATTCCGCGCTGAGGCTCACGACAGCGCGTCAAGCAGTCTGTACCATGCCACGCCCGCGCTGATATAAAACCGTTGCAACGCATGGAACGGAACGGGCTCGATCGACGTGGGCGGAAGCGGCAAGCCGCGTGTCGTCCCGCCGATCAAAGCGGCCAGATGCTTGCCCAAGGTCGTCGCCATCGCAATGCCGCGTCCGTTGTAGCCGAGCGCGATCGTCATGCCTTCTGCCGGCAGATGCACGTGCGGCAAAAAATTGCGCGTAATGGCGATGCGGCCGGCCCACCGGTATTCGTAGCCGATGTCCTTCAATTGCGGAAACATCAACTGGGCGGCCCGCTCGAGATGAGCCCAGTCCGCCGCGCTGCGAGGCTCGCGAAACGGTCCGCGTCCGCCCATCAGCAGACGCCCGTGCGCATCCTTGCGGAAATAGAGCAGCAGGCGCCGCGAATCGGAGGCCACTTCGCCGCCTGGCAGAATCGTGGCGCCGACATCCGCGGGCAGCGGTTTCGTTGCGACGATGAAGCTATTCGCCGCGATCACCGATTGCGCGAGACGTGGCCACAGGCCATCGGTGTAACCGTTGGTTGCCAGCAGGATTTGTTTCGAATCGATGAGCGGACCCTGCGCCGTGCGAATTCGCCAGCCTGCTGGGCCACGCTCGATACTCGCGGCAGCGGTTCCACCGTGGATCGCCGCGCCTGCCGTTTGCGCCGCGCGTGCGAGGCCGCGCGCGTAGCTCAACGGATGCACGCTGCCCGCGCGGCGATCGACCCAGCCGCCAACAAATGCGCCCGTGCCGAGCCGCCTCGATATCTGCGCACGGTCGAGCAGTTCGACCGGCGCGCCGCGCGATTCCCACTGCTTCGCCCGGGCGTGCAGCGTGCCGAGCAACTTGCTCGAATGGGTCGGCTGAATCCAGCCGGCGCGCGTCGCATCGCATTGAATGCCGTGGCGCTCGATCAGATCGAAAACCGCATCCGCGGCGCCGCCCGCCATCTGCACGAGCGCTGCGCCGTCGCGTGGGCCGTAACGCCGGATGAGTTCGTCGGGATCGTATTTCAGGCCAGGGATCACCTGGCCGCCATTGCGGCCGGACGCGCCCCAACCGGGCTCGTTGGCGTCGATCACGCACACGCGTAAGCCCTGTTCCGCCAGATGCAAGGCCGTCGACAAACCCGTATAGCCGGCGCCGACGATCGCCACATCCACCGTGACCGAGCTATCGAGCGGCGGCGCATCGACAGCGGGTTCCGCCGTTGCCGCCCAGAGAGAAGGGGGCAGCGGCTTTGCAACTTCAACCAGGCTCATAGTGGTATTCAAATCCGGGATGCTTCGGTAAGCGCGGGCATCTTGCCGAGAAACTCGCGTGTGCGAGGATTGCGCGGACGTTCGAACAGATCGGCGGCGGACCCTTCCTCATGGATCGTGCCGTCATGAAGAAAGCACACCCGGTCCGCCACTTCGCGCGCGAAGCCCATTTCATGCGTGACGACGATCATGGTCATGCCGTCGTCGGCAAGCTGGCGCATCACGCCGAGTACTTCGCCGACCAGTTCCGGGTCGAGTGCCGAGGTCGGCTCGTCGAACAGGATCGCTTTCGGTTCCATGGCCAGCGCGCGTGCAATCGCCACGCGCTGTTGCTGGCCGCCCGACATTTCGGCCGGGTAAGCGTCCATCCGATGCGAGAGACCGACTTTGTCGAGCAGATGCCGCGCCCGTTCGCGTGCCTGCGCCCGCGCTTCCTTCTTGACGAACACGGGACCCTCGAACACGTTTTCCAGCGCGGTGCGATGCGGAAACAGATTGAAGCGCTGAAACACCATGCCGACCTGGGCACGCAAGTCGTGGATCTGTTTCGACTTCGCGTCGACGGCGTTGCCTTCGACAGTGATCGTGCCGGCGTCATGCCGTTCCAGTCCGTTGATGCATCGAAGCAGCGTTGATTTGCCGGATCCCGACGGGCCAATCAGACACACCACCTGGCCGCGTTCGACGCTCAGGCTGACGCCCTTCAGCACGTGCTGATCGTGAAAGCGCTTGTGAATCGCGTCGACCTTGATCATCGTTTTCCCTTCAATCCGAGGCGGCGTTCTATCCGCCGCAAGCCGTAGACGAGCGGCAAGCTGAGCGCAAGATAGAGCAGCGCGACCAGCGTGAATACCGTCATGTTCTGAAACGTCGACGAGGCGATGAGTTGCCCGGCGCGCGTCATTTCGGCGACGGTGATCGTCGACGCGAGCGAGGAGTCCTTGAGCATCATCACGAGGGTATTGCCATACGGCGGCAAGGCGATCCGGAACGCCTGCGGCAACACCACGCGCCGCATGATCATCGCGCCGCGCATGCCGATGGACTGGGCCGCTTCGATCTGCCCGTGATCGATTGCCTGGATGCCCGCCCGGAAGTTTTCCGCCTGATACACCGAGTAGGCGACGCCGAGACCGATGAAGCCCGCCTGGAAAGCCGACAACTGCACGCCGAGATCGGGCAGCACAAAATAAATGTAGAAGAGCTGAACGATGATCGGCAGCCCGCGAATCACGTTGATGAAAGTCGCGGCGGCGTTCGATACTACGCGGTTCTGGGACACGCGCATCAGCGCGAGTGCCAGGCCGAGCAAGGTGCTCAGAATGAACGAGCAAAAGGTGATCTCGATCGTGACGATCGCGCCTTTCAGCAGGATGGGCAGAAACTCGATGGCGTTCTGGAAGAACATGGCAAACCGTCCTTATTCTGAAGACGACGTCATTCCACCTGCCACTTCTTGATGATCTGCGTGAGCGTACCGTCGGCCTTGATCTTTTTGATGCCGGTGTTCAATTGCTCCAGCGTTGCCGTGTCACCCTTGCGCACGACGAAACACAACTGGCCTTTTACCGACGGTTGATATCCGCTGACAAGGCGCAGTTGCGGATTCGGGTTGTGCTGAAGCTGGTAGGCGAGAATCGGCTGGTCGCCGAAGCCCGCCTTGATGCGGCCGAGCGCGACGTCGCGCATGATGTCGGCGACTGAATCGTAAGTCCGCACTTCCTTGTAGATGCCTTTCTTGTTCAACGCGTCGACGAATGCGGTGCCGACCTGCGCGCCGACGACCTCGCCCTTGAGATCGTCCATTGAGGTGTACTGGCCTTTATCGTCGGCGCGCACGATCAGACCTTCGCCATAGGAATACACGGTGTCGGAGAAATCGACGACTTGCTGGCGCGCCGGCGTTTTCAGCATGGCCGCCGAGATGATGTCGATCTTCTTCGTGGTCAGCGACGGAATCAGCGAAGAGAAGGTGGTCTGCTGGATCTTCACGTCGAACCCGGCAGCCTTGCCCGTTGCGGTAATCGCATCGACCAGAAGGCCCTGGATCGAGTTGGTCTTCACATCGAGAAAGGTGAACGGCACGCCGGTGGCCGTCGCTCCAATCTCGTAAGTGGGGGCGGCCACCGACAAGGCTGGTGCACCGGCGAGCAGCAATCCTGTTGCAAAGACACTGGCAAAGCGTTTGGCGAACTGGAACATGAGGTCTCTCCACGAGTTGACGACGGCCGATCGAAATATCGGTACCCATCAGTTGATACATGATATTCGAGTCAAAAATATCGACAAGCGGAATTTGCGTATCGATATTCGATATGATAGAGTCAATGTCAGGCTAAAACAATTGGGTGAATCCATGACACGCAAGACGCTCAGCAAGACGTTCAGCGCACCCCCGGAAGCGCCCCCGGAGCCGGAGGAAACGCCGGACGCGCTGTTCAATCAGTCGCTGGAGAAGGGCATTGCGGTGTTGCGCGCGTTTAGCGCGCAGCGCAGGTCGATGACGCTGCCGGAAGTCGCTGAGGCCACCTCCATCACCAAAAGCTCGGCACAGCGCATGATCTACACGCTGGAGAAGCTGGGCTATGTGAGAAAGCATCCGCGTACCCGGCGCTATCAACTGGCGCCGCGCGTGATGCAGATCGGTTTCAACTATCTGGCCGCCGACACGCTGATTGACGTCGCCAACCCGTTTCTATCCGAGCTCACCAATGTCACCGGTGAGACGACCAATCTGACCGAGCCGGACGGCGTCGACATGGTCTACGTGGCGCGCTTCGTGTGTATGAAGTTCGTGCCGATTCACATGCCGATCGGCAGCCGCATTCCGATGTACTGCACGGCGTCGGGGCGGGCCTATCTCGCGGCGCTTCCGGAAAACGAGTCACGCGCGCTGCTGCTGGCCAGCGATCGCGTCGCGCATACGCAATACACCGTGACGGATCTCGGCGAGATCGAGACGCGGCTCGCGCTGGTTCGGCGCAACGGCTATGCGCCGAATCGCGAGGAACTGTTCATTGGGGATATGACGATTGCGGCGCCCGTGCTCGACGGGGAACGCCGGCCGGTCGGCGCGGTTCACGTCGTCGCGCCAACGAGCCGGTGGACGCCGGCGGAAGCGGAGGCACGGCTCGCGCCCGCAGTGATCGATTGCGCCCGCGGGATCAGCAATTCGATCAGGACGCTCGCCTGAAGGCAGGCGCCGCTGATTGACCGCGAAGGATCAGGGAAAAGCCGGAATCGTCGGATCTGTTCCCTCGATGTCCGCTTCCGGATGGTGGCGTTTAACCAGTTCTTCGATTTCGTCGACGCGGTCTTTCCCGACGTCGACCATCATCAGCAATTCACCCTTTTCGATCGCGCTTTCGAAGCGCTTCAAACGCGTGCTCGGAATGCCGACACCGATCATGGTCGCGGTCCATGCGCCGAACCCCGCGCTCGCCAGCGTCATCAGGACCACGACGCCGCCCGCGATCGTCAGCCCGGTGGGTGGAAACGCCATCGCGACAAGGCCCACCAGCATGCCTGTCACACCGCCCGCGGCGGTGCCTCGCGCCAGCGCGGGCAGCAGGTCGCTGCGCTGCGCCAGCGTTGCCTCCGGTAGCTGTTCCAGGTGCACGTCCGGACGCGCGAGAACGTGGATGTGCCGCCACTCGACCCGCTTCAGCAACAGTTCGTCGATGATCGACTTCCCGCTTTGCACATCGGGCAACAGGAAATAAATGCGCCGCATGTCGGGCCTCCAATTGGGAAAATGCGCCGCCCAGCTCCGGGCGACGATACGGAGCCAGTCGCCTCGATAACGCCGGGTTCGCACGCTATGACTCTCAGACATCGAAATACGGATAAAACTCCCACGGATGCGGACGCAGTTCATGCGTGGACAGCGGCGGTCTCCTCTGGTCCAACTTTAGTTGGTCCGCCTGCTAAAACAGGCCAATCCCGCAAGGCGGACCACACGCCTCGCTACCGGTCCGCGGCCAGCCCCTTCAGATAGGCGTCACCGGCATCCTGAGCCGCGGCGCGCAGGGCAAATGTGTCGTCCGAAACCAGTGATCGTTTGATTTTTTTTGCTCCAAAGTCGACCAGCGTGATGACCCAGACATACTCGCCGGCCTGCTCGGCCGTTTGCACGAATGCGCGCACGTCTTCGTTGTCGTTTGCGTTTGTGTTCATTGTGATCTCCTGAGAAAGCGTCGCGGAGCGAAAACGGCTCGCGTTGCGGATGACGGCCTGTTTTATGGGAGTTTGCCGATAATCGCGCTGCATTCGTCCTTGGTGAACGCACGGAGCGTTTGCGTGCGGACATTGCCTGCCGACCCCAGCGCGTAGCCATATGCCGCGAAACTTTCGTCATCCGGTGCTTCGACGAGCGTGACGATGTCATATTTGCCCATCGTCCAATAGATGTCTTTCATTTCACAGCCAAAGGCTTTGGCCAGCTCCGCCGCTTGACTGGCGCGCTGCGGGCTGTTTTTGATGTTGCGAATACCCTGATCGGTGAATTGTGCAAGAACCACATAGGTTGCCATGGCGATTCTCCTTACGATTGATACGAAACGGGATTCACACGCGCAAGCCGGACCGCGAACGGTGTTGCGATCGTGGTGCCCGAAAACGTTTTGCGCGTGATCTGAGTGTAGGCAATGGAAGTGCTGGCGGTGTGCTGCAACGGGGCGTTTTCGTGTTTTCGCGTGAGTGGTTTGCGGTTAGACCGGCACAGTAGTGCGCCCGGTTTTCAAACGATGCTGAAGCCTGTTTTGTGCAAGAATCGGGACTCTCCCAACGAGGATGGAAAGTGGCGATGGTCGAGAATCACAATAAGAACCTGGACATCAGAAGGCTTGCCCCGGCAGAGTGGGCGGCAGCCTTTCCTTTGATCGCGCAACTACGTTCGCTTGATCGAACCGAGTTTCTCAAACGAGCAAGGCTGCAATCGGATTCTGGCTACGAGCTTGTCGGCGCCTTTCAGGGCGATACGCTGATTGGCGTGATGGGCATGAGGCCCGTCCACACCTTGGCACGCGGGCCACACTTGCACGTCGACGATCTCGTTATCGATGCGGCAATACGCGGCAGCGGCGCGGGTCGCGCCTTGATGGAATATGCGGAAACTGATGCGCGTGCTCGCGGCATGACTGCGGTGTTTCTCGACGCGCGGCCGGATGCGGTACCTTTTTATGAACGACAGAACTACGCGTTGCATCTCGCGCCGTCGATGAAGAAGGTTCTCTCGTCTTCGTGAAGCGAAACGGATTGCTGTTAGCGAACCAGAGCTGGACGCAAAACCGGGCAGTGGTTGGTTTCGAAAAGCTTCAACTTCCTGAAACACTAAGCCGTTGCAGTTTTCAATGTCGCAATGTCACGTCGTGGCGGCGCGCCAAACATGCGCGAATATTCGCGGCTGAATTGCGACGCGCTCTCATAGCCCACCTGATAGGCCGCCGTTTCGGCGTTGGCCGTTCCCGCCACCATCAGGTGACGCGCTTCAAGCAGGCGAAGCTGCTTCTGGTATTGCAACGGCGTCATTGAGGTCAGCGCCTTGAACTGCCGGTGGAATGCCGACGGACTCATTTGTGCAATGGCCGCCAGATCCTCGATGCGCAGGGTCTCGGTGAATTGGTCCCTTAACGCGTGGATGGCGGTAACGACTCGCTGCTCATGGCTGTTGGCCAGCACGACTCTCGCGACCTCGTTGCCGTGGGGGCCCGTTAGCATCCAGTAGCAGATTTCCCGCATGATCATCGGCGCGAGAATGGGAATAGCCTGAGGCGTATCGAGAGGGCGGACCATGCGAAGCACGCAGTCAGCGAGCGGGCCGTCAAAGTCGGTGACGAAAACGCCGTGCCCGAAATGGTCTTCCGGCGTGGGCGGCGTGTCGAGCGATGCGAGGACATCGCGCATGATGGCCAGGTTGAATTCGATCACAACGGCCAAGTACGGCTCGACCGGGCTCGCTTTCACCACCCTGCTGAATGCCGGCATCTCAACGCTGACAACCAGCGCTTGTCCTGCACGGTAGTCGTAACGCCTGTCGCCGAATATCGTCCACTTGGCGCCTTGAATGACGACGCAGAGGGCGGGTTTGATGATCAGATGAGTGGGATGTTTTTCATGATCCGACCGGAGGATGAGTAGCCCCTCAATGGCGGTCGCGAACGGGCTTTCCTTCCCGGCCTGCCTGTCTGTATAGCGTTTGACGCCTTCGATCAAGGCCTTTGACATAGGAATCCCCTTTGCGCTCACGTTGGTTCATGTTACTGCGTCTCGTAACGCGCGGTGCAAGCCCGGGCAGGATCAGGCAAGAAGTAGGGGAGTTAGGGCATTAAACCTCGCTGTGAGCCGGAATAAGCTTGCCTCCACACCTCTAACGTGGAGCGCAACAATGACAGCAGGACAATCAGCAGGCACCGTCTCGAAGATCGCAATCGTGACCGGAGGAAGTCGCGGCTTGGGACGCAATACCGTGCTCCACCTGGCGAGGCGCGGTGTCAATTCCCTGTTCACCTATCGCGCCAATCAGGCGGAAGCCGAAAAACTTGTCGACCTGGTGGCGCAAGAGGGGCAAAGAGCGATTGCGTTGCCGCTCGATACCGGCAAAGTGGCCACGTTCGACTCATTCGTGGAGCAGGCTCGGGCGTCGCTCGCCCAGTTGGGCAGCGAGCGTTTCGATTATCTCGTCAACAACGCCGGCACCTCGCATCACGCGCCGTTCGACCAGACAACCGAAGAGGAAATGGACAGTCTCTACAACGTCCATTTCAAGGGCGTGTTTTTTCTGACGCAGAAACTCCTGCCGCTGATCAATGACGGTGGCCGCATCGTGAATATCTCCTCGGGCCTCACCCGCATCGCTTTTCCGGGTAGTGCGCCGTATGCGTCCATGAAAGGCGCGGTCGAGGTTCTGACGCGCTATCTGGCGAAGGAGCTCGGTGCGCGTCGAATCGCGGTCAATACCGTCGCGCCAGGCGCAATCGCCACGGATTTCAGCGGTGGCATGGTCCGCGACAATCCCGAGATCGACAAGCTGGTGGCGGACGCGACGGCGCTCGGCCGTGCAGGCTTGCCCGACGACATTGGGCCTATGATCGCGTCGCTGCTGTCCGAAGATAATCGCTGGGTCAATGCCCAGCGTATCGAGGTTTCGGGCGGCCTGTCTATCTAGGCGTGAACGATCGGACACCTCATCGTTGGCTTTTACAGAGAAAACCTGACCCTATCGCTGTTCCAATCCGAAGGTGTCTGGATTTGCACGGCGCCTGAGATCTTCGGTTGTTTCCCCGTTCTGATCCGGCCGCCAGCCTGGCGGCTTGACGATATAGCCCGCTACCTCGCGCAGGGAGCGGGCGCTCAGGAGGTCGCGCCATAACGCGCGCCAATGAGTGAACTCGACGGTCAGCAGGTTGTAAGTCGTCATCGGCTGGACCAGACCGTAGCGACACGGTACGTCACGCCGTTCCGCGATGTAGGTCCCAAATAGCCGGTCGAATACGATCAGTACTCCGCCGTAGTTTCCGTCGAGGTATTCGAGGTTGGCCGCGTGATGCACGCGATGCGCGGACGGCGTGTTGAGAATCCATTCCAGCGGTCCGAGGCGGGGAATCCAGGTGGCGTGCAACCAGAACTGATAGAGCAGGTTGAGCGAAAGCAGCATCAGCACAATCCGGGGCGGCATGCCGAATAGCGGCGCGAGCACGAAGAACAGCGTTGAACCGGTAAGACGGCCGGTCCAACCGATGCGGTACGCGGCGGACAGGTTGAGTTGATTGGGTGCATGGTGGATGGCGTGAGTGCACCAGAACCAGCGCGTCCGGTGAGCCGTGCGGTGATACCAGTAGTAGCAGAATTCCTGACCCACGAAGCACGCCAGCCAGCCGCTCCAATGGTTCATCGGCAAGGTCCAGAGCCTGTGCTGCCAGAACCAGTGCATGGCGTCGCCCCAGAACGCCAGCGGCAGCAACCACTGCAACGGATACTCGCGGACGAGCAGATCGACCACCGAAACGCCGGCCGCACGCCAGTCGTAGTCGCGCCAGCCGCGCCGGAAGGAAAGCACCAGCGCCTCGGCCAATGAAGAGACGAGAATCAGACCGACGGAGAATTTGAGCAGGGTGAGCAACGCAGCCATGGCCGGAGCATCCTTATCGTGATGCTGGCCAGCGTAGGTTGAGGCTCTTCGATCCGCAATCGAACTGGGACGAGCCGGGTCCGCTGCGGGGTGGGTCGGGCGGATCGGCCGCTATGGCTGCAGGCGTTGCATCAGTGACTCCCTATACTGCCGGCTGCAGGAGACCTCGGCGCCGCTGCGCAGAATGACGGTGGCGTCGCCCTTTCCCCGTGGCCGTACGGTGAGCACGGCGGCCAACGCCACGGCTGCGCCGCGGTGCGTACGAACAAAGGCCGGGTCGAGGTCATTGAGCAAGGCGGCGAGCGTGCGGCGTATCAGCAGACTTTTGCCGGGAAGATGAAGGTTGACGTAGTTGTCGGCGGCCTCCAGCCATTCGATATCGGCGCAGCGCACGATATGCGTTTGCCCGCGCTCGGCGATCACCAGTTGGGCGGGCATGCCGACGCTCGGGCGTGCCGTGCCGCGCATCGATTTGCGCAAGCGCTGCACGGCGCGCGCGAGGCGCTCCGGCTCGACGGGCTTCAGCAGATAGTCGACTGCATGGGCGTCGAATGCCTGCAACGCGTACTGGTCGAATGCGGTCACGAACACCACCGCGGGCGCGTCTGCCGTTGTGTTGTCGGGCAGCGAGGCAGCCACGTCGAAACCGCCGACTTCGGGCATCTGTACGTCGAGGAAGATCACGTCCGGCCGCAGCTGTGCAGTCAGCGCCAGCGCCGTTGCACCGTTGGAGGCTTCGCCGACTACTTCGACATCGGGGAATGCGCGAAGCATGCGCAGCAGTTTGCTGCGGGCGAGTGCCTCGTCGTCGACGATCAGCACGCGCATGGCAGTGTCATCCCGGCGATCAGGCCGCCGCCCGGCCGCAGTTGCAATGTGAGACTCGCCTGCGTGCCGTACAAGGATTGCAGACGGTCCTCGAGGTTGCCTAGTCCCACACCGCGCCGCTCGGGGAGGCGCTGCAAATCTCCGTCGTCTTCAATCTCGATCCGCACATGGTTCGCGCTGCGCTGTATGCGTATCGCGATGTGCGTGAACGCGCTGCGTTGTTCCACGACGTGCCGGAAGCAGTTTTCCAGCAGCGGTTGAAGTCCGAGCGTGGGGACACGGCAGGCCTGCGCGGCGGCATCGACATCCCAGGAAATCTGGGCCCGGTCGGCGAAGCGCCTGACCATGATGTCCGCATAGGCGTGGAGCAAGGTCAGTTCGTCGGCGAGAGACTGTTCGGGATGCTGGCTCGCGTCGGTGGCCGCGCGCAACAAGGTCGCGAGGCGGGTGAGCAGCATGTCGGCGGTGTCGGGATCGCTGTGGATCAGCGACGAAATGGTGTTCAGCGCGTTAAAGAGAAAATGCGGTTGCAGTTGCTGGGTCAACTGGGCAAGTTGCGCCTGGCGCGCGAGGCTCGCCTGCTGTGCGGAGCGCAGCCGCTCGGCGGACCACGCTCTGTAGGAACGCAGGCCGAATTGAATACCGCCGAGCAATGCGTAGAACAGCACGAATTGCGTCACTTCGTAAGCGATTACCTCGGCCCACGGTCCGTGCCTGAACCTTACGCCGGCGAGTGCGTAGATGCCGATCCGCAATGCATACACCGCGGGGACGTAGACGACCAGTTGCAGCGGCATCCATGTCCAGACGCGGAGAAACCATTGCAGCGGCTGGTTGAGCAGACTGTCGAAGCGGTCCGCGCGTCTCCTCTGCATGACTGCCAGCACGGTGGCGCCAAGCGCCGACGAGCCGTTGTTGACGAGCGGCTGCCAGACAAGCAGTTTGCCGCTCCACAAAGATTCCTGCATGCCAACCGCCAGCATCAGCAACCAGAACGCAATCCAGAGCCATAGCAGGCGCCGGAAGCGGGGCGCTGGTCTCGGTTCGCCGACGAGGTAGCTAGTATTCACTTGGCGGGCTCATTGCTGGACTATTGCTGGCTCAGTCGTATTGTCATGTTGGTCGAAAAGTGTGCAAGCCGTCAGGTATTGGCGACCAGCAGTTCCTCGGCATGGTTCGGCGGGCGCAGACCATCTGTCCTGCCCGCGAAGTAGCGCTGGGTAAGATCGGCCGCGGAAACGTGCCGTGCTTCTTTAAAGCCCGCATCATGGGCGAGCGTCAGGATATCGGGCGGGGTGAAGAAACTGAGGAACGGTGTGCCGCTTGCTCGCGCGCCTTTCTCCGCCATCTCGAGCCCGGGACGTACTTCAGGGTCGGCCATCTCGAGCGGCAGCAGGAACGTCATGGCGAGTGTCGATCCCGCAGCGAGGGCCGCGACTTCGCGCAAGGTGGCCATGTTCGCCTCCTTCGTGAGATACATGCTGACGCCGGTGGAGACCACGATTGCAGGCTTGCTGTTGTCGAAGCCGGCGCTCACCAGTTCGTCTCGCCAGGAACCGCCCGCCTCGAAATCGACCGGCACGAAGCGCAGCCAGTCCGGCACGCCGAAGCCGAGCTCGATCAGACGTTGACGCTTCCATGCCTGAGGGCCTGGCGGGTCGACTTCGAACACCGTGAGGCGCGACGCGATCTCCGGTCTGCGCTGCGCGAAGGTATCGAGGCCCGCGCCGAGAATGACATACTGGGTCACCCCGCGGCCGGCTTGTTCCGCGACCAGATCCTCAATAAAGCGGGCTCGTGCCACGATTGACGCGCGAAAGGGCCGGGTGAACTGCGGATCCATGTCTCCGCGGCTGCGCCAATCCTCGCCCGGGGCCAGCAGCTTGAGGCCGACTGTGTCTTCCAGCACGTGCGGCGGCGAATCAGCCTCGACATGCAACGCGCGCCATAAGGCGACGCGTGCTGCTGTGCTGTCTGGCGCTGCATCCTGCTTGTCGTTCATGAGGTTCAATCCTGTTGGTTGGTTTGTCCCGGTCTGAAACGCACCTGCCAGTACTGCAGCCTGTCGTATGGCTGCAGTGCGTCCGCGCATGTGGTTCCGCGAAGACAATGGTAATCTTCCGCCGCTCCAGTCAACAAGTTTCATGACCGGCCAGACATTGAACCGACCGGCGCGGTACCTTCCGCGCCGGCATCCCACATCCCACATCGATCGAAAGAGTGACCATGACAAGTTCCATCTACAGCGCATCCGTCCCGGTTTTCAAGCAAATGCTGACGGCATTGTCCGAGGTGCTGAAGAAAGCCGAAGCACACGCGACCGAAAAGAACATCGAGCCGAACGCGCTGCTGCAGGCGCGCCTGTTCCCGGATATGTTCCCCCTCGTGCGTCAGGTGCAGATCGCGGCCGATTTCGCCAAAGGTATCAGCTCGCGCCTGGCCGGCGTGGAAGTGCCGTCGTGGCCCGACACTGAAGTCACATTTGCCGACCTGCAAGCGCTGATCGCCAAGGCGTTGACCCACATCGGCGCACTCGAAGCCGCTCAATTCGACGGTAGCGAGAACAAGGAAATTGTGCTGCGCCCGGGTACGCCGAAAGAGAAGAAGCTGGTTGGCAGCGCCTATTTGCAAAACTATGGCCTGCCCCAGTTCTTCTTCCACGTGACGACGGCCTACGCGATTCTGCGCCACAACGGCGTCGAAATCGGCAAGCGCGACTATATGGGTTCTTACTGATCGTCGGCGCAGGGGGCGGGCGAGCTAGCGGCAAAGGTGGAGGGGCATCGTATGTCAGGCGAAAGATTTTCTTTCCCCCTGGACAAGATATCGTCGATAGTCGGTGCGTGCGCGAGCACGCATACTCCTGCCTCAGTGAGCCCGCCCGGACTTCACCCCCTGCGCCAGAATTGATCTATTAGGGACATGAACTTCAGAGCCGTCAGCGTTATCGCAACAACCCTCCTTGCGTGTGCAGCCACGCCCGTTAGTCACGCGGCCGACGATCAGCAAGACAGAATCAGTCAGACCGTGACGCGAGCCATACAACCGGTCATGGCGAAAGACAACATCGCCGGCATGGCAGTTGGAATCGTCGACGGGGACAAACACTACGTATTCAACTATGGCCTGGCGTCGACGGAAACGAGGCAGCCGGTCACGCGCGACACCTTGTTCGAACTGGGTTCTGTCAGCAAGACATTGACGGCGACGCTCGCCTCCTATGCGCAGGAGAGCGGTTATCTATCCTTGTCGGATCCGTCGGGCAAGTATCTCCCGGCTCTGCGAAATAGCGAGTTCGGCAAGGTCAGTCTTCTCAATCTGGGCACGCATACACCCGGCGGGCTCCCTTTGCAGGTGCCCGACGCGATTCGCAACAACGACCAGTTGATGCAGTATTTCAGGCAGTGGCAGCCCACCTATGCGCGCGGAACCTATCGGACGTATGCCAATCCCGGCATCGGCGCGCTCGGCCTGATTACGGCAAAGAGCATGGGGCAGGAATTCAGCGCGCTAATGGAAAATCGGCTGTTTCCCGCGCTCGATATGAAGCGCAGCTACATCAACGTTCCCGCTGGTGCATTGAACGACTACGCTCAGGGCTATACGAAACAGGGCGCGCCGATCAGAATGGCACCCGGCGTGCTGTCCGATGAGGCCTACGGCGTGAGGACCACGGCTGCCGACATGGTCCGTTTCGTAGAGGCCAACATGAATCTGATCCCGTTGGATCCGACACTCCAGCGTGCGATTACGAATACCCACACGGGATACTTCAAGGCCGCAGCGATGACGCAGGATCTGATCTGGGAACAGTATCCGTATCCCGTCAAGCTGCAGACGCTTCTGGACGGCAATTCACCGGCGATGATTTTCAACGCCACGCCGGTCACTGAAATATCGCCACCGCAGGCACCTCGCGAAGACGTCTGGATCAACAAGACGGGGTCGACCAACGGTTTCGGCGCGTACGTCGCATTCATTCCGCAGAAACGGCTGGGGATCGTCATTCTCGCCAACAGGAACTTCCCCATTGAAGAACGGGTAACCGCCGCATACCGGATTCTCACCTCGCTGGCCAACGACAAACAATGACCAGGACCCTCTCCGATGAAAAGCGCGCGCTGCATTGCACTTCTTCTTCCTGCGCTCATGTGCGTTGAACCCGTCCGCTGTTATCGACCGTAGTCCTTAAGGAGAACAACCGATGAGCCGCCCGGATTTCATCAAACACTGGACTGAACTGGAAGAACCGGATGCGCATTCCTATCGCGGCGATACCGAGAAAATGGCGCTCGACGCGCCGCTCTCCGCCGCACTCGGCATCACGCGCATCGGCATTCATCATGTGAGGCTTTTGCCCGGCCGGCGAACGTCCTATCCACACGCTGAAAGCACCGAGCAGGAGTTTGTGTACGTGCTCGAAGGCCAGCCCGATGTCTGGATCGACGGCGTGCTGCATTCCGTTGCGGAAGGTGACTCTGTCGCATTTCCGGCCGGTACGGGGATTTGCCACACCTTCATCAACAATACGAAGGACGAAGTCAGGCTGATGGTAATCGGCGAACGTCCGCGCGACGACAACCGCATTCGTTACCCGCTCAACGAAGCGCACGAACGCACCCGCGCGGACCGCTGGGTGGACTGGCCCGTAAGGCCGCTCGGAGACCATGACGGGATGCCGGACTGAACCTTGTGCGGGGTGACTGCTTCAGTTGATGTCCTGAGCACGGCCCTGCAAAGCCTGGCGATTCAGGCTAGGCTACCGCGTGGGCCGTCTATG
Source organism: Paraburkholderia fungorum (assembly GCF_046026025.1). Lineage (GTDB taxonomy): Bacteria > Pseudomonadota > Gammaproteobacteria > Burkholderiales > Burkholderiaceae > Paraburkholderia > Paraburkholderia fungorum_E. The sequence goes on along the minus strand of NZ_JAQQFL010000018.1, from coordinate 75,768 downwards.
CGTCGTTCCGAGGCGGCCGTGTCACAGGTCATTCCCGTCAGGAAAGTCATGAAACAACAGCTAACAATCGATTTTGTCTCCGATATCGCCTGCCCGTGGTGTGCGATCGGCCTGTCTTCGCTTGAGCTTGCACTATCGCGCTTGAGCGATTCGGTCGACGCCCAGGTCAGCGTGCATCCCTTCGAACTGAATCCGGACATGGGGCCGGACGGCGAGGCCATTGTCGATTATCTCGGCAAAAAATACGGTCGCACGCCGGAGCAGATCGCCGAAACGCAAGCCATGATCCGCGAGCGTGGCGCGAGTGTCGGTTTTGACTTCGGCGCGCGTACGCACGTCTATAACACCTTCGACGCGCACCGCCTGCTGCATTGGGCCGGTCTCGAAGGCAAGCAGCTACCGCTCAAACTGGCGCTACTGCGGGCCTATCATTCCGAAGGCAAGGACCCGAGCAATCACGAAGTCCTGGTCGAAGCGGCCCAATCCGTGGGGCTCGATGCCGGCGAAGCCAATGAGGTGCTGCGCAGCGGCGCCTATGCCGACGAGGTTCGTGCGGAAGAGCGGGAATACCAGGCGAAAGGCATCCAGTCGGTACCGGCGATTATCTTTAACGGCCGCTATCTGGTGAGCGGCGGCCAGCCCGTGGAAACCTTCGAGCAGGTCATTCAGCAGATTCTGGCCGGAGCGTAACCGGGCTTTCCTGCGCTCGATGCGTCACGGATTATCGTCCTTAAGCCGCATTCCGCCTGGCATGACAGGCGCGAAGCGGCCCGAAATGAACACAAAGGCCGACGCAAAAACAGACATCAAACCAAACGTCAAATAGTGGGAAGACGGCGCGCAAACCGTTCGTACCCGATATTAGGGAATGCCTAATTGAGCCGCCGCCATTCAGCGGCGTAAAATCGTCGCACATCGATTTGAGGGCACCAGGCAATGTGTCTGGCTTCTCGTTGCGATTTCGGCCGCGATTTCGGCCGCGATTTCTGCCGCACTACCCGGCGACGCCCGGCGCGGCGGCGTCCGCGGCTTTTTCGACCCGCTCCTCCCCATGCGGCCGGCGGCGCTCGCGGCATTGCCGTGCGATCCGCGCCATGACCCCGCTCATTTCCGTCAGGAGACTCAGCAAGCGCTTTCCCGGCGTGCGGGCGCTTCACGAAGTCCAGCTCGAGCTTATGGCGGGTGAGGTTCACGCGCTGATGGGCGAGAATGGCGCCGGCAAGTCGACGCTTATGAAAATTCTCGCCGGCGTCTACACCCGCGATACGGGCGAAATCCTCTACGACGGCCAGCCGGTCGAGTTTACGAGCCCCCGCGAGGCGCAGGCCGTGGGCGTCGGCATCATTCATCAGGAACTCCAACTGATGAATCATCTGAGCGTCGCCCAGAATATCTTCATCGGCCGCGAGCCGCGCGGCCGTCTCGGCCTGTTTCTCGATGAAGACAGGCTCAACGCGCAGGCGCGCGACATTCTTGCCCGCATGCATGTGAATCTCGACCCGCGCGCGCTTGTCAGCGCCCTGACGGTGGCGAGGCAGCAGATGGTCGAGATCGCCAAGGCTTTGTCGTTCGATTCGCGCGTCCTGATCATGGACGAGCCTACCTCCGCGCTTAACGAAGCCGAGATCGCCGAACTGTTTCGCATCATTCGCGAACTGAAGAGTCGTGGCGTGGGCATCATCTATATCTCGCACAAGATGGATGAGCTCAAGCAGATTGCCGATCGCGTTACCGTGCTGCGTGACGGCGAATATGTGGCCACCGTGACCGCGAAAGATACCAGCGTGGAAGCGATCATCGGCATGATGGTCGGTCGAACCTTGACCGACGTCGCGCCTTCTCACGGTACGCCGCACCAAGGCGAGCTTGCGCTCGAAGTCAGGAATCTGAACGCCGGCCCGCTCGTCAGAGACGTGAGTTTCGCGCTGCACAAAGGCGAAATACTGGGCTTTGCCGGCTTGATGGGCGCGGGCCGCACCGAGGTTGCGCGCGCGGTGTTCGGCGCCGATCCGATCGAATCGGGTGATATTTCGGTGAGCGGCGTGAGGGTAACGATCAGGAATCCGAGCGATGCGGTGGCGCGCGGTATCGGCTATCTCTCGGAAGACAGGAAGCGCTTCGGCCTTGCGACCGGCATGAACGTCGAGGCGAACATTGTGATGTCCAACTTGCGCCGATTCCTGTCGTTCAACTTTTTCTTGCGCCGCGCCGAGATACGCCGGACAGCCTCGCATTTCATCAATCTGCTCGCCATTCGCACGCCCTCCGCGACGCAGGAGGTACGGCTTCTCTCGGGTGGCAATCAGCAGAAAATTGTCGTGGCGAAATGGCTCGAACGTGACTGCGACGTGCTTTTCTTCGACGAGCCGACACGTGGCATCGACGTCGGTGCCAAGAGCGAAATCTACAAGCTTCTGCGCTCGCTCGCCGGGCAAGGCAAGGCGATCGTGATGATCTCCTCGGAACTGCCGGAAATTTTGCGTATGAGCGACCGCATCGTCGTGATGTGCGAGGGCCGCATTACCGGCGAACTCCTCGCCACGGAGGCGACGCAGGAGCGCATCATGCAACTGGCGACGCAGCGCGAAACCTTAAAAGCGGCGTGAGCTAGCAGAGGTCTATTTCATGACACAGCCATCGGACACGTCGGCGCTGGGTAACAAGGAGAGGCCCTCAAGCCTCAGAGCCCGCGTCTTCGCGCCGACCGCCCTGCAAAAACTGCTGGCCTTCGGGAGCCTGATCCTGCTGCTGGTCTTTTTCAGCTTCGCCTCCCCCGCGTTCATGCAGATGGACAATATGCTCGGGATTCTGCAGGCGACGGCGGTCAACGGCGTGCTGGCGATCGCCTGCACGTTCGTCATCATCACCGGCGGCATCGATTTGTCTGTCGGCACGTTGATGACCTTCACGGCGGTCATTTGCGGCGTGTTTCTGACCTACTGGCATTTGCCGATGTGGACCGGCGTGCTTGCCGCGATCGGGACGGGTGCGATCTGCGGGACTATTTCCGGCACCCTCACGGCGAAAATGAAAATACCGCCGTTCATTGCCACCCTGGGCATGATGCTGTTGCTGAAGGGCCTCTCGCTCGTCGTCTCGGCCGACAAACCCATCTATTTCAGCGACACCGAAAACTTCTACCGGATCTCGCAGGACTCGCTGATCGGCTATCTGCTGCCGAGCTTGCCCGTGCCGAACGCGGTCCTGATCCTGTTTTTTCTCGCGATCGTGAGTTCGATCACGCTTAACCGCACGGCACTCGGCCGCTATACCTTCGCGCTCGGCAGCAACGAAGAAGCCGTACGGCTTTCCGGCGTGAATGTCGACCGGTGGAAGATTGCGATTTACGGCCTGGCCGGAGCCATTTGCGGCGTCGCCGGGCTGCTGATCGCCTCGCGTCTGAATTCAGCTCAGCCGGCGCTGGGCCAAGGTTATGAACTCGAAGCGATCGCCGCCGTAGTCATCGGCGGGACCTCGCTGAGTGGTGGCGCGGGCACGATTCTGGGCACAATTATCGGCGCGTTCATCATGAGTGTGCTGACCAACGGTCTGCGCATCCTGTCCGTCGCGCAGGAGTGGCAGATCGTGGTGACCGGACTCATCATCATTCTCGCGGTCTATGCCGATATTTTGCGGCGCAAGAAAAGCTGACGAAGGCGAGCGCCACGCTGGACAAGATCAAAGATCGAAGATCAAGAAAAGGGAGCGCCGAAGGCTCCCCCAACGGCTGAAGGTTGATGGCCCACTTAGGAGGAGAAACCCCATGTTGAAAAGAAGACTAATCGGTGTCGTGGTCGGCGTTGGCGCGCTCGTTGGCGGGGCGAGTGTCACGTATGCGCAGGACACCTACATCCCGCTGATTTCGAAAGGCTTCCAGCACCAGTTCTGGCAGGCCGTCAAAGCCGGCGCGGAGCAGTCGGCCAAGGAGCATAACGTCAGGATCACCTTCGAGGGTCCGGAAACCGAGGCCATGGTCGACAAGCAGATCGACATGCTCTCGGCCGCGCTCGCCAAGAAGCCCCAGGCGCTCGGCATCGCCGCGCTCGATAGCAAGGCGGCCATTCCGCTGTTGAAGCGGGCGCAGGCCGCCAAGATCCCTGTCATTGCGTTCGACTCCGGCGTCGACAGCGACATTCCGCTCACCACCTGCGCGACCGACAACGTTGCCGCGGCCGCGCTCGCCGCCGACAAGATGGCCGCGGCGATCGGCGATGCGGGTGAGGTCGGCCTCGTCGTGCACGATCAGACGAGCCGCACCGGTATCGATCGCCGCGACGGCTTCCTGAACGAGATGAAAGCAAAGCATCCGAACATCAAGATCGTCTCAGTGCAGTATGGCGGCGGCGACCACCTGAAGTCGGCGGAAATCGCCAAGACGATGATTCAGGCCAACCCGAATCTCAAGGGCATTTTCGGCGCGAATGAAGGCTCGGCGGAAGGGGCCGCGATCGGCGTCAAGGAGTCGGGCAAAAAACTCGTTCTGATTGGCTACGACTCCGGCAAGGAACAAAAGGACGACATCAATTCCGGCCTGATGTACGGCGCTATCACGCAGAACCCGGTGGGTATCGGCAAATGCGTGGTCGACTCCGCCGTGAAGGCGCTGAAGGGCGAGAAGCTGCCTGGGAAAGTCGACACGGGCTTCTACTGGTACGACAAGAGCAATATGAGCGATCCCAAGATCGCCGCCGTGCTCTACGATTGACCGTCGCCGCGAGGCGCGTGGACAGAAGAGGAGGCGCGACGCTTCCTCTTCTTTTTGCGCCGCGCATTGGAGGGCGGGAATGTGGCCGCAACGAGGCCGTGTGAGCACACGGGGCTCCCTTTGCTCATAGGCTGAAGTCGATCGCTGTCGAACAGGAGGGTGTTCAGATGCCCACGATCACGAAGCTGTCCGTCCGGGATATTCGGTTTCCAACCTCGCGTTCACTCGACGGCTCCGATGCGATGAACGCCGCGCCGGATTACTCCGCCACCTACGTGACGCTCGAAACCGATGCGCCGAACGGGCTCACGGGTCACGGCCTCACGTTCACCATCGGCCGCGGCAACGAGATTTGCGTGACGGCGGTGCAGGCGCTTGCGCCGCTGATCGTCGGCAAAACGCTCGAGGATATCGCCGCGAACATGGGCGCTTTCTGGCGCACGCTGACCTCGGATAGCCAACTGCGCTGGATCGGTCCGGACAAGGGCGCTATTCACCTGGCGACGGCGGCGCTCGTGAATGCGGCCTGGGACCTGTGGGCCAAAGCGCAAGGCAAACCGGTGTGGAAACTGCTCGTCGACATGAGCCCCGAAGAACTTGTGCGTTGTCTCGACTTCCGCTATGTGACCGATGCGATCACGCCGCAGGAAGCCATCGCCATGTTGCACCGTCATGCGACAACCCGGGGCGAGCGCGAAAAGGAAATGCTGGCGCACGGCTATCCGGCCTACACGACGTCGGCCGGCTGGCTCGGCTACGACGACGACAAGATTCGCCGGCTCGCGCGGGAAGGCGTCGCGCAAGGCTGGACGCACTTCAAGCAGAAGGTAGGCGGTAATCTTGACGAAGATATGCGCCGGGCTCGCATCCTGCGCGAGGAAATCGGCGAGAACCGGAAGCTGATGATGGACGCGAACCAGGTGTGGGATGTCGATGAAGCGGTCGCGAACATGCGCCGCCTCGCGCAGTTCGATCCGTGGTGGATCGAGGAACCCACGAGTCCCGACGACATTCTTGGTCACGCCGCGATCCGGCAGCGGATTCGGCCCATCGGCGTCGCGACGGGCGAGCACTGCCATAACCGAGTGATGTTCAAGCAGTTGCTGCAGGCGCAGGCGATCGACTTCTGTCAGGTCGATAGCTGCCGGCTGGGCGGTCTGAACGAGGTGATCGTGGTGTTGCTGATGGCGGCGAAATTTGGCGTGCCCGTGTGCCCGCATGCGGGGGGCGTCGGCTTGTGCGAATACGTGCAGCACATTTCACTGTTTGACTATATCTGCGTGTCGGCGTCGCTGGAAAACCGGGTGCTCGAATACGTGGATCATTTGCATGAGCATTTTGTCGATCCGGTTGTGATTCGCAGCGGCCGTTATATGCCGCCGCAACGCGCCGGTTACAGCATCGAAATGCATGCGGCGTCGCTCGATCAATATGACTTTCCTGAGGGGCCGGCCTGGCGGGTATGAGAGGGTACGCGCGGGGACCTTGTTCTTCTATTCGATGCTGGGTCCCGGGCGTATACACGGCGTGACCCGCTCGTCATCCTGCTGATTAGCAGGGTGCGTTGGGTATGCTGTTTCAGGTAGCATCGGTTCCAATATATGGGTTCGATTGTCTCGTCGGCGAGGTTGGCCACGCGATCGTTGAGCCACAAAAATTAGAAGCCAGAAACCTGAGAGAACCCTGAGAGAAACCAATAAGAGCCCGGAAAACGCGTGCAAAACCGGCGGGCTCTACATAAGAAAAGCATTCGGCAACGCTTGTTCGCATGATTAACCGGTACGACTGGTTCGCGAGCGCTCCTCCCGCGCGGGAAGAGCCGCGCTTACCGGTCGCCAGGTTGGGTGATGCCGTTAGAGAGTTGCTTGAGCCACAGGCTCATCAAGCCTGCCCGTCCCCGTACGCCGTATTTGCGGAAAATCCCGGTGATATAGGAATGGGTGGTCGAGGCGGCGAGACCAAGCCGCTCGGCGATCTGTTTTTCGGTCGCCTCGGTCAGCAGTAGTTCAACCACCTTGCGTTCGTGCGGCGCAAGGACAGACAACAGCGCCGCGGGCGCGGCCTCCCGGCGACGGAGTTCCGTCACGTCGCGGGCTACGCCGACGCGCAGCCGCTCGTGCTCCAGCCAGCGCGCTGACCACGTGACGTAGACGTCGTTGCCATTCTTATGACGATAGCGGTTCTCGAAGCCTACGCGCTTGCGGCCGGCCAATACTTCCTTGGCTTCCTTGCGCGTGGCGTCCTGATCGGCCGCGACCACAAAGTCGATGATGAACTGATCGACGAAATCGCCCGGTGCGTAGCCGAATATATCCTCGCACGCAGGACTGGCGTGGCGTATACGTCCTTGCTCACTCACGAGGAAGATTGCGTCAGGTGAGAAATCCGCGGCAGTGATGACAAGGTCGTCGATGAGTTCGCTTTTCATGGCCGTGTGCTGACTCCTGCGCCTGCGGATTGCGCTTGTGAGATCCCCATCGCGTGATGCTTGAGAGATGGAAAGCAGACGGAAAGCAGGCAGGGTTGCCGGGACAGCGTAACGCGACAAAAATATCCGGTCAATTTTGCCTGGCATGCAGCCGAATTCATTCAGTCACTGAAAAAATTTCCAGTCACCGGCCTGCTGACCCGTGAACGCTGGCAGTTTGATCCGGCCCGAACAAATGAACTGCGCGCCGGCGATGGCGCGCAACGCTGTGGGTGTCGTCAATCGGGGATCACGGGCTCCACGAGCCTCGCCAACTGAACGAGCGACTCCTGCCAGCCGAGGTAGCACATCTCCACAGGAATGACCTCGGGCACGCCTTCTTGCACGATGGAGAGTTCTGTTCCGCAGGACACCTGCCGCAATGAAATGGTGACGTGCATCTGGCCGGGCAGGTTCGGGTCGTCGAATCGGTCTGAATAGCGGATCTTTTCGAACGGCACCAGTTCGAGGTACTCGCCGCCGAACGAGTGGCTATGGCCGGTGCTGAAATTACGGAAGGACATCTCGTGGGTGCCACCCACGCGGGCATCCATGTGATGGACCTGACACGTGAACCCGTAGGGCGGGAGCCACTTTGCTATCGCATCAGGTTCGAGGAAGGCTCGATAGATGCGTTCGGGAGTAGCGCGCAAGACGCGTTGGAGACGGACTGTTCCGGTAGTCATGGTGTGCCTGCCTTTCAGTGAAGGGGGTGAACATACCCCAACGACGCTTCGGCAACACCGGTCTCGACACAGGTGGAGACCAGGAAAAACCCGTAGACGCCAATGCGTTTTGCCCGCTACCGATCGGTCACAGAGACTTCACAGACTCTTCAGGGCCTCAATCGCGGCCTCGTCGATCAACGCTGCAACCTCGGCAGGCCTCGACGCCAGTGAGGCATGACTGGCCGCGAGCGTGATGATTTTCCTTGCGCCCAGCCGTGCTGACATCTTCGCCTCGTTCGCTGGCGAGATCATTCTGTCTTCGCTCGAAATCTGGTACCACGATGGTTTCTTTTTCCACGCGGGTGCCGTGATCGTGTTGCCAAACGTGCTGGCGAGCGGCGCCTTCTGTGTCACCGCCATGACCAGACCTTCTTCCGGCGTCAGGTCCTGACAGAAGCTCTCATGAAACTTCTCTGGCTTGACCCATAGATAGCCGTCGCTGTCCGGGGCGAGATTGGCTGCGGCAACGGGAGGGCTTTCCTGAGTGATGCCGCCGGGGCTTTCGCCGGCATCGGGCGCAAACGCCGCGATGTAGACCAGTCCGACGACGTTTGGAAGATCGCCTGCTTCGGTGATGACCGCGCCGCCATATGAATGACCGACGAGCAGCACCGGGCCGTCGACCTGCGCAACCATCTTCCGGGTTCGTTCGGCGTCGTCCGCAAGCGAGGTCAATGGCATTTCGACCGCGCGTATCGACGCATATCCCTTGCGTGACAATTCGATGATCACTTTGCTCCAATGAGCGGCGCCGCCCCAAAAGCCATGCACGAGGACGACCGTAGGTTTGTTGCTCATAGTGTGACTCCGGGTTCCATATCCACAAAGACATCCCGCCGGTTGTCATTGCCTCATGCGATCCGCCGGCGCTTCGGATCGCACGTAGAAAGCCGCAGTGCGGATGCAGCGCCCACAGACGGTCAGAGCGAGCCGATTGACGGGCAGTGCCCAGCATTTCCGTGGACCGCAGGTGACTTGCATTAGGAGTATTGGACGAAAAACGCCCGTTTGCTAAGGCGAAATGCTAAATGCGTGCTGACACGCAGTCTGGCGGGGCGGGATGGCTGCTGTCCTGTCATGCTTCGCAGAAGTCGGTTGTTCTGAACAATGACGTAGGCAGGGAAAACGTTGAGGGTTCCTGAATTTTAACAAGTGGCATGAGCATCGTGCACGACCACGAAGGCCGACGGTGAACCGTCTGTGTCGGTCGAGGAAACCGATGGGATCGGGAAATTATTTTCGTGAATCCCATGAAGTTCAAGATATCAGACATCCCATAACATGGGATGTCATTTGGGCCGCAACAACGTGATGGCAAGGCGCAAGTTTGATGAATGAGAGAAGCAGCGGAAATCACGCATTCGTTATTTTTCAAAGGCCAGTCTGAATTGTATGATAACGTATATCAATAAATTGGGACGAGGATCGATCGCGCCGCGATTAGACATACCGCTTGTGGATCAGCGCAGCGCCATCGTGCGTGCTGAATCTTGCGAGATCGAAGTCTCAGGTTTCAGTTGTTGATGTCGTAAACAGATAGACAATAATGGCCAACGGGATCGGTAGGCATGCGTAATTTGACAATAAGACATAGTCTCCTTGCCGTGCTGCTGCTTTTCGCGGGCATGATTCTGATCGGCGGCGTAGTAGGGGTGCTGGCACTGGGCCGTTCCAATGACAACGCCCGGCGTCTGCACGACATTGCCAGCCAGGAAGTGCTGGTCAACGATGCTTATAAAGACTCCACGCGCACCCGCGCGGCGCTGACGCGTGCTTATTCGGCATTGAAAGAGCGCAATGACGAAGTGACCCGCGATTCGGCGCTCAAGAGCGCGGCCTCGACATTGGAGCGTGCGGCCCGCGAAACCAGTATGTTTCGTGATGCTGATAAATTTTCTGGGCAAGACGACGCGCTGAAGCAAAAACTCGTCGATTCCTCCAATACCCTGGCCACGATTCTGCAGACGGCGTTTGCGGCCTTGCAGCGGGGCGATACGAATACGTACGTATCGATCAACGACAAAGACATCACTTCGGCCGGCGTCGCCTATTCGGCCAATGTCGAGAAGTTCCAGAACCTCGCCGAGACACTCGCCAAGGATTCGGCCGCGCAAGGGGACCGTGAATACACGTGGGTCGTCACGATGGTGGCGGCGGGGGTGGCACTGGCCCTTGCGTTGATCGTGGCCGCGCATTTCGCTTTGCGCAAGATCGTGGTCCGTCCGCTGCAGCTCGCCTCTGATTTGCTCAACCGTATCGCAGGAAACGACCTGACGGTATCGATTCCTGAAGGCGGCAAGAGCGAGTTGGGCCAGCTATTTACATCGATGTCACGGATGCAGGCGGGTCTCGCGAGGACCGTATCGAATGTGCGTGTGAACTGTGAAGCCATCCACGGCGGCGCGCGCGAGATCGCTGCCGGCAACCTCGACTTGTCGAGTAGAACCGAGCAGCAGTCCGCATCGCTCGAAGAAACAGCGGCAAGCATGGAAGAACTGACTTCGACGGTCAAGCAGAACGCCGACCATGCCCGTCAGGCAAGCAGGCTCGCAGCCAACGCGGCAGACGTCGCGCAGCGAGGCGGCAGCGTCGTGCAGCGGGCAGTGCAAACGATGACCGCAATCACAGCCAGTTCGAACAAGATCGCGGAGATCACCGGGATGATCAACAGCATCGCATTTCAGACCAATATCCTGGCCTTGAATGCGGCGGTCGAGTCCGCGCGTGCTGGCGAACAGGGCCGTGGCTTTGCCGTCGTCGCCGGTGAGGTGCGCACGCTCGCGCAGCGCAGCGCGGTCGCGGCACAGGAGATCAAGACGCTTATCGCTGCATCCGTCGACGATATCCGTGATGGAAATGAACTCGTTGTTCAGGCCGGGCAGACCATGAGCGAGATTGTGGGCGCGGTGCAAGGCGTCGCCACCATCATGGCTGAGATTACCTCGGCGACAGTCGAGCAGAGCACCGGCATCGAGCAGGTAGGGCAGGCGGTCAGCCAGATGGACCGGGTGACGCAGCAAAACGCCGCGCTTGTCGAGGAGGCTGCCGCCGCCGCGAGCGCACTTGAGCAGCAGGCGCAATCCATGACGGATGCCGTGTCGGCATTCCGCCTCAAGCCGGCCTGACCCGTATCCGTATTCAGTAAAAAGCATCCACCGCACACGCGCCGTGGCGGCACTGTGCTGCCTATCGGCTGCCGCCTTTCCGGCAAGGCTGGGCGGTGGGATGCGCAATGTTCATAGCCGACGGATTCAACATCATTTCAACGGAGTGTCACGATGAACGTTAGGGCCAGCCTGATAGCGGCAAGCATCCTGTTTGCGGGTGCGTTGGGAGTGAATGTATCGCAGGCTGCTACGTACGCCTACGTATCGAATGCGGACAGCCAGGACATCTCTGTCTTCCGCCTCGACCAATCGAGCGGTGCGCTCGCCGCAGTCGAGACGGTGCCGGTTGGGGGCACCGTCATGCCAATGGCCCTTTCGCCCGACCATCTCCGGCTCTATGCCGCGTTGCGCTCCAAGCCGTACAGCGTGGTGAGCTTCGCGGTCAACCCGCTCGACGGCCGGCTGATCGAGCTTGGCAGGGCGCCGCTTGCGGAGAGCATGGCTTATGTATCGACGGATGCGAGCGGTCGCTACCTCTTTTCCGCATCGTATGGCGGCAACCTTCTGGCGGTGAACCGGATCGGCGCGAATGGCGTGGCGGGCGAAATCCTGCAAACCATCAAGACGGGCCCGATGGCCCACGCCATCCGCAATGCGCCTGACAACCGTTATGTTTTCGCGTCAGTGCTCGGCTCGGATGCGTGGTTGCGTCTGAAATTCGATGCGTCAAATGGTCAACTGACCGAAGACGCCACGCCCGCCTATTCGTTGCCGGAGAAGTCGGGGCCACGCCACTTTGTGTTCTCGACGGATCATCGCTTTGTCTATCTGATCGATGAGCTCGATGGCAAGCTGCATGTGCTCGCTTTCAATAGCACGCGTGACACGGTCAAACCCGTCCAGACCGTTTCCATCCTGCCGCCGGATTTTTCTGGTGACAAGCCGTGGGGGGCGGACGTGCACGTCACACCAGACGGGCGCTTCCTGTACGCCTCTGAGCGCACGTCCAGTACGCTGGCAGCCTATCGGGTGAACGCGAAAACGGGTGAGTTGACGCGCATCGGCACGTATCAGACAGAAAAGCAGCCGCGCGGCTTCAGTATCGATCCGTCGGGCAACTATCTGCTGGCAGTCGGTCAGCTATCGTCAAACATGAGTGCTTATCGCATCGACGGCAAGTCCGGCGCGCTCTCCGCGATTGGGCAATACCCTGTGGGTAAGGGAGCGAACTGGGTCGAGATCGTTGAGTTCGCGGGAACCAATACCCAGTGAGATTGCCGATGCACCATGCCAGACGAGCCCGGGCAAGTTCCCTTGCCGGGCCGTGGGCATGTCTGCTGCGTGTCATTCTCGAAGCGGTGTCCAGTCCGGAAACGGGTCGGGAAAGTTACGCCACGTGGATTCCGAATGGGTGAGTTCCTCGTCGCTCAACAGGCAGACATCGAACGACGCGCGTAACGACGCTTCGTCCATGCCCGTGCCGATCAATACCAGCTCCTGTTGGCGATCCCCAAAGCGCCCATCCCAACGGCTTCGAATCATTGCTTGCGCCTCGGAGTCCTGCGGCCACGATTGCTTCGGCACGGCCGCCCACCACGTCCCCGCGCGCCCATGCCGCGAGATCGCGCCGGCCTGTGACCATTCGCCGACGGCGTGATTGCGCGACGCGAGCCAGAAGTACCCTTTAGATCGCACTACGCCGGGCCATTCGCACTGAATCCAGTCGAAGAAGCGCTTCGGGTGGAACGGGCGGCGAGCGCGATAGACAAAGCTGGTGATGCCATATTGCTCGCTTTCAGGAATGTGCTCACCGCGCATTTCCTTGAGCCACCCGGGCGCCTCAGATGCGGCCTCGAAGTCGAACAGACCCGTATCGAGGATCCGGTCGATCGGAACCTGCCCGAAGCGGCTTTGCACGATCGCCGCCCGCGAGTTGAGCACGCGCAGCACACCCTTGAGCTGATCGATCTGATCCGCCGTCACGAGGTCTGTTTTGTTCAGAACGATCACGTCGCAAAACTCGATCTGCTCGGTCAGCAGATCGACGACCGTTCGCCGGTCGTCTTCACCCATGGTCTCACCCCGATCGGCGAGGAAATCGTGCGAACCGTAATCGCGCACGAAATTGTAGGCGTCGACGACTGTGACCATTGTGTCGAGGCGCGCGACATCGGCAAGACTGTGTCCTTCTTCGTCGCGGAAAGTGAAGGTCTCGGCAACCGGTAAGGGCTCCGAAATCCCCGTCGACTCGATCAGTAAATAGTCGAAGCGTTTTTCCCGCGCGAGGCGCTGGATTTCGATCAGCAAATCCTCTCGCAGGGTGCAGCAAATGCAACCATTGCTCATTTCGACAAGCTTTTCGTCGATATGCGAAAGCTGGCTGCCACCGTCGCGGATCAGTTGGGCATCGATATTGACTTCTGACATGTCGTTCACGATCACGGCCACCCGCTTGCCTTCACGGTTATTCAGGACGTGGTTCAGAAGCGTGGTTTTACCTGCGCCGAGAAAGCCGGACAGCACGGTGACAGGGAGCTTGTGCATGGGGGAGGAGCCTCGAGACGATGAAAGGCAAGGCGCGCGGATCGGCGCGGCCCGGTTGATTTGCCATGTTATAACATAACACGAACAAGGTGCTCAACCGGATTCCCCAAGCCTCCTGCGTAGCCGGTATTTCGCAAGGGCCCGGGCGATCGCGTGAATGTGACTGCCTGGCAGGAGGCTGATCGAACCGCTGTGGATCGATCGTGAAACGCTTCTATCCGGCCACCACCCGGTTCCGGCCATCATGCTTGGCCTGATAGAGCCGCTCATCGGCCACTTTCAGGAGGGTGTCGATCGTGTCGCCGTCGCGGCCGAACTCGGAGATGCCGACACTGACGGTAACGGCGACAGCGCGTCCGGCTCGGGTATAGAACTCCTCGGTCGCGACAGCGCCCCGCACGCGTTCCGCGATCGAACGCGCCACGTCTAGCGCGGCTTTAGGCAGGAGCACCATAAACTCTTCGCCGCCCACCCGCGCCACACCCTCGTAGGGTCGAATGGCATCCAGGCATTTCTGGACGAATCGCTGCAACACCTCGTCGCCTACCTGATGGCCATAGTTGTCGTTGATCAATTTGAAGTGGTCGAGATCCAGCGCCAGCAGCGAGAACGGCGCACCGCCACGCCTCGCTCGCGCGATTTCCGCGTCCACTTGCTGGATAAACTCGCGCCGGTTCGCGGCGCCCGTCAGTGGATCGGTTGCGGCGAGATGCTCGAGCTTGTGATTGGTGCGCTGGAGTTCCTGCAGCGCGTTTTCCGTGCGCGCCATCGCCTCGGCGAGGCGGGCCATCAGTTCTTCCTGGCTGTAGATCGTCGAAAAGGAGCGCGTCGTGCGAAACGCCTGAACGACGCCATAACTCAACAGGAAAAAGCCGGCTGCGAAGATCGCGTGTGCCAGCCACCACATATGATTCCAGGGCTTGCCGATAATGAACGCGAGGGACGCAAGCGCGAAGGACGTGATCGAGATGCCATAGATCACCATCAGCGGCGAGCGAATGCGACGCAGCATCAGCACCATGACGTTCAGCGTCGAGAAGAGGAGCGCGCCGCCTTCCATTGATAGCCGCACGGCGAGGTCGCCCGCAATGGGCGAGTTCGCAATCACGCCGACCACCACGTCGATCAGGATGAACACGGCGATCCACCTCAGCCACGGGCCTGGTTTCGAGCGCTGTTCGAGCGCGTCTGGCGCGCGGTGGTATGAGAGAAGTCCGATCAGCAGCAGCACCGACATCACCAGGCGCGACGCCGGTCCATAGAGCAGGAATAGCCAGATATTGTGGTGAGCCATGCCGGTGAATGCGCCGTGAAGCGCATAGACCAGTACAAAGCCGAGAAAGCCCAAAGTCAGCCAGCGCAACAGCGGTTCACCCGACGACAGATAGCAACGCCAGGTCACATAGGTGACAAACAGTCCCTCGAGCGTTGCCGCTGCGATTGCGATTTCGTGGAACGCATGGTTTTCGAACTTCAGGCTCGGGTCCTGAAAGAAAACCAGATAAACAATCAGGTAGGCGGGAATCAGCGCGAAACCAATGATCAACAAACTCGAGTAGATCCTGGTCACGATCCCGATGACGCGGGGCGGTTCTTCGACTGAGATGGTCGTGCTCATAGGCCAGTCTCCGACAAAATCGCAATGGATTTTCGCATCGCCGGGCGATTGACGCGTGAATCGCTCGACTCGGACACGGCATCACGCTTCCGTGCAGAGTCAAGCATACCGCGCAGCGGGCACTTGAGCGACAAAAAATGGACTACGGATGAGATCCTGGCGAATATCGGCGTCGGGCATCATGTTGGTGCGGCATGCTGAACCCAGCGATGTGGAATGCATCAATGTCGCCCGTCCGAACGGCCGGCACCCAGCGCCTCGAGCAGTGGCCGCAACGCATCCAGTTCCGCGCCGAAGCCGCTCCAATCCCCGGCCTTCAATCGCGCGATCGCGCGGTCATAGTGTGCCAGCGCCTCGCGGGCACGCGCGTCCGCCGTGCCCTGAGCAGGCGACGCGAGCGGGGCGCTTTCTTCGAAGAGCGCCGCCAGCGCTTCGCCCAAGGTCTCCTTCATCACCACCCGGTCCCCATACGCGGCGATCACGCGTTTCAACTCGGGTAACTGGCCTGACTCCGCGCGCAGATAGAGCGGCGAGACGTAGAGGATGGAGTTCTCAATTGGCACGACGAGAAGGTGGCCGCGAATGACTCGCGAACCCATCTGGTTCCACAGCGAAATCTGTTGCGAAATCTCCGTGTTTTGCTGAATGCGCGCCTCGATCTGGAATGGCCCGTAGACGAGCTTGTCCTTCGGAAACGAGTAGACGATGAGCTTGCCGTAGTTGGGCGGATCGCAACGCGCGGCGAGCCATGCGATCATATTGTCGCGCTGGCTGGGCACCATCGGCAGCATCAGGACGAACTCCTCGCGTGATTCCCCAGGCAGCCGCATGATCATGTAGTAGGGCGTCATGGGCGTGCCGGGGCTATTCCCACCGTCAATGCCAATCAATTCCCGGGGAAACTGCCAGAGGTCCTCGCGATTGTAGAAAACCTCCGGCGCATCCATGTGGTAAGCCCGATAAAGTTGCGCCTGAATCAGGAACAGATCTTCGGGGTAGCGGATATGTTGCTGCAGATCTTGCGGCATTGTCGCGAGAGGCTTGAATAGACCCGGGAAGATGCGCTGATAAGTCCGCAGGATCGGATCGGCGGGATCGCTCACATAGAAATCGACCGTGCCGTTGTATGCGTCGATCACCACCTTGACCGCGTTACGGAGGGTGTTGGCGCCATCGCCGAAACCCGGTTGAACGTAGGGGAACCAGCTGCTCGTCGTATAGGCGTCCTGCATCCAGAAGAGGCGTCCGTTGCTCGTGACGAGATAGGGATCGTGGTCGAGGCTGAGAAACGGGACGATCGTACGCACCCGGTCCTGAATGTTACGGTGCAGCAGGATACGGCTGGCGTTCGTGATGTAGTCGGTTAGCAGAATGTTCAGGTCGCCGAATTGCCAGGCGAACAGACTGCGGCGCGCGGTGCTGCCAATGGCAATCCCATCGTGCCCGCTGTAAGTGGTGTAGACGTTGTCCTTGCCCTTTGGGTAGTCGAATTCGGGGGCGTTGCCTTTCACGATGACGTAGCCTTCACTGCCTTCACCGAAATACAGACGCGGCTCGTGAATCGCCGGTCCGCCGTGGGCGACGGGTGGAATATCCTGCAGATAGAAAGAGGGCAGACCTTCCGTCGATTTTTCGGTGACGGGCGACATCACGAGCCCATTGCCATGCGTGAACAGGAGGTGCAGGTTCACCCAGGTCTGGGCATTCGGGGAAAGCATCGATGGCTCCAGTTCGCGGGCCGACAGCATCACCTGCCGGTAACCGGTGTCGAGCCGGTAGCGGTCGATATCGACAGAGAGGAATTTGTAGTAAGTCCTGATTTCCTGCAGTTGCGCGTAGGTATCCAGCAGCGGCTGCACATCCCACAGGCGGATGTTGTCGATGGTTGCGCGATTGGCTTCGAGCGAGGCGAGAGTCAATTCCTGCTCGGCTGGAAACGGCTTGACCTCGATCTGCGAGAGACCGTAAGCCATTCGCGTGAGCGCGATATTGTGCTTGATATAGGGCGTCTCCAGTTGCAGCTCGCTCGGCTTGACATAGAAGCGCTGGAACAGCGCCGGATAGATCACGCCGAACACGAACGAGGTGCCGAACACCAGTAGTACCGAGGCGGCGGGAATTCGATAATCCCGCCGGCGCATATTGATCCACGACGCGACGGCTGCTACGAGGGCAAGACCGGTGAGCACCCACAAGACCGGAAGCTCGACGTGAATGTCGGTATAACCCGCGCCGACCACGACGCCGTTATCGCCGTACAGCAGTAAAAAGCGGTCGAGTGTATAAGACCATGCCTTCAGCACGAAGAACGCACCGAGCAGCGCTGACGCATGAACGGTGGCAGCGGCGGAGAGTCCGCGCGGGGTCCGTTCGAACGTGATGTCGCCGCGTATCCCGTAGACCAGGCCTGCAACGATCGCACTCAGGAAGATCAATTGCAGCAGCCAGTTCTTGAACGCAAGATAGGCGGGCAGTGAAAACAGATAGAAACCGATATCCCGTCCGAAGACAGGATCACGCTCGCCGTAGGGCACCTGATGAAGAAAGCGCAGCACCAGATCCCAGTTGGAGATGTCGCTGGCCGCGATGATCAATCCCAGGGCAATCGCGCAACCGGCAATGCTGGCGCGCCAGCGAATCCGCGGCGCGAGCTGCTCCGCCAGTTCGCTGATGAACTCCGGCGGACCTGACAGACGGGCTGCTTCCACTTGCCAGCTACCGGGACGCCTCGCGTAACGATGCGCGACGAATCCCGATACGGCTATCACGCTCGCCGACGCTGCGAACACGGCGGCAAAAAGGAACGCCTTGGCGGCGACTAGCGTCCAGAAAACGTCGCTATAACCGATTGAAGAGAACCACAGCCAGTCGACCACGACGCCGCTGATGCGCCCGGCAACGATCAGGGCGGCCACGATGAGCACCACCGTGATTGCGGCGCGTCTGAAGTACACGCGCGAGCTTGGTTGCGAATGCATTGCCCCTCCTTTGTCAGGGCACCACTCGTGACTGGCTGCGATCAGGTCTGCTTAAATGGCTGATCCGCCGTGAAGCTGGCGGACAGGCCTGGCCGATGCGTCGGTCGAAGCCGCCTTGCGGGCAACGCATGATTGGGGCCATATAAAGGATTGTAGTCCGGTGGGGCAGGGTGCGCGGGCGCCGCAATGGAACGCTTTGGGTGCTACCGGGGTGCTACCGGGGTGCTAGCGAGAAACGCCCTGCGCCGGTTTTTTTTCGACCGTTTGACAACATTGCGAATGACGTTCGTCGCTACCGCGTCAATACACCTGGCGAGATGTCGCGTGGCTATTTCAATCTCGCCGTCGCTGAACGCACCGAGGCCCAGTATCAAACCCGCTCGACCGTTGCCTGCCGAATACATTGGCGAGACCGCCCGTACGGCAACGCCGCTTTCAGCGGCTAGCGACGCTACGGCCGTGTCGTCGACGCCTTCAGCCAGCCACAGCACCATATGCATGCCTTGATCACTGGGCTGCAGCCAGGCGAGCTCCTTTGGCAACAGTCGCTCGACGGTCTCGATGATTCGCACACGTCGCTCGGCATACACCCCGCGAATTCGCCGGATGTGACGGTCCAGATGGCCTTCCGCAATGAAGGCGGCCAGCACGTGCTGATCGGCATTCGGTGGATTGCGATCCATCAGCACGCGCGCGCCGCAGAACGCATCCACCAGGTAGTCAGGAACCACGGCATAACCCAGGCGCAGCGACGGAAACAGGATCTTGCTGAAGGTGCCGAGATAGATCACCCGGCTCGGATCGAGTCCCTGCAGCGAGGGAAACGGATGGCCTGCATAACGCAGTTCGCTGTCGTAGTCGTCTTCGACGATCCAGGCGTTGTTCGTGCGGGCCCATGCCAGTAGCGCGTTGCGTCTCGCCATGCTCATCGGCATGCCCAGCGGGTATTGATGCGACGACGTGACGAATGCGGCGCGGGCGTGCGCTCCGCGTTCAATGCCCGCCTCGACGTCGAGTCCCTCTGCATCGACGGGCACCCGGATCATGCGCTCCGGACGACCGGTGCTTTCGAGGATCGCCGTGATACCCCGGTACGCCGGGTCTTCCACCCACGCTGAGTCGTCGGCGTCGAGCAGCACCTGGCACGACAGATAAAGGCCTTGCTGCGTGCCGCTCGTGATGATGACCTGTTCGGCCTCGCAACGGACCGAGCGGGAGCGCCTGACGTAATCGGCGACCGCTTCACGCAGCGCGCGTGCTCCCTGTGGATCGCCATAACCTGCCGGTGCGCCGGGTCCCCGGGCGCGCACGCGGTTGCCGAGCCGCCGCCAGATATCGTCCGGGAGGGCACGGCCAACCGGCACCGATACGGCGAAGGGCGCAGCCGGGATAGCTGAAAATTGACGCGCGACCTGTGCGAGCAGGTTGGCACGTCCCGGAAGCGAAGAGGGCTCGACCGAGGGCGGGCGCGCCCGGCTGTCACCAGGTGGCGTCAACGACTGGGCCACGCTTGTGCCTGCTCGAGGACTTGCAGCCAGGAAGCCCTCGGCGATCAACTGGTCGAATGCCTCGATAACGGTGCCGCGTGCGACATGCAACGAGGCTGCGAGTATGCGCGTGGACGGCAGCATCTCGCCTGGCTTCAGATCACCGCGACGTATCGCATCGCGCAGCAGTTGGGCGAGTTGACGCCCTAGTTGGCCGGCCGTTCGATCCAGCGTACCGATCGACGGCAGTTCGACCGTTTTGGGTTGCCTGGGCATGGCATTCTGGTTCAGTGAGATTTACGGAAACTGGCTCTACGAAACAAACCAGTTTAGCGTGAAAATTTTGTCCTGGCGGGAAGCGCTTCGATGTCATGCAGACATGAGGGGCAGCGGAACCGGCATCCCTGTCATAGCGGCGCAATTCCGGGGTAAGGACGAGCGCCTTGAAGCCTCTAACGGAACTGACATGTACGTACCAGCCCATTTCGACGAGCCTCGTACCGAGGTGCTGCACACCCTTATCAAGGAGAATCCCTTTGGCATTCTGTTCACGCACGGCAAGAGCGGAATGGACGCCAATCACATTCCCTTTGAGCTAAAAAGCACCGACGGAACCTGCGGCGTTCTGCATGCCCATGTCGCCCGTGCCAATCCGGTCTGGCAGGACGTGGCCAATGGTGACGAGGTGCTGGTGGTGTTTCGCGCCGGGGACGCGTATGTCTCGCCGTCGTGGTATCCGAGCAAGCACGAGTCTCACAAGCAGGTGCCCACGTGGAATTACCGGGTGGTTCACGCCTACGGTCGCATCAGTATCCACGACGACGAGCGATACGTTCGCGGAGTGGTCGGCCGCCTGACGCGCACGCATGAGGCGTCCCAGCCCAAGCCATGGAAGATGACGGATAGCTCCGCCGACTACATCGACACGCTGCTGAAAGCGATCGTCGGCGTGGAGATCGAGATTACCCGGCTCGTTGGGAAAATAAAGCTGAGTCAGAACAAGGAAGCGCGGGATATCCGCGGAGCCGGTGCGACGCTCAACGCGCAAGGAGAAAACGTGATCGGTGACGCCATGCTGGCCTATGCGCAGACCAAGGCCTGATCGCGGCATCCGTCCTTCCTGATGGTGTTGTCAGGAAGGACGAAAACACGGCTGTATTTTTCGTTACCTTAAGCCGTAGTCGACACCAGGCTTCCAACCGGTTGCATATGCGAATTTCCCTTGAGGTTATTCGCGAGCGTCTGCACGAACGACTGCAGCGACGTGCCCGAGCCGCTATCGCCGAGTGAGCTCAACAAGGCCTGAAAATCGGTCTGCAGTGTCGACGTCTGCGAAGAGGACGACGAAGAATCGCTACTCGCATCCGAGGTGCTGGACCCAGTGCTCGAACCTGTCGTGCTGCCAGACCCCAGTTGCTGGGCGAGCGCATTCAACGCTCCGCCAATATCCCCATAGGAAGAGCTCGCGATCGAGTTCGAGTTCGTCGAAGCGCTCGTGCTATTGGACGTGGCGCTATTGCTATTGCCCGGTTGCTGAAGCGATCCCAGTGCCTGAAACAGCGCTCCGAGAAAGGCCTGCAAGGCGCCGGAAACCGAACTGGTCGACGACGAATCGCTCGTGGCGGACGTGGAAGAAACGGCGGTGGCGGACGTGCTCGAAGACGCGGCCGTACTCCCGGTTCCCGACGTAGCCGTGGTCGACGAGGTGCTGCTGATCCCAAGCGCGGACAGCGCCGCATCGAGTGCCGACAACAGCGGGTTCGATTCCGTCGAACTGGTCGATGAAGACGACGAGGACGCCGCCGCTTCGCGGTGACCGCCGCCGTGGCGATGAGTGGCGCCGACCGAAGACAGGTCGGTGCCAGTTGGTGAACCGCTTACACTTTGTATGCTCATGGTGCTTGATCCCCTTACGAGTTGAGCACTCAGCGTAAGTGATGGCAATACTTCCAAATTCCTGGTAAGGAGGGGGTTTCCCGCCTATCTCGGCTATCGGTAAGGCGCGGAAAGTTTTCGCTCGAAAATTGTCGTTGTTTCGACGTGCTGCGCCGTTGACGTCGATTTGTGAATGTGTCGGCAGCACCCGTGGCGACGATTTCGCTGCGCCCCTTATGCGACACGCGAGCTGGAAGCGATAGCGTATGCCACCCAGGTTGACGGCACCCCAGGTTCGTAATATTGATCATTTGAAAAGCACAGCTGCTGAGCACCGAGCCGCTCTACCTCGAGTATGAAGCGGCCGGCGTCGCGCTCCATCATGACCGTTCGGGATTATTACCGCCATGGAAATTGCCGAAATGCCGCGCGCCGAACAGCCCCATCGCCAGGATACCCATGCCGAATGGCACGACATCGGCGGTTACCTTGAGCCCAAAATCGCCCACGCTGCACACGAGGTGGTAGCCGACGACGAGATTGAAGAAACCCCACAGCACATTGACAGTCGATGACGACAACCCTTTTCCAGACGGTTTCGCGAACGGGGTCTGGAAGGGCGCACCCATCACACCGCTGACGAAATGAGGCACGGCATTCGCGAGAAACGCACCACCGAAAAAATAAGAGATCCCATGTAACCAATCCATTTCAGACGTTCCTTGTAGCGAGTAAATCGATGATGTCGTGAGCTGAGCCTGTTCAGAAGTCTGCCAGGCGCTTGAGCAGTTCCACCGCAGCCGCGAGTTCAGCCTGTTCTTGCGCAGATAGCTGCGCCTGGAGCGCACGGACCAGCCAGTCTTCTTTCGCCGCCCGATTCGCCTGCAGCGTTCGCCGGAACGTGGGGGTCAGGCCAATCAGCGTTTTGCGCCCGTCGCCTGGGTCGGCCTCGCCTTTCACAACGCCTAACGCTTCCAGGCCGGCAACCGTAATCCGCATGGACTGTGGTTTCACGCCTTCCGCCCGTGCCAAAGCAGACACGGTGGCTGGACCGTCACGCTCCAGATGGAAGATCACCGACTTCTGTGCCGACGTGAGGTCGTTAGGGTTCGCAAGTTCTCGCGCGCGGCGCACCAATTTGCCCACGGAAATGCGCAGTTCGCCAGCAAGGGTGGGCAGGTCGGTCGGCTTGGGCGAGGGTGATTGTTTGCTCATGGCGCAAGCATAGCATGTATGCAGTTAAACTGTACATATTAACTGTATATATTTCGTGTGTACGCGAGAAGTCGCTTCTTTCCTGCCGCAGACCTGATATCTGCGCACGCCTGGAGTTACCGGCGGCTTGCGTCTATCCTTGTCTCACAGCTTTGGCTGCCAGCGAGGCCGATGAGGTCCTACACACGCCTCGATAGTGGCTACCGCCCTGCAAGGGCAAACCCAAAAGGAGAAAACCAAATGTCACGATCCATCTCGCAGCGCGTTTTCATGGTGTTCGGCGGCCTGGCCCTGGCAGGTGCACTGAGCCTGGCGCAAGCGGCGCCGGTTTCATTTGACGTACCGTTGACGGGGGCTCAGCAGGTTCCTCCCGTGCAGACGCCAGGCAGCGGCAGCGCCAGCCTCACGTACGACGCCAGCACACGGGTCGTCACCTGGAACATCACCTTTAGCGGACTGTCGAGTCAGGCGACGATGGCGCATTTCCATGGACCCGCACTAGCCGGCAAGAACGCCGGCGTGAAGGTCTGGCTCTCGCAGAAAGGCACCATGGAGATGACGAGCCCGCTCAGCGGTCAGGCCACGCTATCCGCGGATGACGCCAAGATGTTCGAAGCCGGTGACATGTACATCAACGTTCATACCAAAACCAATCCGGACGGCGAAATCCGCGGCCAGGTGGTGCCGCCGAAGAGCAACTGACGCGACCACGCAAGCGGCACACTGAGATCAGGTTCGCGGCAGGCTCAGAGATAGGCCGCGAGCAGCATCACCACGGCAACGCCTACGCCGAGCGGCAGCAGCGCCAGCAGCGCTGGCGTCTGCCGCGGCGCATCGATGGAGGCGGGCAGGAGCTTGTAGCCGGTTAGCATTGGACGCAACAGGTTGTGTCCCTTCGCTATCGCATAGAGCGCGATCACGAGTACATGCAGCGTGACTGCGGCGAGCAGCACGTCCCACACGATCCCGTGCAATGTGGATATGGCGTTGGCGAGCCACGCGGGCACCAGTTCGCTCAGTGGCCCTTCGTCGGCGATGTCGTTGTTGACGTAGAGTCCGCTCAGCGTCTCGACCAGCAGCAAGGCGAGCAGCAACAAAACCATCCAGCCGCCGGCCGCATTGTGGCCCACCTGCAGATCCGGTTCGCGGCGCAACAGGCGACGCAAATGGCGAAGTGCCGCCGTGGGCGACGCCACGAAACTGCGAAAGCGCGCGGTCTCACTGCCAAAGCAGCCCCATAGCAGCCGGAATATGACCAACGCGAGCAGCGTCTCCCCGACCCGGATGTGCCAGTCGATCCAGTTCAGTTTCAAGGTGACATAGGCTGCGGTGACCAGGACGACCACCAGCCAGTGAAACAGGCGTACCGGCGCGTCCCAGACCAGCACCGGGCGGCGGACAGGCTGTGTCGGCCGCGTGACAGCTTCGCGAGCATCCATGTGTCGTGCCTCCGTGCGCATCATATATTACGAAGGAGCATTCAGCATGCTGAACTACCCTGCCGCTTATCAATCCACCAAGGGTTCCGCGCTCGACGTCGATAAGGCGTTCTATCAGCGCGTCGCCTCACAGCACGACACCCGCACGCTGGTTGAATCGATCGTCGTGCCGATCCGCTCGGGTCAGGCGTGGACCGTACTGGCCGGTCAAGTGTTTCGCATCGTGACGATCGAAGGTCCGCAGGTGGCCGACCTGAATATGTGGAACCTGCACAACCCGCGCGAGCGTATGTGGGCCTCGCGCACGCGCCAGTTGCAGCAAGCACACGTGAGCACGTTCGACCGTTTGTGGTCGACGCTGCCGTTTCTGCGTCCGATGGTGACGATCACGGACGACAGTCTCTCCGACTACGGCATCGACGAGCATGGCGGCCGTGTCCACGATCTGCTCGGTACGCGGTGCGATCCCTATGTGAACCGGATGCTGACGGGTGAGGATTTCCATTTTCACTGCCACTCCAACCTCACACGCGCGATCGCTCCGTACGGATTGACCGAATACGACGTGCATGACGTGCTCAACGTATTCCAGTGCACCGGCCTGAATCAGGACGACAAATATTTCATGAAAGCATGTCCGGCCAAGAAAGGTGACTACCTCGAATTCTTCGCTGAGATCGACTTGCTATGCGCGCTGTCGACCTGCCCGGGCGGCGATCTCTCGGTGCCGATGTGGGGGCCGGACGCGCGCGATCCGCTGGAGGTGTGTCGACCGCTCGGCATTGAGATTTACCAGCTTGGACCGCGGATGCTGGACGGATGGGCGTCGCCATCCGTTGCTGCGTACAAGGGGCAACATGGAATGGCACTGCTGCAGCCGAAATGGGAATGCGGTTGTTGACCGGCACTGAAGATTCATCCATCGGCACCTTCATGCCGGTGTGCCCGTCACTCGCACCAATCGGTACAGGCGTAAATTGGCGAGCTTAAAATAAGCTCGTGTGGTTTAACGCGCCAACAGGACGTCCTACTTTGCTACGGGATCACGATATGCTCGCGAATGGCATCGTCTACAACCGATTCGATGTTTCCGTGAGACCGCCGCAACAGCAATTGCTAGCCTATTGGGAGCAGCTTGGCCAGATTGTCGAGGTTGTGCCATCGCTAGAACAGGTTCGACAGCCCTTTGTCTGCATCAACGACCGTTACGACATCGGCGAATTCCGCATCAGCGACACCCGCACCGATCATGTCGTGATCGAACGCACCGTCGCCCGTATTTCGCGCGACAGCGTGCGAGGCATCGGTTTTACCCTCTTCCTGGACGGCGAGGCTCATTCGGCAACCAAGCTCGGTGGGCGGCCTGAGTACCTCGTGGGTGGGGGCAGCGTACTTGCCACCGACTTTGAACAACCCGTACGCCTGCGGCGGCAGGCGTGCCGGTATATCACGCTCGTTGTGCCGTCCAACCTGCTGCGACACGTGTTCTCCGACCCGGCCGCGCTACATGGGCGCCTGCTCGACCCGAACAGGCCCGCTACCCGGCTAATCCTCGAGCGCGCCAGGAAACTCGTCGAGAACGTCCGGCATATGCCGCTCGAGGAGGGGCGCCGCAAGCTGACCGGTCTCATTGAACTGATCGTCGCCGCGTTTGGGGAAGAGGCTGGCTTGAGCGGCAGCAAGCGAGCAGTCGGCCGCGCGCTCATGTTCGATCATGCACGGCGGTATGTCCGGGCAAACCTGCAGGATTGCGAACTATCGCCCGACAGCGTAATTGAATCGTTGGCGCTCCCACGCAGCACGATTTATCGGCTATTCGAACATGAGGGTGGGCTGGGTGCCTATATCCGTCATCTGCGCTTGCGTACCGCCGCTGACGAGCTCGTTCGATTTCCGGGTGTTCCGATCAAAGACGTTGGCTATTCAGTCGGCTTCAAAAGTGCATCCGACTTTACGCGTGCATTTCGGCGGGCCTATGAGATGACACCCCAGGAAGTGCGCCTGAACGACTACCGATATCTTCATGTTGAACGGTGATAGCCAGTCGTATCGATAAGGGCTTCACTGTGACCGGCCTCATGCCCTGAACCGGCTGGCGCGAAACGGATGCGCGTTCACCAGGAGGGATTCTCCGGTCATCATCTCGGCCACCAGGCGTCCGGTGACGGCGCCCAGCGTAAATCCGTGATGGGCGTGGCCGAATGCGAACCAGAGATCTTTGTGACGTGTTGCGGGGCCGATGATCGGCATCATGTCGGGTGTGCAGGGGCGTGAGCCCATCCATGCTTCGCCGTCGATACGCGCCGCAAGAGGAAACAGCGTGCGCGCAATCGGCTCGACGGCGTTGAGTTGCGCTGGCGTGCGGGGCGCATCGCGATGCGCCAGCTCGGCGCCCGTGGTCAGCCTGATTCCGCGGCGCATCGGAGCGATCAGGTAGCCGTGCTCGACGTCGAGCACCGCATGATTCAGGCGCGCTTCCGGTCGCGCCTCATAGTGCATGTGATAGCCACGCTTGACGGCCAGCGGCAGGCGATAGCCCAGGCGCGAGGTCACCTGTTCCGACCACGGCCCCATCGCCACGACCACCGATGTGGCTTCAATCAGCCCCTCATGGGTGTACACCGCCCACTGATCCTTGAGCGTCGTGCCGTCGCCGATGAAAAAGCGGCCGCCCAATTGCTCAAAATACTTTGCATAGGCGCTCACCAGCGCATTCGGATCGCTCACCGAATCGGCTGCGACATATCGGAGTCCACCCAGCAGCGAGCTATCCAGATCCGGTTCAGTCTGGCGCAAACGCGTGGCGTCGAGCGAGTCGAACTCGACGCCGAATTCACGATGCCACTGCTCTGCGAGCCTCGTTTCCTCGTCCTGTTTGGCTGCCGTTCTGAAAATTTTCATCCAGCCGATCGGACGCAGTAACGAACTCGCGCCGGCTTCCTGCGCAAGCGCCCGGTGCTCGGTCACGCAGTGTTCGATCAGCGGGGCATAGGAGCGGGCGATGGCCGCGTGGCGGCGCGGGTGCGAATTGCGCCAGTACTTCCAGAGGAAAGGCGCCAGCTTGAGCATCGCGTCCGGGTGGTACCGGACATCGGTCGACTGGTTGCGTGCGTAGCGCAGGAGCGTCTGCCATCCGCGCGGAAACGCATACGGATAGACACCTTCACGTTGGATCAGCCCGGCGTTGCCGAATGATGTCTCGTTGCCTGGCTGCCTGAGGTCTACCAGTGCGACCGATCGACCGCGTTTTTGCAGGTGCGCGGCCACCGACACACCCACGATGCCGGCGCCGAGGACGAGGGTATCGAACTTCATCGGTCGTTCCTTATGACGCGTTTCACGTCAGTGCCCATGCTATCCAGCATGTTGGTGATCGGCGTGCTTGCCGGACTGCCCAGTGGAACTCAGAGGGTTTCGGCGCAGGAGTCGGCCGGATGCTTGCCCGTAAAACGCGGCTCGCTATAGACCCCGAACATCCAGATGGCGGCGCAGGCAATCAGCAGGGGAACCAGAGGACCCACCAGGCCCAACAGGGCAATGCGGTGATGGAGTTCGACCGTGGCCGGCGCGCCTGCGTGGTAGCCGATAAGCGACAGGAGACCGCCCGAGACCACGCCGCCGAGCGACATGCCGAGTTTTTGCGCGGACATGAACATGCCCAGGTAAAGCCCAAGAGACGGCCCGCCCTTGGCCGACTTTACGGTGTCGAGCACCGCGGCCGTCAGGGCCACACCGGCTACGGAACAGATGATGCCGTAGATCGCGCCGGCCGCCATGACCACCGGTATCAGCCCACTGGCAAGACCGGCCCAGTAACCGATAAACGCGGCGACGGTAATGAGAAAACCGATCCGCAGCGTGCCATTGTCGCCAAGGCGGCGCAACACCGGAACAGCAAGCGGCAGACCGAGGAGACTGCCAATCAGCACGGGTCCCGCGAGCAGGAACAGGTCCTCGGGGCGGCGTCCAAGCAGATACTGATTTTCATAGGCAATCAGGGAATTCAGACAGCCCCCTGCCGTGCCGAGCGCGATGATCACGATGATGAGCGCAAGAAACGCCCGGTTACGCAGGACCGCAACGATGCCGTCACGCAGCGACATTTCCGCGGCGGATTCCGACAATGCAGCGGGATGAACCGGGGCGTTACGAACCGCGCAGTAAAACCAGGTGTACATGAACGCCATCGCCAGCGCCACCACCAGGGTCATGGTCAGGTAGCCGCGCTCGCCACCGCCGCCGAACCGGATCAGGATCGGTACGCAAACCACGAGAGAAATCGTAGTGAGGGCGGCGCCGAGATTGCCGACAGTCAGGAATTTGTTGCGCTGGAGGGAGTCCGTGGCGAGATCACCGGCGAGAGCAAGAAAAGTCACGCCGAAGACGGTATAGCAGGTCGCCTGGAGGATCTGGACCAGCACATAAAACGCGGCAAGCAGCGGTTTGGAGGCGATCGCGGGGTGAAAGAAGGTGAGGGGCAGAAGCACCATCAGCGCGAGCCCACTCATGATGCAGACGCGCAGACGGCCGCCCGCACGCAACGCCAACTGGTCCGAATACCGTCCGATCGGCATGTCGACCAGGACGTCCCACAGCTTGGGAGCCGCCAGAATCATCCCGGCGAGCCATGGTTCGAGATGCACGTATTCCGTGAGGAAATACAGTAGCAGCATGGGGACGGGGGTAGCGGCGAGCGCGTTGGCGGAGCCGCCCGCGCCGTATCCGCCCAGGCGCATCAGACTGATACCGCGGCTGGAATTCGAAGTAGATGACATGCCAATTCCTGTTAGGCATCCTGGGATGCAAGTGTCCCGGCCGGCCGATGTCGGCACGGTGGTTTTTCTGCATAGTGCCAAATAAGAAAAATATTTACAATATGGAAAATACTTGTAGACATTTCTCTGCCGCTGCCAGGTTGACGATCGGTCCGGCTAGCGACTGACCGGGAAATCACTGCCGATCAGGTGTTGTGTCTGGCTGGGCGGGGCTTGTGGGGCAATGCGCTGGCCTTGCGAGTGTCGCAAGCCAGCTCGACGGTATCTTGAGTGAGACCGGATTTATCTATTTTAGAAAAAATTGACTTATTAGAAAATTGATCAATATACTGCGTGCCATTGCGCCGGTGGGGTGCGATGACCTGTGGAGAAGACCGATGGCTGGCGTAGATCCCGATTCACGAGTGAGTGGCCTTGACGACATCTTTGCGCCATTCGATCGCAGCGATGCGCCGGGCCTGGTGATTGGCATTGCCCAACATGGCAAGCTGCTTTACCGACGCGGCTTCGGGCTCGCGAGCGTGGAGTTGGCCGTGGCGAATACGCCGGGCACGCGTATGCGCATCGGCTCGACCAGTAAGCACTTCGTCTGTCTCGCAGCGCTGTTGCTTGCCGAAGACGGAAAGCTCGATGTCGATGCGAGCATTCGCGCCTATATCCCCGAGTTGCCCGTGCTGGCTGGCGAGCCGACGCTGCGCCAGCTCATGACCCATACCGGCGGATACCGGTGCTACCTGGATCTGAGCGTGCTGGGCAACGTCGGCGCGATGATGGAAAAGGGCGAAGCGTTCAGGTATCAACTGCTGCAACAGGACGTGAACTTTGCGCCTGGCGAGCGCATGGCGTATTGCAACGGCGGCTACCATCTCCTGTCGATCGCTATCGCGCGCGTCAGCGGCATGGCGTTTGAAGCCTTCCTGAAGCGGCGTATCTTCGAGCCGCTCGGCATGGTGAATACCGATTCCGTACCGAGCGACCTCACCGTGGTGCCGGGCAGGGCCACGCCGCATGTACCGCTGCCGGACGGTGGCTATCGTCGCGGTGTTCTGCCGCTGGAAGATCTCCTGGGCGAAGGCTCGATCGTCTCGAGCGCAGCCGACATGCTCATATGGCTCGCGCACTTGCGCGGCACGAAGCGGATCGGCAGCGAGGCAAGCTGGGCGCAGATGCTGTCGCCTGCCCGTTACTCGAGCGGTGTGGTGGGCACGTACTGCCTTGGGCTGGAGCGGGAGAGATATCGGGGCGTCGAGGTGATCCACCATGCCGGGGCGGTGGACGGCGGCGCTTCGCAGATGATCACCGTGCCGGAGCAGGAACTCGACATCATTGTGATTACGAACGGCGCCGCCGTTAGTCCGACCGAGCTTGCGTGGCAGGTGATCGACCGGCTGTTGGGCGACGACGCGCTGGAGGCCGCACCGCCGCGCGTCAAAACGGCGGAGCTAGCCGGTCTCCTCGGACGCTACTGGTCGCAGGACACGCGAACGCTCGTCGAACTGCTCGACGATAACGGCGAGCCTGGCTTCAATCTGCTCAACTCGATAGCGTTGCCGGTGATCGCCGACCAAAGCCGGTATTGCGTGACGTTTCCCGGCATGGGGCCGCTCTCGTTTCGCCATGTGCCGACGTCGCTGCTGAGCGATGCGCCGGTCATGGAGTTGTCCAATTGCGGGCACGTCGACCGGCTTGTGCGCCTGCCGGATGTCACCACGTCCGACACGGAATTCGGCAGCGGGTTGACTGGGGAGTACGTATCGAATGACCTTGCGGCGTGTGGAACGATCCGCTTCGACGGCAGCAAGGCAAGCCTGGCCGTCAGGGGCACGCGTAGCGGCTGGAGCAGCGAACTGAAGGTTGTATCGCGAGACGTTGCTGCAACCTCTGCCAGGCCTGGGGAGTTGAGCGTGCCCGCCGTGCTGGTGGTCGAGCGGGACGACACGGGGCGAGTCCGCGGCTTCTGGCTGAGTACCACTCGCTCGATGAATCTGCACTTCGTACGGACTGACGACAACGCGACTCAGGAGCGCAAATAGTGAAAATTTTTACCACAACGCTGATCACTGAAACGAATACCTTTGCGCCGAGTCCGACCGGACTCGGTGGCTACGCTTCATATGGGATCTATCACGGCGACGCCAGCAAGGTGGCGCCGGACGGGCTCGGGGTGGGAATCGCCGAGTTGCGCAAGCTTGCGGCCGCGCAGGGCCACGAAATAGTCGAGAGCCTGTCGACGATGGCGCAACCGGCAGGCCGCACCGTGCAGCGGGTGTACGAGAGTTTTCGCGAGGAAATTCTCGCCGATCTGCGGGCGGCGCTTCCCGTCGACGCCGTGCTGCTGATATTGCACGGCGCAATGATCGCGGAACACTGTGACGATTGCGAAGGAGACCTGATCGAAGCCGTTCGCGCGCTGGTCGGCGACGAGGTGCCGATCGGCGTGGAACTCGATTTGCATTGTCACTTTACCGAGCAGATGCAGCGCAACGCAAACGTCATCATCTGCTACAAGGAATATCCCCATACCGACATTATCGAACGTCTGCGCGAGGTGTTCGCGTTGACCGTGGCGACTGCGGAGGGGCGCGTGCGTCCGGTGACCGCGGTTCACGATTGCCGCATGGTGGGTAAATGGCATACCACCACCGAACCCATAGCCGGGTTCGTCAGGCACATGCAGTCACTGGAGGGGCGCGACGGCGTCTTGTCCGTGTCGTTCGGCCATGGGTTTCCGTGGGGCGACGTGGCGGAGACGGGCGCCAGGATCTGGGTGGTCACCGACAACGATGAAGCCCAGGCTCAGCGTATCGCCGCACAATTGGGCCAGATGTTATGGGACATGCGTGAGGCGGCCCGGCCGGCGGGATTGTCGATTGACGACGCCCTGGATCGCGCGCTGGCCGGTGCCGGCAGGCCCGTCGTGTTGGCCGACGTCGCTGACAATCCAGGTGGCGGTGCGCCATGCGACAGCACCTTCATTTTGCGGCGGCTTATCGAACGAGGTACGCGCGACGTGGCGCTCGGCTGCGTGTACGACATCGGAGCAGTCCAGGTCTGCAGGGAAGCAGGTGTCGGCACGCGGCTCACGCTTCGGATCGGCGGCAAGCTGGGGGTGAGTTCCGGCGCGCCGCTGGATTTGGCGGTCACGGTGCGCGCGCTGGCGGACGAACATCATCAAAGCATGGGCGGCATGCAACGCCCGCTCGGCTCTGCGGCGTGGGTGTCGACGGACGACAACATTGATATCGTCTTGATGACGGTGCGGGAACAAACCATTGCGCCCACTGCCTTTACCGGACTCGGCATTGATCTCGCGAGCAAGCGCATTGTCGTGGTCAAATCCTCGCAGCACTTTCATGCGGAATTTGCGCCGATCGCGCGGGAAGTGCTGTACGTATCGGCGCCGGGGGCGCTAACGCCCGATTTTGCCAATATCCCGTACCGGGTTCGCAGTCCAAACTACTGGCCGCGTGTTGAGAATCCATTTGAGGCGTAATTGGGAGGAGACGCAGGGAAGACACGCCGGGAAGACACGCGAGAGCAAAACTTCGCGCGGGCCGGGCATGCGCCCGGCTGCGCCGGGGCGCTAATCCGGCCTTGACGATCACGGCATCAGGCGGCTCCCTGGACCCTCTGCGGGCGCAGAGAACGCCGGCTCATTCCTGATTCTGAACCTGATCGATGACGCGCTGTTCCTGATCCGGGTCTGTGCACACGGACAGAAGGCGGCACGAACCCTCAGATGCTGCGAGGAACGCGTGCCCCATGCTGCTATCGAAATAGACCGACTCGCCTTGCTTGAGCCGCACCGGAGCATAGAAGTCTGTGTGGAACTCGACTTCGCCTTCCAGTATGTAGATAAATTCCTCGCCGGAATGCCGGATCAGGCCGCCGAATTCGGTGGTGAACTCCTGAATGGTGCGGGCTCGCACGTCGACAATCAGCGGTACCAGTTGCTTGTTCAGCAACTCCACGGCAAGGAATGTCTCCACATAGGGGCCAGTCCGCACGGCCACGCCCTCACCTTGCCGCTGGATGACGCGCCTGCCTGGCACCGACGGGGCGGCCGCCTCGCTGCCCGGGCTATCGCCGAGCAGCCCAAGCAACTCCGACATGTTGACGCCCAAGCCGGCGCTCACAAGCGAAAGCTTCTCGTACGACAGGGACGCGCGCCCCATCTCGAGCTTCGAGATGGTTGAGATGGCAAGCCCGGTTCGTTGGCTGACTTCCTGCAATGTCAGCCCAAGTTTGTTGCGCAGTGCGCGAATGGCCTGGCCGGGCTTGCTCGGCCCGGATGGATCGTGGGTAGCGAGATTTTTCCGCATAGGTGTTTTCCGCATAAGCGATCAGTATGCCAAAAATTTTCATTACAGGACCATTACTTCCTAAATTATTCATTGTGGAAAAAAATGTTCTATTTGGAAAATTATTGGTGTAAGGTGTGGTTCATGCAGCGCTTAACGGTCTGGCTGCGATGTGGACAGATATGAGAAATGACACCTGGGGAGCGCCAACAAGGCGCCGGTGCCTGGAGGAGAGACAAATGAAATACGCTGGTCAGCGCCACTATTCCGCCAGCCGCTTTGGCGGTATCGGATTCGTGGCACTCCTACACGTAGGGCTCATCTACATTCTGGTGAATGGTCTTGCCTCGAAGGTGATTGAGGTGATCCGCAAGCCCATTGAAACCAGAATCGTCGAGGAGGTGAAGCCGCCCGCGCCCAAGCCGGCGATCATCTTGCCGCCCCCGCCGAAATTCGCGCCCCCGCCGCCGTTCATTCCGCCCCCTGAAGTGGTGGTGCCCGCCCAACCGCAGCAACTGGCGGTAGCGCAGCGTTCGGCCACGCCTCAGCCGCAATCCGCACCTATGCCCGCGCCGGCTGTGGCGGCAGCGCCTGCGCCTGCGCCTGCGCATACGGTGCACACGGAAGTAGGGGTGGTCTGCCCGAATTCGCAGCAGGTCAGGCAGTCGATGCGCTATCCGCGTGAAGCCCAGCGCAACAGCATTACCGGGGACGTACTGGTGGAGTTCGTGGTGGACGCACGCGGAAACATGCAGGACGTACAGGTTGTGAAGTCGGCGGATCCGCTTCTCGACCGGGCCGCAGTGAATGCAGTCAAGCAGTTCAACTGTGTCGCGCAAGGAGAGGACGTCCGTCTGCAGGTCCCGTTCTCGTTCAATCTGAACTGAAGGCAACGTCAAGCAATGCTGGCGGGTGCTCCCTGCCAGGTCTATGAAGAACGATCTTGGAGTGATGACATGAAGAACCCGAGTGTGGCCGCCATTGCGGCAAGCGCAATTTTCGCCCTGACCTCTGTGGCCCTGCTGAGCGCAACGGGGACCGCTTACGCGCAGTCCGCCAGCAGCACAGCCGCCACGACGAGCGCACAAACGAGTGCACAAACGAACGCACAAACGAGCACCGCACCCGCTGCGCAAGCGCCGGCGGCGCAGGCCGACCAGCCCGCTCCGCCGCCGCCGGTGGCAATGACCGAAGGGGTGTCGAATCCGTATGGGCTCGACGCGCTGTGGAAGGGCGGAGACATTGTTTCGCGGGCCACGCTCGTCATTCTGGTGATCATGTCGATGGGTAGCTGGTACATCATGGTGACCAAATTTTTCGAGCAGTTCCGCGCCAATCGTCGCGCGCGCTCGGCGGACGAGACGGTGTGGGATGCGCCGTCCCTCGAAGCCGGGGTGCAACAACTGGACGAAGCCAGCCCATTCCGTTTCATAGCGGGCAGCGGGATTGAAGCGAGTCGCCATCATGAAGGGGCGCTGCTCGAGAAGGTCGATCTGAATACCTGGATCAGCGTGTCGATCGAACGGGCGACCACGGTGGTGTCCAACCGCCTGCAGGATGGTCTCGCGTTTCTCGCGACAGTCGGCTCGACCGCGCCTTTTGTGGGTCTGTTCGGTACGGTCTGGGGTATCTATCACGCGCTGACGGCAATCGGTATTGCCGGGCAGGCGTCGATCGACAAGGTGGCAGGGCCGGTGGGCGAAGCGCTCATCATGACGGCCATTGGCCTCGCGGTCGCTGTGCCGGCGGTGCTCGGCTACAACTTCCTGGTACGCCGCAACCGCTCGGTCATGGAACGGGTGCGCGGCTTTGGCGCACAACTGCATACCGTACTCCTGAGCGGTGCCGGCACGGCTACGAAGGTTTCTTCGTATTCCATTCCTGACGACGCAGCGTCACGGCGATCCATGAAGGCGGCAACGTCGTAAGCGGAGCAGACCATGGCCATGAGTGCAGGACAAGGCAGCGAAGACCACGACGAGGTCATGTCGTCGATCAACACCACGCCACTGGTGGACGTGATGCTGGTGTTGCTCATCATCTTCCTGCTCACCATTCCGGTCGCCACGCATACGGTGAACGTCCGCTTGCCGACGCAGACGGTCCAGCCGTTGCAGACCACGCCGAAGAACATCGTGCTTGCGATCAATCGCGACGGCGACGTGTTCTGGTCGGAACAGCACGTCGATATGCCGACGCTGGTGGCGCGATTGAAAGAGATCGCCGTACAGCAGCCGCAACCCGAGGTTCAGATCCGGGGTGACGAGAACGCGCGTTACGAGTACGTCGGCAAAGTGGTGGTGGCATGCGAGCGAGCCGGCATCGCGAAGGTAGACTTCATTACGAACCCGGCTACGCACGGCGGCTGAGGAGGCAGAAATGGGAATGAATATTCCAGCGGGTGGTAGTCAGGAACCCGAAGTACTGGTCGAAATCAACACGACACCGTTAATCGACGTCATGCTGGTGCTGCTCATCATGCTGATCATCACCATTCCGATCCAGTCGCATGCGGTGAAGATGAATATGCCGGTGGGTACGCCGCCGCCCATCGTGAAGGCACCGCCGCCAGTGGTGGAGGTTGACGTGGACTTCGACGGCACCATTAGCTGGAATGGTGCCGCCCTCGCGGACCTCACGGATCTCGATCAGCACCTGAAGACGGTAGCGGCGCAAGCGGACCAGCCGGAGCTGCACCTCAGGCCCAACCGGCTGGTGCCGTACCGTCGCGTGGCTGCTGTGATGGCGGCGGCGCAGCGGCAGGGCGTCACCAAAATCGCGCTCGTCGGCAATGAGCAATTCATGCAGTAGGAACGTCTGGGATAGGTGGAAAATGAGTCGTGGACTTGGTTCTGGACGCCTGTCGTCCGCTCTGCTGCGCGCGCTGTTACTCGCTATCGGGATGAGCGCACTGCTCGTCGGCAAGTCGGGGTTTGCGGCAGAGACCCTCCGGCCTGAAGTCGCCAAACCATTGCAGACTGCGCGTGCGCTGTACCAGGCGCAGCGTTACAAGGATGCGCTGGCGAGCGTGGCGCAGGCAGAGGCCGTGCCGGGGAAATCGCAATACGAGAGCGATCTCGTTGCGCAGATGGGCGGCGCGGCAGCCGTTGCCGCCGGCGAGCTCACGGTGGCCGCGCGCGACTACGGATTTTTGATCCAGAGTGGCCGCCAGCCGCTTGCGGAACAGCAGAAGATGATGGCGGCCCTGGCGAGTCTCGCCTATCAGCAGGGAAACTATGCGCAGGCCGTGCAATGGGGCCAGCGTTATCAGAGCGCGGGGGCGGGCGATCCGCATATGAAAACGCTGCTCGCGCAGTCTTACTACATGGCGGGCAACGCCGGTGCGGCAGAAAAGCTCCTGCGGCCCGCAGTGGATGCGGAGATGCGCGCCGGGCGTGCGCCTGACGCCGACGCACTGAAACTGCTGGCGAGTTGCTACCAGAAGCAGGGCGACAACGCCGGCTACGCGGCGACGCTGGAACAACTCGTCAAATATTATCCGACGCCGGCTTACTGGAGCGAGTTACTCGAGCGCTTGCAGGCCGATCCAAAATTCGCGGGCCGATTCGAACTCGATGTCTATCGTCTCAAGCGAGCCACCAACAATCTAGGCAGCGCGAGTGACTACATCCAGATGGCGCAGCTCGCGATTCTGGCGGGACATGGGGCGGAGGCGTTGAGTGTGGTGAACCAGGGGTTCAATTCCGGCGCGCTGGGCAAAGGCGCCGATGCGGCACGCAGCGAGCGGCTCAGGAACCTCGCCACCAAAGCGGCCGCTCAGCCGCAGCCGGCCGCTACGGCAGGCAACGGCGCCGCGTTGGTCGAAACGGGTTTCAACGAGGCGCTCTCGGGGAAAAGTCAGCAAGGCATCGCCGCGATCGAGACGGGTCTCGCGAAAGGCGGCCTTGCGGATCCGAATGAAGCCCGCTTGCATCTTGGCATTGCTTACTACCTTGCCGGTCAAAAGGGGAAGGCGCTGAATGCATTTGACACGGTCACCGGCAATGGCGAAGCGGCCACGCTGGCACGACTGTGGAAGCTCGCATCGCGTAGCACGTGATCCATATAAAAAAAGGCCTCTATGCATAGTACAAACGCAACCCTGAGATTTGTCGTCGCCGGAATCTGCCACGAGACCAATACCTATGCGACGGAGTTCACGGGTTACACGCAGCTAGCCGACTTCATGTGTGTCAGCGGCGATGAAGTTGAACCGGAGTACGCAGGAACCAATCGCTCCGTAGGCGGCTATATTGAAGCGGCCGCCGCGTCGGGGATCGAACTGGTTTACTCGACGCTGGCTTTCGCGTGGCCGTCCGGGACCATTGGCGCGGGTGTCTACGAACACCTGAAGCAATCTGTGCTCGCCGGAATCCGCGACGCACTCCCGGTTGATGGCGTCCTGATGGCGCCGCACGGAGCCGGTGTGGTGGAGGGGATCGACGATCTGGAAGGCGACCTGCTTGCGGCGGTACGCGAGCTGGTCGGCGACAACGTGCCGATCGCATCGGTCTACGATCTGCATGGGCAGATGACTGATCCGATGCGTGTCTATGGCGACCTGACGCTGCCGTGCCGGCTCTATCCGCATACGGACCTGCTTCAGCGCGGCGTCGAGGCTGTCGAACTGCTGGCTCAGACAGCCCGCGGCGCGATCAGGCCGGTCACCGCAATGCACCGGTTGCCCATGTTGGGTATCGTCATGAGCACGGATCCTGGTTTTCCCGCTGCCGACGTCAATGATTTGTGCATGCGTATCGGTGAACGGCCGGGGGTGATCGATTGCTCCTGGTTCCATGGTTTTCCGTACGCGGATATTCCCGCGCCGTGCCCCACGGTGGTGTGTACGACCGATGGCGACCTTGACCTCGCGCGGCGCTGCGCCGACGAAGTTGCCGACTGGATCTGGGCAAACCGGGAGGCGTTCAGGCCCAGGGTCCTGGCTCCCGAGGACGGCGTCAGGCAGGCCCTTGCCGTCGAGTCAGGTCTGGTGGTGATCAACGAGAGTTCGGACAACCCGGGCGGCGGCGCGCCCGGCGATGCGACGCATTTGTTGCGGGCGCTTCTGGACGCGCAGCTTCCGCCCGACACTGCGTGCTTCGTGGCGATTCACGACCGGGAAGTCGCGCAACAAGCGGAGCGTGCCGGCGTCGGCGCGACGATAGAAGTCAGACTCGGCGGGAAGCTCGGCACGATGCAAGGCGCGCCCATCGTTGCGCAAGCGTATGTCAAAGCCGTCACCGACGGCCGCTTCACGAATCTTCCAGGGTCGATGCTGGAGGGCCTTCAATTCGATCTCGGGACATCGTGCAGGCTCATCATCGAGGGCGTCGATGTCATTGTTATCTCGCGTCCGACGCAGACCTTCGATCACGCGATGCTGTTGCTTCATGGCATCGACGTGAAGGGCCGCAAGATCGTTGCGCTAAAAAGCTCCAATCATTTCCGGGCGGGTTTCCAGGCCTTGGCCTCCGCAATCATTACTGTCGATAGCCCGGGTCTTAGTTCAGCCGATGTCGCATCGTTTCCTCGTTCGCGTCTCGCTCAGGACCTTTGGCCACTTCGTGAAGACATTGTGCGAGTAAGGCCCGAACTATGAGCAGCATTCACAATATCCAGGTTCTACCGGCAGCGAGTCCGGGCAATCCGATAACAAGCATCGACACACCGGCGCTGCTGCTGGACGCCGACGTGTTCGAGCGCAATCTGGACATCATGCAGGCGCGAGCCGATGAAGCCGGCGTCGCGTTGCGTCCGCATGCCAAAGCGCACAAATGCCCGGCGATCGCGCTCGCGCAGATCGAGCGCGGCGCAGTGGGTATCTGCTGCCAGAAGGTCAGCGAGGCGTTGCCGTTCCTTCATGCCGGCGTCACGGACATTCACATCAGCAACGAAGTGATCGGGTCGGCAAAGCTGGACCTGCTGGCGCGGATGGCGTTGCATGGGCGTTTCAGCGTTTGCGTCGACCACCCGGATCAGGTGATCGCGTTAGCGGCGGCAACCGCCGAGCATGGCAGCCGTATCGATGTTTTCGTCGAAATCAACGTCGGCCAGAACCGCTGCGGTGTAGCCGATGCCCGGCAGGTGTTGCAATTGCTGGAGGTGATATCCGCCCACGCTCAATTGACGTTCAAAGGCTTGCAGGCCTATCAGGGCGGTATCCAGCACATCCGCGACTATGGCGAGCGGCGTGACGCCTCGGCGCTCGCCGCGGCCCGCACGGACGAGGTCGTCGACGCACTCCGCCGCGATGGTGTGGCCTGTGCGGTTGTCACGGGCGGTGGCAGCGGCAGCGTCGAGTTCGATCTCGCCAGTGGGGTCTACACCGAAGTGCAGCCCGGTTCTTACGCCTTCATGGATGGGGACTACGGCCGCAACGTCTATACCGACGCACTGCGTTTCGAACACAGCCTGTTTCTCGCTGCCTCGGTGATCAGCGTTGGCCATAGTGACGCCGGACAGGTCGTGGTGGTCGACGCGGGACTCAAATCTCTTGCTGTCGATTCCGGTTTGCCGACGGTTTGGGGCGACGACGGCGCAAGCAATACCTTGAACTATACGGTCGTCAACGACGAGCATGGAAGTGTGCAGATGCTCAATAGCGAAGTCGTCAAACCCGCGCTGGGCAGCCAGCTTCTACTGGTGCCAGGACATTGCGACCCGACGCTCAATCTGCATGACGAGATCATTGTCTTTCGCGGGGGGCACGTTGAGGTCATATGGCCGGTGAGTGCTCGCGGTCATAGCCGGTGAACCGTTAGACTGGCGTCTTCGCCGAGATGCTCATAGTTCCGGTTCGGCCGGTTTGAAAATGATTTTCTGTTGGAAATTGCTCCAACGTACTACTAACTGTTGCGCCTCCGTGGCGCTATGTCTTGTGGAGAGGCGTCATGGTGGGTCCAGAGTTGAACGCGGATGTCAGCAAGGCACTTGACGGTATTTTTGCACCCTTCAATCGCAGCGATGCGCCGGGCCTGGTGGTGGGCATTGCGCAGCACGGCAAGCTGTTGTACCGGCGCGGTTTCGGGCTCGCCAGCCTGGAGCATGCTGTGGCCAACACGCCGGGCACGCGCATGCGGATCGGCTCGGTCAGCAAGCACTTCGCCAGTCTGCTGACGCTGCTGCTGGTCGAGGACGGCAAGCTCGATCTCGACGCACCGATCCGCAGCTACGTTCCCGAGCTTAGCGGCCCGGGCGGAGACCCCACGGTCCGGCAACTCCTGATGCATCGCGGTGGTTCGCGCTGCTATCTCGACCTTGGCTTCCTGTGCCGCGGGCTGGCGATTGCACCGCTGGGTACCGCGCTGGCCACGCAGGTTCGCCAGACCGGGCGTAACTTCGCGCCCGGCGACATGATGATTTACAACAACGGTGGCTATCACCTGGTGTCGATCGCGATCGAGAGGGTGGGCGGTGCGTCGTTCGAGGCGCAGCTAAAGGAGCGCCTGTTCGATCCTCTTGGGATGCTCGATACCGAGTCGATCCCAAGCGATTACAGCATCACGCCGGGCATCGCGACGATGCACACGCCCGCGCCTGGCGGCGGCTGGCGGCGCGGCCTGTTTCCTTCGGAGGAGAACCGCGGCGAGGGCGCCATCGTTTCGACGGTCGACGACATGCTGCGCTGGACCGAACATCTTCGTACGCAAGACCGGTTCGGCTCGCCCGCGACCTGGGCTGCGCTGACCGGGCTTGCCCCCTTTCCTGACGGAGCCGCCGGAAGTTATGGATTGGGTTTGATGGTCCAGTCTTATCGCGGTGTGCGAATCGTGCATCACTCCGGCGGTGTGGTCGGCGGCTCGAGCCAGATGCTCACGGCGCCCGACCACGAACTGGGCATCGTGATCATGGCCAATGGCGCGCCGGCGTGCTTTCCTGTGAAGCTGGCCGAGCAGGCGCTCGATCTCATCCTCGCTGAGCATCTGGGAGAGCGCACGCCGACAATCGCGGCGGCCGACTACAAGAACCTGCTCGGCGACTGGTGGTCCGCGGACACCGGCATGATCTATGGCCTCGTCGAGGAGGAAGGCGTGCTGAAGCTGTCGCTGTGCAGCAGTCCGAAAGGGTTTCCGCTGGAGAGCGGACTTAACGGCCAGGCCGTTGCACGGGGCGTCGGCGCGGGCATGGGCGATGTCGAAATCGGGCTGGACGAAGCTGTGCGCGGCGCTGGGCTGCCGGTCAGGTTCGGCGGGCAATCCGCGGTCTATCGACGGGTCGCGAAGGATGTCGCGAGCGCTGAGGCTTTCGCCGAAGCGGCCACGGGTCAGTACTACAGCGCCGATGCCGACTGCACGGCTGTTATCGCGCGGGAGGGTGAGCGCGTCGTGCTTCGCTGCGGCGATGCTTACGGGCAAGCCGAGAGCGAGCTGGTTTGTCTGGGCGAGACGCTCGCATGTACTGCACCCTCCCTGGCGGGGTGGTCCTGCGCGTTGAGTTTTTCGAAGCAAGGCGGGCGAATGAGCGGATTCCAGATCAACTCGGGGCGGACGCGGAATCTCTCGTTCGAACGGAAGCAGGCGAACTGAGTCCCGGTCAAGGTTGGATATTCGAGTGCATGAGTATCCGTTCTGGAAAAATGTCTAAATTGGAAGATATAGCAACGTACTGTTTGCTATCGCGCCGCTGTGGCGCCAAATCTGTGGAGAAGCGCTAATGGTGGGTCCAGAGTTGAATGCGGATGT
Source organism: Paraburkholderia fungorum (assembly GCF_046026025.1). Lineage (GTDB taxonomy): Bacteria > Pseudomonadota > Gammaproteobacteria > Burkholderiales > Burkholderiaceae > Paraburkholderia > Paraburkholderia fungorum_E. Next base: position 33,848 of record NZ_JAQQFL010000018.1, on the reverse strand, counting down.
CAGTAAGGCACTTGACGGTATTTTTGCTCCCTTCAATCGCAGCGATGTGCCGGGCCTGGTGGTGGGTATTGCGCAGCACGGCAAGCTGTTGTACCGGCGCGGCTTCGGACTCGCCAGCCTGGAGCACGCAGTGGCCAACACGCCGGGCACGCGCATGCGGATCGCCTCGATCAGCAAGCACTTCACCGCGCTCCTGACACTGCTGCTGGTCGAGGAAGGCAAGCTCGATCTCGACGCGCCGATCCGCAGCTACATTCCCGAACTCGCCGGCCCGGGCGGCGACCCCACGGTTCGGCAACTCCTGTTGCATCGCGGCGGCTCGCGTTGCTTTATCGACATCGGTCTCCTGTGCCGTGGATTGGCGGTGCCGCCAGTCGGGACCGGACTCGCCACGCAGGTTCGCCAGACCGGGCGTAACTTCGCGCCCGGCGACACGATGCTTTACAACAACGGCGGCTATCACCTGGTGTCGATCGCGATCGAAAGGGTGGGCGGTGCGTCGTTCGAGGCGCAGTTAAAGCAGCGCCTGTTCGATCCTTTGGGGATGGTCGATACCGACTCGATCCCAAGCGATTACAGCATCACGCCGGGCATCGCGACGATGCACACGCCTGCGCCTGGCGGCGGCTGGCGGCGCGGCCTGTTTCCTTCGGAAGAGAACCGCGGCGCGGGCGCCATCGTTTCGACGGTCGACGACATGCTGCGCTGGACCGAACATCTTGGTACGCAAGACCGGTTCGGCTCGCCCGCGACCTGGGCCGCGCTGACCGGGCTTGTGCCCTTTCCAGACGGAACCGTCGGCGCTTATGCGCTGGGTCTCGTAGTCGAACCCTATCGGGGTGTGCGTGTCGTGCATCACTCCGGCGGCGTGATCGGCGCGTCGAGCCAGATGCTCACGGCGCCCGACCATGGGCTCGACATCGTGATCATGGCCAATGGCGCGCCTGGATGCAGTCCGGTGAAGCTGGCCGAGCAGGCGCTCGATCTCATCCTTGCCGACCATCTGGGTGAGCGCGCGCCGACGATCGCGGCGGCTGACTACAAGGAGCTGCTCGGCGACTGGTGGTCGGCGGACACCGGCATGATCTATGGCCTCGTCGACGAGGAGGGCGTGCTGAAGCTGTCGATGTGCGGGGTGCCGCAAGGGGTGCCGTTGAGAAAAGTACCTGACGGACGGATCGTCTTGCCGGCCGTAGGCATGGGTGAGGTCGAACTCGGGCTGGACGATGCGGCCAGCAGCCGCGAGTTGACGATCCGGTTCGGCGGGCAATCCGCGGTCTATCGAAAGGTCGCGCGGGACACCGCCAACGTTGAAGCTTTCGTCGAAGCGGTCACGGGCCAGTATTACAGCGCCGACGCCGACTGCACAGCCGTTATTGCCCGCGAGGGTGAGCGCATCGTGCTTCGCTGCGGCGATGCGTATGGGCAAGCCGAGAGCGAGCTGGTTTGTCTGGGCGAGACGCTTGCCTGTCTCGCGCCCTCCATGATGGGGTGGTCCGCCGCGTTCAGTTTTTCCAGGCAGGGCGGCAGAATGACAGGATTCCAGATCAATTTGCCGCGCACCAGGCATCTCTCGTTCGAGCGGAAGCAGATGCGCTGAGCGCTGACCGGTATCGGCTCACACCAGGAATACACCAGGAATACCCCCGCAATCATGAATGCCGGTGACGGGACCCCGGCCCGTCACTTTTGTTTCGCAACACGATGGAGTCTGCGTTGTGCGGACCCTAACCAATCATTGAGGTAGATGAAGCGTATGACGCAAGTTCAGCCTGTTTCGATCCCCAATACCCGGAAAATCGATTTTGTTTCCGGGGTCAATGGCCATCAATACTCGATCAGCGTGGCGTTGCCGTTGCTACCGGCGCCTGAACGCGGCTACCGGGTGCTCTATGTGCTCGATGCGCATGCCTATTTCGCGAGCGCCATGGAAGCCGTTCGTGCCAACGTACATGACGTGGTTGTCGTGGGTATTGGCTATCCCAGCGATCCTGCTTTCATCAAAAAGGCCATTGAACCGCTTGGGGCGTTACCGGGATTGAATGAACTGACGTCGATGTCCTACGCCTTCGGGTTGAAGCGCATGTACGACCTTAGCTTGCCCGTCAATGCCGAAATCCTTGCTACGCAGCAGATACCGGGCTTCAATCTGACACCGGAACGGGTTGGCGGTCTCGACGACTTTCTTGCGACGATCGAAACGGAGGTCAAGCCTCGCGTCGCGGAGATGGTCTCCATCGACCGCTCGAACCAGGCGCTTTTCGGGCATTCGCTTGGCGGTCTGGCGGTTCTCCACGCGTTATTCGTCGAACCGAACGCTTTTCGAACCTTTATCGCGGCAAGTCCGTCGATCTGGTGGAGCGAGAAAGCGGTGCTGGCGAACGAGGAAAAATTTTCGGCCGCGGTGAGCGCCGGCACGGCCAGTCCACGGGTGCTCGTGACCATGGGTAGCGAGGAGGAGACGCCGACTCCTGTCCCGGCCGCGCTCGCCATGGCTCAGGCCGAACTCGACGCGCGCGTTCGCAGCAACCGCATGGTCGGGAACGCGCGTGATCTCACCGCAAGATTGCAGGCCTTGCGCGGGTCGAACGGTTATCAGGTTGAAGACTATGCGGTCTTCGCCAAACAGGGGCATGGACTTGCAGCTTGGCCGGCGCTCGGTCGCGCGATCGACTTCGCGTTTAATTGAGCGGAACAGGGCGTTGCCCAGTGATGCGTCGGAGCACGGGAGCGCACGGCCAAACTGCGTCCGTGTCATACCGCGCGCGTCACTGGGCATTGCCTGAAGACCTGAAGAAGGAGGCAGGTGCAGGAGGCAGGTGCGAACCTGCACCAGCCCCTTAGCCGCGAGAAACGTCCGGCGCTTTCGCGCGCGCCTGGAAGCGCCGATGCTCCTCGGGCGGCACCAATGATCCGCCGGTTGTCCAGATCACATGCGTCGCGGCGCTCAGGTCGAGCTTGCGAGTACGCAAGTAGTCACGGCCGGCGGCCGACTCGCTCAGCCACGCCGGTCCCCCGACTCCCGCCACGGCCGACGGTTCAAGCTCGATCTCCATCGTCCGCTTGACGACATGCAACTGCGTGTAGAGGTCGTCGTCAGTGACTGTGAATACGCCGGCGACCTGCGCGGCCATGAGCGGGCTCACAAGATAGGAGGCCTGTCCAACCGCGAGGCCGTCGGCATCCGTGCGATTGTCGAGGCCGATGTCATACACGGACACCGGTTCGTCGCAACCGGCCGCCAGTTGAACCAGCATGCAAGGTGACGCCACGGGCTCCGCGAAGAAGCAATGCACGTGCGGGCCGAACAGGGCGGTCAGGCCGTAGGTGATGCCGCCCGGCGCACCGCCGACGCCACACGGGATGTACACGAAGAGTGGATGTTCCGCGTCGACGCTGCGGCCCGCTTCGGCAAGCTGCTTCGCCAGATGGCGGGCAGCCGCTGCGTAGCCGAGAAACAGCATCAACGAACCTTCATCGTCGACGAAATGACAGCGCGGCATGGCCAGCGCCTGCGCGCGTCCGCCCGCAACAGCCTGGGCATAGTCGCCCTCGTGCTCCACGACCTGGACGCCACGTTGCCTCAGGCGCTCCTTCTTCCACAGTTTCGCGTCGGTGGACATGTGCACGACCGCCTCGAACCCCAGCGCCGCCGCCATTACGCCGATACTCAAACCGAGATTGCCGGTGCTGCCTACCGTAACCGTATGCTGCGCGAACAGCGCCCGTGCCGACGGTGAGGCGAGGAGCCGGAGATCGCCGGTGGCGTCCACGAGACCCTGTTCGATGGCAATCGATTCGGCCAGCGCCAGCACCTCGTGAAAACCGCCGCGAGCCTTGATGGAACCTGCAACCGGCAGCGCATCGTCGCGCTTGATGAACCACGTGCCCAGGGACCTGCCCGGATCGGTCAATGCGGCTTGCAGACGGTCGGCGGGCACCAGCGGCGATTCGACCTTCCCGGCGCTCGCACGGAGTTCGGGAAACAACTGCGCCATCAACGGCTCGCAGCGCGCCAGCCGGTTCTCGGCTTCGGTGATCTGGTCCGCCGTCGGAGCGTCCGCCGGCAAGGGTCGACCGGTATTCGGATTGAGCCACAGCAGCGGTTGCCGCGATCTTAGTTCGGATAACAAATCGTTGGATTCAAACATGGACTGTCTCAGTGACGCCGGCTCGAATGAGCAACGCGTGCGGGTGAGGGCGGCGTGCGCCGCCCTCACCCCGGTATGGCGGCGCGGCCCGACGATGCAGGCCGCGCCGCTGCGGAGATGCCGGCAATCTCCGCGCCCATGATCCGCTTTAGAACGGCACGTCAACCTGCATGCCGACTGTCAGCGGCTGGATAAAGATGACCGAGGCCGGGCCTCCGAGCGGAACGAACGAAGTTCCCGCCGCTTGCATGCCGCGTTTGTTGAACAGGTTATGAACAAAGAGGGAGACGTTCGCCTTGCGCAGATCGATACCGGCACGTAGATCGGTCGTGAAATAGCTCGGCATGCTGAAGTTCGGCGCGGTCTTGCTGCCAGGGAAGTTCGAGTTGCGCTGCCCGATATAGGCTTCGGTCGCACCGACGTAGGCGCGATACGAGGCGACGTTGAAGAGATAGTCGACATTGACCGTGGCCGAGAGGTCGGGCGTATTGGGCAGGCGGTCGCCCGACATGGCCCCAATGCCCAGCACGTCCTGGGTGAGCCGCGAGTCGAGATAGGTGAGGCCCGCGCCCAGATGCCACTGCGAAGTCGGATTCAGTGTGCCGAAGAACTCCAGTCCCCGCGAACGGGCCTTGCCGCCATTGGCGACCACACCGAGGGTGTTGATGATGGTATTGAGCTGGATGTTCTTCCACTCGATATCGAAGGCCGAAACGGATACCGATGCGCGCTTATCGAGGAAATCGGCCTTGTAGCCCACTTCATAACTGGTCAGCGTGTCGGGGTTGAACGTTCCCGGCGACATTTGCCCAGTGACCGGATCGTGATAGCTCGGCTGCGGACCGCCGGGGCGGTAGCCGCTCGCAATCCGCGCGTACAGGCTGCTGTTCTGCGTCACCAGATAGCCGAGCGTGAAGAGATACGTCTTGCTCGTGTCAGCCGACTGGCCAGGCTGATTCCCGGATCCGGCAAGCGGGCCCGACGCGATGGCGCTGAATGTCTGATCGTTGTGGGCAACCCGCAAACCGGCGGTTGCCGACAAGCGGGTGGTGAAGTGATAGGTCAGATCGCCGTAGGCCGCATATTCCTTGTAGGTCGACGGAAATTGATTCGTGAGCAGATTGAGCGATGTCGCGGGCCCAGCGGCAGTGAGAGACTGATTCTGGCTGGTGCGCTCGCTTGTGTAGAAAAGCCCTGCAATCCACTCGAGCTTGCGATTCGCCGGGGACGTAAGGCGCAATTCCTGCGTGAACTTATCCGTCGAGATCGCCAGGTCCGCGGAAGTCGTACGAAACAGCGGCGCACCGAATTTGGCATTCAGGATGCCAGGATAGACAGCCGAATCGTCGCTGGTCTGGCTTGAGCGTATGGTCTGATAGGCCGAAATCGCGTTCAGGCGTGCCCACCCGAAATCGTATTCGATGTTCGCGGAATACAGCTCGATGATCTGGTCGAACGGTTCATCGACCAGCCGGTTCTGGGTCAGGTCGCCGTAGACGGGTTGCCGCGTGTAGAAGTTGTAGTCGACTGACGCCGTGCCATCGCGCTTGATCTGCTGCGTGGTCGCGGTCAGGCGCACCGTCAGGGCATTGGTTGGCGTGACGGTCAGGGATGCCCGGCCGCCGCGCGTGCTGGCGCCGTCCACCCCTTTTTCCGGATCGCTGCCGATACGGTTCACGTACCCGCCATCCTGCTGGTTGAAGGCGCTGACTCGCAGGGCGGCGACATCCTGCTTGATGGGCACATTCACCACCGCGCTTTCGGTGTGGTTGAGGCCGCCGTGGTCGGTGCCCGAGAGCATCACGCCGGCATGACCGGTGACGCCGCCTTCGGTGTCCGGCTCGTTTGTCACGTATTTCAGCAAGCCGCCCATCGCGCCCGCACCGTACAACGTGCCTTGCGGACCTCGCAGCAACTCGATGTGGTTGAGGTCGAGCAGGCCCATGTCCAGTGAAAGCTGTGAACCGGACCCATAGATCGTACTGGAGCCAAACGGCACTTCGTCGACGTAGACACCGACCGTCGGCGAGATGTCGGTGCCGGTCGTGACCCCGCGCATCGTGATCTGGGCATTGCCCGCTCCCACCGAGGAAAGGGATACACCGGGCTCCTTCGTCAGGTAATCGCGCATCGACGCGTCGCCCTTGCGTTGAAGCTCTTCCGAGCTCAACGCATTCACCTGCATCGGCACTTCACGCGCCGGCTCGCGGCGCCGGTTCGCCGTAATTTCGACGGTGTTCAGGGTGGTGGCGTTGCCTGCCGCAGCGCTCTTCGCCGGCGCCTGCGGTTTGGCCGGCGCCGCTGCGTTGGCGGCGCTCGCGGCGACCGGCGCGGAAGCCGGCGCCGGCATGGAGGGCGCCGTTTGCGCGTGGGCGCACAGGACCGTCAGCCCGACAGCGGGTCCGACGAGCATCGAGGCATAGCGCCCGCCTGCGGGCCGCACGACAACGCGGCCGATGTGGTGTTTTCCCCGCGGGGGCCTGTTCTGCTTGGTCTTTATACCCACGATGGGTCTCCTCCTTGAATTCCATGGTCTCGGTTCAGCTGGCTGGCGTGGACCGGCCGGATCTTTACCGCTTCTTGTACCGGGCCACGTGCACAAGGTAGCAAAAATTATCCTAAAAAGAAAAAGATTTTCAAAAATGGGTATTTGAGCCGTCCTGGACAACCCGGGAAAGCGCATCATCCCGGTCGCGACCGGCGACTTTTGCCACACGCGGCGTGCTTGTCACGGTGTTCAAGGAAGTGCAGTTTTCCTAAATGGAAATATTTTTCCCGTTCTGTACAATGGGAAGTACTGGCAGGGCGCCCCCGGCCTGATGACAATTCGCGATCGAAAGAGACAAAATGAAATTCTTCATGGCCGGGCTCGACACCGAGACCAATACCTTTTCGCCCATCCCCACCGGGCGGCAAAGTTTCGAGCAGCTATTGCTCGCCTATGGAGACGCCACGCAGCGTCAACTGAACTGCTGCTCCGCCCAGCTTGCAACCTGGAAGCAGATGGCCGAGGCGCGAGGCTGGACGGCGGTCGAAAGTCTCTGCGCGGTGGCGGAACCGGGCGGCATTACCAGCCGCGCTGTGTACGAAGAGTTTCGGGAAAGGATCGTTGCCGATCTGAAGGCAGCGGGCACAGTCGATTTCGTCATGCTCGCGCTGCACGGCGCGATGGTGGCCGACGGTTATGACGACGTTGAAGGAGATCTGCTCAGCCATATCCGGCAGGTTGTCGGGCCGGACCTGCCGATTGGGGTGGAACTGGATCTGCACGCCCATCTCACACCGCTGATGCTCGATAAGGCGACGGCAATCGTGACGTACAAGGAGTACCCGCATGTCGATATCGAAATTTGCGCGGCCCAGCTCTTCGAGCTCGTTGCCGACACGGTCGCCGGTAAAGTCAGGCCCCGGATGGCGATGTTCGATTGCCGGATGCTCGGTATCTTCAGGACGCAGGATCAGCCTCTGCGCGAGTTCGTCGAAAGAATGAAAGCGATGGAAGGCGCCGATGGCATTCTCTCCGTGTCTTTCGTGCACGGTTTCCCATGGGGCGATGTCACGGACGTCGGCGCCAGGATGCTCGTGATCGCCGACGGCGACCAACGCAAGGCCACCGCCGTGGCCGCGGCACTGGGCCACGAGCTCTGGAGCAAACGCGCAGCCCTGACGCCGGTTTTCCAATCGATAGACGAAGCGTTGGATCGCGCATGCGCCGCCGCCGAGGGCCCGATCGTTCTGGCCGATGTGTCCGATAACGCGGGCGGCGGTGCACCCGGCGATTCGACTTTTATTCTGCAAAGAATCCTGGAGCGCGGCATCGACAATGTGATTAGCGCGCTGTACTGGGATCCCGTTGCCGTCCGTTTCTGCCAGGAGGCAGGCGAAGGCGCGAGACTGAAACTTCGCGTTGGGGGAAAAGTCGGTGCCGCTTCGGGGCAGCCACTGGATCTGGACGTGACCGTGCGCCGGATCGCGTCCGGCATCACGCAGCGATTCGGCCTCGTCCCGATCAGTATCGGCGACGCGGCATGGGTCAGCATCGGTAACGTCAATCTGATTCTGAACACGCATCGAACGCAAGTTTTCCACCCTGAATTCATGGTCGCGTTGGGACTCGATCCGAGTCAGTTCAAGATCATTGTCGTGAAGTCCCTGAATCACTTCCACGCGGCCTTTGCTCCGCTCGCCAAAGACGTTATTCATGTCGACGCGCCGGGCACGCTCGAAAGAGACTTCGCCACCCGGTCCTATACGAAGGCGGGCAGGCCGTTGTGGCCGGCTACAGACGATCCGTTCGCGGACGCGTAGATGGACCACTAATCGACCCGTGGCGGGATGCGGCGTAGCGGATTCGAATCTCTCACGAGCCGGTTACAGGCGGGCGGAACAGATGAGAACGGAGCAGCGCTATCCTTCAGCGAAGAAAGGAATGGCTTCATCGCCCGGCGTTCATACAAAGATTGGAGACATTGAAATGGCGGTACAAAACTACTTTTCAGCCACCTACGTCGAAGCGCGAGAAAAATTTCTTGGCGCCTCTCAGGCTTTGGGCATGAGCGTTGGGCGCGTATTTCATCCGCACAGGATCGGGCCCGATGGAGCGGCGCTGTCGATCGATTCCGCGCTGTTCTCGCCCGGCAACGCCAGGTCACTGCTCGTCATCACGTCTGGAACGCACGGCGTGGAGGGGTTTTGCGGATCGGGATGCCAGGTCGGCTTGCTGAACGACACGGATTTTCTGGACGAACTGCGGCATGAGGCGGTCGCGCTGCTCCTCATTCACGCTGTCAATCCTTATGGGTTTGCGCATCTGCGCAGAGTGAACGAAGACAATGTCGACCTGAATCGCAATGGCGTTGATTTCAGCATGGCTAACGGCGCCAACCCGGATTACAGGGAACTCGACGCGTTGCTCCTGCCTGAGACGTGGCCTCCGACGGATGCCGACAATGACGCGCTTGCCGGCTACATCCGGCAGCATGGCGAGCGCAAGTTGCGCGAGACCGTGACGAAGGGGCAATACGAAGTGCCCGACGGCATGTTCTACGGCGGAAGCTCGCGATGCTGGAGCACGCGTGAGGTCAACGCGATTCTCGGCGCGCACCTGCCCAACGTCGATCGTTTGGCGTGGGTGGACATCCATACCGGTCTCGGCGCGCATGGTCACGGCGAGAAAATCTTCATGAGAGACGACCTGCCTGAACTGCAGCGAGCGCGTGACTGGTGGGGCGCCGATGTCAAACAGATCGTCGATCCGCGTTCAGTGTCGGCCGTGATCGACGGGCCGTTGATGAATACCGTCTACGAGGGATTCCCGGCAGTCGAAAAGACCACGCTCGGCCTCGAATTTGGAACCTATGAGACGTCGCGGGTCTTGCATGCGCTGCGCGCGGACCATTGGCTGCATCGGCATCCGGATGCATCCGCTGAACAGTCGGAGCAGATCGGGCGCGACCTGAAAGACGTTTTTTACTGCGATTACGACGCATGGAAAGGCATGGTGTTCGCACAGGCGCGCGTCGTCGCACTACAGGCGATTATTGGTCTTTCCGGGAAGGGCGGCCAGGCCTAAGTCCCGGCTGACTGGCTATCTCATGGGCGGGGGTTAAACCCGCCACTAGTCGATATCCAGTAGTTCGGAATCCTTGTCACCCTACGAAGTCGCATACCCCAGCCGCTCAAACGCTCTAAGCCGCCCGCGTTCGACGCCTAAAACAATCGCTCCCAGCAGCACGGCATCGGTGGCAGTCGCCGACACCGCGAACTCAGGCACAGGAATGGGCAGCCAGTCAGCGAGATGAGCCCGGATCGTCGGTAGAAGCAGGGCACCGCTTCGCCCAATACCGCCACCGAGCACAACCAGCTTCGGATCGAGAATCGGAATAATCGACGCGAGGCCCCACGAGAGCTGTCGCGCTTCTTCCGCGACGCAGTCGAGTGCGCGCGGATCGCCCGCGTGAGCCGCCACGAATACGGCTTCAGCATTGGCCACGTCGAGACCAAGCCGTTGCGCATGGGCAACGATTCCCTTCGCCGCGGCGGACACCTCGAACATCGGGCGATAGATACCATCGGACTTCGAGCCGACCACCGGAGCCGCGGGCAGCACCGCAATCTCGCCGGCAAAACCATGGGCGCCGCGATGCAGCCTGCCATCGGCGATGATCCCCAGCCCGACACCGGTGCCGACCCACATAAAAACGAAGTTGTCGACGCCGCGCCCCAGGCCGTGCTGCTGTTCGCCGAGCGTGGCCAGGTTGATGTCGTTCTCAACCAGCAGGTCGGTATCGAGCGTTTCCCGCAGTGACGGAATCAATCCCACTCGCTCCAGATCCGGCAGGTTCGGCGCGAGACGGAGCCGGTCGCTTTCCGCATCCAGCACGCCCGGCGAGCCGAGCACGGTTGCGAGGACCTCGCTCTTCGAAATGTGCTGTTCTTCAAGCATTGCGCCGACGAGCTCGACGATTCGGGCGACCAGCCGTTCCACGCGGGCAGGAGTGCGCTTGTCGAGCCGCGCCACCACTGTCCCGGTCAGATCGGCCACCGCGCCCCGTATCCATTCGGCGCCGACGTCGATCGCGACCACGAAACCTGCTCGCGCCCGGGGCGCGTAAAGACGCGGGGAGCGTCCCGCGCTGCCGCCGCGCACGCCGGTCTGTTCGACGAGTCCCAGCCGTTCGAGATTGGCGAGTGCGGCCGAGACCGTCACCTTCGACAGCCCGGTGCTCTGCGCGAGTTGCGGGCTGGAGGCGGGCGCCAGCGACAACAGATGCTGGTAGATGGCCCATTCGTTGCCCTGACGGACGAACGCGGGACCTCGGGTGACGGTGACTGTCGGCCGGCTGTTCTTTCTATGCGCGTGCATGGGGCGTCTGGTTTCGGGATGGCCGATCCTATCAACGACTGTCCGGCTGGGCAAGCCGCTCGCCGTCGATTCGAACCGAAAACATTTTTGGTTCGATTGCATTAGTAAAGAAAGTTTCCTATCATTCGCAAAAAAACAGATGGGCCCCGGAGCATCTGACTATCAACGCGGCGTGCGCCGCAAGGAGACATACATGAGCGATTCCGCCTGGCAGGAGCCGTCCCCACCCGCATTGGCTGACGTGGCCGAGCGGCCCGCGACCGAAGCGCCGCATTTCCAGCGTTCCGTCGGCCTGTTCTCGGCGACCGCGGTGAACATGATTCAGATCTGCGGCGTGGGCCCATTCCTGACCATTCCGGCCATCGTGGCCGTGATGAATGGGCCGCTTGCCGTCATCGGCTGGATTCTCGGGGCGGTGCTGGCCATGGCGGACGGCCTCGTCTGGGCGGAACTCGGCGCGGCGATGCCGGGCGCGGGCGGCACCTATCTCTACGTGCGCGAAGCCTTCCAGTACCGCACCGGCAAGCTGATGCCCTTTCTGTTCGTCTGGACCGCGATGTTGTCCATTCCACTCATCATGAGCACGGGCATCATCGGCTTTGTCCAGTACCTGGGGTTCTTCCTGCCGACGCTTTCGGCGTGGCAGACGCACGCGATCGGCGTCGGCGCGACCGCGCTGGTCGTCCTCGCGCTGTATCGGCGGATCGAGTCGATCCGTGCCTTGAGCGCGGTGCTGTGGATCATCATGATGCTTGCGGTCGGGCTCACCATTGCCGCCGCGTACTCGAACTTCCATCTGAACCTTGCCACGACACTGCCGCCCGACGCGGGCGATCTCGGCAAGTTCTTCACGGGCCTCGGTGCGGGTCTGATCATCGCCATCTACGACTACGCGGGCTACAACACGACGGCGTACATGGGGGACGAACTGAAGAATCCCGGCCGTGTCATGCCGCGCTCGATCATCGTGTCGATCGTCGCCATGATGTTTCTTTATCTCGCGTTGAACGTCGGCGTGATCGGCACGGTGCCATGGCAGGAGGTGGCCAAATCGACCTCGGTCGCGTCGCTCGTCGTGTCGCGCAATTGGGGGCATGCAGCGGCGGCGGTAGTCACCGTTCTGATCCTGGTGGCGGCGCTTGCGTCGGTATTTGCAGGACTGCTCGGCGGTTCGCGCGTGCCTTTCTATGCGGCCCGCGACGGCGTATTTCTTGCCGCATTCGGCAAACTGCATCCGAAGCACAACTTCCCACACGTCGCGTTGCTTGTCATGGGCGTGGTCACCGCGGCCGGAACGTTTTTCGATCTGACCTCGGTGATCAATATGCTGGTCGCCGTCGCGGTGCTGCTGCAGTCGGTGGCGCAGATCGCGGCGTTGACCGTGCTGCGTCGCCGTCAGCCGACCTTGCATCGCCCGTATCGGCAGTGGCTCTATCCGGTGCCGAGCCTGGTCGCGCTGGTTGGCTGGCTCTATGTTTTCTATGCGACAGACCGTCAATCCCAGTTGATGTCGACCGGTTGGCTCGTCCTCGGGCTGATCGCGTTCCTGATCTGGGCGCGTGTCGCGCGGCAATGGCCGTTTGGTCCGAAGCCTATCCGTGAGGTGTTTCTCGAACGCCAGGCGGACAGTATTGCAACAGCGAAAACCGAAACACATGCACGTTAAAGACCTGGATGAAATCCAGCGCACCGGCGCTGACGCACACGGATTCCTGCTGGCTATCGATTTCGGCGGCACCAAGATCGCCATGGCGACCACGACGCCAGCCGGACAGCGCCTTCATGAAGCGGAAATTCCGACCCTGGCGGAGCAGGGCGCGGACACCGTCATGCAACGCATGTTCGAAGCCGCGCGGGCGCTGATTGCGAAGACGCGCGCCGGTGTGGAGCGGCGATTTCTGGCGGTGGCCGCGGTCACGCCCGGCATTATCGAACCCGACGGCATCCGGCTCGCCCCGAACAATCCCGGTTGGGATCGGCTCGCACTCCGCGATGTACTGCGCACAGGCTTTGCTGCCCAGTGCATCACTGTCGAAACCGACGTCAAAGCCGCGGCGCTGGCGGAAGCCCGCTGTGGTGCGCTTGCCGGCGTCGATTGCGGCCTGTATCTGAACCTGGGAACGGGTTTGGCGGCGGCTGCCGTGATCGATGGAAAAGTGCTGCGCGGCGCGAATGGCGCGGCGGGCGAGATCGGCTATCAGTTGCGCGGCGCGCCGGACGACGTGCTATTCGCCGACGGCGGCGCGTCGCTGGAAAACTTCGTCTCCGGCCGTGCGATTGCCGATCGCGTGAGCGCGCTGCTGGGACGACATGTCAGTACGCACGAAGCGTTCGCGTTGCAGGATTCCGTACCCCAGGTGGCGGCGCTGATCAAGGACGCATTCGGCAGCCTCGCGAGGCACGTCGTCAATCTGACGCTGATGCTGGATCCGTCGCGGATTGTGATCGGTGGCGGTATGGCGCGTATCCCTGGCATTCCTGATGGCATGCGTTCGCTGCTGGCGCGAGCCGTCCCTTATCCGCCAGAGGTGGCGATTGCCGCTTTCGGTCACGGCGCCGCTTTGCAAGGCGCGATTGTGGCCGCGAGCGATGCGTGGGCATTGCGCCAGTCGTCATCCGGTCACTCGCCGTTTCGGGAAGTCGCGTCCGCGATGTAGTTGCAGCTCGGCGATGTGCCCCGTTCAACTGGTTTCCCCGAGGGGCAGGCCTGACGCTTTAAAGCTTGTCAGAAAATGTGGAACCTACTAATATGGTTCCAACGCCAGAGGCCGCGAGACGTGAGTGCTCGCGTACCAGCCAGGATCGCGGCACCTGCCGCGGCCGACCCTGTGCACGAGCGGTTATGCGCCAGACCCTGTTCAGGCGGGCACGTTTTATCTGAGGCTCCGATGTCGATAACTGCTGACGATCTGAATTTTCGATTTACCGCGGACCGATTGTGCCTTGATCTCGCCTCGACGCTAGGGGAGCGCGGCCATAGAGATATCGAGCGACTCAATACCGCGGAGGATCTTGAGGTTTGGACCGTTGAAGCCGGACTGCTGGACTCACCTATACCTGCTTCGGACGATGATCTCGCCCGGGTCAAGGCGCTGCGACGCGTGCTGATCATGGTCTTTGAGGGAATGCTTGAGGGGTTGCCGCCTCGCAGGCGCGATCTGCACGTATTGAACGATCTGGCGGCCGCAGCGCCGGTGGGGCTGCAAATCGGGAACGATGCCGCGACGTTGCGAAAGGTACCCGTTGACGGCTATGCGTGTGTTCTTTCCACTATTGCCCGGGATGCAATTGAGTTGCTTGCGTCGCAACCTGACACGCGCCTGAAGGCATGTGAAGAGCCCGCATGCAAGATGTTGTTCCTCGACACAAGTCGCACCGCGAACAGGCGTTGGTGTTCGATGGTGGGTGCCGGCTGCGGCAACAGGGCGAAGAAAAAAGCCTTCAACGAACGGAACAGGGAGATATAGCGCGAGAAGTGGCGTGATATATCCGTCTTCCGATCTTGTTGATAAGGTATGTAGTAATGCTAATGGAGTTGTAAAAATGACTGGTGCCGAACCTGATGCATTTGCGACTTTGATGGCGTTTTACGAAGCCGAAACGCAGTATCTCGCGTCTGATGGCGAAGATTTCTCGCCGATTGCGAAGATACTTGATGCTGAGTGCGTGATTCGTCAAGCTGCGTCGCTTCCGTATGGGGGAATCTGGCGGGGGCACGCGGGCTTCGAGGCATGGATGAAAGCTTTTGCCCAACAATGGTCGAGTCTTGACGTAGTCGACCCGACTTTCTACACGATCGACGAGAACATCTTTAGCCGGTCGCACGTTTATGCCGTCGCGAAGCGCAGTGGCGTTGCGGTTGACTGGCCGCTTCTTCAGCACTTCGTCATCCGGAACGGGAGGATTCTCGAACTCAGCCCGTTCTACTGGGACACGTCGCTCGTGCTGCGAGCGTTGGCGGATTAACCCGCTCAACCAGACCGTCCATTGCCCCGGATTACTCGCCCCCCAGGTAGCAGGGCCTCAGCGCAAGCCCGGCGAAAGCCGTGCGAATGAATTTGTAAATGCGGATGATTGTCATTTGCGTTTTTATTGACGTGCCAATGCACGATAGGTAGGATGCGCTGCTGCCCGGGAAGTGGGTGACCTGGACGGCACTAAGTATGGACAGTGTTCGCGGGCAACCAGCCAGGCGCGGACCGTACATCGACGTTTCGAAACGGCCTAACGACTTTGGACTTTGGATCTGAACATGTCTGTGAACTGGATGCCGCGAGAAGCAACACAAGGTTGCGGTCAACCAGCTGAGCCGCGCGCCGCGGCGCCGCAGAACGGTCTGCTTGACGGGCATAACACGTGTCAGCCGAAGAGCGCGCGAGCCGACCATCGTTACGACGCTCTCACGCGATTTTTCCATTGGATTTTCGCCGCCGTCATCATCTATGCGAGTGTCGCGGGCTACACGTTGGCCCACATGGCTGGCGGAGCCGTACACGATTTCCTGTCGCGACTGAATATGTCGATCTCCACCGTGCTGATCGTGCTCTTTCCGTTGCGAGTGGTGTGGAAGTTCGTCCGGGCCGAACCTCGCGCAATGCCGGGTATGCCGGGGTGGCAACGTTTGCTGGCAAGCGGCGTTCACAATCTGATTTACGTAACGATCTTTGCGGTGCTGGCGAGCGGCTTCCTGATGGTCCCGAACGGTTATTCGTTCTTCGGCCTGATCGAGATTCACACGCCTTTTTCGAAAGGCGCGCTGACCGACGAACTCTTCACCGTACATCGCGCGAGTTGCGCTTTGTTGGCCGGGTTGGTCGCGCTGCACGTGCTCGCGGTCATCAAGCATCAGTTGATCGCGCGTAACAAGGTCTTGCAACGCATGCTTTGAGCAGGCGGAGCGCTGATGAGCGCGCCTCTTTCGTTTGACTCGCAGCGCCCATGACCACTGCTTTTACGCAGCGGACAAAAGCGCTTGAGCCTGCCTGAGAAGCGCATGCGACGCCGCAAATTCATTGCGCCCTGCCATGGTGAGGGCGGCGTGACCCGTGCGTGCGAACAGGGTGTCGTCGGAGGTTGCTGGCGCATTCAAACCGGGCGCTGCATGCTCGTATTGACGAAAGAACGCGAGCATCTGGAAAGCATCGGACTGCAGACTTTGTGGGCCGGCCTTGGCTAGAATCTCAGCGGCGGCGGCCAATTGCCGGGTGGCGGCGAGAAATTCGGTGCGCTCCATGACATCACTCTCCTCATGCCTCTGACAACAGCCACGTGCGGAATGCCGCGGCGTTAGGGCGGTTCATTGCGGCCGGCGGATAGACGAGCCAGTAACTGTAGTCGTTGGGCAACACAATGCCGAACGGCTGTACCAGACGGCCGCTCTGAAGCTCGTCCTGAGCGAGCGTGAGGCGGCCTAACGCCACCCCCTGTCCATCCACGGCGGCTTGCAATGCGAGGCTGGCGTCGTTAAACGAAGCGCCCGCCTCCATGTCGAGTCCGTCCACTCCGGCCTCGTCACACCAGCGTTGCCACCCCTGCCTCGGCGTATCGTGCAGCAAGCGAACGTGGCGCAGGTCAGCCGGAACCCGAATGGCAGGCGGCCCATCCGCGAGTTTCGGGCTACAGACCGGACTCAGCGTTTCCCGCGCGATCAGGTCGGTCTTCAGACCTGTCCATTTCCCGAGTCCTGAGCGAATGCCAAGATCGAAGCGTTCGGTGGCAAACGGCCAGACGTCCGCCGAACTATCGAGGCGCACGTCGATTTCCGGATGCAAAGCGCGAAACGCGTCAAGACGCGGCACCAGCCATCGCGAAGCGAATGACGGCAGAACGGTAATGCGCAGCGGTCGTTCATCAGGCTCCATGAGGCGCACGGTTGCCGCCGCAATGCGATCGAGCGCGCCAGCCAGTTCCGGAAGATAGGTTTCGCCCTTTGCAGTGAGCTTGAGCGCATGCCCTCGACGCTCGAAAAGGCGCACGCCCAGCCATTCCTCGAGCTGACGGATTTGATGACTGATGGCGGCTTGTGTCACGCAAAGTTCAGCCGCGGCACGGGTAAAGCTCAGGTGCTTCGCCGCAGCCTCGAAGGCCCGCAGCGCACCGAGCGGAGGCAGGCGTCGCATGGATTGGTCGATTACTTCATCTTATCGAGAGCATGAAGATAACCCGTTTGTGAGCCGGGAGGAAGTCGCTTCTAATCACACACGCCCTGGGTGGACGTGCTGTTTCCGGCCCTTCCCGACTCTTTGCCGACATAAGGTTTATTCATGATTTCATGGAACATCTGGATCCTGTTTTTTGGCTACACCGTCCCCATGGTCGTGAGCCCCGGGCCTGGCAACACGGTTCTTGCGACCGCCGGCGGCCGCTACGGCGTGACCGGTTCGATCCCGTTCTGGGCCGGCTTCGAGATGGCGAATCTGGTGCTGTGCTTCATCTATGGAATGGGTTTGGGCAAGGCATTGCATGGTCACCCTGAAATCCAGATGCTGCTCAAATGGGCGGGCACCGTCTATCTGCTCTACCTTGCCTGGGGGTTTTTCCGTTCGTCAGTTACATCGCCGAGCAGTGGCGAGGAGGGCGCGGTGCGGCTGCGAGCCGGTGACGGATTCCTGTCCGTGCTCCTCAACCCCAAGATTCACTCGATGATTCTGGTGATGTTTTCGCAGTTTCTCGATCCGGGGCAAGCGCTCCCGACACAGGTTTTCCAGCTCACGACCGCGTTTCTTTTCGTGTGCGTGGCGTGCCACTTTCCGTGGATAGCGGGTGGCCAGTTGATTCTCCGCCGGTTTCGATCAGCACGTGCGGTGCGGATCCAGGGATGGGTGTTCGGCGCTTGCATGATCCTAGTGGCGGCTTATGTCGCGTTCAACTGAGATCTTGCATGATCCTGTCTAGACAGCTTTGCATGGAACCGAAAAACCCGATATGTATATACAACATGGGCAATTTGACTAGGAATAGCAGGTCTCAAACTCGTCGAAGCTATTTGTAAACTCCCGTAAATTCGAGCGTAAATCGCGCATCATGCGCGCAAACCCTAGTTGCGATGTCGAAAGGCAACTCGCTACTATGATGTCTATACAACATCTGACGATGTGAACGGATACGAATCAAGACCATCCTGTCTATACAGCATTGCCGGGCAGAACCCACGGATTAGGGGCTGTTCGCCCCTTGTACCGTTCAGCGCCTCGAAGTCCGTCTCTGGAGAGAGTTTATGAAGAAGTTTGTCCTGTGCCTCGCGCTTGCCGCCATTGCAACCGGTGCGTATGCAAAAGACTGGTCGACCGTGCGCTTCGGCGTGGACGCCAGCTACCCGCCGTTTGAGTCCAAGGGCCCGGACGGCAAGCTGGTCGGTTTTGACGTCGACCTCGGCAACGAAATCTGCGCGCGTTTGAAGGCCAAATGCGTGTGGGTCGAAAACGACTTCGACGGCATGATTCCCGCACTGAAAGCGAAGAAATTCGACGGCGTGCTGTCGTCGATGTCGAAGACGCCGCAACGCGCGGAACAGGTTGCCTTCTCGGCGAAACTGTTCAACACGCCGACGCGCCTCGTTGCGAAGACGGGCTCGCCGCTGCTGCCCACGCCGCAATCGCTGGCAGGCAAGACGATCGGCGTCGAACAGGGCACGATCCAGGAAACCTACGCGAAGACCTACTGGGAGCCGAAGGGCGCAAAGGTCGTGCCGTACCAGAACCAGGATCAGGTTTATACCGACCTGCTCTCGGGGCGCCTCGACGCATCGCTGCAAGATGCGGTGGAAGCTGAAATCGGCTTCCTGAAGACCCCGCGCGGCGCAGGCTTTGCATTCGCCGGCAAGGATATCGTCGACGAAAAGGTGCTGGGTAATGGCGCTGGCATCGGCATGCGCAAGGACGACGCCGATCTGAAGGTAAAGGTTGACCAGGCGATCTCCGACATCATCAAGGACGGCACCTACAAGAAGCTCGAGAAGAAGTACTTCGACTTCGACGTCTATGGCGGCTGAGCGGTAGCTCAGCGCTTTTCTCGCGGAACGACACGACACACTCGCCGCGCGGCTGCGCGGCGTCATCTGCTCAAGCTCCCGAAACCGGCCGTGCGCAGCAACTGTGCCGCGCGATAAAACGCTTCTCCATCAAGGATACCTAAGCATGTCATTTCACGGGTATGGCCCGCTTCTTCTCGCGGGCATGTGGGAAACGATCAAGCTGGCGATGTTGTCGCTGGCCGCTTCGTTTGTGCTGGGGCTGGGTGGCGCCGCGGCGAAACTGTCGCCCAACCGGATACTGTCGCGCATCGGCGTGACCTATACGACGCTGATCCGCGCAGTTCCCGATCTCGTACTGATGCTGCTGCTGTTCTACGGGATCCAGATCCTGCTCAATAATCTGACCGACTCGCTGGGTATCGATCAGATCGACATCGACCCGTTTGTTGCCGGCGTTATCACGCTCGGCTTTATCTACGGGGCTTACTTCACCGAGACATTTCGCGGCGCTTTTCTCGCGGTTCCTCGCGGGCAACTGGAAGCAGGCTTTGCCTACGGCATGAGTTCATGGCGAGTCTTTAGCCGGATCATGTTCCCGCAAATGATGCGCTTTGCCCTGCCGGGTATCGGCAACAACTGGCAAGTCCTGGTCAAGGCCACGGCGCTGGTTTCGATCATCGGCCTCTCCGATGTGGTCAAGGCGTCTCAGGATGCAGGCAAGAGTACGTTGCAGTTCTTCTTTTTCACCTTGACCGCGGGCGCGATCTATCTGGTGATCACAACCGTGTCGAATCTTGTATTGATCTGGCTGGAAAAGCGCTATTCCATGGGCGTACGGAGGGCCACGCTGTGATTGAACTCGTCAGGCAATATTGGCAAAACTATCTGTACACCGACGGCTATCACTACAGCGGTCTTGTCGTCACCCTGTGGTTGCTCGTCGCTTCGATCGGACTGGGTTTCTGTCTTGCCGTTCCCCTTGCCGTTGCGCGCTCGTCGCGTAACCGCTTGATCTCCGGACCGGTCTGGCTCTATACCTATGTTTTCCGCGGCACGCCGCTCTATGTCCAGTTGCTGCTCTGCTATACAGGCCTCTACAGCCTGCAGGTCGTGCACTCACACGCATTGCTCGACGCTTTCTTCCGTAGCGCGATGAATTGCACCTTGCTCGCGTTCACGTTGAACGAGTGCGCGTACGCCACGGAGATATTTGCAGGCGCGATAAAGGCGACACCGTACGGTGAGATCGAGGCCGCCCAGGCTTTCGGCATGTCGAAATTCAAGCTCTACACCCGTATCGTCCTGCCGTCCGCCTTGCGGCGAGCACTGCCCAACTACAGTAACGAAGTCATCCTGATGCTGCACGCCACAACGCTCGCTTTCACCGCCACGGTACCTGACATTCTGAAAGTGACGCGCGACGTCAACTCCGCAACCTACGCTTCCTTCCAGGCATACGGCATTGCCGCCCTGTTGTATGCCGCCATCGTGTTTACGCTGGTATGGGCATTTCGCCGGATGGAAACACGCATGCTGGCGTTTCTGAAACCTCAAGGGCATTGAACCCGGCTACCCGCAGCCATGATGGAGTGTATCGAGCATGTATAAGCTGATTGTCGACGATCTGCACAAGAAGTTTGGTGACAACGAGGTTCTGAAGGGTGTGTCGCTCAAGGCAAAGGCCGGTGACGTCATCAGTATCATCGGGTCGAGCGGCTCGGGGAAAAGCACTTTTTTGCGTTGCATAAATTTTCTCGAACAACCTTGCTCCGGACGTATCACTGTCGACGCGGAAGAGATTCAGACGAGCCGCGATAGAAAGGGCGCGTTGCAGGTGAGCAATCGCAAGCAACTGCAGAAAATGCGCGCGAAGCTGTCGATGGTGTTTCAGCACTTCAACTTGTGGGCGCACATGACCGTGCTCGAAAACATTATCGAGGCGCCGGTCAGCGTGTTGGGTTTGAGCCGCGCCGAGGCGCAGACGCGGGCTCGCAAGTATCTGACCAAGGTGGGACTCACGGCCAGTATGGAGAACAAATATCCGTCCCATCTCTCGGGTGGTCAGCAGCAGCGGGTAGCCATTGCACGCGCTCTGGCGATGGAGCCTGAGGTCATGCTGTTTGACGAACCCACTTCGGCGCTCGACCCGGAACTGGTCGGCGAAGTGTTGAAAGTCATGCAGGCGCTGGCCGAAGAAGGGCGCACGATGATCGTGGTCACGCACGAAATGGGCTTTGCCCGCAACGTATCGAATCACGTCGTCTTTCTGCACAAAGGCAAGATTGAGGAGGAAGGTGATCCCAAAGACATCCTGGTCAATCCAAAGAGCGAACGGTTGGGGCAGTTTCTTGCCGGCAGCCTGAAATGACGCTGCGCAAACGCCAGGTTATTCAGTTCTCGATCATCACTCAGTGCCCCAGCCCGCTCAGGGCGATCTGCTGCTCGACATACTGAGCAAACAGCGCATGCAGATGCGTCGTCGGATGAAGGTCGTCGGCGAACATATAGGTCTGGTCGGCATTGGATGTCACGTAGGTCGCCGGTGAGCACAGCAACGCCGTGTCATCCGGCGTTTTCGTGGGGTCGCAGGCCTGGGCGGTATTTGTCACCGTGAAGCCGTTGGCCTGATAGTTCGCAATGATCTGATCCACCCATGTGTAAGCGTCGATCTGGATGACCTTGCCTTGCACACCATCGGCCTGCAGCGCAGCGTTCAGGTCCTCGTTGAAAAGTTGCGACAACTGGGTCAGATTGGCCCCGCCGTCGGGCGAGGCGATGCCTTTGGGCGACAGGCCGATATTCGGCACATTGACCACTACCACATGCGTGGCGCCGTTCTGAACGATCTGCCCGACAAGCTGCGCGAGGGCGGATGCCGCCGTTTGCACGGTCGGCGCCGCGGCCGGTAGCGAACCGGCGCGAAGCACGTCGTTTGCGCCTGCCCAGACCAGTACTAACTGATTGGCGTTGAAGCTCCCGTGCGCGCCCAGATAGCTCGACACCTGCTGGTTGACCGGCATTTCGACATTGCCGATCACGTCGGAAAGAAAGTCGTACTGATTTGCCGGCGTTGCCACGGTGGCGCCGCCCTCCGCATAGCCGAAACCGCCTTGCGCATTCAACTGATGGCCGATGTCGATCGTAAACGCGGCGCCTAACGAGCCGCCGTAGTACTGCGCGACGTCCTGATCCCACACCTGCCCTGGGTTGGTCGTGAAGCGCCCCCCGCCGACCGCGCTCGCAAGCGGCGCATAAGTGCCGACGTCCGACAGGCTGTCGCCGAACGAGACGACTTGCAGATTGACACCGCCCGGCGGCGTGCTTGTGCTGCTGCCGCTACCCGAACTGCCTCCGTGCCCGCCGCATGCGGTAAGCAGTGAAATCATTCCGGCGAGAATTGCAATACGTACCGGATGAACCGTGTCATGGATTGCTCGCATAGCGCCTCCGCTGCGGGTCGGCCGGGCAGATGCCCGACACGGCGGGCCTGGTTCCCGCCTGTCTGTCGCGCTCGTGACGCTTTGCGACAGCTACCTCGGAGAAGCAAAAAACGTGCACCGTCGTGGGATGGCCGTCGATGCGGCCACACGCTTCGCATGTCGGCCCGATGTGCTTACTCGCGCCTGTCCCTGCGCGTCTTCAGATTTTTCAGAAGACTTACGGCTCGGACGTCCCGGACTTCGCGTACGTTCCGCACGTCGGGCACGTCACGTTTGTGTTTATCGAGTGCCTCTCGCAGGATTTGCTGACCTCGCGGATTTTGCTGTTGATCTCGATGTTGATCTTGCACGCCGCGTTTCTCGCGCATGAGCCCGGTCTTCGCAATGACCACGGCGATCCAGCAACACGCGCAGATCAGTACGACAACAATCGCCGAAAAGCTCATTCTGTCTTTATCCTTTCATGCGCCACGCGACTCAGCCATTATCCCGCATCGAAATCGACTCGATCGATCCGGTCGCCAGCGCGAGCGCCGCCGCCGCTGCCAACGCACTGCTGTAACTATCTGCGTCTGCGTTTTTTGCCGCCAGCAATTGATTCTGCGCGAGCAGCGCGTCGGTGATCGAGCCGACTCCTTGCCGATAGGCGTCGAACGCGGCGTCGTAGGTCGTCTGCGCCGCGACGAGTAGTTCTTTCGCCGCGGCCTGCGCGGCAAGGCTGGTCTGCAGCGTATTCTGCGCGGCAACGATTTGCCGGACCGCTTCTTCACGGCTTCGAGTCAGACGCGTCGACGCGCTGTCGGCGTCGTTGCGCGCCTGCGCGAGCACCGCCGAGCGCAGGCCGCCGTCATACAGCGGAATCGTCACGCCGACGATCACGCTGCCGCCGTAGCGGCCGCCGCTCAGATTCACTGTCGGCAGTTGCTGACCGATTGCGGGCACCGCTGAAATCGCCGAGCTGCCAGTGTTGTACGCGCCGTTCGCCGCGAGGAACACCTTCGGCATGAAGTCCGATTCGGCGGCTTTCACTTTCGCGAGATTGACCCGCTCTGCCGCATAGGCGCTCAGCACGTCCGGCCGCCTGGCGATCGCGGTCGACACGATCTGGTCGATCGAATCGTTCGTCATGGCGGGGAGCGTGTGCGCCGGCATCTCCGCGACTTTGGGTTTGGACAGCGGGGAAATCCCCATCGCGGCAATCAGCGCGAGATAGCTGTTGCTGTCGGCGCCCTGGGCCTGGACCAGCGCGAGCTTCGCTTGTGCGCGATTCTGGTTGGCCTGCGCCACTTCGATGACCGTGCCGATGCCATGCTTGTAGCGCGACTGTGCCGCGGCCAGGATCGCTTCGGCATTGCCGAGCCCTTGCTGTGTCGTGACGATGCGGGCGCGCGCGGCCTGGTACGTGTAGAACGCGACGCTGACGTCGAAAATGACCTGTTGGTGGACCGCGGTGAAACCGATGTTCGCCATCACCGATGCTTGCGACGCCGCCTCGACGCGCGCGGCACGTCCGCCGAAATCGAACAGCAGCCATTGCAGCGCGACCACGGACGTCATGCCGTGCCCGGTTGCGCTCGAGGACGAATCGCCGAGCACGGACGTCTCCGAATTATGAAGACCGGCGTATTGCC
Source organism: Paraburkholderia fungorum (assembly GCF_046026025.1). Lineage (GTDB taxonomy): Bacteria > Pseudomonadota > Gammaproteobacteria > Burkholderiales > Burkholderiaceae > Paraburkholderia > Paraburkholderia fungorum_E. The sequence goes on along the minus strand of NZ_JAQQFL010000018.1, from coordinate 9,789 downwards.
CCATCGCGGCAACCGACAGTTGCGGAAGGTACGCGCTCTTCGCGATGCCGGCCGCGAGCGCCACATTGCGCGCGTCGTTCCACGCGATGCGGGTCAGCGGGTTCGCCGATTCCGCGAGATCGATCAGTTCGGACAGGTCGTATGCATGCGCCTGGTCGAGCGCGGGTGGCGGCGGCACGGCGGCGAGCGCGGGGTTCGCGGGAAGTTGATAGCCGCGAGCGGCGTTGGCGGCGTTAGTGGCGTTGACCGATACGGCCGAAGCAGCCGGGCTAACCGAACTGGCGGCACTGGCCGAACCCGCAGCAGCCGCAGGTCCAGGCACGATCGCGCCGGCCGCGTCCGTCTGCGGTTGCCACGGACGGTCGGGGCTGTCCGGCGCCATGTCCAGCGATGACGTGGCGCAGCCGGCCAAACCCGCTGCGGCCAGGATCGCCAGTGCGAATGAAGGGTTAAGCCGGCGCATGAGTGGCGAGTCCCTTCGCTGCGTCGTTCAACGCAGCGTGTTCGAGTTGAGTGAGGCGTGCATCGCCGAGACGGTGTAAAGCGGGACGTGTGTCGTCACCGATTGTTACTTCCCGCAAAGCGGCATTGGGGGCGACGGGTAAAGCCGGCTCTTGCGTGAGTGGCAACGCCGCCCCCGCAGTACCGCTTTCGCCTGCCGATAGATCAGGTTCATCCACCACCCGCTTGAGCCAGCCTTCAACCGCGGCATCGCCCGGTCGACGCTCGGCGAGCAGAAACATGGGGCCTTCCAGCGCGTCGAGTTTGGCTAGCGTGCTGCGGCGTCCGACGATCCACTGCGGGTCGGGGCGGACCCACGACGGCTCGTAATGCATCAGCGCGAGGTCCTGTTTCAACGCCCCGCATTGAGCCATGGCGCTCGCGGCGAGTGCGCGGCGCGTGACGGCATCAGGCAGCGCTGCCAGCCGCGCCCACTGCTGCCGCAGCGCGGCGAGGCCCGTGTCGACGCGCGCGGCCACGGTGACCGGCCACACGCGGGTGAAGACCAGATAGACCACCACGTTGCCGATCAGGATCCCGATCGTGCGATCGCGCGCGAGCGTTAGATCGTAGCCCGGCGCCGCGCCCTGCAAGACGCACATGAAGAACACCAGGGCGATCTGGAAGCCGGCATACGCAATCCGTGGCGAACCGAAAGCGATCCATGCCGACAGCCATGCACCGACCAGCACGAGCGTCATCAACCCGGCGACGGATGTCAGCACCGGCGTGACGAACACGATTGCGGCGATACCCAGGACGGCGCCCACGAGACACCCGGCGATCCGCAGCGTCATCTTCTCGACGGTCTCGGCGGTGGTGCCGAGCGACACCATATAGACGGTGATGAAGCAGGTATGGATGCCCGGCCAGTTGATCTGCGAATAAAGCAGATAGCAGAACATTGCCGCCACCGTGGTTTTCAGTGCGTAGCGGACATGATCGGGATTGCTAAATGCATCCGGAAGGAAGAACCCGCCGCGCTTGCCCGCAGATGGGGGCGCGCTCGTGTGAGGTTGTGCTTCGACCACTGCAAAGCGGGTGATCGCATCACGCAGATCCTCGGCGACGATCCTCGCCAGCGACGTCAGTTCGGTCGCGCGGGGCAGGCTCAGTTCGATGTCGACCGGATAGCCGCCGGCCTCGAGTATGCGAGCCATGTTCTCCAGCGTTTCGGCAATCGGTGCGGCGAACGCTGCGGGCAGCCGCGCCGAGGGTTCGCGCGCCGCCAGATCGGCCGCGACCAGGATCGCCAGCGTCGACGACACCGCTTGCCGCAGCGGAGCAACATCGGTACGCGCCGATGACCCGTCGACCACCGAAAGCTTGAGCCACGTGCCGATTTCCGCATCGCCTTCGCGCAGGCACGCACTGAGCGCGTCGGCCGCCGCTTCGGGTTCGGCGAGGCTTTGCGCTGCGAGCCGCAAACGCTTCGCCAGCGCGCGGCCGGCGAGCTTGCGTGGCGACGGTGCGATCAACAGGTTGACACCGATCGACACGCCGATCGGAATCGCGACCATCAGCCATGCATAGAGCAGGGCGCGGGTCGCCGCTTCGCCGAACGGGACGCTGCCGAGTTCGTCGAGCGCAAAGCCGACGATCATCGCGATGATCGCGCCTACCGGCCGCAGCTTGCTCGCCGAGGTCACGAACAGGAGACCGAACGATAGCACCGCGATGCACGCGACCCGCCACATGGGATCGTCGAGCGCGACCATGGCCACGACCATGACGAGCCCGATGATCAACGTGACGAGCACGAGCAGGGCCGAGCTCAGCACCACGCTCAAGACCCGGTCGGGCCGGTTCAGAAAGAACACGACATAGGCGGAGATCGCGGCTTCGGGCGTGCCGTATGCGCTCGTCACGAACGCCGTCAACGCGCAGATCAGCGCGATGCGGGCCGCCATGGCCGCGCGCCCGGGATAGGGCGCAAGCAGCTTCAGGATATCGGCGGGGCCCGGTCGGGCGAGATCACCGGCAGGCTGCGCCATGCCGGACCTCGACTATCGCACTTGCACCGACCCGCACCAGCCGGGCGGCCGGCTCGTCGAGCCGCACCCGCACGGGAAAACGCTGGGCGACCCGCACCCAGTTCACGGACTGCTGGACGATCGGCAGGGTGCGCGGCAGATTGATCCGGTCCGAATCGGCCACGCCCGCGCTGATGCCGACCACCTTGCCGCGAATCGCCTGGCTGCGGTCGATCATCGAGTAGACGGTCGCACAATCGCCCGGCTGGATTCGCGCGAGCGCGCCTTCCCGGAAGTTGGCGACAGCGAACCATTCGTCCGCGTGGACGAGCGTGAAGATCGACTGATGCGGCGCGATCGTCTCGCCCGCCAGAACCGACAGCCCCGTGACGAAACCGTTCTGCGACGCGCGCACCACGGTGTCGTCGAGGCCGCGCTGCGCGAGCGCGAGAGCGGCCTCGCGCGCATGCACGGTGGCGACGGCGCCGGCTTCGTCGCCGATCGTCTGTGCGCTAGCCTGCTTCTGCTCCTGCGCCTGTTTGAGCGACAACGCCGCGTCGCGCTGCGCGACCTGCGCCTGATCCAGTTGCTGGACCGGCACATAGCCCTTCGCCACCAGCGGCGTGAGCCGCTGCACGGTGCGCGAGGCCAGTTCGTAGTTGTGTGCCGCCTTGCCGGTCTGGTCGCCGGCAATGGCCGCATTGGCGCGCTCGCCGACCAGCGACCTGCGCCGTGTTTCGAGCGCCGCGCGAGCCACTTCGAGATCGGCCTGGGCTTGCGCGAGCGCAAGCCGATAAGGCACGGGATCGATCTCGAAGAGTACGTCGCCCTTTGCGACCCGCTGGTTTTCCTGCACCGGCAGCCGGATGATCCGGCCGCCGACGGGCGACGCGACGTGCACGACGTCGGCGTCGATCGTGGCGTCATCGGTTGATGGGAACCGGTTGGTCCGGTCATAGCCATACCAGGCCGCCGCAACGCCAATTACGACGATCACGCCCGCGATCAGGCGGCCTTTGACGGAGGCCAGGCGCTTGCCGGCAATTTTCATAAGAGCTGTCCTGTTCCCGAAAGCCAGAAGAGCACGGCGACCGTCAGGCCGATTGCCATGCAGACGGAGAGCTGATACGGGACGATCCGCACCCACCCCGTGGAGACGAAGATCCGATGGGCGATGACTGCGCCGACGAACCCGACCACCGCGCTCAATAACCAGAGCGGGAAATAGGCGCCGAAGATTTCATACGAAGGCGCGCCGCGCAGCGCGCACCCCTGTAAAGAAAGGCATAGGCCACCGGCGGCCGGGATGGCCGGAAGCGACGGCGCGCGGTGCACGAGCGAGGCGCGGACGCCTCCTGGACTTTGCTTGAGCGGCATTGCGGCGTCGCGAGGTGAGTGAATGCGTTAGGGGAGCAACAGGATCAGGGGGCACTTTACCAGCGCGCCCGTTTCGTTTCGACTCTTTCCAGTGTGCCGGCATGGTGCATCAGCCATTGCCAGTGATTCACCGGCTCCACGTCGTTGATATTCATAGACATATTCGTATTTGGCGCGAGTGCGTTCCATGCGTTTCGAATAATAAGCCTCGTGCCAATGCCGGCGTGAATCGCAAAAAACGATTTTCGTCAAGTCCGCATTATCGAAAAGCAATTCTTCAGTAAGTGTTAAAGACTTTTCTTTTACTGCCGTATACAAGATGGCGCGATTTTGCGCAGGGTAAATCGAGATCCAACCAATCATTTTGCGGCATTGAGAGTCCGCACTCTGAACAAATAAAATGAAAATGAAATCAAAATCACTTCTACTCGTTTCAATGCTGGGCTCTATGACGCTGGCCGCGTGCGGGGGCGGGGGCGGCGGCGATAGCGGCACGCCGACCCACCAATCGGCCAGCACACCGGCCGTTGCACCTGCTGCTCCGACGCCGGCACCGGTCTTGAGCGGTGAGGCCCTGCCGAGCCTGACGTCCCCGCAAGCCGGCTCGACGGCTGCCACCGGTAACGGTTCTGAAGGGATCTGGACGCAATCGGTCTCAACCAACATGACGGCCTTCCTGGACCCGGCCGGCAACTTTTCCTACCTCAACGGCCTGTTCTCCTTCGTCACGGGGACCTTCTTCGGGACGATCTCCACCGCGGCGTCGAACTGGGCCTTGACCACCGGCTTCGAGACGTTCAGCAGCATCAGGTACACCGCCAGCCTGGGAAGCGGCACGATCGCCGCGAACCAGACTTTCACGGGCAGCTATTCGGCCAACGGCAGCACCGTGAATCTCGCGCTGAAGTACGACCCGGCGAATGCGCTCGCGGTCACCCAGTCGAGCGTTGCAGGCACGTGGGCACAAACGTCGACTTCGATTACGGTCGACAATGCCGGCGGCCTCAGCGGCACGATTCAAGGTTGTGCTGTCACGGGCACCCTGGCGTTGACCACGCCGGGTTCGAGCAAGAACCTGTACACGATGACCGTGACGGGCACGACGAGCACCTGCACCTTGAATTCGGGCGCGACCTATACGGGGAATGCGGCAATCACGTTCCTGCCCGTTTCCGGCAGCACGACGTTGTACAGGCGGACCATCGTCTATCTGTTCAAGGCGGCCGATAACTCGGTGATCGGCTACGGTCAACTGTCGAAGCAATAAGGCGGTTGCGGGCTGCGGCGCGCGTGGGCGTGCCGCAGCCCGCATTCGGCGCACTACCTTTGCTGCACAGGTGGCCGAGCCTGACGCCGCAAATAGACATTGTTGAAAATCAGCGCGGCGCCGGTTATGCATGCGCCTGTAATCTGCCAATATCCCGGCACCACGCCGGTCAGCGAAGAGACGACGAAAGTGGTGACGGGTAGCACGTCCATGAACAGGACGCCGTTGAGCGGAGTGAGAATCCTGTTACCCATGTTCCAGAACAGGATCGCGATAAAGCCGGCGATCGGGCCCATATAGAGAAGGTGAGGGACGATTGCGCGCAATGCGCCTGCCGACGGCACCGGCACAACGTGAAGCGCAAACAGCAAAACGTTCAGGCCGATAATCGTGGTGAGTCCGAGCCAGGTGGTAATTGTCGTGTATTTGAGTGCGGACCAGTTCTTGAAGTGGGACGCACTAAAGGTGTATATCACCCAGCACAGCGCGCCGAGCACGATTAAGGCATTCGCCGAATAATGCTGCGGTTCACGCAGAACGCCCGCGATATCCCCTTTTGTCACCACCAGCGAGACGCCGGCGAACGACATCAGGATAAATAGAAAAGAATAGAGCGGTGGCCGGCGTTTGCGCACGATCGAATTCACGAGCAGGCCCATCATCGGCTGGGTGGCCATCATGATCGACGCAGTCAGCGCGCCTTCGCGTCCCGCCAGTTGTTGCCCCAGAAAGACGAAAGATCCGAATCCGCAAAAACCGACCGACCCGAGCAGCCACGCCAATGCCAGCGATTCCCCGTTCGCCTTCAGCGCCTGCTTTCCTTCCTTGGCCCGCAGCAGGGCAAGAAACGCTGCACCGGCGATCAGGTATCTGAGCGACGTAAACGTGAACGGGTCGACATGCACGAGAGCGCTCGTCATCACCGGAAACATGATGCCCATCAGGATGGTCGCCATCACGCAAAACGCGACCCCCTTCCAGTAGCGGCCACGAATCGACTTCCCAGCCAGGCCGACTGGCTGGGTGCCCGGCACCGGCACCGGTGTGGTCAAAAATTCGATGGGTTTATTCATGAACGATCGTTCCAGAAATAAGCAAAATTTTTTAGACCAGCGCTCGCATCGTCATGTCGACGATCGACACCAGCTCGCGCTTGCTGACATTCACTTTTCCCAGTACGCGCAAGCCCTGAACCATGCAGAGCAGGAAGTTGCCGACAGACTGCTCGTCGAGTTCGGCGTTGAATTCGCCCGCTTGCTGGCCGCGGACCACCGCGGCTACAAGGTGCGAGGCGATACGTCTCAAGGTGGTTTCGATGTGAGGGCGTAAAGCCTCGTCGGCCGGCAACATCTCGATGGCGGCATTCGTGATGAGGCATCCGTGGCGCCCCGACAGCTTGCTGGCGACCTCGGTGTAATGGAGCAAAGCCGCGCGAAGTGCTTCCTGCGGCGGCAGATCGACGGCTAGCCGTTCTTTCAGGCGAGCAATGGCGCCTTCCGCATAACGGTCGAATGCGGCGACAAGAAGCCCGTGCTTGTCGCCAAACGTGCTGTAAAGGCTGGCCCGGAACAGGCCGGTCGACTGACATAAGGATTCAATCGACGTGGCATGGTAGCCCTGCTCCCAGAAGACTTTGCCGGCAATCCCGGTGACTTCGTCAAGATCGAATTCACGCGGCCGCCCGCGCTCGGGCGACTCAGTGGCGGGGCGGGCAGAAGAAGGGGTTCGTCTCATGGTGAGACGATATTAAGACTGATCGTTCTGAAATTCAAGTACGATCGGCACGGAGTCGAAAGATAACGCGTGATAACGGCCAATAACCGCCAATAACGCGCCCGTGGAATCCGTCTCACGGGCGCTGACACGGCGCCTAGTTAGCGTCGCCGATGAGCCACCGGTAGTAAGCGTTATCCGGGTCCCTGTGCACGGCATCGCCGATGTCCTGCGCCCAGGCCTCCCGATCGCCTTTGTAGGCATCCAGTCCGGCCGAATAGAAGCTCTGCAACGCGCTGCGCGAGTTTTCCATGGCGGTGCGCAATCCAGCATCGGCGCCTTGCAACGGCGGGGCCGTGCGAAGTGCCAGCAGGTGGGTCAGCGTCGTCGGGAAGGCGTCCTCACGAACCCACGTGGCGTATTCGATGCGCGGCTGGTCGTCCGTGACCGGCTGGGCATCCGCGGCGTAGTACGCGAGGCCGGCGCGGTCGGTGATCCAGGTGGCCAGCAGCGCGGCCGGCGACGCAATACCCACTTCGCGCAGTGCCGTGGCAACCTGCGGTTGCGCGAAACGCGCCTCGATTCGCGGCACGTCCAGTTCGAGCGGCTGCATTGAACCGACCAGCATCATCTCGTGCAGCTCGGTGGTCCACAACGCGGCATGCGGAAACACCTGGATGAAGCTCTGGATCAACGAGCGCGTGTCCTCTTCATTCTGCGTCGGTAACGGCAACCATTGCGCGACGATGCCGCCTGGCTGCAAACGTGCCGCCGCCAGGCGGTAGAAGTCCGACGAGTACAGATTGACGATACCGGCCGCCGACGGCGGTGGCGGCTCGAGCGTGATCAGGTCGTAGCGTTCGGCATTGCGCAGCAGTTCGCGCCGTCCGTCACGCATCCGGATGTCCATGCGGGCGTCGGTGCTCATCGCGTAGTTGCCCTTGAACTGCGGCGCGGCACGCACGACGGCCGGCAACAGTTCGGCGACCACGCGATGCTCCAGCCCCGGCCAGGTGAGCAGCGCGCCGCCGGTAATGCCGGTGCCGAGTCCGATCACCAACGCCGTGCGCGGCGTTTCGCGATGGATGATCAAAGGCAGCAGCGCTTGCAGGCGCATATACCGGCGCGACGCCATCGTGTCGCCGGAGTTGGAGACTCCCTGGATATAGAGTCGCCGGAATTGCCGCTGGCCGGCCTGCTGTTCGACGACCGCCACTGTGCCGCCCGCGCTCTCTTCGTAGAAGCTCAGATTGCCGCCGCGCGATTCGGCGAGGAGCGTGGCGAGCCGGTCGGACGGCGTCACTATCACAATGACGAGCGTCAGCACGGCAAGGAGCGGCACACTCCAGCGAGCGAGCGCTCGCACGTTCTGGCCGCGCAGCACGGCGGCGAGACTCACCACGCAGGCGATGACGGCAAGCGCTGCGAGCGTGTGAATGAGGCCCAACTGCGGCACGAGCACGAAACCGGTCAGCAGGGTGCCGGCGATCCCACCGGCGGTATTGAGCGCCACGACTGCGCCGACGTCGCGGCCCGTATGCCGGTTGTCCACGTTAAGACGCAACGCGAACGGGAATGCCGCGCCTAACAGCAGGGTAGGGACGAAAACAATGCACAGGGCCGCTACCGCGAAGCCCGCGCACATCGCGCTCAACAGGCTGCCGGTGGCGCTGAATGCGGCGTCTCGCGCAAGGCTTTGCCAGTGCAGCAACCCGTTACCCAGCACGGTAATTTCCAGCAGAGCGACCAGTCCGGCCGACACGATCAGCGCCGCAAACGCGCCCCACGGATCGCGGGTCCGGTCGGCATAACGCGACGCCAGGGCGCTGCCGAGCGCGAGGCCCAGCAGATAGGTGGCCAGCACCACGGCGAAGGCGAAACTGCGAGTGCTGATGAATTGCACGATCACCTGCGACCACACCACCTCGTAACCGAGCGCGACGCCGCCTGCGATGGCGTAGAGCACGAGCGCAAGACGGGCCTTCGAAGGTGTCACGGGCGCCGATGAAGACGCGTCATGCGCGATGTCTGCTGAAGACTGGTCAGGAACCGTGGCGGGTGCGGATAATTCGACCACCGGCACAAAAGCCTGCTGCCTGCGCCCCAGCAATGCCGCGACGAGCGCTGCGCCGGCATTCAGCGCGGCAGCGGCGCAGGCGCTGCCCAACACGCCGAGCCATGGAATCAGGACAAAACTCGCGGCCAGCGTGCCGGCAATCGCGCCGGCCGTATTGGCCGCATAGAGACGGGCGCCAGAGCGGCCCATATGGGCGGTGGCGGGGCGCAGCGCGCGCATCAGCACCGGCAGCGTGCCACCCATCAGGACGGCGGGCAAGCCGACCAGCGCGAAGGGTATCGCCCAGGCAAGCGGTCCGATCCGATCTTGCAGCGAGGCAAATGGCGCCGCGGCATGCGGCAGCATCCATGTGCTGACGATCGCCAACACGAGTACGCCGGCTTCGAGCAGCGCATAGAGGTGCAAGGGTCGAACCAGCCGGTCCGCCAGCTTGCCCAAAACCCAACTGCCCACCGCAAGGCCTGCAAAAAAAGCACTCACGCCGGTGGTGACGGCTTGCACCTCGACGCCGACCACCAGCGTGAGCTGCTTGATCCACAGAACCTGGTAAATCAGCGACGCCGCGCCCGAGGCGAACAGAAGCAGCAACGGCCAGGCGATCGGCAAGCCGGTTGGATTGGTCGATTCGTTCAGGGGCGCCTGCCAGGGTGCATCGTCGCGACGCTGTGCGCGTTCATGGGCCCGGCGCTCGCGGCGTGAGCTTTTGGCACGGTTGGCCAGCGTTTGAGTCATGGGATTGATCTGCGTCGGGAGGGGGTGAACTGATCTGGATCGGCTTGGCGTTACTCGGTGTTGCTTGGTGTTGCTTGAGGTGGCTCGAAGCGGCTTGCGCGTGATCGGAACGTTGGGGGGGGGGGCCCCCCCCCGGCCGCCCCCCCCCC
>NZ_JAQQFL010000017.1:0-165975 GCF_046026025.1 Paraburkholderia fungorum | reverse complement strand
TTTGACAAGCGTATTAACGATGCTTGAAAACCGGCTTGCGCTTCTCAACGAACGCGGCCATCCCTTCCTTCTGATCCTCCGTAGCGAAGAGCGAATGGAAGAGGCGGCGCTCGAAATGCACGCCTTCTGCAAGCGTCGTTTCGTATGCGCGATTAACCGACTCCTTCACCATCATCACCGCCGGCAGCGGGAATTCAGCAATGGTCGCGGCCGCAGCCACCGCCTCGTCCAGCAGGGAAGCCGCAGGAGTCACCCGCGAAACCAATCCGGCGCGCTCTGCCTCAGCGGCATCCATGAAGCGCGCGGTCAGGCAAAGGTCCATTGCTTTCGCCTTTGAGACGGCGCGCGGGAGACGCTGCGTACCGCCGGCACCCGGCATGACGCCGAGCTTGATTTCCGGCTGGCCGAACTTCGCCGTGTCCGCGGCAAAAATAATGTCGCACATCATCGCCAACTCGCAGCCACCACCAAGAGCGAAGCCCGCCACCGCAGCGATGATCGGCTTACGGATGGAGCGCACGGCTTCCCAATTGCGAGTGATGTAATCGCCTTTGTAGACATCCATATAGCTATAGGTCGCCATCATGCCGATATCGGCTCCGGCGGCAAACGCCTTCTCGCTGCCCGTCACCACGATCGCACCGATGGCGTCGTCTGCATCGAACTCGCGCAGCGCCACGCCCAGTTCGTCCATCAAGGCGTCGTTCAGCGCGTTCAACGCCTTCGGGCGATTCAGCGTGATCAATCCGACTCGCCCTCGCGTCTCAACCAGAATGTTCTCGTAAGCCATGCCGCCTCCTAATGGTTAATGCTGCGCGAAAACGCTTCGCGCGGCCGTCTTAATAATGCTACCATTCACCAACCAACCGGTCGGTCAATTATTCGACAGGCTTTTCCCAACGTACAGCCAAGCCCCTCTGCCATGACACATCCGCTATTCACCAAGCACGAAGACACGCTGCAAAAGGCACTCACCGCGATTGAGACGCGCGGCTACTGGAGTCCGTTCGTCGAGATGCCCAGTCCGAAAGTGTACGGGGAAACAGCTAGCGCAGACGGCGAAGCTGCATTCAAAGCGCTCCTGAACAAGACGTTCGAACTCGACCAGCCGTCGACCGGAGAAACCGTCGGCGCCGAAGTCTCGCCGTTCGGGTTCCCGCTTGGCGTGCGCTATCCGAAAGCCGATCCCGACGCACTGATCTCCGCGGCCGCTGCCGCGCAACGCGACTGGCGCCTGGCCGGCCCGCAAGCGTGGATCGGCGTATGCCTCGAAATCCTTGCGCGCGTGAATCGCGCCAGCTTCGAAATCGGCTTCAGCGTGATGCATACGACCGGTCAAGCGTTCATGATGGCCTTCCAGGCCGGCGGCCCGCATGCGCAAGACCGCGCACTCGAAGCGGTCGTGTACGCATGGGATCAACTGCGCCGCATTCCCGCCGATGCCCACTGGGAAAAACCGCAGGGCAAAAATCCGCCGCTCGCGATGCACAAACGCTACACCGTCGTGCCGCGCGGCACCGGCCTCGTGCTCGGCTGCTGCACCTTCCCGACGTGGAATGGCTATCCCGGACTCTTCGCCGATCTGGCAACAGGTAACACGGTCATCGTCAAGCCGCATCCGGGCGCGATTCTGCCGCTCGCGCTGACCGTACGAATCGCGCGTGACGTACTGCGCGAAGCCGGTTTCGACCCGAACGTCGTTACGCTGCTGGCAACCGAGCCGAACGACGGCCCGCTTGTTCAGGATCTCGCACTGCGCCCGGAAATCAAGCTGATCGACTTCACAGGCAGCACACAAAACGGCACCTGGCTTGAGCGCAATGCGCATCAGGCTCAGGTCTACACCGAAAAGGCCGGTGTCAATCAGATCGTGATCGACTCTGTAGACGACATCAAGGCCGCTGCTCGCAATATCGCCTTCTCGCTTGCGCTGTACTCGGGCCAGATGTGCACCGCGCCGCAAAACATCTATGTACCGCGCAACGGTATCCGCACCGCTGAAGGCACGCTCGGTTTCGACGAAGTCGCCCAGGCTATCGCCGGCGCGGTACAAAAACTGGTTGCGGACCCAGCGCGCGCGGTCGAACTGCTCGGCGCGATCCAGAACGAAGGCGTAACCCAACGCATCGGCGAAGCCGCGAAGCTCGGCCGCGTTCTGGTAGAAAGCCAATCGCTGGAACATCCGGCCTTTGCCGGCGCCCGCGTACGCACACCGCTCGTACTCCAGCTCGATGCTGCAACCGACCACGCGCAGTTCACCAAAGAATGGTTCGGCCCGATCTCGTTCGTAATCGCGACGGACTCGACAGCACAGTCGCTCGACCTCGCCGGCGCAATCGCCGCCGAGCACGGCGCGTTGACGTTGTCGGTCTACAGCACGGACGAAGCCGTGCTCGAAGAGGCGCACGAAGCATCGATCCGCGGTGGCGTCGCACTCTCGATCAACTTGACGGGCGGCGTTTTCGTCAATCAGTCGGCAGCGTTCTCCGACTTCCACGGCACAGGCGCAAACCCGGCGGCAAATGCCGCGCTGGCCGACGCGGCCTTTGTCGCGAACCGCTTCCGCGTGATTCAAAGTCGCGTTCATGTTGAACCGAAAGCGGCACCGGCGGTAGCTGGCTGAATGGCATAAGACAAAGTACGGCGTTCGTCCTATGCCGTTTGGCCGAATAGACCGGGCAGTGCACCCCAACTAACATGAGACATCGGATCGGCACGTCCCGCCGATCCGTTCCAGTAGGAACCCACATGAACGACGCCTTCATTTGCGACGCGATTCGCACCCCGATCGGCCGCTACGGCGGCGCCCTGAAAGACGTCCGCGCCGACGACCTCGGCGCGGTACCGATCAAGGCGCTGATCGAGCGCAATCCTGGTGTTGATTGGCAGGCCCTCGACGACGTGATCTATGGCTGCGCCAATCAGGCCGGCGAGGACAACCGCAATGTCGCCCGTATGTCCGCGTTGCTGGCAGGCTTGCCCACCACTGCGCCCGGCGCAACCATCAATCGCCTGTGCGGCTCGGGCATGGACGCAGTCGGCACCGCAGCGCGCGCCATCAAGGCTGGCGAAGCGCGGTTGATGATCGCCGGCGGCGTCGAAAGCATGACGCGCGCGCCGTTCGTGATGGGCAAGGCCACCAGTGCATTCTCGCGGCAGGCCGATATTTACGACACGACCATCGGCTGGCGCTTCATCAATCCGTTAATGAAGCGCCAATATGGCGTCGACTCGATGCCGGAGACCGCGGAAAACGTCGCCGTCCAGTTCGGCATAAGCCGTGCGGATCAGGACGCATTTGCGCTGTCGAGCCAGCAAAAGGCAGCCCGCGCGCAACGCGACGGCACCTTGGCTCAGGAAATCGTCGGCGTTGAAATTGCGCAGAAGAAAGGCGACCCCGTCCGCGTGACGCTCGACGAGCATCCGCGTGAAACGTCGCTCGAAAGCCTGGGCAAGCTCAAGGGTGTGGTCAGCCCCGACGGTAGCGTGACCGCCGGCAATGCATCGGGCGTGAACGATGGCGCGTGCGCATTGCTGCTCGCGAGCGAGGAGGCTGCCGCTCAATACGGACTGCGTCGCCGCGCACGGGTAGTGGGCATGGCGACGGCGGGCGTGGAGCCGCGCATCATGGGCATCGGCCCGGCGCCAGCCACGCAAAAACTGCTGAAGCAACTGAACATGACGCTCGACCAACTCGACGTGATCGAGTTGAACGAAGCGTTCGCATCGCAAGGACTCGCCGTTCTGCGCACACTCGGTCTGCGCGACGACGATCCTCGTGTCAATCCGAATGGCGGAGCGATTGCGCTCGGCCACCCGCTCGGCGCATCGGGCGCGCGCTTGATCACCACTGCGCTTTACCAGTTGGAGCGGATCAACGGCCGCTTTGCGCTATGCACGATGTGTATCGGCGTGGGTCAAGGCATCGCCCTGGTGATCGAGCGCGTCTGACGTCAACGCGACTCGCGGGTCAAAGAGACTTTGAGGAGACACCCAATGTCATATGAAGCGATTCACCTCGACATCGATACATCGAGTCGCGTGGCGACCGTCACGCTGAACCGCCCTGACAAGCTCAACAGCTTTACGCGCGCGATGCACCAGGAATTGAGCGCCGCACTTGATCAGGTGGAGGCATCCGGCGCCCGTGCGCTCGTGCTCACCGGCGCAGGCCGCGGTTTCTGCGCGGGACAGGATCTCGCGGATCTTGACTTCACGCCAGGCGCCATGACCGATCTGGGCGAGCTGATCGACGCGCATTTCAATCCGCTGATTCGCCGCCTGCAAGGACTGCCATTGCCGGTGATCGCTGCGGTCAACGGCACGGCCGCAGGCGCCGGCGCCAATCTCGCGCTGGCTTGCGATCTCGTGCTTGCCGCTCGTTCGGCCAGTTTCATCCAGGCCTTCGTAAAGATCGGTCTGGTACCGGACTCGGGCGGCACCTGGTTCCTGCCGCAACGCGTCGGCATGGCGCGCGCCCTGGGTCTCGCGATCACCGGCGACAAACTAGGCGCGGAAAAAGCGGAAAGCTGGGGGTTGATCTGGCAAACGGTTGACGACACCGAGCTCGCCACGACGGCGAGCAAACTGGCAACACAATTGGCACAGCAACCTACACGCGCCATCGCCGCAATCAAACAGGCGATGCGCGCGGGCGTGACACAAACCCTGGACCAACAGCTCGATCTCGAACGCGATCTGCAACGCGAACTCGGCGCTTCGCACGATTACGCCGAAGGTGTCCAGGCATTCGTGGAAAAACGCGCGCCTCGCTTCGAGGGGCGCTGATATGTCCGCACAACCGAACCACCCAACCCAAATGACACCCGACGAACTCGCTCGCGCAACCGCGGTCGCCATGTACGAAAACGATGCGTGCAGCCGGGCGCTCGGACTCGAAATCATGGAGGTGCGCCCAGGGTATGCGCGCCTGCGCATGGCTGTCCGCGACGACTTCCTGAATGGCCATCAGATTTGCCACGGCGGCCTGATTTTCACACTCGCTGATTCGACGTTCGCTTTCGCCTGCAATACGTACAACATCAACACAGTCGCAGCAGGCTGCTCGATCGAATTCTTGCGGCCGGTTAAAGGCGGCGATGTGTTGACCGCCGAAGCGGTCGAGCAAACGCTGAGCGGCCGCACGGGTATTTACGACATTCGCGTCACGAACCGCGCGGAGGAGATCGTGGCGATGTTTCGCGGCAAATCTGCACAGATCAAAGGCAATCTGATCCCTTCGGGCGATTGAACAATAGCTGATCGAACAGCAGAGCCGCGGCGCGTCCGCGACCCATTGGCAGCGCATCCATAGACAGCAACGGGTCCCCGGTTTTCGCATGCAAGCGCACCGCAACCCCAGACCCAAGCATTGAGGCAGCAAGGAGACATTCGATGACCACCGCCCTTCCGCTCGATCCCATCGAGACAGCCAGCCGCGACGAACTCGCCGCGCTCCAACTCGAACGGCTCAAATGGTCGCTGAACCACGCTTACGAAAATTCGCCCGTCTATCGGCAGAAATTCGACGAAGCCGGCGTCCACCCGAGCGAAGTGAAGACCCTCTCGGACCTGGCACGCTTCCCCTTCACCACCAAGAAAGATCTGCGCGACAGCTACCCGTTCGGCATGTTCGCAGTGCCACAGGAGCAGATCTCGCGGATCCACGCGTCGTCCGGAACAACGGGCAAACCGACAGTTGTCGGTTACACAGCGCGCGACATCGATACGTGGGCGAATCTCGTCGCACGTTCGATCCGTGCCGCGGGCGCGAAGCGCGGCGACAAGGTTCACGTGAGCTACGGCTACGGTTTGTTCACCGGCGGTCTGGGCGCACACTACGGTGCCGAGCGCGCGGGGCTGACGGTGATCCCATTCGGCGGTGGTCAGACTGAAAAACAGGTGCAACTGATTCAGGACTTCCGGCCCGACATCATCATGGTGACGCCGAGCTACATGTTGTCGATCGCAGACGAACTCGAACGGCAAGGCATCGATCCGGCGCATTGCTCACTGCGACTTGGCATCTTCGGCGCCGAGCCGTGGACCAACGACATGCGCCAGGCAATTGAAAAGCGCATGGGCATAGATGCCGTCGATATCTACGGTCTATCCGAAGTGATGGGGCCGGGCGTCGCTTCGGAATGCGTCGAGACCAAAGACGGCCCGACGATCTGGGAAGATCATTTCTATCCCGAGATCATCGACCCGGAAACCGGCGAGGTACTGCCGGACGGCGAACTCGGCGAACTGGTATTCACATCCTTGACCAAGGAAGCGCTGCCGATCGTCCGTTACCGGACGCGCGATCTGACGCGCCTCTTGCCAGGCAGCGCGCGCACCATGCGCCGCATGGAGAAGATCACGGGCCGTTCGGACGACATGATGATCGTGCGCGGCGTGAACGTATTCCCGACGCAGATCGAAGAATTGCTGCTCAAGCAGCACGCCCTTGCACCTCACTATCAGATTGTGCTGACCAAGGAAGGCCCGCTCGACGTACTGACGTTGAATGTCGAGCCCTGCCCGGAATCAGCGCCGGATACTGCCGCACTGAGCACGGCAAAGCAGGCGTTGGCCTACGACATCAAGGCACTGATCGGCGTGAGTGCTGTGGTGAACGTGCTGGGTGTAAACGGGATCGAGCGTTCGGTGGGTAAAGCCCGGAGGGTGGTCGACAAGCGGAAGTCGGGGCTTTAAGCCTTAAGTCATACGCCGGAGCGCCGAAGAAACGGCGACGGTTGATGTCTGGTAGCAGAGCTGATCAGCGTCAGCCCTGCTATCAAACCTGCAGGCGGTGAACCCGCTGTCCGCACCAAATCCTCACGAATTCGGCAACAACAACCACATCCTGCCGCCCTGCTTCATCTTGCCGGCGAGATCGCCGGCATCGTCGCCAAGACCCCAGAAGTAGTCCGCGCGCACGCCGCCCTTGATCGCGGATCCAGTGTCCTGCGCAAAGACGAGGCGATTCATCGGTGAGTTCGTCAACGGACGCGTGGTCTGCAAGAACACCGGCGTACCCAATGGAATCGAAGACGGATCCACCGCGATCGACCGCTCCGGTGTCAACGGCACACCCAATGCACCAATTGGCCCATCCGCCCCACCGCTCGGCGCACTCTCGCCAGATGGCATTTCGCGGAAGAACACAAAGCGCGGATTCGTATCGAGCAATGCGTCGACCCGCGTGGGGTTCGCGCGCGCCCATGCCTTGATGCCCTGCATGGTCGCCTGCGCCGGCGTCAGTTCGCCACGATCGAGCAACCACCGCCCAATCGACTTGTACGGCTGGTTGTTGGTGCCGCCAAAGCCGACCCGCATCACGCTACCGTCTTCCATCACGACACGCCCGGAGCCCTGCACTTGCAGGAAGAAGGCTTCGATCGGATCGTCGACCCACACGAGCTCGTTGCCGCTCAGTACGCCCGCGCGCTCGAGTTGCGCACGCGCCGGCAACGGCGCCCCCGCGCGGTAGCCGGATGGCCAACGGTACAACGCCGTCTGATACACGCCGTGCCGTGTGCGCGAACCTCGCAGCAACGGCTCGTAGTAGCCGGTGACGAGGCCATCGAGCGTGCCGTCGTTATTCGCCAACTGGAACGGCGTGAAATACGCCTCAAAAAACGCGCGCGCGCTGGTGACGTCCAGATCGTCGATCTGCGAGGCCGCCGCGCATGCGCGAGCCCAGTTCGGTTGACGCGCGAGCCTCAGGCAGTTTTGCCGCAACGCGGCCGTTGCGCCAATCAGCGAATCGTCCTGCCACCCCGGCACCTGCTGCCAGGCTACCGCCGTGAGCCGTGTCGCGGCGATCTGCCCGGGTATGATCGCGGCACCCGTGGGCGGCGAAACCGAAGGCCGGACCGCACCGCCGCCACCGCAGGAAGCCAGCATCACCGCAACCGAAAGCGCGCCGAGCCATGCTCCGGCAGTGCGGACAAACCGCATACAATGTTCGTTCTTGATGGAAACCGCCATGTCTGATCTGTTCGACGAATACCCGATGCTCATCTTCGCGCTGGAATCGCTCCTCGCGCTTTTCCTGCTCGTCTTTATCGTTGTGTGGACGTCGTCCGGCAAGAAAAAGGCCGCGCGCGCCACCACCAATGAACAGCAAAAGCAGCAAAAGTCCCAGTGAAGCCGCGCCGTAAAGCCTCTTAAAGACCGCGAGCCACGCTCGCGGTTCAATGCAAAGTACGCGGCATACGCAAAATGAACTCGGGCACAGGCGCGTCGAAGCGCTCGCCGTCCTCCGCCACGCAGAAATACTCGCCGCGCATGGTGCCGACGGGCGTGGCGATCACCGCCCAACTCGTATATTCGAAGTGCTCGCCCGGTTTGAGCAGAGGCTGATGCCCGACCACGCCCAGACCTTTCACTTCCTGCACGCTGTTGTCGCTGTCGGTAATCACCCAGTGACGCGCGATCAGCTGCGCGGGCACCTGGCCGCTGTTACGGATAGTCAGCGTGTACGCAAACGCATACTGGCGGCGCTCCGGGTCCGACTCTTCGGGCAGATACTGCACCTGCGCCGAGACGCTGAATTCGTACTGGCTCATCCTGATTCCGATCTGGTGAAACGGGCTAAAAAATCGCGGCAAGCCCCGAACGCCAATGGTTTGCGGGCGCATTGGAGAAGCGGCACTGATGGTTTGGCATTCTGCTTGATGCGCGGCACGCCCGCAACCCGACAAATCCCTCTGGCCAAGGGCCGCTAAGACGTTTTGTCACCACTGCCGCGCGTTACCAAAGCCTGCCGTAAGCCGGCCTCAAACCGCCCGCGAACCGGCCCAGCAGCGCGCAAAACGGTAAAATGGCGTTTTCCCGCTTGCATCCGCCCCCGCCATGACGCAATTCCGCATCGCCCCCAGCATTCTGTCCGCCGATTTCTCGCGCCTCGGTGAAGAAGTCCGCAACGTTGTCGCCGCCGGCGCCGACTGGATTCACTTCGACGTGATGGACAATCATTACGTGCCGAACCTGACGATCGGTCCGCTCGTCTGCGAAGCAATCCGTCCGCACGTGGACGTGCCGATCGACGTGCACCTGATGGTGCGCCCCGTCGACCGGATCGTGCCGGATTTCGCCAAGGCCGGCGCGAACCTGATCAGCTTTCACCCTGAGGGCTCTGACCATATCGACCGCACGCTGTCGCTGATTCGCGACCATGGCTGCAAGGCCGGCCTCGTGTTCAACCCCGCCACGTCGCTGAACCATCTGGACTACGTGATGGATAAGGTCGACCTGGTGCTGATCATGTCGGTGAATCCGGGCTTCGGCGGTCAATCGTTCATTCCCGAGGCGCTCGTCAAGCTGCGCGAAGCACGCAAGCGGATCGACGCCTACAAGGAAAAGACCGGCCGCGAGATCCATCTCGAGGTGGACGGTGGGGTGAAAGTCGACAACATCGCCGAAATCGCAGCAGCCGGCGCGGACACGTTCGTGGCAGGCTCGGCGATCTTTGGCGCGCCGGATCACAAGGTGGTGATCGACAAGATGCGCGCCGCACTCGCCAACATCGAGCACTGATCGGACACCGATCGACCTCCAGGATCCAGCAAGCACTCAAGATGACGACTTCATACCCTGCTCCGGCCTTCACCGGCCCACGCCTGCAAGCCGCGATTATCGATCTGGACGGCACGATGGTCGATACCGCCGACGATTTCACTGCCGGCCTGAACGGCATGCTCGCGCAACTCGACGCGGCGGAAACCTCGCGCGAAGAAGTGGTTGGCTACATCGGCAAGGGCTCGGAGAATCTGATTCGCCGTGTGCTGGCCGAGCGCTTCGAAACGGACCACGCGCAGGACCGTTTCGACGAAGCGCTCGCCATCTATCAGGAGGAGTACGCCAAGATCAATGGCGTACATACGCGGCTGTACCCCGAGGTCGAAGCCGGCCTCAGCGCCATGCGCGACGCCGGCCTCAAACTCGCCTGCGTCACTAACAAGCCGCACCGTTTCGCGGTCGAACTGCTCGAGCAGTACGGGCTCAGCCAATATTTCAGCGTTGTGCTCGGCGGCGACAGTCTGCCGGAAAAGAAGCCGGATCCGCTGCCGATGCTCACCGCCGCGGCGCAGCTAGGTGTCGCGCCGCAGGCCACGGTCGCGATTGGCGATTCGGAAAACGACGCGCTGGCAGGCCGCGCGGCGGGCATGGCAACGCTCACGCTGCCGTACGGCTACAACCACGGCCGAGCTATACAAGAAATAAAATCCGATGGTATAGTTGCCTCGCTGCTCGATGCCGCCAAGGCGATCGCAGCGCACCATTCCACGACCTGAAAAGTCCTTCATCCTCATGTTTCTGAATAAAAAACGGAGTCTGATTAGCATCGACCGGGGAGCCTGGCCCTGGCGTCGCTGGTCGCGCTAACCTCGCCTGAGGTACGCTGAAGCTCGTCTTCGGCAACCGTTTTTTACTTCGCTGCGCTCACGCGTTTTTTCCATCCTCTTGTTTCGCTACATCGGTTGATTTAGCCCTCGTGTACTCGCAAAGTACATCTGTGCGCTGAAACCCGCTGCATGCGTCGATGGGAAACTCGCGCCGGTCGGTATCATCGTGTCGAAACGTCGAACGATCGCCTGACCGGCCGCGCCGCCCCCCGCTTTGTCCGACGCATAGTGCCGTCTGACGTACGTACAGGATCGGAACATGACCGAACTCGAATTCCAGTCCCTCGCCAACGAGGGTTTCAACCGCATTCCGCTGATCGCCGAAGCACTCGCCGACCTCGAAACGCCGCTCTCGCTGTACCTGAAGCTCGCGCAAACGGAACGCAACGGCGCGAACTCGTTCCTGCTGGAATCGGTGGTGGGCGGCGAACGGTTTGGCCGCTATTCGTTCATCGGCCTGCCGGCGCGCACGCTGCTGCGCACGCGCAACGGCGTATCGGAAGTGGTGCGAGACGGCAAAGTCGTCGAAACGCACGAAGGCGATCCGCTTGAGTTCATCCAGCAATTCCAGGGTCGCTTCAAAGTCGCGCAGCGCCCTGGTCTGCCGCGTTTCGCGGGCGGCCTGGCGGGCTATTTCGGCTATGACGCGGTGCGTTACATCGAGAAAAAACTCGCGCACACCGCACCGCCTGACGATCTGAACCTGCCGGACATCCAGTTGCTACTCACCGAAGAAGTGGCGGTGATCGACAACCTCGCGGGCAAACTCTACCTGGTGGTGTACTCGGATCCGACGCAGCCCGAGGCATATACGAAAGCCAAACAGCGTCTGCGTGAATTGCGTCAGCGTTTGCGCACGACCGTGCAGCCGCCGGTCACGTCGGCCAGCGTGCGCACCGAGACCTACCGCGAGTTCGCCAAAGACGATTATCTGGCCGCCGTGCGCAAGGCGAAGGAATACGTCGCCGCCGGGGAACTGATGCAGGTGCAGGTCGGCCAACGCCTGATCAAGCCGTACCGCGACAACCCGCTGTCGCTGTACCGCGCGCTGCGTTCGCTGAATCCGTCGCCGTACATGTACTTCTACAACTTCGGCGACTTCCACGTGGTCGGCGCGTCGCCGGAAATTCTGGTGCGCCAGGAAAAACGCGGCGAAGATCGCATCGTGACGATCCGGCCGCTCGCCGGCACCCGTCCGCGCGGCAATACACCGGAACGCGACGCGGAGCTTGCTACTGAACTGCTGAACGATCCGAAGGAAATCGCCGAACACGTGATGCTGATCGACCTCGCGCGTAACGACGTCGGCCGCATCGCCCAGATCGGCTCGGTGGTCGTCACCGACCAGATGGTGATCGAGAAGTACTCACACGTGCAGCACATCGTGAGTTCGGTCGAAGGCAAGCTGAAACCCGGCATCACCAATTTCGACGTGCTGCGCGCCACCTTCCCGGCCGGCACGCTGTCCGGCGCGCCGAAGGTCCGCGCCATGGAACTGATCGACGAACTCGAACCCGTGAAGCGTGGCCTCTACGGCGGCGCCGTCGGCTATCTGTCGTTCACCGGCGAAATGGATCTGGCCATCACGATCCGCACGGGCGTGATCGCAAACGGCAATCTGTATGTGCAGGCGGCAGCGGGGATAGTCGCGGATTCGGTGCCGGAATCCGAATGGCAAGAGACCGAGAACAAGGCGCGTGCTGTGCTGCGCGCCGCCGAGCAGGTTCAAGACGGCCTCGATAGCGACTTCTGACCGGAGACACACCATGCTGCTTATGATCGACAACTACGACTCGTTCACCTACAACCTGGTGCAGTACTTCGGCGAACTCGGCGAAGACGTGCGCACCTATCGGAACGACGAAATCACGCTGGACGAAATTGCGAAGCTCAACCCGGAGCGCATCTGTCTGTCGCCCGGTCCGAGCAATCCGCAACACGCGGGCATCACGCTCGACGTACTCCGCGAATTCGCCGGCAAGACGCCGATTCTCGGCGTCTGCCTCGGCCACCAGGCGATCGGCGAAGCCTTCGGCGGACGCGTGGTGCGCGCGCAAACCATCATGCACGGCAAGGTCAGCACGATCGAAACCGACTGTAAAGGCGTGTTCGCCGACCTGCCGAAACATTTCGTCGTAACCCGCTACCACTCGCTCGCGATCGAACGCGAATCACTGCCTGACTGTCTCGAAGTGTCGGCATGGACCGAGGACGGCGAAATCATGGGCGTGCGTCACAAGGAACTGGCTGTTGAAGGCGTGCAGTTCCACCCGGAATCGATCCTGTCCGAACACGGCCACGCCTTGCTCGAAAACTTCGTGAAGCAGTCGAAGACGGCTCACCGCAACGCTTGATGAAGAGAGACGAAATCATGTCGATTACGCCCCAGGAAGCGCTGCAACGCACGATCGAGCACCGCGAAATTTTCCACGACGAAATGCTGCATCTGATGCGGCTCATCATGCGCGGCGAACTCTCGCCCGTGATGTCGGCGGCGATCATCACCGGCTTGCGCGTCAAAAAAGAGACCATCGGCGAAATCACCGCCGCCGCCACGGTGATGCGTGAATTTGCCCGGCACGTCGAAGTGCAGGACAACTCGAACTTCGTCGATATCGTCGGTACCGGCGGCGACGGCTCGCAGACGTTCAACATTTCCACGGCAACCATGTTCGTGTCTGCCGCTGCAGGTGCCAAGGTCGCGAAGCACGGCGGTCGCGGTGTGTCGAGCAAATCGGGCAGCGCGGATGTACTCGAAGCGCTCGGCGTGAACATCGATCTGCAACCGGACCAGGTGGCGGCTTCGATTGCGGAAACCGGCATGGGCTTCATGTTCGCGCCGAACCATCATCCGGCGATGAAAAACATCGCGCCGGTGCGCCGCGAACTCGGCGTACGGACCCTCTTCAACATTCTCGGACCGCTGACCAATCCGGCCGGCGCGCCGAATCAGTTGATGGGCGTGTTCCACGGCGACCTCGTCGGCATTCAGGTCCGCGTGATGCAGCGCCTCGGCGCGAAGCACGTGCTGGTGGTGTACGGCATGGATGGCATGGACGAAGTCTCGCTCGGCGCGGCCACGCAGGTCGGCGAGTTGCGCGACGGCCAGATCCACGAGTACGAAATCCATCCGGAAGACTTCGGCATGCAAATGGTGTCGAATCGCACACTGAAAGTGGCTGACTCCGCCGAATCCAAACTGATGCTGCTCGAAGCGCTCGACAACAAGCCCGGCGTCGCGCGTGAAATCGTCACGCTGAATGCGGGCACGGCGCTGTATTCGGCGAACGTGGCGGCCTCGATCGCGGACGGCATCCAGTTGGCGCGCGAAGCGATCGCGAGCGGCAAGGCGCGTGCGAAGGTCGACGAGCTGGTCCGCTTCACCCAGCAATTCAAGCAGTAACTACGTAGCGAGACACTCATGAGCGACATCCTCGACCGCATCATCGCGGTCAAACGCGAAGAAGTCCGAGCGGCCGAACAGAGCGCGCCGCTTGAAGCGCTGCGCCTCGAAGCATCGTCACGCGACATTCGCGATTTCGTCGGTGCATTGCGCGCGAAACACGCGGCCGGTCTGGCCGCCGTGATCTCCGAAGTGAAGAAGGCGAGCCCGTCGAAAGGCGTGCTGCGCGAAAACTTCGTTCCCGCCGAGATCGCACGTTCGTATGAGAAGCACGGTGCGGCCTGCCTGTCCGTCCTCACCGATGTGCAGTTCTTTCAGGGCAGCGTGGCGTATCTGGAAGAAGCGCGCGCCGCCTGCAAGTTGCCGGTGCTGCGCAAAGACTTCATCGTCGACCCGTACCAGATCGTCGAAGCCCGCGCGATGGGCGCCGACGCGATTCTGCTGATCGCCGCCGCGCTGGAAACCTCGCAGATGCAGGATCTGGAAGCGCTCGCGCATTCCCTGGGCCTCGCGGTGCTGGTCGAAGTACACGACAGCAACGAGCTGATGCAGGCGCTCACGCTGAAGACCCCGCTGATCGGTATCAACAACCGCAATCTGCGCACCTTCGAAACGTCGATCGAGACCACCATCGGCATGCTCGAATCGATTCCGGACGACCGTATCGTCGTCACGGAGTCGGGCATTCTGTCGCGCGTCGATGTCGAACGTCTGCGGGCGATGGACGTGCATACGT
This sequence comes from Paraburkholderia fungorum, assembly GCF_046026025.1. GTDB lineage: Bacteria > Pseudomonadota > Gammaproteobacteria > Burkholderiales > Burkholderiaceae > Paraburkholderia > Paraburkholderia fungorum_E. The sequence goes on along the minus strand of NZ_JAQQFL010000017.1, from coordinate 151,439 downwards.
TCCTCGTCGGCGAGGCGTTCATGCGCGCGCAAGAGCCGGGGGTGGAACTTGCGCGGATGTTTTTCTGAACGCACGTTCAACACGCAGGCTACGTAGCGGAGCAGGTCATGGGTATGGAACGTGAAATCAAGCTGGCACTGCCGCCCGCTCAGGTGCAGGCGGCGACGCAATGGTTCGTCGCGCGCACCGGCGCGGCGGGTCGCCCGATCAGGTTGGTGAATATTTATTTCGACACCCCCCAACTGACGCTGGCCAGTTCGAAGAGCGCGTTGCGTTTGCGGCAGACGCCGGACGGCTGGCTGCAAACCTTCAAGACGGTGGGTAACGCCAGCAATGGTTTGCACAGCCGGCACGAATGGGAAATGCCGGTGGCCGGCGAAGCGCTGGAGATCGACGCGTTGCTGCGCGAATGCGACGAAAAATCCGCCGCCGACGCGTTGCGTCACGCGGCGCCCAAACTCGCCGAACTGTTCCGCACGAATTTCACCCGCACGCTGTGGAATATCGAACTGGACAGCTCGGAGGTCGAAGCGGCGATCGATCAAGGCGACGTGTTCGCCGAGGTGAACGGCGAAACGCGTCGCGCGCCGATCTCGGAAGTCGAACTCGAACTGAAATCCGGCGACGAAGCGGCGCTCCACGCCCTCGCGGCGGAACTCGGCAAGCAGATAGCCGGTCTCGCGCCTGACAATATCAGCAAGGCGCAACGCGGTTATAAGTTACGGGCAGGTTGAGCAACGCCGCGTTTGCTGCGACACTTCCCCGCCATGACCTCCGCTTCCCGCACCCGCTCCAATTCGTCGCAAGCTTCATTGTTCGGCGACACCCCTGCCACGCCGGCCGGCGCAACCGCGCAGCCGCAGCAAACACCGGCAGCCGCCGGCTCATCGCCGGCAACGCTCGAAGCCCAATTCGCCGCGCTGCCTCCAGCCTGGCGCGTCCACCTCACGCCGTTCATCGAAAGCGACGCCTACGCGTCGTTGTGCCGTTTCGTCGACGGTGAGCGCGCGGCCGGCAAAACCGTCTATCCCGCCGACGTGTTCCGGGCTCTGCGCCTCACCAGCCCCGACGAAGTCAAAGTCGTGATTCTCGGCCAGGACCCGTATCACGGCGAAGATCGCGGCACGCCGCAAGCACACGGACTGGCGTTTTCCGTGGCGCCGAACGTGCGCACGCCACCGTCGCTGCGCAATATGTTCAAGGAAATCGCCGCCAGCCTCGGCCATGAGCCACCGCGCCATGGTTGCCTCGACACCTGGGCCAAACAGGGCGTGCTGCTGTTGAACACGGTGCTGACCGTCGAGCGCGATTCGGCCGCGAGCCATGCGAAACGCGGCTGGGAGAAATGCACGGATACGCTGATTCGCGAATTGGCCATGCGCCATGACGGTCTCGTATTCATGCTGTGGGGCGCGCATGCGCAAGCCAAACGCGCGCTGTTAAGCGGCAAGTCGCACTACGTGCTGGAGGCGCCGCACCCATCGCCGCTGTCGGCCCATCGCGGCTTTCTCGGCTGCGGACACTTTGCGGCGGCGAACGAGTTTCTCGTGAAGCACGGTCGCACGCCGATCGATTGGCGCCTGCCCGACGAAGCGCAAATGCTGGCGTAAGGCGAGTCAATCGCAGCAGTCAAAGCAAAAACGCCACGGAATTCACATTCCGTGGCGTTTTTCATTCCACCGCGCCGCGATCACGCAGCGCAGGACACACCTCACACCTTACGCAGCGGCGATCGCTTCACGCGCGCCAGCCAATGCGGCGGTAGCAGCGTCCGGGCCCATGTTCAGGCCTTCGGCGTAGATGAAATTCACGTCGGTCATGCCCAGGAAGCCGAGGAAGGCCTTCAGGTACGGTGTTTGGCTATCGTTCGGGGTGCCGACATACTTGCCGCCGCGTGCCGAAACCACGTGGACCTTCTTGCCCTTCACGAGGCCTTCCGGACCGTTCGCCGTGTACTGGAACGTGATGCCGGCGCGAGCGATGAAGTCGAAATACGTCTTCAGTTGCGACGAGATGCCGAAGTTGTACATCGGTGCGCCGATCACGATGATGTCGGCGGCTTGCAGTTCGGCGATCAGCGCTTCGCTGCGTGCAGCGATCGCGACTTGTTCCGGCGTGCGCTGGTCAGCCGGCGTGAAGAACGCGCCGAGCACGGCGTCGTCCAGATGCGGCAGCGGTTCGGCTTGCAGGTTACGGACGACGACTTGCGCGCCCGGATTCGATTGTTGCAGCTTTGTGGTCAGCTCGTTGAGGAGCAGGGTTGAGTTCGCGCCTTGCGAGCGGGCTGCCGAGTTGATTTGCAGGATCGTGGTCATGGTTGACTCCAGTAGGGGCGCGCAATGTTGCGCGAGTGGAGCCATTGTGTTTTTTTACCGCGGCGGGAAAAAGCCGTGCGGCAGCGAAGGATTGTTGCATTGGTAGAACAATCCCCCGCTTCGAAACGGCGATTAACACCGCCCCGCATTACGATCAGCTTGCTAGCCAGCGCTCCCGCGCCTTGCGTGTGGCGGGCTGTTTGTCGCTCACGGCAAGCTTGTAGCGCGACACCTCAGGCCCGTCCAGCTTGACTTGTGCGGTACGCAGCTCGTCGCGGCGGAAGGCGTGGACTTCGACTTTCGCACCCGGCTGATAGCGCGACAGCAGCGAATCAAGATTCGCGCCGGTCACGCGCAGGCCGTCGAGCGCGATCAGCACGTCGCCTGCGGAGAGCCCGGCTTTTTGTGCCGCGCTGCCTTCGTGAACCGCCACCAGTGTGCAATCGGCGCCGCCGCGCAGACGTGCGCCGAGTGACGGCTTGCCATGCTTTTCCAGATCCGGCGCGAGCGTGACGCCAAACGGCTCGAGCAGCGTGTCGAGGGGCAGATCACGCGTGCCGTACACGGCTTCGGCGAACAATTCACCCAGTTGCACGCCGGTCGCTTCGGCAAAAATCGCCTCGACCTCGCTTTCTTCGACACCGACCGGCTTGCCACGATAGAAATCATGGCCAAATCGCTGCCACAGCAGGCGCATCACGTCGTCGAGCGATTTGCGGTTGTTGGTCTGCGTGCGAATCGTCAGATCAAAGGCGAGCGCAACGAGCGAGCCCTTGGTGTAGTAGCTGACGATCGCGTTCGCCGCGTTTTCGTCCTGCCGGTAGTATTTGACCCAGGCGTCGAACGAACTTTCAGCCACCGACTGCTTCAGACGGCCACTGCCGCGCAGCACGCCGCCAACCACCTTGCCAAGCATGTCGAAATAATCTGCCTGCGAGATCAGGCCGCTGCGCACGAGGATCAGGTCGTCGTAGTAAGAGGTGAAGCCTTCGAACAGCCACAGCAGCGGCGTGTAGTTTTCGACGTTCAGGTCGTACGGTGCAAACACGGCCGGCTTGATGCGCTTCACATTCCAGGTGTGGAAATATTCGTGGCTGCACAAGCCGAGGTAGGTCCGGTAGCCCTCGGTGGAGGCATCGCGCCCTTGCACCGGCAAATCGCCGCGATTGCAGATCAACGCCGTCGAGGCGCGATGCTCCAGTCCGCCATAACCGTCGGTGACGGCCTGCGTCATGAACACGTAGCGGTCCATGGGCGCCTTGTTCGACTTCGGCTCGAACAGCGCGATCTGCGCTTCGCAAATACGCTTCAGATCGGCGGACAAACGCGCCATGTCGAGCCCGATCACACGTCCCGCGATCACGATATCGTGCGGCACGCCGTGCGCCTTGAACGTCTCCAGCGCGAATTCGCCCAACGTGACCGGGTGATCGATCAGCTCGTCGTAGTTCTGCGCGCGATACTCGCCGAAGCCGTAGCGCTTCGTGCCGCGCGCCTCCGGCAACGCGGTCGCGACCCGCCAGTTGCGATACGCGGCGCCGTCCGGCTTCTGGATATCGACCACGCACTGCGCGTCCTCGTGACCGAGCGGCGCCAGGAACACACTGGTGCCATTGAAAAAGCCTGTCGTGTCGTCGAGATGCGCGGCGCGCACCGACATATCCCATGCATACACCTCATAGCGCAACGTCAGCGCGCCCTTTACCGGCGCGGCCTGCCACGTGTGCTTGTCGGTCTTTTCGACGCGCACTTTCCGCCCCGCCTCATTGGTGCCGCGCAGCGTCACGATGTTGCGGGCAAATTCGCGCACCATGTAGCTGCCCGGAATCCACACCGGCAGCATGAAACGCTGGCCGGCCGGATCGGGATCGGCAACGGTCACGGTGACTTCGAACAGATGGGCGGCGGGTTGCTTGGGAACGATGGTGTAGCGGATCGGCTTCATCGGCGGCGATTAGGAGATTTCTGGCGGGGAGGTTCGGGGCTTGATGTGAAAGGAGGCGCACTTCGCGCCTCCTTTCTTCGTCTCGTGCTGGGTGCTTAGTGCACGGCGGACATTTCCTTGTCCAGCCGGTCTGCCGACACCGCGCCTGGCAGGCGGCGGCCGTCGGCGAGGAACACGGTCGGCGTGCCGTCGACACCCATGGCGCGGCCGAGCGCCAGGTTCTTGTCGAGTGCAGCCGTGTCGCAGGTGCCGGCAGCGGTAGGCGCCTGGTGATCCTGCATCCACGATTCCCACGCCTTGGCGCGATCGGTCGAACACCAGATCGATTTCGACTTGACGGTCGAATCCGGCGACAGCACCGGGTACAGGAAGGTGTAAACCGTGACGTTATCGAGCGACTTGAGCGAGGTTTCGAGCTGCTTGCAGTACGGGCAGTTCGGATCGGAGAACACGGCGATCTTGCGCGCGCCGTTGCCCTTCACGACCTTCACCGCGTTCGCGAACGGCAGGCTCGCGAAATCGATGCGGTTGGTCTCCGCCAGACGCGTTTCAGTCAGATTCTTGCGGGTCTTCGCGTCGACCATGTCGCCGAGCATGAGGTAGTCGCCGTTCGCATCGCTATAGATGATCTGCGTGCCGAGATTCACTTCGTAGAGGCCGGCAATCGGCGACTTCGTCACGCTCTTGATCGTCACGTCGGCCAGACGGGTTTGCAGCGTGGCCTTGAGCTTGTCGGTAGCTTGATCGGCCTGCGCGGAGCAGCCCATCGTCACGGCAGCGATCGCGAGCGCGGCGGCCGCGATGCGGAAGGATTTTTTCATGCTGAATTCCTGGAGTTCAATCGCGCGTTGCGCGTTTTGGGGACGTATCTGGTCTGACCGGAATGACGCCCATCCGTTCATGATACCCGTCTCGCCGGCCGGGCATGCCGGCTCGGGCGCTTTACCCCAGCGCGGCCGACACCAGCCAGCGCTTGATGAACGGCTGCGCGCCGACAAATGCCATGCCGGTATTGCGCAATGCCTTGGCAAACGGACCGGGCACCGAGAAGAGCTTTTGCAGGCCGTCGGTGGCGATCATCAGCGCGCGGATGTCTTCGCGGCGGGCGCGCTCGTAGCGGCGCAGCAGCACCGTGTCGCCGAGATCGCGGAATGCTTCCTTGCCGGCGACCGTCTCGGCGAGCGCCGCGACATCGCGCAGACCGAGGTTCATGCCCTGGCCCGCCAACGGGTGAATCAGATGCGCGGCGTCGCCGACCAGCGCGACGCGCGGTGCCACGAGTTTGTCGACGGTTTGCAGCGCGAGCGGGAAACCTTGCGCCGGTGTCACGCATTCCAGGGCGCCGAACTGCCCACCCGTCACGCGCTCGACTTCGGCCGCGAGTTGTGCCGGATCAAGCGCGAGCAGCTGCTCGGCGTGCTCGATGCGCGCCGACCAGACGAGCGACACGTGGCCCTCCGGCATCGGCAGCAGCGCAATGATTTCGCCGTCCTTGAACCATTGGTAAGCGGTTTCGCCATGCGGCTTTTCGGCCTTGAAATTCGCGACCACGCCGGTTTGCTTATAGTCGCGCCGATTCATCTTCGAACCGATCTGGGCGCGTACCCATGAATGCGCGCCGTCCGCCCCGACCACCAGATCGGCCTCGAGCACATTGCCGTTGGCAAGACCGACGCTCGCGCCGTCGGCGGTGAAGTCGAGCGCCTGGGCGCGTGTGTCGATCCAGGTGAGATTCGGCTGGAAACGCAACGCGGCATCCAGCGCGCGCTCGATTACCGACGACTCGACGATCCACGCCAGTTGCGGCACGGAGGCCTGGAACGCGGAGAAATGAAGTTCGGCATGCGCGTCGCCATAGACGCGCATGTCGTAGACGGGGCCTAGCCTGGACAGATCGAGCGCCTGCCAGACCCGCAAGCGCTCCAGGAGAGCCTGCGAACTCGACGACAGCGCGTAGACCCGCGAGTCGAAGGTCGCGCCCGGCGGCAGCGCCGCGCAGGGTTGCGCGAGCAGCGCCACGCGCAGTCCGCCTTGCGTCAGCGCCAGCGCCGCGGTCTTGCCGACGAGCCCGCCGCCGATCACGGCAGCATCAAAGGTCTGGTGGTGTGCGTTCATCCGCGCATTATAGCCGTGGGGGTTGCGGGGACGGATCGAGCCCGCGGCTTTACCGCAGGCAGATCAAGAACCCGATCCGAACGGGTTACAATTGCGCTTTCCGTGACAAAACTCGCCCAGAATCGTCGAGGCAACGCCCCGATCTGGTGTCTTGTCCCGCTCCGCTGCACTCGCTTCGCCACGCCAAACGCGAAGGCTTTCCGAATCCTGCACACAGCGTCGAGCGCATCACGCAACTTACTGATTCACTGAAGGATTTCCATGAGCCTCAAATGCGGCATCGTCGGCTTGCCTAACGTCGGCAAGTCCACCCTGTTCAATGCGCTGACCAAGGCGGGCATCGCCGCCGAAAACTACCCGTTCTGCACGATCGAGCCGAACGTCGGCATTGTCGAAGTGCCGGACGCGCGTCTGAAGGCGCTCGCCGAAATCGTCAAGCCGGAGCGCATCCTGCCGGCCGTGGTGGAATTCGTCGACATCGCCGGCCTCGTGGCCGGTGCGAGCAAGGGTGAGGGTCTGGGCAACCAGTTCCTCGCGAACATCCGCGAAACCGACGCGATCACGCACGTGGTGCGCTGCTTCGAAGACGACAACGTGATCCACGTCGCGAACAAGGTCGATCCGCTGTCGGACATCGAAGTGATCAACACCGAGCTGGCGCTGGCCGACCTCGCAACCGTCGAAAAGGCGCTGTCGCGCTATTCGAAGGCCGCCAAGTCGGGTAACGACAAGGAAGCGATCAAGAACGCCGCGGTGCTGGAAAAGGTGCGCGCGCAGCTCGACCAGGCCAAGCCGGTCCGCGCGCTCGACCTGTCGGATGAAGAAAAGGCCACGCTCAAGCCGTTCTGCCTGATCACCGCCAAGCCGACCATGTACGTCGCCAACGTGAAGGACGACGGTTTCGAGAACAACCCGCACCTCGACGCAGTCACGAAGTTCGCGGCAGCCGAAGGCGCGCCGGTGGTCGCCGTGTGCGCGGCGATCGAAGCTGAAATCGCCGACCTCGACGAAGCGGACATGGCCGTGTTCCTCGCCGACATGGGCATGGAAGAGCCGGGCCTGAACCGCGTGATTCGCGCGGCTTTCAAGCTGCTGGGCCTGCAAACCTACTTCACGGCCGGTGTGAAGGAAGTGCGCGCGTGGACGATCCATATCGGCGACACGGCACCGCAGGCAGCGGGCGCGATCCACACCGATTTCGAGCGCGGCTTCATTCGCGCACAGACGATCGCCTTCAACGACTACGTCACCTATAAGGGTGAGCAAGGTGCGAAGGAAGCCGGCAAGATGCGCGCGGAAGGCAAGGAATACGTCGTGCACGACGGCGACGTGATGAACTTCCTGTTCAACGTTTGAAGCTTCGGTCTGGCGAGCGACGTTGATTGGCAGAACGCCAGACGAACATCAAACGCCGCCGCCCGTTGCATCTCCCACGAAAGCCCGCTCAAAAGCGGGCTTTTTTGTTTTACCGAGCGAGCTTTGCGTTGGCTGCGTCGCACTTGAGCGGCATCGCGATGCCCTCCCGCACGGCCGCCATCTTCGACGGCGAATCCGCCAGCACCGCATCGATTCCCAGGCACGCCGCGGTCCGGTAATCGTCCGCACTGTTGACCGCGATCGCCACGATCCTCACATCAGGCTTCTGCCGGAAGCAGGCGAGCGTCGCGGGCGTCCACAGCGTTGCCTGCACATCTGAGCGACCCTCCCCCAGCGTAAATTTCTCTACCACGGTCATTGCCCGATGCAACTCGAACGCGGTCCACGCGTGTTCGGCAGGGGCGTCCACGCAGCCCTGATTCAGCAAGACGCGCACGAGCCGTCCACGTGTCGCATCACGCGACTCGAATAGCCTGGCCTGCGGGTAGGCCGCGAAACTCTGCTGGTAATCGGCTTCGGTCGAATAGATCGTTACCCGCGACCAGGCATTTTCCTCTTCCAGCAGCCGCGCCACGGCCAGCGCCTGCGGCGCGGCGGGTAGCGCTTTCATGTCCAGGATGACCGGCATGGAGTCCGGGGTCGCGCGCAACGCTTCTCGCAGCGTCGGAATGCCGACCGGGCGATCGCGATAGGGATACGCATCGCCGCGACGAAAATTCCAGCCCGCGTTCACACGCGCGAGTTCGGCAGCCGTGAGGGCGGACACCGGCCCCTTCGTATCGGTCAAGGCCGACAGATCGGCCGGGCGGTACAACACCGGTACGCCGTCCTTGCTCAACTGAACCGTGAGCCACATGGCGTCGGCATGATGCGCGATCGACTGATGAATCGCTTCGAGCGTGTTTTCGGGCGCGTCGCCCGTGCCGCCACGATGCGCGACGATCCTGGGCAACGAGGTGACGGGCGGCGGCCCATTCTCTGTCGCGACGGGTGTCAACGCACACCCGGCGAGCGCGAGACCCGCTATCGAACTGCAAACAGCCAATCGCACTGAACTCAGCATCTGGAATCCTGATTAATAAACACGTGAACCAAAACCGTGCATGATCGAGCAGAACACGCCCGACATTCCTCGTTCCATCGTGCCCGCACACGGGCAATTGCAGTCAACGGCCTGCGCCCAGATATGACTTTGCGCAAAAACGGGCCTTGTGACATCCCCTATTTCCGTTTCGTGACAGCCGGTGTTAAATTGCCGCAACCGGCCCCCCTGTCAAAAACGGACCGCCGTCCGGCAATCGTCGCCAGACTGTCATCGAACACAAATAGAATCGCGCGATTCGCATTCGCGCCCATTCCGCAACGATGTTGCATGGGACCGGAGTCAACGCCAAAGCGCTACCTCCGGTCGACAAAGGAGATCAATCGATGAGTTGCAAGCCGCTATTCCGTTCGCTTTCCGTTGCCGCCGTGCTGAGCCTCGGCATCAGCCAGGCAGCTCACGCCGCGACTGAAATCCAGTTCTGGCACGGCATGGAAGCCGCCCTGGGCGAGCGTCTGAACGACATAGCCAACGCGTTCAATGCGTCGCAAAGCGACTACAAGATCGTGCCGGTGTTCAAGGGTACTTATGACCAGACCCTCGCCGCCGGCATCGCCGCTTATCGCAGTGGCAATGCGCCGGCTATTTTGCAGGTCTACGAAGTCGGCACTGCGACAATGATGCAAGCGAAAAAAGCCGTGATCCCGGTCTCGGAAGTGTTCAAGCAAGCCGGCGTGCCGCTCGACGAAAAAGCCTTCGTGCCGACCATTGCCAGCTACTACAGCGACGCGAAAACCGGCGAACTGATCTCGATGCCGTTCAATAGCTCGACACCGGTGCTGTACTACAACAAGGACGCGTTCAAGAAAGCCGGGCTCGATCCGAACCAGCCGCCGAAAACCTGGGCCGAACTGCAGACAGACGCACAGAAGCTGAAGGCGTCGGGCATGTCATGCGGCTATTCGTCGGGCTGGCAGAGCTGGATTCAGCTCGAAAACTATAGCGCCTGGCATGGCGTGCCGTTCGCGTCGAAGAACAACGGGTTCGACGGGGCCGACGCGCAGCTCGAATTCAACAAGCCGCTGCAGGTCGCGCACATCCAGTTCCTGCAGAACATGCAGAAGGAAGGCACCTTCACGTACGTTGGCCGCAAGGACGAGCCAGTGTCGAAGTTCTATAGCGGCGACTGCGGGATCATCACGAACTCGTCGGGTTCGCTCGCCACGATCAAGAAGTACGCGAAATTCAACTTCGGCACCGGCATGATGCCGTACGACGCCAATGTGAAGGGCGCGCCGCAGAACGCCATCATCGGCGGAGCGAGCCTGTGGGTGTTGTCGGGTAAAGATCCGGCGGTGTACAAGGGCGTGGCGAAATTCCTGTCTTATCTGTCGTCGGCGCCGGTTGCCGCGAAGTGGCATCAGGACACGGGCTACCTGCCGGTCACGACCGCCGCATATCAACTGACGCAGCAGCAAGGCTTCTACGAGAAGAATCCGGGCAGCGACACGGCGATCAAGCAGATGCTCAACAAACCGCCCCTGCCGTACACGAAGGGTTTGCGTCTGGGCAATATGCCGCAGATCCGCACCGTGATCGACGAGGAACTCGAACAGGTGTGGGCGGAGAAGAAGACGCCGCAAGAGGCGCTCGATGCATCGGTGTCGCGTGGCAACGAGTTGCTGCGCCGCTTCGAGAAAGCCGGTAACTAAGACGTGCTGTACTAGCCGTGAGGGTGTCGGCGCGCTCGCATCCACACTCTCACGCTAGTAGAAACTCAGGGAATTCTCGATGGAAAAGCGCTCCCGCTTCGGCACCAGCGTCCTGCCCTACCTGCTCGTAGCGCCGCAACTCCTGATCACGCTGCTGTTCTTTCTGTGGCCGGCGGGCGAAGCGCTGTGGCAATCCACGCAGAGCCAGGACGCGTTCGGCACGTCGACCGAATTTGTCGGCCTGGCCAATTTCAAGCAGTTATTCGCCGATCCACTTTATCTGTCGTCGTTCTATACGACGCTGATTTTCTGTGGATTGGTCACGGTCTTCGGTCTCGTGATCTCGCTGCTGCTCGCCGTCTGCGCTGATCGCGTGACGCGCGGCGCCCGGGCCTATCAGACGCTGCTGATCTGGCCGTATGCGGTCGCGCCCGCGATCGCCGCCGTCTTGTGGTCGTTCCTGTTCAACCCGAGCATCGGCCTCGTCACCTATGCGCTCGGAAAATACGGCATTGTGTGGAATCACGCATTGAACGCGGGCCAGGCGATGTTTCTGGTTGTGCTGGCATCCGTGTGGAAACAGGTCAGCTATAACTTTCTGTTCTTCTATGCCGGCTTGCAGGCCATTCCGCGTTCGCTGATCGAAGCGGCGGCCATCGACGGCGCCGGTCCGGTGCGGCGTTTCTTCGGCATCGCGCTGCCCCTGCTTTCGCCGACCAGCTTTTTTCTGCTGGTGATCAACATCACCTACGCGTTCTTCGACACCTTCCCGGTGATTGACGCCGCCACCGGCGGCGGCCCGGCTCAAGCTACCCGTACGCTGATCTACAAGATCTTCGCCGAAGGCTTCCAGGGCCTGGACATCGGCAGTTCGGGCGCGCAGTCCGTGATCCTGATGGTGATCGTCGTCGCGTTGACGGTCGTGCAATTCCGCTTCATCGAACGCAGGGTTCAATACTCATGATCGAGAACCGCCGCGGTTTCGACCTCTTCTGCCATGCGGTGCTGATTCTTGGCGTCGTGCTGGTCGTGTTCCCCGTGTACGTCGCGTTCTGCGCGGCGACGATGAGCGAGCACGAGGTGTTCAGTGTGCCGCTCTCACTCGTGCCGAGCACGCATCTGTTCGAGAACATCGCGACGGTCTGGTCGCATGGCAGCGGCAATGCGGCCGCGCCGTTCGGCCGCATGCTGTTCAACAGCCTCGTCATGGCGCTGGTGATTTCGATCGGCAAGATCGCCATCTCGATGATCTCCGCGTACGCGATCGTGTTTTTCCGCTTTCCGTTTCGCAATCTGTCGTTCTGGCTGATCTTCATCACGCTGATGCTGCCGGTCGAAGTGCGCATCTTTCCGACCGTACAGGTCGTGTCGTCGATGCATCTGAGCAACACGTATAGCGGCCTGACTTTACCGCTGATCGCCTCGGCCACCGCCACCTTCCTGTTCCGTCAGTTCTTCATGACACTGCCCGACGAACTGATGGAAGCGGCGCGTATCGACGGCGCCGGCGCGCTGCGTTTCTTCTGGGACGTGGTGCTGCCGCTGTCGAAAACGAACATGGCAGCGCTGTTCGTGATCACCTTCATTTACGGCTGGAATCAGTATCTGTGGCCGATCCTGATTACGAGCCAGCAATCGCTGACCACGGCCGTGGTCGGCATCAAAAGCATGATTGCTTCCGGCGATACCGCGACTGAATGGCACCTCGTGATGACCGCGACCCTGCTCGCCATGCTGCCGCCGCTCGCTGTCGTGCTGACCATGCAACGCTGGTTCGTGCGCGGGCTCGTGGATTCGGAGAAGTAACTCGCGCAGCGTGGGCGAGCTTCAGCGCTGGACATTGACTCAAGAACACCGCGCGATACGTGGGAAACACGTGACGAAAACGCGGCAAGCAACGAAAAAGGCTAAAACGGCATGGCTGCACTGACTCTGCAAGGCGTTAAAAAGACCTACGACAGCAAACAGTTCGTATTGCACGGTATCGACGTGGACGTCGCGGACGGCGAGTTCGTCGTGATGGTCGGGCCGTCGGGCTGCGGCAAATCGACTTTGCTGCGGATGGTGGCCGGGCTCGAAGGCATTTCCGAAGGCACCATCTCGATCGCCGGCAAAGTGGTCAATCAACTGGAGCCGAAGGATCGCAACATCGCGATGGTGTTCCAGAACTACGCGCTGTATCCGCACATGAGCGTCGCCGAAAACATGGGCTATGCGCTGAAGATCGCAGGCGTCGATCGTGCGCAGATCACGAAGCGCGTGGACGCAGCCGCGCAGATTCTTGAACTCGAGGCGTTACTCACGCGCAAACCACGCGAGCTATCCGGCGGCCAGCGGCAACGCGTCGCCATGGGTCGGGCGATTGTGCGCGAACCGGCGGTATTTCTGTTCGACGAACCGCTGTCGAATCTCGACGCACGGCTGCGTGTGCAGATGCGGCTCGAAATCCAGCGCCTGCATGCGCGGCTCGCCACCACGAGTCTCTACGTCACGCACGATCAGATCGAAGCGATGACGCTGGCACAACGCGTGATCGTGATGAACAAGGGCCACGCCGAGCAGATCGGTGCGCCGACCGAGGTCTATGAACGGCCGGCGACGGTGTTCGTCGCGAGCTTCATCGGTTCGCCGGGGATGAATCTGCTGGAAGGCCGGGTATCTGATGATGGTTCAACGTTTGAGGTGGCGGGCAACGGGCCGAAGCTGCCGCTTCAAGGGCTTGCGTCGCTTGGCCAGGAAGTGGCCAAAGGGCGTGAATGGACGCTGGGCATTCGTCCCGAACACATGACGCCGGGACAAACCGACGCCGCCCAGGCCACGCTCGTCGTCGACTCCTGCGAACTGCTCGGCGCGGACAACCTGGCGCACGGCCGCTGGGGCAAGCACGACGTAACGGTGCGCTTGCCGCATACGCACCGGCCCGCGGCAGGTGAAACGCTGCAAGTGGCGCTGCCCGCGCGGCATCTGCATTTCTTCGATTCTTCGACGGGACGGCGCGCGAACTAACGTCCCACTTAAGCCAAATTCGACGTAACCAAAACAATAAAGACTTTAAGACCATGCAAGGCATCGCCCTCCGCTGCTTGCGCCGCACAGCAGCGCTCACCGCTGCGCTTCTCTTCACCGCGACCTCGGCGTTCGCCTATGTCGCGCCCGGAACGTCGCCCGACGAAGCGAACCTTAGCAATCACAACACCTATACCAATCGCGACGGCAACACGGTGCATGCGCCGGCACGCTCTCTTTCGGGCAAGGCGCCCGAAGGCGCGACCGCGCGCTGCCGCGACGGCACCTACAGTTTCAGCCGGCATCGCAGCGGCACCTGTTCACGGCACGGCGGCGTAGCGGATTGGCTTTAAGCATCGAGCGGACGGCGCGCGAACTGACACCACCGCGGACGCCCTCTGCCGCCGCATCCTCGGCCCGAAGTACAATGCCACCTGAACACCCCGCCCGCGGGCGTCGTTGAATTCGACGCCCCGCTGGCCGGCGCTGGGCGCACTGCCCGGCTACAACACCGATTACCCATCCACCCACGACCGCCGCCCTTACGCGGCCGGCGGCGTCAACGTCTATTGCAAGCAAATGGCCCAATACGTCTTCACCATGAACCGGGTCGGCAAAATCGTGCCGCCCAAGCGTCAAATCCTGAAAGACATCTCGCTGTCGTTTTTTCCCGGCGCGAAAATCGGTCTGCTCGGCCTGAACGGCTCGGGCAAGTCGACGCTGATCCGCATCATGGCGGGCGTGGACAAGGACATCGAAGGCGAAGCCACGCCGATGCCGAACCTGAACATCGGCTATCTGCCGCAGGAACCGCAACTCGATCCGAACAAGACGGTGCGTGAAGCGGTCGAGGAAGGTCTCGGCGACGTCTTCGGCGCGCAAAAGAAGCTCGACGAAATCTACGCCGCCTACGCGGAACCGGACGCCGACTTCGACGCGCTCGCCGCGGAGCAGGCCAAGTACGAAGCCATTCTCGCCACCACCGACGGCAGTGCCGAACAGCAGATCGAAATCGCCGCCGACGCACTGCGCCTGCCGGCATGGGACGCAAAGATCGAAAACCTGTCGGGTGGCGAAAAGCGCCGCGTCGCGTTGTGCAAACTGCTGCTCGAAAAGCCGGACATGCTGCTGCTCGACGAGCCGACCAACCACCTGGACGCGGAATCGGTCGACTGGCTCGAACAGTTCCTCACGCGCTTCCCGGGCACCGTCGTCGCCGTCACCCACGATCGCTACTTCCTGGATAACGCCGCCGAGTGGATTCTCGAACTCGACCGCGGCCACGGCATTCCCTGGAAGGGCAACTACAGCAGCTGGCTCGACCAGAAGGAAGAGCGCCTGAAGCAGGAAGAGTCGTCGGAATCGGCGCGTCAGAAGGCGATCAAGAAAGAACTGGAGTGGGTGCGCCAGAACCCGAAGGGCCGTCAGGCGAAGTCGAAGGCGCGTATCGCCCGCTTCGAGGAACTGAACAGCCAGGACTATCAGAAGCGCAACGAGACCTCGGAAATCTTCATCCCGGTCGGCGATCGCCTGGGTAACGAAGTGATCGAGTTCAAGAACGTCAGCAAGTCATATGGCGACCGTTTGCTGCTCGACGACGTCAGCTTCAAGATTCCGGCGGGCGCGATCGTCGGCATCATCGGGCCGAACGGCGCCGGTAAGTCGACGCTGTTCCGTATGCTCACCGGCCGGGAGCAGCCGGATTCGGGCGAGATCGTGCAAGGGCCGACGGTCAAGCTCGCGTATGTGGATCAAAGCCGCGACGCGTTGGACGGTTCGAAGACCGTGTTCGAAGAAATCTCCGGCGGTGCGGACGTGCTGACGGTCGGCAGGTACGAGACGCCTTCGCGTGCGTACATCGGCCGCTTCAACTTCAAGGGCGGCGATCAGCAAAAGACCGTCGGCAATCTGTCGGGCGGTGAACGCGGCCGGCTGCATCTGGCGAAAACATTGATCGCGGGCGGCAACGTGTTGCTGCTGGACGAACCGTCGAACGACCTGGACGTCGAAACGCTGCGCGCGCTGGAAGACGCGTTGCTCGAGTTCGCCGGTTCCGTCATGGTGATCTCGCACGATCGCTGGTTCCTCGACCGGATCGCGACGCACATCCTGGCGTTCGAAGGCGATTCGCAAATCACGTTCTTCGACGGCAATTACCAGGAATACGAAGCTGACAAGCGCGCCCGCCTCGGCGAGGAAGCTGCACGTCCGAAGCGTCTGCGTTACAAGCCGATCGCGCGATAAATAGCCAACCTGGCGGCCCGCTCGTTGACTGACGAGCGGGCTGTCTTGCTGGTCGGTTTTTTGCTGACGGTTTTTGTGGATCGTTTCGCTGACCGCCCGGTCGGCGCGTTTTGCCGGCCGACTGGCCGACTGGCCGATTGGCCGATTGGCCGATCATTTTGCTCGCCGTGACATGCCGGAAACGTCTTGCGTTTACCGGATGGGCGGTAGGGCACACGCATTGCTTGCCACGGCGTGATACACGTCGTCCCGGCGGAATGCAGTCACTCCACCGTATCAAACAGATGCGCGCCCAGGCCGGCGCGCGCGCAGGCCAATCGCACCCATACCGCGCGCAGCGCGGCGACGAGGAGGCAAGCATGGCAATGTCGAAGGGCAAACGCTGGGCGATTGCCGTAGGTGGCGTGCTGCTGGTGCTGATCGTCGTCGCGGTCGGTGCGCTGCAATTCGCGCAGCGCGAAGTCAAAACACGCGTGATTGCGGCACTCGGGCCATTAGGCAGTGCCGAAGCCATCGACGTCGGCCTCACCTCGGTTCATCTCACCAACGTTCTGCTCAAAGCACCGCCCGGCTGGCCCGCCGGCGATCCTTTGCGGGCCGACGAAATCACCATCACACCCGATATCCGCGATTTGATCGCGCGGCGCATGCATATCCACAGCGTGGTGGTGCGCGGCTTCGACATCGCGGTGCTGCGAACGAAAGACGGTGCGATCCGTCTGGTGCCGAATCTGCGGCAGGCGGTGAACGGCCCCAGCGACGACGAAGCCAGCGGCGTGGCAACACCCGGCTCCAGCGAAAAGCTGATCGACCACATCAGCTTCGAGCAAGGCAACTTCCATTTCTACGACATGACGGTCGGCCCGCCGGCATACAAAGTGACGGTCAGCAACGCCAACGCAACGGTTGACCACCTGCATCTGCCCGCGCTCAGCGAACCGACCAACGTCAGCGTCACCGGCTCGATCAAGGGCCCGACTCACACGGGCACCGTTTCGTTCGACGGGTGGATCAAGGTCGCCAGCAAGGATTCGCAGACCACCAGCAAACTACGCGGCATCGATGTCGTGATGCTCGATCCCTACCTGCTGAAGAAAGCCGGGGGGAAAGCGCAAGTGGCCGGCGGCACGGTCGACCTGACTGTCGAATCGACGGTGCGCAACTATCAGTTGCACGCACCCGGCACGGTAACGATCCACCGTCTGCAACTCGCCGACAGCGACAATCCGCTCGACACCTTCATGTCGATTCCAACCAAGGCGGCCATTGCGGCGCTCAAGACGCATAACGGCGATATCACGCTGCATTTCGTGCTGGACGGAGACCTCCGCGACCCGAAGTTTTCGGTGCAGGAGGGTCTGATGAAGCGCCTCGGCGCGGGGTTTGCAAACGCCTTGGGCGTGAGCGTCGAGGGCGTGGCCAAGGGCGCTGGCGAAACGGTGAAAGGCTTGGGTAACGCGTTGAAGAATCTGCTCGGGCAGTAGGCTTAGACCGGCAACCCCAGCACCCGCAATGTCGCTTCGGTTTGCACGGCGCTCGTGTGATGCACGCCGTGCCAGCCCAGCGCCGTTGCGGCCTCGGCGTTCTTCAGATTGTCGTCGATGAAGACCAGCTCGCCCGCCTGGATGCCCGGCAATTGCGCCTCGATCCGCTCGCGCATAAGCGCGAAAATCGCTGAATCGGGCTTCACCAGCTTCACTCTGCCCGACACAACGATGTCGCGGAACCGCCGCAGCACGGGGTAATGCTCCCACGCATACGGAAACGTCTCCGCGGACCAGTTGGTCAGCCCGAAAAGCGGCACCTCGGCCGCCTCAAGCTTTTCCATGATGGCCACACCCTCTTCCAGCACACCGGCCACCATCTCGTGCCAGCGCTCGTAGAACGCGCGGATCAGCAGGGCGTGATCGGGAAACTTCGCAATCAGCTCGTCTGTTCCCTCGACGATCGGCTGGCCACCGTCCTGACGGATCACCCAGTCCATTGAACAGACGTGGGTCAGAAACCAGCGGCGCTCCGTTTCGTCAGGAATCAACTGACGATAAAGATACTCGGGGCTCCAGTCGATCAGCACACCGCCGAAATCGAACACCACTGCCTTGATGGCCATGCGCGCTCTCTCCGTATAGTCGCGGCGACGATCAGACAGGTTGTGTACGCAATTCGAGCCACGCCTTCGCCTCGCCCGACACATGCGGCGAAAGCCGCGCGCGCACCGTCTCGTGGTACCCGTTGAGCCAGGCGCGCTCGTCGTCACGCAACAGCGAGAGGTCGAGGCAGCGCGTGTCGATCGGACACAGCGTCAGCGTTTCGAACTTGAGGAAATCGCCAAACTCGGTTTTCTCCGCCGGCACGTTCAGCACCAGATTCTCGATCCGCACGCCCCACTTGCCCGGCCGGTAAATGCCCGGCTCGACCGAGGTGATCATGCCCTCTTCCATCGCGGTCCACGGTTCGGCCGGCGCATAGTGCGAAATCACCTGCGGGCCTTCGTGCACGTTCAGGAAATAGCCCACGCCGTGACCGGTGCCATGACCATAGTCGGCGCCCGCTTCCCAGATCGGCGCACGGGCGATCGCGTCGAGCATCGGCGAACGTATGCCGCGCGGGAATTTCGCGCGCGACAGCGCCATGGTGCCTTTCAGCACGATCGTGAAATCGCGCCGCTGTGCCTCGCTGACGGTGCCGACCGGCACGACGCGCGTGATGTCGGTCGTACCGCTCAGATACTGAGCGCCCGAGTCGATCAGCAACAGGCCGTTGCCCTCGATCACCGAATGCGACTCACTAGTCGCGCGGTAGTGCGGCATCGCGCCGTTCGCGTTGAAGCCGGCAATCGTGGCAAAGCTCAGCGACACGAAGCCCGGACGGCGCGCGCGGGCCGCCGTCAGACGCTCGTCGATCGTCAGTTCGGTGATCGTTTCACGGCCCAACGCGCCTTCGAACCACGCGAAGAATTCGGCGAGCGCCGCGCCGTCCTGCTCCATCGTCTCGCGCACGTGCTCGGCTTCTGCCTCGGTCTTGCGCGACTTGAAGAACGTGGACGGATTGACCGCCTCCACGACCTTCACCGTGGACGGCACCACCTGCAGCGAGCCATAGGTGATGCGGCGCGGGTCGATCAGCAGCGTGCTGCCGGCCGGCAACGCGGCCAGCGCATCGGCCGCCTTGGCGTACGGTTCGACGCTGATGCCGTCACGCGCGAGCGCCTCGGCCAACGCTTGCGGCACCTTGCCGTCGGCGACGAAGAGCGACGCGCTCTGCGGACCAATCAGCGCATGCGCCACGAACACCGGGTTGTAGCTAACATCGGCGCCACGCAGATTCAACAGCCACGCGAGATCGTCAAGCGTGGAAATGAAGTGCCAATGTGCGCCCTTCTCCGCCATCGCGCGGCGAATCTGCGCAAGCTTTTCCGAACGGGCGACGCTTGCGTGCGGCGCGGCATGCTCAAACACAGCCGCGGCGGGCAGCGACGGACGCTGCGGCCAGATTGCGTCGAACAGATCGACGTCGGTGCGCAGCTTCACGCTATGCGCGGTGAGCGCCTGGTCCAACGCACGCGCCGCCGACACACCGAGTACCGCCCCGTCCACACCGACCGTGCCGCCAGCCGCGACGTTCTGTGCAAGCCATTCGAAATGCGGCACGGTCTGCTGGCCGCCGGTCATCTTCATCAACTGCACGCCGGTGCCGCCCAGTTGCGCACTGGCCTGTTCCCAGTAGCGGCTGTCGGTCCAGACACCGGCAAAATCGGCGGTCACGACCAGCGTGCCGGCCGAGCCGGTGAAGCCCGACAACCACTGCCGGCCTTGCCAGCGCCCGGGTAGGTATTCGGAAAGATGCGGGTCCGAGGACGGCACCAGATAGGCGGCCACACCTTCACGTGCCATCGCATTGCGCAATGTCGCGAGCCGTTCGGGGATGGAGGAGGTTTCGGGAAGTCGGGCATTCATCGGAGTCACCTGCAAGTATTCAACGACGGGAAAGCAAGCCGACCGTCACGGCAACGGCGATCAACGCGACGCCGGTGCATACCGGCCATTCGAGCGTATCGCCATCATGAAAGAGACCAACCACATTGCCGGCCATGCGCGCGACACCCGCGCCCACCACGCCAGCCAGTAACGCCGCCCACCATGGGGCACGGCTCGATCGGCGCAGCGGATGCAGCAACCAGCCCGCCAGACCGATCACCACGCCCAGCACCAGGATTCCGGGCCACCCCATTAGCAGCAGGTCTCGCGCAGATTCAGATTCGTCTCATGGGCGCATGGAGCCAGGACAGCTAGCATTTTCTTCTCATTAACTATAGAGGTTCAGCACGGCGCTTTCCGCATAGCGGTTGAGTTTAGGGGGTCGGGGTGATGTTAGGCAAGCTGTAAGCCTTACGGACAAGCCTGACCCCTGGTAAATGCCACGCTGACAGCGCGCCATGCGAATCGCCCTTATCGAGCCGGATCTTCGGCACGCCACCTTGGTCAACCGGCTGATCTTTGCCGGCGGCCATGCCTGTCAGCACTTCACCGCGAGCGCCTCGTTCCTGGATCGCGCCGCCGACGAATTCTTCGATCTTCTCATCACCGAGAGCTGGGCCGGCGACCATTGCGCCGAAGACGTGATTCCGCGCGCCCGCTCCATCCTGCCTGGGCTGCCGGTGATCATGCTGCTGGCGGAGCCACGTGAGAGCCAGATCGTAGCCGCGCTACATGCCGGCGCCGACGACTGCCTCACCAAGCCGGTCCGCGGTCCGGAAATGCTGGCCCGGATCGATGCGCTGCTGCGCCGCGCCGGCTGGCGGCGACCGCCCAACCGGCGGCGTGACACGTTCGGCGGCTACGCGTTCGACGCGGCGCAGTTTGCCGTCACATTCCGCAATCAAACCGTCGCGCTGACGCCGAAGGAATTCCGCTTTGCGCTGCTGTTATTTACCAATCTGTCACGGCCGGTGTCGCGCGCGCATATTCTCGAAACCGTCTGGACACGCCGCCGCGACGTAAAGTCGCGTTCTGTCGACACGCATGCATCGCGCGTACGGACCAAATTGCAGTTGCGCCCGGAACACGGCTACTGCCTGACGCCCCTTTATGGCTACGGCTACCAGCTCGACGCGATCGCGCCAGAACCGGTTGTGGAGGCCGGATGACGCGCGCAGAATGAAAGAATCATGAAAACGCTATAATATTGGGCTAAACCATAGCGCCCCATATGCAGCGCCCCATATGCAGCTTCTAACGATCGGAATCAATCACCACACTGCGCCTGTCGCCTTGCGCGAACGCGTGGCGTTTCCGCTCGAACAGATCAAGCCTGCACTGGACACCTTCAAGAATGTCTGGCTCGGCCGCACTGCCCGCACGGCGCCGGAAGCGGCGATTCTGTCTACCTGCAACCGTACCGAACTCTACTGCGCGACCGACGACCAGGCCGCGCGTGAAGCCGCGATCCAGTGGTTCTCGAAGTACCACAATCTGCCCATCGACGAACTTGCGCCGCATGTCTACGCGTTGCCGCAGTCGGAAGCCGTGCGCCACGCGTTCCGGGTCGCATCGGGCCTCGATTCGATGGTGCTGGGCGAGACGCAAATTGTCGGACAAATGAAGGATGCGGTGCGCACGGCATCGGAAGCCGGCGCGCTCGGCACCTATCTGAACCAGTTGTTCCAGCGCACTTTCGCCGTTGCGAAGGAAGTGCGCAGCACGACCGAAATCGGCGCGCAGTCGGTTTCCATGGCGGCTGCCGCCGTCCGGCTCGCGCAGCGGATTTTCGACAAGGTCTCGAACCAGCGCGTGCTGTTCATCGGCGCGGGCGAAATGATCGAGTTGTGCGCCACGCACTTCGCCGCGCAGCAGCCGCGTGAGCTCGTCGTCGCCAATCGCACCGCCGAGCGCGGCACCCGCCTCGCCGAACGCTTCAACGGCCGGGCCATTCCGCTCTCGGAACTGCCCACGCGCATGCACGAGTTCGACATCATCGTGTCGTGTACCGCTTCCACCCTGCCGATCATCGGGCTGGGCGCGGTCGAGCGGGCCGTGAAAGCGCGCCGTCACAGGCCTATTTTCATGGTCGATCTGGCCGTGCCGCGCGATATCGAACCCGAAGTCGGCCAGCTCGAAGACGTGTTTCTCTATACCGTCGACGACCTCGGCGCGATTGTTCGCGAAGGCAATGCGTCGCGGCAAGCCGCGGTCGCGCAGGCCGAGGCGATCATCGAAACACGTGTCCAGAATTTCATGCAATGGCTCGACGCGCGCAGCATCGTGCCTGTGATTCGCCATATGCATACGCAGGCCGACGTGCTGCGTCGCGCCGAAGTCGAACGCGCGCAGAAAATGCTCGCCCGCGGCGAAGACCCGGCAGCGGTGCTCGAAGCGCTGTCGCAATCGCTCACCAACAAACTGATCCACGGCCCCACGCACGCGCTCAATCGCGCGAGCAGCGAGAACCGTGACACGCTCATTGAATTGATGAGCGGTTTCTACAAACACTCCGGTTCTACGGAGCGTTAGCGGCGCAGCCACCGCCGCACCGTCCGCGCCACCCCGAGTGGCCCGCGACATGCTTCTGACCAGGGCATCTGCCCACTCCCCTAGTCGTCGTCCTTGCCGGAGTCCGCTCCGATACCCGTCCGATGAAAACGAGCATGCAACGCAAGCTCGACCAGCTCACTACCCGGCTGGCCGAACTGAACGACCTGTTGAGCCGCGAGGACATCACCTCGAATCTCGACCAATACCGCAAGCTCACACGCGAGCACGCCGAGCTCGGGCCGCTCGTCGAGCATTACGCGCTGTGGCGCCAGGCGATGACCGACGCGGCGACCGCGCAGGAACTCCTGACGGACGCGTCGATGCGCGACTTCGCGGAAGAGGAAATCCGCGCGGCGCGTGAGCGGATGGAAAAACTCGGCGCGGAATTGCAGAAAATGCTGCTGCCGAAAGACCCGAACGACGACCGCAACATCTTCCTCGAAATCCGGGCCGGCACGGGCGGCGACGAATCCGCGCTATTTGCCGGCGATTTGCTGCGCATGTACCTGCGCTATGCCGAGCGTAATCGCTGGCAAGTGGAGATGATGTCGGCGAGCGAGTCGGACCTTGGCGGCTACAAGGAAGTGATCGTGCGGATCGCAGGTGTTGCGGCCTACTCCAAGCTCAAGTTCGAATCGGGCGGCCATCGCGTGCAACGCGTACCGGCCACCGAAACGCAGGGCCGCATCCACACGTCGGCGTGCACGGTCGCGGTGATGCCGGAAGCGGACGAGATCGGCGAAGTCGAGATCAATCCGGCCGATCTGCGCATCGACACATTCCGCGCGTCCGGCGCGGGCGGGCAGCACATCAACAAGACAGACTCGGCCGTACGCGTCACGCACTTGCCGACGGGCATCGTTGTCGAATGTCAGGACGACCGGTCGCAGCACAAGAACAAGGATCGTGCGCTGAAGGTGTTGGCCGCGCGCATCAAGGACAAGCAGTCGCACGAGCAGCAGCAGAAGGAGGCCGCAACCCGCAAGAGCCTGATCGGCTCGGGCGATCGTTCGGAGCGGATTCGCACCTACAATTTCCCGCAAGGACGTCTGACGGATCACCGGATCAATCTGACGCTGTATCGCCTCGAAGCACTCATGGACGGCGATCTCGACGAATTGATCGCGGCTCTCGTCAGCGAGCATCAGGCCGAGTTGCTGGCGTCGCTGGGCGACGCGGACTAAGCGCGGATGAATCCGGTTACGCCCGCCGCGCTCCTGCGCGCCTCGCCACTGCCCTCGCTCGAAGCGCGGATTCTGCTCACGCACGTACTCGGCTGGCGGCATACGCAATTGATTACGCGCAGCGAAGAAGCGCTCGACCACGCGCTAGTTGAGCGATACCGGGCCATGGAAGCGCGACGTGTCGCCGGCGAGCCGGTGGCACAACTGGTCGGCGTACGCGAATTTTTCGGGCTCGATTTTGAAGTCACACCGGACGTACTGATTCCACGTCCGGAAACCGAATTGCTGGTCGAAACGACGTTGGCTGCGCTGGAAAACATCTCGCGGCCATGCGTGCTCGATCTGGGCACCGGCACCGGTGCGATTGCGGTGGCGATTGCGTCGATGCGGCCCGACGCACAGGTCTGGGCGCTGGATCGCTCCGCCGAAGCGCTGGCGGTGGCCACACGCAACGCCGCCTGTCTGCTGGATAGCCGGCGCCCCGGCGGCGCCGTGACATTGCAGCAAAGCGACTGGTACAGCTCGCTCGACACAGCGCTGCGCTTCAACGTGATCGTCAGCAATCCGCCCTATATCGCCAGCGGCGATCCGCATCTGGCGGAAGGCGATCTGCGCTTCGAACCGCGCGGCGCGCTCACCGACGAAGCCGACGGGCTCAGCGCGATCCGCAAGATCGTTGCCGGCGCACCTGCACGTCTGGCCGCCAACGGCGTATTGTGGATCGAACACGGATACGATCAGGCCGAAGCCGTGCGCGATCTGCTGACGGCGCAGGGTTTTGCGCAAGTCCGCTCGGAGCGGGATCTTGCCGGCATCGAGCGAATCAGCGGCGGGCAGTGGCCCGGCTGACCTCGATGGACCGCCTGAATCGGCGGGGTAGCAAGCGCCTCAGGCCGGTGTGACCGAAATCCGCTATCATTTCAGCCTATTCCCTACACATAACGGAACCGCAAGGTCAGTCATGGATACGCAACAACGCATCAAGCAAATCGTCGACGAAAACAACGTCGTGCTCTTCATGAAGGGCACCGCTCAGTTCCCGATGTGCGGTTTTTCCGGCCGCGCCATCCAGATTCTGAAAGCGTGCGGCGTCGGCGAAATCAAGACCGTCAACGTGCTCGAAGACGATGAAGTCCGCCAGGGTATCAAGCAGTTCTCGAACTGGCCGACCATTCCGCAGCTCTATGTAAAGGGCGAATTCGTCGGCGGCTCGGACATCATGATGGAAATGTACGAATCGGGCGAACTGCAGCAACTGTTCGCTGCGGCCTGAACGTCCGCTGTCCGAACGTTCGTCGTCCACCGATAAGGCGCCGCGAGCCATGGAAACACGCGCTGCGGCGCCACGCCGGCTGATCGTTGCGATCACCGGTGCGACCGGCGCCATCTACGGCATCCGGTTGCTCGAGACGTTGCGCAAGCTGGGCGGCGTCGAGAGCCATCTGCTGATTTCGAGCGCTGGCTGGCTCAATATCCAGCACGAACTCCAGTTGAGCAAAGAAGACGTGCATCCGCTCGCGGATGTTGTCCACTCGGTGCGCGATGTCGGCGCGAGTATCGCATCCGGCTCGTTTGCCACCGACGGCATGGTGGTCGCCCCCTGCTCAATGCGAACGCTGGCCAGCGTCGCGCACGGTTTTTCCGACAACCTGATCACCCGCGCCGCCGATGTCACGCTCAAAGAGCGCCGCCGGCTCGTGCTTCTCGTGCGCGAAACACCGTTCAATCTTGCGCATCTGCGCAACATGACGGCCGTCACCGAAATGGGCGGCGTGATCTTTCCGCCGTTGCCCGCTTTCTACAACCAACCCGCCACAATCGACGAAATGGTCGATCACACGGTGGCGCGCGTACTGGATCTATTCGCGTTGGGCCCGGCCATGTCGCCCGCGTGGCAAGGTTTGCGCGGCGCGCAGGAATAATTCGCCGGGCGAATTGCCGCCACCGCCCGTGGCGCGAAGGCAGGCGTTACATCGGCGTGGCTTTGCGAACAGGGGCGAGCGGCGCGCCACAATCTTTTCGTCGCCATTAATCACACCTGCGACACAATCAATTCCGTTTTCACCCGTTTATCAAACGCCGGTACGGACCTATATTGATAGCAACCCCACTTCCACGCCGCGCTCCCGCGGCGACGTTGCTGCCATGAATCGCTTACCGTCGCTGTTCCTCTCCCACGGCGCGCCTACGCTGCCGATCGACCCTTCGCTGCCGTCCGCCGAATTCGGCACGTTAGCGGCGCAATTGCCGCGGCCCGAAGCCGTGCTGATGCTGTCGGCCCACTGGGGCACGGCGCAGCCGGTGGCGAGCACGTCCACGGCGCCGGAAACCATTCACGATTTCTACGGCTTCCCGCGTCAGTTGTACGAGATTCAATATCCGGCTCCGGGCGTGCCCGATGTGGCTCGCCGAGCCGCCGTACTGCTTGGCGAGCACGGTATTCTGACCACTACGGAGCCGCATGGACTCGACCACGGCGCGTGGGTGCCGATGCTGCTGATGTTCCCGCAGGCCGACGTGCCGGTCGCACAGCTATCGATCCAGCCGCACATGGACGCCGCCCATCACTTCCGCGTGGGTCGCGCGCTGCGCTCGCTGAAAGACGACGGCGTGATGGTGATCGGTTCGGGCCAGATCACGCACAACCTGCGCGCGGCGGATTTTTCCGCACGCCCGGAAGACGCCGATCCGCGCGTGGCCGAATTCACCGACTGGTTCGAGGCCAGGCTCGCGGCACACGACATCGACGCGTTGCTCGACTACCGCCGTCAGGCGCCGCACGCGGTGCTGATGCATCCGACCGACGAGCACCTGCTGCCGGTATTCGCGGCCCTGGGTGCAGCGGACGACGATTATTCGCTGGCGATCCAGTCGCTCGGAACCTATCAGCGCTCGCTCGCGATGACGAACTACGTGTTCGGCACCGCCTGAATCAACGCGAACTCAGCGCGATCGAAGCGCCACCCAAGCGCCAAGCCACGGTCGAAACGCCGCAAACAAAAAAGCCCGCCTGAGCAACTCAGGCGGGCTTTTTTCATACGGCGCCGGACCAGGGCGGTCCGACAACCAGGCGCAAGACTCAGCGCGGCAACTTAGTGCGCGCCCATGCCTTCGAGCACTTCGTCGTGCGTCTGACGCTCTTCGAGGTATTCCGAACGGTAGCCGCTATGCACGCCCCAGTAGTAGAACACCAGCGAGAACGCGGCCACTACCAGCATGTCCCAGCCGTACGGCAGAAGGCCACGGCCGCCGAATTCCTTGCTGCCGATCAGCGACAGAATCGCCATCACCGGCAGATAGGCTACGAGCCACCATGCAGCCTTCAGGTCACGCCCCCAGCCGCCGAAACCCGACTTCGCCTGGAAGTAGAAGTACACCGGTAGCGCGACAACCATCAGCAGGATGATTTCGCCGGTCAGCGGCCACTTCGCCCAGTACAGAATCAGCGACGCGCACACGAAAGCGAACGGCGCAATGAGCTTCATGCCGGGAATGTGCAGCGGGCGCTCCAGATCCGTCGCCGCGCGGCGCAGTGCCATCAGGCTGATCGGGCCGGTCAGGTACGAGATCACGGTCGCGACCGAGATCACCGCCGCCAACGAGCTCCAGCCGCGGAAGAAGAACAGGAAGATGAACGACACCAGCAGGTTGAACCACATCGCCTGACGCGGCACGCCGTAGAACGGGTGCACGTTGCCGAACATCTTCGGCATCGTGTTGTTGCGCTCCATTGCGTAGATCATGCGGGTGGTGGTCGCCATGTAAGTCGTGCCGGTACCGCTCGGGCTGACAAACGCGTCGACGTACAACAGGATAGCCAGCCAGTTCAGGTTCAGCGCGATCGCCAGTTCGGCAAACGGCGAAGCGAAGTTGAAGTGGCTCCAGCCCTTCATCACGTCGCCCGGGCTCACCGCGCCGATATAGGCGATCTGCAACAACACGTAGATCACCAGCGCCAGCAGGATCGAACCGATCACTGCGAACGGCACGCTCTTGGCCGGATTGCGCGCTTCACCCGCGAGGTTGATCGGGCTCTGGAAACCGTTGAAAGCGAACACGATGCCGCTTGTCGACACGGCGGTCAGCACAGCCGACCAGCCGTACGGCGCGAAGGTGCTCGCTTCGCCGAAGTTTTCCTTGTGGAAGCCTGTCAGCATCAGACCCGCGATCGTCGCACCCGGAATCAGGAACTTGAAGACCGTGATCGCCGAATTGGCGCGCGCGAACAACTTCACGCCCCAGTAGTTCAGAAGGAAGTAAATGATCACCAGGGCCGCGGACAGTAATAACCCATTGGTCGTTAATGACCCATCCACGAATAGCGCATGCGCCCATGGATACGGCCAGGTACTCATATATTGAATGGAAGCTTCGGCTTCGATTGGAATCACCGAGACAATGGCGATCCAGTTGGCCCATGCGCTGATGAAACCAACCAGCGCGCCGTGCGAGTAGCGTGCGTAACGCACCATACCGCCGGACTCAGGGAACATTGCACCGAGTTCTGCGTAGGTCAATGCGATCGCGAGAATCACCACCGCGCCGATGACCCATGCACAAATGGCCGCCGGTCCGGCAATTTTTGCAGCCTTCCACGCGCCGAACAGCCAGCCCGATCCGATGATCGACCCCAAGCCGGTCAGCAGCAGTGCGACTGGCCCAATGTTCCGTTGAATAGAACTTTTCACATCTTCTCCTGTGTCGACCAGAGTTAGCGCGGTAGCACTTACTCCGGTCCCATACACCGTGTGTCGGCCGGAGTTAGTGCTTTAGCACTTACTTCAGCCCCATGCAAGTTTGCAGCAGAATCATGCCGGCACCGCGTGACATCGCTTGTGGCGCTGAGGACGGGTGACGCGCATGCATGCGCGACGGTCCATTCCAATCAGGTGCAACCGACGCGCGGCGCGTAGTTTAACGGTTGCACCCGTCCGCTGCAGCGGAACCAAGGGTTCTCCCTGGCAAAAAATTCGGGCAAATAGCAAGCTTTGTAAGCAATTTCTACGCCAATCCATCAAAATCTTGTAAAGTTGGGACCAGAGTGTTGACCTTCGCCCGAAATGGCCGTATAACGTTCGGGCAGGATTTCAAGCGGCGAGTGAATTGGTCTTTCGTAGTTCGCCCATCAACGGTACTCCGGTTGGTCCCATTACCCCCTTCCTTGATTTTCATGCGCACCCATTGGGCTTCGGCCTTATTTACCATCTTTAGGAACAAGTAATATGGAAACCGGTACCGTCAAGTGGTTCAATGACGCAAAGGGCTTTGGCTTCATCACGCCGGACGGCGGCGGCGAAGATCTGTTCGCGCATTTCTCGGAAATCCGTACGGAAGGCTTCAAGACGCTGCAAGAAAACCAAAAGGTTACGTTTGAAGTGAAGACGGGCCCGAAGGGCA
Organism: Paraburkholderia fungorum; assembly: GCF_046026025.1. GTDB lineage: Bacteria > Pseudomonadota > Gammaproteobacteria > Burkholderiales > Burkholderiaceae > Paraburkholderia > Paraburkholderia fungorum_E. Next base: position 122,572 of record NZ_JAQQFL010000017.1, on the reverse strand, counting down.
AGCAAGCTGCTAACATCAAGCCGGCGTAAGCAAGCAAGCTTCCTTCTGGACGCAAAAAACCCCGCCTCGGCGGGGTTTTTTTATATTCATCGCAACGGTATGCGGTGATTATCTTCGCAGTATGCGATTGGTAAGTCTTTTATCCGAACAGACGCCGCGCGTGAATACCGAGACCTGTCGCAACGCTGGCAAGACGATCGCCGAATACCGCTTTTGCATCGGGAAATGCCGCCGCCAATGCGCCCGATAGAAACGCCAGGCCAGTCGAGCCACCCGTGAAGTAAATCGCGTTGACGTCGCGCGGGGCTACGCCGGCCGCCTGCACTGTGTCGCGCGCCGCCTGCACGATGCGCCGCGTCTCGTCCTGCCCGGCCTTGATAAGCTGCGCTTCGTCGAACGCGAGGCGCAGGTCGTCTTCCACCTCGTCGAGGTCGATCACGGTCTCGCCGCCCGCCGCCACGCCGATCTTCGCCTCTTCCGCATGAGCCGCCAAGGCATGGCCCAAGCGGCGCTCCACGACGCGCATCAGGCGGTCGTGATGCTTGACCTCGGTAAACAGATGCCGCATGAGCGCTAGCTCGCTGACGCGCTTCGGGGCGTAGACGGTGTTGATCAGGTGCCAGGTGGCCAGGTCGAAATAGATACGGCTCGGAATCTCGCGGCCTTCGGGGTCGAGCGTCTGATAGCCGAGTTCACGCAGGATCGTCACCAGTTCGACACGACGGTCGAAATCAGTACCTGCCACGTGCACACCGTGATGCGCCAACACGTCTTCTTTGCGCTCGACGCGCTTCATCCGCTCCGGCCCGACTCGCACCAGCGAAAAGTCCGAGGTACCGCCGCCGATGTCGGCCACCAGCACGAGGCCCTCTTCCGTCAGATGCGATTCGTAGTCGAACGCGGCCGCGATTGGCTCATACTGAAAGTGAATCTCGCGCAAACCGACTGAACGCGCGGCCGCTTCGAGCTGCTGCTGCGCCATCTGGTCCGCGCGCGGATCGTCGTCGACGAAGAACACCGGGCGGCCCAGCACGGCGCGGCTGATCGGCGCACCGGTGCTCTTTTCCGCCGAGCGCTTCAGGTGGTCGACGAAAATCGCGATGATGTCCGTGTACTTGATCGCCGAACCGTCGCCGAGATCGGTCGAATTCTCGGCGAGCGGCGAGCCGAGAATACTTTTCATCGAGCGCATCAGACGGCCGTCGAAACCGTCGATGTATGCCGCCAACGCCGAGCGCCCGAACTCGCGGGTGTTTTCGTCGGTGTTGAAAAAGACGGCGGTCGGCAGCGTCGTATAGGCGCCCTCGACCGGCGCAAGCCTAAGCGCAGCGCCGTCAGGGACGGCTACGGCCGAGTTGGAAGTACCGAAGTCAATCGCGCAATAGTTCATGGCAGGAATCGCCGCTCACGGCTGGCGCGGACAGAAAGGGGAGCGGCTTTGTATCACGAAAGCCCGATCAGCATCAACTGACGCTTTCCGGGACGCCCGCAACCGTGTCCCGCGTCCGCTCGACGGAACAAAAATTGCTCAATCCGACAGGATACGCCACCAAATTTCGATAATCAGGAGACTTGCAGCAATGAGCGCGCCGCCTACCGCCGTTGTCCACGAGAAAAACGCCACCGTTATTGAAACCGATCTACCCTCGCGGCTCGACCGTTTGCCGTGGGGACGCTTTCATTCGCTGATCGTTGTCGCGCTGGGCGTGACGTGGCTGCTGGACGGTCTTGAAGTTACGCTGGCGGGCGCCGTGGCAAGCGCGTTGAAGTCCAGCCCATCGTTGCGCTTTACCAACGCCGACGTGGGCCTCGCCGGCAGCGCGTACATTGCCGGCGCCGTGCTCGGCGCGCTCGGCTTCGGCTGGCTGACCGACCGGCTCGGCCGCCGCAAGCTGTTTTTCATCACGCTCGCGCTGTACCTGGCCGCCACCGCGGCGACTGCTTTGTCGTGGAATCTCGCCAGCTTCCTGCTGTTTCGCTTTCTCACCGGCGCGGGCATCGGCGGCGAATATACGGCGATCAATTCGACCATTCAGGAATTCACGCCGGCGCGGGTGCGCGGCTGGGCCGACCTCGGCATCAACGGCACCTTCTGGGTCGGCGCGGGACTCGGCGCGGCCGGCTCGCTGGTCCTGCTCGATCCGAATCTGCTACCGGGCGACTGGGGCTGGCGCGCGTGTTTTTTCATCGGTGCGGTGCTGGCGCTGGCGATTTTGCCGATGCGCATCTGGGTGCCCGAAAGTCCGCGCTGGCTGCTGACGCACGGCGGCGAACGCGACGCGCGCGCGATCGTCGAGGGCATCGAAATGCGTTTTCGCGACGAAGGCCGTACGCTCGCCGACGATGACCTCACACGGCTCAAGCTGAGAGCACGCGGACATACGCCGCTGCGCGAGGTGTTTCACACGCTTTTCAATGTGCATCGGCGACGTGCGCTGGTCGGCCTGTCATTGATGACGGCGCAGGCGTTCTTCTACAACGCGATCTTTTTCACCTACGCGCTGGTGCTGACCGATTTCTATCACGTGCCGGGCGATCACATCGGCTGGTATCTGTTGCCGTTCGCGCTCGGCAACTTCCTTGGACCGCTGATACTCGGGCGGCTCTTCGACGTCATCGGGCGGCGCAAGATGATCGCCACGACTTACGCGCTGTCCGGCATCCTGTTGACGATAAGCGGCTACCTGTTCGAGCAGCAGATGCTAACCGTCGTGACCCAGACGATCGCATGGATGGTGGTTTTCTTCTTCGCCTCGGCTGCGGCGAGTTCGGCGTATCTGACCGTCAGCGAATCGTTTCCACTGGAAATCCGCGCGCTGGCGATCGCGGTGTTCTATGCGTTCGGTACGGCGTTGGGCGGCATCATCGGCCCGGCCTTCTTCGGCCGGTTGATCGATACTCATCAGCGCAGCGAAGTGTTCGTGGGTTATCTGGTCGGCTCGGGGCTGATGCTCGCCGCCTCCGTGATCGCCGCGATCTGGGGCGTGGATGCGGAGCGCAAGCCGCTCGAGAGTGTCGCCGCGCCGCTCTCGAGCGTTGTGGACGAAGCGGATTGAACCATGCGCTTCGAGCAGTGTGGACGGCGGGGAACCAACCACGCGCCTTGATCCATCACGAACCATGCGCAATGAAAAAACGCGCGGTCGGCGCCGCGCGTTTTTATTACGACTAAGGCCGCCGGATCTTCAGAGCGGCTTCTTCCAGCCACCGCCAAAAGCGATCTCGGCAAGCGGCAAACGCTGACGCACCGACTTTTCGCGCTCACGCAGCACCGGATCGAGCTTGTCGACGTCGCCGTAGTGACCGAGCGAAATGATCGCGATCACGTCGACGTCCGTCGGCAGCTTGAATGTCGTGCGGAATGCGTTCGGATCGAAGCCGCTCATCTGATGCGCGGCGAGCCCGAGCGCATGCGCCTGCAGCACCAGCGCCATCGCCGCGGCACCCGCGTCGTACGGCGCACAGCGGTTCACTTCGCCCTTGTTGGTGAGCGTGTGCGTGGTCACCGCGATCAGCACCGGCGCCGGCGCGTTCCAGCCCTGGTTGAACGGCACCAGCGTGGCAAAGGCCTGCTTGAACGAGACTTCATCGACGCTGCGGTCGAATACGAGAAAACGCCATGGTTGAGCGTTATACGAAGACGGCGCCCAGCGTGCCGCTTCGAGCACCGAATGCAGATTCTCGCGGCTCACCGGCTCGCTCGAATACGCGCGCGGGCTCCAGCGACCTGCAATCAACTCGTGAATGGCAATTGCGGTAGGGGCGGGTTTGTTGGTCATGCGCTTCTCTCGGTCGAAATTCATGATCGACGGGCGGCTGCCCGGGGGCTCATAGCATAACCGGGCTGAGCCGCTCGCGCTCCAACAAGTGCGCAGTTAGTTTTCACGTCGGAGGTAATGGCAAACAACCCCTTATGGGGTCGTTTGCCAGGCTTCCTTTGTTCACCACCGCTCACAGCGGGCGCAGCGTCACACCGCTTGCGGCTGCGGCACCTTGGCCGGCCGGTTGATTCGCAACACGATTACAGCAGCAACGAGACACAGCCCGCCAGAAATCATCGAGGCCACCGTGTACGTGCCGAGACTCGCGCGCAACATGCCGGCGCCGAGCGCCGCGAACGCCGCGCCAAGCTGGTGGCCGGCAACCACCCAGCCGAACACGACCGGTGCCGCTTCCTTGCCGTAGACATCGGTGGCGAGACGCACGGTGGGCGGCACGGTGGCGATCCAGTCGAGTCCATAGAACACCGCGAACAACGGCAGGCCGAAGAAATCGATGCCAAAGGCGTGCGGCAGATACATCAAGGACAAACCGCGCAAACCGTAGTACCAGAACAGCAGCACGCGACTATTGAAGCGGTCCGACAGCCAGCCCGACAGCGTCGTGCCGAACAGATCGAAGATGCCCATTGCGGCAAGCAAGGACGCGCCCTGCACTTCGGTCATGCCGTAGTCGCCGCACATTGCGATCAGGTGCGTGCCGACGTAACCGTTGGTACTCGCGCCGCAAATGAAGAAACTGAAGAACAGCAGCCAGAAGTCGCGCGTCTTGCTTGCCATGGCGAGCGTGCCGAAGGCAATTGCCAGCGGATTCTGCTTCGTCACCGTGGTGGCAATCGGCGCGTCGGCCGGTTCGCCGAATGGGCGCAGCTTCATATCCGCGGGCCGCTCCGGCAACAGAAACGCGACCAGCGGCAAGACGATCGCGGCCGCGCCCGCGACGACCCATACCACCTGACGCCAGCCGTAATGCTCGGCGATGGCCGCGAGCATCGGCAGGAACACCAACTGACCGGTCGCCGAACTGGCGGTAAGAATCCCCATCACGAGGCCACGGTGTGTGGTGAACCAGCGCGTCACCACCGTCGCGGACAACGACAGCGCGGCCACGCCGGTCGAGCCGCCGACCATCACGCCCCAGATCAGGATCATCTGCCACGGATGCGTCATCAGCGACGACAGCGCCACGCCCGCCGCCATCGTGCCGAGCGCGATCAGCAAAGTAGGACGCACACCGAAGCGCTGCATTGCCGCGGCAGCGAACGGTCCCATCAGGCCGTAAAGCGCAATGTTGACGGAGATCGCGAGCGAGATCGTCGCGCGGCTCCAGCCGAACTGATGTTCCAGCGGCACCATCATCACGCTCGGCGTGGCACGGGTGCCCGCCGCCGCCAACAGCACCAGAAATACCACCGCCACGGTCAACCAGCCGTAGTGGAAACGTCCGCCAATCAGTCTCGCTGCCCAGTTCATCGGTTCTCCAATCGACGCCTGCCCCACAGGCCGCGCCGCTCGCATTGTTACGACTTCGGTAAAGGACTTGTGACAGATCAGTCACAATAGGTGTTGCGATCTTAGTTACTGGTCGGTAACATGTCAAGGCGTTAATTCAATTCAGGTGGCATGCCATGTCCGACAGTGAAACTCCCAAGCCAGCCGGTACACGGCGAGCGCGCGGCGCGCAGACAGCCGGCCCGCAGGCGCAGCAGCATCTCTTGCGCGCCGCGGACGAACTGTTTTATCGCGAGGGAGTACGCATGGTCGGCGTCGACGCGGTGGTCGAGCGCGCCGGCGTGAACAAGATGAGTTTGTACCGCCAGTTTTCGTCGAAAGACGAATTGGTGATGGCTTATCTGGAGAGCAAGGACGAGCAATTCTTCGGCTACGTGGAGAAGAGCTTTGCAAAGCATCCAGGCGAGCCGGCGAAGCAGCTTCAGCAATATTTCGACGATCTGGCGGTGCGTGCATCGATCGACGACTATCGTGGCTGTCCTTTCGTGAACGTATCGGTGGAGTTTCCCGATGTCGCGCATCCGGCGCGGCAATTCGTGTTTCGCAACAAGGAACGGCTGATGGCGCGGCTTCTGGAATTGACGACCGCGGCAGGCGCCAACGATCCCGTGGCGTTGGCTGACGGGCTGGGCTTGATGATCGAAGGCGTGTACGCGGCCAGCCAGACATACGGCCCGGGTTGCGGGCCGATTCTTGCCGCACCGAAGGTGGCGGCGCAGTTGATCGCCGCGGCGTGCGGCGAGTCACGGGCGCGTTAAGGCTTCTGCCATCCTGCTACGGCAGGACATGGATCGCTACCTTTGCGCGCCGTTAGAATGACGGTTTCCCCCTTTGCTGCGTGCCATGTCGTCGCCTGCCGAATCTCATGATGCTGTTATCGCCCTCACTCGTCACTGGCTGACGAAAGCCGTGATCGGGCTCAATCTGTGCCCCTTTGCCAAGGCCGTGCATGTGAAGGAGCAAATTCGCTACGCAGTGAGCGACGCCGTGGATATGGAAGGGGTTTTAACGGATCTCGAAACCGAGATTCAGGCGCTTGTCGCGGCGAGTCCAGAAGCAGTGGATACGACGCTTCTGGTTTTACCTCGGGCACTCGGTGATTTTCTCGACTATAACGATTGCCTGTTTTTTGCCGAAAGAATGATCAAGCAACTTCGGCTGGAAGGCATTATCCAGATTGCGAGCTTTCATCCTCACTATCAGTTTGAAGGCAGTGAGCCCGGCGATATCGAGAATTATACGAATCGGGCGCCTTATCCGATTTTCCATCTGCTTCGCGAGGATAGTATTGAACGGGCCGTTCAGGCTTTTCCCGATGCGGAAGCTATTTATGAGCGGAATCAGGAGACCCTTCGGCGGATCGGTCTCAAAGGTTGGAATGATCTGATGAAAATATAGCTCGCGCGGTGGCGATGAAAAGACCACCGCCGGCCACCGCAGAATCACTGCTGCAGAAAAAATCACGCAGGGACAAAAAACCTTTCCTTCAGCTCTTCGATCCCAAGCGTTTCCATCACTTCATTGAGCCGCTCAGCCGGCCGCCGTCTCGGCAGATCCTTGAACTGGGCAATAATCAGTTCATTCTTCATGGAATGCTCCCACCCGACCAACTCGGTCACGCTCACCTGATAACCATGTGCTTCGAGCTGCAAGCAGCGCAGCACGTTGGTAATCTGACTTCCGAATTCCCGGGTATGCAGCGGATGCCGCCAGATCTCGGTCAGCGCATTGCCCAGCGATTTGCCCTTGTTTTGCCGTAGAACTCCCGCCACCTCAGCCTGGCAACACGGCACCACCACGATGTACTTGGCCTGCTTTTCCAGCGCAAACCGGAGCGCGTCGTCGGTTGCGGTATTGCACGCATGGAGCGCCGTCACGATATCGATTTGCGCCGGCAAGCGCTCCGACGTAATCGACTCCGCCACCGACAAATTCAGAAACGACATCCCCGTGAAGCCCAGCCGGCCGGCCAGTTCCTCGGATTTCTTCACGAGTTCCTCGCGCGTTTCGATGCCGTAAATGTGCGACGCACCACCCGCGGCGTCCTGAAACTCCTTGAAGAAAAGGTCATACAGGATAAAACCTAGGTATGACTTGCCCGCGCCGTGGTCGACGAGCGTCACCGCGCCCTGCTGGTCCTTGAGGTCTTTCAGCAGCGGCTCGATGAACTGGAACAGGTGATAGACCTGCTTCAGCTTGCGGCGGCTGTCCTGGTTCATCTTGCCGTCGCGCGTCAGGATATGGAGCTCCTTCAGCAGTTCGACGGATTGGTTCGGGCGGATTTCGTGGGTTTTGCTGGACATCGTGGGGACCGCCATCGATTGCAACGCGAACGTGCGACAGATGACGGAAAAAAGGAAAAGTTGCTGCCAGTTTACCCAAAGCGCGGGCCGCTCACCTGAGGAGCCGTGTCGACTACGCAAGAAACGCCACAAACCTGGAACACTTCGTGCGTAAAACGCACTACGCGGGAACGTTTCCAACGTGGCTTGAAAGCATCTTGCGGGCCGGCTCACCCGATGGCGTAAGCCGTGTCGCGCATAACAAGAGGCTGCCGGCCGTGGCGTCGATCACGCGAACCGAATGCATGTGGGGAGGACGGTCCCGGAACACGGGCCGAACGTTACGTAACCAGCAGCGCGCCGCGATATCAAACGGACGCGCGCCTGGAAAATAGAAGAGGCAGCAATGGACACGGTACCCAACGGAAACGTCGAACAGAAATTTCAGGAAATGATGGCGAAGCTCACCGCCGCGCCCGCGTGGTCGGAAAAGCAGCAGCTCGAACTGGAAATGGCGCGCGATATTTCCACCGAAATGCTGCGACTCGCCGAGGTCATGCGCGACGGCAGCGTCGACATGGAAACATGCCTGACGATGCTCAAGTACGCGAAAGTGCTCGACTTCGTGATGACGACGCTCGCTTCGCGTCGCGACATCAAACCGCAAACGCTGCGGGTCATTTTCAAGCTGGCCGGCCTGAAGGTGGACGAGGCCTATCCCGGTTAAGGCGCCCATGCGACGCCGCGATCGGTTCGAGCGGCTCCCCACCGTTCGAACTGATCACCCGGCCTCTTTCCTCAGGACGAAGGACGACGCATCACGCGCGCGGTGCCTCGACCGGTGGCGTGCCGTCATGAAACAACGTCTTGAGCTGTGAGCGCAGTTCCGGCGAGTCCGCGTGCTTGTGCACCGTCACGGCGTGCTGCACGGCCGCGTCGAGCAATTCGCTCTCGCTGTCGGCGGATAGGGCAACCGTGCAATTCATTTCGCTCGGAAACTCGCGGCAGTCGATGTATTTGCGAGTCATGGCAATCTCCTTGATCAAACATCGAAACATCCAGACGGACTGCAGACGCGCAGACCACGTCGCCAGCCGTGACGCGACAGGATGGGCAGCGTCGGGCGCAATGAGCAATGAGAATGGCGGGTTAGTTTGACGCGGGGAAGACGCGGGCTGCGTCCGATGGAAGGCATTTGAAAAGTATAGTTTGCGCGCGGAGATTGCAAAGCCGCGAGCGCAAACTGGGTGGCGTCGAAACCGCCCGAACCCAGTGTTTTTCAGCCGCCGGATCCGGCAGGCGCCCGTCCGTTTGCCCTGCGCTGCCCACGGTGTGAAAATAGCGCCCTTCGCGCCGCCTGATCGTCAGACTGAGTCGGCGCGCCGCCCTTCCGCTCATCTGCAGGACCGCATGTCATCCTCCTTCGATTCCGCCCGCGTCGCCGTGATCGGCGGCGGCCCCGCCGGCTTGATGGCCGCCGAGGCGCTCGCCCGGCAGGGCGTACAGGTCGACGTCTACGACGCGATGCCCTCAGTTGGCCGCAAATTCCTGATGGCGGGCAAAGGCGGCATGAACCTCACGCATTCGGAACCGCTCGAGCCGTTTCTTGACCGCTACGGCGCACGCCGCGAACAGATCGCGCCGCTACTCGACGCGTTTGGGCCGGACGCCTTGCGGGCTTGGTTGCATGGACTGGGTATCGAAACGTTCGTTGGCAGTTCGGGACGGGTTTTTCCGACCGACATGAAAGCGGCGCCGATGCTGCGCGCGTGGCTGCATCGGTTGCGCGAAGCCGGCGTGCGCTTTCACATGCGCCACAAGTGGACCGGTTGGGACAGCGATAGCGACGGCGCTGCGAACACCTTGCGCTTCGCCGCACCCGATGGCGAGCACCGCGTGAGCTGCGACGCCGTGGTGTTGGCACTCGGCGGTGCAAGCTGGCCGCGGCTCGGATCGGACGCCACCTGGGTGCCCCTGCTAGACGCGCGCGAAGTGCCGGTAACGCCATTGCGGCCCGCGAACTGCGGTTTCGATGCCGACTGGAGCCCCTATCTGCGTGAACGTTTCGCCGGCCAACCGGTGAAATCCGTGGCCATCACGCTCACCGACGTAGACAATAAAGTCCACAATCGACAAGGTGAAATACTTCTGACCGAAACGGGCCTTGAAGGGAGCCTGATTTATGCGCTGTCGGCCGTGATCCGCGAACGAATTCTCGCCGACGGCGATGCCACGATCGCGCTGGACCTGGCGCCAGGCTTGACGCTGGAGCGTGTCATCGCCGAAGTAACGCGACCGCGCGGCTCGCGTTCCATGTCGACTCACCTGCACGGCAGAATCGGTATAAGCGGCGTAAAACTGGCTTTGTTGCACGAGATTCTGTCGAAGGAAGCCTTTGCCGATGAGCAGGGTCTGGCGCATGCGATCAAGGCGCTTCCGGTTCCGCTCACGCGCGCCCGGCCGATCGCGGAAGCGATCAGCACCGCGGGCGGGGTGCCGTTTGAAGCGCTCGACAAGCATCTGATGATCGAGCGTCTGCCTGGCGTGTTTTGCGCCGGCGAGATGCTCGACTGGGAAGCGCCGACGGGCGGTTATCTACTCACCGCCTGCTTCGCCAGCGGACTCGTGGCCGGGCGCGGCGCATTGGCGTATCTCGAGGCGCGCGGCGTACCGGTCTGAGGCGCCGCTTTCTAGCGGCGCCCTATTGCGGACTAGCGCGGATCTGCGTGGATTAGCGCGCCTTCAGACGCCACAGCGACGTCACTTCGGCCATGCGCGCCGTGTGCAGCGCGTCGGTTTCATCGGTCGATTTCGGGTGCCGTGGACGAATATCCTCGCGGCCAACCACGGTCAACCCGGCCTTTTCGATGGCGGCCAGCAGCCACTCGCGCGTCCGCAATCCAAGATGCTCGGCGAAGTCCGACATGATCAGCCAGCCCTCCCCGCCCGGCGACAAATGCTCCGCGAGGCCGTTCAGAAACCCGAGCAACATGCGGCTTTCTGAATCGTAGATTGCGTATTCAATCGGCGATGCAGGTCGCGCCGGCAGCCACGGCGGATTGCAGAGCACCAGCGGCGCCCGGCCTTCCGGAAACAGATCGGCCTGCACGATTTCGACTTGCTGATCGTAGCCGAGCCGCGCGAGGTTCTCGCGCGCGCAGGCAAGCGCTCGCGGGTCCTGATCGGTTGCGACGATTTTCTTCACGCCGCGTTTGGCGAGCAGCGCGGCCAGCACGCCCGTGCCGGTGCCGATATCGAATGCCTTGTTCAAAGACGGCAACGGCGTGCGCGCGACCAGATCCACATACTCACCGCGCACCGGCGAAAACACGCCGTAGTGCGGATGGATGCGCTCGCCGAGCACCGGGATTTCGACGCCCTTTTTACGCCACTCGTGCGCGCCGATCAGGCCGAGCAATTCGCGTAGCGACACGACCGAGGGTTCATCGGCGGATGGCCCATAGGTTTCGATGCAGGCTTGCTGCACGTCAGGCGCCCGGCGCAGCGGGATGCCGTAAGCGGCGTCGAGCGGAATCAGGATCATGCCAAGCGTGCGGGCGCGTTGCGATTGCGCCTGACGATGCAGGTTGAACGCGTCGATCGGCGTTTCGCCCTGCTTGCGCGGTTTGCGTTCCAGCCGGCGCGTAACCGCCTGCAGCAGTTGGCGGGCGTTCTGGAAATCGCCGTTCCACAGCAACGCCGTGCCTTCGCACGCGAGGCGGTAGGCCGAGTCGGCAGTCGTGCGATCGTCCGCGACAACGACGCGCCTGGGCGCGGGCACTGCGGCTTCGGAACGCCAACGCGCGGAGCGAGGGCCGTCGGCTTCGGGCCAGGTGATGGTTGCGGGGCTGGTCATGATGAAGGTGGGGTCTGTGTTGCAGGAGTGACGCGATGAAACGTTGCGTCTCGGGGGCGTTGCCCGCCGGAGTGACTGATCGTGATGCCGACTGACGCCCGAATAGTACCCCTCAAGGGCGGGCTCGCGGGACGGTATCTGTCAATGGTCGCCCGAAAGCGGCTCACGCCATGGCCGTCTGAAGCAGACTATGAACGAATAGCGAGACCGACGTAGACTAAAATGTCCACAATCGACAAGGTGAATGAGATATGGTGAAAATGAGCCCTTTTCCGGTCTCACCCAACATCCTGGTTCAGCAAGCGTTCGCCTCTTCTGCCCCGTGCAGCAAGGACCGCAGAGCGCGAACCCATCCTGCTCATCCAATTTCCGCCCCAAATAAAAAACGGGTTTCTGAAATTCTTCAGAAACCCGTTTTCGTACAACTGGTGCCGGCTGCAGGACTCGAACCCGCCACCTCATGATTACAAGTCAAGCGCTCTACCTGATGAGCTAAGCCGGCATGAGGCCGTGATTCTACTTCATTTCACGATCTTGAGGCGAGCCCTTCCGCCACCTTTCGAGCCGTCATCGTCAGGTTGCGGCTCGTCGGCAACGTTATCCGCCTTCGCAGCGGCAGAATCAGCAGCAGACGACGACGTGTCGACCGCACGCGGCCCCACGCTGACGGGCGTAGCCGGCAATTCAGGTTCGTCCGCCAGTTCCGCATCCGCACCCGAATCCTGCGCTTCGCCGCCCGCCGATTCGACCGGGAACGCCATGCCCTGGCCATTTTCGCGTGCGTAGATCGCGAGAATATTCGTGATCGGCACTTCGATCTTGTGCGACTTGCCGGAGAAGCGCGCGCTGAACTCGATCCATTCGTTGCCCATCTGCAACTGGCTGGTCGCCTCGAAGCTGATGTTCAACACGATCTCGTTGTCACGCACGAACTGACGCGGCACGCGCGTCTGATTGTCGACCCGGACCGCAATATGCGGCGTGTAGCCGTTATCCGTGCACCACTCGTACAATGCGCGCAGCAGATAGGGCTTGGTGGAAATCTCTTGCATCAACAGTCCTCTTACCGGGTTTGGGCGCGCACGGAAAACATTCGAGACGCGGCGCCCTCACCCCAAAGCCAAACTCAACGACGCATCACCTTTTCCGAAGGCGTCAGCGCTTCGATATAAGCCGGGCGGCTGAAAATGCGCTCGGCGTACTTCATCAGCGGTGCAGCGTTCTTCGACAGCTCGATGCCGTAATGGTCCAGACGCCACAGCAACGGCGCGATCGCGACGTCGAGCATCGAGAACTCTTCGCCGAGCATGTACTTGTTCTTCAGGAAGATCGGTGCAAGCTGCGTCAGACGATCGCGGATGGCGAGACGCGCCTTCTCGTGATTCTTCTCGGCGGCCTTGCCCTTTTCGTTCTCGAGCGTGCCGACGTGAACAAACAGTTCCTTTTCGAAGTTGAGCAGGAACAGGCGGGCGCGGGCGCGCTGAACCGGATCGGCCGGCATCAGTTGCGGGTGCGGGAAGCGCTCGTCGATGTACTCGTTGATGATGTTCGATTCGTACAGAATCAGGTCCCGTTCCACGAGAATCGGCACCTGACCGTACGGATTCATCACAGCGATGTCTTCCGGCTTGTTAAACAGGTCGACGTCGCGGATCTCGAAGTCCATGCCCTTTTCGAACAACACCAGCCGGCAGCGCTGGGAGAACGGGCAAGTTGTGCCGGAATACAGAACCATCATATTTACGTTTCCTCAAAAAGCTGAAAGGCCAGCGCGCGGAAAAACCGTTCAACAGGCTTTTCCTGGCGCCGGCCCCACGCCGGGTGACGGCGTGATTATTTGATATCTTTCCAGTACGCGGCGTTCAGTCGCCAGGCGAAAAAGCTCAGGACGCCAAGGAACAGCAGTACCCACACGCCAAGCTGCTTGCGGGTTTTCTGCGTCGGTTCGGACATCCATGACAGGTACGACACGAGGTCGGCCACAGCAGAATCATAATCTACCGGCGACATCGTCCCCGGCGTGACCTGTTGGAAGCCAACAAATTTGTGCACCGTCTCGCCTGTTTTTTCGTCGACTTCGTCACCGAACTTCGCGGTACGTTGCCCCTGAAGTTGCCACAACACGTGAGGCATGCTCACGTTTTCATACACCAGATTGTTCCAGCCGGTTGGCCGCGTATTGTCGCGATAGAAACTGCGCAGATACGTATATAGCCAATCCTTGCTACGCGCCCGCGCTTCCACCGACAAATCCGGCGGAGCCGCGCCAAACCACGCTTTTGCGTCGTCCGGACGCATCGCCACGGTCATGGTGTTGCCGATCTTGTCCGTGCTGAACAACAGGTTCGACTGGATTTCGCTCGGCGTAATGCCGAGGTCGGTCAGCCGGCTGTAGCGCATCAGATTCGCACTGTGACAATTCAGGCAGTAGTTTACAAACAATTGTGCGCCGTGCTGCAACGAAGCAAAATTCTCCGCGTTATCGGGCGCGCGGTCGAGAGGGAAATTCTCGTCCGCGTGCGCCGGTCCGGCCAGCACCGCGAGCAGTGTCGCGCCGATCAGCGCGCACGTCGAAAGCAGTTTTTTCATCTTCGTGTTCTCCTGGCTCGCGATTAGTGGGGCTTGAACCGCACCCGCTCGGGTGGCTGCTTGAACGTGCCAAGCCGCGTCCAGACGGGCATGCCGAGGAAAAACGCGAAGTAGATCAGCGCGCACACCTGAGCAATCAACGTCGAGGCGGGTGACGGCGGTTTAGTGCCGAGGAAGCCCAACGTCAGGAAAGCGAGCACGAAGATCCCGTAGAACACCTTGTGAAAAAACGGCCGGTAACGGATCGACTTGACCGGCGAGCGGTCGAGCCACGGCAGGAAGAACAGCGAGATCACCGCGCCGCCCATCACCACCACACCCCAGAACTTCGATTCGGTGAACGCCATGGCCAGCACCACCAGCACCGCGAGCACCGGCAAGCCGAGCTTCCACTTGCCGCGCGCGCGCACCAGTGCATACAGGCCAAGCAGCGCGACGATGATCATCAGCACGATCTTGAACGGATCGGTGGTGGCGCGCAGCATCGCATAGAACGCCGTGAAGTACCACACCGGCGCAATTTCCTGCGGCGTTTGCAGGGGATTGGCGGGGATGAAGTTGTTCGCTTCAAGGAAATACCCACCCATCTCCGGCGCGAAGAAAATGATCGCCGCGAAGATCGCCAGGAACACCGACACGCCCATGAAGTCGTGCACGGAGTAGTACGGATGGAACGGAATGCCGTCGAGCGGAATCCCGTCCGCGCCCTTCTTCGCCTTGATCTCGATGCCGTCGGGGTTGTTCGAACCCACCTCGTGCAGCGCCACCAGGTGAGCGACCACGAGGCCGATCAACACGAGCGGAATCGCGATCACGTGAAACGCGAAGAAGCGGTTCAGCGTCACGTCCGACACGACGTAGTCGCCGCGGATCCACAGCGACAGATCCGGGCCGATGAACGGAATCGCCGAGAACAGGTTCACGATCACCTGCGCGCCCCAGAACGACATCTGGCCCCACGGCAGCAGGTAACCGAAAAACGCCTCCGCCATCAGACACAGAAAGATCGCGCAGCCGAATACCCACACCAGTTCGCGCGGCTTGCGGTACGAGCCGTACAGCAGCCCACGGAACATATGCAGATACACGACGACGAAGAACATCGACGCGCCCGTGGAGTGCATATAGCGGATCAGCCAGCCCCACGGCACCTCGCGCATGATGTACTCGACCGACGCGAACGCCAGCGTCGAGTCGGGCTTGTAGTTCATGGTGAGGAAAATGCCGGTGACGATCTGATTGACCAGCACCAGCAGCGCGAGCGAACCGAAGAAGTACCAGAAGTTGAAGTTCTTCGGCGCGTAGTACTCGGAAACGTGCTTCTTCCATGTGGACGTCATGGGGAAGCGCCGGTCGATCCAGCCAACCAGCCCGGTTGTCTCTACTTCATGCTCGATCGCCATTACGCTTCTCCTTTCTCGTCCTTGCCGATCACGAGGCTGGTGGCCGACGTGAACATATAAGGCGGGATGTCGAGGTTCTGCGGCGCAGGTTTGTTCTTGAAGACGCGGCCGGCCATGTCATAGGTGGAGCCGTGGCAAGGGCATAGGAAGCCGCCTGGCCAGTCGTCTGGAAGATTGGGCTGCGGCCCCTCCTGGAAGCGCGGCGTCGGCGTGCAGCCCAGATGGGTGCACACGGCGACGGCGACGAAAAGATTCTTGTGATCGGTGCGTGAACGGTATTCGTTGTTGCAGTACTCCGGCAACGGCATCGAAAAGGGATTCTTGGTGTGGGGATCCGCTACTTCGTTATCGGCCTTCTGGACATCGGTGAGCATCCGGTCGGTGCGATTGATGATCCATACCGGCTTACCGCGCCAGGCAACCGTTTTCATGTCGCCGGGTTTGAGATCGCTGATATCGACTTCGACCGGGGCTCCGGCTGCCTTGGCCTTTTCAGATGGTGCAAACGAACTAACAAAGGGTACGACAGTGGCAACGCCTCCTATGCCACCTGCTACGGTCGTCGCTATCAGCCAGGTACGGCGGCCGCCGTCGACGCGTTCATCTTCCTTGTCTCGCATTACACGCCCCACTTCTGAGTTGGATTTTTCCTTCACGTCGCTTCTACCGCCGCTAGTTTGCGCGAATGGAGTCGGCATTTACAAGGCCCCATTGCCAAAAACCGTGCGAAGCCCTTGATAACTCAGGGTTTCTCCGTACGGATCGCAAACTTTTTCACACCTCCTTTTAAGTGTCCTCTGCGTTATTCGTGCCTTTTTCTTATCTAATCCCGATTTTCAATTCAGACTGGATTGGGGATATCGATAAACAGGTGCTCGATATCGAACTGCTCGGACAGATGCTTGCCCACCGCCTGCACGCCGAAACGCTCGGTGGCGTGATGGCCGGCCGCGAGGAACGCCACCCCACTTTCCGCCGCGGTGTGCATGACCGATTCCGACACTTCGCCCGTCAGGTAGACGTCGGCGCCTGCATTGATCGCGGCGTCGAACATGCCTTGCGCGGCGCCCGTGCACCAGCCCACCCGGCGCAGCTCGCGATCGGGGTCGCCGAATACGAGCGGCGTACGCCCGAGCGTCTGCTCGACTTGCGCGGTGAAATGGGCGAGCGTGATCGGCATCGGGAAGGTGGCGAGCCAGCCGAGATCGTTCTCGCCGAAGCGCGCGTCGCTGATCCAGCCCATCTTTTGTCCGATCTGCGCGTTGTTGCCGAACTCGGGATGGTCGTCGAGCGGCAGGTGATAGGCGAACAGGTTCAGGTCGTTGGCGATCAGCAGCTTCAGGCGCGCGTGTTTGCGCCCGGTGATTTGCGGCGCCTCGTTGCGCCAGAAGTAGCCGTGATGGACCAGCACCGCGTCCGCGCCCCAATCGAGCGCGGCCTCGAGGAAGGCCACTGAAGCCGTCACCCCGGTCGCGAGTTTGTTGATTTTGCGGCGCCCCTCCACCTGCAATCCGTTGGGGCAATAGTCCTTGAAGCGCGCGGTTTCAAGAAGATTGTTCAAGTACAATTCAAGTTCGATCCGATCCATATAAACCTCTAGTCTTCAGATGCTTAGACGCTTTTGGCTGTTCTTTGCCCAAGCGGTGACCGTGCTGTTGGCGCTGATGTTCATCATTGCGACTCTCAAACCGCAGTGGCTCCAGCGTCAAGGGCAATTCGGCAAGCAACTTGCCGAACCGATCGTCGCCCTTCGGGAAGTGGCGCCAGGCATCGGCACAGGCCCTGCACAGGCGTCGTATGCAGACGCCGCGCAAAAAGCCATGCCCGCGGTAGTCAACGTGTTCTCCAGCAAGGATGGCTCACTGCCGCCCGATCCGCGCGCGAAAGATCCGCTGTTCCGCTACTTCTTTGGTGACAAGAACAAAGGCAAGCAGCAGGAACAGCCCGCGTCGAATCTCGGCTCGGGTGTGATAGTGAGTTCGGAAGGTTACATTCTAACGAACCAGCACGTCGTGGACGGCGCCGATCAGATCGAAATTGCTCTCGCCGATGGTCGCACCACCGAGGCGAAGGTGATCGGCGTCGATCCTGAGACCGATCTGGCGGTGCTGAAGGTCAACATGACCAATCTGCCCACCATCACGCTCGGCCGCATGGACCAGACGCGCGTGGGCGACGTCGTGCTGGCGATCGGCAACCCGTTCGGCGTCGGCCAGACGGTGACCATGGGCATTGTCAGCGCGCTCGGGCGCAATCACCTCGGCATCAACACGTTCGAGAACTTCATTCAGACCGACGCGGCCATCAACCCGGGCAACTCCGGCGGCGCCCTGGTCGACGTGAACGGCAATCTGCTCGGCATCAATACCGCCATCTATTCGCGCTCGGGCGGCTCGCTCGGCATCGGCTTTGCGATTCCCGTCTCGACCGCGCGCAGCGTGCTGGAGAGCATCATCACAACGGGCTCCGTCACGCGCGGCTGGATCGGCGTGGAGCCGCAGGATGTGACGCCGGAAATCGCCGAATCGTTTGGACTTGAGCAGAAATCGGGTGCGATTGTCGCGGGCGTCCTGAAGAACGGTCCGGCCGACCGTGCAGGCATCAAGCCAGGCGATATCCTGGTGAGCGTGAACGGCCAGGAGATCACCGACACGACGCGCCTGTTGAATGTCATCGCGCAGATCAAGCCGGGCACGGCAGCGAAGGTCCACCTGGTGCGCAAGAGCCGCGAGATGGACCTGGACGTGACCATCGGCAAGCGCCCGCCGCCGCCGAAGCAACCGGCGGAAGACAACGGCGGCGGCGGTGACCAGGACGACGACGGCGGTTGAAACACGGCAGCGGCATGCGGTACGCGGCATAGCGCCGACCCCACACGCCTCTGCCGCGGCCGATACCCTTGAGCCAGGCAACTGGCGACACCGCAAGCCAAACAGCAACGACACCGTAAAACAAAAAGGGCGGTCCATGACGGACTGCCCTTTTTGTTTGTTTAGCCGTTTTAGCCAATCCCGGCCAGCACCGGAGTCACGCGCGGGAAGCGCGTTCCGCTCAAGCCGGCGGACTATCGTCGGCGACCACGGGCTTCTGCTTGCCGACAATCAACCGCGCCGCGATGATGCCCGCCTCATACAGCACGATGAGCGGAATCGCCAGGATCAGTTGCGAGAACACATCCGGCGGCGTCACCACCGCCGAAATCACGAATGCGCCCACGATCACATACGGACGGATTTCCTTGAGCTTCTTGATGGTCAGCACGTTCATGCGGACCAGCAGCACCACCACAATCGGCACTTCGAACGTCACGCCGAATGCAAGGAACATGGTGAGCACGAAGCTCAGGTAGTTGTCGATATCGGTGGTCATCTCCGCGCCGAGCGGCGCGTTGTAATGCGCCATCACACGAAAGATGGTCGGAAACACCACGAAGTACGCGAACGCCATGCCGCACAGGAACAGCGTGTAGCTGCTGCCCACCAGCGGCCCGACGAGCTTCTTCTCATGCTGATACAAACCCGGCGCGACAAACGCCCAGATCTGGTACAGCACGATTGGCAGCGCGATCACGAAGGCGACCAGCATGGTCACCTTCATCGGCACGAAGAACGAGCCGGTCACATCCGTGACGATCATCTTGCCGTCCTTCGGCAGATTCTGCATCAAGGGCCGCGCCAGCAGCCGGAAGATGTCCGGTGCCCAATACACGAGCCCGACAAACACCACGATGACAGCAAGGCCGGCGCGGATGATCCGGTCACGCAATTCAACGAGGTGGGAAATGAAGGTCTCTTCAGTGCCTTCGTCCTGGGTTTGCTGGGGGTCGCTCACACCGGCCCTCGGTTAGAGATTGTCGTTCTGATCATCAGAAGAACCGCGTCGGACGACGCATGGTGGCCGGTGTATGCCGCGCCACGCGCGCAGCACCTGATTGCACGCGAGTGCGGCGCGCGGTGGCGCGCTTGTACCAGGTCGGCATGGTGGTCTGCTTGACGCGCCAGTTCTTGCGTTTGGGGCCTGACGGTGGCGTACTGGTTTGCCACGGCGAATTGCCGGCATCTTCAAGCGCGCCGCCAGCAATACTCGGCGACACCGACGTGCCGCTGTTCCACGCGTCGTTCAGTTCGGCTTCATGCTTGCGCAGATTGTCCTGAACGCTGGTTTCGACGTTGCTCGCCGCCGCTTCGAACTCGGTTTTCATGCGGCGCAATTCGTCGAGTTCGATTTCGCGTGTGACTTCCGCCTTCACGTCGTTGATATACCGCTGTGCGCGGCCGAACAACGCGCCGGCCGTGCGGGCGACGCGAGGCAGGCGCTCAGGCCCGAGTACGACCAGCGCGACGACGCCGATCAGCGCCATCTTGGTTAGACCGAGGTCCAGCATGAAGTGGAGTGTCCGTCAGTAACGCGGTTGGGCCGCGACTTAGCGGTAATCGCCGGAACGCGGCGTCTTTTCCTTCGCATCCACATCCACGGTGCCGTTACGCGGCAGTTCGCGCTGCTGCGCTTCGCCTCCAGGCGTTTCCGCTTCCTTCATGCCTTCCTTGAAGCCCTTCACCGCGCCACCCAGATCGGTACCGATATTGCGCAGCTTTTTCGTGCCGAACACGAGCGCCACGATCAACAACACGATCAGCCAATGCCAAATGCTCAACGAACCCATGACTACTCTCCTTAACCCCGACACCGCATCGTGATGCGGCAAAACTCGTGCGCCTTGCGGCGTGAATCGAAGCGCGTACGCTCCATCTATACGTTGCCGCGAGCTGTTTCGATTCAACCCGCGACACGGTGTGCCATTCTGACCCGACGATCACGTCGTCATCATTACAGTTCAGTAAAAAGCGTAGCTCTGCGAGTGTCGACCGCCAAAACTCGCCGCGCGCTTCGCCGCATGCTTTTTTGTCAGCCCATTCGCTGCCACGGACGCGGCCCCGCGAGGATGTGCGCGTGCAGGTGATACACCTCTTGCCCGCCACCCGGCCCTGTATTGATTACCGTGCGAAAACCGGTTTCGCCGCCGGTGTACGCCACGCCCAACTGCTCGGCCAGACGCGCTACCAAGATAAGCATTCTACCAAGCAGCGGCGCCTCGCTTTCGGTGCAATTCGACAACGTGGCGACGTGCTTGCGGGGAATCACCAGCACATGCGTTTCGGCTGCCGGGCGGATGTCGCGGAAGGCAACAAACTCTTCGTCTTCGTGGACTTTGGTCGACGGAATCTCGCCGGCGGCGATCTTGCAGAACAGGCAGTTTGGGTCGTGGCTCATCGTATTCCTGACACAGTATGGCTAGCGCGCAAAGCGCGGCGCGGTCCGGTCCCGGCCGCAACCGGAGTCGACTCAAACCCAGCCGCGCGGATTCGCGAACGGCTTGTTATCGTACAGATACAGCCAGCCTTTGATAATACGGTACAACATCCAGATGCTGACGGCCCACAGAACCGGAATGCCGATCAACACGAACAGCAGCAGGCCGCCGATCGCATAACCCAGCAAGGCCATCCAGAACGAGCGGATCTGCCACTCGAAATGCGCCTCGTAAGGCGTACCCGCGACATCGGCCCGCTTCACGTAGTTGATGATGATCGCGATCAGAATCGTCAGACCACCCGTCAGCCAGTGCACGGCGTACAGCGCGTACAGCACATGCGTGAGTGTGCGCAGACTGCGTTCCCGTTCGGGCTCGATTGCGTTGCGGTAGACCGGCGGCGGATAATTTCCTTGCGACTGTTCCATGCTTGCGTCCTCCCGAGGATGCGATCCTATGCGTTCAGTGCAATGTGGGTGCCGACGTTCGCCACTTCAAGACGCTGTGCGACAAGGCGGCAACAATCAGTCGCCGTTCTCTTCGCGCTCGCGGCTCTTGCGCAACGCCTTTTCCTCGATGCCCGACAGGCCTTCGCGGCGTTCGAGTTCGGCAAGCACCTCGGCCGGGCTCAGGTCGAAATGCGACAACATCACGAGGCAGTGAAACCAGAGGTCCGCCACTTCGCCGACCAGCGCTTTCGGCGCACCGCCGTGGCGAGTGTCTTTGGCGGCCAGCACGACTTCGGTGGCCTCTTCGCCGATCTTCTTGAGAATCGCGTCGTCGCCCTTGTGGAACAGGCGCGATACGTACGAAACGTCCGGATCGCCGCCCTTGCGACTGTCGATGATGGCCGCGAGGCGCAGCAGGGTGTCCCTGGTGGACGAAGCCGGTTCGGTGGATTGCGTGGATTGCGTCATTTGTAGATGTGTTCGGGATCTTTCAACACGGGATCGACAGCAACCCAGCCGCCATCTTCAACCGTGCCTTCGAATTTCTGGAAAAAGCACGAGTGACGGCCGGTGTGGCACGCGATGCCCGACACCTGCTCGACCTTCAACAGCACGACGTCTTCGTCGCAATCGAGCCGCACTTCATGCACATGCTGCACGTGGCCGGATTCTTCGCCCTTGAACCACAGGCGCTGGCGCGAGCGCGAGAAATACACGGCACGGCCCAATTCAATGGTTTTCGCCAGGGCTTCGCGGTTCATCCACGCGAACATCAGCACGTCGTTGCTCGACGCTTCCTGCGCGATCACCGGCACAAGGCCGTTCGCGTCCCACCTGACCTTGTCGAGCCACTCTACTGCCGAGGGATTCACCACGTCACAACCTCACCGAAATGCCTTGATCGGCCATGAAGCGCTTGGCCTCGCCCACGGTGTGTTCACCGTAGTGGAAGATGCTGGCGGCCAGCACGGCATCCGCGTGGCCGTTCTTGATGCCGTCGGCCAGATGCTGCAGCGAGCCGACGCCGCCCGAGGCGATCACCGGAATCGACACCGCATCGGATACGGCGCGGGTGAGCGCGAGATCAAAGCCGCTCTTGGTGCCGTCGCGGTCCATGCTGGTCAGCAGGATTTCGCCCGCGCCCAGTTCGGCCATCTTGCGCGCCCATTCGACGGCTTCGAGGCCGGTGGCCTTGCGCCCGCCGTGCGTGAAAACTTCCCAGCGCGGCGGTTCGCCGTCCGCGGAAACGCGCTTCGCGTCGATGGCAACGACGATGCATTGCGAGCCGTATTTGTCTGTCGCGTCGCGCACGAGTTGCGGATTCGCGACCGCCGACGAGTTCATGCTGATCTTGTCCGCGCCCGCGTTCAACAGCCGCCGCACGTCTTCGACCGCACGCACGCCGCCGCCGACCGTCAACGGAATGAACACCTGGGAAGCGACCGCTTCGATGATCGGCAGGATCAGATCGCGCTGGTCGGAAGTGGCGGTGATGTCGAGGAAGGTGAGTTCGTCGGCGCCCTGAGCGTCGTAGCGGCGCGCGATTTCTACCGGATCGCCGGCGTCGCGCAGTTCGACGAAGTTGACACCCTTGACCACGCGACCAGCCGTGACGTCGAGACAGGGGATGATGCGTTTAGCTAGAGCCATGATCTTGCAATTCTGCCAATACCGCTGATGAGGCCGCTCGCCTGATTCTTCGCGAGCGGCGCTGTGCCGGCGCGGCTAGCCGCGTCAGACCGCACAATCTTCAAACACCGAGATGCGGCTTGACGCGCTGTCAGGACGCGCCGTTGCGTCCGCTTTCAAGTCCGCTGCTGCGTCGAATCCGGGTTGACCGCGACGCTTCAGGCATTGAACCTTAAGCGTCGTCCGATTCGCGCAACCGGTCCGCCAGGGTTTGCGCTTCCGCGAAATCCAGATCGCCCGAGTAGATCGCCCGGCCGCAGATCACGCCTTCGATGCCTTCGCCCTCGACTTCGCACAGCGACTCGATGTCCGTGAGGTTCGACAAGCCACCGCTCGCGATCACCGGAATCTTCACCGCGCGGGCGAGACGCACCGTCGCTTCGATGTTGATGCCCTGCAGCATGCCGTCGCGGCCAATGTCGGTGTAGATAATCGACTCGCAGCCGTAGTCCTCGAACTTGCGCGCCAGATCGGCCACTTCATGACCGGTCAGCTTGCTCCAGCCGTCGGTGGCAACCTTGCCGTCTTTCGCATCGAGACCGACGATGATGTGGCCGCCGAAAGCCGTGCACGCGTCCTGCAGGAAGCCTGGATTCTTCACCGCGGCCGTGCCGATGATGACGTACGACAAACCGTCGTCCAGATAGCGCTCGATCGTGTTCAGGTCGCGGATACCGCCGCCCAGCTGGACCGGAATCTGGCCACCGACTTCCTCAATGATCGCGCGGATCGCGTCTTCGTTTTTCGGCTTGCCGGCGAACGCGCCGTTCAGGTCGACGAGATGCAGACGACGGGCGCCGCGGTCGACCCAATGTCGGGCCATTGCCGCCGGTTCCTCGGAAAATATCGTCGCCTGGTCCATATCGCCCTGTTTGAGGCGTACACAGTGACCATCTTTCAGGTCGATGGCGGGAATCAGCAGCATAGCAATCGGGTGTTGTCTGGGAGGTGGTTGAAGGTTGGCGGCAGCGACTGGTCAGCCAGCTCGCCGTAACGCCGTTCCGCTAGTTTAGTACAACTCTTTCGGCACCCTTGCCGGGTGCCTTCGCGCGAGGAAATCGTCGCGCTGCGATGGTGGCGCGCGGCAACCGCCCCGCATGTCGCGGAACGGCGCACGGCAACAAAGCGAAACAAGGCGCTCACGGGTTCCAGTGCACGAAGTTGCGATACACACGCAGCCCCGCCTCGGCGCTCTTTTCCGGGTGAAATTGGGTCGCAAAGATGTTATCCCGCGCCACCGCCGAGGTAAAGGGCACACCGTACACCGTTTCGCCCGTGGTATGGGCGGCGTTGTCCGGCACGACGTAATAGCTGTGCACGAAGTAGAAAAACGCGTTATCCGCGACGCCGTCCCACAACGGATGTGGCAGCGCCTGACGCACACGGTTCCAGCCCATTTGCGGCACCTTGAAGCGCGAGCCGTCGTCCTGCACCTGGCCTTCCAGGTCGAAGCGCAGCACTTTGCCCGGCAACAGGCCCAAACCGGGCGTACCGCCCTCGGCGCTCCAGTCGAACAGCATCTGCTCGCCCACGCACACGCCCATCAGCGGCTTGCTGCGCGAGGCTTCAATGACTGCTTCCTGCAGGCCGGATTCGGCCAGACTGCGCATGCAGTCGGGCATGGCACCCTGACCGGGCAGCACCACGCGGTCGGCCGAGCGGATCGCTTCGGGCCGATCGACGATCGCCACGTCCGCCTCCGGCGCAGCTTTGCGCAATGCCTGGGCAACCGAGCGCAGGTTGCCCATTCCGTAATCCACAATCGCTATCGAAGTTTTCATTTCAAGTTAGGCAGCAATGCCTTCAATCCATCGACGATGAATTCCACCGCCAGCGCCGATAACATCAAACCCATGAGCCGCGTGCCGATGTTGATACCCGTGCGACCTACCCAACGGGCAATCGGTTCGGCGAGGCGCAACGAAAAAAAGCAGATCGCCGCCAATACCGCGCCAATCGCCACGAGGCTCAACCGGTCGTACCAGTGCGCCGAGCCGGCCGCATAGATGATCGTGGTGCTGATCGCGCCTGGACCGGTCAACAGCGGAATCGCCAGCGGCACGACCGCGATGTTGTCCTTCTGCTCGGCTTCGTGACGCTCTTCCGGCGTCGAACGGCTATTGCCGATCTGCGCGTTCAGCATGTTGATCGCCATCAGCAGCATGATGATTCCGCCGCCTACTTCGAGCGATCCGACCGAAATGCCGAAGAAGCTGATGATCTGCTGCCCGAGCAGCGTGGTCACCGCAATCACGCAAAACACCGAAATCGCAGCGATGCGGATGGTTCTGCGCCGCTCGGCGTCGCTCTGATGCGCCGTCAGGCTCATGAAGAACGGGATAGCGCCGACCGGATTGATCAGCGCCAGCAGCGAAATAAACGACTTCAGAATATCCATCGCACACCGGATGCGGGCAAGCGCAGCCGGTCCTGGTCTCGAGGCTGGTAAATGGGCGCTTAAAGGCTGCCCTTGGTCGACGGGATCTGCCCCGCCGCGCGTTCGTCCATCTCGACAGCCATGCGCAATGCACGCCCGAACGCCTTGAACACCGTTTCCATCTGATGATGGGCGTTCAGGCCACGCAGATTGTCGATATGCAGCGTGACGCCGGCGTGATTCACGAAGCCGCGGAAAAATTCGATGGAGAGATCGACGTCGAACGTACCGATGCGCGCGCGCGTGAACGGCACGTGGAATTCCAGGCCCGGACGGCCGGAAAAGTCGATCACAACGCGCGACAGCGCTTCGTCGAGCGGCACGTAAGAATGACCGTAGCGGCGGATGCCCTTGCGGTCGCCAATTGCCTTCGCGACGGCCTGGCCGAGCGTGATGCCGACGTCTTCGACCGTATGGTGGTCGTCGATTTCGAGGTCGCCATGCGCTTCGATGTCGAGATCGAACAGGCCATGCCGTGCGATCTGGTCGAGCATGTGATCAAGAAACGGCACGCCGGTAGCCAGCTTCTGCTGACCGGTGCCGTCCAGATTGATCTTCACACGGATCTGCGTTTCGCTGGTGTTGCGAACGACTTCCGCAAGGCGCATGGTAATTCCTCGAATCTAGCTAGAAAGCGATAGGTATGTGGGATGGGAAAACGGCGGACCGCGCGCGCTTTTCTCCGTAGCGAAAAGCGCTCACGCGGCCATTTAGCCTGCCGTTCAGTGCAACACGAGTTTCAGTCCGGCGATCAACTGGGCGTTTTCTTCGGGCGAACCGACGGTCAAACGCACGCAATTGACCAGCAATGGGTGCATTTTACTCACGTTTTTGATCAAAACCCGTGCTGCCAGCAGCGTTTCGAACATAACGGATGCGTCAGGCACCCGCACCAGCAGGAAGTTGCCGGCGCTCGGGAACACTTCGGCGCCCGGCAACTGGGCCACGGCCTGCGCGAGTTTCGTGCGTTCTTCGCGCAATTGCGCGGCCTGACTGTCGAGCACGTCGACGTGGTCGAGCAGGAAATCGGCGGCGGCTTGCGTCAGCACGTTGGTGTTGTAGGGCGGCCGCACCTTGTCGAATTCGGTAAGCCAGACAGGCTTGCCGACCAGATAACCCAGCCGGATGCCGGCCAGGCCGAGCTTGGACACGGTACGCATCACGACGACGTTGTCGAAGGCATCGGCGCGCGGCAGCCAGCTTTGCTGGGCAAACGGCTGATACGCTTCGTCGATCACCACGAGGCTCTGGTTCGCTGCGGCGATGATGCGCTCCATGTCCGCGTCGTCGTATAGCGTGCCGGTCGGGTTGTTCGGATAGGCCAGATAGACGATCGCCGGCGCATGCTCGGCGATCGCCGCCAGCATCGCTTCAGTGTCGAGCGTGAAATCGGGCTTCAGCGGCACGCCGATGAATTCCAGGTTCGCCAGCTTCGCCGACATCTGATACATCACGAAACCCGGCATCGGCGCGAGTACCTTGGCGCCCGGCTTCGCGCACGCCACCGACACCATGCTGATGATCTCATCCGAGCCGTTGCCGAGCAGCACCTCGCACCCCGTGGGCACACCCATCACGCGCTTGATCTTTTCGATCAGCGCTTCCGGGCGCGGCGCCGGGTAGCGGTTCAGCGCCACACCGGCCAGATGTTCGCCCAGATGGGCGGCGAGCACCGGCGGCAGCGGAAATGGATTTTCCATCGCATCGAGCTTGATATAGCCCGTGGCGTCAGGAACCGGATAGCTCGTCATCGCGAGCACGTCGCGGCGGATGATGTCTTGAGGTGTCGTCATAAGTCAGTGGACCGGGCCGCACCCAGTACGCCGGCCGGGTATCGGCGGCTTGCGGATTGCACCGGATTGGTCTGTATTGTCGTTATTTAACGGAAAACCGCGCGAAATCCGTCGGTGAAGTTCGCGGGCACCGGTTCGATGCCCGCCTCGCGCCTAACCGGTTATCCGCGCTCACCGCTGCCTTGCCGCATCCGGTATTCGGCGCTGCGGGCATGTGCCTGCAGGCCTTCGCCGTAAGCGAGTTCGGCGGCGATCTCACCAAGCGTCTGCGCACCTTCCGCACTGACTTCGATCACGCTCGAACGCTTGAAAAAATCGTAGACGCCCAGCGGCGAAGAGAACCGTGCGGTACGCGACGTAGGCAACACGTGATTCGGTCCGGCGCAGTAATCGCCGAGACTTTCGCTGGTGTAGCGGCCGAGGAAGATCGCGCCGGCATGGCGGATCAATTGGCCCCATTGATGCGGCTCCAGCGCGGAGATTTCGAGGTGTTCCGGCGCAATGTCGTTGGCGATCGCGCAGGCTTCGGCCATATCGCGCACCTTGATCAGCGCACCACGGCCTTCGAGCGACGCGCGGATCACGTCCTGACGCGGCATGGTAGGCAGCAGTTCGTTGATCGCGTCGCGCACCCGGGCGATGAATGCATCGTCCGGGCAGAGCAGGATGGATTGCGCGAGCTCGTCGTGCTCGGCTTGCGAGAACAGGTCCATCGCGATCCAGCGCGGGTCCGTCGTGCCGTCGCACAGCACGAGAATTTCCGACGGTCCGGCGATCATGTCGATCCCAACCGTGCCGAACACCCGGCGCTTGGCCGACGCGACATAGGCGTTGCCCGGGCCGCAGATCTTGTCGACCGCGGGCACCGTTTCCGTGCCGTACGCGAGTGCGGCCACCGCCTGCGCGCCGCCGATCGTGAACACGCGATCCACGCCGCCCAGCAAGGCAGCCGCCAGCACCAGCGGATTTTTCACGCCGTCCGGCGTGGGCACGACCATGACGATTTCGCGCACGCCGGCCACCCGTGCGGGAATCGCGTTCATCAGCACCGACGACGGATACGCCGCTTTGCCGCCCGGCACATAGATACCCGCGCGATCCAGCGGCGTGACCTTCTGGCCGAGCACGGTGCCGTCGGCTTCCGTGTACTGCCAGCTATGGCTGCCGCACTCGATCTTCTGCTTCTCGTGGTAACCGCGCACGCGCGCGGCCGCCGCTTCGAGCGACGCACGGCGCTTCGGCTCCAGGCTTTCGAGCGCGGCTTCGAGTTCGGACATCGGCAATTCGAGCGCCTCGACGCTCTTCGCCTCGACACGGTCGAAGCGATTCGTGTACTCGAGCACCGCGGCGTCGCCGCGTGCTTTCACGTCGTTCAGAATCTGCGCAACCGAGCGCTCGATTGCTTCGTCCTCGCTCGCCTCGAACGCGAGCACCGCGTGCAGCGCCTTGTGAAAGTCGGGCGCGCTGGAATCGAGTTTGCGAATCTTGATAGACATACGGGTATCCGTTTCGGTAAGGCGCGCGTTAAAAGCTTGACCACGCACGTGGTCAAGCGATTCAGGCCGCCGTAGAGCCGGCCTTCGACGCGCGTTCGAACGCGTCGAGGATCGGCCGCAGCGCGGCGCGCTTGAGCTTCAGCGCCGCCTGGTTCACAACGAGGCGCGACGAAATCTGCATGATCTCCTCCACCTCGACAAGATTGTTGGCGCGCAAGGTATTGCCCGAACTCACCAGGTCGACGATCGCGTCGGCGAGGCCGACCAGCGGCGCCAGCTCCATCGAACCGTACAGCTTGATCAGGTCGACGTGCACGCCCTTGGCGGCAAAATGCTCACGGGCGGTTTCAACGTACTTGGTCGCCACGCGCAGGCGTGCGCCCTGGCGCACCGCGTTCGCGTAATCGAAGCCGGCCGCCACCGCGACCGACATCCGGCACCGCGCGATATCCAGGTCGACCGGCTGATATAGTCCGCTGCCGCCGTGCTCGAGCAATACGTCTTTGCCCGCCACGCCGAAGTCGGCAGCGCCGTATTCGACATAGGTCGGCACGTCCGTGGCGCGCACGATGATCACTCGCACGTTCGCGTCCGTCGTGGGCAAAATCAGCTTGCGCGAGGTTTCCGGGTCTTCGGCGACTTCAATGCCGGCTGCGGCGAGCAGCGGCAGCGTCTCTTCGAAGATACGCCCTTTCGACAAAGCCAGTGTGAGCGGTGCGCTCACGGCCGGCGAAGACGAGGTTTGCGGCATCGAGCTCATGCCTGGCTCCCGGCGATTCGGCGCACCTTGGCGCCGATGGCGTTGAGCTTGGTCTCCATCCGGTCGTAGCCCCGATCCAGGTGATAGATCCGGTCGATCAGCGTTTCGCCTTCGGCGCGCAGCGCGGCGATCACGAGGCTGGCCGAAGCACGCAGGTCAGTCGCCATCACCTTCGCACCCGACAGCTTCTCGACGCCGGTTACGAGCGCGGTGTTACCGTCGATCGTGATGCTCGCGCCAAGGCGGTTCAATTCCTGCACGTGCATGTAGCGGTTCTCGAAGATCGTCTCGACGACTTGCGAGGTGCCGTCCGCGATCGTGTTGAGCGCCATGAACTGCGCTTGCATGTCGGTCGGGAACGCGGGGTATTCGGAGGTGCGGAAGCTCACGGCGCCTGGACGCTTGTCCATGCGCACGCGCATCCAGTCGTCGCCCTCTTCGATCGTGACGCCGGCTTCGCGCAGCTTTTCGGTCACGGCTTCAAGGATCAGCGGGCGCACTTTACGCAATGTGACATCGCCGCCGGCAGCAGCCACCGCGCACAGGAATGTACCGGCTTCGATTCGATCCGGAATCACCGTGTGCTTCGCGCCATGCAGCTTGTCGACGCCCTGGATCACCAGACGGTCCGTGCCAATGCCTTCGATCTTCGCGCCCATCGCGACCAGCAGATGCGCGAGGTCGCCCACTTCCGGCTCACGCGCGGCGTTCTCGATGACTGTCTCGCCTTCGGCAAGCACCGCCGCCATCAGCAGGTTTTCCGTGCCAGTCACCGTAATCATGTCGGTCACGATGCGAGCGCCCTTCAGACGCTCTGCGCGCGCTTCGATAAAGCCGTGCTCGATCGTGATTTCGGCGCCCATGGCCTGCAGGCCTTTGATGTGCTGATCCACCGGACGCGCGCCGATTGCGCAACCGCCCGGCAGCGACACCTTGGCGTGACCGAAGCGCGCCACCAACGGGCCGAGCACCAGAATCGACGCACGCATGGTCTTCACCATTTCGTACGGTGCGACGAGGTTATCGACCTTCGACGCGTCCAGCGACACGCGGCCCTCGCCACTCTCGATCTGCACGCCCATCTGGCCGAGCAGCTTGAGCATCGTGCGCACGTCCTGCAAGTCGGGCACGTTCTCCAGATGCACCGGTTCCGCGCTGAGCAGACTCGCGCACAGGATTGGCAACGCCGCGTTCTTCGCGCCTGAGACGACGACTTCGCCCGACAGCGGGTAGCCACCTTCAATGACGAGTTTATCCATGCCTGTCAGTTCCTGATTGACCCGGACTTCTGCCGGGCCCGCTTTAACTGTGTTCGACGCGCCGCTACCCGCGTCGCGCCCTTCTTGAGTAATTCGCACTAAATTTCCAGATTACGCGTTCTGCCATTCGGCGGGCGTCAGCGTCTTCATGCTGAGCGCGTGGATTTCTTCACGCATGCGGTCGCCGAGCGCCGCGTACACGAGTTGATGGCGCGCGATCAAACGCTTGCCTTCGAAGCTCGGCGAAACGATGGTCGCGAAGAAATGCTGACCGTCGCCCTCGACTTCGAGATGCTGGCAAGCGAGCCCAGCCGCGATGTATTGCTTGACCTGTTCGGGAGTCGGCAACATGAGAGAAGCTCCTGATCAGTGGCGCAGTTTGTAGCCGGAGGCGAGCATGCGCATCGCCACCACGGCCAGCACCACAAAGAAACCGGCAACGATCGCCAGGCTCTCGAGCGGATTGATATCCGACATCCCGAAGAAACCGTAGCGAAAGCCGTCGATCATGTAGAAAAAGGGATTGAGCCGCGACACTTCGCGCCACACCGGTGGCAGCGTATGCGTCGAGTAGAACACGCCCGAAAGGAACGTGAGCGGCATAATCAGAAAGTTTTGAAATGCAGCAAGCTGATCGAACTTTTCGGCCCAGATGCCGGCGATCAAACCGAGCGTGCCGAGAATCGCCGCGCCGAAAATGGCGAACGCGATGATGTAAAGCGGCGCGCAGAAGCTGACCGGCACAAACCAGATGGTCACGATGAACACGCCGAAGCCGACGGCCAGACCCCGTGCCACGGCCGCGAGCACATACGCGCCGAACATTTCGTAGTGCGAGAGCGGCGGCAGCAGCACGAACACCAGGTTGCCGGTGATCTTCGACTGGATCAGCGAGGACGAGCTATTTGCAAAGGCGTTCTGCAACACGCTCATCATCACGAGGCCGGGAATCAGGAAGCTCGTGTACTCCACGCCCGGATAGACCTCAACGTGACCGCGCAACGCGTGGCCGAAAATCGTCAGATACAGCAGGGCGGTGATGACCGGCGCCAGCACGGTCTGGAACGCGACCTTCCAGAACCGCAGAATTTCCTTGTAAAACAGCGTGCTGAAACCACTGTAGCCGCTCATGCCAGCCCCTCGATCACTTCCGGACCGTTCATCACCTGAACGAACACGTCTTCGAGGTCGGCCTTGCGGACCTCGATCTCTTCAAATGTGCAGCCCGCCGCGCGGCACTGCGCGAGAATCCGCTCGACGTCGTCATAGCTCGCGAGACGCAGCAGGTGCTGGCGGCCATTGCCGTTACCCGTACCGCTGTCTACTTCGAGGGAGCGCAACTCGGCCGGCAACACGCCTTCTGTAAAGCGCAGAAACAACTGCATGCCGGCAAAGCGTTGCAACAGCGCGCTGGTGCGCTCGAGCGCCACGACCTCGCCGCGCCGCAACATGGCAATGCGGTCGCACAGCGATTCGGCTTCTTCCAGATAGTGCGTGGTCAGCACGATCGTGTGGCCCTCGCGATTCAGGCGCGAGATGAATTTCCACAAGGTTTGACGCAATTCGACGTCGACGCCCGCGGTCGGCTCATCCAGCACGATCACCGGCGGCCGGTGCACCAGCGCCTGCGCCACGAGCACACGGCGCTTCATGCCGCCCGACAGCGCGCGCATGTTGGCGTCGGCTTTGTCGGTGAGGTCGAGATTGGCCATGATCTCGTCGATCCACGCGTCGTTATTGCGCAGCCCGTAATAGCCGGACTGGATGCGCAAGGTTTCGCGCACGGTGAAGAACGGATCGAACACGAGCTCCTGCGGCACCACGCCGAGCGCACGACGCGCCTCGCGGAAATCGCTGACCACGTCATGGCCGCGCACCGCGATGCTGCCTTCGTCGGCACGCGCGAGACCGGCGAGTATGCTGATGAGCGTCGTCTTGCCCGCGCCGTTCGGACCGAGCAGTCCGAAGAACTCGCCTTCTTCCACCGTGAGGCTGACGCCCTTGAGCGCTTGCAAGTCCTTGTAGCGCTTCTTGACGTTACGAATTTCTATGGCTGACATGACTGTGGGCCGCGTGTGTCGCGGCGCCTAAAGGGCGCCCTGAGGGGGCGCAAAAGTGCTGGAAGGGACGAAATTGGGGCCGGTTATATGCCCCAAAAAACGTTTGATTATAGGGCAAAAAGCGGCTGCCCCGGCTGAGCCAGGGCGATTGGAAGTGACGCTATGGGAGCGTCAATGTCGCGTCGCAATGAGGGTGTCGACGCCGTAGGCTTGTGCGAGGCTGGCGAGACCAGCCGGCAGGTTGACGATCTCGAACACGATGCCGCGTGCCTGGGCGGCACGCTCCCATGCGAGCAGAACGGCAAGCGCGGTTGAATCGAATTGCACGAGCGGCGCGCAATCCACGCCGGTCGCGCCCGCGGCGATGCGCTGCAAACCGGCCTCGAACGCGACTTTCGCGCTCTCGTGGGTCAGCGTCGCACCGCTTTCGAAGCGGTTTGCGACGGCGTTCAGCACTTCGCTCACGACTGCTTGCCCGCGGCGAGTTGCTGGTTGCGCTGCGTGAGGAACTGGATCAGTCCGTCCACGCCCTTCTGCTGGATCTGCTCGTTGAACTGCTGCTGATACGCCTGGATCAGCCACGCGCCGAGCACGTTGATGTCATACACGCGCCAGCCTTGCGGCGTCTTGTACAGACGGTAGTCCAGTTCGATCGGCGAGCCGTTGTTCATCACCACAGAGCGCACCACCGTATCGGTGTCGTCCGGGCTCATGCGAAACGGCTTGTACTGGATCTGCTGGTCTTTCACTTGCGCGAGCGCGCCCGAGTAGGTACGGATCAGCAGCATCTTGAACTGCTCGACCACGGCGTTTTGCTGCTCCGGCGTCGCGGTGCGCCAGTTCCGGCCCATCGCCAGTTGCGTGGTGCGGCGGAAATCGGTGTACGGCAGGATCTTTTCGTTGACGAGCTGGGTAATGTGCGAAATGTCGCCTTGCTGGATCGACTTGTCGGCGCGCACCGCATCGACCACTTGCTGCGTGACGGTCTTGATCAGGGTGTCGGGCGAACTGGAGTCGACCGTTTGTGCCGAGGCACCGACACTGACGAACGAAAACAACGCAGCAAACAACGGAATCAGGAAGAATTTTTTCATATCGAGCCTTGCCTTAAAAATAGTGCAACCGTTTGAGCCGACATTAACACGCGAGTTCAGCAGCAATCCATGCGCAAACTGCGAGAGTCGTTTCGAGGTGTTACGGCTGCACGATCAACGCAATTTGAATGACGGGAAGTTGAAACGCTGCGGCGGGACCAGTTGGCCGGCAGGAATCTGCGTGGTTTCCGGACCGCCGTTCAGATCGAGCGGCGGCGTTGCGTAGGTGCCGGAAGCGCCTTCCGGTGCTGCCGCCGTGGCGGCGCCGGTCGCAGAAGTGGCCTGCGGCGGCGTTGCGGCCGCGCCCGAGGCGGCCGACGCTTTCGCGGCAGCAGCCGGCGTGCCTGCCGCGCCGCTGTCGACGTCGTCATACTTCGGCAGCGGTGCTTCATCGCCGTAGTTCGGCAGCGTCTGCGATTGCTTGCCGTCCGACAACAGATACTGACGGCGTTGCAGATACGCGTTGCGCACGAACGAATACTTATCCAGCGCGGCGCCTTCGAGCACATCGCTCGCGCTCAACAGATTCGCGCGCGTGTTGACGACGTTCAGGCCATACAGCATCCAGCTCAGACCGTCCGGATGAATGTAGCTGAGCGGATTCACATAGTAATTGCCGATCGAGCCGACCGCGTCGCGCACCGTGCTCGGCCCGAACAGCGGCAGCACCAGGTACGGCCCTGCCGGCACGCCGTAGTGGCCAAGCGTCAGGCCGAGGTCGTTGTCGTGCTTGGGCAGCTTGGCGAGCGTCGCCACGTCGAACAGGCCGCCGACGCCGAACACCGTGTTGATCACGATCCGCATGATGTCTTCGACGCCATCGGTGATCTTCAACTGCAGCAGGTTGTTCGCCGCAATGTAGACGTCGCCGATATTCGAGAAGAAGTTGGTGACGCTGTCGCGCACCGGTTGCGGCGTGATAAAGACGTAGCCCTTGGCGACCGGCTTCAGCGCGTACTGGTCGAGCTTGTCGTTGACGGTGAAGATGGTGCGGTTCAAGCCCTCGAGCGGATCGCCCTTGGTCGGCGTCTGCACGGTCGAACAGCCGGCGAGCGTAGCGGCCGCCAACGCGAACGTTGCTATCTGGACAGTGCGTACGCCGTGTTTTCGTAGGGTCTGCATTTTTATTCTCCTTATTGACCGGCCGCGCCGGAAGCGGGCGGAGTCGGCGCCGCGGGCGCTGTGGCCGGGGCGGCGGCAGGAGCAGCCGAACCCGTGCCCGGCTTGGACGCACCCGAGTCCGCGGCCTTGCTATACAGGAATTGTCCGATCAGGTTTTCCAGCACGATCGCCGATTGTGTCATCGTAATCGTGTCACCCGCTTTAAGCATCTCGCTATCGCCGCCGGGTTCGAGCCCGATGTATTGCTCGCCGAGCAGACCCGAAGTCAGGATCTTCGCCGAGGTGTCTTTCGGAAACGGATATTGCTTGTCGATGTCGATCGTGACGACAGCCTGATACGCATTGCTGTCAAAGCCGATCGAGTCGACCCGGCCGACCGTCACGCCCGCGCTCTTCACCGGTGCGCGCGCCTTCAATCCGCCGATATTGTCGAACTTGAGCTTGACCGGGTACGTTGCCTGAAACGACAACGAGCTCATGTTGCCGGCCTTCAGCGCGAGGAACAGCAACGCCACGAAACCCAACACCACAAACAGGCCGACCCAGAAGTCGAGAGCAGTCTTTTTCATCGTCATCCCAAAGTGAATCCGCCACGCTGCCCCCGCTCCGGTCACGCGCAAGCCGAGGCGCGCCCGCTGAGCGAAAACGTACAGCGCGGTTTTAGCTGAACATCAGTGCGGTCAACAGAAAATCGAGGCCGAGCACCGCAAGCGACGCGTACACGACCGTTCTGGTCGTGGCGCGCGACACGCCTTCCGGTGTCGGCTTGGCTTCGTAGCCTTGATACAGCGCCACGAAGGTCACCGCGAGGCCGAACACCACACTCTTGATGACCCCGGCGCCCACATCGCGCCAGACATCGACACCGCCTTGCATCTGCGACCAGAACGCGCCGGCGTCGACGCCGATCAGCAGCACACCGACCACATAACCACCGAACACACCGACCGCGCTGAAAATCGCGGCCAGAATTGGCATGGAAATGATGCCCGCCCACAGCCGCGGCGCCACCACCACCTTCACCGGGTCCACCGCCATCATTTCCATGGCGGTGAGTTGCTCGCCCGCCTTCATCAAACCGATCTCGGCCGTAAGCGACGTGCCGGCGCGGCCCGCGAACAGGAGCGCCGTGACCACCGGCCCGAGTTCGCGCACCAGCGAAAGCGCGACCAGCAGCCCCAACGCCTGCTCCGAACCGTAGCGGTTCAGCGTGTAGTAGCCCTGCAAGCCGAGCACGAAGCCGACAAACAGCCCCGACACGGCGATGATCACCAACGAATAATTACCCACGAAGTGGATCTGCTTCGTGACAAGACGCGGCCGGCGCAATAGTGGGAAAAACTCGAGCAGCAGCCGGAAGAAGAAACGCGTGGCATAGCCGGCCGTGCCCAACCCGTCGATCACCGAGCGACCCAACGCACTGATCATGACTGACCTCCGCCAATGCCGAAGTCCGCCGCGAGCGGCGTCTGACTGGGGTAGTGGAATTTGAACGGGCCGTCCGGCGCGCCGTCGATGAACTGGCGCACGGTCGCATCCGTCGACGCGCGCAGCTCGGCCGGCGTGCCTTCGGCGTGCACCCCGCCATTGGCGAGGAAATAGACATAATCAGCAATGGCGAACGACTCCGGCACGTCGTGCGTGACCAGGATCGAGGTTGCACCCAGTGCCTGATTCAGCGCGCGAATCAGGTTCGCGGTGATGCCGAGCGAAATCGGATCGAGGCCGGCGAACGGCTCGTCGTACATCATCAGTTCGGGGTCGAGCGCAATCGCCCGCGCCAGCGCCACACGCCGCGCCATACCGCCCGAAATCTCCGACGGCGTGAGATCGCGCGCGCCACGCAAGCCGACCGCGTTGAGCTTCATCAAGACGAGGTCGCGAATCAGTTCTTCGGGAAGGTCGGTGTGCTCGCGCAGCGCGAAAGCGACGTTTTCGAACACCGACATGTCGGTAAACAGCGCGCCGAACTGGAACAGCATGCCCATCTTGCGGCGCAGCGCGTAGAGGCCGTCGCGCGTTTGCGCGCCGATGTCCTGGCCATGAAACAGGATCTGGCCGCGCTGGGCGCGCACCAGACCGCCGATCAGGCGCAGCACCGTGGTTTTGCCACAACCCGAGCCGCCCATGACCGCGACGACCTGGCCGCGCTTGAAGCGCAGATTCAGGTTCGACAGGACGAGCCGGTCGCCATAACCGAAGTCGACGTCGCGCAGCTCGAGTAAGGTCTCGGGGGAGGAAGACACGAAACTGACAGTCCTTTTACACGGAAGGCCGAATTATAGGGCCATCATGCAAAAGCTGCCGTGAGGTGCCCTGTCCCTTTACTGAACTTGACGATTATTGCGTAAACGCATGTTGCAACGCAGAAACCGCGGCAGCCGGATCGGCCGCCTCGGTCACGGCGCGCACCACGGCCGCACAGCCCACGCCCGTCGCCAGCACTTGGGGCAGCACCTGCAGATCGATCCCGCCGATCGCCACCAGCGGCACGACGCCGTCGAGCAAGCGGACATACCGTACCAGACGCTTGAGGCCCTGCGGTGCGGTCGGCATGACCTTGGTGGTAGTCGGGAACACCGCGCCCAAAGCAATGTAGCTGGGCCGGAAGTGCAGCGCCTTCAGAATCTCGTAGAAACCGTGCGTTGACAGACCGAGGCGGATGCCGGCGCTTGCAAGTGCCGACAGGTCGGCCGTATGCACGTCTTCCTGACCGAGGTGGACGCCGTAGGCGCCCGCTTCCAGCGCGGCTTGCCAGTGATCGTTGATGAAAACCTGGGCATCGTGCGCTCGGCCCGCGGCGACACAGCGAGCGATTTCGCGCTTCAGTTCGTCGGCGGGCTCGGCCGATTTGCGGCGCAACTGGATCGTTTTCACGCCGAAGGCCGCCACCCGTTCGACCCACTCCGCGCTCGGCAGCACCGGATACAGGCCAAGCCGCTCGGGACAGCGCGGGAACGCCTGCGCCGGCGCGGCCGGCAGGCCGACAAGACGTGGGAAATGGGCGATATTGGCCGGAAAGGCGTCGTCCGCTTTCGTTTCGTCGCCGTCGCGCCATGCCAGCGCCAGCACCAGCGCGTCGTGCGGATCGAAACCGCAGTCCAGAAACGCCGCCAGCGCGGGCATCCAGTCTTCTGCCAGATGACCTCCCAGGCCGTATTTCTCGCCGCCGAGATGGAGCGTTGCCGTGTTCTCGGCCGCGACGATCACACCGGCGCCCTGCACCAGCCAGCGCGCCACCTGCTCGCCATGCTGCTGCGCGTCGGCGACAACGATCAGGTCCCCGCCATTTGGATGGTCCGGCGCGGTCAGGCAGATGCGCCACGGCGCATGCGTCGGCGGCCAGTCGCCCAGGCGGGCCCGGATCCGCTCGGCAGCCTCGGTGAGTTCATCGGCGGGCGGCCAGAAAAGGTCGCGGCCGGTCAAAGGCAAAGTTTGCGTCATGCAGCGCTCCCGTCTTGATGCCAGAACGGCATGCCGACCACCGGCGTGCTCGCGTGCGCGCTTTCGCGCTCGGCCATCGGCCCCGCCAGAAAAGCCTGGCGGCCCGCTTCGACGCCCAGCGCGAAAGCACGCGCCATCGCGTCAGGATGCGTTGCCTGCGAAACGGCGGTGTTCAGCAACACGCCGTCGAAGCCCCACTCCATCACCTGCGCCGCGTGCGACGGCACACCGAGGCCGGCGTCGACGATCAGTGGCACGTCCGGCAGGCGTTCACGCAACACGCGCAGGCCGTACGGATTGATGACGCCCTTGCCGGTGCCGATCGGCGCGCCCCACGGCATCAGCGCCTCGCAGCCCGCATCGAGCAGACGGCGGCCGATCACCAGATCTTCGGTGCAATACGGCAGCACCTTGAAGCCGTCCTTGATCAACTGCGTGGCCGCTTCGATCAGGCCGACCGGATCGGGCTGCAACGTGTAGTCGTCACCGATCAGTTCGAGCTTGATCCAGTCGGTTTCGAAGATTTCACGCGCCATGTGCGCGGTCGTCACCGCTTCGCCGATCGTCAGGCAGCCGGCGGTATTGGGCAAAAGCGGCACGCCGTGGCGCTTGAGCAGGTCGAAGAAACCGGCTTCGGCGCCGCCTTCGTTCATTTGCCGGCGCAACGCAACGGTCACCATGCCGGGCCGCGCCGCATCGATCGAGTCGGACAGCGATTGCAGCGACGGATAGCGCGACGTGCCAAGCAGCACGCGGCTCGCGAAGGTTTCGCCGTAGAGCGTGAGCGCGTCGGCGGTTTGGGGGGCAGTCATTTGCATAATCCTGTTCTCCGGCAAAGCATGGCGCGGGCTTAGCCGCCGGCC
The DNA here is from genome assembly GCF_046026025.1 of Paraburkholderia fungorum. Classification (GTDB taxonomy): domain Bacteria; phylum Pseudomonadota; class Gammaproteobacteria; order Burkholderiales; family Burkholderiaceae; genus Paraburkholderia; species Paraburkholderia fungorum_E. The sequence continues at coordinate 83,374 of NZ_JAQQFL010000017.1, read as the reverse complement.
ACGGGTTGCACGACATCGAGCTTGTCGCCCGGGCGCAGCGCGCGTGCCGCATGCTGGGTGCGCGCGACGAAATCGCCGTTCAGTGCGACCGCGAACGGCGGACGCGCGCCGAACGCGGCGAGCGCATCGGCGACAGTCGCGCCTTCGGGCAGCGACAACGGCTTCTGATTGATATGAATGTCCATGGTGTTCGAATACGGTTCAATCGATAGCGGGAGCGGCGTGGCGCGCGCTGGCTTGCCTGTGCTTACGTCTTTAGCAGGCGCGCAACGCTCATGCCGGTTCCCGCGCGGAGTCCAGTTGAAACAGCTCGCTCCAGCGCGCGGCGCTTTGCCAGTCGGCGAAGGCGTCGGCGTCGCCGATGCGGCCGTCGAGCAGCGCCGCGGCAAAGCGCACGGCTTCGTCGGCGACTTCGGGCACGATCATGTAACCGTGCCGGTACAGGCCGTTCACGCGCAGCGTCTGCGCGCCATCCCACAGCAAAGCCGGACGGTGGTCCGGCAAAGTCGGGCGGCACTGCGAATTCAGTTCGAGAATACGTGCCTCGCCGAAACCGGGATGCACGGAGAACGCCGCGCTCAGCAACTCGAGCGCCGAGCGCACGCTGACCGGCGACATGTCCTCGCCTTCCACCTCGGTCGCGCCGATCACATAGAGATCATCCTGCTTCGGCGCGATGTACAGCGGATAGCGCGGATGCAGCAGCCGCACCGGCCGCGTCAGGTTGATACCCGGCGCATGCACGCGAGCCACTTCGCCGCGAATGCCGCGCAGCGTGGGCAGCACGGGCTTCGCGCCCAAACCCCGGCAGTCGATCGTGACGCGCGCGGGCGGCAATGCGTGATCGTCCACCGCCGTGTTCCAGTGTGTTTCGACACCGCGCTGGGCAAGGCCGGCGGCCAGCGCGGACAGTACCTGACGGTTATCCAGTTGGCCTTCGCGCGGCAGCAGCCAGCCCTGATTGAAGCGTCCCGCCAAGGCGGGTTCGGCGGCGCCGAGCTGAGCGCCGGCCAGCGTCACGAAGCCGCCGTCGAGCAATTCGGCAGGCGCGTTCGAGCGCACGCGGCGTTCGAACAACGGTGCTTCGGTCCGGTCGGCGTGATGCCACACGACGAGCGTGCCATTGCGCTGGAAGAACACCGGTTCGGGCAATTCGGCCAGCACTTGCGGCCATGTCTCGAGCGAACTCGCACCAAGGCGCGTGATCAGCAGTTCGGCGCTGGCGGCTTCGGCCAGCGGCGCCAGCATGGCGGCGGCGACCCAGGCCGCGGCTTGCGAGCCCGCGGCATCGCCGCGCTCATAGAGCGCCACGCGATGCCCAGCACCTGCGAGACGCCATGCGACCAGACGCCCGCACAGCCCGCCGCCGAGTACCGCGAAATCAGGTTGAGCGTGACGATTCATCGCGCCCACTCCGAGCCGCTGCGGCAAGCAAGGCTAAAGCGGCACGGCGCGCCGACGTGATCGACGGCAACGCGGCGAGAAGCAAAACACATGTCTGAAGAATAGGCGGTCATCGAATCCTTTCTGTACGGCCCAAAAACGCACGTACCCAGGACGAAACCGGCGGGTGAGGCCGGCCAGGCACAACGCGCGTCAAATATGACGGACGCCGCCCGGCGGGGAATGGAAGAGTGGCTGCTTCCGGAAACTTCCCGCGCCGGTATTACCCGGATCGGGTGCAAAGGGTCTCTCTCAGCCTCGCCGCCGCTGCATGAGAATCACGCAGCCTGTGGGCAAAGCACCCCTGTTTCGTCGAAGGTCATTAGACCATAAAAGGCGCGGCACTCGCAAACCGGCGGCCCACGCAGTCGCGCGCAATTGATCCGGCACCCTCTTTCGATCGGTCAATTTGGCCGAGGCCGGCGCTCTGGCACAATGCCAGCACCGGATGCTGCGGGAGCCGCCTGGCCACATGCGCGACGGCGGCATCGAGGCGAAGCCGCCGGGCGGCAATTAATTTTCACTTAAGGGCTTCGCGCCAGAATCAGGCGCTCACCCGGGCGTGGGTTCGTCGAGCACGACGCCCGGGGCACGTACCGCAAACCGCCGTGGGGTCGGCCCGAGATGGGCCGGCCAGATGGGCCAGCACTTCATCAGGATGCTCATGACATCGAATACCGCTTCCAGCCCCGCGCTGCCGCCAGACGACAAAGTCTCCGCCTGGAGCCTGATCAAACCTTATTGGGTCTCCGAAGAACGAAAAACGGCGTGGGGGCTGCTCATCGCGATCATCGTGATGAATCTGCTCGTCGTGTGGATCAACGTGCGCCTGAACCGCTGGAGCGCCGACTTCTACAACGCGCTGCAAACCAAGAACGTGCACGACTTTCCGCACCTGCTGATGGTGTTCACCGGGCTCGCGTTCGGCTTCATCATTCTTGCGGTGTACGGCCGCTATCTGCGCCAGATGCTCGGCTTCCGCTGGCGCCAGTGGCTGACCTCGCGTTATCTCGACGAATGGCTGCGCGACAGCGCCTTCTACCGGATCGAACGCGACCGGCTCGCCGACAACCCCGACCAGCGGATCAGCGACGACCTGCAATCGTTCGCCACCACCACGCTCTCGCTGACGCTCGATCTGCTCTCCACGGTCGTCACGCTGGTCTCGTTCATCACGATCCTGTGGTCGCTGGCCGGCGCGCTGACCATTTCGCTCGGCGGCATGCCGATACAGATTCCGGGCTACATGGTGTGGGCCGCCGCGCTCTACGCCGTGGTCGGCTCGCTGATCATCCAGAAGGTCGGCCACCCGCTCGTGCCGATCAACTACCAGGCGCAGAAAGTCGAGGCGGATTTCCGTTTCGGCCTGATCCGTCTGCGTGAGAACGCCGAGCAGATCGCCTTCTACAACGGCATGGAAACGGAGAAGACGAACGCGCACTCGCTGTTCGGCCGCATCCGCGACAACTGGTGGCAGGTGATGAAGTACACCAAGCGGCTCACCTTCGTGCTGAGCTTCTATGGTCAGATCGCGATCATCTTTCCGATCGTTGTCGCCGCGCCCCGCTACTTCGCGGGCGCTTTCTCGTTCGGCGTGCTGATGCAGATTTCGAGTGCATTCGGCACGGTCAGCGATTCGTTTTCGTGGTTCATCAACAGTTACGGCACCCTGGTCGAATGGCGCGCCACCGTGAACCGGTTGCGTGAATTCAAGCGCATCGTGCACGCGCCGCGTCTGAAGGAATCGGTCTCGCCCGCCACCGCCCACGGCGGCATCAACCTGCATTTCGTCGACGAAGACCAGCTTTCCACCGACGGCCTCCAACTCGCGCTGCCGAACGGCAACCCGCTGTCGCGCATCCGCGATATCGCGATCACGCCGGGCTCGCGCTGGCTGGTGCGGGGTCCGTCCGGTTCGGGCAAGAGCACGCTGATGCGCGCGCTCGCGGGCTTGTGGCCGTTCGGCGACGGCTCGATCGACGCACCGGTCAACGCGCGCATGATGTTCATCCCGCAGGTCAGCTACATGCCGATCGGCACGTTGAAAGCCGCGCTCACCTATCCGTCCCCTGCGGACAGCTACACTGACGAGGAATGCCGTGAAGCGCTCGTCACCTGCCACCTGTCGGAATACGCCGAGCGCCTGCAGGAATCGGGACACTGGACGCGCATCCTCTCGCCGGGCGAACAGCAGCGTCTCGCCGGCGCCCGCGTGCTGTTGCATAAGCCGGATTACCTGTTCCTCGACGAAGCCACCAGCGCGCTCGACGCGGAGAACGAAGCGCGTCTTTATCACCTGTTCACCGAGCGGCTGCCGAAGGCGGCGATCGTCAGCGTCGCGCATCGCGAATCGCTGGCGGCGTTCCACGGCGACACGCTCGACGTCGAGCGCTCGGGCGAACCGATCGCCGCATAAACAGCATCCACAGCACGCACAGCGAGAGCAACATGAGCAGCACCGATGACGCGAGCAGCACGATTGGCATGAGCGGCTCCGGCTTCGATCGGGTCGTCCTGATCACCGGCGCGGGCTCCGGCATCGGCGCGGCACTGGCCCGGCGCATTGCCGCGCCGCGCACCGCGCTCATGCTGCACGCACGCGGCGCCGACGACGAAGCACGCCAGCGTCTCGCACAAGTCGCCGCCGATTGCGGCGCGAACGGCGCGCGCTGCGCGACGGTGTTCGCCGATCTCGCCGAACGCGGCGCCGCCGAACACGTGATTCATCAAACGCTCGCGAATTTCGGCGCGCTGGATCAACTGGTCGCGAACGCCGGCCATGCGCAACGGCAAACGCTCAACGCACTCGACGCGGATGCGTTCAGCGCCGCCTTCGCCGCGATGCCGGCCGCGTTCGCCACGCTCGTCAAGCGGGCGACGCCGGCATTGGCCACCTCGGAGCGAGGCCGTGTGGTCGCGCTCAGTTCGTTCGTCGCACATCGCTATCGCGTGGACGCACCGTTCGCCGCTACGGCGGCCGCGAAAGCGGCACTTGAATCGCTGGCCAAAACCGCTGCCGCCGAACTGGCGGCGCATGGCGTGACGGTCAATTGCGTGGCGCCCGGCTACACCCGTAAAGATCGCGGCCCAAGTGCCGATAATGCATCGGTGTGGACCCGCGCCGCCGAAGCAACACCGCTCGGTCACGTCGCCGAGCCCGCGGATATCGCCGCGCTAATCGCATTCCTGCTCTCCGACGAAGCGCGTCACATCACCGGCCAGGTGATTCATATCGACGGCGGCCTCACGCTCGGCTAGGCGGCACGCCGCAACATCCGGAAACACGCGAAAAGAGTTCGGAAGCATTTGCGAAGCGGGCAAGCTGTTCCCTGCTTTGAAATGCCCCTGTAGCAGCGACGATAGTCGTGCGGGCCGTACCACGTGCGGCCCGCTTCGCCCCTCACTGCTACCGGACTCTCCGCACATGTCATTCGATCGCCGCTCCCATCCTTTGACCCAGCGCGCAGCGCTCGCTCTTGGCGCAGCACTGCTGCTCGCGAGCGCCACGCACGCAGCGCTTGCCGCCCAGCCCAACGAGCCGGCGGACGTTTGCCCCGCGCTCAAACACATCGTCGGCGCCCCCGACTTCAAGCAGTTGCACGCGCAACCCGCCGCGCAACTGCCGGGTGTGTCGGCCGCGGACGACTGCCGCGCCAACACGCACGCCTACGATTGCCACTGGCGCGCGCACTGGCAAGCCGACGGCGTGGTCAACGATCCGCTCGAGGAATTCGGCGCCGATATCGCCGCCTGTTTTCCGAACGTCGTGCATGACGTCAACACGCCGACGCGTCAGCATTTCATCGTGACCACCGACGACCGGCGCGTGAACGTCACGGCAAGCGTGCAAGGGCAAAACGAATTGCGCCTGCGCGTGACACGCTGAGCGCGGACCCTGCTTGCCGCCAGCCGCCGCTATCCGCCGCGCCCCTTTGTGACGCTGCTCTTCTTCACCGCCACCAGGCACCGCCTCATGACCGCCATGCCAAGCTTGCGCGCTTACGCTTTCACGCGGGCCTCTTTGGCCGCGTGGGTCATGTTGCGGCGGCCCGGCGCCCGGCTCGCCGCCTCGGCCAGCCTCGCATTGGGCCTGAACGGTTGCGCCTGGACGCTGATCTCGGCGGCCGACGCCACCGGTTCCGTGATTCAGGCGGGCTACGCGATCGCGGCGAACTACTCGTCGCCGACCTTCATCAACGGCCGGCGGGCGGACGTGCACAACGTCTGCATCGAAGTGAATCAAACCGTGTCGGTCGGCGATTTCGTACCGGCGCTGCAGCTAGCGCTCGAGCGGCGCGGCATTCGTTCGGACGTCTACAATCCGGGCACGTCGCCCGCCGGATGCGAGGCGCGCCTCGTCTACAACGCGGCGATCGATTACGGCCGCCGCTCGTTTAGCGACGAAACGATCCAGTATCTGTCGATCATCGATCTGACGCTGATCCAGCACGGGCGCATTCTCGTCACCGCGCGCTACCAGACCGGTGGTCTCAACACCGACCGTTTCTCCACGGCATCGACCAAGCTCAATGGTCTGATCGACAAGATGGTGGTCGATCAGACCGACCTCGGCCCGCAACCGATGCAGACCATGCAGACGTCGCTGGCGAACTAGAGGAAACCGCTCTGGCGCCTGCTTGCTTTCTCTTACGCGAGAAAGGATTCGAAAGCGTTACGTGCTTTGCGCTGCTCGCGCGGATGACTAAGATGACCTGGATGAACCAATCCATTCTGGTCGTCGACGACGACCCCGTCGTACGCGAGCTCGTCAGCGAATATCTGCTGGGGCGTGGCTTCCAGGTGTCCACGCTCGAACACGGCATGGCGCTGCAGCGCACGTTGCAGAACGAGCGTCCCGCGCTGGTCGTGCTCGACATCATGATGCCGGAGCTCGACGGCATCAGCGCGCTGCGCGCATTGCGCGTCGCGGGCGACGACATTCCCGTGATCCTGCTGACCGCGCGCGCCGATCCGATCGACCGTGTGATCGGCCTCGAACTCGGCGCCGACGACTATCTCGGCAAACCATTCGAACCGAGCGAACTGGTCGCGCGGATACGCACGGTACTGCGCCGCCGTGGTGCGATTGCGCCGAGCGCGCCAGAGCAACGCGCGCCCTATCGCTTCGGCCGTTTCGAGGTCAATTTTCCGGCGCGCGAATTGCGCCGCGACAGCGAGCGCATTCCGCTACGTTCAAGCGAATTCGCGATGCTCAAGGTGTTTGTCACGCATGCGATGACGGTGCTCACCCGCGCGCAGTTGCTGGAAAAACTGCACGGCAATAGCGAGGCGCATCGCAACCGCAGCCTTGACGTATCGATCTGGCGCTTGCGGCGGCTGATCGAAGTGGATCCGTCCGAGCCGCGCTATGTGCAAACGGTCTGGGGACGCGGCTATGTGTTCGTACCGGACGGTGAAATCGGCGCTGCGGAACGCAACGCGCCGCCGCTTGCGTAAGACCCATGAGAGAAGATGCCCGGCATGCCGCACAGTTCGCATGCATGCCGCGCGCCCGGCTTCAGAAAGTCAGTACGCTCAAAAACATCCTCTGCAGCCAGCCCATCGTGGTGGCGTCGGACACCATCCCCACGCCGGCCTGTTCGATGCGCGCGTTGGCAACCTTGCTCGACGCCACATAGTTACCGGCTTCGATATCCTTCGGATTGACGATACCCGACAGGCGCAAGCGGTCGCGGTTGCCGCTCATCGCGATCATCTTCTCGCCCGACACCACCAGATTGCCGGTCGACATCGTGCCGATCACGGTCACGGCCAGTGTGCCGGTCATGCCGCTGGTATCGGTGAGACTGCCCTGCCCTTTGTAGTCGGTACTGGCCGAGCCGACATTGAACAGCCTCGCCAGCCGCGCGGCGGCGTTGGTCGACTGATCGGCCGCGGTCGCGGTGATGTTGCTCGAACGGCTGGCGGCCGCGGTCGAACTATTGTTGCCGCTGTATGACTCCGACAAGCGGATCGTCAGCACGTCGCCGATATGCTGGGCACGCGGCGTTTCGTAAAGCAGCAACGGCGCACCGGCCTGATAGATCGCACCCTGCGTATTGACGTTCAGCGGCGCCGATGCGATCGGCGGCGACATCGGCGTTTCAACGATTGACGGCTGCTGGCTGCTGCCGCAAGCCGCGAGACAGGCCGCCGCGCCTAGCGCGACAGTGAGACGTAGCGCAGTCATACTTGCTCCCTGGCCGGATCGGCCGGATTGAAAACGAACCGTGCGGTTACGGTGCCGATGCTTCGCTCAACGACGCAACCAGGACCTTGCCTGAACCCGCAAACAACGCGAACCATGAGCCGGCACATCAACCCGCCTCGGCACCGCTTGCCTGCCATTGTCGTACGACCGATTTCACCCATGCATCCGAGCCCTTCAGCAGATACGTGAGCGTGCCGTTGCGAGTGCCCGGCAGAAAGCACAAGGTGATCGAACTCACCGCGTTGTCCCACACATAGACCGGCAGCGCGCCCGGCGACGACACGCTTTGCGTCACCAGACGCGGCGCGCCGTAGCGATCCGCGAGCGCGTCGCGCAAGTCTTCGGCGGTGATCTCGTCGATCACGAAAGAAATCTCGTACAGACGCAGGGCGCTCTGGCCGTCGACACGCGCAAAGCGCAGCACATGCTCGAGCGCCGGCACGCCGTCGACGACCGCTTGCGACACCGCCCAGCCATCGTCGGTGTGATGCGCCCAGCGGCATGCAACCGTCAGACTCTCGCGCGATTTCAAGCGCATGCCGAGCGCGCCCGCCTGCACGTCCGTCTCGCAGACGGGCACGCTGCCGAGCGGCGTGGCGCGCACGGTCGAGCCGGCGCGAAATTCGTCCAGCGTGGTGCCAAGCGCGATGCCGCGAAACGCGAACGGCGTGTCCTGCGAACGCCGGCGTGCCTCGGGCAAAGCGCCCTTCGGCACGGCACTGGCCGCATTCGCATCGCGCGCGGGCGGCTGCGGATGGACCTGGGCCTGCGCCTGGGTCTGAGCAACCAGCGAGAACATGCCGCCCAGCAGCGCCAGCGCGAAGGCAATCCGTTTGAGTGTCATGATTCAGTCGATAGCGGATGAACACATGTCGAACGGTGTGGCCGCGGCATGGCCGACGACCGGGATGACTTTCAGCGTGGCCGACGTCAGCCGGCACGGCAGCGCGGCGACGGCGCAGCCGCCGAGTGGCAGCAGCGCCGCGCCGAGCGTCAACCACGCAGTGACACGGATGAAACGGTCAGGAATGCTTGGGGTCGACACACGGGCCTCGATGCGTCAGGCGGTGGTGTTGACGTGATGCCCGACGAGCCCCGACGGCAGCGACGGCGGCGCCGACGGAACCGGTGCCTCGGTCACCGACTCCGGTGCCTGCGGCGTCGCTGCTGCATTGTTTGAAGTTGCGGGCTTTTCCGCCGCCTGCATAGGTGCGAGCGAAGAAAAGCGGGTTGAGCTGAGATGGCTGTGAACGGTCATGATGAGCCTCGCGTGGCGCTAGGTTTCGATTTCACGCCGCTTGCCGTGGGCCCAAGGCGTTAGGCTGTTTTCGACATGCGACGCAACGTACTGCACGACGAATCATCTCGCCGCGCCCGCAGTGGCGATGCACGAAGGAACGCGCGCTTTCCGGCGGTTCTTACGACGCGTTGCGACCCCTTGCCAGCCGTAGCAATTGGGGGCGAATTCTTCCATCGAGGGAATTTGAGCGATGCAAAATGACGGCCGCGCCGCGCTGCACATTGCCGGTGCGCGACTCGCCTGTTGCCAAATGTGCAGCCCTGAAATATGCGGTGAGCCTTTGCTGGCGGGACTGGCGCCCGAATCGGCAAAGATGGCGCGAACTTACGTAAGCATTGGTAAGAAAACAGTCGGCCGTGTGTCGCGCGGGCCAGTCTAGAATTTCGCCATGAATCCACAGGTCCTTATCGTCGACGACGATCCGGTCGTACGCGATCTGCTTTGCAAGTTTCTGCAGACGAACGGCTTCGACGCGTCCGTGCTGCACGACGGCACCCATCTGCAACGCCGGCTCGAACGTGAACGGCCGTCGGTCGTCGTGCTCGACATCATGATGCCGAACACCGACGGCCTACGCGCGCTCACCGCCTTGCGCGCCGCCGGCGACGACATTCCGGTGATCTTCGTGACGGCGCGCGGTACGGTGGCCGACCGCATCGTCGGGCTTTCGCTCGGCGCGGACGACTATCTGACCAAGCCGTTCGACCCGCGTGAGCTGCTCGCGCGCATTCATACGGTGCTGCGCCGCCGCGGGCCGTCCACCACGAGTGCGCCGGAAGCCCGCAAGCCGTATCGCTTCGGCCCGTTCGAACTCGACTTCGCCACCCGCGCGCTGTCACGCGACGACACCAAGCTGCCGCTGCGCGACAGTGAGTTCGCGCTGCTAAAGATCTTTGTCAACAATCCTTACAAGGTGCTGTCGCGCGTGCTGATTCACGATCTCGTGCATCGTGACAATCTCGCGTTCCGCGACCGCAGTCTCGACGTGCCGATCTGGCGCCTGCGCCGCGTGATCGAAGACGACCCGTCCAATCCGTGCTACGTGCAGACGGTGCGCGGCAAAGGCTATGTGTTCGTGCCCGACGCCGACGGCACGCCGTTCGCCGACGAGGCTGCCTCAAGCGCATGAGAAACCCGCTGAACACACTGTTCGGCAGAATGGCGTTGCTGTCGACAGCGGTGTTGTTCGCGATTCAGGCCGGCTGGTTCGTGCTGGTGGTGATGCAGCCGCCGCGCCACGAAATCGACGGCTTCGCGCGCGGCATTCTGCTGGTGCTGCAAGCCGTCAACGGCGAGCCGATGAAGGGCGCCGCGCTCGCGCCCGCCATGCGGGTGCATCTCGTGCCTACCTGGAACATGCCGTCGAGCGTCCATCTGCGCCCGCCCACCGCTCATCCGCTGGTCGAATTGAGCCGGCATTTGCGCGAGAACCTGCCGCCCGGCACGCAGATCGCCGTCGACGACCTGCATCCGCCGCAGCTATGGGTGCTGTTCCCCGGCAAGTCGAACTGGGTCGTCGTGCCGGTGGACGTACCGCCGCGCCCGCGCTTCCTGATCGAATCCGTCTCGATGCTGGCGGCCGCACTGATCCTGTCGCTGTTCGCGGTCTGGCAGATGCAGCGGCCGCTGTCGCGCGTGGCCGACGCCGCCCGCGCGTTCGGTTCAGGCGGCCGGCCGGAGCCCGTGACCGTGCAAGGCCCGCGTGAATTGCGCGATCTGATCGGCTCCTTCAACGACATGATGCGGCGCCTGAATGAGGCCGGCGACGACCAGGCAGTGATGCTGGCCGGCGTCGCGCACGACCTGAAAGCACCGCTCACGCGGCTCAAGTTGCGCGCGAGCGTGCTGGTCGCGGAAAACGAGCGGGCCGGACTGATCCGCGACGTCGACTCGCTGACCAACATCGTCCAGCAGTTTCTGGAGTTTGCCGGCCAGTCCGCCGATGCCGGGCCGCCGGTCGAAGTCGACGAATTCCTGCGGGAACAGTTTTCCGCCAGCGACAACACCGAGACACCGCTGTTCACGCTCGATTTGCGCGCCGGCCCGTCGTTCGCCCTGCCGCGCACCTTGCTCGACCGGCTGGTCACGAATCTCGTCGACAACGCGCTCGAGCACGGCTCGCCGCCGGTGGATATCGCCACGGCGCGCAATGACCGGCATTGGGTGATCAGCGTACGCGACCACGGCCCGGGCATTCCCGACGAGCGCATCGCCGCGGCGCTGAAACCGTTCGTACGGCTCGACGCCGCGCGCGGCGGCGAAGGTCATTGCGGCCTGGGTCTCGCGATCGTCGCACGGCTCGCACACGATCGTGGCGGACGCTGCCAGGTGCGCAATCACGCGCACGGCGGGCTGGAAGTACGGATCGAATTGCCGGTTGCGCCGGCGCAGTCATGAGGAAGATCCGGAAGGGCTGAGCGGGCTTCGCGAGCACGGGCACTTACGCGCCCTTACTGAACAGGTTTGCGCGCGGGTTGCGGCCTTATAGTCGCCCCCGGCAACCTCGATGCCGCCCTTCTCTGTCCGCCCGGTTACATGGGGCGGACTTTTTTTCGTCCGTGCCGGCCGACGTGTTCCGCTCAATACCAGGCCCGGCAAGCGCGAGTCACCCGACCAGGCGGTCGTGCAACATGTCGATCGTCGCTTGCGACAGCCCGAGTCCTTGTGTCAGATAGCTCGCCATCGTGCCGTAGCTCGCCTGCACCTGATCGAACCCGGCTTGCAGGTAATTTTCCTGCACGTTGAGCAACGGTGACGCGGTCGTTGCAGCCGCGTCGCCATTCTGCGCACGCAACGTGGCGGTCTGTTGCTGGATCGATTGGGCCAGATAGACGTTGCTCAGCAGATAGTCCTGCGTGATCACATCGATTGGCACGTTGGCGATGCTGAGCAGGAGCGCCGCAACCCAGCCGGCCCGATCCTTACCCGCGTTGGAATGAAACAGTTGCGGACCGGCGCCATTGGCGAGCCGCGTCAGGAGCTCGCCGTAACCGACGCGCTGGGCGGCGCCGGTGACATAGGCGCGCGCCTGGGCTTCCATGAACGCGACGGCGGCGCCCGCGGTATCGAACGTCGGCGTGACGAAGTCGCTGACCCCCAGCACGTCGAGCGCCTGCGACGTCGCCCCGCTCGGCAGGATATCCGCCGTGCGTGCGATTTCGCCAGGCGTGCGCAGATCGTAGACCGAGGCGATGCCGAGTTTATCGAGGGCGGTCGCGTCGGTAGCGCCGAGGGTCAGCGCGTTCGCACGATAGAAGGCGCCACGGCGCATCTGCTTGCCATCGACCGTGGGATAGCCGGCGGCCGCGCCCGCCACATCGCGAAAGTTGCTCACCGAGGCGAGGCGCGGCGTTGCCGGCTGATCGGTGTCCAGATTTCCACCTCCGCAGGCCGACAGCAGCGTGCTGCCCATACCGGAGAGCAGCAGCATGCTTGCCGACGATCTCAGGAACGCGCGGCGCGATGGGTCTGCTCGCAAAGGCGTGCTCGCGGAGCGGCGGAATGGCGAGCAGGTTTTTGCGGTGGCGGGCATTAGCAGTGGCGAGCGCGGGCGTGAGAAGGGTAGGCGCAGCTCGAGCGCTGCCGGCGCAGTTTAACGGCGCGCAATAATTTTTGGGTTACATAGTAGTAGTTGGTAAGGAACCGGAATGGAGTCCCTTATCCGCCAGGCATTTTTGACCACGGCTGGCCGCACCCCGCCCCGTCCCCTTAGAATACAAAAAACCCACGATCAAGCCGCCGGAAGGCAAAAACCACCTGGAGACAACAAAAAAACATGCCCTCTCTCCAATGGTTCACCGAACTGACACAGCGCGAACGCCGCACCCTCTATGCCGGCTTCGGCGGCTACGCAGTCGACGCTTTTGATTTCATGATCTACTCATTCCTTATTCCGACGCTGATCGCGACATGGGGCATGACCAAAAGCGAAGCCGGCATGATCGCGACCAGTTCGCTGATTTCGTCGGCGATCGGCGGCTGGCTCGCCGGGATTCTCGCCGACCGCTATGGACGCGTGCGCGTCCTCCAGTGGACCATTGCCACCTTCGCGATCTTTACCTGCCTGTCGGGCTTCACCCACTCGTTCTGGCAACTGCTGACCACCCGCACGCTGCAAGGCATCGGCTTCGGCGGTGAATGGTCGGTCGTGACGATCATGATGGCCGAGACCATCCGCTCACCTCAGCATCGCGCGAAAGCCGTCGGCACCGTGCAGAGCAGCTGGTCATTCGGCTGGGCCGCGGCGGCCATCATCTATTGGGCGTTTTTCGCCTTGCTGCCCGAACAGGTCGCATGGCGCGCCTGCTTCTGGATCGGCCTGCTGCCCGCGCTGTGGATCTTCTACATTCGCCGCAATGTCAGCGATCCTGACATCTTTCTCGAAACCCGCCGCGCTCGCGAAAGCGGCTTCGATACCTCGCACTTCCTGCAGATATTCTCCTTCCCATACCTCAAAACGACCCTGCTGGGCAGCGTGCTGTGCACCGGCATGCTCGGCGGCTATTACGCGATCACCACCTGGCTGCCGACCTATCTGAAAACCGTGCGCCATCTGTCGGTCTTCAACACCAGCGGCTATCTGATCGTGCTGATCGTCGGCTCGTTCACCGGCTATATCGTCGGCGCGATTCTGTGCGACAAGATAGGCCGGCGCGCGTCGTTCGTGCTGTTCGCGATTGGCTCGTTCGTGCTCGGCATGGTCTACACAATGCTGCCGATCACCGACGGCATGATGCTCGCGCTCGGCTTCCCGCTCGGCATCGTCGTACAGGGAATTTTCGCGGGCGTCGGCGCGTATTTGTCGGAGCTCTATCCGAATTCGATCCGCGGCTCGGGGCAAGGCTTCTGCTACAACCTGGGCCGCGGTCTCGGCTCGTTCTTTCCGATCCTGGTCGGTACACTGTCGCAAACCATGACGCTGGTGAAGGCGATGGGCATCGTCGCCGGGTCGGGCTATCTGCTGGTGATCGTGGCCGCGGTGTGTCTGCCGGAAACCAAGGGTAAAGTACTCGGCGCGGCTCGTCCTGCCGCCTGAAACCGCCGCACAACCACATGAAAACGATTGTTCTGGGCGGCGGCGTGATCGGCGTCGCCACCGCGTTTTATCTGCGCCAGCAAGGCTGCGACGTCACCGTGATCGAGCGCGAGCCGGACGTCGCGCTCTCCACCAGTTTCGGCAATGCCGGCGTGATCGCGCCGGGTTATGTGACGCCATGGGCCGCGCCCGGCATGCCGGCCAAGATCCTCAAGTATCTGTTCAAGCCGGCCTCGCCGCTTATCTTCCGCCCGACCCTGGATCCGGCCCAATGGCGCTGGATCATGCGCTGGCTGCGCGAATGCGACCTCGAGCGCTTTCGGGTCAACAAGCAGCGCATGCAACGCATCGCCTATTACAGCCGGGACTGTCTGCACGAATTCCGCGCCCGTCATCCGTTCGACTATGGCCGCAGTCAGGGCTATCTGCAGTTGTTCCGCAGCGAATACGACGTCGAACTCGCGCAGCCGGCTCTCGCGGTCCTGCGCGACGCCGGCATCGCGTATCGTGAAGTCAGCGCGGCGCAGTGTGTCGAGATCGAACCAGGTTTGCGCTGGGCGCGTCAGACGCCGCTCTCCGGCCTCTATCTCCCCAACGACGAAGCCGGCGATTGCGCCCGCTTCACCCGCGAACTGCGGGCGATCTGCGAGCGCAACGGCGTGCGGTTTCGCTTCGATACCAAAGTGCGCTCGCTCGACGTGCGAGGCGGTGCGGTTCACGCGGTGCGTCTCGAGAGCGAACGCGGCAACGAGACTTTGCAAGCCGATGCGGTGGTGGTGGCGCTGGGCGTGGACAGTGCGCTGCTGCTCGCGCCGCTCGGCGTGAAGGTGCCGCTCTACCCGGTCAAAGGCTACTCGGCAACGCTGCCCATCACCGACGAAGAAAAGGCCCCGCTGGCGGCACTCATGGACGAATCGCTGAAAACGGCGATCACGCGCTTTGGCAACAACCTGCGCGTGGCCGGCACCGCGGAGCTCGGCAATCGCCAGACAACCCTGCGCGAACAGGCTTTGCAGACGCTGATGAAAGTACTCAGCGACTGGTTTCCGCACGCGGCCAATCCAACCTCCGCGCACTTCTGGGTCGGCCGCCGGCCGATGACCCCGGATGGCGCGCCGTTGCTCGGCCCGTCCGGCGTGGACAAACTCTGGCTAAACGTCGGACATGGTTCGACGGGTTGGGCGATGTCGATGGGTTCGGGCCGGGTGGTCGCCGATCTGATTACGCAGCGCAAGCCGGAGATCGACCTCGACGGGCTGACGTTGAACCGCTATCGGCGCTGATCGCACGATTCGATGCGGGAAGTCGCTCGCGCCTCGACGCGTAGGCTAAGCACTTCAACTAACACCACCGGACGCGCCTAGCGTCGCAAAAAACGGAAAAGCCGGGTCACCCTCTCAGGTGCCCGGCTTTGTTTTTTACCGCTTCGCGATACGGCTGATGTACCGCTTTGTCGTCTCCACCTCGTCCTGCAAGCATTAGCCGGTTTCCGCACCATCGGGCGGAAACCGGCTGGAGACGTTACGTTAGCGCGGCAGTTCCGAATGACCCATCAGGAACGCATCGACCGAACGTGCGCACTGACGGCCTTCGCGAATCGCCCACACCACCAGCGACTGGCCACGACGCATATCGCCCGCGGTGAAGACCTTGTCCACCGACGCGTAATACGCCTTGTCGCCTTCGGTCGCGGCACGCACGTTGCCGCGGTTGTCCTTGTCGACGCCGAACGCTTCGAGCACCGGCGACACCGGTTGCGTGAAGCCCATGGCCAGCAGCACCAGATCGGCCTTCATTTCGAATTCCGAGTTCGGCACTTCCTGCATCTTGCCGTCCTTCCATTCGACGCGCGCGGCGATCAGCTTCTCGACCTTGCCATTCTTGCCTTCGAGGCGCTTGGTGGCAACCGCCCAATCGCGCGAGCAGCCTTCGTCATGCGACGACGAGGTGCGCAGCTTGATCGGCCAGTACGGCCACACGAGCGGCTTGTTCTCTTCTTCCGGCGGTTGCGGCAGCAGTTCGAATTGCGTGACGCTCTTCGCGCCATGACGGTTCGACGTACCGACGCAGTCCGAACCCGTGTCGCCGCCACCGATCACGACCACGTGCTTGCCCTTGGCGAGCAACTGGTTCGCGACCTTGTCGCCGGCATTGACCTTGTTCTGCTGCGGCAAGAATTCCATCGCGTAGTGGATGCCTTCCAGCTCACGGCCCGGCACCGGCAGATCGCGCGGCGTTTCCGAACCGCCGGCGATCACCACCGCGTCGAACTGCTCTTTCAGTTCGGCCGGCGTGATGGTTTCCTTCGCCGTATTGCCGATGTACTCCGGCAGCGAATCCGCCTTGCCGACGAACACGTTGGCGCGGAACGTCACGCCTTCGGCTTCCATCTGACGCATGCGGCGGTCGATCAGCCACTTTTCCAGCTTGAAGTCAGGAATGCCATAACGCAGCAAACCGCCGATGCGGTCGTTCTTTTCGAACACGGTGACATCGTGCCCCGCGCGCGCGAGTTGCTGCGCGACGGCCAAACCAGCGGGGCCGGAACCGACCACGGCGACCTTCTTGCCGGTCTTGTGCTTCGGCGGCAGCGGTGCAACCCAGCCTTCGGCCCACGCTTTGTCGATAATGGCGTGTTCGATCGACTTGATGCCCACTGCGTCGTCGTTGATACCGAGCGTGCAGGCTGCCTCACACGGCGCCGGGCAGATGCGGCCCGTGAACTCGGGGAAGTTATTCGTGGAATGCAGCACTTCGATCGCGGTCTTCCAGTCCTGATGGAACACCAGGTCGTTGAAGTCCGGGATGATGTTGTTCACCGGGCAGCCGTTGTTGCAAAACGGAATGCCGCAGTCCATGCAACGCGCGCCTTGAATCTTGGCTTCGTCGTCGGTCAGTGCCGCAACGAATTCCTTGTAGTGCTTCACACGCGTGAGCGGAGCTTCGTACGCCTCGTGGCGGCGCTCGAACTCGAGAAAACCGGTTGCCTTGCCCATGTGGTTCTCTTCTCTATCTGTATCAGGTGAGGTGATCTACACCCGCCGCGCGTCGAATCATCGAGAGGCGGCGGGTACGGCTAGTTGTGACGTCTTCTGTGCTGGTGACCAGCGAAGCGGCTATATGGCAAGTCAGGCAGCGAGCACTTCCTTGTTCGCCTTCTTCGCGGCCATCTCGCCCAGTGCGCGCTTGTATTCGGTCGGGAACACCTTCACGAACTGACGGCGCGACGCGTCCCAGTTTTCGAGCAGCGCCTTTGCACGCGGCGAACCCGTGAACTGGAAGTGACGTTCGATGAGACCCTTGAGCAGGGCTTCGTCGGTTGTGCCGCTGTGCCACAGGCTCTTGTCGACCGTGCGTTCCTGTTCGGCCTGTTGCAAGACCGGCTCGAGCGCGACCATCGACTTGTTGCACTTGCCCGCGAACGTGCTGTCCGGATCGAACACGTAGGCGATACCGCCCGACATGCCGGCCGCGAAGTTACGGCCCGTTTCGCCGAGCACCACCACCGTGCCACCTGTCATGTATTCGCAACCGTGGTCGCCCGTGCCTTCGACAATCGCTGTCGCACCCGAGTTACGCACGCAGAAACGCTCGCCGGCAACGCCGCGGAAGAACGCTTCGCCTTCGATCGCGCCGTACATCACCGTGTTGCCGCAAATGATGTTTTCTTCCGACTTGCCGCGGAAATCATTCGTCGGACGGATGATGATGCGGCCACCCGAAAGACCCTTGCCGACGTAGTCGTTACCGTCGCCGACCAGATCCAGCGTGACGCCTCGCGCGAGGAACGCGCCGAAGCTCTGACCCGCGGTGCCCTTCAACTGGATGTGAATCGTGTCGTCAGGCAGGCCGTCGTGGCCGTACTTCTTCGCGATCGTGCCGGACAGCATTGCGCCGACCGTACGGTTCACGTTGCGCACCGGCTGAATGAACGAGACGTGCTCGCCCTTCTCGATCGCGGCTTTCGACTTTTCGATCAGCACGTGGTCGAGTGCCTTGTCGAGACCGTGGTCCTGCACGTCCACGTGCTTGCGCGCCACTTCGGCCGCCACTTGCGGTTGATAGAACACGCGCGAGAAGTCGAGACCCTTTGCCTTCCAGTGCTCGATGCCCTTCTTCATGTCGAGCAGTTCGGCGTGGCCGATCAGGTCGTCGAACTTGCGGATGCCCAGTTGCGCCATGAGTTCGCGCGCTTCTTCCGCAACAAAGAAGAAGAAGTTCACGACATGCTCCGGCTGCCCCTGGAACTTCGCACGCAGCACCGGATCTTGCGTCGCGACGCCGACCGGGCAGGTGTTCAGGTGGCACTTGCGCATCATGATGCAGCCTTCGACGACGAGCGGCGCCGTCGCGAAGCCGAATTCGTCCGCGCCGAGCAGCGCGCCGATCACGACGTCGCGGCCGGTCTTCATCTGACCGTCGGCCTGCACGCGGATCCGGCCACGTAGCTGGTTCAGCACCAAGGTCTGCTGCGTTTCCGCCAGACCCAGTTCCCACGGCGTGCCGGCATGCTTCACCGACGACAGCGGCGAGGCGCCCGTGCCGCCGTCATGGCCGGCGATCACGACGTGATCGGCCTTGGCCTTGGCGACACCCGCGGCCACCGTGCCCACGCCCGATTCCGACACCAGCTTCACCGACACGCTGGCCGCCGAGTTGGCGTTCTTCAGGTCGTGAATCAGTTGCGCCAGATCTTCGATCGAGTAGATGTCATGGTGCGGCGGCGGCGAAATCAGGCCGACGCCCGGCACCGAGTAACGCAGCTTGCCGATGTATTCCGACACCTTGTGACCCGGCAACTGACCGCCTTCGCCCGGCTTTGCGCCTTGCGCCATCTTGATCTGGATCTGATCGGCCGACGCCAGGTATTCCGCCGTCACGCCGAAACGGCCCGACGCCACCTGCTTGATCTTCGAGCGCAGCGAATCGCCGTCCTTCAGCGGAATGTCGACGATCACTTCGTCGCCGATCACCGACTTCATGGTGTCGCCGTTCTTGATCGGAATGCCGCGCAGTTCGTTGCGATAACGGTTCACGTCCTCGCCGCCTTCGCCGGTGTTCGACTTGCCGCCGATGCGGTTCATCGCGACCGCCAGCGTGGCGTGGGCTTCCGTGCTGATCGAGCCCAGCGACATGGCGCCAGTAGCAAAGCGCTTGACGATTTCCTTCGCCGATTCGACTTCGTCGAGCGGGATGGCCTTGGCCGGATCGAGCTTGAACTCGAACAGGCCGCGGAACGTCATATGGCGCCGGGTCTGATCGTTGATCAGATGCGCGTATTCCTTATACGTCTGGTACGAGTTGCTGCGCGCCGAGTGTTGCAGCTTGGCGATCGCATCCGGCGTCCACATGTGTTCTTCGCCACGCACGCGATAGGCGTACTCGCCACCCGCGTCGAGCATGTTCGCGAGCACCGGGTTGTCGCCGAACGCGTCGCGGTGCAGACGGATCGCTTCTTCCGCGACGTCGAACAGACCAATGCCGCCGACCTTCGACGACGTGCCCTTGAAGTACTTCACCACCAGGTCTTCAGCCAGCCCGACCGCTTCGAAAATCTGCGCACCGGTGTACGACATGTACGTCGAAATACCCATCTTCGACATGACCTTCATCAGGCCCTTGCCGACAGCCTTGGTGAAGTTGTAGACCGCCTTTTCCGCCGACAGGTCGCCCTTCAGGCCGGCTGCGAGCTGGCCGAGCGTTTCCATCGCGAGGTACGGGTGCACGGCTTCCGCGCCGTAGCCCGCGAGCAGCGCGAAGTGGTGCGTTTCACGCGCCGAGCCGGTTTCCACGACCAGCCCCGCGCTCGTGCGCAGACCGTGCTGGACGAGGTGCGTGTGGATCGCGGCGGTGGCCAGCAATGCCGGAATCGCGACGTTGTCGCGGTCGGTCTTGCGGTCCGACACGATCAGCATGTTGTAGCCGGACTTGACCGCATCGACCGCTTCCGCGCACAGCGAAGCCAGACGCGCTTCAATGCCTTCCTTGCCCCAGGCCACGGGGTAGCAGATGTTCAGCTCGTATGAGCTGAACTTGCCACCCGTGTACTGATCGATCGCGCGGATCTTGGCGATGTCCTTGAAGTCGAGCACCGGCTGCGACACTTCGAGACGCATCGGCGGGTTGATGTTGTTCGTGTCCAGCAGGTTCGGCTTCGGACCGACGAACGACACCAGCGACATCACCATGTTTTCACGGATCGGGTCGATCGGCGGGTTCGTGACTTGCGCGAACAACTGCTTGAAGTAGTGATACAGCGTCTTGTTCTTGTTGGACATGACCGCCAGCGGCGAGTCGTTGCCCATCGAACCGACGGCTTCTTCGCCGGCTTGCGCCATCGGCGCCATCAGGAACTTGAGGTCTTCCTGCGTGTAGCCGAACGCCTGCTGACGATCCAGCAAGGCCGCGGCTTCGCGGCGTTCCGTGGCGACGTCTTCGGCCTTCGGCTCGATTTCGTCGAGCTTGATCCGGACCGCGTCGATCCAGCTCTTGTACGGCTTGGCGTTGGCGAGGTTGTCCTTCAGTTCCTTGTCGTCGATGATGCGGCCGTGCTCCATGTCGATCAGGAACATCTTGCCCGGCTGCAGACGCCACTTCTTGACGATCTTCGACTCGGGAATCGGCAGCGTGCCTGCTTCGGACGCCATGATCACGAGATCGTCGTCGGTGACGATGTAGCGCGCCGGACGCAGACCGTTACGGTCGAGCGTGGCGCCGATCTGACGGCCGTCGGTAAAGGCAATCGCGGCGGGGCCGTCCCACGGCTCCATCATCGCGGCGTGGTATTCGTAGAACGCGCGGCGGTTGTCGTCCATCAGCGTGTGCTGTTCCCAGGCTTCCGGGATCATCATCATCACGGCGTGGACCAGCGGGTAGCCGGCCATCACCAGCAGTTCGAGACAGTTGTCGAACGATGCCGTGTCGGATTGACCCGGGTAGATCAGCGGCCACAGCTTCGGCAGGTCGTCGCCGAGAACGTGCGACGCGATCGCGCCGGTGCGGGCGTTCAGCCAGTTGACGTTGCCCTTCACCGTGTTGATTTCGCCGTTGTGGGCGATCATGCGGTACGGATGAGCCAGTTCCCACGCCGGGAACGTGTTGGTCGAGAAGCGTTGGTGCACCAGCGCCAGCGCCGACACCGTGCGCTCGTCCTGCAGGTCGCGGTAATACACGCCGACCTGACCGGCCAGCAGCAGGCCCTTGTAGACGACCGTGCGCGCCGAGCACGACGGCACGAAGTATTCCTTGCCGTGTTGAAGCTTGAGCGCCTGGATACGGTGGCTCGCGGTCTTGCGGATCACGTACAGCTTCCGCTCGAGCGCGTCGGTCACCATGATGTCTTTGCCGCGGCCGATGAAGATCTGGCGGATCAGCGGCTCGCTCGCCTTGACGGTGGGCGAAATCGGCATGGTGTGGTCGACCGGCACGTCGCGCCAGCCCAGCACGACCTGGCCCTCGGCCTTCACCGTGCGTTCCAGTTCCTGTTCGCAGGCGAGACGCGAGGCGTGTTCCTTCGGCAGGAAGACCATGCCGACGCCGTATTCGCCGTTCGGGGGCAGCACGACGCCCTGCTTGGCCATTTCCTCACGATAGAAACCGTCCGGGATCTGGATCAGGATGCCCGCGCCATCGCCCATCAGCGGATCGGCGCCCACGGCGCCCCGGTGGTCGAGGTTCTCGAGAATCTTCAGGCCTTGCTCGATGATCTCGTGGCTTTTCTTGCCCTTGATGTGAGCGACGAAGCCGACGCCGCAGGCGTCATGTTCGTTTTGCGGGTCGTACAGACCTTGCGCGGCGGGAACCGGGTGAACCGGTTGCTGGTGGTCGTTCATGGGGACACCGTCTGTGAGGGGCCGGACAGGCCGTTAAACCGTTTTTCTATTGCCGCAGTTCGCACCGCAACCACGTCGGCGACTCAGTACGCTTGTTGCTACGCATATCGAAAAGCGCCGGAATTCGGAATATACGCGACGAATCAATGGAATAGCAAATAAAACGTGATGATTGAACCCCAATTATCAGATTGGTGCATCGCGGCTATTTTTTATTGGTGCCACATCAAAAAGGTGCAAAAGAAAACGGCATGCGAAGATGCCGTTTCGATACAGCCCTTTGATGCGAAACGCTTTATTGCGTCTGCGGCGTTTCGCGGACCTTGCGCGGCCGTCCTCGCGGCAGCGGTGAAACGCGCCGGTTGGCGGCCCGCGCCGCCCATTCGCGGTAGGTATCGCTGCCCAAAACCCAGCCTTTCAGGGTGGCCTGCTGAAGCTGACTGGCTTCGCGTTCGTCGAGCGGCTGCTCGCACAACTCGCGGTAGGCGCGCTGTCGCTCGAACGGCGTGTTGCCGAGCGACCAGTACAGCGGGTGATCGGTAATCAGGCTGTCTAGCGTCAGGCCGATATGGTGACGGTAGCTCGACCAGCGGTAGTCCTCGGGCGCGCTCACGAGCCCGGTGCGCACCGGGCACATCTCGACGACCCGGCTCGCGAGCAGGAAGTAGCGCTCGCCTTCGATCACCGTGGCGCGGTAGCGCCCCTCCCACAAGGTGCCGCGGCGCGCGTAGCGCCGGTTGAAGTGCGCCACGTATCGGCGCCCCACCGCCTGCATTGCTTTCGGCAGACTCGACTCTTCAGTCGGCGTGACGAGCAGTTGCACAGCGCCAGGCATCAACGCATACGCGTGGATGGACAAGTGATGGTCGCGAGAAGCCGCTTTCAAGCAGTCGATGAAAAGCTCGTAGTCCTGGTCGTCGACAAATGCGGGCTGCTGATCGAGTCCACGGAGGATGACGTGCTGCGGCTGGTCAGGGACATAGAGACGTGCAAGCCGTGCCATGCTGGAGTATCCAATTAGTCGCGTTGGTACATACCCGAAGGTCCAAGGAACCTCGCGCGCCCGGGGTTCGGCGCAGCGCGGCTAAGCCGGAAACCGCGCGGGGCCTAGGGAGAAAGCTCTAACCGCCGCGTATGGTTTGTTTCAAACGTTGTAGTCATAATGAGCGGGCCTTTTCTGGAGGAGCACATATGAAATTAAAACAGGCCGTAACGGGGATCGCGGCGCTCGCCTGCATGACGGCAGCACACGCGCAATCGGCCGGAAGCTTTTACGTCACGACAGGCTGGTTCCATCTTGCGCCTCAATCGAGTAGCCAACCGTTGAGCGTGACGAGCATAGGCGGCAGCCCGACCAATATCACTGAAGCCAACACCGGCGCATCACTCGGTTCAGCCGATACGCTCGGCTTCACCGCCGGCTACTTCGTCACTGATCACATCGCCACTGAATTCGTCATTGGTGTCCCGCCTTCGTTCGACCTGAACGGCACGGGCAACCTCGAACAATTCGGCAAGCTCGGTCAGGCGAAACAGTGGAGCCCGACTCTGCTGTTCAAGTACTACTTCAACGCCCCCACCGCCTCGTTCCGCCCGTATCTTGGCATTGGTGTGAGCCGCATCTGGTTCACCGACGCCAAGATCACCAATGGTGCATTCGAAGCAGGTGTTCTGCATGGTCCGACCAGCGTCTCCACGGATAGTTCGTGGGAGCCGGTGTTTAATGCGGGTTTCACCTATGCGTTCAACCAGCACTGGTTCGCGGGGGTGTCGATTTCGTACCTGCCGCTCAGCACGACCGCCAAGCTGAACACCGCTGCAAACACCCCGGTCGGTACACTGAACGTGCAATCGCAAACCAAGATCAAGCTGAACCCGATCGTTTCCTACGTCAACATCGGTTACCGTTTCTAACGCGTCAAGAAATTGGGGCCGTTGAATTAGGGTAGTCGAATTTTCGTGGCTTGGACAACGCCGTCAAATATCCAATGGATCCAACGACGGCGTTTTTCGTCGTTCGCGCGCGCCGGGGACCTTCGCGATCTGCGTAGTCCTATGGCGGGCGGGCGTAAGCGTTTGTAAATTTGACCCGCTATCGGGTTGGCTCGTGCAATATCTGCTGAGGAATAGCGGTCCACGCCGTGGTTCATGGGGGCTGTGAGTTAGGCACCGAAGTTGCGTTCCGGTGGTTTTTCCCCACACGGCAGCAACGCGTATGTGCCGTGACAGCGTGGGACCCTTTCACCTTCATCGATGGAGCGACCATGACAGCACTTCCGAACACACGAGACGCCCTCGGCGAATCCTGGACCAGCACCAGCCGCCGTGCCCGGCGCATCGCTCGCCATAGCCGCCATGCGGCCGAAGATATCGCAGGCGAACTGCGCACCCTGATGTCGGAACTCGAATCCACCCTGGCAGACGGTACCCAGGCCGACGCCGTGGCGCTGCGCAGCAAACTGCGCAAACAGCTTGACGCCGCCCGTGTCCGCCTGAACGATACCCGCGAAGCCGTGCGCGAACGCGCCGAAGTCGCGATCGCCGACGCTGACGACTATGTGCGTGAAAACCCGTGGCAGACGATTGCGATCGTCGGCGGCGTTGCACTGATCGCGGGCGCGCTGCTGGCGTCGCGGCTGCGCTAGGCAGGTTGCGCCAGGCGGGTTGCACCGGGAGGATTGCGCTGAACGGCGAGATCGGCCTCAGGCCGATCAGTTGTCGTCGATCACGAACAGCCGCTGATACTCCTTTACTGCGTATCGATCCGTCATGCCCGCGATGTAGTGGGCGATCAGGCGTGGTTGCTGCGATGCGTCGGCGGATTGATAGCCAGGCGGCAATAGCCGCGGATCTTCCGTGAACGCGTCGAACAGGCCGGTCACCACGCGGCGCGCCTTGTTGGCCATGCGCATGACACGGTAGTGGCGGTACAGATTCTTGAACAGAAAGCGCTTGAGCGCCGCGGCCTGGGTGGCGATCGCTTCGCTGTGCGCGACCAGTGGCGGCACCGCGCGCACGGCGTCCAGCGAGGTGGGTGCAAGCCTTGCGAGATTAAGCGAGGTCGTATCGATCAAGTCGACGATCAGCGTATTGATAATGCGGCGCACGGTCTCGTGAATCAGCCGCCGCCCTTCGATCTGCGGGAAGTCGCCACGCGCCGCCGCGTAGTGTGTCTGCCATAGCTCCACTTCGGCGAGTTGCTCCACCGTGAGCAGCCCTGAGCGCAAACCGTCGTCGACATCGTGATTGTTGTACGCGATCTCATCGGCGACATTGGCGATCTGTGCTTCTATCGAAGGCTGCCGCCCCTCCAGAAAACGCTCGCCTAGCGCGCCGAGCCGCCGGGCGTTCTCGCGCGAGCAGTGCTTAAGAATGCCTTCCCGGGTTTCAAAGCAGAGGTTCAGGCCGTTGAACGCACCGTAGTGCTCTTCCAGATCGTCGACCACCGCGAGGCTTTGCAGGTTGTGCTCGAAACCGCCATGTTCGCGCATGCATTCGTTCAACGCATCCTGGCCCGCATGGCCGAAAGGCGTGTGACCGAGGTCGTGCGCAAGCGAAATGGCTTCGACGAGATCTTCGTTGACGCGCAGATTGCGGGCGACCGAACGGGCGATCTGCGCGACTTCGAGGCTATGCGTGAGGCGCGTGCGAAACAGGTCGCCCTCGTGATTCACGAACACCTGAGTTTTGTACTCGAGCCGGCGGAATGCCGTCGAGTGAACGATACGGTCGCGATCGCGCTGGAACTCGGTGCGCGCGCTCGGCGCGGCTTCGGGATAGCGGCGCCCGCGCGACTGGGCTGAATGCGCCGCATACGGCGCGAGATGCGCTTCGAGTGCTTCCTGCGATGGCACGCCGCTCACGGGCGTGCCTGCCGGGTCATGCTTTACATCGTCGCTGCGCCTGTCAGTCACCGGAATCTCCGAAACATGGGCGGCGCCTCGTGACGCTGGTGCGTGTTGCCTTGCTGCCAGACTCTCGCCGAATCGGTCTAGATCGCGGCGGCCAGCGTGGCGCGCACCTCGGCGTCAGGCGCCTGGGTGATGAGCGTCTCACCGAAACGCTTCAGCAGAATGAATTTGATTGCACCGGCTTCCGCCTTCTTGTCGACCTGCATCAGTTCGACGTAACGCGAATCGCCGAGCGCGGGCGCGCGGGTAGGCAAATGCGCCGCAACGATCACGTCGACCAGGCGCTTGCGCGCGGCTTCGTCGAGATACCCCATGCGCACTGACAGGTCCGCCGCCATCACCATCCCGCAGCCGACCGCCTCGCCGTGCAGCCATTCGCCGTAGCCGAGTCCGGCTTCGATCGCATGGCCGAAGGTGTGCCCGAAGTTGAGGATTGCGCGCAATCCGCCTTCACGCTCGTCCTGCGCCACGACCGACGCCTTGATCTCGCACGAGCGCTTGACCGCCTCGGCCAGCGCTTCGGGTTCGCGGCGGTTGAGCGACTCGATGTTCGCCTCGATCCAACTGAAGAAGCCGGCGTCGGCAATCGCACCGGTCTTGATCACCTCGGCAACGCCTGCCGCCAATTCGCGCGCCGGCAGCGTGCGCAGTGCGCCGATGTCGGCGATCACGGCCTGCGGCTGGTAGAACGCGCCGATCATGTTCTTGCCGAGTGGGTGATTGATGCCGGTCTTGCCCCCCACCGACGAATCGACTTGCGACAGCAAGGTGGTCGGCACCTGGATGAACGGCACGCCGCGCATGTAGCAGGCCGCGGCAAACCCCGTCATGTCGCCGATCACGCCGCCGCCGAGAGCAATCAGCGTGGTCTTGCGATCCGCGCGCGAGCCCAGCAGCGCGTCGAAAATCAGGTTCAGTGTTTCGAGGTTCTTGTACGCTTCGCCGTCCGGCAAGACGACCGTGGACACCTGCTTGCCAAGCGGCGCGAGCGCCGCGCGCAGCGTATCGCCATAGAGCGGGTCGACCGTAGTGTTCGTGACGATCGTGACCGAACTGCCGCCGATATGCGGTGCGAACAACGCGGTCTGGCCGATCAGATCGGCACCGATATGGATGGGGTAGGCACGCTCGCCCAGTTCGACATTGACGGTAATCATATGGCCCATTATGGCGCAGGGTGTTTGGCGACGCCGGCCATCTCGAGCTGCATCAGAACCATGTTGACGAGTCCGTTGACTGAAGGCCGGCCGGTTTCAATCACAAAGTGCGCGCATTCCCGGTATAGCGGATCGCGTACTTCGTAGAGCGCTTCGAGGCGCGCTTTGGGGTCTTCGGTCTGCAAAAGCGGGCGACTCTTGTCGCGCCGGGTGCGCAGCCACAAATCATGCGGATTGGCGCGCAAATAGATCACCACGCCCCGATTTTGCAGCGCTTCGCGGTTTTCCGGCCGCAGCACCGCGCCGCCGCCCGTGGCCAGCACGATATTGTCGCGCCCGGTCAACTCGGAAATCACGTGCGCCTCGCGTTCGCGAAAGCCCGCTTCGCCTTCCAGCTCGAAGATCACCGGGATGCGCGCACCCGTGCGCGCCTCGATTTCATGATCGGAATCGAAGAACGGGCGATCGAGGCGGCGCGCAATGGCCCGGCCCACGGTGGTTTTGCCTGCCCCCATGAGTCCTACAAAAAATACATTGGCGTGTGCGTCCCGCGCTTGCAACGGTGTCCTCTGGCTAATCCGGTATGGTACGTGCCGCAGCTTACTGGCAAAGCGGCCGCCTTGTCGAGCCTGCAAGCCGCTGCTGGACAGCGGCGGCAGCGTGACCCTAATTTGTCTGAACAACGCGCGGCGTGATGAAAACTGCCAGTTCACTGCGCTGGTCGCGATGGGCGCGATGGCGAAAAAGCGCACCTAAAACAGGTATTTTGCCCAGGACCGGCACCCGCGTCACATCGTCCCGGTCGTCGGTCGCATAAATTCCGCCGATCGACACCGTACCACCATCTTCGACTTCGACGCGCGTTTGCACGTGTTTGGTGTTGATCGCCGGGCCGGCATCGGTCTGCTCGCCCACGCTGTCTTTCGCCACATCAAGGTCCAGCACCACTCTGCCGTCCGGCATGATTTGCGGCTCGACTTCCAGTTTGAGCGTGGCGCGGCGAAACTGCACGCCCGACACGCCCTGCCCGACTTTCGCCTGATAGGGCAGCTCAGTGCCCTGCTCGACGACCGCTTTCATCCGGTCCGCCGTCACGACCCGCGGGCTTGAGACGATCTCGCCGCGCCCTTCGGCCTCCAGCGCGCTCAGTTCGATGTTCAGGAGTCGCGTCGCCCCGGCTGCGAACAAGGTCAGCCCGGCGGTGGCGGCGTCAAAACCGGAAATCGGCCGGGCCGACAGGTCGTAGACGGTCCCGTCCTTGCCGCCTGTCAAACCCCGGGCAGTACCGTCGGCATTGGTGGCCGCCATGGCAAGCCGCACCCCGAGATTGCGCGAAAAACCATGCTCGCCCTCGACGATACGCGCTTCGATCAACACCTGACGGGTCGGCCGGTCGACGGACGCAAGCAACGCCGCGATTTGCGCGAGGCGTGCTTCGAGATCGGTGACGAACGGCAGATTGGTGCGCGGATCGGCAGTCGCGGCGCCACGTTTGGACAGCACCCGCTGGTTGCCGGCACCGGCCAGCAGACGCCGCACGTCCTCGGCGCGCGCGTAGTGCAGTTCGAACGTGCGGCTTGCGAGCGGCTCAAGGTCCGCAGCTCTCGCATGCGCTTCAAAGCGCTGCCGTTCACGCGCGGCCAGCTCCGCGATCGGCGCGACCCAGATCACGTTGCCCTGGCGCTCCATTGCCAACCCATTGACGTCGAGCAAGGTATCGAACGCCGTGCGCCACGGCACCTTGTCGAGCCGCAGCGAAACGGCGCCGCGCACTCTCTCGCTCGCGACGATGTTCAGTCCGGTGAACTGGGCGAATGCGTTGAGTACCGCGCCAAGTTCGGCACGCTGGAAGTTGAGCGAGATCGGTTTGTCGTCGGCAGCGAGTCTGGCGTCGGCGGGCGTTCTCAGTGTGTTGCTCAGCCGCGCGAGTGGAGGCAGCGGCACCGGCGGCCCTTCGAGCGTCGCGGTTCCCGTCGCGACGTCGCGCGCCGATGCTCCAGATTGCCTGCGCAGCGGCGCCGAGCCGTCTGTGTCAGCGGTTACCTCTGCGTTTGCATTTGCGCCGCCGGCCACGTCGGCGGCGTTTTCGATCCCGGCGGTTGCCGCGGCTCGCGATATGCCAGGTTCGTCGACGGATTCGTCGCGGAACGGGTTAGGCACTTCGGCGACGACGCCGCGCGGCAGCGGTGGTACGTCGTATCGGGCATCGGCTGGCGCAAAGGCGTCGTCGAGCGGCATGTAGGCGGGCAGCGGTGGCGGCGAGGTCGAAGCATGCGCAATGCCCGTAATTATCGCCACGCCGGCGACGAGGCTGCTAAAAAGGCTGCGGACCGGCGTGTAAAGCGGACCGCAAAACACGCCTCCACGCGCTGGCGCGGGCAGGCCGCGACACACGCCCAAAGCAGAGTTGCCACGAACGCCAACGCGCGACAATGCCAGACCGAGCGACTTCATCAGTCTCATCAGGACGCCTCCGCCAACGCCAGCGTGCGCGTCGCACCACCATTGGCCAAAGTGATGCTGAGCGCGTCGAGTCGCGTGACGCGCTCGGTACCGAGTTGCTGTCCGGACACAACCGTGGTCGCGCCATCCGGCGTATCGAGCAAGGCGAGTCCGCGTGTGCGCTCGTGCAGCAAGCCGACGAGGCGCAGTTCAGAAGCGTCAGCCTGCGGCTCGCCGGGCGCGCGCATCTGAACGAGCGCGAACGGATCGAAGAACACGATATCTTCTTCGTCATCCGAATCGAGACTCTCGTCGGCAAACGCGGCCGCAGCCGGGGTTGACGGCACCGGCCTCAGTGCACCGAAAATATGCAGCGTTGCCTTCACCGCTAGCGACGCGGCATCGCGGTTGACCGTCACGTCGACGGGAACGATCAGCACCGGCAAGTCCGACAGGCCGCGCAGAAACGCCATCAGGTGAACGAAATCCGTGTGCGCGGTGAGCTGCACAGGGCGCATGCTTTCGGCACCCGAACCGTTGGCGGCACCCGGTTCCAGCGTGAGCAACGAGACACCGTTCTGCACTGCCAGTTCGGACACGATTTGAACATCGTCCGCGGAGGTCCACGACGACGCAGGCAGCTGCGCGCCTGGCCTCGCGGCAACTTCCCGACGCAGCGCAGGCAATTGCGCCAGCGCGCGGCGCGCATCCACGAGATGCCGCGTGGCCGCCTCCAGTGCCGTGCGGCTCGCCTCGACCCCGCCGAGATCGGCCACTACCCAGCCATGCGAGCCAAGTCCGAACACTACCGCCGCGATCAGCAACGCAACCACCCAACGGCGCCGGCGGCTCCACGCAACGAGCGGCAAACGCACATCTTTGATCCACTGGGAAAAAGAAAACCGCGCGCTCGACGCGCCGCCGAGCCCGGCAAAAGTCGTACTCATTTCGTACCTCCAGATTGTTCAGACTTCATGGGACGCTGCGCCGCGGGCCGGATGGTGGGACCGTTTTCTTTGGTGGGTCGCCCCAGCGCAGATGCGCTCCGAATTCGATCGGGCCGCTCACGCCAGCCGCCGCGACAGCACCGCTGCGGGGCGCCGAACGATGCAGATCGCTCACCTCCGCGCCCTGCACGCCACGGATCGCGCTCAGGCGTTTGAGCCACTCAGCCGACGCGATATGTCCGCGCGAGGTCGCGAGCAACTCCGTTTCGTGCTCGCGCTGCCGCAACTGCTGTAGCACCACGCCGTCGCCTGGTTCGAAACTCAATGCGTCCAGCAGGTCGCGCAAATACGTAAGCGGCTCGGACAAGCTCAGCGCGCGCGCCGCGCCTCGACGCTGTTCGTCTTGTGCCCGCAGTAACCGGGCGTGTTCCGCGAGCGGCTTGGCCAGTTGCGTGAGCGATTGTTCGATCGACGCGCGCTGCGCATCGAGCCGCGCCCTTTCGAACGCCTGCCACCCAACCAACGCGAGCACGGCCACAAGACCGGCAAGCGCAGCAGCAACCCATTCGAGCAGACGCCGCCGGCGAGCGAGTCGCGCATTGCGCTGCCTGTACGGCAGCAGATTGAAGCCGCCGAGCCACGGCCGTGCGAAGCGTGCGCCCCGCGCAGAGGCCCGCGTGTTCGGTTCCGCCAGATCCAAACCGGAGCGCGGTTCGCGCGTCATTCGAGCACCCCGCGCAAGGCCAGCCCGAATGCGACCGCCGCGGCAGGCTCATGCAACAGCGGGTCGTGCAGTTGAGGTGCAAGCGCACCCAGCGCCGCACATTCGAACGGCAGCACCGTGCAAGCCAGTACGTCGGTAATATCCGCAATCGAGAAACCCACGCCGTCGAGCAAGTCGACCTCACCGCTCAACAACGCGCAGTCGAGTACGGGGCCCTGCACGAGGTCGCGCAACGCGTCGGCGAGATCGGCGTGCTCGGGCGCGGGGTAACGCATTTCGCGGACCACGCAGTCGTCGACGATGCGCCAGCCATAGACGCCGTCCGTGCCGATCCAGAGCGCGACGTAGGCCTCGTGCGGATCGAGTTCCTGGCTCGCCGCGTAGCGCATTGCGCGCAAGGCTGCATGCGGCTCGCCGTCAATCGCGGTAAGCGAGATGCCCGCGCTCGCCGCGCACTCGATGCGCGCTTCGAGATGCTGACGGGCGGTTGCGGCGATCGTCACGGAACGAACCGGCGAACGCGTTTCGTCGACGAACCAGTCGACGGCCAGCGCGTGCCTCTCGAGACCTGCGATACGCTCGACTTCGCTCATCACCGCCGGTTCCAGTTCGGCGAGTTCATACCCGCAGTCTTCAGCGCAACCGCTCAGCTCGGCGAGCCGTGTAAGCGGCACGGTGGTGGTCAATGTGGCCGCGGCGGGCAGCGCCATCGCGCAGCTCAAGGCATGCGGCGCACACGCGCGCGGCAGACCCGCGAATGCGTCACGCAATGCACGCGTCACCGCGTGGCGGTCGGCGATCTCCGCGCCGGCCATCGCGCCGGCGCCAAGCGGCACGGTGCTCGCATATTCGATACGCAGCGCGGCACGTGTGCGCGAATGCTGACTCACCACGACCAGACGCACCGCCTGGGAACCTACATCGATCCCCGC
The DNA here is from genome assembly GCF_046026025.1 of Paraburkholderia fungorum. Classification (GTDB taxonomy): domain Bacteria; phylum Pseudomonadota; class Gammaproteobacteria; order Burkholderiales; family Burkholderiaceae; genus Paraburkholderia; species Paraburkholderia fungorum_E. The sequence goes on along the minus strand of NZ_JAQQFL010000017.1, from coordinate 51,440 downwards.
AGCAAAGCGCTGCGCCCCGAGTCGCACATCTTGAAGCCACGAATTTTTGAACGTCATCACGCCCTCCTTCACACTCACGCGACGAACCATTCGAGCGCGAGTAACAGGGAGGGATTGTGCGTAGCCGCGCCGTCGCGCGACACTCAGCCAAATGGCTAACGTTGCGTGACGCGTGCCCCGCACGCCATCAAAGCGTCTACAGTGAAGTCATTCCTGCGCGGCACACTGACTTGTCAAGAACTGTCAGTAAGCATGCCGAAAGCTGAAAAGCGAGGCGGCTATAATCGCGGGACTGTTTTTTGGTGTCCATATGCAATCCACGTCTCCTACGTCCCCGCCGCCCGCGCCGCAGAAGCGCAAACGCCCCTTGTGGCTCAAGCTCATCATGGGCTTTGTGGGTCTGATCGTCGCCGGCATCCTGTGCGTGCTGCTGGTGCTTGGCTATGCGCTGGTGGTAGCAACACCGAACCTGCCGTCGCTCGACGCGCTAACCGACTACCGGCCGAAGGTGCCCTTGCGCATCTACACCGCCGACCACGTGCTGATCGGCGAGTTCGGCGAAGAACGGCGCGACGTCGTCCATATCCAGGACGTGCCGGACAGTCTGAAGAAAGCCGTGCTGGCAATCGAAGACGCACGCTTCTACGATCACGGCGGCGTCGACCTCACAGGCATCGCGCGAGCCGGCTTCGTCGCACTGACCAATGGTCACGCCACGCAAGGCGCCAGCACGATCACCATGCAGGTGGCGCGCAACTTCTTCCTTTCGAGTGAGAAGACCTACACGCGCAAGATCTACGAGATGCTGCTCGCGTACAAGATCGAGTCGAAGCTGACGAAAGATCAGATTCTCGAGGTGTACATGAATCAGATCTATCTCGGTCAGCGCGCGTACGGCTTCGCGAGCGCGGCGCGAGTGTACTTCGGCAAGGATCTGAAGGACCTGACTCTGGCGGAATCCGCCATGCTGGCGGGTCTGCCGAAGGCGCCGTCCGCGTATAACCCGGTGGTCAATCCGAAGCGCGCGAAGATCCGTCAGGAGTACATCCTGCAGCGCATGTACGAATTGCACTACATCACCCAGGAGCAATACGACGAGGCAAGCAAGCAGCCGCTTGTCGTCAAGGGCGCGGGCAAGGAGTTCAGCGTGCACGCCGAGTACGTCGCGGAAATGGTGCGGCAGATGATGTACGCGCAGTATCGCGAGGAAGCGTACACGCGCGGTCTGAACGTCGTGACCACCATCGACTCGGCCGATCAGGACGTTGCTTACCGGGCGCTGCGCAAGGGTCTCATGGACTACGAACGGCGCCACGGCTATCGCGGCCCGGAGGCGTTCATCGATTTGCCGTCCGATGCGGACGACCGCGAACAGGCCATCGACGACGCGCTGCTCGAGCATCCTGACAATGGCGAAATCGTCGCCGCGGTGGTGACGTCGGCGAGCCCGAAGCAGGTGCAGGCCACCTTCATCGACGGCAACGCCGTGACCATTCAGGGCGACGGGCTGCGCTTCGCGCAGTTCGCGCTCGGCCCGCGTGCGCAGCCGAATCAGCGCGTGCGGCCCGGCGCGATCATCCGCCTCGTGAAGGACGACGACGGCAACTGGTCGGTCACGCAACTGCCGCAAGTGGAAGGCGCATTTGTTTCGGTGGTGCCGCAAGATGGCGCGATTCGCGCGCTGGTCGGCGGTTTCGACTTCAACAAAAACAAGTTCAACCACGTGACCCAGGCGTGGCGTCAACCGGGTTCGAGCTTCAAGCCTTTCATCTACTCGGCCTCGCTCGAAAAGGGGCTCGGACCGGCCACGGTGATCAATGACGCACCGCTCTTTTTCAGCGCTGCGGAAACGGGTGGCCAGGCGTGGGAACCGAAGAACTACGGCGGCGGTTTCGACGGTCCGATGACCATGCGCACCGCGCTGCAGAAGTCAAAGAACCTTGTGTCGATTCGCATCCTGAACCAGATCGGCACCAAGTACGCGCAGCAATACATCACGCGTTTCGGCTTCGATGCGGAGCGTCACCCGGCCTATCTGCCGATGGCGCTCGGCGCGGGCCAGGTCACGCCCTTGCAGATGGCAGGCGCGTTCTCGGTGTTCGCTAACGGCGGCTATCGCGTCAACCCGTATCTGATTGCTGAAGTCACCGATCAGCGCGGCATCGTCGTGGCGCACGCGCAGCCGCTGGTTGCCGAACAGAGCGCGCCGCACGCAATCGAACCACGCAATGCGTATGTGATGAACAGCCTGCTGCAAAGCGTCGCGCAACGTGGCACGGGCGCGAAGACCAACGTGCTCAAGCGTACCGATCTCGGCGGCAAGACCGGCACGACCAACGACTCGCGCGATGCCTGGTTCGCCGGCTATCAGCACACGCTCACGGCCATCGCGTGGATCGGCTACGACAATCCGCGCAGCCTCGGCGACAAGGAAACCGGCGGCGGCCTCGCGCTGCCGGTGTGGATCGACTACATGGCGCGCGCGCTCAAGGGCGTGCCCGAATACAAGATGCCCATGCCCGACGGCGTGACTGAACTGGGATCGGAACTGTATTTCGAGGATTTCACGCCGGGCCATGGCTTCGTCGCCACTGTCGGCATCAGTCAGGCAGCGCTGGATGCCGACGCGAGCGGCGCGTCCGCGGCGGCGGCGCCCGAGCAAGTCGGCGAACAGGAAAAGCAGGACATCATGAATCTGTTCAAGGGGCACTAAACGAGGCGTCTCGAACGAGACGTCAAAATCCGTAAAAAAACCGCCGCGCTGAATGCGCGGCGGTTTTCGTTTGGACGGTAGCTTCGGGGGGGTGTCTGACGCTCCGTTTTAGCCGCGGCTCCAGCAGCGCGCAAGTGTCCGTCGAGCGCTCGCTTCGGCGGTCGCTCAGAGCAACCTCGCCAGCACCAGATTCAGCCGCCGGCTCTACGCCTCAAAGTGAACCGGCTCGCCAGCCTGCTGCGTTGCGTACTCCGACAGCGCGGCGAAAAACTCCGTGCCGCTGCGGGTATCGCGCCATTCACCGTCGACGAAACGGAAGTGGAAACCACCCGCCTTCGCGGCGATCCAGATCTCGCTCATGGGCGGCTGCAGGTTGACGATGATCTTCGTGCGGTTCTCGAATTCGAGGGTCAGGACATTGCCGCTGCGCTCGAGTTCGATGTCGGCTTCCGTGTCGTCGAGCGCGCGTTCGATGGCGGCTAGCGCGGCTTCCGCGCGGGTCAGGTAATCACTATCGGACATGCTAAACTCCATCGATTATTTATACAGGGACAGTCATGCGAGTCGTATCTCGGATGCGCGCGGCGGCGCCCGGCCGCGCGATTGTAGCGGGTTTAGCCATTCTCGCAGGTTGTGCACTTGCCGGCTGCGGACAACGAGGTTCGCTCTATTTACCCGTCGTACCGCCGCTACCGGCCAAGCCGGTCGATCGCACGCAAGCGCTGCCATCAGCGTCATCGGGTGAAGTGAAATCGGGTACGCCGAATGCCTCCCCGGCAGGTGAGATACCGGATACCTCCGGCGCGCCGCTCTCGTTGTCGCCGGAAACCGAACTTGCCGCGCCGCCCGCCGCTGGCGCCTCCGCTGCTACGCCTGTGCAACCTGCCTCCGCCGCCACTCCCGTTCAATAAGACTTTCGCATGACTCGATCCGCATTTGATTACGTCGACGGTGTGCTGCACGCCGAGGGCGTGTCCGCCGTCTCACTCGCCGAGCAGTTTGGCACGCCGCTGTACGTCTATTCGCGCGCCGCGCTCACCGAAGCGTGGAATGCCTATGCAGGCGCTTGCGCCGGCCGCCGCGCGACCGTGCACGTCGCCGTCAAGGCCAATAGCAATCTTGCGGTGCTGAACGTATTCGCGCGTCTCGGCGCCGGCTTCGACATCGTGTCGGGCGGCGAACTGGCACGCGTGCTGGCTGCGGGCGGCAAAGCGGAAAACACCGTATTTTCCGGCGTCGGCAAGCATGCGGACGAGATGCGCCAGGCCCTCGTGGCGGGCGTCAAGTGCTTCAACGTCGAATCGATTCCCGAGCTCGACCGCCTGAATGCGGTCGCGGCGGAAATGGGCAAGAAGGCGCCCGTCTCGCTGCGCGTGAATCCGGATGTCGACGCAAAAACACATCCGTATATTTCCACCGGCCTGAAGTCGAACAAGTTCGGCGTCGCGTTCGAAGATGCTCGCGCTACGTATCAAGCCGCCGCGGCGATGACGCATCTCGAGGTGGTTGGTATCGATTGCCATATCGGCTCGCAGATCACTGAAGTCTCACCGTATCTGGACGCGGTCGACAAGGTTCTCGAATTGGTTGAGCAGATCGAGCAGGACGGTGTGAAGATCCGCCACATCGACGTCGGCGGCGGTCTCGGTATCACATACGACGACGAAACCCCACCCGAAATCGGCGAGTTCGTGCGCACCGTGCTGGATCGTATCGAAGCGCGCGGCCACGGGCACCGTGAAGTGTATTTCGAGCCGGGCCGTTCACTGGTCGGCAATGCGGGTGTGTTGCTGACGCGGGTCGAGTTTCTGAAACCGGGCGCGGAAAAGAACTTCGCCATCGTCGACGCGGCGATGACCGATCTTGCACGCCCGGCGATGTACGAGGCCTATCACGCGATCGAAGCCGTCGTTAAGCGCGACATGTCCGCGCACGTGTACGACGTGGTCGGCCCGGTTTGCGAAAGCGGCGACTGGCTGGGTCGTGAGCGTCTGCTCGCCGTCGAACCCGGCGATCTGCTGGCGATTCGCTCGGCTGGCGCGTATGGCTTCGTGATGAGCTCGAACTACAACACCCGTCCGCGTGCGGCCGAGGTGATGGTGGATGGTACACAGGCGTATGTCGTTCGCGCTCGTGAAGAGGTCAAGCAGCTGTTTTCGGGCGAAACAATTCTCCCGGCGTAAACATCAACGCTCAAGCAAAATGAAAAAGGCGATGCCATTGCGGCATCGCCTTTTTCATTTGTGCACTGTACCGGGTGGTCAGCGCGTCTTCAACCTCCACTCGCGCAGCCAGACGATCAAACGCCATCCCAACAACGCGAGCATGATCGCGCCGTAAATCTTCGGCAAAACCAGGTCGTGCTTGCCCGCCTTCATCCACCAGAAGTGCAGGATCGCGAGCCCGCCGATCACATATATCGCGCGGTGCAACGTCTGCCAGCGGCGCCCAAGTTTGCGCACCATCGCGCGCGGTGACGTAACCGCCAACGCGATCAGCAACACGAACGCAGCGAAGCCCACGGTAATGAACGGCCGCTTGCCGATGTCCTTGAGAATCGCGGCAACATCGAACCATTTGTCGAACCACAGGTAAGTGGTGAAATGGAGCGTCGCGTAGAAGAATGCGTAAAGGCCAAGCATCCGGCGAAACCGGACCCATGCGGGAACACCGGTCAGTCGGCGCAACGGCGTCACGGCCAGCGTGATGCAAAGAAAAACGAGCGTCCACAGCCCGGTCGAACGCGTGATGAACTCGATCGGATTCGCGCCCAGCCGATCGGTCATGCCGAACAGAACGATGCGGGCGAGCGGAAACCACGCCGCAATAAATACCACGATCTTGGCCGGCACGATCCAGCGCGCACCGCTTGCGGGCCGCTTTGCGGCGACCGTGGCCGACGCCTGCGCGGCTCGCGGCACTCCGCGTTCGGTCCGGGTAACAGGTTGCGTATCGGAAGCCATGTTCACATCGCTCAAAAATTCTTCTTCAAATCCATGCCTTGATACAGCGACGCAACCTGATCGCCGTAGCCGTTGAACATCAACGTCTTGCGCTTGGGCGTGAAGAAACCGTCTTCACCGATACGCCGCTCGGTAGCCTGGCTCCACCGCGGGTGATCGACGTTCGGATTCACGTTCGAATAGAAACCGTATTCGTTTGACGCATACGTATTCCAACTGGTCGGTGGCTGCTTGTCGATGAAGCGGATCTTCACCAGCGACTTCGCGCTCTTGAAGCCGTATTTCCACGGCACCACCACCCGGATCGGCGCACCATTCTGATTCGGCAACACCTGCCCGTAGAGGCCCATCGTCAGCAGCGTCAGCGGATTCATCGCTTCGTCCATCCGCAGGCCTTCGGTGTAGGGCCAGTCGAGTACCGGCGTCGACAGGCCGGGCATTTGCGACGGATCGGCCAGCGTGATGAATTGCACGTACTTCGCGTTGCCGGTCGGCTGCACACGTTTGATCAACTCCGAGAGCGGCACGCCGATCCACGGAATCACCATCGACCAGCCTTCGACACAACGCAAGCGATACACGCGCTCCTCGAGCGGCGCGAGCTTCAGCAACTCGTCGATGTCGTACACCTTCGGGTTCCTGATCTCGCCTTCGACGCTCACCTTCCACGGACGCGAGCGCAACGTGCCGGCGTTTTGCGCGGGATCCGCCTTGTCGGTGCCGAACTCGTAGTAGTTGTTGTACGTGGTGATGTCCTTGTACGGCGTGATCTTGTCGAGCGCGACGAACTTCGCATTGGTCTTCGCGGCGAGCTTCTGCGCCTTCGGATCCGGTGACGAATACGCCGCCAGCGCTTCGCCATTCACGCCGATCAGCCCGCCGAGCGCCAATGCGCCCGCCGCTTGCAAAACGCGCCGCCGATTCTCGAAGACGCGTTGCGGCGTGATTTCGCTACGCGCGATGTCATCGCCGATAAGTTGAATTCTGTCGCTTCGCTTGATCCACATCGTGCTGCTCCTTGCCGGCCCATCGGTTGTCTATCTTACGGGGCCATATTGATGATCGACTCGTTTCGCCACACGCCCAGCATCCCTAGGTACTGTTCTAACGAACACCCTGGATGCAGCAAATATTCCGCCAGACGTAAAAAAACCGCCGGTGCGAAACACGCGGCGGTTCTTGGTCGGATCAAAACGGCGGATCTTACAGCTTGCCGTAGCTATGCAGCCCCGACAGGAACATATTGACGCCGAGGAACGCAAAGGTCGTCACCAGCAGGCCGGTCAACGCCCACCATGCCGCCACCGCGCCGCGCAGGCCCTTCATCAGGCGCATATGGAGCCACGCCGCGTAGTTCAGCCAGACGATCAGCGCCCACGTTTCCTTCGGGTCCCAACTCCAGTAACCGCCCCATGCTTCAGCGGCCCACAGCGCGCCGAGGATTGTCGCGATCGTGAAGAACGCGAAGCCGACGGCGATCGACTTGTACATCAGGTCGTCGAGCACGTCGAGCGGCGGCAGGCGGTCTGCCAGTATGCCGCGCTCCTTGGCCAGATACGCGACGCCGACCATGGCCGACAGCGCGAAGCTGCCATAACCGATGAAGTTAGCCGGCACGTGAATCTTCATCCACCAGCTTTGCAGCGCCGGTACGAGCGGCTGAATCTGCTGTGCGTCACGCGCAACCGAGTACCACATCAGGAAACCGACCGCCGCGCCGATCACCAGCAGCACGAATGCGCCGAGTGCACGCGTGTTGTAGTGCTGCTCGTAGTACAGATAGAACAACGCCGTGATCAGGCTGAACAGCACGAACACTTCGTACAGGTTCGAGATTGGAATATGACCGACGTCCGCGCCAATCAGATACGACTCGTACCAGCGCACCATCAAACCGACGAAGCCCATCACCACGGCGGCCCACGTCATTTTCGAACCGATCGCGGCGCCGGTCGGCGAACGCGACAGCAGGCCGATCCAGTAAAACACGGTGGCGAACACGAAGAGCGCGCTCATCCACAGAATCGCGGACTGGCTCGACAGGAAATACTTGAGGAAGAACGCGTTGTCCGCACGGCTGAGATCGCCGTGATAGATCTGGATCGCCAGCAGCGACAGCGCGGCGATGGCCACCATCAGCGGGCGCACGGGCTTCCAGCGCCAGCCCAGCACGACGAATACCGGCACTGCGCAGCACAGCACCAGCTTGTCGTAGTAATTCATGAACGGGTAATAGCGCATCAGCGCGAACCCGGCACCCGCGACCAGCAGGGCGGCGAACAGCCAGTCGACGATACCGAGCCGTTTCAGAAACGGCCGCTCGTCATACTGCGCGACGTTGAGTGCCTCATTCGCGAACGTCTTCTGCGGCCGCGAGGGTGAAGAGGAGGATGAGGAAACCTGAGTCAAGTCCATGTTCTTACCGGGTCGAATCTTGTGAGCGTGCGGACGGCGCGCCGGCCTTGCCGGAGGCGTCGGGTGCTTCGGTGAGCTTCGCGCCCAACGCGGCGCCGACAGCGTCGCGCGTTTGGACGAACTCCTTTTCGAAATCGAGCGTTTTGCGTGCACTCGACATCGCCATCACGACATTCGTGCCGTGATCGGTATCTTTGAGCCAGAACCAGAGGCGCCGTTCGCGGACGTAGAACATCGAAAAGATGCCCAACACGAGGAGCAGGCTGCCAAGATACACGACTTTTTTGCCCGGCGCGCGCGTCAACTGAAATACCGAAGCTTGCACCTGCTTGAATGAGTCAAGCTGCAAGTAGACCGGCGATCCATACAAAAAGCTGTCGGATATCGCGTTGATCGAGCTTTGGATGAAGCGGCTGGCGTCCGCATTGGCCACGGCATCCGGCTCGCCCAGCTGCTCGCGCGACAGTTGCCACAAGTCCCACGTCGCGCCTTCCAGCATGCGCAGCAGCAGGCCCGCGGCCTTTTCCTGCTCGCCCTTCGGCACCGAATGATCGATGAATCCGGCGACCGCCTGGAAGCCGCCGACCATCTGGCCGTTCGGCATCTTGATGCTGTTATCCGCACCGGCAAACAGGGTCAGGACACGCAGCGCGCTTTCTTCCAGATGCTGTTGCAGTTCGGTATTCGAACCCGGCACCGAGCGCAGCGCGAAACGATGAGCGGCGGCCGCCCGCATAGCCGGATTTTCAAGCGTGGCGCGCAGGTTCATCCATTCCTTGACGGTACCGCCCGTGTCGGCGGGAATCCGCAGATAGCGGAAAGGGTCGTCCGGATTCAGACGCATGCCGGCGAGGAACATTTTTTCGCCCGCAACGTCCACCGGCAGCATGTAGTTGTTGTACTCGCGCGCCTGCCCGTCCTTGTCGCGCACTTTGTATTGCACCGACGGTCCGACGTTATGCAGGTCGAGTGGCTTCGAAGTCTTGGCGCCTGAGCCGAGACGCTCGTCGAACGCCTCCTTCAACGTGCGATGCGCGGCGACGCCACGGGCATCGGTCTGACCGCTACCGTTCGAGACGTTTTCGACGTTAATTGCACGGAAATCGGTGAATTCGACAGTCTGCCCGTCAGCCAGCGGCGTGGCCGTGCTCAGCGGCGCATTGCCGCCGATCGTGCCGCCGAACGGCGCGGTCTTCGCGCTCGCGCCGGACATCGGGTACGCGGTCATCTGCATCTGCGAGCCGCCGTCCTGGAAGCTCGACTGGTAAATCGATACGCCGTCGTAAGTGAACGGCTTGTTCACCTCGACGCGCGCCGGCACGCGCGCGCCCGTCTGATGGTCGACCACGACAATGTCGCTCGCGAACAGCTTCGGCATGCCCGTGGAGTAATAGTCGACGATGAACTTGTTCAGCTCGATCGAAAACGGCAGATCCTGGATCAGCGAGCCGTTCGGCTGGTTCAGAATCGCCGTCGACACATGCTGCCCTTCCGGCACCCACGCGTAGCCGCGGAACGTCGGGTTCGATTGCGACAGGCGATGTTCCGGCGGAATGTCATTGATCACCGTATTGGCACTGATCGGCGACTTATTGAACAGCCACATTTGCAGCTTGATCGGCAAATTGCTGTCGAGCAGCCCGCCCAGACAGATCACCACAATCGCGATGTGCGCGGAGATGTAGCCGAACTTGGTCAGTGCACCGCGCTTGGCGGCGATCAGCGTGGCACCGTCCGACTCACGCGTGACGAACTTGTAGCCGAGTTTCGCCGAGAGTTTGGCAAGCACCGCCGCGGTCTGCGCACGTGAGCCGTGCACCGCGAACTCGCCCTTATGATGGAACGCGCGCAAGCTGCCTTCGCGGACCTTGTCCTTCCAGCTCTTCGCGTCCGCGACCATCTTTGGCGCATTGCGGATCACGCACAGCGACACCGACACCATCAGGAAACCGAGAATCAGCATGAACCACCATGAGCTGTACACCGTGTACAGGCTCAGCGAGCGGAAGATGTCCGCCCAGAACGGGCCGAACTGATTGACGTAGTTGGGATAGGGATCGTCCTGCGTGAGGACGGTGCCGATGATGCTGGCGATCGACAAAATCACGAGCAGCGCAATCGCGAAACGCATCGAACTCAAGACCTCGATGATGCTGCGCGCGATGCGATTGCCCGACTTCGACTGCAAACCCGACGTGGTGACGCTCATTCATACTCCGACTGAACAGCAAAAAAGGGTGAAGGGCTGTCGTAGACACGACGCCCTCACCCTTTTCTTGTTTTGTACCGGCCTCGCCGGACCGGTTGCACTTGCGTGCGGACTTCCTAGTGCAAGCCCGCGATGTAATCGGCTACAGCCTTGATCTCGCTGTCCGACAGACGCGACGCGACTGCATGCATCGCCTCATTGTTGTTACGTGCGCCCGGGCCCTGCGTGAACGCGGTCAACTGCGCCACCGTGTATTCGGCCCACTGCCCCGACAGCCGCGGATACTGGGACGGAATCCCCTGACCGGTCGGCCCGTGGCAGCTCGCGCACGCCGGCACGCCCTTATCGGCAATCCCACCGCGATAAATCTTCTGACCGAGCGCAACGGTATCTTTGTTATGCGCGTAGCCTGGCTTCGGGGTCTGCGTCGAAAAATAGGCAGCCACATTGGCCATGTCCTGGTCGGACAGCGCCGCAGCCATGCCCGCCATGATCGCATTGTTGCGCGCGGGTTGCTTGGCGCCAGGCTGCGTCTTGAAATCCATCAACTGCTTGACGAGATACTCGGGGTGTTGGCCCGCCAGCTTCGGATAGGCACCACCAGCACTGTTGCCGTCTGCTCCGTGACACGACGCGCAAACCTGCATTGCGATTGCCTGCCCCCGATTGACGTCCGGCTTTGCCGGATCTGCTGCTCGTGCCTGAATTGCCAAACCTGAAAGACCCGCTGCTACTTGAAGCACCATCAGACTCTTGCACAGTCGATTCATTCGCACACCCTGTCTCGTCTTGTGGGATTTTAGAGGTTTTGCAAGATACGACAGCGACTGAGTGACCGCTAAGAGCCGCCAAGGCACGCTGGCTGGTCCCCTCAGGTTTTCAGTAAACCATCGTATTGTACAATAACTCGCTAATCGCTAAGACGCCAGTCGGGCTTGACCCGTCCCCACTACCGGGTTCCCCGGCGTCTCGAATCCTGGCCTGATCATGTCCTTCCTGCTCCACCAATCCCGCTTTTTCACGACCGTCAATCACTTGCGTGATCTGCCGGCCACTGCGCAGCCCGAAATCTGCTTTGCGGGACGCTCGAACGCGGGCAAGTCCACGGCCATCAATATTCTGTGCAATCAGAAGCGCCTCGCCTTCGCCAGTAAGACGCCTGGCCGCACGCAGCACATCAATTATTTCTCGGTGGGCAAAGCGGACGAGCCGACCGCGCACCTGGTCGACCTGCCGGGTTACGGTTATGCGGAAGTGCCGGGCGCGGCCAAGGCGCACTGGGAAGCGCTGCTCTCCACCTACCTGCAATCGCGCTCGCAATTGCGCGGCATGATCCTGATGATGGATTCGCGCCGCCCGTTGACGGATCTGGACCGCCGCATGATCGAGTGGTTCGCGCCGACCGGCAAGCCGATCCACACGCTGCTGACCAAGTGCGACAAATTGACGCGCCAAGAGAGCGTCAACGCCTTGCGCGCGACGCAGAAAGGCTTGGCCGAATATCGTACCGCCGGTTACCAGGGCGAATTGACGGCGCAGCTCTTCTCGGCGCTCAAACGCGTCGGCATCGACGAAGCGCACGAACTGATTGAAAGCTGGCTGATCCCCAACGCAAAAGGCGAAGCAGACGCGCCGCAGTAACCGCCAGGCTTATCCCCGCCATCGAAAAAGCGCCTTTCCGGCCGCCCATAAAAAAACCCGCCGCATTAACGGCGGGTCAAACAGCCTAATCGAAAAAACGACAGGCACCCGCTCAGGGAGGAGAAGCGGGGAGGTCAGCGCAGGGCGCCTTGCTCGATCGGTATGATATACCATTGTCTCGAAAAGTTTCCGGGAGCGGAGGCAGGCGCTACTTGTCCACTCCACACATCCACGTTTCTTCGATTCGTTTATGAGCTTCTATCCGCACTACCGTCCGCGCCGCATGCGCCGTGACGACTTCTCGCGCCGTCTGATGCGAGAAAACATCCTCACCACGAACGATCTGATCTATCCCGTGTTTGTCGTCGAAGGCACCAACGTGCGGCAAGCCGTGCCGTCGATGCCGGGCGTCGAACGCGTCTCGGTGGATCTGCTGATGGGCGTGGCCGAGCAATGCGTCGAGTTGGGCGTGCCGGTGCTGTCGCTCTTCCCGGCCATCGAACCTTCCTTGAAGACGCCCGATGGCCGCGAAGCGACGAATCCCGCCGGGTTGATTCCGCGCGCGGTCCGCGAACTGAAAAAGAATTTCCCCGATCTCGGCGTGCTGACCGACGTCGCGCTCGATCCGTACACGAGCCACGGCCAGGACGGCGTGCTCGACGAAGCCGGTTATGTGATCAACGACGAAACCGTCGAGATCCTCGTGGAACAGGCCCGTGCGCAAGCTGAAGCGGGCGTCGATATCGTCGCGCCTTCTGACATGATGGACGGCCGCATCGGCGCGATCCGCGAAATGCTCGAGAGCGAAGGCTATATCCACACGCGGATCATGGCTTACGCGGCCAAGTTCGCGTCGGCGTTTTACGGCCCGTTCCGCGATGCCGTCGGTTCCGCGACGAACCTCGGCAAGGGCAACAAGATGACCTACCAGATCGACCCGGCAAATTCGAATGAAGCACTGCGCGAGGTGCAAGCAGACATCGAAGAAGGCGCGGACATGGTGATGGTCAAGCCCGGCATGCCGTATCTGGACATCGTGCGCCGGGTGAAAGATGAGTTCAAGTTCCCGACCTACGTGTACCAGGTCAGCGGCGAATACGCGATGTTGAAGGCCGCCGCGCAGAACGGCTGGCTCGATCACGACAAAGCGATGATGGAATCGCTGCTGGCGTTCAAGCGGGCTGGCGCGGATGGTGTGCTGACCTACTTCGCGCTGGATGCCGCGCGGATTTTGCGCTCGGAAAAGTGATCTGACCCGGCATGCCGTCCTGGCGGGCGGCGCTAGTCTGAACGCTTAAAAAGAAACGGAGGCGGACTTTTCAGTCACGCCTCCGTTTTTTTGTGCAGGCCCGCGCGGACGAACCGCGCCACCGACTAGGCGCCGGGCGCACTCACGCGATCGAGGCTGCGCAAGAACTTGTCAGCGGACTCGTATCCAACGACGCGCAACACTTCCTTGCCGCCTTGATCGAAGAAGATGATGCCAGGCGGCCCAAACAGGCTGAACCGTTTAAGCAGCATCTGATCGTCGGCGTTATTCGCGGTGACGTCGGCGCGCAGCAGGTTCATCTGCTTCAACTTCGCCTGCACACGCGGATCACTAAACGTGAACTTCTCCATCTCCTTGCAGCTCACGCACCAGTCTGCGTAAAAATCGAGCATAGCGGGCTGCGCAGCCGTTTTGACGGCCTCATCCAACTCGGTCGAAGACCGCACGGACGCGAACGTCAGATCACCCTCTGAGGTGGTATCCGCCGCTGTGGAGGCCCCTGGTACGTTAGCCCCACCGCCGCCGCGCGCGGCCAGCACTGCTAGTGGACGCAGCGGATCGGATGAGCCTGCGGCGAGACCAACCAGCAACACCGCCGCCCAGATTGCCAGCGCCGCGCCAATACCCCGGCCAAGCCGGCGCCAGATGCTAACGCCCACCGCCGGGGCCGAGAAAAGACCGAGTCCGGCGGCGGCAATCAGCAACCACAGCGCGCTTAACAGCATTGCCGCGGACGCACCGAGCACCGGCCAGACAATCCACAAAGCAGCGGCAAGCAGCACCACACCGAAAAACACCTTGACGCCATTCATCCATGCGCCGGCGCGCGGCAGCACCGTGCCGGCGCCAAGTCCGATGATCAGGAGCGGCACACCGAGCCCGAGTCCCATCGAAAACAGCGCTGCGCCGCCGAGCAATGCGTCGCCCGTATGCGCGATGAAGGCCAGCACGGCAAATAGCGGCGCAGTCATGCAGGCGCCGACTACTAACGCGGACAGCGCGCCCATGACGGCCACTGCGGCAAACTTGCCGCCGGAACGCCCGCTCGATGCGCGCGACACGCCGTCCTGCCAGCGCTGCGGCAACGCGATGTCGAAGCCCGCGATCAGGGTCAACGCAAAAACCGTCAGCAGTACGCCGAACGTGCCGAGCACCCACGGATTCTGCAACCAGGCACCGAGACTCTGCCCAACCAGCGCTGCGGCAATGCCAAGCGCCGTGTACACGAGCGCCATGCCGATCACGTATGCCAGCGACAACGCAAAACCGCGAGCGCGCGTCACTCGCGCGCCTTCGCCGATGATGATCGCGGACAGGATCGGAATCATCGGATACGAGCACGGCAGCAGACTAAGCACGACGCCTGCCACGAAATAGAGCCCGATGATCGCAAAGAAGCCGCCGCCTTGAAGTAGCGATTGGGCATAGTCAGCGCTGGTGGCGCGCTCATACCATGAGGCGCCCGTTGCTGCGGATTGCTGCGTGGCGGTCGCCGCTGCGGCACTCCCAGCCGGCTGCAACGCCTCACCACTCACGCGATACACGCGCTCCATGGGCGGGTAGCAGATACCGGCATCGGCACAGCCTTGAGACGTAACAGCGAGATCAAACGGCCCTGCCGCCTGTTTCACCGGGATACGGATCGTCAGCTCATTCCGATAGGTCTCGACATTCTTGTTGAAGGTCTGATCGAACTTGACGTGGCCAGCCGGCAACTGCGGTTCGCCGATCGTCGCCGCGCCGTTGCGCGTCGCGAAGGCGAAACGTTCGCGGTACATGTAGTAGCCGTCCGCGATCTTGTAGGTGACGTCGACTTCGCCGGGCTTCTCGGTCGCGCTGAATTTGAAGGCGACGGCAGGATCGAGAAAGTCGTCCGCAGCGTGCGCAAGCGTGCCGAACTGCGTGGAAACCAGACAGCCAAGCAGAAAAATGAACGTGCGCAGCGCATTGCGCGCAACTCGGGTGGAACCGTTAAACATGGAGAGGACGTTGGGTTTCAGCTGTGAGCCACTGGCCGTACGCGGCAGAGGCCGTAGCTTGCCACGAGAGGATTTCCGGCGTGTCGTAGGGATGGTGCGCCTGAATGTACTGCTCGAGTTCCAGCGCGCGTGCATTGCTCGTCTTGAACAATAACTGAATCTCCTGCGCCGCTTCGATCGTGCCCTGCCAATGGTAACTGGACTGCACCGCCCCCAACTGAGTGACGCACGCACATAGCCGCGCGGCCAATGCACCCGCAGCGAGCTTCTGAGCAACGGTGGGATCCGGTACCGTCGTCAGAATCAAGGTTACATTCACGCTCACAAAGGCTCCGGACCGGCACGATTCAAGTGCCGATATCGTATCACCTAGCCTTGCGATGCCGCAGACGCTGCTCCTGTAAGCATGCGGCATTTGGCCGCCGCAGCCGGCATGCCGCACGGAAACTCGCCGCAATAAACAAAAAAGCCAGGCTCGGTGCCTGGCTTTTTCTTCGATGCTAAAAAGCTTACTCAGCTTCTTGCACTTCAACTTCTTCGACTTCCGGACGGTCCAGCAATTCGACCAGTGCCATCGGTGCGTTGTCGCCGACGCGGAAGCCGAACTTCAGGACGCGCAGGTAGCCGCCCGGACGGGTAGCGTAACGCGGGCCGAGGACTTCGAACAGCTTCGTGACCGAATCACGATCGCGCAGGCGGTTGAACGCCAGACGGCGATTTGCCAGCGACGGCTTTTTGCCGAGCGTGATCAGCGGCTCGACGACTTTACGGAGTTCTTTCGCCTTCGGCAGCGTCGTCTTGATGACTTCGTGCTCGATCAACGAGTTGGACATGTTACGGAGCATTGCCAGACGGTGGCTGCTCGTGCGGTTCAGTTTCCGCAGACCATGACGGTGACGCATGTTAATTCCTTTGATTCAAAGTTTTGGTCCAGCTCTTCTATCGCGCTCAATCTACCCTCGGTTTCCCAACGGTGACGAGTGCACGGGCCGGTAGTGAAAAAAGACAAGACGCGGATTTTAAAGGAAAATCCGCGTCTTTGCCAGTGCAGCGACGGGTTCTGTCCCGAGATTACTTCTCGACTTACTTGTCCAAACCTGCCGGCGGCCAGTTTTCGAGTTTCATGCCGAGCGTCAAACCACGCGACGCCAATACTTCCTTGATTTCGTTCAACGACTTGCGACCCAGATTCGGGGTCTTGAGCAACTCGTTTTCCGTACGCTGGATCAGGTCGCCGATGTAGTAAATGTTCTCGGCCTTCAGGCAGTTCGCGGAACGAACCGTCAGTTCGAGATCATCAACCGGACGCAGCAGGATCGGATCGATCTGCGGCGCACGCGACGGCGCTTCCGCCGTTGCTTCGGTGCCTTCCAGAGCAGCGAACACCGACAGTTGATCAACCAGAATACGCGCCGATTGACGGATCGCTTCTTCCGGCGAGATCACACCGTTGGTCTCGATGTTCATCACGAGCTTGTCGAGGTCAGTACGTTGTTCGACGCGCGCGCTTTCAACGGCGTAGCTCACGCGGCGAACCGGCGAGAACGACGCATCCAGCACGATACGGCCGATGATCTTGGCCGACTCTTCGCCGTAACGACGCACGTTGCCCGGCACATAACCACGGCCCTTTTCGACCTTGATCTGCACGTCGAGCTTACCGCCCTTCGACAGATGCGCAATCACGTGATCCGGGTTGATCACTTCGCAATCGTGCGCGAGTTCGATGTCGCCAGCGGTGACAACACCTTCGCCTTCCTTGCGCAGCGTAACCGTCACTTCGTCACGGTTATGCAGCTTGAACACGACGCCCTTCAGGTTCAACAACAGGTTGACCACATCCTCTTGCACACCGTCGAGCGTCGAATACTCATGTACGACGCCTGCGATCGTCACTTCGGTCGGCGCATAGCCGATCATTGACGACAGCAGCACGCGCCGAAGCGCGTTACCCAAGGTGTGGCCATAACCGCGTTCAAACGGTTCCATGACCACTTTCGCGTGGCTCTCACCAAGCGATTCAACTGCGATGATCTTGGGCTTCAACAAACTGGTTTGCATAGGTTTTCCTTTTCAATACCCTCGGCTCGTTACACCGATAAGGCTGACCGGTAACAACCTGAAAATAAACAGCCGAGACGCCCCCTTGCGCATCGCAATCGGGGTGCCCCGGCCGTTAATCCGATTACCGCGAATACAATTCGACGATCAGGCTTTCGTTGATATCGCCAGCGATGTCGCTGCGTTCCGGCTTGCTCTTGAACGTGCCTTCGAACTTCTTCGAATCGACAGCGACCCAGCTCGGCAGACCGCCTTGCTCAGCCAGCGACAGCGCTTCGAGAATACGCGCCTGCTTCTTCTTTTGTTCGCGCACTGCGACGACGTCGCCTGCCTTCACTTGCATCGACGGGATGTTCGACACAACGCCATTCACCGTGATCGCCTTGTGGCTCACGAGCTGACGTGCTTCAGCACGCGTCGAGCCGAAGCCCATGCGATACACGACGTTGTCGAGGCGCGATTCGAGCAATTGCAGCAGGTTTTCACCCGTGTTGCCCTTCAGGCGGTCGGCTTCAGCGAAGTAACGGCGGAATTGACGCTCGAGGACACCGTAGATGCGCTTCACTTTTTGCTTTTCGCGCAGCTGCGTGCCGTAGTCGGACGTACGTGCACCCGACGTGCGGCCATGTTGGCCGGGCTTGCTGTCAAGCTTGCACTTGTCAGCGAGCGAACGACGGGCGCTCTTCAGGAAGAGGTCAGTGCCTTCACGGCGGGACAGCTTGGCCTTAGGGCCGATATAACGTGCCACGTTGATTCCTTCTATGATTAATCACGTGAACTCGCGTTCACGCTAGTCCGAACCCTTTGGGTCGAACGGTGGGCTTAGTCAATTCAATAACGCAAGCAGCCCGTCGTCGCCGGCACACAACCCGGCGGCAACAGGCGCTAGCGAAACACGCGTCTTAGATACGACGACGCTTCGGCGGACGGCAGCCGTTGTGCGGTACCGGCGTCACGTCGGAGATCGCGGTGATCTTGATGCCAAGACCATGCAGCGCGCGCACCGCGGACTCACGGCCAGGACCGGGGCCCTTGATCCGCACTTCGAGGTTCTTCACGCCGTATTCCATCGCCACGCGGCCAGCCGATTCGGCTGCCACCTGGGCTGCAAACGGGGTCGATTTACGCGAACCCTTGAAGCCCTGACCACCCGACGTTGCCCAGGCAAGTGCATTGCCTTGACGATCGGTGATCGTGATGATGGTGTTGTTGAACGACGCGTGAACGTGAACCACGCCCTCGGCGACGTTCTTCTTGACCTTCTTGCGAACGCGTTGCGCCGCGGAGTTGTTCGAAGCCTTAGCCATTACGTTTTCCTGTAACTGTCAGTTCCGCTTACTTCTTCAGCGATTGCGCTGCACGACGCGGACCCTTGCGCGTACGGGCATTCGTACGCGTGCGTTGGCCACGCAGGGGCAAGCCCTTGCGATGACGCACGCCACGGTAGCAGCCGAGATCCATCAGGCGCTTAATGTTCATCGTCGTTTCACGGCGCAGATCGCCTTCAACGATGAACTTGCCGACTTCTTCACGCAGCTTTTCGAGGTCTGCGTCGTTCAGGTCCTTGACCTTCTTCGAAAATGCCACACCAGCAGCGACGCAAATGTCGCGCGAGCGCGTGCGGCCGACACCGTAAATTGCCGTCAGGCCGATTTCGGTATGCTGGTGATTCGGGATGTTAACCCCTGCGATACGAGCCATTGTTTTTCCTCAAACAAAAAGCGCAGCAAAAAGCGCGGCGTTCAGCCTTGACGCTGTTTGTGGCGCGGATCAGAGCTGCAAATCACGCGCACAACGCCTTTGCGCTTGATGATCTTGCAATTGCGGCAAATGCGCTTAACCGATGCCATCACTTTCATGATATTACCCTTTTTTCAAATCACTTCGCCCGGAACACGATCCGCGCACGCGACAGATCGTAAGGCGTCAATTCAACCGTCACCTTGTCGCCCGGCAGGATTCGGATGTAGTGCATCCGCATCTTGCCGGATATGTGTCCCAATACGACATGGCCGTTTTCCAGCTTCACCCTAAAGGTAGCGTTAGGCAGGTTTTCGATGACTTCACCCTGCATCTGGATAACATCGTCTTTGGCCATAAGTCCTTTCAACGCATCGGGACGCCGCCGCCTTTGAAGTTAGCTTTCTTCAGCAGCGATTCATACTGTTGCGACATAACGTACGACTGCACCTGCGCCATGAAATCCATTGTGACGACGACAATGATCAGCAACGACGTTCCACCAAAATAAAACGGCACGTTCCAGCGCAGTACCAAAAATTCAGGCAGCAGACAAACAAACACGATGTAGATCGCACCAGCCAGCGTCAGACGCGTCAGGATGCGGTCGATGTATCGCGCGGTTTGATCGCCCGGGCGGATGCCTGGGACGAAAGCGCCACTCTTTTTCAGGTTGTCGGCCGTTTCCCTGCTGTTGAACACCAGTGCGGTGTAGAAAAAGCAGAAGAAGACGATCGCCAACGCGTACAGCAACACGTACACGGGTTGACCGGGCTTAATGGCTTCGGCCACGTTGTGCAACGTGTCTGCGAACCAGCTGGCACGTGACCCCGAACTAAACCAGTTCAGGATGGTTGCCGGGAAGAGAATGATCGACGATGCAAAGATCGGCGGAATCACGCCCGACATATTCAACTTCAGCGGCAGATGCGAAGACTGTCCGCCGTAAATCTTGTTACCGACTTGCCGCTTGGCGTAGTTCACAAGAATCTTGCGCTGACCGCGTTCGATGAACACAACCAGATACGTCACTGCAGCAATCAGCGCGACCACAATAATCGCCGAGATGATGCTCATCGAGCCGGTTCGCACCAGTTCGAAAAGACCACCGATCGCGTTCGGGAAGCCGGCCGCAATACCGCCGAAAATGATGATCGAGATACCGTTACCGAGCCCGCGTTCCGTGATCTGCTCACCCAGCCACATCAGGAACATCGTGCCGGTCACAAGTGTCACGACCGTCGTCAACCGAAACACCATCCCCGGATCGATCACCAGGCCCGGCTGATTTTCCAGCGCGACGGCAATGCCGAACGCCTGGAACGTCGCCAGCAGGACCGTAAAGACACGCGTGTACTGCGTAATCTTCCGTTGCCCAGCTTGCCCTTCCTTTTTAAGCGCTTCCAGCTGCGGCGAAACAATCGCCAGCAACTGCATGATGATCGACGCCGAAATGTACGGCATGATCCCCAGCGCAAAAATCGTGAACCGCGAAAGTGCACCACCCGAGAACATGTTGAACATGCCAAGGATGCCGCCCGACTGGCTTTGAAACAGCTTCGCCAGTTGGTCCGGGTCAATACCCGGCACCGGAATGTGCGCGCCGATACGATAGACGATCAACGCCAGCAGCAGGAATACTGCCCGCCGACGCAGATCGCCAAACTTCGCCGCGCTGCGACCGGGTTTTGCGAGACTCGGACTGTTAGCCAAGTACCTTCTCCGATGCAAATGCTAGTGACGGCAAATAACTTGCACGTTACTCGGCAAAAGAGCCGCCGGCTGCTTCAATAGCAGCGCGCGCACCCTTCGTCGCACCCAGACCCTTCACAACGACCTTGCGCTTGAGCTCGCCCGTCGCGATGATCTTGGCGCTCGTGATCAGCTCGCCGAGCAGGCCGGCTTGCTTCAGAGCCAACAGATCGATTTCGTCGACCGGCAGCTTTTCCAGATCAGAGAGACGCACTTCACCGACGAATTCCTTCGTCAGCGAGGTGAAGCCACGCTTCGGCAGGCGACGTTGCAGCGGCATTTGACCGCCTTCGAAGCCAACCTTGTGAAAGCCGCCCGAACGCGACTTCTGACCCTTGTGACCACGGCCAGCAGTCTTGCCCAGACCGGAGCCGATACCACGGCCGACGCGACGCTTAGCGTGCTTCGAGCCTTCAGCCGGCTTCAGGTTATTCAATTCCATTATCAACTCCTTGAGTCCTGGTCAGCCGCTTAGCCGATGACCTTAACGAGGTACGAAACCTTGTTGATCATGCCGCGCACAGCCGGCGTGTCCTGCAACTCGCTAACCGAATTGAGTCGGCGCAGACCCAGGCCACGCACCGTTGCACGGTGCGTTTCACGGGTGCCGATCAGGCTCTTGACGAGCTGGACCTTGACAGTTTTATCAGACATGGTGTCCACCTTAGCCCAGAATATCTTCGACGGACTTGCCGCGCTTCGCCGCGATATCACCCGGCGTCGACTGCTTGCGCAGACCGTCGAGCGTTGCACGAACGAGGTTGTACGGGTTCGTCGAACCGTGGCTCTTGGCCACAACGTTCTGCACGCCCATCACGTCGAACACTGCGCGCATCGGGCCACCAGCGATCACACCGGTACCGTCCTTGGCCGGAGCCAGGAGGACCATCGATGCGCCGTGCTTACCGTGCACTTCGTGTTGCAGGGTACCGTTCTTAAGCGGCACCTTGAACATGTTGCGGCGAGCCTGTTCCATCGCCTTCTGAACAGCGACCGGCACTTCCTTCGCCTTGCCCTTGCCCATACCGACGCGGCCATCACCGTCGCCAACCACGGTCAGTGCGGCAAAACCGAGAATCCGGCCGCCCTTCACAACCTTGGTCACGCGGTTGACCGAAATCATCTTTTCGCGCAGGCCGTCGTCGCGTTCGTCAGCCTGAACTTTCGCTTGCATCTTTGCCATGACGAATTCTTCCCTTAGAACTTGAGTCCGGCTTCGCGCGCCGCATCAGCCAGCGCTTTCACGCGGCCGTGGTAACGGAAACCCGAACGGTCGAAGGCGACGGATTCGATGCCGGCAGCCTTAGCCTTTTCTGCAATGCGCTTACCGATCAGGGTCGCAGCAGCGACGTTGCCGCCCTTGCCCGTCTGATCAGCCAGTTGCGCACGCACTTCGGCTTCGAGCGTCGACGCGCTGGCGAGCACCTTGGTGCCGCACGGCGAGAACACTTGCGCATAGATGTGCGTGTTCGTGCGATGCACGGCGAGACGCGCGACCTGCAGCTCAGCGATCTTGATACGCGTCTGACGAGCGCGGCGCAGGCGAGATTGAGTCTTATCCATGATTGCGCACCCTTACTTCTTCTTCGTTTCTTTGAGGATCACAACCTCGTTGGCGTAACGCACACCCTTGCCCTTGTAGGGCTCCGGCGGGCGATAGCCGCGCACTTCTGCAGCGACTTGGCCAACTTGTTGCTTATTGATCCCCTTGATCACGATTTCGGTTTGCGTCGGGGTTTCAGCCTTAACGCCTTCCGGCATCTGGTGCACCACGGGGTGCGAGAAACCCAGCGACAGGTTCAGCTTGTCGCCTTGCGCCTGTGCGCGGTAACCGACGCCAACCAGCGTCAGCTTGCGCTCGAAACCCTTCGTCACGCCGTTCACCATGTTCGCAACCAGTGCGCGCATCGTGCCCGACATCGCATTCGCTTCGCGGCTTTCGCCCACCGGCTCGAACTTCAGCGTGCCGTTGTCGTTCACCACTTTCACGAGGCTGTTTGCAGCCTGCGAAATCGTACCCAGCGGACCCTTGACGGTAATGCGTTCGTCGCTCAGGGCCACTTCTGCGCCTTGCAGCGCGATCGGGCTTTTACCTACTCGAGACATGTTTCTCTCCTTTCGGCCTTAAGCGACGTAGCAGATGACTTCGCCGCCAACGCCCGTTGCACGCGCCTTGCGGTCCGTCATCACGCCCTTCGGCGTCGACACGATTGCCACGCCGAGGCCATTCATGACCACGGGGATGTCGTTACGGCCGCGGTACACACGCAGACCAGGCTTCGAAACGCGTTCAATGCGCTCGATCACCGGACGGCCAGCGTAGTACTTCAACACGATGTTCAATTCAGACTTCGCACCTTCAGACTTCACTGCGAAATCATCGATATAGCCTTCGTCCTTCAGGACCTGCGCAATCGCAACCTTGACTTTCGACGAGGGCATTGTCACCGAAACTTTCTCAACCATCTGCGCATTGCGGATGCGAGTCAGCATATCGGCGATAGGATCACTCATGCTCATTTACGTTTCTCCTATTACCAGCTCGCCTTGGTCAGGCCAGGGATCTCGCCGCGGAACGCGATTTCGCGAATCTTGTTACGCGCCAGCCCGAATTTACGGAACGTGCCACGCGGGCGACCGGTAATTGCGCAACGATTGCGCTTACGGGTCGGGTTAGAGTTGCGCGGCAGTTGTTGCAGTTCCAGACGTGCTACGTAATGCTCTTCGTCCGACTTGCTCATATCGCCGATGATCGCTTTCAGCTCAGCACGCTTGGGAGCGTACTTAGCGGCCAGGCGAGCACGCTTCTTTTCACGTTCGATCAGTGCCAGTTTAGCCACGGTAACCTCAGTTTCTGAACGGGAACTTGAAGCTGGCGAGCAGAGCCTTTGCTTCGTCGTCGGTCTTCGCAGTTGTCGTGATGCTGATGTTCAGCCCACGCAGTGCGTCGATCTTGTCGTAGTCGATTTCGGGGAAAATGATCTGCTCTTTCACACCGATGTTGTAGTTGCCACGGCCATCAAACGCACGACCCGACACGCCACGGAAGTCACGCACACGGGGGAGCGCGACCGTCACGAAACGGTCCAGAAATTCGTACATTGCCTGACCACGCAACGTGACCATTGCACCGATCGGATAGCCCTGACGGATCTTGAAGCCAGCGATTGCCTTGCGTGCCTTCGTGATCACCGGCTTCTGGCCTGCGATCTTCGTCAGGTCGCCAACGGCGTTTTCGATGATCTTCTTGTCAGCAACCGCTTCGCCAAGGCCCATGTTCAGGGTGATCTTGGTGATGCGCGGCACTTCCATCACGGACTTGTAACCGAACTTCTCGATGAGGCCGGGTACAACCTTTTCTTTGTAAAACTCTTGCAAACGAGCCATTTTTTTACTCCGCTGCGTCAGGCGCTCAGCACAGCACCGGTCGTCTTAAGGAAACGAACTTTCTTGTCCCCTTCGACCTTGATGCCTACACGCGACGCCTTGCCATTCGCGTCGACCAATGCGACGTTCGAAATTTGCAGCGGCATCGTCTTGGCTTCCACACCGCCCGTCGTACCCTTCATCGGGTTCGGCTTGACGTGCTTCTTGACGAGGTTGATACCCTCGACAATAACTTTGTCTTCGCCAACGGACAGCACGACGCCGCGCTTGCCTTTGTCTTTGCCGGTGATGACGATAACTTCGTCACCTTTGCGAATCTTGTTCATCGCGACTCCTTACAGCACTTCAGGTGCCAGCGAAACGATCTTCATGAATCGTTCGCTGCGCAACTCGCGCGTAACAGGCCCGAAAATACGGGTGCCAATAGGTTCAAGCTTGGCATTCAACAGCACTGCAGCATTGCCGTCGAACTTGATCAGCGAGCCGTCCTGACGGCGCACGCCCTTGGCGGTGCGAACCACCACGGCGTTGTAAATTTCGCCTTTCTTCACGCGCCCGCGCGGCGTTGCTTCTTTGACGGTCACCTTGATGATGTCGCCAATGCTGGCATAACGACGCTTCGAGCCGCCGAGAACCTTGATGCACATGACTTCACGCGCACCGGTGTTGTCGGCCACTTCAAGCCGAGTTTCGGTCTGGATCATGGTTTATCTTTCCCAACTTAATCCGGTCACACCACCATGGCGCACCCGGTCAGTCTTGGTCCCGTCAGCCAATCGGCTGCTTGGGTATGAACAGCAGCGACGGCAAACGAAACCCGCCATCGCAATCCGGTGAATCCTTCGGAACAGACTGGCGCCCGAACCGCTTCCCCCACCAACTTCGCCCGCGACGGGGCTCCCATAAAAGAGGGAAGACCGAGATCATATCACATAATCCCGGTCTTGCAAGCGAAACTTACTGCGATTTCAACTACTTCTACAACTTGCGGCGTCAGATGACGCGAGCAGCCTCGACCAGGCGAGCCACAACCCAAGCTTTCGTCTTCGAAATCGGACGCGTTTCCTGGATTTCAACGAGGTCACCCTCGTTATATGTGTTCGCATCGTCGTGCGCGTGGTACTTCTTCGAACGCACAACGTACTTGCCGTAGATCGGGTGCTTCACGCGGTGCTCAACCAGCACGGTGACCGTCTTGTCCATCTTGTTGCTGACGACCTTGCCGACCAGCGTCCGCTTGAGCGAGGTTTTTACGCTATCGTTCATTTCTGGTTCGCCTTCTCAGTCAGGACGGTCCGCACACGTGCGATGTCGCGACGAACCTTCTTCAGCTGGCTCGTGTTCGTGAGCTGCTGGGTCGCGAGTTGCATGCGCAGGCCGAATTGCGCCTTCAACAGGTCCGACAGCTCCTTGTTGAGCGCGGCCTGATCTTTCTGGTGAAGTTCGGAAGCCTTCATCATTTACTCCTTAGGCGCCGAGCTGACGCACGATAAACGTCGTCTTGAGCGGCAGCTTAGCTGCAGCCAGACGGAACGCTTCGCGTGCCAGCTCTTCGGTTACGCCATCCATTTCGTACAGCATCTTGCCCGGTTGAATCTCCGCGACGTAGTACTCAGGGTTACCTTTACCGTTACCCATACGTACTTCAGCCGGCTTGTGCGAGATCGGCTTGTCCGGGAAGATGCGGATCCAGATGCGGCCACCACGCTTGATGTGACGCGTCATTGCACGACGTGCCGCTTCAATCTGGCGCGCGGTCAAGCGACCACGACCGATAGCCTTCAGGCCGAACTCACCGAACGACACCGCGTTGCCGCGGGTAGCGATACCGGTGTTACGACCCTTCTGCTCTTTGCGATACTTTCTGCGTTTCGGTTGCAGCATCGTTATTCTCCAGTCTTCCCGCCGTCGCCGGCACCGCCAGCACGACGAGGAGCGCCACGGCGTGCACCTGCCGGGCCACCACCTTCACCATCGCGACGCGGACGGCGATCGCCACCCGGACGTGCGTTACGGCGCGGACGCTTTTCTTCGGCGACTTCTTCAACCACCGGTGCGTCGTTGCGGCCGAGCGTGTCGCCCTTGTAGACCCACACCTTCACACCGATGATGCCGTACGTCGTCTTCGCTTCCGAAGTTGCGTAGTCGATATCAGCACGCAGCGTATGAAGGGGAACGCGACCTTCGCGATACCATTCCGTACGAGCGATTTCGATACCGTTCAGGCGGCCAGCGCTCATGATCTTGATGCCTTGAGCACCCAGACGCATTGCGTTTTGCATCGCACGCTTCATCGCGCGGCGGAACATAATCCGACGCTCGAGTTGTTGCGTGATCGAATCCGCGATCAGTTGCGCATCGGTTTCCGGCTTGCGGATTTCTTCGATGTTGACGTGGACCGGAACGCCCATGCGGCGTTGCAGTTCCGACTTCAGCAGCTCGATATCCTCGCCCTTCTTACCGATGACGACACCCGGACGCGAGCTATAAATCGTGATGCGCGCGTTTTTCGCCGGGCGCTCGATAACGACGCGACCAACCGAAGCGTTTTTCAGCTTCTTCTTCAGGTATTCACGAACACCGATGTCTTCCTGCAACATCGCCGCGAAATTGTTGTTGTTCGCGTACCAACGCGACGCCCAATTGCGGCTGACGGCCAAACGGAAGCCAGTCGGATGAATTTTCTGTCCCATCGTATGACCCCTTAATTCCCGACCGTCACAGTGATGTGACAGGATTGCTTCTCGATGCGGTTACCACGGCCTTTAGCGCGCGCGGTAAAACGCTTCAGCGATGCAGCCTTGTCGACCATGATGCTCGTTACTTTGAGCTCGTCGATATCGGCGCCTTCGTTATGCTCCGCATTCGCGATCGCCGACAGGACGACCTTTTTCACGATTCCCGCAGCCTTCTTCGGCGAGAACGTCAGAACGTTCAGCGCCTTGTCGACCGGCAAACCGCGGATCTGGTCAGCCACAAGGCGCGTTTTCTGCGCCGAGATGCGGGCACCGCGATGAATTGCTTTCACTTCCATCATGAGCCCCTTATTTCTTAGCCTTCTTGTCGGCTGCGTGACCCTTGAACGTCCGGGTCAATGCAAACTCGCCAAGCTTGTGGCCGACCATGTTTTCCGAGATGTACACCGGAACGTGTTGACGGCCGTTGTGCACAGCAATCGTCAAACCGATGAAATCCGGCAGAATCGTCGAACGACGCGACCAGGTTTTGATCGGTTTCTTGTCACGCGCAGCGGCTGCCGACTCAACTTTCTTCAGCAAATGGGCGTCGCAGAACGGACCTTTTTTTACAGAACGTGCCATTGCCTACTCCTTAACGCTTGTGACGGCGCTGGACGATCATGCTCGTCGTGCGCTTGTTGCTGCGGGTGCGATAACCCTTAGCAGGCGTGCCCCACGGGCTCACCGGATCGCGACCTGCAGCCGTCTTGCCTTCACCACCGCCGTGCGGGTGATCGACCGGGTTCATTGCAACGCCACGCACCGTCGGGCGGATACCGCGCCAGCGATTCGCGCCAGCCTTACCGATTTGACGGAGACTATGCTCTTCGTTGCCAACTTCACCAATCGTCGCGCGGCATTCAACGTGAACGCGGCGGATTTCACCGGAGCGCAGGCGGACCTGTGCGTAGATGCCTTCACGAGCCAGCAACATCGCCGACGTACCAGCCGAACGCGCCATTTGCGCGCCCTTGCCCGGCAGCATTTCGATGCAGTGGATCGTCGTACCGACCGGAATGTTGCGGATCGGCAGCGTGTTACCTGCGCGGATCGGAGCTTCCGAACCCGACATCAGTTGCTGGCCAACCGTCACACCCTTCGGAGCGATGATGTACTTGCGCTCGCCGTCTGCGTACAGAACCAGCGCGATGTTCGCGCTACGGTTCGGATCGTACTCAAGACGTTCGACCTTCGCCGGAATGCCGTCCTTGTTGCGACGGAAATCGACGACGCGATAGTGATGCTTATGACCACCACCCTTATGGCGCGTGGTGATGTGGCCGTTGTTGTTACGGCCGGCAGTCGTGGATTGCGAATCGAGCAGCGGTGCGAACGGCTTGCCCTTATGCAGATCCTTGTTGACCACCTTGACCATCGCACGGCGACCCGGCGAAGTCGGCTTAACTTTAACGATTGCCATGATTACTTGGCCTCCGCTTCAAAGTTGATTTCCTGGCCGGGCTTCAGACAGACGTACGCCTTCTTCACGTCCTTGCGCTTGCCCATGAAGCGGCCAAAGCGCTTGGCTTTGCCCTTCGAGACCAGCACGTTGACGGAATTGACTTCCACCTTGAACAGCAGCTCGACTGCAGCTTTCACTTCCTGCTTCGTGGCATCGGGCGCGACTTCGAACACAACTTGCTCGTTCTTGTCGGCCACCAGCGTCGCCTTTTCGGAGATCACCGGCGCGAGCAGGACCTGCATCAAACGATGATCGTTTTTGCGAATCTCGCTCATGACAGCAACTCCTCGATCTGGGCGACCGCAGCCTTCGTGATCAGGATCTTCTTGAAGTAGATCAGCGACAGCGGGTCGGCGTAACGCGGCTCGACAACTGCCACATGGGCGAGGTTGCGCGACGCGAGGTACAGGTTTTCGTCAACCGTGTCGGTAATCACCAGCACGGAGTCGAGACCCATCGCCTTGAATTTTTCGGCCAGCAGCTTGGTCTTCGGCGCTTCGAGCGTCAGCTCGTCGACCACCGAGATACGGCCTTCGCGGGCCAGCTGCGAGAAGATCGAGCAGAGACCTGCGCGATGCATCTTCTTGTTGACCTTGTGCGAAAAGTTTTCTTCCGGCGAATTCGGGAAGATCCGGCCACCGCCGCGCCACAGCGGGCTCGACGACATACCGGCACGGGCGCGGCCCGTACCCTTCTGGCGCCACGGCTTCTTGGTCGTGTGCTTAACTTGCTCACGGTCCTTCTGCGCGCGGTTGCCGCTACGGGCATTCGCTTGATACGCCACCACGACCTGGTGAATCAGGGCTTCGTTGTAATCGCGACCGAACACTACGTCCGACGCGCTAACGCCTGCACCTTCCTGACCATTGGCATTCAGGAGCTTAAGTTCCATTATTTCGCTCCTTTCACGGCACGCGTTTTCACGGCCGGCGTAACGAATACCTTGCCACCCTTCGCACCCGGAACGGCGCCCTTGACCAGCAACAGCTTGCGGTCAGCGTCGATACGAGCGATTTCGAGGTTTTGCACGGTTACCGTATCGTCACCCATGTGACCGGTCATGCGCTTACCCGGGAAAACACGACCCGGATCCTGCGCCATACCGATCGAACCCGGCACGTTGTGCGAGCGCGAGTTACCGTGCGATGCACGGCCGGATGCGAAGTTGTAACGCTTGATGGTACCGGCGTAGCCCTTACCGATCGACACGCCTTGCACGTCGACCTTCTGGCCTACTTCGAACAGGTCGGGACCGACCACGGTGCCGTTCGACAACTCGGCAGCCTTGGCAGCATCGATCTGGAATTCTTTGAGGATTTCACCGGCTTGAACACCGGCTTTGGCGAGATGACCGGCCAACGGCTTCGTCACACGCGATGCACGGCGCGTACCGAATGCAACCTGCACGGCGGTATAGCCGTCGGTTTCAACAGTCTTGATCTGCGTCACGCGGTTGTCGGACACGTCCAGCACGGTAACGGGAATCGAATCCCCTTCTGCCGTGAAGATACGGGTCATGCCAACCTTGCGACCTACGAGTCCAAGGCTCATCGTTTTCTCCATTCCCGACTGCGATTGGTCGGGGCTAATTTACAAAATGCCGGTGCCGTTTCGGGCATGAATTCATGCTGCAGCACACCGACTTTTTTGCGCAAATGCGCGAAAAGCCTTGCATTATAGCGAGGCTTTTCGTTTTCCGCAAGCAATCAATGACTTAGCGTTGCCCGGCACGCCAGGCAACCGCTGCAAGCCTTATTGGAGCTTGATTTCCACGTCCACGCCAGCCGGCAGGTCCAGCTTCATCAGTGCGTCAACGGTCTTGTCCGTCGGATCGACGATGTCCATCAGGCGTTGGTGCGTACGGATTTCGAGCTGATCGCGCGACGTCTTGTTGACGTGCGGCGAACGCAGGATGTCGAAACGTTGAATGCGGGTCGGCAGGGGCACCGGACCACGAACGATTGCGCCAGTCCGCTTTGCGGTGTCGACGATTTCAGCTGCCGATTGATCGATCAGGCGATAGTCGAAAGCCTTCAGGCGAATGCGGATTTTCTGGTTCTGCATGACAATTCCTTGGAAAGAGCGAGGCGGTATTGCGCCGCCAGATGGTAAAAGAACGTAGAGCCGGGCTTGAGATAGGAGGAAGCGCTAAAGCGCCAACTCCTATCGACACGCTATGGTGCTGGCGCCCGGCTCCGGGCACCACTTACTGCAACTTCAACCCTCGATTTTACTCGAGAATCTTGGCAACCACACCTGCGCCGACCGTACGGCCGCCTTCGCGAATTGCGAAGCGCAGACCTTCTTCCATCGCGATCGGGTTGATCAGCTTCACCGTGATCGACACGTTGTCGCCCGGCATGACCATTTCCTTGTCCTTCGGCAACTCGATCGAGCCCGTCACGTCCGTCGTACGGAAGTAGAACTGCGGACGATAGTTGTTGAAGAACGGCGTATGGCGGCCGCCTTCGTCCTTGCTCAGCACGTACACTTCAGCCGTGAAGTGCGTGTGCGGGTTGATCGAACCCGGCTTCGCCAGAACCTGGCCACGCTCCACGTCTTCACGCTTCGTGCCGCGCAGCAGGATACCAACGTTGTCGCCTGCCTGACCCTGGTCGAGCAGCTTGCGGAACATTTCCACGCCCGTGCACGTCGTCTTCACCGTCGGCTTGATACCGACGATTTCGATTTCTTCGCCGACCTTCACCACGCCGCGCTCAACGCGACCCGTCACCACCGTGCCGCGACCCGAGATCGAGAACACGTCTTCCACCGGCATCAGGAACGCACCGTCAACTGCGCGCTCCGGCGTCGGGATGTACGTGTCCAGCGCATCGGCCAGGTTCATGATCGCCACTTCGCCCAGCTCGCCCGTGTCGCCTTCCAGCGCCAGCTTGGCCGAACCCTTGATGATCGGCGTGTCGTCGCCCGGGAAGTCGTACTTCGACAGAAGTTCGCGAACTTCCATCTCGACGAGCTCCAGCAGCTCAGCGTCGTCCACCATGTCGCACTTGTTCAGGAACACGATGATGTACGGAACGCCAACCTGACGCGCCAGCAGGATGTGCTCACGCGTTTGCGGCATCGGACCGTCTGCTGCCGAGCACACCAGGATTGCGCCGTCCATCTGCGCTGCGCCCGTGATCATGTTCTTCACATAGTCAGCGTGGCCCGGGCAGTCGACGTGTGCGTAGTGGCGGTTAGCCGTTTCGTACTCGACGTGTGCCGTGTTGATCGTGATACCACGTGCCTTTTCTTCCGGCGCCGCGTCGATCTGGTCGTATGCCTTCGCTTCGCCGCCAAACTTCTTGGTCAGCACCGTCGTGATCGCTGCCGTCAGCGTGGTCTTGCCGTGGTCAACGTGACCGATCGTGCCGACGTTCACGTGCGGCTTGGTCCGTTCGAATTTACCTTTAGCCATGTTTCTCTTCTTTCAAAAAGTTAATCGTTGAATGACTTGCCGCGCGATTACTTCGACTTGGCGTTGATGATCGCTTCCGACACGTTACGCGGTGCTTCGGAGTAGTGCTTGAACTCCATCGTGTACGTTGCACGACCTTGGGTCAGCGAACGCAGCGACGTCGAGTAGCCGAACATTTCCGACAGCGGCACTTCGGCGCGAACGATCTTGCCGCCACCAACCATGTCGTCCATGCCCTGAACGATACCGCGACGACCCGACAGATCGCCCATCACGTTGCCCATGTAATCTTCAGGCGTTTCGACTTCCACAGCCATCATCGGTTCGAGGATGACCGGTTGAGCCTTGCGCATTGCTTCCTTGAACGCCATCGAACCGGCCATGCGGAACGCATTTTCGTTCGAGTCAACGTCGTGGTACGAACCGAACGTCAGGTGAACCTTCACGTCAACGACCGGGAAGCCTGCCAGCACGCCAGCCTTCAGCGTTTCCTGGATACCCTTGTCGACTGCCGGGATGTATTCACGCGGAATCACACCGCCCTTGATTTCGTCCAGGAACTCGTAGCCCTTGCCCTGCTCATTCGGCTCGAGCGTGATGACCGCGTGACCGTACTGGCCGCGACCACCCGACTGCTTGACGAACTTGCCGTCAACGTCTTCCGCCTTGCCGCGAATCGTTTCACGATACGCCACTTGCGGCTTGCCGACGGTTGCTTCGACGCCGAATTCACGCTTCATCCGGTCAACCAGAATTTCCAGGTGGAGCTCGCCCATCCCCGAAATAATGGTTTGACCCGATTCTTCGTCCGTTTGAACGCGGAACGACGGATCTTCCTGAGCCAGACGGTTCAGCGCCAGACCCATTTTTTCCTGGTCCGGTTTCGTCTTCGGCTCAACAGCCTGCGAAATCACCGGCTCCGGGAAAATCATGCGCTCGAGCACGATCGGGTGCAGCGGATCGCACAACGTGTCGCCCGTGGTCGCGTCTTTCAGGCCAACTGCAGCAGCGATGTCGCCTGCGTGCACTTCCTTGATTTCTTCACGCTGGTTTGCGTGCATCAGCAGAATACGGCCGAGACGTTCCTTCTTGTCCTTGGTCGCGTTCAGCAGCGTGTCGCCCGACTTCGTCGTGCCGGAGTACACACGGAAGAAGATCAGCTGGCCGACAAACGGGTCGGTCATGATCTTGAATGCGAGGGACGAGAACTTCTCGTCGTCAGCTGCGCGACGCTCAGCCTTTTCACCGTTTTCGAGTTCGCCCGTAACCGGCGGAATGTCGATCGGCGACGGCAGGAAGTCGAGCACGGCGTCCAGCATCCGTTGCACGCCCTTGTTCTTGAACGCGGTACCGCACAGCATCGGCTGGATTTCGCAAGCGATCGTACGGTCGCGCAGACCCTTGACGATTTCTGCCTCGGTCAGCTCACCCGACTCGAGGTACTTGTTCATCAGTTCTTCGCTCGATTCGGCCGCAGCTTCGATCATCTTTTCACGCCATTCATTGCACGTGTCAACGAGTTCCGCCGGGATTTCTTCGTACGAGAACTTCGTGCCTTGGGACGCTTCGTCCCAAATGATCGCCTTCATCTTCAGCAGATCGACCACGCCCGTGAACGATTCTTCAGCGCCGATAGGCACCACGACCGGAACCGGGTTCGCCTTCAGACGCAACTTGAGCTGGTCGTAGACCTTGAAGAAGTTCGCGCCGGTACGGTCCATCTTGTTGATGAACGCGAGACGGGGAACCTTGTACTTGTTAGCCTGACGCCACACGGTTTCCGACTGGGGCTGCACGCCGCCCACTGCGCAATACACCATGCATGCGCCGTCGAGCACGCGCATCGAGCGCTCAACTTCAATCGTGAAGTCAACGTGGCCCGGGGTGTCGATGATGTTGATGCGGTGCTCAGCGCGGTCGCCGGCCATGCCTTTCCAGAATGCCGTGGTAGCAGCGGACGTGATCGTGATACCGCGTTCCTGCTCCTGCTCCATCCAGTCCATGGTGGCAGCGCCGTCGTGAACTTCACCAATCTTGTGGTTCACGCCGGTGTAGAACAGAATGCGCTCGGTCGTCGTCGTTTTGCCGGCGTCGATGTGAGCGCTAATACCGATGTTACGGTAGCGCTCGATAGGTGTCTTGCGAGCCACTTTGATCCTCTATTGGGATGACGCGATGCGAGAAAATACCCATCGCGCTGTAACACAAACGGGCGAGGCGCTTTGTAAGCGCACCCGCCCGGAATTTCTTTCCGCTTTTTCTGCTAAACCCGGGTTCGGGAAGCTTAGAAACGGAAGTGCGAGAACGCCTTGTTGGCTTCTGCCATCCGGTGAACTTCGTCGCGCTTCTTCATCGCGCCGCCACGGCCTTCGGCCGCTTCGGAGAGTTCACCTGCCAGACGCAGAGCCATCGACTTCTCGCTGCGCTTCTTCGCGGCTTCACGCAACCAACGCATCGCCAATGCCATACGACGCGACGGACGCACTTCTACCGGAACCTGATAGTTCGCACCACCAACGCGGCGGCTCTTAACTTCGACCACCGGCTTGACGTTGTTGAGCGCTACCGTGAACACTTCCAGCGGGTCCTTGCCACCCTTGGTCTGGATCTGTTCGAAAGCGCCGTACACGATACGCTCAGCAACCGACTTCTTGCCGGAGAGCATCAGCACGTTCATGAACTTTGCAACATCTACGTTACCGAATTTCGGATCCGGCAACACTTCCCGCTTGGGGACTTCGCGACGACGCGGCATGTTTCTTCCTTTACTTTTCAGTTGGAGCTATTTTTAGCCCCGCGGCCACCAACTAACCCGATTCATCTCTAACGACTTACCAGCCTGGTCGGGTGACCACTTACTCGACAGCACCGGCGATTCCGGCACCACCGCTATTACCGCCTTTACAGGCGACCTGAAACTACGCTGACCGGCTAATTACTTGCCAGCCTTGGCACGCTTCGCACCGTACTTCGAGCGAGCCTGCTTACGATCCTTGACGCCCTGGGTATCCAGCGAGCCGCGAACCATGTGGTAACGCACACCCGGCAAGTCCTTAACACGGCCGCCGCGAATCAGCACGACCGAGTGTTCCTGCAGGTTGTGGCCTTCACCACCGATGTACGAAATGACTTCGAAGCCGTTCGTCAGACGAACCTTGGCAACCTTACGCAGTGCCGAGTTAGGCTTCTTAGGCGTCGTGGTGTACACACGGGTGCACACGCCGCGACGCTGGGGGCAGTCCTGCAAAGCCGGGCTCTTGCTCTTCACTGTTTCCGAAGCGCGGCCTTTGCGAACCAGTTGATTGATGGTTGGCATTGTTTATTCCTGAAATTGAACAAAATCGACGCATCTGTTTCCGGGCAAAGCAGAAACGATTGCGCATCGAACTTCCGGACCGGGCTGTCAGCGCACGAATTCACTCCGCACACCGGCATTCCAAGAACCGGAACCTAGCATAATATTCCGAAAATGCTAAGCGAGTCAACAGGTTGCATTGTTTCGCAAGCCTGCCGACCTCAAACAGCGCTCGTTGGCGCTCAGTCGGCGCCGACGACTTCCAGCAACTCGTCACCGAAACGGTCGAGTTTGCGGGCACCCATACCCGGAATACCACGCAAATCATCAATGGAATCGGGGCCGTTGCGGGCAATTTCGGCCAGCGTGGCGTCGTGGAAAATGACGTAGGCCGGCACGCCGTCGCTTTTCGCCGTTTCGGTGCGCCAGGCGCGCAGGCGCTCCCAGCGGGCGCGTTCGCGCGGGCCCATACCAATCGTCGGGTCAGCGCGCTCGCTGGTGCGGCCGGACGACTGACGGGTACGCGTCGGCTTCACGTAGCGGCGCATCGTCACGTTCTGCTCGCTCTTCAACACCGCTTTGGCAGCCTCGGTCAGGACCAGCGAGCCGAAACCTTCGTGGTCGACGGTGAGGTAGCCAAAAGCGACGAGTTGGCGAAAGATAGCGCGCCACTCCGGCTCGCCAAGCGCCGCGCCGATCCCAAAGGTGGTGAGCTTCTCGTGGCCGCGTTGCAGGATCTTCTCACTGCGGTTGCCCCGCAGAATGTCGATCAGATGCCCGGCGCCAAAGTGAAATCCACTCGCCCGCTGCGCGCGGAACACACATGACAGCGCCATCTGCGCTTCGCGCGTCGCATCCCATGTGTCGGGTGGCTCGATGCAGTTGTCACAGTTACCGCACGGCTTGCTCGATTCGCCGAAATACGCGAGCAATCGCACCCGCCGGCAGGTCGCCGCCTCGCACAACCCGAGCAACGCATCCAGCTTGCCAGTCTGCACACGCTTATGCGCGTCGTCGGCGTCGGACTCGTCGATCATCTTGCGCTGCTGCACAACGTCGCCCAGACCGTACGCCATCCACGCGTTCGCCGGCATGCCGTCGCGGCCTGCGCGCCCGGTTTCCTGGTAGTAGCCTTCGACGCTCTTCGGCAAATCAAGGTGGGCCACAAAGCGCACGTCTGGCTTGTCGATTCCCATGCCGAATGCGATCGTCGCGCACATCACGATGCCCTCCTCGCGCTGGAACATCTCCTGATGTTTCTGGCGGATTTCGAACTCCATGCCGGCGTGGTAGGGCAACGCGCGCATGCCTTTCTCTTTGAGCCACTCCGCCGTTTCTTCGACCTTGCGACGCGACAGGCAGTAGACAACGCCGGCGTCAGTCGTACCGTCCGGTTTCGAGTGTTCGGCGCGAATGAAGTCGAGCAATTGCGTGCGCGCATTGTCCTTTTCGACGATGCGGTAGCGGATGTTCGGGCGATCGAAGCTGGAGACAAAAATGCGCGCGTCATCGAGCGCGAGACGGTGGATGATTTCGTCGCGCGTGATCGCGTCGGCGGTCGCGGTGAGCGCGATGCGCGGCACGTTCGGAAAGCGCTCGTGTAGCACCGACAGTTGAATGTACTCAGGACGGAAATCGTGGCCCCATTGCGACACGCAATGCGCTTCGTCAATGGCAAACAGGCCGATGCGCGTGCGTTCGAGCAACTCCTGGAAACGGGGTGTCATCAACCGTTCCGGCGCCACGTACAGCAGATCGATTTCGCCTTCGCGCAGCGCGCGCTCAGTGGCCATTGCTTCGGCGCTCGACAGCGTGGAATTCAGATACGCGGCCCTCACGCCCACTTCCTTCAGCGCGGCGACCTGATCCTGCATCAATGCGATCAGCGGTGACACGACGATCCCCGCTCCGCATCCCGCTTCTCGCCGCACCAGTGACGGGATCTGATAGCACAACGACTTGCCGCCGCCGGTCGGCATCAGCACGAGGCAATCCCCGCCGCCGGCGACGTGCTCGACAATTTCGCCCTGCTGTCCTCTAAACGCGGGGTAACCAAAGACTTCGTTGAGGATTTCGAGCGGACGGGACATGAATTTGAGAGAAGCAGCGTAATGCCGGTGACACGAATTTTACCAACGCATTCGTGATGCGCCCGCGCTTTGCAGAAACGTTAGCCGTTTGGCCAGCAAATCCACAAAACGGCACAAAAATGAGGCGCGCGCCGTGCGTGGGACGGGCGGCGTAAGTGCTAAAGCACCAACTCCTGTCGACAAAAAAAAGCCGCTCAGTCGAAACTGAGCGGCTTCGCTGGCTGGTGAGCCCCAAGCGGCTTGCGCCGCCGGAACTTACTCGCCTGAGTGCTGCTGTTCGGCGGCCGGGGTTTCCGGCGTACCGAATTCGAACGACTCTTCCGCTGCGATCTGATCGAAACGCTCGCGGTCGGACAGTTCCTTGCTCTTGCGTGCCTTGTGGAACGCGAGACCCGTACCAGCCGGAATCAGACGACCAACGATCACGTTTTCCTTCAGCCCGCGCAGATCGTCGCGCTTGCCCATGATCGCCGCTTCGGTCAGCACGCGAGTCGTTTCCTGGAACGACGCCGCGGAGATGAACGAATCGGTCGACAGCGATGCCTTCGTAATACCGAGCAGCACGTTGTCGTAGGTTGCCGGGATCTTGCCTTCCGCAGCCATCCGGTCGTTTTCGTCGAGCATATCCGAGCGCTCAACCTGTTCGCCCATGATGAAGCGCGTGTCGCCGTTATCGACGATCTGCACGCGGCGCAGCATCTGACGGACGATCACTTCAATGTGCTTGTCATTGATCTTCACGCCCTGCAGACGATACACGTCCTGCACTTCGTCAACGATGTAGCGCGCCAGCGCTTCGACGCCCTGCAAACGCAGAATGTCGTGCGGATCAGCCGGCCCGTCGACAATCATTTCGCCCTTGTTGACGACCTGACCATCGTGCACCAGAACCTGCTTTTCCTTCGCGATCAGGAACTCGTGCTGATTGCCTTCGAGGTCCGTAATAACGAGACGCTGCTTGCCCTTCGTGTCCTTACCGAACGACGTCGTGCCCGTGACTTCCGCCAGAATACCGGCGTCCTTCGGCGAGCGCGCTTCGAACAGTTCGGCCACACGCGGCAGACCACCGGTAATGTCGCGAGTCTTTTGCGATTCAACCGGGATCCGTGCGAGCACTTCACCGACCTGCACTTGCTGACCGTCCTTCACGGTGATCAGAGCGCCGACCTGGAAGCCGATCTGCACCGAGTGCTCGGTGTTCGGGATCTTGACTTCTTCGCCGTTCGCGTCGAGCAGCTTGACCTGCGGACGCACCGTCTTCGCCGCTTGCGAACCGCGGCGCTTCACGTCGATCACGACCAGCGTCGAGAGACCCGTCACATCGTCGATCTGCTTGGCAACCGTCACGCCTTCTTCGACGTTTTCGAACTTCACCGTACCACCGTACTCGGTGATGATCGGACGCGTCATCGGATCCCACGTCGCCAGTTGCGTGCCGGCCTTGATCTGCGCGCCGTCCAGCTGCAACAGCGTCGCGCCGTACGGCACCTTGTGACGTTCGCGCTCGCGGCCGTGGTCGTCGGTGATCATCGCTTCGCCCGAACGCGAGATGACGATCTGCTCGCCCTTCGCATTGGTGACGTAACGCATGGTTGCCGTGAAACGCACCGTACCGTTCGACTTGGCTTCAACCGACGAAGCCACTGCTGCACGCGATGCCGCACCACCGATGTGGAACGTACGCATCGTGAGCTGCGTGCCCGGTTCGCCGATCGACTGAGCAGCGATCACGCCGACTGCTTCGCCAACGTTGACCGACGAGCCACGACCCAGGTCGCGGCCATAGCAGGCTGCGCACAGACCGTAACGCGTTTCGCAAGTCAGCGGCGTACGCACGCGCACTTCGTCGATGCCGAGGCGTTCGATTTCTTCGACCGCGTCTTCGTCGAGCAACGTGCCCGTTTCGTACAGCGTTTCCTGCGATTCCGGATTGACGACGTCAGCCACCGTCACGCGACCGAGGATACGGTCACGCAGCGCTTCGACGACTTCACCGCCTTCGACCAACGCCTTCATGGCGACGCCGTTGGACGTACCGCAATCGTCCTCGACCACCACCAGATCCTGCGTCACGTCGACCAGACGACGCGTCAGGTAACCCGAGTTTGCCGTCTTCAGTGCCGTATCAGCCAGACCCTTACGTGCGCCGTGGGTCGAGATGAAGTACTGCAACACGTTCAGGCCTTCACGGAAGTTCGCCGTAATCGGCGTTTCAATGATCGAGCCGTCCGGCTTCGCCATCAGGCCACGCATACCGGCCAGCTGACGAATCTGAACCGCGGAACCACGAGCACCCGAGTCCGCCATCATGTAGATGGAGTTGAACGACTCCTGACGCGTTTCGTTGCCGTCGCGATCGACCACCGGTTCCGTCGACAGCTGTTCCATCATCGCCTTGCCGACCGCTTCCGACGTTGCCGACCAGATGTCGACCACGTTGTTATAGCGCTCTTGCGACGTGACGAGACCCGACATGTACTGACGGTCGTATTCCTTCACCTTCTTCGCAGCGTCGCCGACGATCTGCTCTTTCTGCGGCGGCACGAGCATGTCGTCGACGCAGATCGAGATACCCGCGCGCGTTGCCAGACGGAAACCCGACTGCATCAACTGGTCGGCGAAAATCACCGTTTCGCGCAGACCGCACTTGCGGAATGCGGTGTTGATCAGGCGCGAGATTTCCTTCTTCTTCAGCGGCTTGTTCAGTACAGAGAACGGCAGACCCGGCGGCAGAATCTCCGACAGGATCGAACGGCCGACGGTCGTCGCGTACAGCGAGATCTTCGGCACGAACTTCGGCGCGCCTTCCGACGTGTCTTCGTTGTGGACCATTTCCGTGATCCGCACGTTGACGCGCGAGGCCAGCTCGACTTCCTTGTTCTCGTACGCACGCAGCGCTTCGGACACGCCCGTGAACGTCAGGCCTTCGCCCTTGGCGTTCACTGCTTCACGCGTCGCGTAGTACAGGCCGAGCACGATATCCTGCGACGGCACGATCGACGGATCGCCGTTGGCCGGGAACAGGATGTTGTTCGACGCCAGCATCAGCGTACGCGCTTCCATCTGCGCTTCGAGCGACAGCGGCACGTGCACAGCCATCTGGTCACCGTCGAAGTCGGCGTTGAACGCCGCGCAAACGAGCGGGTGCAGCTGGATCGCCTTACCTTCGATCAGCACCGGCTCGAAAGCCTGAATGCCAAGTCGGTGAAGCGTAGGCGCACGGTTCAGCATGACCGGATGTTCGCGGATCACCTCTTCGAGGATGTCCCACACCACGGCTGTCTGGTTCTCGACTTCCTTCTTCGCAGCCTTGATGGTGGTAGCAACACCCATCACTTCGAGCTTGTTGAAGATGAACGGCTTGAACAGTTCGAGCGCCATCAGCTTCGGCAGACCGCACTGATGCAGCTTGAGCGTCGGGCCGACCACGATCACCGAACGACCCGAGTAGTCAACGCGCTTACCGAGCAAGTTCTGACGGAAACGACCGCCCTTACCCTTGATCATGTCAGCGAGCGACTTCAGCGGACGCTTGTTCGCGCCGGTCATGGCCTTACCGCGACGGCCGTTATCGAGCAGCGAATCGACGGCTTCCTGCAGCATCCGCTTTTCGTTGCGGACGATGATTTCAGGCGCCTTCAGTTCGAGCAGACGCTTCAACCGGTTGTTACGGTTGATCACGCGGCGATACAGGTCGTTCAGGTCCGACGTCGCGAAGCGGCCGCCGTCCAGCGGCACCAGCGGACGCAGTTCCGGCGGCAGCACCGGCAGCACTTCGAGCACCATCCAGTCAGGCTTGATGCCCGAACGCTGGAAAGCCTCGAGCACCTTCAGGCGCTTCGCGTACTTCTTGATCTTCGCTTCCGAACCCGTGTTCTTGAGTTCGGTGCGCAGCATTTCGACCTGTTCGTCGATGTTGATTGCGCGCAGCAGTTCGCGAACGCCTTCCGCGCCCATCTCGGCACGGAATTCGTCACCGTACTCTTCGACCTTGTTGTAGTAATCCTCTTCCGTCATGATCTGCCGCGCTTTCAGCGGTGTCATGCCCGGATCGATCACCACGTAGGCTTCGAAGTACAGCACGCGTTCGATGTCGCGCAGCGTCATGTCGAGCACCATGCCCAGACGCGACGGCAGCGACTTCAGGAACCAGATGTGAGCGACCGGCGAGGCCAACTCAATGTGGCCCATCCGTTCGCGACGCACCTTGGCGAGCGTCACTTCGACGCCGCACTTTTCACAGATCACGCCACGATGCTTCAGGCGCTTGTACTTGCCGCAAAGGCATTCGTAGTCTTTGATCGGCCCGAAAATCTTGGCGCAGAACAGACCATCGCGTTCCGGCTTGAACGTCCGGTAGTTGATGGTTTCCGGCTTCTTGACTTCACCGAACGACCACGAACGGATCTTGTCTGGCGAGGCCAGACCGATCTTGATCGCGTCAAAAACTTCAGGCTGTTGGACTTGCTTGAATAGATCGAGCAGAGCTTTCATTGCTTTCTCTCCGTAGTCCGATTAGTTGCGGTCGAGGTCGATGTCGATACCGAGCGAGCGGATTTCCTTCACGAGCACGTTGAAGGATTCCGGCATGCCGGCGTCGATCACGTGATCACCCTTGACCAGGTTCTCATACACCTTGGTCCGGCCCGCCACGTCATCCGACTTCACCGTCAGCATTTCTTGCAACACGTACGATGCGCCGTACGCTTCGAGCGCCCACACTTCCATTTCACCGAAACGCTGGCCACCAAACTGCGCCTTACCGCCCAACGGCTGCTGCGTCACGAGCGAGTACGGGCCCGTGGAACGCGCGTGCATCTTGTCGTCGACCAAGTGGTGCAGCTTCAGGTAATGCATGTAGCCGACAGTCACCGTACGTTCGAACATCTCACCCGTGCGGCCGTCATACAGACGCACCTGGTTCTTCGACGGCGTCATGCCGAGGTTCTTCGCGATGTCGTCCGGGAATGCCAGATCCAGCGCGCGCGACATTTCTTCTTCCGTCGCACCGTCGAACACCGGCGTGGCAAACGGAACGCCTTCGCGCAGGTTCTTCGCCAGTTCGACGATTTCGTCGTCCGTGAAGCTGTCCAGCTCTTCAGCGCGGCCCGACTCGTTGTAGATCTTGGTCAGGAATTCGCGCAATTCAGCAATCTTCGCCTGACGTTGCAGCATTTCGCCGATACGCCAGCCGAGACCCTTCGCGGCCCAACCCAGATGCACTTCGAGAACCTGACCCACGTTCATCCGTGACGGCACGCCGAGGGGGTTCAGAACGACGTCAGCCGGACGGCCATCGGCCATGTACGGCATGTCTTCGATCGGAACGATCTTCGACACCACACCCTTGTTACCGTGACGACCGGCCATCTTGTCGCCAGGCTGCAGACGACGCTTCACAGCCAGATACACCTTGACCATCTTCAGCACGCCCGGCGGCAGTTCGTCGCCTTGCGTGAGCTTCTTGCGCTTTTCTTCGAACGCGAGATCGAACTGGTGACGCTTCTGTTCGATCGAGTCCTTGATCGCTTCGAGCTGTGCCGCTGCTTCTTCGTCCGCGAGGCGGATGTCGAACCAGTGGTAGTGGTCGAGATCTTCCAGGTAAGCCTGTTCGATCTTCGTACCCTTCGCGAGCTTCTTCGGACCGCCGTTCGCGACCTTGCCGGTCAACATACGTGCGAGACGCTGGAATGCATCGCCTTCCACGATACGCAACTGGTCGTTCAGGTCGAGGCGATAACGCTTCAGTTCATCGTCGATGATCTGTTGCGCACGCTTGTCGCGCTGAATGCCTTCACGCGTGAACACTTGCACGTCGATGACCGTGCCGCTCATGCCCGACGGCACGCGCAGCGACGTATCCTTCACGTCCGAAGCCTTTTCACCGAAGATCGCGCGCAGCAGCTTTTCTTCCGGCGTCAGCTGGGTTTCGCCCTTCGGCGTGACCTTACCGACCAGCACGTCGCCTGCTTCGACTTCAGCACCGATGTAGACGATGCCCGACTCATCGAGACGGCCGAGTTGCACTTCAGCCAGGTTCGAGATGTCGCGCGTGATTTCTTCCGGTCCGAGCTTCGTATCGCGAGCTACGACGTTCAGTTCTTCAATGTGGATCGACGTGTAACGGTCGTCAGCAACCACTTTCTCCGAGATCAAGATCGAATCTTCGAAGTTGTAGCCGTTCCACGGCATGAACGCGACCAGCATGTTCTGGCCGAGAGCCAGTTCGCCGAGGTCGGTCGATGCGCCGTCAGCCAGCACGTCGCCACGCGACACGATATCGCCGACCTTCACGATCGGGCGCTGGTTGATGTTCGTGTTCTGGTTCGAACGCGTGTACTTGATCAGGTTGTAGATGTCCACGCCGACGTCGCCAGCAACGGCTTCATCGTCGTTCACGCGGATCACCATGCGGCCTGCGTCGACGTAGTCGACCACACCGCCGCGGAATGCCTGAACTGTCGTACCCGAGTCGACTGCCACCGTGCGTTCGATACCCGTACCGACCACGGCCTTTTCAGGACGCAGACACGGCACAGCCTGACGCTGCATGTTCGAACCCATCAATGCGCGGTTCGCGTCATCGT
The DNA here is from genome assembly GCF_046026025.1 of Paraburkholderia fungorum. GTDB lineage: Bacteria > Pseudomonadota > Gammaproteobacteria > Burkholderiales > Burkholderiaceae > Paraburkholderia > Paraburkholderia fungorum_E. The sequence goes on along the minus strand of NZ_JAQQFL010000017.1, from coordinate 7,717 downwards.
GCTCGAGGAACGGAATCAGCGATGCCGCCACCGAGACGATCTGTGACGGCGCCACGTCCATGTACTGGATGCGGTCCGGCGTAACCATCAGCGTTTCGCCAGCTTCACGCGACGACACCAGTTCGTCGGTCAGCGAGCCGTCAGCCGCTACCGCCGCGTTCGCCTGAGCGATCACGTAACGGCCTTCTTCGATCGCCGACAGATAGTCGATCTGATCGGTCACCTTGCTGTCCACCACCTTGCGATACGGCGTTTCGAGGAAGCCGTATTCGTTCAGGTGCGCGTACAGTGCGAGCGAGTTGATCAGGCCGATGTTCGGACCTTCCGGCGTTTCAATCGGGCACACACGGCCGTAGTGGGTCGGGTGCACGTCGCGGACTTCAAAGCCAGCGCGCTCACGCGTCAAACCGCCCGGGCCAAGTGCCGAAACACGGCGCTTGTGGGTGATTTCCGACAGCGGGTTGGTCTGGTCCATAAACTGCGACAGCTGCGACGAACCGAAGAACTCGCGAATCGCCGACGAAATCGGCTTCGAGTTGATCAGGTCGTGCGGCATCAGGTTTTCGCTTTCGGCCTGGCCGAGGCGTTCCTTCACAGCACGTTCCACACGCACGAGTCCGGCGCGGAACTGGTTTTCCGCCAGTTCGCCGACGCAGCGCACGCGACGATTGCCCAAGTGGTCGATGTCGTCCACTTCGCCCTTGCCGTTACGCAGCTCGACCAGGATCTTGATCGTGGCGAGGATGTCGTCGTCTTGCAGCGTCATCGGGCCGACGATTTCGTCGCGACCGACACGGCGATTGAACTTCATACGACCCACCTTGGACAGGTCGTATGCGTCTTCGCTGTAGAACAGACGGTTGAACAGCGCCTCGACCGCTTCTTCGGTCGGCGGTTCGCCCGGACGCATCATGCGGTAGATCGCGATGCGAGCGGCCATCTTGTCCGCGGTTTCGTCGATACGCAGCGTCGACGAGATGTACGGACCTTGATCCAGATCGTTCGTGTAGAGCGTCTGGATGTCTTTGATCTTCGATTCGCGCAGCTTTTCGAGGACGGTTTCGGTGATTTCGTCGTTCGCGTTAGCGATGACTTCACCCGTGTCGCCGTCGACGACGTTCTTCGCCAGTGTGCGGCCGAGCAAATAGTCTTCCGGCACCGAGATGAACTTCGTCTTCGCGTTGTCGAGATCGCGAATGTGCTTGGCGTTGATCCGCTTGTCTTTCTGGACGATCACATTGCCGTCACGATCCGAAATGTCGAAACGTGCGACTTCACCACGCAGACGCTCGGGCACGAATTCCATCTGCGCGCCTTCCGGCATCAGCGTGAAATTGTCGAACACGAAGAAGTTTGCGAGGATCTGTTCCGGCGTCAGGCCGATTGCCTTCAGCAGGATCGTGACCGGCATCTTGCGACGGCGGTCAACGCGGAAGTACAGCACGTCCTTCGGATCGAATTCGAAGTCGAGCCACGAACCGCGGTAAGGAATGATACGAGCCGAGAAAAGGAGCTTGCCCGAGCTGTGCGTCTTGCCCTTGTCGTGTTCGAAGAACACGCCCGGCGAACGATGCAGCTGCGAAACAATCACTCGTTCCGTGCCGTTGATGACGAACGAACCCGTCGGCGTCATGAGCGGAATTTCGCCCATGTACACTTCCTGTTCCTTCACTTCCTTGACGACCGGCTTGCTCGGCGATTCCTTGTCGAGCAGCACCAGGCGCACTTTCGCGCGAAGTGCCGAGCAGTACGTCAAACCGCGCTGCTGACATTCCTTGATGTTGAAAGCCGGCGGCGACAGCATGTAGCTGACAAACTCGAGACGCGCAAAACCGTTGTGCGAAACGATCGGGAAAACGGATGTGAACGCAGCTTGCAGGCCTTCCGGCTTGCGTTGCGTGGATGACGTGTCTGCTTGCAGAAACGTGCTGAATGATTCAAGCTGGGTAGCCAGCAGGAAAGGTACTTGGTGAACGATGGGGCGCTTCGCAAAACTCTTGCGAATACGCTTCTTCTCGGTGAAGGAATATTGCATACGATCTCCGAATCACGGCGGGCATTGTTGTCGAGGCAGGATACCTTGATGAGACAACCCGAGTGTTCACCGACTGAGACCCGATGGCCGTCCGATGGCCTGAACGAGCCTAGAAGCTTGGTGGTTGGCCGCTACCAACCGCTGGCTGACGGCAGCGGATGCCTATGTTGCCCGCTACCCGACCAAACTTGCCTTCTGCAGTCGCTTCAGAAGACAAAGAGAAACGCCGGTCAATGTTGCCGAAAGGCGGTTTTCTTTGGCTTCTGGGGTCCTTGTTTTTGCCGAAAACATCCAGCAAAACCACGGCCCCCAACAAGCACAAAAAGGCCGGCGGTGGAAAACCGCCAGCCTTCGCACAACGCGCCGAAACTTACTTGATTTCAGCCTTCGCGCCGGCTTCTTCCAACTTCTTCTTGGCTTCTTCAGCAGCAGCCTTCGGTACCGATTCCTTAACAGGCTTCGGTGCACCGTCGACCAGGTCCTTCGCTTCCTTCAGGCCGAGACCCGTCAGTTCACGAACAGCCTTAATGACCGAAACCTTGTTCGCGCCGACTTCCGTCAGGTTGACCGTGAATTCGGTTTGCTCTTCAGCAGCAGCAGCAGCGCCGCCGCCTGCCGGGCCTGCCACTGCAACAGCAGCTGCCGACACGCCAAACTTTTCTTCGAACGCCTTAACCAGCTCGTTCAGTTCCAGAACCGACATCGAGCTTACTGCCTCGAGGATGTCATCTTTTGCGATTGCCATTTGAAATACTCCTAAATTGAATTCGGATACAGCCAGCGATCAATCACGCTCGACTGAAGTGCGTTACGCAGCGGTTTCTTCGCCTTGTTTCTTTTCTGCCAGCGCGGCCAGAGCGCGCGCAAAGCCGGAAACAGGTGCTTGCATAACGTACAACAGCTTGGAGAGCAGTTCTTCACGGCTCGGGATGTTAGCCAGCGCTTGCACGCCAGCCTTGTCCATCACGTTGCCGTCGAAGGAACCAGCCTTGATGATCAACTTGTCATTGGTTTTGCCGAAGTCATTGACGACCTTAGCAGCAGCAATTGCATCTTCCGAGATGCCGTAGATCAGGGGACCAGTCATCTGCTCTGCCAGCGGAGCAAACGGGGTACCTTCGACAGCGCGACGCGCCAGCGTGTTCTTCAACACGCGAAGGTAAACCTGTTGCTCACGCGCTTTCGCGCGCAGCTTGGTCAGATCGCCAACCGCGATTCCACGATACTCAGCCAGAACCACGGTCTGGGCTTTCGCGACTTGCGCGGCAACCTCAGCGACGACGGCCTGCTTGCTTTCTTTGTTAAGTGGCACGGTTAACCTCCAGATTCGATACACGCAGCGTGCGCTTTGTGTACCGCGTTCAATAACGGCGTCCGACCAGTCAGGAGTATTTCGACCGCCTGAAACCCACATTGCTGCGAATCTCAACCGGTTTCATCACTACAAAACCTTTTCGGGTTCGCCATCTGCGTTGGCTTTACATTAAGGGTCAGCCTGCCTGCTGCTTTCCCGCCAACGGTCTTTGACAACCGGCCGCTCGATGCAGACTGCCATCTTGCGACCGCCCAAAGCCCATAAAACCGCCTCGATTCACATCGAGGCGATGAAATCTATTACTGTGCTGCGATCGATGCCTGGTCGACGCGAACGCCAACACCCATCGTGCTCGACAGCGCGACCTTACGCAGGTAGACACCCTTGCTCGTTGCCGGCTTCGCTTTTTGCAGCGCGTCGACCAGAGCGTTCAGGTTGCTACGCAGAGCGGTCGGCTCGAACGAAGCGCGGCCGATCGTTGCGTGGATGATACCGGCCTTGTCGACACGGAATTGCACTTGACCAGCCTTGGCATTCTTGACTGCCGTCGCGACGTCCGGTGTGACCGTACCAACCTTCGGGTTCGGCATCAGGCCGCGCGGGCCAAGGATCTGACCGAGCGTACCGACAACGCGCATCGTGTCCGGCGAAGCGATCACGATGTCGAAGTCCAGCTTGCCAGCCTTGACTTGTTCAGCCAGGTCTTCCATACCAACGATTTCCGCACCGGCTGCACGAGCTTGCTCAGCCTTTTCGCCTTGTGCGAACACGGCCACGCGAACCGACTTACCGGTACCAGCCGGCAGCACGACCGAGCCACGAACCACTTGGTCCGACTTCTTCGCGTCGATGCCCAGTTGCACTGCAACGTCGATCGACTCGTCAAACTTCGCGCTTGCGCATTCCTTCACGAGCGACAGAGCTTCGTCGATCGGGTACAGCTTTTGACTATCAACCTTGGCTGCAAATGCTTGCAGACGCTTTGAAAGCTTAGCCATTTACACGCCCTCCACGGTGATGCCCATCGAGCGGGCGCTACCAGCGATCGTACGAACCGCTGCGTCCAGATCAGCTGCCGTCAGATCGGGCATCTTGGTCTTGGCGATGTCTTCAGCTTGAGCGCGGGTGATCGTGCCGACCTTGTCGGTATGCGGCTTGGCTGAACCCTTGTCGATCTTCGCTGCCTTCTTGATCAGAACGGTAGCCGGCGGCGTCTTCAGAACGAAGGTGAAGCTCTTGTCCGCGAACGCCGTGATCACGACCGGAGTCGGCAGACCCGGCTCCAGTGCTTGAGTCTGCGCGTTAAACGCCTTGCAGAACTCCATGATGTTCAGGCCGCGTTGGCCCAGTGCCGGACCGACCGGCGGCGACGGATTGGCTTTACCTGCAGGAATCTGCAGCTTGATAAAGCCGATGATTTTCTTTGCCATTTTTGAAAACCTCTTAGGAACGCCGCCGCGATACAAGCGGACATTCAGTGAGTAGTAGCGCGCGTTCGCCGAAAAACAGACTACTTACGCTCCTCAACGGTCATTACGCGGACCGTAAGCGCGAAATACGGAGCGCACCAAATGGTGCGCCCCGTAGAATTCTGGATTACAACTTTTCGACCTGGCCGAATTCCAGCTCGACCGGCGTTGCGCGGCCGAAGATTGTAACGGAAACACGGACGCGCGACTTTTCGTAATTCACTTCCTCGACGCTGCCGTTGAAATCCGTGAACGGACCGTCCTTTACCCGCACCATCTCGCCTACTTCGAACAGGGTCTTCGGGCGCGGCTTTTCCACGCCTTCCTGCATTTGCGACATGATTTTCTCGACTTCCCGCGGGGAAATCGGGCTCGGGCGATTACGCGCACCGCCTACGAAACCCGTCACCTTTGCCGTGTTTTTCACGAGGTGCCACGTTTCGTCTGTCATTTCCATTTCCACAAGGACGTAGCCCGGGAAGAAACGACGCTCGGTCACCGATTTGTGACCGCCTTTCACCTCGACCACTTCTTCAGTCGGAACGAGGATTTGACCAAATTGGTCTTGCATGCCAGCACGTTCGATACGCTCCTGAAGCGCACGTTGCACGCTCTTCTCCATGCCGGAGTAGGCGTGCACTACGTACCAACGTTTGCCGCTCGGGGATGCCGGAGTATCGCTCATATCATTTCCAACCCAGAATCACCGAGAAAATCGCCCATTCGATGGATTTGTCGCTAATCCAAAGAAAGATCGCCATGACGAACACGAAGCCGAACACTACCAGCGTTGTCTGGGTGGCCTCTTTGCGAGTCGGCCAGACAACCTTACGAACTTCTTTGTACGAGTCTTTGGCGAAAGCGATGAAACCCTTGCCAGGCGCGGAGAGAAGACCGACTGCAACACCCGCGATAGCGCCAACAGCCAAGGCGGCTCCGCGGACGTACCATTCCTGGCCGCTGAGCCAGAAGAACCCCACGAACCCGGCCAAGACCAACAATACGCCCGCGACGAGCATCAGCTTGTCGCCGGATGTATTTACAGTTTCGACGGAAGGATTCGCCATAACACCTTAACGAAGCGTCATATACGACGCGAGAGTTGGCAGGGGCAGAGGGAATCGAACCCCCAACCTTCGGTTTTGGAGACCGACGCTCTGCCAGTTGAGCTATACCCCTAAACCATTTTGGGGCTGACGACACCGCCAACCCCGAAACTACCGATCAACGAGAACTATCTGGCGTTACTCGAGAATCTTGGCAACCACACCTGCGCCGACCGTACGGCCGCCTTCGCGAATTGCGAAGCGCAGACCTTCTTCCATCGCGATCGGGTTGATCAGCTTCACCGTGATCGACACGTTGTCGCCCGGCATGACCATTTCCTTGTCCTTCGGCAACTCGATCGAGCCCGTCACGTCCGTCGTACGGAAGTAGAACTGCGGACGATAGTTGTTGAAGAACGGCGTATGGCGGCCGCCTTCGTCCTTGCTCAGCACGTACACTTCAGCCGTGAAGTGCGTGTGCGGGTTGATCGAACCCGGCTTCGCCAGAACCTGGCCACGCTCCACGTCTTCACGCTTCGTGCCGCGCAGCAGGATACCAACGTTGTCGCCTGCCTGACCCTGGTCGAGCAGCTTGCGGAACATTTCCACGCCCGTGCACGTCGTCTTCACCGTCGGCTTGATACCGACGATTTCGATTTCTTCGCCGACCTTCACCACGCCGCGCTCAACGCGACCCGTCACCACCGTGCCGCGACCCGAGATCGAGAACACGTCTTCCACCGGCATCAGGAACGCACCGTCAACTGCGCGCTCCGGCGTCGGGATGTACGTGTCCAGCGCATCGGCCAGGTTCATGATCGCCACTTCGCCCAGCTCGCCCGTGTCGCCTTCCAGCGCCAGCTTGGCCGAACCCTTGATGATCGGCGTGTCGTCGCCCGGGAAGTCGTACTTCGACAGAAGTTCGCGAACTTCCATCTCGACGAGCTCCAGCAGCTCAGCGTCGTCCACCATGTCGCACTTGTTCAGGAACACGATGATGTACGGAACGCCAACCTGACGCGCCAGCAGGATGTGCTCACGCGTTTGCGGCATCGGACCGTCTGCTGCCGAGCACACCAGGATTGCGCCGTCCATCTGCGCTGCGCCCGTGATCATGTTCTTCACATAGTCAGCGTGGCCCGGGCAGTCGACGTGTGCGTAGTGGCGGTTAGCCGTTTCGTACTCGACGTGTGCCGTGTTGATCGTGATACCACGTGCCTTTTCTTCCGGCGCCGCGTCGATCTGGTCGTATGCCTTCGCTTCGCCGCCAAACTTCTTGGTCAGCACCGTCGTGATCGCTGCCGTCAGCGTGGTCTTGCCGTGGTCAACGTGACCGATCGTGCCGACGTTCACGTGCGGCTTGGTCCGCTCAAACTTACCCTTGGCCATTTTCGACTCCTAAGAGGATTTATCCGTACGTTGCGCCGCGCGCAAACAATCACCGAGTACTTCTGGTGCCCATGGGCAGGATCGAACTGCCGACCTCTCCCTTACCAAGGGAGTGCTCTACCACTGAGCCACATGGGCGCTACTTCGTTGTTACTGGAGCGGGTGAAGGGAATCGAACCCTCGTCGTAAGCTTGGAAGGCTTCTGCTCTACCATTGAGCTACACCCGCAAGGATCCATGGATTCCCAACTACTGCTACAGCTACAGCTTGCATTCTGGTGGAGGAGGTTGGATTCGAACCAACGTAGGCGTAAGCCAACAGATTTACAGTCTGCCCCCTTTAGCCACTCGGGCACCCCTCCGCAGAGAACTGATGATTATGAGGGAACAACCGCTTGCTGTCAAGGCTTGCTTGACCGTTCCAAACTCACAGCTCTCACTTATATAGTGATTCCAACGCCACC
>NZ_JAQQFL010000016.1:0-170453 GCF_046026025.1 Paraburkholderia fungorum | reverse complement strand
TCGGCATGTCGTCAATCCCTCTTGTGCAATTTTTTTCAAAAAGTTGAGGAACGCCGAAGCTGCCATTTATTTAGGCACAGAAAAATGCTTAGGTATCCGAGTTAATTTTCAGCAGATACCAGTGATTGCGATTCTTTGCAAGCGAGAGCGAGAGCGCCAACACCACCAACACAACCGCCACGGAGTAGTTTTATGAACTGCGCGTCGGCGCGCGCAGCGCCGCCGGAAGTATGAGTGCCTTGTCACCAGGGCGGAATGTGCGAGAACACGGATTCCAGATGCACCACTACCGTGGCTGCGCGGGGGACCCGCTTATGAGCTTGCGGTGTGAAGCCGCTTTCTCTTGCTTACTTCTCTTTGCGGCCGGCAAAGAGAAGTGAGTGCCGCCCCGCACAGGGGCAACGCTAATAAACCACTAACAAAACAAGGAAAGGCCAAAGAAGCCACATCAAGCACAGGGGCAACGCCAATAGACCACTAACAAAACAACGAGAGCCGCCCAGAGAACCCCCATCATGCAAACCACATAAAAAAGCAACAAAACCCCCAAAACCCTAAAGCCCCCACCACCCCAGCCGTAAACAAGTAATCCAGCCACATATTTCGCAACCGACCATGGAAAAGCCAGCAGAAGATCAAACAGAGGCCCAAGCAGAATCGCAACCCACGCCCCCAACACCAGCCTCGCCATCACCGCTCCTGACGCTGGAAGCAGTCCCCGTCGGCATCCCTCTCGACTGGCCAATCGTCGACTCCGCCGGCACCCTCCTCTTCGCGAGCGGCACACTCCTGGCAACCACGGACGAGCGCAAATTCCTGTTCGACAACTTCCACCCGCACCGCGGCGACTTGCTGGACACGACCACGCAACCGGAACCCTCAACCGATCACCCAGCCGACACCACCGACAACCTCACCCTGAAAGACATGCACCTGACGATAGGTGCATTAATAGGTGTGCGTTCCCAACTCGGCAGCGGCGCCCCGATGCATCCGTGCCGCATCATCGGCTTCGCGCCCAACCACGCGCTCTTCGTCACACCACCGCTGCAAGATGGCCGCATCCTGCCACTCCGTCTCGGCGAAAACATCGAGATCGTCGCCATAGCAAGTCATGCCGTGTTTCGTTTCGTCTGCACGGTCGAGTCAGTGTGCCGCGCCCCATTCGATTACGTGGTGCTATCGAAACCCGGCGTGATCCGCCGCCTGCGCGAGCGCAAGTCGATCCGCGTCCATGCGCATCTCGCGGTGCGCTTCGGCATCGGCGAAACGGGCGATTCATATGAAGGTCTGGGGCTCGCCAAAAGCATCAGTGCACTGGGTATGTCGCTGACCACCCCGTGGACATTGGGTGCAGTCGGCGAACGTCTGCGCGTCGCTTTTTGCCTCAGATCAGCGGTGCTGCCAACCGAGATCGAAACGACTGCCGTCATCCGCAATGTGCAGAAAGGCAGTAATCCGGGCGAATCCTCGACCCATGGCCTCGAATTCGACCAACTCGACGTCGTGCAACAGATGGCGATGAAGGTCTTCGTGTTCGACCGCCAGGACGACGTTCAGTACTGGTCCAACGGTTTGAAATAAACGCACGAAAAAGGCGTGTTTGGCGCGGGCGCCGCTCAGGCGATCAACTCGTCCGGCGTGAGCAGTGCCGCGCCCCATGCATCGGCAAGCGCGCGGCAACGGCCCAGCCGCATCGCCTCCCGTTCGAAATCGACGAATATCACCTCGTGCGCATGACGCGGCCGCGCCGGCTGATCGCTACTGCGGCCGTCGGTCAGAATCCACAGCCAGCGCTGCTGCGCGGGCTTACGCCGGGCGCTGCGTTCCAGCACTTGCGCAGCCTCACGCATGCCGGACGCCAGCGGCGTGCCACCGCCTCCGCCCACCGGTCTCAGCCACCGTTCGTTCCACCAACGCGGCACGGCGGGACCGAAACGCAGATCGGCGCCAGCACCGCCAAAACACACCAGCGCCGCCTCGGCGCGCGCGGCACTGGCGCGATCGAACAACGCAATCAGCAGACCTTTGGCAAGGGCGAGACGCTGCCCGCCAAGCATGGAACCGGAACAATCGAGCACGAAACAATGCAGTACGCCGCCCCGTGGCGCCTCGCGCACGAAACGCAAATGCTCGGCGCGCAGCGTGTCCTGACGCATCGCAGTGAGTGTCGGCAGCCACGCAATACGCTTGCCCGGCGCACCTTGCAAACGGCCACGCGAACCTGTGCCAGCGCCTTGCCGCCATCGAAAACCGCTGCGCGAGTCAGCGGCGGCACCCTTCCGATGGCTCAGCGTTTTTTTGCGTTGAGCGCTATGACGCCTTTGACCTGCGCGACGCCCGCAGGCTGTGGTGGCAAGTAGCCCCAATCGGCATCGCCGGCAGCCGCTCCTGATGCTGCATCTTGCGAAGATTGCGGCGTCCGCGAAGATTGCGAAGGCGCGGCCTCCGCATCGTCGGCCGTCTGCCGCGGCGCTTCGTGCCCAGGTGCGTCGCCACCCGCACGCGTCTCGCGATCGTGGCGCCGATGCGCGAGCACCGCCTCGGCGACGCGCCCGACATGCTCCGTCGTGACCGCGCCCGCCTGCTCCAGCGCCGCCAACGCTCGCGCCGCGCGCAACATCACGAGATCGGCACGCAAGCCATCGACCGCCGCGTCGATGCACAGCGCACTGACATGCGCATGCACTGCGTCGTCGAAGCCCAGTTGCGGCAGCGCTTCACGCGCCGCGCGAACCCGCTGAACATACGTTTCCAGTTGCTGCGCATAGCGAGCACGAAAACCGTGCGGATCGAGATCGAACGCCAGACGTGCCTTGACGATCTGCTGACGCACCTGCGGCTCAAAACAGTTCTGCAATTCGACCATCAGCCCGAAGCGATCAATCAGTTGCGGGCGCAACTCGCCTTCTTCCGGATTCATGGTGCCGATCAGCACGAAGCTTGCATCGTGACTATGCGAGACCCCATCGCGTTCGACGGTATTCACGCCACTCGCAGCGGCATCGAGTAACGCATCGACGAGCGCATCGGGCAACAGATTCACTTCATCGACATACAGCACGCCGCGATGCGCTTTTGCGAGCAAGCCAGGCGAGAAGCGCACCGAACCGTCGCGTAACACGGTTTCAATATCGAGCGTGCCGATCAGCCGGTCTTCACTCGCACCGAGCGGCAGATTCACCCATTGCCCTTCGGGCAGCAGTTCGGCGAGTGCGCGCGCCGCAGTCGATTTCGCCGTGCCACGCGGCCCGCTCACCAGCACACCGCCCAGGCCCGGATCGACGGCCGCCAGCAACAGCGCCTGCTGCAATGGCGCCTGGCCGATCAGTGCGGCAAAGGGGAAAACGGGCCGTTGAATCGCAGCGTTCATGTTTGCATTCCTTCGATCTGCTGCTCGCTCGCGAGCAGATGCTGTTCGACTCGCGCGCGATAGTCGCCGGGTGCCTGCCACAAACCGCGTTGCATCGCTTCGAGCAGACGCTCGCAGATCGAATGCAAGGCATGCGGATTGTGCCGCTGCAAGAACTCGCGTGTATCGCCGTCGTTCAGATAAGCATCGGTGACGAGCGCATATTGATGATCGGCGATCACGCGCGCGGTGGCATCGTAGCCGTAGAGATAGTCGACCGTCGCAGCAATCTCGGCAGCGCCTTTGTAGCCGTGACGCTTCACGCCATCGAGCCATTTCGGATTGACCACGCGCGAGCGGATCACCCGTGCGATCTCTTCATGCAGTGTGCGCACGCGCGGCGCGGCCGGATTGCTGTGATCGGCGTGATAGACCTGAGGCTGATTGCCAGTCAGATGCCGCACCGCCGCGACCATGCCACCCTGGAACTGGTAATAGTCGTTCGAATCGAGCAGGTCGTGCTCGCGGTTATCCTGGTTCTGCAGCACGACATCCATCGTGGCGAGACGGGTGCCGAACGCGTGGCGCGCTTCTTCGCCGGCGCCTTTCTGCGTATACGCGTAACCGCCCCACGCCTGATACGCGTTCGCGAGATCGGCGTCGGTTTGCCATTGTTGCGAGTCGATCATGTCCTGCAAGCCCGCGCCATACGCACCGGGCCGCGCGCTGAATACGCGCCAGCCGGCGCGCTTGCGTGCTTCGGCGGCGTCCATGCCGCGTGCAATCAGCGCGTCGCGTTCGCGCAGCACGCGCGCGCGAATCGGGTTGAGGTCTTCGGGTTCGTCGAGTTCGGCCACCGCTTGCACGGCGGCATCGAACAGATGCATCACGTTCGCGAAGGCATCGCGGAAAAAACCGGACACACGCAAGGTGACGTCGATACGTGGCCGGTCGAATACCTCGATCGGCATGATCTCGAAGTCGGTCACGCGATGACTGCCCGGCGCCCACTTCGGCCGCACGCCGAGTAAGGCAAGCGCCTGGGCGATATCGTCGCCGCCGGTACGCATCGTTGCGGTGCCCCAGACCGAGAGGCCAATCGCGCGCGGATAGTCGCCTTTCTCCTGCAGATGCCGCTCGATCAGTTGCTGCGCCGATTTCAAGCCAAGCGACCAGGCCGCTTGCGTCGGAACGGCGCGTGTATCCACCGAATAGAAGTTGCGGCCGGTGGGCAGCACATCAGGCCTCCCACGCGATGGCGAACCGCTCGGCCCCGGCGGCACGAATCGCCCTTCAAGGCCGCGCTTCAGATGCCGCATTTCCTGCGGCCCACAGGCGTCGAGCCGCGGCAATACATCGTTGCGCAGGCGTTCGATCACGCGCCCGGCTTGCGGCAAGGTCCCGCTTGCGGGCACCGCATCGGAGCTTTCGTCACCGCATACTTCACGCAGCATCTCAGCGGCCAGCAGTTCCAGACGTTCGCGGGTATCGCCGCAGTGCCGCCAGGGCGCATCGCTCACCCGCTGCAACACGTCGGGGCGAGGACCGTCCCACGCCGCGGACCAATCCACCGACAGCGGATCGAACAGATGATCCATCTGCAGATCGCGCGCCAACGCATCGATCAACCCGGCCTTACCGCCCTGGCCATCGCCTATCGGAAAGCGTCCCAAAGCCAGCAACGTATCGCGCCGCTGCGCTCCACCGGGCGATTGCCCGAACGTGTGCAGACCATCGCGAATCTGTGCTTCTTTCAACTCGCACAGCCAGGCATCGACACGCGTCAGCAGCACATCTTCATCGTCCTGACCGTTCGGTTCCGCGAGACTCAGTTCGTCATGCAGCTTGTGCTCGACGATGGTCGCGAGAATCGTGCGCCTCAACAGCTTCGAGCGGCGCGGATCGACCATCAGCGCTTCATAGTATTCGTCGACCTGGCGCTCGAGATCCTGCAATGGCCCGTACGTTTCGGCGCGCGTGAGCGGCGGCATCAGATGATCGATGATGACGGCCTGCGCGCGACGCTTCGCCTGACTGCCCTCGCCCGGATCGTTGACGATGAACGGATACAGATGCGGCATCGGACCGAGAATCAGATCGGGCCAGCAGGCATCGCTCAACGCGACACTCTTGCCGGGCAGCCATTCGAGGTTGCCGTGCTTGCCCACATGCACGATCGCGTCGATGCCAAACTGATGACGCAACCAGAAATAGAACGCCAGATACGCATGCGGCGGCACGAGTTCAGCGTCGTGATAGCTCGCGTAGTCACCCTGCTCGCGCGAGCGCGAAGGCTGAATGCCGACGAACACCTGTCCGCAGCGCCAACCCGCGATCACGAAACGGCCGCGCCGCAACGTCGGGTCCTGCTCGGGCGGGCCCCAGCGTGCATTCAGCGCATGCCGGGCTTCCGCAGGCAACGCATTGAAGTACAGAAGGTAGTCGTCGAGCGCAAGGCTTTGCAACGCGGGCCGCAAGTCGCGCACGACCGGATCGTTGGTCACGCCTTCGGTGAGCTTTTTCAACAGCGCGTCGCCGTCGGCGGGCAACTCGGCGACGCGATAGCCCTCATCGCGCAACATCGACAGAATGCCGACCACCGAGGCCGGTGTATCGAGACCCACGCCGTTGCCGATCCGCCCTTCGCTCATCGGATAGTTGGCGAGGATCAGCGCGAGTTTCTTCTGCGCGTTATCGAGCGTGCGCAGACGGCACCAGCGGCGGCTCAGTTCGGCGAGAAAGCCGACCCGTTCGAGGTCCGCCTGATAACGGACCACATCGACCTGAGTGTGCGGACAACGGTAGGCGAGACCCTTGAAGCTGACCGCCCGCGTAATGATGCGGCCATCCACTTCCGGCAGCGCGATATGCATGGCGATATCGCGCGAGTTGAGGCCCTGGTTGTCCTTGACCCAATCTTCGCGATTGCCGCCGCTCAGGATCACCTGCAGCACCGGCGCGTCGCCGGCGAGTTCAAGCGGCTCGGGGTCGTCGATAGCGGACGCGGCGAATGCGGTGGTATTCAGCACTAGCGCGACCTCATGTTGCGCGCACAACTGCTGCACGACATCGCGGCTCATCGCATCTTTCAGAGAGGTAATCGCGATCGGCAGCGGATTGATACCCTGTGCTTCGAGCGCGTCGATCAGGGCGTCGAACACCGCGGTGTTGGCCGCTTGCAGATGCGCCTTGTAAAACAGAATCGCGGCGACCGGCGCGCCCTTACACCAGCGCGCCTGCCAGTCAGCCATCGTCGGCGTATCGTGCTCGGGATGATAGAGCGTCGCCGCAGGCAATGCGCGCGGCGGCGCAGGCTCGCGCCCCCAGCCGAACACGCGGTAAGCGATGCAGCGCAGGAACGCCTCGGCATTCTGCGGTCCGCCTTCACGCAGATAGCGCCATAGCTGATGACACAGATCGGCGTCGGCGGTGCTGCGCGCGAGCAGGTTCGGATCTTCCTGCAGATCGCCGGAGAACATCGCAAGTGTCTGCTGCTTGCGTTCGGCGAGGGCGACCACCTGTTCGATCCCATACGGCCAGTAGGCCTCGCCGCCGAGATGGTCGACCACCACCACGCGCGCATGCTGCAACACGTCTTCGAGATAAAAATCGACCGAAGCCGGCTGCCGCAAATACGTGACGTTCGCAAGCCGCACGCTCGGAAACCCCTCGCCCAGACGAGGAAACACGCTCGCGAGCAGCGACAGCGTGGTGTCGGCGGAGCTGAGCACCACGATATCCGCGGGCTGCTGATCGATACGGATCACACCTTGCGTATCGTCGACAAAGCCACCCGGCGTGGTGCGCAGCAGATGCATGACCGGTTACGCCTGTTGCGGCTGGAGGCTCGCCACGGCGCCCAGGGCGGCCTCGAATGCCTGTTGCAGCGCGGCCTGGTCGAGGTCTTCGCCAATCAGCACGAAGCGGCTTTGCAGGCCTTGGCCCAGTTCATTTTCCTGCCAGCGGCGGTCGAAATAACTATCGAAACGACGGCCCACGCCCTGGATCACGAGGCGCATGGCCGCGCCTGGCAATGCCGCGAAACCCTTGACGCGGTAAATCGTGTTTGTTTCGACGAGCCCTTGCAACGCGGCGATCACATTCTCGCGCGACGACACATTCGCCTGCACCACCACGGAATCGAATTCGTCGTGGTGGTGATCGGCGTCGTCAGCCGAGCCATGGTGATCGTGACGCAAGTGGATCGTTTCCTCCGAAGCCGCTTCGAGACCCAGCAGCGTATGCAGGTCGAGCTGGCCCATCTGCGCGCGCACGATCTTCACTTGCGGCGGAATTTCTTCGCGGATAACGGCTTCGACCGAAGCCTGATGCGCTTCGTCGAGCAGATCGGTTTTGTTCAGAATCACCAGATCGGCTGCCGACAACTGGTCCTCGAACAATTCGTGCAGCGGCGATTCGTGATCGAGATTCGGATCGGCCTTGCGTTGCGCATCCACCGCGACCGGATTGTCGGCGAACTGGCCGCTCGCCGCGGCGGGGCCGTCAACCACGGTGACGACCGCGTCGACGGTAAAGCTATTCTTGATCTGCGGCCAGTTGAATGCCTGCACGAGCGGCTTGGGCAACGCGAGACCGGAGGTTTCGATCAGCACGTGATCGATCTGCTCCCGGCGCTCAACCAGCTTTTCCATCACCGGGAAAAACTCTTCCTGCACGGTGCAGCACAGGCAGCCGTTGGCGAGTTCGTACAGTTGGCCTTCGGTTTCGACGCCGTTTTCATCGCAACCGATGCCGCAACCCTTGAGGATTTCCCCGTCGATGCCGAGTTCGCCGAACTCGTTGACGATGACGGCGATGCGCTTGCCGCCCGCGTTCTGAAGAATGTGCCGCAACAGCGTGGTCTTGCCGCTGCCGAGAAAGCCCGTGACGATGGTGACGGGAATCTTGCGCATTTGAGTTTGCATCGTGAGGTCCATCCGTAGGAGTTGCAGGTTCACGCCGGGGCGTCTGCGCGTTTTGTCCGCATCGGTCACGCGAGCGGGGGCTCAGGCCTTGCAGGCCGCAACCATAGCAAAACACGGGGACGAACAACGGCGTTGCCGGAGCAACAGAAAACAGAAAATGGGAATGAGATCATGAACGCACCGCCGCATCCCCGCGGGGGCGTTCTTCGTCGTCTGGCCGGTATCCGGGCTGGCGAAAGCGCCGCTTCCCCTTCCCGGGCGAGTGGTTTCTCGCCCAGTGGTGATATGCCGACGCGGCCTTGCGCGTAGACATCGAAGCCGGCTCCGCGGCGCCAGACAATTCATCTGGAACCGCTTTTCGCTTACCGTTGCGGGGGCAGCACAGGTTGGCCCGGTCCGTGGCAGGTGGGCACCCTGTTTCCCGTTTAACTGCATGCGCACGAGCGCGCACACGAGCACCAAAGTGCGTGCGAGTTTAGGCCCACAGCCCCATGCCGTCAAGGAAACGCGGGCTGCAACCAGGCCTTTGCGCAGTGCCGGCGCGGCTTGCCGTGTGCTATCGTATGCGCGCGTTTGGTGGGCGCCCCTACAGGCCGCCTCGGCCACCGCGACCCTCGCAGACCTCGTAATGAAAACACTCAGCATCGGCATCGGTTGTCGCTTGCACAGCTCGGCTGAGCAGATCGAAGCGGCTGTGCGTGCCGCCCTCGATTCGCATGCATTCGATGAAATCGACGCGATTGCCTCGGTCGACACCAAAGCCCACGAAGCCGGCCTGCTCGAATTCTGCGCACGTCACGCGCTACCACTGAAATTGTTCAGCCGCGCGCAGATTGCAGCGATAGCCGTGGACGATCCGTCGGCGGCCGTGCGCGAGCATCTCGGCATCGACGGCGTCTGCGAGCCATGCGCGTTGCTCGCCGCAGCGGGCGCATCCGATCGGGCCGGCGCCCGCAACGCGCGGTTGCTCGTGCGCAAGACCATCCACCACGGCGTCACGGTGGCGATAGCCGAGAGCACCGCCTAGAGCGCCCGCGAACCGACAAACAACGACTCTCAAGAACAGGACCTGCCATGAAGACCGACCCCGAATCGCATCAGCGCATGACCGAACGCCGGCGCGAAGGCCACGAGAAAAAGCAGGCCGGCGCCACGGTCGAAAAAGGTCTGCTGATCGTCAACACCGGCACCGGCAAGGGCAAGACCACCGCCGCATTCGGCATGGCCGTGCGCGTGCTTGGTCACGGCATGCGCCTCGGCGTCGTGCAATTCATCAAAGGCGCGCTGCATACCTCGGAGCGCGACTTCCTCGGTGCAATCGCCCAATGCGACTTCGTCACGATGGGCGACGGCTACACCTGGAATACCCAGAATCGCGACGCCGACATCGCCACTGCGCGCAAAGGCTGGGACGAAGCGCGCCGAATGATCGAGAGCGGCGACTATCAGATGGTGATCCTCGACGAACTGAACACCGTGCTCAAGTACGAATACCTGCCGCTCGACGAGGTGCTGTCGGTGCTGAACGCGCGCGCGCCGATGCTGCACGTGGTGGTGACCGGCCGCCACGCGCCCGACGCGCTGATCGAAGCCGCCGACCTCGTCACCGAGATGCGCATCGTCAAGCACCCTTATCGCGAGCAAGGCGTGAAAGCGCAACGCGGCGTGGAGTTCTGAGCGGTGTCTCGCTGCCCCGCCCTGTTCATTAGCGCGCCCGCGTCGGGTCAAGGCAAGACCACGATTACCGCGGGCCTCGCGCGCTACCACCGGCGGCTGGGGCGACGCGTGCGCGTGTTCAAGACGGGGCCCGACTTTCTCGATCCGATGATTCTGGAGCGCGCCAGCGGCGCGCCGGTACTGTCGCTCGATCTGTGGATGGTGGGCGAGCCGGCCTGCCGGAACCTGCTCGCGCAAGCGGCGGCCGAAGCGGATCTGATTCTGATCGAGGGCGTGATGGGTCTGTTCGACGGCACGCCGAGCAGCGCCGATCTGGCCACCACATTCGGCGTGCCGGTGCTCGCCGTGATTTCGGCGAAAGCCATGGCGCAGACCTTCGGCGCGGTCGCCTTCGGCCTCGCGCAATTCAGGCCGCAAGTGCCGTTTTATGGCGTGCTTGCCAATCGCGTCGGCTCGCCCAGGCACGCGCAAATGCTCGAAGAGGCGTTGCCGCCGGCGCTGCGCTGGTGTGGGCATCTCACCGGCGACGACGGTATCGAGTTGCCCGATCGCCATCTCGGTTTGCATCAGGCCGCGGAGATCGACGATCTGGACACACGTCTGGAGCACGCCGCCGATGCGCTCGCACAAACCGCGCTGACTGAATTGCCACCGCCGGTCGAATTCGGCTCGCCCGCGCCAGAAGTTTTGCCGCGTCTTCTGGAAGGCAAGCGCGTCGCGATTGCGCGCGATGCCGCGTTCTCGTTCATCTATCCGGCCAACGTCACGCTGCTGGAAACGCTCGGCGCGCACGTCGACTATTTCTCGCCGCTCGCCGACGAAGCCCTGCCGGAGCATACCGACGCGCTGTACCTGCCAGGCGGTTATCCCGAACTGCATGCGCCCTTGCTGGCGAGCAACACGCGCAGTGCGGCGACGATTCGCGCGCACGCGGCAGCCGGCAAACCGATCGTCGCCGAATGCGGCGGCATGCTTTACCTGCTCGAGCGCCTCACCGACGCACACGGCGTCAGCACGCCGATGCTCGGTCTGCTGCCCGGCCATGCAAGCATGCAAACGCGCTTCACCGCGCTCGGCATGCAACAGATCGACAGTCTGCACGGTCCGATGACCGGCCACACGTTTCACTACTCGAAGCTGAGCACGTCGCTCACGCCGCTGCGTTCAGCCACCCGGCCACACGGCGATGCCCCGGGCGAGGCCGTGTTCCGCGCCGGGTCGATCGTGGCAACCTATATGCATGCTTATTGGCCCTCCAACCCGGCCTTCACGGCCGCCCTGTTCCATGGCGAAGCCTTTTAACGATTCCGAACGCGCAGCCGTCTACCGCGCGATTTACGAACGGCGCGACATGCGCCACTTCGTGCGCGACCCGGTCGATCCTGCCGTGTTGCAACGCTTGCTCGACGCGGCGCATCACGCGCCGAGCGTCGGCTTCATGCAGCCGTGGCGCATCGCGCGCATCACCGACCCGGCTTTGCGCGCAGCCTTGCACGCAACCGTCGAAAGCGAACGTCTCGCCACCGCCGACGCGCTCGGCAAGCGTCGCGAAGAGTTCATGAAGCTGAAAGTGGAAGGCATGCTGGAATGCGGCGAACTGCTGGTGATGGCGCTGATGGACGGCCGCGAGCGGCACATCTTCGGACGCCGCACCTTGCCTGAAATGGACCTCGCTTCGGTGGCCTGCGCGATCCAGAACATGTGGCTGGCCGCACGCGCGGAAGGTCTGGGGATGGGCTGGGTGTCGCTATTCGACGTCGACGCGGTCCGCCGGTTGCTGCATATGCCCGAGGGTGCGCGGCCCGTGGCGATTCTGTGTCTCGGCCACGTCGATCAGTTCTACTGCGAGCCCATGCTGGAAACCGAGCGCTGGGCGAGCCGCCTGCCGCTCGCCGATTGCGTGTTCGAAAACCGCTGGCCGGACGACGATAAAGCGCCTGAATGAAACGGGTGTTTGGGGCGTTTGGGGGCGTTCGCGGACGTCGGCGAGCGCTTTACGGCTGAAGAGGCTGAACCGGTTTAAGCGAAACCACCCCCGGCACGCCGCCCGTCGTTTCGGCGCGCAGTTTCACGCGCCAGTCCTGCGGCGCATCGAAGGGAACTCTGGCCAACGCGCTCTTCACGAGCACGGGCATGGCGTGCAAGGGATCGGCATCGCGATCGCTGCTGGCCGCGCTCACTTTGTAGACTTCCCGTCCGCTCGATCGCTCGAAAAATCGTAGCGTCAACGTGTGCTGATAAGCGCGTCCGCCGAACAGTGAAAACGGCGGTTCGGGCGAGCGTTCGCACGCACCCGGCGCGCAATCCTTCGTGCCCACGGCGACCGTGGCCGGCCGTGTGTCATACGCAATCGACAATAAATAGTGCGCGGACTTGCCCGCCGTATCGACGAAGCCGTTCTTCGCCAGCTCGTCACGCAGCATGGTTTCAAATTGCGGATGATCCCCGCTGGCGTCCTGCGAAGGCAGGCGCGTAATCGTATAGGTGCGCTCGCCCTGCAGCACGGCCGAAGGATTTGCTGTGTGCACGTCGGCGTTCAGACCCGCGCATCCGGTCAGACTCGCCGCGGCCAGCACGGCACAGATCAATATCGCTTTCACCAGCTTCTCGCTTCAATAAGGTGAGGGTTCATAGGCTATCAGCGCGCGGCTGCGGCGTAATCGGACTGCGCGTCGTCGAGTGCCGGCAGGAGAATCGTGAAAGCCGTACCCTCGCCCGGTGCGCTGACCACCTCGACATCGCCGCCATGGCGCGTCACGACGGTTTTAACGAACGCCATGCCCAATCCCGCACCGCCCACTTCCGGCCGCTCCGTCTCGTGAAAACGCCGGAAGCGCTCGAACAGATTCGCCTGCTGCTCCCTGGAAATGCCATAGCCTTCGTCGCGAATCGTACACGACACACGCTTTACCGCGCCGGGCGCGCCCGCCCGGACGTGCCCGCCTGCTGCGTTGAGGCTCGTCAGACTGTACGTGATGCGTGTGTCCGGCGGACTGTACTTGACCGCGTTGTTCAGAATGTTGACGAGCGCGCGCGTCATCAGCGAGCGGTCGGCGCAGATCCAGTGACCGTCGTCTTCCCCACCGGCCGCCTCGCCGTCCGTATCGGTTTGCAGCGTGATGCGTTTGGCGTGGGCCTGCGGCCAGACCTCGTCGCTGGCGTCGATCATCAGCTCGGTCATGCTCACCGGTTCGAGCACATACGTTTGCGATTCGGCGCGCGCGAGTTGGACAAAGTCGTCGGCGAGCGTCAGCGCACGCTGCGCATAGCGCTCGATGCGCTCCAGCAGGCCGCGCGCAAGCACCGGCTCGCTACGCGCCCGTTCGATCTCCACCAGCGCCAGAATCGACGCCTGGGGCGAGCGCATGTCGTGCGAGAGCAACCGCAACGCGTCTTCCCGTTGGCGCTCGGCCGCATGCAAGGCCGACACGTCGACCAGACCCGCGATCCAGCCGGTGGTCTCGCCTTGCTCGTTCGTACAGTTCGCGTAGCGCAGCAGATGGTCGCGCTCATGGGCATCGCGCACCTCGACACCTTGCGCCATCAGCGCGGCGAACTCGCGGCGCGCGGGGTCGAGCAGCGCCGGCCATTGGGCATGCGCCAGCAGATTGTTTTCGGCGTCCGACGCCGCGCCGCTGTCGATGGTCTTGACCAGCGTCAGCCCGCCCAGCACCTCGCGCATCGGCCGGTCTTCCGGCAGCGGCGCGCCGAGGCGCGCGAAATGCGCCTTCGCGGCATGGTTCGCGATCAGCACGATCCCTTGCACGTCGCTCACCAGGATCGGCTCGGGCATGCTGTCGAGGCTGTCCCACACAAAGCGCTTCATGTCCTGCACGCGCTGCGCGGCCTGCGCCATCAGCGCCATATGCTGCTCCAGCACATCGCCACTGAACTCGCGGCGGCGCTGGGGCGTTTCGGGCAGAAGGTGAGGCTCGTCGGCGAGGCGCTGCAACTCTTCGCGCAGATAAGCCATCGTCATTTCGAGGCGCCGCCAGTTCCAGATCGGATACACCACGATCAGACTGAAGATCGCCGGCACCGGCGACATCCACAGCCGCGCGCCGTACAACAGGACCGCGCTGCCCGCGGTGGCGACCATGCCCAACGCGACGGTCAGCAGCAGCGAGCGGCGCGGCGACAACACCAGAAAGCCGGCGAGCAGCGCCGCGAGCGGCGCCAGCGATACCGCGAACAGCACCCATGGTTCGGCGGGCTCGAGCTCGCGGCCGGTCAGCAGCGTATCGAGCACGTTGGCGTGGATATAGACGCCAGGTAACGGCCCCAACTCGCCGGACACCGGCGTCGCAAAGCGGTCGTACAGACCGGACGCGGTCACGCCGATCAACACGATGCGCCCGCGCAGCTTGTCCGCGGGGACGTCGCCCGCGAGCACACTGGCGAAACTCAGCTTCGCGTAGTGCTCCGCATTCGGACCGAAGGGGATCAGGAAGCGGCCTTCGCCGTCGTCACTCCCCTCGTCGCCGGATGAGTTCACCGCCTCGCCGGACGACTGCCTGCGCGGCCAGTCGTCCACACGCAGCCTGCCACGCTCGACGTCCCGTGCAACCGGCACCATCAATTGCGGCCAGCGCGAGTCCGCGTCGCCCTCGAACCGGGCGACGCTGCGCACGATGCCGTCGTTGTCGACTTCAAGATTGATATGCCCCATGCCGGCCGCCGCGTGCGCGAGCGGCGCCACCGGCTCGACCACGACGCGCCGGCCGCCGCTGTCCGGCGGCGTAAGCAGCATGGGCAGATAGGTAGGGCTCAGGGCGATCGCGCGGGTGAGTTGGGCGTCTTCCGGATTGGTTTCGGTGAACAGCACGTCGTAGATCACCGCGGCGGGCTTCGCCTTCGCGATCTGTTCGAGCAGCTTCGCGTGGACGCTGCGCGGCCATGGCCAGCGGCCGAGCTGCGCGACGCTGGCGTTGTCGATTTCAACCACCACGATGTCGCGCAGCAGCGGTTGCGCGCGCAGGCTCAGAAAGCGGTCGTAGACCAGGTTGTCGACGCTGGCGGTCAGATGGCCGAGCGAGCTGAGCAGAATCACCGCAATGCCGAGGCAACCGATGCCCGCCCATTCGAGCAGGAAGCGGCGCCCGGCGCGCCGCCCGAGACGGGCGCGCGGATCGAGGCTCAGACGCGTGTGTGGGTTCGGCAAGGCGTGACGGGGTCGAGGGCTAAGGGACCGGCGGGTTGCCGGCGCGGTCCCGTGAATCTACCAGCGTCAGCGTGCAAGCGTAAACGAGCGGACCGAACTGCTCTTCTCATAGAAGCGGCCGTTTTCGAACTGCTCGGCGACGATCGTCCAGTAGTAGACGCCGCCCGGCAGGTCGCTTACCACGACCTCGCCGCCCGTCAAATCGGTCCGGTCGACGAGCGGATGGCGTAGATCGGCGGTCGTGGCCAGCACGAAGCGAAAGCGCGTTTCGACCGTGGAACGGCTGACGAACCAGCGGAACTCGTAGTCGCGGCTGCCGGCACGCAAACCCGCTGACGCAGCGAGACCCAGTTGACGCCGCTCGAAACCGTATACCTGGGGCAGGCCCTCAAGTCCGTTCGCGTCGATCGCGGCAATACGCACGAAATACGTGCCGTCTGCCAGTTCGCCGAAGTCCGCGTGCGGCGCACTCACGCGCAGATCGCGGATCAGGTCGAGCTGATCGGCATCGCGCGCAATCTGCACGCGATAGGCCACGGCGCGCGCGGCGGGTGCGAGATCGAAAGCGACCGTTTTGCCGTCCTGCACTTTGGCCGGGTCGACGAGCGCAGGCGCGGCCAGCAGTTCCACCGGCGCGCCAATCGCACTGCCTGCGCGCGTGACACTGCCAAAGCGCGCCTTGACGAGTTGCGCGGACGCCTGCAGCGGCACGCCGGGTGGCGGCGCGTAGGCCTCGCCGCCGACTGCGGCCGGGTCGACACCGACCGCGCCGTCCAGCACTTCCACCGCGGTGGTTTGCGCGTCGCCGTCGTAGACGACCTTGAAACGCGTACCGCGCACGCCCGCTACCACCGACGGTGAACGGATCTGGAAGCGGTCATCCTTTTTGGTGGCATGCGTGACTTCGCTGGCGACTTCACCACGCCGCAGACCGAGCACGCGATCGCCCGAGCCGGTCAGCACGGTGCGCCGCAGCTTGTCGATATCGAGCAGGCCGTCCGGCGCCACCGTGACGTGCGAGCCGTCCGGCAGCTCCAGCGTGACAAAGCCATTGTGACCGGTGCGGATGCGATCGCCCTCGCCGAGCGTTGTGCCCGCCGTGAGCGGCGTGTAGGGATTCTTGCCGAACGCGTGTTCGGCCGGACCGCTCGTCGCGATCACGCGGGCCGACTCGGAATCCTGTTTGAGCCTGTCGGCCGGCAGACGCAGCGCGATCCCGGCCGGCATGCGGCGCGGCGCGGGCACATGATTCAAACGGCTCAACATGGCCCAATCGCCGGCGTCGCGCAGATAACGGCCGGCGATTTCATACAACGTATCGCCCTCGTGGGTCACGTAAGACACATAGGCCGGCGCAGTCGTACGGGTGCGTTGCTTCGGCGCGCGGGAAGATTGCGCATCCGCCGATGCCGGCGCGAAGCACGTCATCGCGATCAGGCCGGCCGCTGCCAGCAGCGCGCCCGCGCGGCGCCCCGGTAAGCCTGCGCGACCGGGCGCTACCGCATCGAAAGCAAGCGTCACGCGTCCCCCGCTTCGGGGCGCTGTTCGGCCATCGTCGGCGGCGAACCGGACTCGATCCGCTCGAGCCGGTACCCATAGCCGTAGATCGGTGTCAGACGATAGCCTTGCTCCGGGCGCAAGCCAAGCTTGCTGCGCAACATCGACACGTGCGTGTCCATGGTGCGCGAGGGGATATCCGTGGCCTGCTTCCAGATCACATCGAGGATATGCGCGCGCGACAACGGCCGGCTCAAGTGCTGGAACAGCAGCAGCGCAAGCTCGAATTCCTTCTGCGTCACCGCGACGGTCGCGCCGCGCACCACCACGTGCTTCGCGCCCAGATCGAATTCGAATTCGCCGAAGACTTCTTTCGACGCCGGCGGCTTCAGGTGATAGGCGCGGCGCAGCAACGAGCCGACGCGCGCCAGCAGGACCGCCGCGGAGACCGGTTTGACGACGTAGTCGTCGGCGCCGGTGTTGAGGATCGAGGTGATATCGGTTTCGCGGCCACGGCTCGTCATGAACAGGACCGGCAAGCGCTCGGAGAGGCTTTCGCGCACCCAGCGCAAGACCTCTTCGCCCGACATGTCGGGCACGTTCCAGTCGAGCACCAGAAGGTCGAATGTCTGGCGCCGCAATTGCCGCACCAGTTCACGGCCCGCCCCGAAAGCGTGACAGACATGCCCGGCCGCCGACAGCGTTTGGCAAACAAGATCGGCTTGCGCCGAATCGTCATCCAGAACTGCAATTCTCATAAAACCCCGCAACGCGACATGGTCCGTAGTAACTAATGGCCGGTGAGCCGGCAGATGACCGGGATGACGGCGCGAACACCGACGATCCAGCTTCCTGTTTTCATCTTCGGCTGCATTTTTTTTCGATTAATGGTCCCTTGCCTCGCACCCCGTTCGCTTCTGCCGTCTTGCTGTCTCGAAATTAGCGCGCATTTTTGGCTTTAGCGCGCTCATTATCGAAGGGATAGATCATCATAATCGAAAACGACCCTGCTCTTTCCCGGATGCAAGCATGCGGCTATCCGGCCGACTCGGTTCCGTCATTGCGAACCGTTCAATGGGATATTCCCCAAAAGTCTCTCAGGTTCCGCCCGTTATTGAAATCGACCTCGGTGGGTCGTCAGTTGGGTCGGTTGGTCTCGCCCGCACAGTAATTGTGATTGGCCCCGCCTGCTCTTCGTCGTAGGTGGCCCCGCCCCCAGCGATTTGACAATTTGCGAGTCAGTATAGGAACAGTCTCAAAATAAATCGTTTAAGAATTGTTAGATCGATTGGTTGAAACCTGGCCTTTGACTCATTGGCAGGAAAGCCGGCGCTTCCGGATGGGTGCGCCGGCCCCAAACCCTTACCGCCCGCCTTCAATCTCCGGCATCGGTGCGAATAGCGCGTCGAGATCGTCGTCCGAGAACTTCGCGGCGCCGGCGGCATCTTCGGAAAGAATGCTGTCGGCGAGTCCCGCCTTCTGTTCCTGCAACTCCACGATTTTTTCTTCGATGCTGCCCGCGGCAATCATCTTGTAGACGAACACCGGCTTGTCCTGCCCCAGTCGATGCGCGCGGTCGGTCGCCTGATTCTCGGCAGCGGGGTTCCACCACGGGTCGTAGTGAATCACCGTGTCGGCAGCGGTCAGATTCAGGCCCACGCCGCCCGCCTTCAGGCTGATCAGGAACAGCGGCACCTCGCCTCGCTGGAAACGCTCGACCGGCGTAACACGGTCCGCCGTGTCGCCGGTCAGGATCACATAGGGGATCGCGGCCTCCTCCAGTGCTTCGGCAATCAGCGCCAACATGCCGGTGAACTGCGAGAACAGCAGCACGCGCCGTCCTTCTTCGATCAATTCGGGCAACATCGACAGCAGCAAATCGAGTTTGGCCGAGGGCATGACGCGTGGGGCTTTTTCCGTTTTTCCGGCTCTTTCCGTTTTTCCGGCTCTTTCCGTTTTGGCGCGCTTTTCGCCTGGTTTCTCGCCTGCTTCGCCCTGATTCCCGTCCACCTGGATTTTCCGTACGAGACGCGGATCGCAACAGACCTGCCGCAGCTTCAGCAAAGCATCGAGCACGATAATGTGGCTGCGCGCAAGACCCTGCGCGCTGACCGCCGCCCGCACCCGCTCCTGCATCGCCGTACGCACCGTTTCGTAGAGGTCGCGCTGCGCGCCTTCCAGATCGACCGAGCAGATGATGGTGGTCTTGGCCGGCAACTCCTTGGCGACCTCGTCTTTACGACGGCGCAGCATGAATGGCCGGATGCGGCGCGCCAGCAGCGCGCGGCGCACGCCATCGCCGTTTTTCTCGATCGGATTGCGCCAGCGTTTGGTGAAATCCTTCTGGCTGCCGAGAAAACCCGGCAACAGAAAATCGAACTGCGACCACAGTTCGCCGAGGTGATTCTCCAGCGGCGTTCCCGTCAAACACAGCCGATGCCGCGCGCGCAATCCGCGGATCGCCTGCGCCGCTTTGGTCGATGCATTCTTGACGTACTGCGCCTCGTCGAGAATCAGCAAGTGATAGTCGTGCTCGGCGAGCACCTTCTGATCGCGCCACAGCAGCGCGTATGTCGTGAGAATCAGTTCGTGCTCACCGATCTGCTCGAAACGCTCCTTGCGCTGCGGGCCGTTGAGCACCAGCACTTTCAGTTCCGGCGCGAAGCGGCGCGCCTCCTCGCGCCAGTTGTGCACGAGCGTGGTCGGCACGACGATCAGCGCGGGACGCTTGAGCCGCCCGGCTTCCTTCTCCGCGAGGATGTGCGCGAGCGTCTGCACGGTCTTGCCGAGGCCCATGTCGTCGGCGAGCACGCCGGCCAGATCGTGTTCGCGCAGAAACTGCATCCAGTTGAGACCCTGATGCTGATACGCGCGCAGCTCCGCCTTCAGACCACGCGGCACCGGCACCTCGTGCAAGCCCGGACCGGCCTGCAGACGCTGCGCCAACTGGCGAATCGAATCGTCGCCCTGGAATTGCCAGCGGCCCGTGCTGTTCAATGCTTCGAGCCGGCCCGCATCGACCGAGGGCACGCGCAGCGGCGCGCCTTCCGCCAGCGTGCCGCCCAGCGCGTCGAACAGGTCGACCAGCACGCGCACCACCGGCTTCAGGCGGTCGGCGCGCAGACGCAGGCGTTTGTTTTCTTCCGTCTTCAGCTCAATCGGTTCGTTGTCGGCAATGGCTTCCAGCGCGCCGCCAAGCCAGCGCCGGTCGCGCCGGAACAGGTCGGCGAGCAGCGGCTCGAGCCGTACATTGCGCTCACCGATGCGGATGCCCATCTCCAGATCGAACCAGCCGTCGCCCGCCTGCTGCGCGGTGCCGTCAATCGCGTCGATCTCGATGATGTTGTAGCGGAACGCCGGCGCCATCGTCACGCGCCAGCCTTGGTTCACGAGGTCCGGCACCGCGTCGTTGACAAAGGCGGACCAGGATTCGGCATCGGGCAGGCCGAGCATCGTATCGGGCAAAAGCCGCGAGGCGGCCACCCGGCTGGTCGGGACTTTTTGCAGCCCGGTCTTGCGCAGTTCGAGCAAGCGTTTTTTTTCTGCGTCGTAGCGCCGGCGGATATGGATGACGTCGCCGCCCGGCATCGGCACGAGCGTGACGCTGCTGTCTACATTGATGCTGACGCCGTCGTAATCGAAGCTGACGCCGGCCAGTTCAACAGCCTCGGACTTGCGCTGCCCCGCCTTGGTGGTCGACGGCAGCGCGTGGCTATTGAGCGTGAGCACCGGCACGGGATCGACGTCGATCACGCGAATCGAAGACGCTTCGTGCGTGGGCGGCAGCGGCAAGTCGGGGGCAATTTCACGCAGCACCGAAGCAACGAGCGGCGCTTCGGCGAGCGAGATCGGCGGCATGGCGAGGTAATCGGGCAACTGCTGGAACGGCAGCGACGACTCGACGATGCCCGCCTCATTGGCGACGCCGTCCACGTACCAGACCGGCTCCGTGGGCAACACCATGGTGGCGCGCGGTTCGGTGCACAGCACGGGCCGCAGGCGTTCGTCCGCGAGCGGCTCCCATTCGATCCGGCCGGGCCGCTCGGCGCCGCGCGACAGCGGCGTCGGCCCCTCATGCCCCGGTGCCGGCGCGAGCTCGAAGAACAGGCGCCCCGTGAGGATCAATTTTTGCAGCATCTCCGCACCGCTCGTGCCGCGCAGCACGAACTGGCCGAAATCCTCGCGGGAACGGCCGAGCCACAGGCCGCGCAGGATCGACAGGTCTTCGTCGGAGACGAACCTGGGTTGCTTGAGCAGGGCCGCTTCCACGTTGCCCCAGGGCTCGTCGACTTCGACGATGCTGCCGTCCGGCGTACAGCGCGCCCGGTACAGGACAACCTCATGGCGCATATGGAACCTGGACCAGTTCAGCAGGTAAGCCAGCGTTTGGGTGCGCGCGGCAGACGCCTTCTGGGCGACCGCATCGGCGGCCTCGGCGCGCGCGCGAAAACGCTCCAGCCAACTGACCAGTTCCGGCCGTACGCCCGACGGCGACTGCGCGGTCGTTCCGGACGGCGACTGCGCGGATGGCGGGTAACCGGCGAACGGGTGTCCATCGGCGTCGGCGTCGACGTTGGTGATGTGGTCCATCTCGTCGTGATACTCGAGCTCGGCGAGCAGCAGCGCGGCGACATGCTTGCAGTTGCGCCCGACCGGACAACTGCAGTCGCTCTGCGCCCACGGTCTGCCGCCATCGGTGCGAAACCGCACCCGCGTGTGGTACGGCAGCACGCGGGTGCCTTGCACATAGCCGCTGAGCGTGGCGCCGGCCCATTTCACATTCGTGACGGCGCCGACTGAGCGCGCCTTGGCGACAGTCTGGTCACCCAGCCATTCCGTAATCCTTTCCCGATCGAAGAAAACTGACGACATCAGGGCCCATCCTATTCAAGCCGGCGGGGGCAACCGTGCGCGGGCGCGGCAAACGCCGCGGCAGGCGGTGTATCACGCGTGCCGGCGCGGTCGCGGCCAGGCATGATTGCCCGTGGTAACCGGCCATTTTACGCGTTGGCGGCAATGGGCAGTGGAGACCGTTTTGAATGCGGCGCGCGAGGCCGATGGCGTGGAATCGCTTAGAACGAGGGATCGATGGGCGCTCCGACACGAACTTCGAGGTCCGCCGCCGCGAACACCTGAGCGAGCGCCGGCGCCGGCGCCTCGTCGGTCACCAGCAGATCGACCGCGTCCGCGCCGAAAGCGTGCACCAGCGCGCTATGGCCGAATTTCGCATGATCCGCCGCGACCACGCGCCGCTCGGCCTGCGCAAAGGCGGCGAGCGAAAACGCGACGTCGGCGGGCAACGCGTCCATGAAACGACCCTGCATGTCGATCGCGGTGACCGAAACGATTGCGTAACGCACATGGAATTGGCGCAGGAACGCCAGCACGCTGTCGCCGAAGGCGGCGGAATCGTCGGGGCGCAGCTCGCCCCCCGCGATAAAGACCCGGTTGCCGTTGCGTGGCGCCAGCACGCGAGCGACTTCAATGGAGTTGGTAACCACCGTGAGCTGCGAGCGCGCGGCCAGCGCCTGAGCGATATGCAGGCAGGTGGTGCCGCCCTCGAGGATCAGCGAGTCACCGTCCCGCACCAGTTCACACATGCGCGCACCAATCGCCTGCTTACCCTCGCGGCTTGCCACCATGCGCCGCTGGAACGGCGGCTCGTCGAGACGCTCGGGCAGCATGATGCCGCCGTGAACCTTGATGAGCAGGCCGTCGGCGATCAGCGGCTTGATATTGCGGCGGATGGTCTCGTCGGAAACCTCGAAACGGCCGGCCAGATCGGTGATCGTGCAGGTGCGCTGCTCGCGGACGAGTCGCAGGATTTCGGCTTGGCGCTGAGTGGAGAACATAGGTGGGGATCGGGATGGCAGCGCCCAGTCTAACAAACACCCTCATCATTCGCCAAGAAAACTCAACGCATTTCCATACAAACCCACAACCCGAAAAACAAAGCTCAGCTCGCCCTCACTTCCGCCAGCAACTCCGGATGCCGATCCAGCACCTTCAACAATTTGATAAGTGCGAGCGGTGGCCGGGTCTTGCCATTTTCGTACCGTGAAAAGGCGTTCACCCCGCCGCCAAAAATTTCCGCCGCCTCGCGCTGGTCCAGATCAAGTTTCTTACGCACGGCGGCAATGAATGCGGGATCCACTTGCGAGGCATTCACCTCCTTATTGAAGGCCAGCATCATTTGGCCCGTGCGCGTTGCTTCGTCCATGTCGAGCACCGCCTCGTCGCACGCCGGACAATAGTCGCCCGTGACGGCCTCGAAGACAGCCGTCTCACCCTTGTAGACATAGCGCATATTGCGCGTATCGCGCACCAACTCTGCCGCTCCGCAGTTTGGGCATTTCATGCTCACCACTCCTTGAATGACACGACGAGGACGTCTTCGATCACCGTCAATTTCAGATAGACCATGCCTGCTTCCGTGACGGCACAGTAGACGTCCTGCCAGACCCGATGGTCCGCGTACGTGGTCATGCTTTTTCGAAAATTCCCGCGATCAAGCAACATCAAAGTCTCGATGATTGCTGCAGGCCCGAGGCCAAGTGCCGCAGCTCCAATCACGGCCGATTTCGTGATTCTGGTTTTCCCCGCGCGCACGAGGCTTTGGACATCCGCCAACTTGCAATGAGGCGTACTTTTTTCCAATCTCGCCTCCGATTGATATTAACCTACTTGGTTATTAAAAGATAGCGCTACGGTCGGTTGCCGATGTATCCGCCGCATCCTTTGATCGCTCGCGAGGCAAATCGATCGTTGCTTTTTGCCAAGATTTGTTGCAATCTACACGCGTTAATTCAACCAATTTCCACACATGTCCACATCCATCCCCACCCATGCCCGTGTCGTCATCATCGGGGGCGGCATTATTGGCTGTTCGGTCGCCTATCACCTCACCAAACTGGGTTGGACCGATGTGGTGCTGCTCGAACAGGGTCAACTGTCGTGTGGTACGACGTGGCACGCGGCTGGCCTCGTCGGTCAACTGCGCGCGCAGGAAAGCATGACCAGACTGATCCGCTATTCGACCGCGCTCTATGCCGACCTCGAAGCCGACACGGGTCTTGCGACCGGCTGGAAGCAATGCGGCTCGCTTTCGGTGGCCCGCACGGCCGAGCGGATGACGCAACTCAAGCGCACCGCCGCCGTCGCGCGCGCCTATGGCGTGACGTGCGACGTGATCAGCCCGCAGGAGGCCGGCGATCTATGGCCGGTGATGCGTACCGACGACCTGCTCGGCGCCGTCTGGCTACCCGGCGACGGCAAAGCGAATCCCACTGATCTAACCCAGGCCCTCGCGCGCGGCGCCCGCACACGCGGCGCGCGCATCGTCGAGAACACGCGCGTCACGGCGATCCATACGCGTACCGCGCTCGAAGACAAGGCCAACGGCACCACCGGCGCACGCGAAGTGAGCGGCCTCGCGTGGCGCAACAAGGAGGGAGCGGAAGGCACAATCCGCGCCGATATCGTCGTGAATTGCGCGGGCCAATGGGCCAAGGCGGTTGGCCGCCTGTGCGGCGTGACCGTGCCGCTGCACTCGGCCGAGCACTACTACATCGTCACCGAACGTATTGCCGGCGTGCATCCGGACCTGCCCGTGATGCGCGACCCGGACGGCTTCATCTATTTCAAGGAAGAAGTGGGCGGTCTTGTGATGGGCGGTTTCGAGCCGAACGCGAAGCCTTGGGGCATGAACGGCATCCCGGACAATTTCGAATTCCAGTTGTTGCCCGACGATTGGGATCAGTTCGAAATCCTGATGGAAAATGCGCTGCAGCGCGTGCCCGCGCTCGAAACCGCGCAGGTCAGGCAGTTCTACAACGGCCCGGAATCGTTCACGCCGGACAACAACTTCATGCTCGGCGAAGCGCCGGAGTTGCGGCGCTTTTATGTCGGTGCGGGTTTCAACTCGATGGGGATTGCGTCGGCCGGCGGTGCGGGCATGGCGCTCGCCGAATGGATCGTCGCGGGCGAGCCGACGATGGACCTGTGGCCGGTCGACATCCGCCGCTTTGCGCGCTTTAACGGTAACGACACGTGGCTGCACGATCGCGTGAAGGAAACGCTTGGCCTGCACTATGCGATGCCCTGGCCAAATCGCGAACTGGACAGCGCACGGCCATTTCGCCGCTCCCCGCTGTATTCCCTGTTGCGTGAAGACGGCGCCTCTTTCGGCAGCAAGATGGGCTGGGAGCGCGCCAATTTTTTCGCGCCGACACCCGCCGAGGCACGGATCGACTACGCGTTCGGCCAGCAAAACTGGCTGCCGTGGAGCGGCGCCGAACATCGCGCGTGTCGCGAAGGCGTCGCGCTATTCGACATGACGTCGTTCTCCAAATTTCTCGTCAAAGGACGCGATGCAGAGAGCGTGCTGCAAGGCATCGTCGCCAACGACGTCGCCGTGCTGCCCGGCACCACCGTCTACACGGGCATGCTCAACGAACGCGGCACTTACGAATCGGACTTCACGCTGACGCGTCTCGCCGACGATCAATATCTGCTCGTCACCGGCACCGCGCAAACCACGCGCGATTTCGACACCATCGAAAAAGCGATTCCGCACGACAAACACTGCACGCTGGTCGACGTCACCGGTCAATACGCCGTGCTCGCCGTGATGGGCCCGCGCTCGCGCGCATTGCTGCAAAGCGTGTCGAAAGCCGACTGGAGCAATGAGGCGTTTGCGTTCGGCCAGAGCCGCGAGGTCGATCTTGGCTATGCGACGGTGCGCGCCACGCGTCTTACCTACGTGGGCGAACTCGGCTGGGAGTTGTACGTGCCGGTGGAATTCGCGGTAGGTGTCTACGAGACCCTGCACGCTGCGGGCAAAGCGTTCGGTCTCGTCAACGCGGGCTACTACGCGATCGATTCTTTGCGCATCGAGAAAGGTTATCGCGCGTGGGGCCGCGAACTGACGCCGGATACGAATCCGTTCGAAGCGGGTTTGTCGTTCGCGTGCAAGCTCGACAAGGACATCGTATTCCGCGGCCGCGATGCGTTGTTGAAATTGCGCGCCGAACCGGTGCGCCGCCGCATGGTGGTGCTCACCGCCGATGGCGCCGCCGATCGCATGTTGTGGGGCGGCGAAGCCATTCTTCGCGACGGCAAGCCGGTCGGCTTCGTCACTTCGGCGGCGTTCGGACACACGCTCGGCTGTCCGGTGGCGATGGGCTATATCAACAATCCGGACGGCGTCGCCGACGCGGCGTACCTGAACGGCGGTCAATACATGATCGACGTCGCCGGCGATCTGCTGCCGGCGACCGTGCATCTGAAGGCACCTTACGATCCGCGCTCGGAGCGGGTGAAGGGCTAACGCCCGCCGCGCGCCATACTCGAGAACACCCCGTCGCGGCGGATCAAGCCATGAAACAGCGCCGCCGCGAGGTGCAGCAGCACGGTGGCAAACAGAGCGAATGCGAGCCATGTGTGCAACGCGCGCAGTACTGCGAACAGTTCGACGTTATGCGGCGCGATCGGCGGCAAATGCAGCGAGCCATATAGCGTGACCGGATATCCGGATGCGGACAACATCGCCCAGCCGATTACCGGCATGGCCGCCATCAGCGCATAGAGGACGAGATGCGACAGCCTGGCGGCGATGCGTTGCGGCACCGGCATGTCGCGCGGCAACGGCGGCGTGCCGCGCCTGATACGCACACTCGCGCGCAATATCACCAGCAGCAGCAAAGCAATGCCAAGCGGCTTGTGAATCGCGATCAGCGTGTTATGCGCATGCGACACCGTCGCAACCATCCCCACCCCGATGAACAGCATCGCGACGATCAACGGCGCCATCGTCCAATGCAGGGCTCGCGCGAGCGGACTGAAATGTGCTTGCCGCTGCTTCATGACCGGCCTCCGTTTGTCTGCGTTTGGTGGATCGCGGGATGCAGCGTCTCTTCGAGCGTGCGACGCTTATAGGACAGCGCGTAAGCAGCCGAGCGTGCCGCGAGCAAGGGATCGTTCGAAGGCCGGATGCCCGCGGGCAAGATGGTCGGGTCGAAATTGACATCGCGGCACGCACCGTCTTCCTGCGGCGTCGAACGATCGATCACCAGCGTGCCGGCATCGATATGCTGGCGATCGTCGGGCCATTGCATCGTTGCGTCGTCGACGGGGTCGCCCGGCTGCGCGACCGTCAGGATCAGATGCCAACGCAAGGGTCCGCTTTGCAGGCGCTGGTCGAGGTCAGCCGCAAGGAAATTCTTCTCAGTCTTTTGCGCGTCTGTAATCGGCGCATACGGTGTTTCAGGCACCATTGCCCAACGCACGGCGCGAGTATCGCCAGCACGATCGGCAAACCAGAATGCGTTGATGCTGTAGTACGCGGCGTTCGCCAGACTCGATGAGGGTGGATGCGCTTTCACCCAGGCCTGAAATGGCCTCGTCTCCGGATTCGTGTCGTAAAAGGTTTTCAGCTTTGCCGGGTCCGGTTTGCCAGTTGCGGCATCGGGTTTCGCCGCAACCAGTTGCTGATAGAACTGTTCCGGCGTATGCACGGCAAAAACGGGCGTCGAATTCATTCCCGTACGCCACTGCTCGCCATTCTGCAATTGAAACAGCAAGGCCATACTGCGCACCGGAGAGCTCGTGTCGGGTGCGGACGGATTGCCACCCGGTACTGCAAAACGCCCCGTGACCGGCGTGCGGCCAACGGCGAACACCGAAGCACGCGACAGCATCGCGCCGTTGCCGTTACTGTCGAAATAGCCCTCCACGCACAAGCCCTTTGCATGATTGCGGCGGTAGCCCGGATGCGGCTGACCGGCCACTGCTTCGAACGTGTTGATGAAACGCGACGCAGTGAGCCGCGCGGGCGTCAGCCAGCCCGCGGTATAGGCGAAGCCGCCGGCAAGAGCCGCAACGACCGCGCCGATCGCGGCGAGCCGGCATGGCACGCATAGGGGTCCAGCATTGGGAACGGATGGTTTTGTCACGACGACTCCTTGACGCCCGGAAGGATGTACTCATTGGTGAACACCCAATGCAGCGATCTATTCCATCCGATATCCGGCGCGCCCGTTCGCAACGCGCGCCGGATAGTGTTCCCTTCAATTGGCGTTACCTGCTGCCGCGCTGCCGCTCGCCATGTGGTTCGCGGCGGCCGCCTTTGCGGCGTATGCTTCCTTGTTGTGTTCGACCTGCTGTGCAAAGACGGGACTCACGTCCGGATACGATGCGTCAGTAACGTAGTCAAGGCCGTTCTGTTGAGCTTCGATCAATTCCTGGTACACCTGAGCACGTGTCTTGCCTTCGGCAAAGACGCTCGACGAAGCGGCAAGAATGACGACGGACAATGCGGCAAAAGCGATCTTCTTCATGATGAACTCCAGAGAGTTTTGTGCGGGTTCGCATGAGGGAAAACCACCGGTCGGCGGTTTTTATTCCTGCCTTGACGCTTCGAAAAAAACAAACTTCGAACCGGGAATAAACTCGCCTCAATGCGTGTTTGCCGATGGTTAGCTGCAATCCGTTAGCTGAAATCCGACGAACGCCGCCACCATGACCTCAATCGACGCCCCTTCCGACCCGCCGCTTTCCGAAGCAGACATTCAGGCTTATGCCGATGGCACACTGACGCCGGAGCGTGCCGCGTTCTTGCAGGACTATCTGGGCAAGGATCCGGCGGAAGCGCGCCGGGTGGCGTTCTACGGCAGGCTGAACGCGCGGATGCAACAAGCCTTCCAGACAACCGATGAACCCGTTTCGAACCGTGCGCAAGGGTGGCGCGGCGCGTTTCGCCAGTTGATGACCGCGAAGCGTCCGGGCAAGGTGGTCCATGCGCTCGCGGCGCTCGTTCTGACGTTCGCGGCCATAAGCGGCTGGTTGGCCGCCACCCAGGTGTCCCGGCAGGCGCTCAACAATGCCGCCGTGATGGCGCTGGCGGAAATCGCCGCCGCACCGTATTCCGCCGCGTCGCCGACGCGAACCAGCGAATCCGCACCGACGCTCGCAGCGGTCGGCTTACGACTCGTGGATCAAAGGGTCCTATCGCTCGGCCCGTTCCAACGCGCCAACGAATTCGTCTATCTGAACGAAGACAACCAGCCCGTCGTGGTGATTTCCACCCTGGCACTGTTTGCACAGGCGCAGCCGCAGTGGGCCGCACGCCGCATCGGCGAGATCCGCTTGCTGACCTGGACGGCGCAGCGCCAGCACTTCGTGGTCGCGGGTAACGCCCGCACTCGTCGTCTGATGCGTGCCGCCGATGCGATGACCATGCGGTAAGCCCTCCGGTGGTTTTTCTCGCGACGCTGCAAAAAACTACGGAATAAAATGCGCCCACGCGTGTTCACACTTCGAATACGCGTGGCGGTTCAATCGACGGACGCCCATCCGGCGCCCCACGAGCAGCCCCACGATTGGGATAAAAAATGGATGTCCGTGACGAGTTGATGGAGCATGTGCCGCGTTTGCGGCGCTATGCGCGAGCGCTGATCAACAATCGCGATCTCGCCGACGATCTGGTGCAGGACACACTCGAACGCGCGCTCGGCCGCACCGGCATGTTCCAGCCCGGCACCGATCTACGCGCGTGGCTGTTCACGATCATGCATAACGTGTTCGCCAATCAGGCGCGCAAGGCTTCCGCACGCGCCATCCACGTCGCGGTCGACGACGATAGTGTGCATGAAAGCGAATTTGCCGTGCCGTCCGATCAAACCCGTTCGCTAGAAATGCGCGACCTCGACTACGCGCTGCAGCGCCTGCCCTTGGAACAGCGCGAGGTCGTGCTGCTAATCGGTCTCGAGGAAATGAGCTATGCCGACGTGGCCCTCGCCCTGAATATTCCGCTTGGCACGGTGATGTCGCGCCTCTCACGCGGACGCGAGCGGCTTCGGGCCTTGATGGCGGGCACGCAGCCCGGTGCAAAATTACAGGTGGTGCGATGAGCGACCAACACACGCCGATCGGCGAAGAAGACCTGCACGCCTACGTGGACGGCACGCTGTCCGACGAACGGCGCGTCGAGGTGGAGCGCGCGCTCGAACAGAGCCCCGAGCTGGCCGCGCGCGTCAGCGACTATTTCTCGCTGAACAACATGTTCCATGGGCGCTATGACCGCGTGCTGAGCGAGCCCGTGCCCAAACGTCTGCAGACGGCTGCGGCCGGCAAGCGCCGCTCGCGCATTGCGGCCAATTGGCCGCAGTTTGCCGGCATGGCGGCGGCGCTGGTGATGGGCGTGGGCATCGGCATGGGCACGCATATGGGGCAGGACGTCGTGGCGCCGGTCGCCAGTCACTCCGACACGCGCCCGGTCAGTGCGAACAGCGCGGAGATGTTCGCGCGGCAAGCCGCGGTGGCACATGTGGTCTATATGCCCGCCGTGGACCGTCCGGCCGACATGACCGCGGATCACGAACAGGATTTCGTGCAATGGCTGTCCAACCGGCTCGGCACCAACGTGCATCCGCCGATGCTGGCGAAAAGCGGCTTCAACCTGTCGGGCGGCCGCCTGCTGCCGGGCACCGATGGTCCGACTGCGCAATTCATGTATCGCGGGCCAAACGGCGAACGCGTGACGCTGTGCATTTCGCATCGGCAGGCGAACTCGAATACCACGGCGTTCAAGCTGTATCAGGATGGCCCGGTGAACGTGTTCTACTGGGTGGACGGCGACTTTGGCTATGCCGTGTCAGGTGGGATCGATCGCAAGGTGTTATTGCAACTCTCGCATGATGTTTATTCGCAGTTGACGGGCGTGGCGCCGGGTTGACGGGCCGGGCCGCGATCGCGGGTTCAATTTGCTGAACCGCTGCCGCGATCGAGCGACGCCGCGCGCATGGCGTCGCCCGGATTGCTGAAGAACTGCTGACGCAGTTGCGCGATCTGCGCGTCGCGTTGCTGGGGCGGCAAATCCTGCTTGTCGATCTGCTCGCGCTGGTTCGCGTAGTCCGCATAGCGGGACTGCCAGGCGTCGTCGGCTTGCTGCATTTGCACGACGCGCTCCGCCGCTTCAGGGCCAAGCGTTTGCGTGATCTGCGCACGCATCGCATCGAGCGAGCCACCCTGCTTCTGCGCCTGAGCGATCGCGTCGAGCGCGGCCTGCTGCTGGCGGGCACGCTCATGGGCCGCGCGTATTTCCGGCGGCAGCGTCGCGTCCAGCGCGGCGAGACGCGCCGCTTTTTGCGCGTCGCTTAACGCGCTATCCGAGGCGATGCGCAAGCGCGCCAAATCCGTGTGCTGTTGTTGCGATTCAACGCCGAAGAACGGCTCGTTCCATTCGCCCATCAATCGGGCGCCTAGCGCGTCGCGCTGATCGAGCGCGAGTTGCAGCGCTTCGACGTTCAGCTTTGCGCCGCCCTGATTCTGGCTTTGGTTTGGTGTCGGAGCGCTTTCCGGCAGTTGTGCGAGCGCCTTGAGGTAAGCGTTATAGCGCTGCCAGACGCTCAGCGCTTCGGCGGCAGCCGGTGTGCCGTCGAGTTGTGCTGCGATCTGACGATGCACCAACGCGTCGAGCGTCGCGACGGAGATTTCGTTTTGCGTCGTCAGGAAGTAATCGAAGAAGTCGCGGACCGCACGCGTGCGCGCGAGACGGCCGTGGCCATCGGTTGGCAAACGGGGTGGCGACGAACCGTCGAGCGAAGCGGGCAAGGTGCCGGCAATCGACAGGTCGGTGGCCGGGTCTTTGCTCAAGGCGAGCACCGGTTGCGCAGAACTCGCTGCATTCCCCGCGTTGAGTGCTGACGCATCATGCGCGGGCGGCGTGCGGTTCAGCCAGAACGCAACGCCCGCCGACACCGCACCCACTGCAACGAACGCCAACCACTGACTCCGTGCACTGCCCCGCTGCCGGTCCGATCGCAGCATCCGTTCACACGCCCTGCGTCTTCAATCGATTCGCCTGCGTGCGGATCACCGCGACCGGGTCCGCGGCATTCGCGCCGCGCACGCCGAGTAACTGGTTGATTTCGTCGAGGTGGTTCCACTTGTAGCTGGTGCCGAGCACTTTGCCGTAGAGGGCGCTGCACACGGAGACGAGGCCGTCGTTCTGCCCTGACTGGCGGGTCAGCATGATCGCGCCGGTGCCGTACAGAACGAGTGTCGACGGATCGAGGACGTCGGCGGAATCGATTAGCGCAACACTGGTGTCGGTGGCGCCTGGAATGCCAAACACCGAGGTCGGCTGAATCGCACTGCCCGCCCACGAGTACAACAAATGCGTGTTGCCGTTGACGGTTTCCGTCGCCGCGCCCGTTTGACACGAACCCGGTGCGCCAAGACCCGCGCTCGGATAGCGCAAATTGTAGGCTGCGGCGTTCGCCGTGGTCAGCGTTTGCAGCGCGGCGACTGCGTCCTGGTTGGTGTTGTGATTGCTACTCGTCAGGATGCCGAATATATTCGCAAAGGCGCCGATGATCGGTGTCGAAAGACCGGTTGGGTCCTTTTTCAGTACATCCTGCACGAAGTCGGCGAACTCCGAGCCGCGATGCGGCGTGCCGATCGTGGTCACGGACGCGACGAGTTCCGGCGCCACCGCCGCAACGTAGCGCGAGGTCAAGCCGCCCTGGCTGTGGCCGATCAGGTTCACCTTCTGCGCGCCGGTTGCCGCGAGAACCTGCTTCACGTAGGCGAGCAACTGTTCGCCCCGGCCGTTCGGACCGTCGTCGCTTTGAAAGCCCGAGAGATTCGCCACATACACGGTTGCGCCGTGCTGCTGGAGGTCCGACTGAATGCCGTACCAGTAGTCGAGCACGCCGAGATACTTATCGGTGCCCGTGAGGCCATGGACGAGAATGATCGGATAGCGGGTTGCCGCGTAATCGTCGCTGCTGGTGTTCGACGTCGCCGCAACCGCGCGATCGATGCCGGCCGAAGTGGCGAATGTCAGAAGCACGGCGAGCGGCGCGTTGGCAACAGCAGCAGCGATTGCCCAGGCGACGATGCGAGAACCCTTCGATTTCGACATGTGACGGCCTCCGGTTGCGAAGTCCGCATTTAGCTATGGAAATCGGTTTAGGGCAATAGAGCGGGAACTCCAAACTGGTTATGGTGGTGCGGGTTCAAGGGCTATCGCAGCGTTGCGATGCGGCGGGCATTGAGGGGGTCGAGTTCGATAACACGGCCCGGATTCGCACTTGACTTAACCAGCTCCCGCGGCGTCACCCCCAACAACCGCCCCATCCAATGGGCCATATGGCTCTGATGGGCAAACCCCGTCTCCAGCGCGATCTGGCTCGCGCTCAACCTGCCATGAAGCAACAACGCCCTCGCCCGTTCGACTCTTCGCTGCACCACATACTGATGCACCGGCATGCCGAGCGTTTCCCGAAACAGCACCTTGAAATGCGGCACGCTCAACTCGGCGTGCGCGGCCAGTTCGTCAAGCGTCAGGCGCTGATCCAGATGCGCCTCGATAAACTCGATCACGCGCGCCGCAGTCTTCGGCGCAAGCGTACGGCGTTTGTTTTCGAGCCTCTCGAGTACCGGCGCGCTGCCGACCAGCCGCACCACCATCGCCGTGCACAGGCTCTCAGCGTAGAGCGGATCAGACGCATCGTCCGCTTCGAGTTCGGCGCGTAATGCCCAGGCCAGATGCTGAAAGCGCGGATCGCGCATCTGGAACTGTGGACGAAGCCGGGCTTCGCTCGTCTTCAACTCCAGTTGTTCGACGGTGCGCTGCGCGAAGTCCTCGCCGATCCAGATACTGAAAATCGTGCAGGCGGACTCATCGGTCCACTGCCCGTCGACACCCGCGGGAATCACATCGGCGTCGCCATGCGCCTGAATCCGCGAATAGCGCTTCTCGTTGCACATGCAACGCGCCTTGACCGGCGCGCCGACATGCACACCCACGCGATGATGCTTGAGCGCCGGAATCCGGTGCAGCCCGGCTGCCACGTTCACCAGCTCCGCGCCAAAACCCTGCCAGCCGAGCGCCTTGCTGGAGCGCAATGCGACGCGGGAACCACTGTGCGGTTGCAGTATCGGTGTCACGGCATTCATTGCTTCCCTCGTGGATAGCGGCCAACGTGTGTGCATTGTGCTGCGTTTTTCGTGGCTTTGCTTGAGCGCGAGCCGCCTCGATACGCATGCTGCGTCGCCGCAAAGAAAACAGTCATCCGAATCTGCGCATCACGATCCTCGCCCGCGCGTTTCTCTACCCCCATCTCCCTAAGATGGCGACATACCGATCCAGCAAGGAGCTGAACGTGTTCGTGATCTTTGGAGCAGCAGGCAATGTAGGCAGAGTAAGTGCCGCGGCGTTACGCCGGGCGGGCCGTGAAGTGCGCGCGGTGGTCCGCAACGGGCAGCAAGGTGCGGTGCTAGCGGAAATCGGCTGCGAAATCGCCATTGCCGATCTGCTCGACCCCGCCTCGGTCGCGCGCGCCATCGAAGGCGCCTACGCGGTGCAGATACTGTGTCCGGTGCCGCGCGCCGACGCCGACCCCGCAACCACGATGCGGCGCATGATCGACGTGAGCGCGAACGCATTGCGCGCCAACCCGCCGCAACGCCTGCTCGCGCTCTCCGACTACGGCGCGGAACACGCGAGCGGCACGGGCATTACAACGCTGTTTCACACACTCGAAACGCAGCTCGCGCACGTTGCCTCGCAATTGACGTTTCTGCGCGCCGCGGAACACATGCACAACTGGGCCCGCGTCTTACCTGTCGCGCTCGCGAGAGGCGTGCTGCCAAGCCTGCATCATCCGTTGGTCAAGCTGTTTCCGAGCGTCGCCGCGGAAGACGTCGGCCTGCTGGCCGCCGAACTGCTGCTCGATGACAGACCAGCGAAGACGACGCCACGCATAGTCAGTATCGAAGGCGAAGCGCGCGTCAACGCGCTGGACCTTGCGCACAC
This sequence comes from Paraburkholderia fungorum, assembly GCF_046026025.1. Taxonomy (GTDB): domain Bacteria; phylum Pseudomonadota; class Gammaproteobacteria; order Burkholderiales; family Burkholderiaceae; genus Paraburkholderia; species Paraburkholderia fungorum_E. Next base: position 136,020 of record NZ_JAQQFL010000016.1, on the reverse strand, counting down.
GCTCGGTGCGTTGACGCAGCGTCAGATTACGGCCCACGAAGTGCCGCGCAGCAGATGGGCCGCGATGCTCCAGGGCGCGGGACTCGGCGAGAATCACGCGCGTCTCATCATGGAACTGTACGACGCGCACAACGCGGGCCGCATCGACGTCGAAACGGAGATCAGCGAGCGGCGCTTCGGTTCGACGGCCCTCGCGGACGTCTTCACGGCGATCCTGGCGCGGGTCGCCGCAACATCGACGGCAACCGCCGCTGGACGCTAAACCACACTCGCGATAGGAGAAACGGCATGCATACCTGCCCTTTGCTGCGCGCATCGGTGAAGTCGCGCAAAATCGCCGCGCGTCGCCCGCTGCAAGCGCACGGAACGACGAACACTCGCGACTGGACAACGATCCTCGCGCTCTCGGCAGGTCTCGCGGGACTGGTCGGCTGGCGCGCGCTTCAGGACGTGCTCAACGCGATTCCCGACAGTAACGACGACTTTGGTTTATTCTGATTCGCTGCAACCCGGCGCGGATCCAGGCATCCCGGTTTAACTCGGCCCGGTACGCCGTGGATGCGCCGTATCGTCCGTGGCAAGGGCGACGCAGCCACGACTACGGACAATATTCGCCAACTGCCCGGCGTCATGAAGGATAATTTCGTTCGTCACTTCATTGAACCTCATAACGGCAAACGAAAGGCAACGTCATGACCACGAAAATCACCGTCGAATCGCTCGTCAACGCGCCCATCGCCAAGGTTTGGAGCGCTTACACAACGCCGAGCGATATCAAACAGTGGAACACGGCGTCTGACGATTGGCACACAACCCAATCCACTGTCGATCTGCGCGTCGGCGGCATTTTCTCGTCGCGCATGGAGGCCAGGGACGGCAGCTTCGGCTTTGATTTCGAAGGCACCTATACCAAGGTCGTTCCTGACGAACTGCTGGAGTTCTCGTTTGGCGACCGCACGGCCTCGGTGCAGTTCATACCGGGAGCCAAGGGCGTGACGGTTCGTGTTGTGTTCGATGCTGAAGCGGAAAATTCCATCGAACAGCAGCAACAAGGGTGGCAAGCCATATTGAACAACTTCGCAAAGTTCGTTCAGGCGCGGCAGTAAAGCAACGCCACTGCACCGGCCACCGTTTGCAAACGGTGGCCGGTGCGCACGCATGGCTTACTCGTTTTCGTCGAAGTAGTGCCCAAACTTCGACTGTTTGGTGCGGATATAGCGCTCGTTTTCCTCGCGCATTGGAATCGCCAGCGCGACCCGCTCGCAGACCGGAATGCCGTGCTTCGACAGCGTGTCGAATTTCTCCGGATTGTTGCTCATCAGGCGCACCGAGGTCACCTTGAGCGTGCGCAGAATGCCCGCCGCCGAATCGTATTCGCGCGAGTCATCGGGCAAGCCGAGATCGAGATTGGCCTCGACGGTGTCGCGACCCTGCTCCTGCAGCGCATACGCGCGAATCTTGTTCGACAGGCCGATACCGCGCCCTTCGTGGCCGCGCAGATAGAGCAATACGCCGCAGCCTTCGGCCGCGATATAGCGCAGCGCCAGGTCGAGCTGCTCGCCGCAATCGCAGCGATACGAGCCGAGCACGTCGCCCGTCAGGCACTCGGAGTGCAAGCGTGTCAACACGGATGACTTGTTGGCGACGTCGCCCATCACGAGCGCGAGATGTTCGGCCCCGCTTTCGCACACGCGAAACACGTAGGAGGTGAACGTGCCGTAGCGCGTAGGGAGCGTGGCGGTAGCGTCGAGGATGACGCACTCGCCGTTGATTGCGCCGTCTGCTGCTGGCGACGGATCGTGAGACGTGAGCATGGCGTTGGGCAATGGTGCTGACATGAACCCGGTCAAACCGGGGATAAAGGACGGACAAGTAAGGACTGGAGTTTACCGCTAATCGGCGCGACGCACCCGGATGTCCATGCGCCGGGCAAGGAACCGCCGTGGCGCCGCGCCGCTCTCGAGGCTAACCCATGCCAGACGTGCCGCACGCCACAGGTATTCCCGAAGTACTTCGGCGGCGCGTCGCGCCTATACTGGAATGGCCTGTCCCTCACGACAGCGCGCCGCATCGGCGTGCTGCACTGCGAAACGGAGCCGCTCCATGACAAGCGTTGCACAGCTTCTTAAAACAAAACCCAATCACACCACCGTCTTTACTGTCGAGGCCAACGATTCCGTCTACGACGCGATTAAGCTGATGGCTGAAAAAGGCATTGGCGCACTGGTCGTGACAGAAGGCGACAGCATCGCCGGGATCATTACGGAGCGCGACTATGCGCGCAAAGTCGTGCTGATGGACCGCTCGTCGAAGGCCACGCCAGTACGCGACATCATGAGCAAAGCCGTGCGCTTCGTGCGGCCCGACCAGACCACCGAAGACTGCATGGCCCTGATGACCGAACGGCGCATGCGCCACTTGCCGGTGATCGAAAACGACCGGCTGGTGGGCATGGTATCGATCGGCGACCTGGTGAAGAACATCATCGCCGAGCAGCAATTCACGATCCAGCAACTCGAGTTCTATATCCACGGCGAACGGCCCTGAGCTTGGCCGCCCGACGCGCGAACTCGCGGCGATCGCGCGTCAAGCGTCAAGCGTCAAGCCTCAGGCGTCACGGATCGCACGCCGCCGGGCGCAACGAAGCACAAAAAAAGCCCAATCCTTGAAAGAGGTTGGGCGAAGCTACCTTGCGGCAGCGGAGGTTTCCGTTTCTTCAATGCGCGCCGCATAAGACGCGCATTGCCATACCCGTATCGAACTGCTGACTGCTTGCTGATCGTCGAACGTGCGCTCAATCGATGCGCGCACCGCGCGCGTCACCCGGCTGCGGACCGGATCGGCCGCAGCCGCGCAATTCAGTTACCGAAGTAGACCGACTTCGGGCCAGACATCGGCTGGACCACGCCACCCGCTTGTGACGAACCGCTTACCGCGCCACCGTAACCGCTGGTATCCGCGACCGGTTCCTGCGTCTGCGCGACGGCCGGGTTTTGAGCCTGCACGCGGCCTTCGGCGGCCTGAATGTCGGACGGATAGTTCGTGTCGTTGCTCGCGGCCGGGTTATAGCCGGCTTGTTCCAACTGGATCAATTGACTGCGGACTTCCGCGCGGGTCACGGGTTGTTGGCTCGATTGAGCGAACGAAGCGACCGGGGCGGCGAGAATGGCTGCAATAGCGACTGCCTTGATGAGCGATTTCATGATGACTTACCTCCAGACCTGGTTTTTTGCTTCGCTTACCACACCATGTGAGAAGCGAGTGACTTCAGTCTAGTCACCCGATCATCAAGGGAAAACCCTTGATTGCGAGATAGATAATTGTTCAAAACGCAAGAATGCGGCGGAACTTACCAGCAGGCAACATTGAAGCCCCATCTTTACCGTAATAATTGTCGGGATCGTAACCTTTCTGTCTGATGTTTCTGCAATACACCGCTACCGAGCGTGTTCTGCCGCATTGCATGGCTGCCAATGGTCAATCTGGCGCACCGGTCAAAGCTTCCGCATGCGGCGGCAGCAACAGTTTTCGCGGTCCGCTGACGAACGCGCTGCCGGGCTCGAAAAACCGTAGCGGCCGATGCATCTCGCGCGACAAACCGATGCGCGTCGTCACGCCGATCGGACCATCCCCTGTCTCCATCACGCCGATCCACAAATCGCGCCCGGTGCAAAGATCGCGACCGTCGAATGACTGACCGATGCCGAAGGCCATGGTGAGCCGGCCGGGGCCGCGCGCGAGGTCGCGCAGGGGTACGCCAGGCCGCCGCGCTTCTATCAGAGGCAAACCTTCCAGCGGTTCGATGGCGCGAATCAGAATGCCCGCGCCGACCTCTTCCGCTTCCGCGGACATATTCAGCATGTACGAAAGCCCGTACGTGAGCCGGATATACGCATGGCCGGGGGCGAGAAACATCGAGCCGTTATACGGACGGCGGCCCATAAACGCGTGACTGGTCGAATCGCCGATCGGATACGCCTCCGTTTCGACAATCCGGCCGCTCATACGGCCTTCGGGGAGATCGTGCACCAGGTATTTGCCGACCATGAAGCGCGCCAGCGCGGTCGCATCAGGCGGCAAATCGTCACGACGCAAAGGGCGAACGGGTAGCGGTTGAGTCGGCATGCAGTCCAGACGGATCGTGAAGCGCAAAGCGCAAAGTTCGATGGATCGGCGATCCGGGCATCCAGCCGGCACGCCAAAGCGTGTCACCCACGCCGCATCGAGCGGTAAAGCGCCATCGGCCTGCATTCATCGGCCCATTCGTTGTACCAAAACCTCATTTCCGGGCAGCGACGCAATCACCATGGCACTAATTGGAGTATCGTGTGTTTCCGGCCTGCAGCACAGCCCTTGCCGGCATGCGTGAGTTTAAGTGCGCCTGATCAACTTACAGTTTGCAAGAAGTCGTACGATCCGCAGCACCGTTCCATTCAGATTTGATCCCGAAGTACCGCTGGCGTAGGACGACGGCCCATCCACGGGCCGTCGTGTTCATGACAATAGGAGAGAGTTGAATGAAAGCATTCCAGGCAATCAAGATGGTCGGCGGCGCGCTGATCGTTCTGGCGTCCATCAACGGGTATGCGCAAAGCAGCGATGCTGCCGCTACGACTGCCCCGACGGCGGCTTCCTCGGCGACCAGCGCCAAGTCGGTCAAGAAAGCCGACCGGGCGTTGGGACGCAAAGTGCGCAACGCGCTGTCGAAGACCAAGGGCCTGTCGGTGACCAACATTACCGTGCGTGCGCGTAGCGGCGCGGTGACGCTGGCCGGCACGGTGCCTGAGCAGCCGCAAGTCGACCTCGCCACCCAGGCCGCACAAGCTGTCCCAGGCGTAACATCGGTCAAGAACGCACTGTCGATCCGTCCGGTCGGACAGTAAACCGCGTTACCCGCCTTAGCGCTATACCCGGGCGCAATGCTTCTCACGAAGCGGCGCGCCCGGACTGCAACACCCCTGTCTCCCTGAATTTCCCTGAAGCTGTCAACATCGACCGTTGCGGACCCTCGCCACTGCGTCGGCGCAATCCGTCCCACAGGCTGACCAAGCCTCGCCAGCTGCGAACTATCCTTTATAATTTAATGCGTTAGGGCGCGTTGTTGACAGGATGGTTTAGCACCCACGCTCGCTCGCAAGTCTTGCCGGCGCCCGTCTGCCTGCATCGCGCCGGTCCGGTTCAAGCCGCAAAAACCCGCCACACAAACCCGCAACGAAAGGAAGTCCCGAATGACCGCGCCCGCAACCGCCTTGCCCCGCTGGACCATTGCCGCGCCCTTCGTCGCCTGGATCGTGCTGGGCGCCGCCTACGTCCTGCCGGGCAACGGGCTGCTGCTCGCGCTGATCGGGGTTGCGCTGTGCGCTGCCGTGTTCACGGCGGTACATCATGCGGAAGTCGTGGCACATCGCGTCGGCGAGCCGTTCGGCACGCTGGTGCTGGCAGTGGCCGTGACCGTGATCGAAGTCGCGCTAATCGTTTCGGTGATGTTGACGTCCGGGCCGGAAAAAGCCGGCCTCGCGCGCGACACAGTGTTCGCCGCGGTCATGATCGTCTGCAATGGGATCGTGGGCATTTGCCTGCTGGTGGGCGGCATCCGGCATCGCGAGCAGGACTTTCAGAGTCGTGGCGCCGCAGCCGCGCTGGCGGTGCTTGCGTCGTTGTCCGTGTTGACTCTGGTAATGCCGAACTACACGACGACCAGCGTGGGTCCAGTTTTGTCGTCATCGCAACTGGCGTTCGCGGGCGTGTCCTCGCTGGTGTTGTACGGGGTATTCGTGTTCGTCCAGACCGTGCGGCATCGCGACTACTTTCTTGCGGACGTGCCCGACGAGGACGTCCATGCCGCCCCGCCGAGTCTCGGCGTGGCGCTGACGAGCGGTGGCTTGCTGGTAGTGTGCCTGGTCGCGGTCGTGTTGCTGGCGAAAGTGCTCTCGCCCGTGGTGGAAACGACGGTGAAAAACGCTGGCGCGCCGCCGGCGGTGGTCGGCATTATCATTGCCGCGCTGGTGCTGCTGCCCGAAGGGCTCGCCGCGGTGCGCGCGGCGCGGGCCGATCGCTTGCAGAACAGCCTGAATCTCGCGCTCGGTTCGGCGCTGGCCAGTATCGGCTTGACCATTCCAACCGTCGCCGCGGTGTTTTTGTGGACCGCCCAGCCGCTCATCCTCGGTATCGACGGCAAGGAAACCGTCTTGCTGATGCTCACCCTGGTGGTCGGCACCCTGACGCTGAGTTCCGGACGCACGACGATCCTGCAAGGCGCCGTCCATCTGTCGTTGTTCGCGGCGTATCTGTTTCTGTCTTTCGCGCCCTGATGGCGGGTTCAAGTGAGCGGCGTTCTCCCCCGGACAACGCACGCGTCCTACTTCTCTTATTCTTCCCAATGCGCCGCAATCCAGTCGCGAAACAGATTCAGCTTCTGCTGATGCGCGACTGAATCCGGATACACGAAGTAATAGCGCCAGCCGGTCTTGAGCACCGTATCGAACGGCCGCACGAGGCGCCTCGCCGCAACGTCTTCGTCGATCAAGGCAAGGTCGCTGATGGCGACGCCGAAACCCTGCAAAGCCGCGTTGGTCGCCATGTCGAGCGTGTCGAAGCTCGGGCCGTGCTCCGCGTCGATAGCTTGCGCCTTCACGGTATCCACCTCGCTCACCTTGGCGAGCCACATCTTCCAGTCGCGATGGTCGCGCGTCGGATGCAGCAGCGTGTGGCGCGCCAGGTCCGCGATCTCGTCGAGCGGTTTGTCTTTCAGCAGATCGGGCGCACACACCGGCGTCAGACGCTCCTCGAACAAGGACACCGCCTGCACGCCCACGCCCGGCGACGAACCATAGATGATCGCCGCATCGAACGGCTCGAGCTGGAAGTCGACATCGTGCTGCCAGGTCGTGGTGATCTGAACGTGCAACTCGGGATATTCGGCCTGGAAGCGCATGATCTTCGGCAACATCCAGCGCATCACGCAGGTCGGCACCTTCAGCGCGAGATCGGTGCGTTGCCGGGTCAGGCGCAGCGAAATCTCCTCGATACGCGCGAAGCTCTCCTTCACGGCGGGCAGCAGCAATTCACCTTCGGCGGTCAGCGTCAGGCCTTTGGCGTGACGTTTGAAGAGCGGAAACTTGTAATAGTCCTCGAGCGCGATGATTTGCCGGCTCACCGCGCCTTGCGTCAGGCATAAGTGATCCGCGGCACGCGTAAAGCTGCGATGCCGCGCGACGGTTTCGAAGATCTGCAGCGCGTTGAGCGGCGGGAGACGTCGCATCGGAGTAGTCCTGTCCGGGATCAGAAAAAATCATTGCGTGCGCATGCACGCGATAGGCGCCATCACGCCCGTTGAGTCCACAGGATACGCGATCAGAAGTTCTCGCACGAGTTGCGCACAAGCAAACGCACATGCATTTCCCTCATGGCGCGACGATCAATTGTGGCGTAAGCGCGATCGTTTGCACCGACTCAGGGCATATCCCGCCGGGCACCGCACCAGAACCGAGCTTTCCTCATACCTCCTGCCAACCCATTTGCGCAGAAAAATCATGGACGTTAACCCCGATACGCCACTGGATTGGCGTTCCCACGGATCGCAGCAGAGCCACCGCTAGCATCGCGCGACACGGCCCATGAGATTCCGTCATGCCCTCCATGCGCATATTTCGTTTGTTGGGGGATTTTGGCAAACCTAGAGTGCATCAACACGCAGCGCATCCGGTATCGCGTGAGGTTGGGCACTGATTTGGGTATGACACGCAGCGCAAATAGGCGATGCAGTGGCAGTGGGCAGAGCGAATATCACCAGGCAACCGGCGTTCAACACAGGAGACCGCCATGCAGGAAATCAAACGGGGTAGAAGGCAGGCCATCAAGACGATCGGCGCGGCACTCGCGGCGTCCACCTTGCCGATGCCGTTCATCAATCTGCGCGCCCAGGAGCATAACTTCTCCGGCAAGACGCTGCGTCTGCTGACCTGGTCGGACGACACCGGCGCCGCCGCGTTGCGTAACATTGCCGCCACGTTTATGGCGAAGACCGGCGCGAAGGTCATCGCCGACCGCGCCGACGGCACCTCGGGCATGGTCGCCAAGGTCAAGGCCGCGGGCGATCGCCCCACGTACGACGTCATCACGCTGGCCGGCGTCGGCGCGGCGGGTCTCGGTGACGCGGGCCTGTTGATGAAGCCAGATCTCGACAAGCTGCCGAATTTGAAGGACGTCGCGGCGCAATACCGCACGGGCGCGAATGGCTTTGGCGTGGGCTATCTGCTGTGGTCGGACGGGTTGATCTACAACACGTCGACGGTCAAGACCGCGCCGTCTTCGTACGAAGCACTGTGGGACCCGAAGTACGCCGGACGCCTGTTCCTGCCGCCGCCCGAATGGGCCGAAGCGGTGGACCTCGCGATCATCACCGCGAAAATGAATGGCGGCTCGCAGCAGAACATCGAACCCGGTTTCAGGAAGCTGATGCAACTGAAAGACCGCGTGATGACGCTCGGCGAGAACCCGAATCAGGTGGCCGATCTGTTCCGCACCGGTTCGCTCGATATCGGCGGCATCTATTCGCCGGCCTTTTTCCCCGACCAGATCCGCAAGCCCGAATACAAAATGGGCGTGACCTACGGCATGAAGGAAGGCTTCGCCACGCAACTGATGTTCACGGTGATCCCGAAGTCGCATCCCGCCGACAGCGATCTGATCCACGCCTTCATCAACCACTCGCTCGACGCCGGCGTGCAAGGCCGCATGGCGGCCGACGTGCTGAACGGGCCGGTCAATTCGAAAGCCGTGATTCCCGCCGAGAGCCGTGCGTTCGTACCGAGCCCGCAACAGATCGCCGAGAAAGCGATCCTGCATGACGACAAGGCGCTCGCTGTCGTGCAGCCCGCGTGGATCAAGCGCTACACCGAAATTTTCTCGGCATGACCGCGATGCTCGCGCGCTTTTCGCGGCGTGCTTCGCCTGCGGCGGACGCGGCCTCCGACGCGGCGTCGGGCGATACGCCGGGCGCGGCCTCCGGCTCGCCCGGCGCTTCGTCCGGCGCACCGGAGGAAGCGGACCAACCGCACGAAGCGGCGTCCACCGCGCTCGCGAAGGCGCGCCCCTGGCTTCTGCTCGCGCCGATCCTGCTATTTCTCGCCCTACTCGGCGCGGCAGCGCTCGTCGTGCTGCGGATGAGCTTTGGCACCCAGGGCAACGAATGGCACGGCTTCACGCTGCAGAACTATGCCGATCTTCTCGACGGCTATTTCCTGAAGTCGTTGTGGCTCACGCTGAAGCTCGCGTTCCAGAGCATGGTCTGCGCCGTGCTGCTGGCGATTCCCGTCGCGTTGGCAATGGCCCGCACCCAGTCGCGGCTCGCGCGGCGGCTGTTGCTGGCGGGCGTGCTGCTGCCCTTGCTCGTCAATCTGCTGTTGCAAGGTTATGGCTGGTTGATCATTCTCGGTCCGGCAGGCCTGCTCAATCACGCATTGCTCGGCAGCGGTCTCGTCGAGCGTCCGGTGATGTGGCTGTATCGCGAACACGGCGTGTTGCTCGGTTTGATTCAGACGGCGTTTCCGCTGGCCGTGCTGCCCTTGTCGAGCGCGATGCGCGCGGTCTCGAGCTCGTACGAAGAAGCCGCGGCCACGCTCGGCGCGACGCGTTGGCAAACGCTGCGACACGTGTTGCTGCCGCTCGCCATGCCGGGTCTCGTGTCCGGCGCCCTGCTGGTGTTCGCGTACAACGCGAGCGCATTCGCCGTGCCTCTGCTGCTCGGCGGACGCCGTGTGCCGATGCTCGCCGTGCTGGTCCACGATCAGGTCGCACCCTTGCTGAACTGGCCCGCCGCGTCCGCATCGGGTGTCGTCTTGATGATCGCGACGCTCACCGTCATGGCGCTGTCGCAGCGCCTCGTGCGCCGTACACAACGTCTTGCCGAGGAGCCTCACGCATGAGCACGCCGATCCAGACTCCGCGCCTGACGCGTCCACCGCGTTCACCGCTTCTGCCGGGTTTGCCGCGTTTGCCAACCACCATGCCTGGCCAGCTCGGCAAGGCCACCGCGCTGCTCGCCGCCGTCGTGCTGTTCCTCGCCGCGCTGCCGATCCTGACGATGATCACGATGTCGTTCAGCGCGGCCGACACGCTCGAATTTCCACCACACGCCTACGGCCTGCATTGGTACCGCGCGGCGTGGCACAGCTTCGTCTCGCCGGACGCGAGCGACTCGCTCTCGATGGGCGCCGCGCTCAGCACGAGCCTGATCGTCGCGCTCTCGACGATGCTCATCGCCACGCTCGTCTCGGTGCCCGCCGCCTACGCACTGAGCCGCTACCGCTTTCGCGGCAAACCCGCGGTCGAACAACTGGTGGCGCTGCCGCTCGTCTATCCGCTGGTGATGCTCGGCTTGTCGCTGTTGCTGGTATTCAACGTGCTGCCGGTCGAACTCGGCGTATTCCGCCTGATCATCGCGCACGTGATTCTGGCGCTGCCGTTCACCGTGAAAAATTGCGCGGCATCGGTGGCCTCGATCGGCCCGGAGTTCGAGGAAGCGGCCTGCGTGATGGGCGCGAGCCCGAGCCGCGCGCTGATCGACGTGATCCTGCCGCTCATGCGCCCCGGCATTCTTGCCGGCATGCTGTTCGCGTTCATCGTCTCGTTCAACGAATTCACGGTGACCTTCTTTCTGTACGGCATCGACACGATGACGCTGCCGGTGTGGCTCTACAGCCGCACGGTGTCGTCGCTCGATCCGACCGTGTTCTGTTTCGCCGTATTCATCGTCGCGATCGACTTCGCGCTGATCTGGCTGCTCGAGAAACTGATCGGCGACGAAGGCGTGGCGCTTTGACCATCCTTCCGATTCGCGCTGCGACGATGCCTTTTTGCTGGAGCATTCGATGACCCATCTGACCTTGCAGGCCGTGACCAAGCGTTTTAACGCAGCCCACGCCGTCGACCGTGTCGATCTGAGCGTGCCCGACGGCAAGCTGGTGTGCTTTCTCGGGCCGTCCGGCTGCGGCAAGACCACGCTGTTGCGGATGATCGCCGGGCTGGAAACGCCGAGCTCGGGCCGCATCGATTTTGCCGGCCGAGACATCACGCATCTGCCCGCCAACCAGCGCGACTTCGGCATGGTGTTCCAGTCGCTCGCGCTGTTTCCGCATATGACGGTCGCGCAGAACGTCGCCTATCCGCTCAAGCTGCGCAAGACCGCGAAAGACGCGCAAGCGCGCCGTGTGGCCGAATTGCTGGAGCTGATCCAGTTGCCGCATATGGCGAACCGGCCGGTCACGCAGCTCTCCGGCGGCCAGCGGCAACGCGTGGCGATTGCGCGCGCGATCGCGTCGCAGCCGAAACTGCTGCTGCTCGACGAACCGCTTTCCGCGCTCGACGCCAAGCTGCGCGAAGCAATGCAGGTCGAAATCCGCCTGCTGCAACAGCGTCTCGGCATCACGACGATCATGGTGACGCACGACCAGCGCGAAGCGATGACCATGGCCGACGAAATCGTGGTGATGGAGAAAGGCCGGATTGCGCAAGTCGGCAAACCGCTCGATATTTATCGCGACCCGGTGAGCGAATTTGTCGCTGACTTCATCGGGCTCGGTAATATCCTGCCGGTCAGCTACGACGGCGCGGGCGGTGTCAGCCTGCCGGGCGGAAGGCGCATTGCGGTTGCGCAACCGGCGCGCGTGCCGGAGTCCGGCAACGATATCCGCCTGCTGATCCGGCCGGAAGACGTGTGCGTCAAATCGGCGTCCGCCGAGGCCGGGCCGAACCGCCTCGCGGGCACGGTGACATTTATTCGCGATGTGGGGGCGTCGCTTGAGGCCACGATCGACTGTGCGGGTTTCACCCTGACTGCCGCGACCACGCCGCGCGAAACGCCGGGACTGATGCTCGGCATGCCGGTCTTCGCGGAACTGCCACCGCACGCGTGCAAACTGATCGCGGCCCGCGCGGCGCATTGAAACGCTCACCCTGAAGCCCATTCCAATAACGAGTTTTCGACAGAGGAAAGACCATGAATCAGCCCCAAGTTGCCCAATCGAACACGCGCCGCGTCTTCGCCACCCTTGCCGCGACGCTCGCCTTCACCGGCCTCGGCGCGCTGTGCGCCTTTGCGTCGCCGGCCGCGCATGCCGACGCGCTCGACAACATTGCCAAGTCGGGGACCGTGCGCATCGGCGTATTCGAGGACTACCCGCCGTTCGGCTCGATCGGCCCGGACATGAAGCCGATGGGCTATGACATCGACGTGGCCAACCTGATCGGCAAGGCGCTCAACGCGAAGGTCGAACTCGTGCAGGTGACGGGCGACAACCGGATGGCCTATCTGGCTGACCACAAGGCTGACATGCTGCTTTCAGTCGGCCAGACACCCGAGCGCGAAAAGGTGATCGATTTCTCGCAGCCTTACGCGCCCTACTACCTCGCCGTCTTCGGTCCCAAGTCGCTGCCCGTGAAGAACGCCGCCGACCTCGCCGGCAAAACGATTTCGGTTGCGCGCGGCACCCTGGAAGACCTGAGCGTCAGCAAGATCGCGCCGGCCAGCGCGACCATAAAAAGATTCGACGATCCTAACGGCGCAATTTCGGCGTTTCTTTCTGGTCAGGTACAGTTGATGGTAGTCGGCAACGACGTCGGCGCCACCATTCTTGCGCGTCATCCCGCGAACGATCCCGAGCAGAAGTTCTCGCTGTTCAGCTCGCCGGATCACGTCGGTTTGAACAAGAACGAGCCGCGTCTGAAGCAGAAAGTCGACGAAACGATTGCCAAGGCCCGCAAGGACGGCACCATGAATGCGATTTCGCAGAAATGGCTGCGTGCGCCGCTGCCGGCCGACCTCTAAACCTTTATTGCGCGGACTGGCCGAGCCGGTCCCCAAAGGGGGATCCTTCGGGGCATCCTCCAAGGGGACTTCCTTCGGACGTTCGTGCCGGAGTTTGACCTCAGGATGAGCGCCACGCCATGACCTATGCGTTCGATTTCAGCGGCTTCGGCCTGTATGCGGGGCTGCTCGCGCGCGGCGTCGCTGTCACGCTGGGGCTGACCGCCGTCTCCACCGTGCTCGGCGGCCTCGTCGGCATTGGCGGCGCGAGCATCGCGGTGGCCGGCCCGAAGTGGGCGCGCGCGGTGATCGCGACCTATGTCGAGTTGATCCGCAATACGCCCTTCATCGTGCAGTTGTTCTTCATTTTCTTCGGCCTGCCGAGCCTCGGTATTCATATCGACGAAGTGCAGGCTGCGATTCTGGCGATGACCGTCAACCTCGGCGCCTACGCAATCGAAATCGTGCGCGCCGGGATCGATTCGATCTCGCGCGGCCAGGTGCAGGCGGCGCAGGCGCTCGGCCTGCATGGGCGCCAGGTGTTTCGCTACGTCGTGCTGCCCCAGGCGCTCGCCAACGTGTTTCCTTCCTTGTTGAGCCAGGTGCTGATCGTGATGCTCGGCTCGGCGGTGGTCTCGCAGATCTCCGTGCCCGATCTGACCTACGCGGCCAACTTCATCCAGTCGCGCAATTTCCGCTCGTTCGAAAGCTACGTGATCATCACCGCGACGTATCTGGTGTTGTCGATCCTGTTGCGGCAACTCATGAACCGGCTCGGCCGCAACCTCTTTGCGGGCCGCGTGGCGCGCGGCGGCGGTGACAGCGCGCCGCGTAACTGGCGCAGCCGCCTGATGTGGCGCGGCGCCCGCACTCTGCCAACGGAGCGTTGATCATGGTCGACTTCACGCTGTGGGACATCGCCCGCAATCTGTTGCTCGCCGCCCGCTGGACGGTGTTGCTGTCGCTGATCGCGTTTGTCGGCGGCGGCATGGTCGGGCTGATCCTGCTCGCGATGCGCGTATCGCCTCTGCCGTGGCTGCGGCGGATCGTGGTGGTGTACGTCGAAGTGTTTCAGGGCACGCCGCTCCTGATGCAACTGTTTCTGGCGTTCTTCGGCCTGCCTTTGCTGGGCGTCGACGTCTCGCCCTGGGTCGCGGCAACCGTCACGCTGACGCTGTATACCAGCGCGTATCTGGTCGATATCTGGCGTGGCTGCGTGGAAGCGGTGCCGCGTGGCCAGTGGTCCGCGGGGGCGAGTCTCGGCATGACGTTCAGCCAGCAACTGCGCTACATCATCTGGCCGCAGGCGTTGAAGATCGCCGTGGCGCCGACGGTCGGCTTCCTCGTGCAGGTGGTAAAGAGCACGGCGCTCGCGTCGATCATCGGCTTCACGGAATTGACCAAGACCGGCACGATGATCACCAACGCCGCCTTTCGCCCGTTTCCGATCTACGGCATGGTCGCAATGATTTACTTCGCCATGTGTTTCCCGTTGACGTGGTACGCGCGCGTGCTGGAGAGGCGGCAGAAGGTGGGGCAGCACCGCTGATTTGCCGTTGGATGTTTTTGCTTCATTGAGCGCCGCGCAGAGCGCTTAGCGGCCCTCACGCGTATTCATGAAAAGCGGCAACCGTTTTGCACGGTTGCCGCTTTTTTCATTGCCACAGCGATTTGACTACTTCGCCGCCTGGGTCGACTTGCGCAGCTTTGCCACGTCGGCCGCCGTGACCGCCGGTCCACCGTTATTCCACCCGGCGCGCACAAAGCTCAGCACGTCGGCGATCTGCTGGTCGTTGAGCACCGGCGCGTAGTTCGGCATGGGATACGGCGCGGGAATGCCGCCGATCACCAGATCCCCGGTGCCGTTCAACGTCACGTTGATCAGCGAGGACGGGTCCTTCTCCAGCACGTTCGGATTCCCCGCCAACGGCGCCAGCATCGGCGCAAAGCCGCGTCCATCGACGCCATGGCAATGCATGCAATACGCCGTATAAACGCGCGCGCCGGCATTGTTCGCGGGACGGTTCAACGACACCTTCGTCGCTTGCGGATCGTACGTATAAGGCGGCGCACCATTACCGCCTGCCGGCGGCAGCGATTTCAGGTACGCGGACATCGCGGCGATGTCGGTGTCGTTCATGCCCTGCGTGCTGTTGTTGATGACACTGGTCATCGAACCGAACGCCGAGGCATGGCGATTGGCGCCGGTCTTCAGGAACGCCTGCAGATCCTGATCGTTCCAGCGGCCGAGGCCGACGTTGTGTTCGCCCGTCAGATTCGCCGCGAACCAGCCGTCGAGCAGGCCGCCGGTCAGGAACATGCTGCCCGTTTCATCCAGCGCCTTCTCCTGGAACGCGATGCCGCGCGGCGTATGGCACGAGCCGCAGTGCCCCAGGCCCTGGATGAGATACGCGCCACGATTCCACGCCACATCCTTGCCCGGTTTGTCCTGATAGACACCTTTCTCCAGGAACACCATGTTCCAGAACTTCAACGGCCAGCGCATGTTCAACGGCCATTTGATGTCCGGCTCGCGGTTCGCCTGCTGCACCGGCGCGACCCCGCTCATGAAGTACGCGTACAGCGCTTTCATGTCGTCGTCGTTGACCTTTGCATAGGACGGATACGGCATGGCCGGATACAGGTTGTGACCATCTTTCGCGACGCCTTCGCGCATCGCATTCGCAAAATCCTCTTCCGTGTAGTTGCCGATGCCGGTTTGCTGGTCGGGCGTGATGTTGGTGGTGTAGATCTGGCCCATTGGCGTGGTCATCGCCAGGCCGCCCGCGAACGGTTTGCCCTTCGGCGCCGTATGGCACGCAACGCAATCGCCGACCTTCGCCAGATAGGCGCCGCGCTGCACCAATGCCTGATCGGCCGCTTGCGCCGGGCTTTGCGTCAGGAACGGCAACGTCACGCACAGCGCCGCGCCGAAACCCTTGAGTGTGTTGTTCATGTTGGGCTCCAGTCAGGCTCAGGCGGTTTGCAGTTGACTGCCGACCGGCAATTGCCGCAGCCGCTTGCCGGTGGCCGCGTAAATCGCGTTCGTCAGAGCGGGCGCGAGCGCCGCCGTGCCCGGCTCGCCGATGCCGCCCGGCGCCTCGCTGCTCTTCACGATATGCACCTCGATAGGCGGCGTTTGATCGATCCGCAGCATCCGGTAGTCGGTGAAGTTGTTCTGCTCCACACGGCCGTCCTTGATCGTGATCTGGCTATAGAGCGCGGCCGTGATGCCGAAGATGATGCCGCCTTGCACCTGTGCTTCGATCGTGTTCGGATTCACCACCATCCCGCAATCGACCGCGCACACGACGCGCTTGACCGCCACCTCGCCCTGGTCGACGGCAACGTCGACGACGATCGAAAAGAAGCTGCCAAACGCATGCATCACCGACACGCCGCGCCCTTGTCCCTTCGGCACCGTACTGCCCCAGTTCGCCGCCTGCGTGGCGGTATTGAGCACGTTCAGCGCGCGCGGCGTTTTGCCCAGCAGATCCTGGCGGTACTTGACCGGATCGACTTTCGCCTGCGCGGCGAGTTCGTCGATAAAACTCTCGACCACGAAGGTGCCGCGCGTTGGTCCCACGCCGCGCCAGAATGCGGTGGGAACGGCATGCGGTTCCTGGCGCACATAGTCGACCAGTTGATTCGGCAGGTCGTAGGGCAGGTCAGCCGCGACTTCCACGGCATCGGGATCGAGTCCGTGCTGGAACGCGGGCGGCGCGAAACGCGCCATGATCGACGAGCCGACAATCCGGTGCTGCCACGCGATCGGTTTGCCGTTCGCATCGAGCCCGGCGGAAATCTTGTCGTAGTAGTACGGCCGGTACATGTCATGCTGAATATCTTCTTCGCGCGTCCACAGCACCTTCACCGGCGTCGACACCTGTTTGCCGATCTTGACCGACTGCGTGACCATGTCGAATTCGAGCCGCCGCCCAAAGCCGCCGCCGATCAGATGGTTGTGCACGACAATCTTGTCCGCGGGCAGGCCGGTGACGGCAACCGCCGCGTCCACCACCCGCGTCGGCACTTGCGAGCCGAGCCAGATTTCGCAGCCGTCGGGCCGCACGTGCACCGTGCAGTTGATCGGTTCCATCGTGGCGTGCGCAAGGAACGGTTGCTGGTATACGGCGTCGACGCGTGTCTTCGCGTTTGAAAACGCGTTGTTCACATCGCCCTCTTTACGCGCCACCGCGCCATTGCGCTGCGAGGCACTGGCGAGATCGTCGACGATCTGCTTCATGCCGATCTGCGCGCCCGCGCCTTCGTTCCATTTGATATCCAGCGCCTGCAAACCGCGTTTGGCCGCCCACGTGTGATCGCCGATCACGGCGACCGCGTTATCCAGCTTGACGACCTGGCGCACGCCGGGAATCTTCTTCGCGTTGGTGTCGTCGACGCTGGCGAGCGTGCCGCCGAACACCGGGCAATTCGCAATGGCCGCGTAGACCATGTCGGGCACCCGCACGTCCAGTCCGAACATGGCGGTGCCGTCGACCTTTTCCGGCGAATCGAGACGCTTCACCGGCGTGCCGATCACCTTGAAATCTTTCGGATCTTTCAACGGCACGTTCTGCGGCGCGGGCAGCTTCGCCGCGGCTTCCACCAACTGTCCGTAACCGATGCTGCGGTTGCTCGCCGTATGAATCACCTGACCGGCCTGCGCGTGACAGCTTGCGGGATCGACTTGCCATTGTTGCGCGGCAGCACTGATCAGGACGGTGCGCGCGGCCGCGCCGGCACGGCGCATCGGCTCCCACGCATAACGGATCGACGTCGAACCGCCGGTGAGCTGGCCGCCGAGCAACGGGTCCATGAAGAGTTTTTCGTTTGGCGGCGCGTGGTCGAGCGTGACCGAATCGAGCGGCACCTCGAGCTCTTCAGCAATGAGCATTGGGATCGACGTGTAGACGCCTTGTCCCATTTCGACCTTCGGAATCACCAGCGTGACCTTGCCCGCCGTGTCGATCTGGATAAAGGCGTTCGGCGCGAACACGCCGTTTTGCGGCGCTTCGTCGCCATCGCCGCCGATCACCGTTTTGCCGGCCTTCTGGTCCTGACTGACGGCCGGCATGCTGAAGCCGAGCAGCAAGCCTCCACCCGTTGCCGCGCCTACCGTGACGCTGAATTTCAGGAACGTACGGCGTGTGATGCCGCCCGTGCCGCCCTTCGGCGGTGGCGCGCCATTTTGTGCATCGAGCAATCCCCGGGACATGTCAGGCCCCCTTCGCGGCTTGCTTGATCGCCGCGCGGATGCGGTTGTACGTCCCACAGCGGCAGATGTTGCCGGCCATGGCGGCGTCGATATCCGCATCGCTCGGATCAGGGTTGCCCGCGATCAGCGAGGCCGCCGACATCACCTGCCCCGACTGACAGTAGCCGCATTGCACAACGTCCAGTTGACGCCAGGCCTGCTGCACCTTTTGCCCGGCCGGCGTGCTGCCGACTGCTTCAATGGTGGTGATTTTCCGGTCGCCGACAGCCGCTGCCGGCAGCACGCACGAGCGCACCGCGACGCCATCGAGATGCACGGTGCACGCGCCGCATTGCGCGATGCCGCAGCCGAACTTGGTGCCGGTCAAGCCGACGAGATCGCGCAACACCCATAACAGGGGCATGTCGGGCGGTGCGTCGACAGTATGAGTCTGGCCGTTGATATTGAACGTTGTCATGGGCGGCTCCGGGTGGGGTTTATTGTTTGTCAGACTGCTCATTCAGACTGTTTGGACAGAGACGTCGAACCAAAACGCAAAGACTTGCCGTGTTTATTCGACAGGCCGTGCTAATACGCGATGCGGCGATAGTTCAATGGGCGCAGCAGATGATGCGAAGCGCGAGCGCGCTGGGAGGGGCCTGGAAATTGTAGCCTTGTATAAAGAAGTTCGCAGACAAGGCGATTTTGATAGCATGGATCCGACTTGACACGATCGCCCGGCTTGATCGGGCATGACTACCCGAAGGAGCGGCAAGATGAACGACCAGCAATGCATTCAATTCCTTTCGGAGATTCGCAAGCCGCTATTGGCGTTGCATAAGTCGATTCTCGATCACGAACGCGCAGCCTACGAAAAGGAATTCGGCCCCGCGACGCCGGCGGCCTTCCTGCAAGTGCTCATCAACGGCTCGGGGTTCCGCTGGCTGACGCCGCTTTCCACGGTCATCGCGAACGTCGACGAGATTCTCGACGACAAGGAAGCGGATGCCGCCGACCGGCTCGCCGCCGCCGAAGCCGTCACCGGCCTCTTTTCCCCCGACCAGCCCAACAACGCGTTCCTGCCGCGCTATTTGCCGTTGCTGCAAGCCGACCCGGCGATCCTGCATCACCACGGCCAGGTTTCGCAACTGCTGCGCGGGATTGAATCGAAATAGCCGGCGGCGTGGCGCCTTGCGGGGTTTCGTTGGCTTTCGCCGGAATCGGCTGGACGTCGTCGCTGTGATTGAGTGCGGCAGCACGACGTCCGGTGAGCGTTACGCCTTCGGCTCCCGAATTGGCTCACCATTGGCAGGCGCGCATTCCGGTCGATCAGTCGTCGTCTGATGAAATAGCGAATCGACGTACGCTCGACGATTACCAGGCTTTCCGAACCCAGCCAATACAAAAACCCCTTGTTTCAAGGTGATTCATGCGTGCTTCGTAACAGTGCATCGCTCACCGGTCAATCCGGCGACGCCGTGAATCACAATTTTTTGAATTTGCCTGGCTTTGCTGAATAAAACAAAGGTGAGCTTTTGCAGGAAGCACGTCAGACGATGCGACGACAAGCCGGTCAGCACACTTGGGTGGGCCCTGCTAAGGTAAGCAGACTTTCTCCCGATGCTCACCGCCATGCAAAACTGGCCACTCCCCGAAAGCTATACGTTCCGTGATCAAACCGTGCGCTTTCGCGTGTCCGGCAACGGTCCGCCGCTGGTGCTGGTTCATGGCACACCGTTTTCTTCATATGTGTGGCATCGCATCGCGCCCCATCTCGCGCAAATTCGCACCGTCTATTACTACGATCTGCTTGGCTACGGCCAATCCGAGCAACGTGATGGCGAGGACGTCTCACTCGGCGTGCAGAACGTGCTGCTGGCGGAATTGCTCACGCATTGGCAACTGAAGAGTCCGGACGTCATCGCGCACGATTTCGGCGGCGCGACTTCCTTGCGCGCGCATCTGATCGATGGATGCGACTATCGCAGTCTCACGCTGATCGATCCGGTCGCCGTCGCGCCATGGGGGTCACCGTTCGTGCGGCACGTGCGCGAGCACGGCGCGGCTTTCGCCGGGCTGCCGGCGTATATTCACGAAGCGGTGGTGAAGGCGTACGTGCGTGGCGCGATCGCCCGCGATATTCCGGACGAGGAACTCGCGCCTTATGTGACGCCGTGGCTCGGCGCAACCGGACAACCCGCGTTCTATCGCCAGATCGCCCAAATGGACCAGCGCTACACCGACGAGGTCGAAGCACGCTATTCGCAGATGCGCTGCCCGACGCAAATCCTGTGGGGCGAAGACGATCAGTGGATTCCGCCCGAACGTGGCCGGCAACTGGCGGCGGTCATACCCGACGCGCGCTTTCAGCCGGTGCCGCGGGCCGGCCATCTGATGCAGGAAGACGCGCCCGAAGCGATCGTCGCGGCGGCGTTGCGCTGGCTCGCCGCCTAACCGCGGCCTTGCGGCAAGTACGGCATCGGATCGACCGGCTTGCCGTCGCGGCGCAACTCGAAGCCCACGGAGACCCGTGAGTTATTTTCGTCGCCCATTTCGGCAATCTGCTGCCCCTGCCGCACGATGTCGCCAATTTTCACCAGCAGCTTGCGGTTATGCGAGTAGGCAGTCAGAAAGTCCTTGTTGTGCTGAACGATGATCAGACTGCCGTAGCTGTTCAGACCCGTGCCGGCGTACATCACCTTGCCGTCGGCCGCGGCCCGCACCGGATCGCCGGGCTTGCCACCGATTTCGATGCCGCGCGTTTCGCCCGGCTGGAAAGCCTCGACCACGCGGCCACCCGCAGGCCACGCGAGCGATACGCCGTTCGCATGCCGCGAAGTCTGCTGCGCGACTTCGCGCACCTCGGCCGCGCTGGGTGCGGGTGATTGTGCGTCGGACTGCGCCGCGACTTGCGCGGTTGTCGCGCCCGCCGACGCTGACTGCGCGGCGAGCGAAGCAGCCGGCGCGGACGCCGCAGCCTTCGCTGCTGCGGCGGCCGCCGCGTTGGCCAGATTAACCGCCCGCACCGTTTCCGGCGAAGCGACGTGCAGCACCTGCCCCGGCTTCAACCGCGCGGAAGACTTCAGACCATTCCACGCCTGCAACTGCCTGACACTGCAATGATGATGCTGGGCGACGCGCGCCAGGGTATCGCCACGCCTGACGCGATAAACCAGCGGCGGGGTCTTCTTAAGCGGCACGCTGCCGTCGGCAGCCAGCGTGACCGGCGAGCCCGCGAGCGCATCGGAACCAGGCGCGGCCGCCACGGCCGGCACACCGGACGCTGCCGAGGCAACCGGCGCAGCCGATGCCGCGCCCTGCTGCCCCACATTCGCACAACCGCTGACCACCAGCGCAACCGACACGCCGGCCAGACTGGCCATCATTGTTCTGTCGAAACGCAATCCCAACATATTCGACTCCTGCTTTTTTATTGGCAGACCAGGTGCCGCCCTATCGCGTGCGATGCGCGCGTTCTGACGAAGCGCTGCTTTCTCTCGCGACACAGCGAGGCCGCCTCGTGCGGCGCTCACTCATGCCCTGCCATGCAACCCAATCCCTTTCGCCTTGCCGACTGCCCGATGCTCGATAAACAGGCGATCTTCCGCGAAAAGGGCCAGATTGCCGATTAAGATTCACGCGGAATTGTAAAGTGCGTTTTGCAAAAAACGCCCCGCCTCACACACTCTGATACAAACATTACGTACGGTGATCAGACACGGTTGCGTGTGCAACCATCTCCGGCGCGCAAGCCCGATCCGCGCCTCATGGGTGGTGCTGGCCTGAGCCCGCTGCACGCATGGTCGCGAAGATCTGTAAACGGCTACGCCGCCGGACGATCGACTGGTAACGTTTTCTTTAACGGCAAAACGGAGCCAAAACTTGAATGAGCGCTCGCCGGGACGGTTAGCCTAGAGGGAGAAAAGTGTGCGCGAACCGACGGGCGTCATGCCCGTGCGGTCCCGATAAGACGCAAGGTGACTAGCTGTAGGTCTGGCCTTGATACTTCACGTAACCGACTGGATGATGCGTGAAGTGCAGTACCGGCAGAACGGGGTTGGAGTTGTCCTGGGTCGGATAAGCGGTGGCATCGGAAATATATTCGCCTTGAGCCTCGATGGGCTGGCCCGCTTGCAATCCGGGGATTTCATGCGCCAACCCTTCGCTGTCGCCGAAGCGCACGGCGACGAATACCTCGGTACCCGTCAGGTTCTGAGTACCGCCGTCGAATTTCAGCACCTTGTCGATCCTGATGACAAAGTGCTGGTGATTGGCGTTGTTGTGGAACTCCGGGTTCAGGAACACCTTGCTGATCGTGCCTTGCACGCAAAGCAGCGGCGCACTCTGCGATTGGACGGAAGACGGGTTGGGAACGGTTTGCGTCGCGCGATTACTCATGAAGTCTCCGTGAAGGGAATCAGATCGATCTACGGCCAAACGTAGCGCGCGCCGCCGGGGGGCGACGGCGCGATACCATTTGAGCCAACCATCGCGCGTGAGTTCATTGCTCGCCATTCCATTCACGCTACTTGATGCAAGCGGCAGCGTGGTGATACTGCGTCTCGCGCCCCCCACACACGTACTGCGCGCACAAAAAAGAGCCGGTGCCTTTGACGGCACCGGCTCTTCCTTACCTTCCCCCCATCACGCCTGGCGCCAGACTCGCAACACCCTGACGCATGGCATGTTTCATCGCAACGCTTTCACCGCATCGGCGGTCACGTCGGCAGGCTGACCGCCATACGTCGCGCGCAGATAATTCGCGAGCTGAGCCAGTTCCACGTCGCTGAGTTGCGTGGCGAAGCCCGGCATCTCCTGCATCCGTTCGAGGCCAGGAAAATCCTGCGCGCCAATGCCGTCGAGCATCGCCACGATCAGGTTATGCGCATCGCCTTGACGCACGGTCGAGTTGGCGTGCATCGGCACGGCGACGTGCGGCTTGCCCTCACCGCCCAGGCCGTGACAACCGGCGCACACCGCCAGATACACATTGCGCCCCGCCTCAAGTTGCGCGGCATCGGCCGAGACCGTTTGCAGGGGTTGCGGCGCCGGCGCCTGGTCGCCGAGCAGATAGGTCGACATGGCGCGCAGATCGTCATGCGTCATGTACTGGCTGCTCAGATGCACAACCGGATACATCTCGCCGAAGGCCGAGCCTTGCGGCGCGATACCGGTAGCGAAGAACGTCTGCAAGTCCGCTGCCGTCCAGCCACGCGCCGCCAGACCATGCGGCGTGATGTCCGGTGCGGCGATCCGGCCGAGCGCCGCGCCCGTCAGCGGCTTCGCTCCATCGAGCTGGCCGAACGTGCCGCGCGGCGTATGGCATTCGGCGCAATGGCCAAGCGCGCTCGCCAGATAGCGTCCGCGATTCCAGTCCGCGGACGCCCCCTTCGATGCGTCGGGCAACGTGTCCTTCAGGAACATCCAGTCCCAGAAGCGCACGCCAAATCGCACGTTGAACGGAAACGACAACTCCGGTTCGTGGTTCGCCACGGCCGCCGGTTTCTGCGCCATCAGATATGCGTAGATCGCGTCGCTATCCGCGCGCGACAACTGACGGTACGACGTGTACGGCATGGCCGGATACAACTGCTTGGTCGGCGTGACGCCGTCGTGCAGCGCCTTGTAGAGATCGTCCGCGCTCCAGTTGCCGATACCGTGGTCCTTGTCCGGCGTGATGTTGGTGCCGTAGAAGGTGCCGAACGGCGAAGCCAGCTTGACGCCGCCGGCGAACGGCGCACCGTCCGACGTGGTATGGCAGGCGGCGCAGTCGGCGGCTTTGACGAGGTAACGGCCGCGCGCGAGCGGATCGGCGGCAGTGGATTGCGGGCCCAATGCGGCCGCGGCCTGCATCGCAGCGGCGGAGTCGTCGTGCTTGCCGCAAGCGCTGAGCAAAGCCGCGGTACCGAGCAACAGCAGCGCGCGGCGCACGTTCATGGAGGCGCTCATCATGCGGCATCCTTTACGAGGCCGGGCGTGGTCATCACGACCTCCTTCACGGCTTCGTAGTAGCGCACGTAGCCCGTGCAGCGGCAAATATGGTCGTTCAACGCCTCGGTGATGGTTTGCTCGACCTGACTCTTCGCAACCGGCTGGCGCTTCAGGCGTTCGATCAGCACCGTCGCCGCGTTGACGAAGCCGGGCGTACAGTAGCCGCACTGAAAACTGAAGTGCTCGAGAAACTTCTGCTGGATCGGCGACAGCTCGACGACCTCGCCTGCTTCGTTGCGCTTCGCGTGCCCTTCAATCGTGCGGATGGTTTTGCCGTTGAAGAAATTCGCGCCCGTGATGCAGGTGCGCACTTCTTCGCTGGTGCCGTCCGGCTTGTCGACGATCACGACGCACGCGTGGCAGATGCCCTGGCCGCAACCGAGGCGCGAGCCGGTCAGATGCAGGTACTCGTGCAGGAAATCGATCATCATCAGACCGGCGGGCACGTCGGTCGGGCCGACGATCTCGCCGTTCACCTTGACCGACACCGGCAGCGTGCGGAAATGCGTCAACGGACGCTCGACCACCGTTGCCGCCGGCGCGCCGGCAGCAACGCCCGAGGCGCCGGAAGCCGGGTTGGCGGCGGCAGCGCCAGAAACAGCAGCCGCGCTGGCCGCGCCGGCGCCGCTAGCGGCATTGGCGGAAGTTTGAGTGGGGGCCGTCATGCGAGCACCTTCTGAATAAGTTGCGGGGTGACCGGCAGGTCGGTAAAGCGATGGCCGATCGCGTGCGCGATACCGTTCACGATGGCGCCGACCACCGGAATCATCACGACTTCGGCGATGCCCTTCGGCGGGTCGGTCTCGGTCAGCGGCGGCAGCACGTCGCCGGTCTGGGTCCAGACGGCGACATCCGCCGCGCGCGGCAAGTGGTAGCGATTGAAGTTCCACGTGCCGTTGCCCGGGCCGTCTTCATAGAGCGGCAAATACTCGTGCAACGCATGGCCGATGCCCATGGCGAGACCGCCTTGCAACTGGCCCGACACGAGTTGCGGCGAAAGCTGATTGCCGCACTCCATGATCGAGTGATGCGCGAGCAGATTCACCTTGCCGCTCGCTTCATGCACCGACAGCTCGACCAGCGTGCCGACCGCGCTGTAGTACGTCACGGCCGCGTTATTGCGCTGAACCGGCGGAATGAACACGCGCTGACGGTCGAGCACGCGGTATTGATTCGGCGTGGTTTGCAGTTTCTTCTTATCGGCCGAAGCGTTATCGCCGTAGCGCAGCGCGAGGCCGTCGAGCGGCAGACGCTCGACGCTGCCATCGATCTCGAAGTCCGACTCGGTCCATTGCCAGCGATTGAACACGTGCACGGTCGCGCCGGTGACGAGACCCAACTCGTGCGCCTTCTTCGCGAGCTGTTCGAACGGCAGCGCTTCGAGCCCCGCCGCGGACAGCTTGCCGTCGACCCAGCGCGCGTCTTCCATGCGCACCACCAGCGGCGCGGCCTGACCGCCGCCCAGCCCCTGGCTCCAGATCGCCATCGCTGCCGGCCACAAACCGTGCGCGAAGACGACGCGTGCCGCTTCACGCGTGCTGTGCGTAAAGTAGAACGCCGAATTGGTCGCGCTCGACGGCGACGCATAACCCGGCGACCAGCGCGGATTCGCGGCCAGCTTGTCCTGGTCCGCCTGCGACATCATGTAAGGATCGCCGCTCGTGACGACCGGCAGATCCGGCCAATCGGTGATCGCCACATGCACGTCGGTGGCCGGTTTGCCGAGCCACTTCGCGACCGCGATCGCCTGCGAGGTCGACATGCCGGTGCCGATTTCGGCGGCCGTGTGTTGCAGGCCGATCTTGCCGTCGGCGCTGAACTCGACCTTCGCGAACGAGGTTTCCGCGCCCGTGCCGAAGTCCTTCTGCACGCACGCAAAACCGACGCCATAACGCGTGCCCGGATGCGCGGCTTCGAACTCGGCCTTGCGCTTCGCCCGATTCACCCACAGCGGATGAAGCTTCGCCTTCTGCAGCACGTCGTCGACACGAATCGCGCCGGCGGGGACCGCGCCCTGCGTGTTCTTCATGCCCGAGCGCAGCGCGTTTTTCAGGCGGAAGTCGATCGGATCGAGATTCAGTTGCGCGGCGATTTCATCGACCATCATCTCGGTCGCGGCCATGCTTTGCAGCGTGCCGTAGCCGCGCGCCGAACCGGCGTCGATGGCGCGCGAGGCGATCGCCACCGACGAGAGATCGTTCTTCGGGAAGTAATAGATCGATTGAGCGGCCGTTGCGCCGACCATCGCCACCGACGGCGAAAAGTTGCAACGCCCGCCGCCGTTCGCTTCCATTTCGGCCTTGAACGATTGCATCAGACCGGTGTTCTTGTCGACCGCGATCCGATAGTTCATCTTGAACGCATGGCGTTTCAAGGAAGTCTGGAACTGCTCGTAACGATCGTTGGCAAGACGCACCGGACGGCCGTCCGCATACATCGCGCAGACAAGGCCGTAGAACGGCACGTTGAAGTGGTCCTTCGAACCGTAGCCCACCGTGTAGCACGGGTGGATGAACAGGTTCTTCACCGGGAACGCGCACTTCGCGACCATGCCGGCGGCACTGTCGGCGACTTCCGACGGCGCCTGGGTCGGCACGACCATATGCAGCGATTGGGTCGCCGCGTCGTACCAGCAGTTCGCGTTGTCGGGTTCGAGCGCAGCCGTGTCGATCGACTGCGTGTTGTATTCGCGCTCCAGCACGAGCCAGTCCGCCGACGGGTGATCCAGCTCCTGCTGGATCTGTCCGGCATGGAACATGCCCTGCTCGTCGAGCTTGCCGTGTTCGACGCCGTCCGGCCACACCGGCTGGTGCTTGCGCATCATGCTCGGGAACACCGGCGCGTCTTTCAGACTGGAGAAGAGGTCGTCGTCATACGGCGTCTTGCCGCCGACGCGCACGAAGCGGAACGTGCCCCACGGATCGCGTTCGAGCGGCCCGGTCTGCGTGCCGTAACGGATGATCTGATCCTGGAACTTCAGTTTGTCTTTCGCGAAGCGGAAGCGCGCGAAGTCGTGATAGATCAGGATCGCGACCGCCTGGCCGAGATACGCGGGCGTCTTGCCCGGCGGCAACAACATGTCGTCGCCGTAGAAAGCCGGGAAGATCAGGCCGTCGCGCGTCAGATCGGCCGCCGTGACCACGCGGTCCGGCTTCAGTTCGTCGCCGAGCAGCGTCAGGTCGAAGCCTTCGTAGCTGCGGTCGGCTTGCGTCGTGCGCAGGATGAAGGCGTGCGATTGCTGCTGCGGCCAGTGCGGCATGTCGGCGGCGCGGATGTCGCGCGCGAACACTTTCGAACCGGTCACTTTGGCAATCCCGTCGATACGGAATTTCGCCTGGCCGTTAGCGGCGTCCCACTGAACCGGCGTCAGAATCTTTTCTTCGAACAACGCAGCGAATGCGCGGCTGCCCATCGGCGCGATATACACCGACACACCCGCCAATACGCTGGCCTTCAGAAAACTACGACGCGAAAGGTCGAGTTTCCCCATGGACTTCTCCTTTAATGAACACGGCGGCAACCCCATGGCAGGACGAACGCGGAACACAGACCGTCGCGGCACGCCTGCATATCAGCTTATACGTGGCGGACCTGCGCGAAACGGCTGTAAACCACGAGGGAGGTGTTCGAACCGCGGGCGCTTACCTGCGCTCGGGCGTACCGGCGACGTGCAGCAGCCATCACTTCGGCTATGCCGCAGTCGATCTGATTGACCTTGAACTACCGTGAGTTGCCTATTTTCTTGCCCTCCAGAGGGCAAAGGCCGGGATTATCGCGCTGAATCGCAATAGGGTGCGTCAATTTTTGTTCTCTATCTCGGAAATAACGGATCGCGTATGGGTCACGAATGGATCGCGCATGGATCGCGCATGGATCGCGCATGCATCGCGCATGCATCGTTATAACAGCAGGTTCATAACGATTTATCAGGCACGCAAGATCGTGATGCCCAAGGCTTCGAACGGCGCGGTGAGCGCTTCGGGCGTGTTCCTCTCGACGACGATCGTACTGGCCGCCGACACGTCCGCAATCCTGTACGCCGAGGCCGCATTGAGTTTTTCCGCCGACGCCAGCACCACCGTTTCCGCCGCATGCTCCACGAGCGCGCGCTTCACGTAGGCCTCCTCCATATCGCCGGTGCTCAGGCCCGCTTGCGGATGCACCCCGGTCACGCCCATGAAATAGAAGTCGGCGCGAATGTGGCTGAGGGCTTCAATCGCGGCCGCGCCCACGTTGACCATTGAATGCCGGAACAGGCGACCGCCGATCATGATGACCTCGAGCTCCGTGTGCTCCGCCAGTTCGACGGCGATGCTCGGACTGTGCGTGACGATCGTCGCCCGCAAATCGCGCGGAAGGTGACGCGCCAGTTGCACGGCAGTCGTGCCGCCGTCGATAAACGCAATCTGGCCGCGCCCGATCAGGGCGGCCGCCGCCCGGCCGATCGCCGCCTTCGATGCCGATTCGATTTGCTCGCGTCCGGCAAAATCCGCCGCCGCCGGCGACGCCGGCGACGCCGGCAAGGCGCCGCCATGCACGCGCTGAAGCTGCCCCTCCGCGGCAAGCTCGCGCAAATCGCGCCGGATGGTGTCTTCCGACACGTCGAACGCCATGCTCAAGGTCTTGGCAATCACCTGCCCGTCACGCTCGAGCGTGTCGAGAATCAGCTGTTTTCTTTGCGATGTCAGCACGACGGCGATCCTGTCTGTATGTCGGTTAGTTTGATCGATTGCACGAAATTTCTTGTTTTTGCACGATACTGCACGATACCATGAATTGCACGCGGAGCAGACCGCGTTTTGCTTTTCCAACAGAACCAGATGCGAGGACAGGATGCGAGTCATGAACGAAATCGACGGGCGGGTGCGGATCGTCGACGTGAAAGTGCTATCGGACGACTGGTACGTGCTGAAGAAAACCACCTTCGACTACCAACGCGCGGACGGCAGTTGGCAACGCCAGAGCCGCGAAACCTACGATCGCGGCAACGGCGCGACGCTGCTGCTGGTCGACCCGCGCCGCCGCACGGTCGTGTTGACACGGCAATTCCGCTTGCCGGCGTTCGTCAACGGTCATCACGGCATGCTGATCGAGGCGCCGGCCGGTCTGCTGGAGGCGGCCTCGCCCGAGGAACGCATCCGCGCCGAAGTCGAAGAGGAAACCGGCTACCGCGTGCATGAAGTGCGCAAGGTATTCGAAGCTTTCATGAGCCCGGGTTCAGTGACGGAAAAGCTGCATTTTTTCGTCGCCGAATACGATGCGCTGGCAAAAGTCGGCGCGGGCGGCGGGATCGCCGACGAAGGCGAAGATATCGAGGTGTTGGAACTGCCGGTGGACGAAGCGCTGGAGATGATCGGGCGCGGCGAGATCGTCGACGGAAAGACGATCATGCTGTTGCAGTACGCAAAGTTGAATCTGTTCAACGCGTAAGCGGCCACGCGCAGGACGTTCGGCAGGATCGACGGTGGCTGGTCTGGGCGCTCACGCGAAATGCGGCAAGCGCCCTGCCGCTGCTACTGCTACTGCTACTGCTACTGCTACTGCCGCTCTGTCAGCGGCCTCGCCGCGCGTCAGCCATTTCTGACTGATCCCGCGCAAGATTAGGAAAAGGACGATAGGTTGAAGAAGATCAAAAAAATATCCTTACGGGTCCTTTTGAAGACCGTCCGCGTTGCATTCAAAGCAAGGCAGGTCTTTAAACAGGAAGGCCATTTCCGTAAGCATATTTTTTACTCCGCCAGCTGGATAAAGCCGGCGGACTATTTGAGGTTTCAGTGGATTCTCTTAATTCAGCGAACAGATTCATGGGTGGTTTATTTTTCGGCGCCCTGGTCGCTGCAGTCGTCATGGTGTTGCTGTGCAATGCCGGTGAATTTTCGCCGTTTATTGCGAAGCTGCATGCATTCGAGCAGGTCATCCTGACCGCGCTCATTTCCCTCGTTATTGTCGATGCGAAGCCATTGGCCTACAAAACCGTCTGGCGTGAACGGCGCTGCAGCTTCGTACTCGATGAAGATCTGACCGCGACCCTTCGCGGCAGAACTTTCGGTATTCCGGCCGGCGTGATAGCCGGCATACTGATTCAGAACTATGTGATGAACTGAATCTGCCGTGCTCCGCAAGAACGCCGCGGCCATCTCACCCTGCGCCCTAGAACTTATGCCGTATCGCCGCGCGCACCACGACCTGCTTCGACGTCGACGACGGCGACTGGGTGCCGGGCGTGAAGGCATAGTCCAGAATCGTAAAGGTTGAATCACCGGTCACTTGCTGATATTCGCCCTGAATGTACACATCGGTGCGTTTAGACAGGTTGTAGTCCGCCATCAAGCCGAACGAATGAATTTTCGGCTTCACACCGCCGCTCGAGGCGTCGTAGGTTTCCATCGTGTACACGTACTGCGCGCCGACGAAAAACATCGGCGAAATCTGATACTTGCCGTTCACCTCGAAGTTCTGATACTTCAGCGAATTCAATAACATGCCTGGCGGCACGAGCGGCGTCACGCCGAGATAGCCGTTGCCGGTCGGGTCCAGGTAGTTCGAATTGGTGTACACGAAACCCGCCGTGGCCGGCCCGAAGGTGTAGGTAATGCCGCCACCGAACACGCGCATGCGGGCGGCGATAAAGCTGGCGTCGTTCGCGGTAATCGCACCGTTCGAGCCGTTGCCGGGATTGTCGGCCTGCAGATACGCCGCGGCCACCAGCAGTCCGCCGTAGGCGTACTGGCCGCCGAAACTGTACGCACGATTGTTGGCGAAACTCGTATCGTTGCTGAAGCTGTAGACGGCGCCAAACTGGAAGCCCGAGATCGACGGACTGGTGTACTTGACGCTGTTGTCGAGACGGAATGAGTTGTCGGTGTTGTCGTTATCGTAGGGATGCGAGAACAGCGCACCGGCCCAGTTGCCGTTGGCCGTCGTCTGCGCCAGATAGTCGACCACCGAATCGTATTGGCGGCCGAACGTCAACGTGCCGTATGGCTCCGAACTCAAGCCGACGAACGCCTGGCGGCCGAACATCCGGCCGCCCTGGTTAAGCCGTCCGGAGCTGACGTCGAAACCGTTTTCGAGCTGGAAGATCGCCTTCAGGCCACCGCCGAGATCCTCGTCGCCTTTCAGGCCCCAGCGGCTGCCCTGGGCATCGCCGCTCGCGAGTTCATAGACATGGCCACGGCCGACATTGTTGGTGTAGTTGATGCCTTCATCGAGTACGCCGTACAGCGTCACGCTCGTCTGGGCAGAAGCAGGCGGGGAGAAAATGGCTAACGAAATCGCGGACAAAACAGTGGAGACAGCCAGCGCGAACACTTGCTTGTTCATGAAGATCTCCCTGAGCTCGAGTAATAGGACAACTCGATCCGACCGCTTTCTTTTTGACGCTTCTCGTGGCGTTTATCGACCCCGACGCGCTTTGAGGAAATCCTCACACGCCGTTACGTCGCCGTCCATAAGGTGTCACGCCCATATCTCAAAACGTTGCGAAATCTCCACTGCGCGGGGCAACCCCTTTTTTCGCAACGCTGATTCAGGTAAACGGTGCCGTACCGCCCGGACCCAAGCCGGCTGTCGCATTGGCGGCACCGGCCCTGCACGTCTCGTGGCGGCTTTGTCATGAAACGAAATATAATCGAAAGCTTTTGCGGCGGCGCAGCGGAACTCCGCGCCGTCAAACGGGTCATTTTTACTGGCCTCTACAACCGAGCCTCGCATGGCTGGTTCAAGCTGCAACACGGCTACCCGCGGGGCGGCCGTCCGCCTTTGCAACCAATCCAATTTCAAAAGCTTTGTGAGACGCCGCCGCGCTGGACTAGCGCGCCGTCACACGGGGCTGCTTTTGGCGCAACACAATGCAAAAGTCGCAATCCCGCTTGATTGAGCTAGATTTTTTTCGTGGGCTGGTCCTCCTGGTCATTGTCGTCGATCACATCGGCGGCAGCATTCTCTCGCGCGTCACGCTGCATGCGTATGCGCTGTGCGACGCGGCTGAGGTCTTCGTGTTTCTCGGCGGCTTCGCCACCGCAACGGCCTACGCGGCGCTCGCCGAACGTCGTAACGAGGCGACCGCGCGCAGCCGCTTCCTGCGTCGCTCGCTCGAAATCTATCGGGCCTTCCTCATCACCGCCGGCTTGATGCTGCTGGTCAGCGCGGTGCTCAGCGCGTTCAGTATCGACGGCCCGAATCTCGCCACCACCGATCTCGACGATCTGATGGCCACCCCCGTGGCGGCCCTGCGCGACATTCTGTTATTCCGCCGTCAGCCGTATCTCGCGTCCGTGCTGCCCATGTACACGCTCTTCGCGCTGCTGGTGCCCATGATCCTGCCGCTCGCGCGCAGCAAGCCGTGGCTGCTGCTGGCTGGCAGCGTCGCACTGTGGGCGGGCGCACCGGCTATTAACGCCTACCTGCCCGCCGCGCCCGACATGCACTGGGATTTCAACCCGTTTGCCTGGCAGTTGCTGTTCGTGCTCGGCGTGCTGGCACGTTGCCAGCCGGTATATCAGCGCATCAGCACCCATCGTCTCGGCTGGCTGGTCAGCGTACTGGCGTTCGCCGTGGTCGCCGCTGCCGCCTACTACAAGCTCTTTATTGAACGCGAGCCGCTCGATGGCAGCCTCAAGCAAAACCTCTCCTACCTGCGCGCGGTCAATTTTCTGGCGATTGCCTGGCTCGTCGCGAACCTGATCCAGCTCGGCTGGGCAAAAAAGCTCGCGCAATGGTTGCCGTGGGTCGGCATGATTGGCCGTAAGGGATTGCTGTGTTTTATCGCGGGCGCGGTGATTTCGCTGGTCGTCGATTCGGTGCTGTACGCCGCGACCGACGGTTACCTGAACTATCCCCTCGGGTTGGTGGCGGATGCCTGCGCCGTCGGCGCACTGTTCGCTGTCGCGAGAGCCTCTGAGCCGATCAAGCGCGTCACCACGCGCCTCTGGAGCTTGCGCCTCAGAACCTCGCCCTGAGGCGGCAGCGCGCGGTCACATGCCGCGCTTTTGCAGTGTTGCCGCTTATCGTGCGCTATTTGTGTGCCTGACGGGGTTACGGCGTTACTGCGAAGTTCCCACGTTGTCACTTGCCCGCTTGCCGCTTGCCCCTTACCAAATTCCACGGCTGATCCTGATAGCATGACGACCGCGCGCGACCTGCGCGGCGGCCTCTTACTCTGACATGCGTCTATTCCTACATTCCGCACTCCTCGCGCTGTGCGCTGCTGTCGGCGCGACGGCAAGCGCCAGCACCGTCGTCAGCCGCAGCTTCCATTCCGAAGCGCTCGGCCGAGACTGGTCCTACACGATCTATCTGCCCACCGGCTATCGTCACGACGCCCCGCGCATTCCCGTGCTCTACCTTCTGCACGGCAACAACGGCGACGCCAATGACTGGCTCACGCAGGGTCATCTGCAAGCCACCGCCGATACGCTGATCGAACACAAGGAGATACCGCCGGTCGCGATCGTGATGCCGCAAGGCGGCACGGACTGGTATGTCGATCGCAAGGAAAAGATGGAGACCGCGTTCTTCACCGATCTGCTGCCGGAGATCGAAACGCACTACGCGGTCGCCACGCAGCGCGGCGGCCGGATGATCGGCGGCGTTTCGATGGGTGGTTTCGGTGCACTGCGCTACGCCATGACGCAACCCGAACTTTTTTGCGGCGCGCTCCTGTTGAGTCCCGCGATCTATGCGAACGAGCCCCCGCCCGGTTCGGCGGCTCGCCGGGTCGGCGTATTCGGCGACCGGCAGTTCGATCTGCACGTCTGGCATACGCTCAACTATCCGGCGCAATGGGAGCGGTACATGAGCCGGCCGTATCGCCTGCCGATGTTCATCGCCGCCGGCGACGACGACCTCGCGATCCAGGCCGATGCGTCTTCGCTCTACACGCATCTTCGGCTGGCGGGAAATCCGGCGGCGCTGCGCATCATCGACGGCGGCCACACCTGGGACGTCTGGAGCGCGCTGCTGCCCGCCGCGCTGAAATATACGCTGGGCTGCGTCAGACAGCCGGCGCGCGATCAGGACAAGTAAATCAGAACAAGCGAGCCGGCGAATCAGCAGTCCTGATTGCGCCGGCACATTGCGTGCAACTATTGCACGAGGTCAGTCCACAACACGACCAGCACGGTCATGAGCGCGGGCCCGATGAAGAGGCCGAGCAATCCGAACGTCTCCGCGCCGCCGAGAATGCCGAATAGCACCAGCAGGAAAGGCAATCGCGTTGAGTTGCCGATCAGCACCGGCCGCACGAAATGTTCAGCGACGAACACCACGATTGAACCGAACACCGCAAGCCCGATGGCCCCGGCCACCGAGCCTTGCGAGAACAGCCACAAGGCGGCGAGGCCGAATGTGAGCGGGGCGCAGAACGGCAGCATCGCGGCGATCGCCGTGATGAATGCGAGCAGAGCGACATGCGGCAAGCCGGTCACGAAATAGGCCACGCCCATCAACACGCCCTCGCCGAGTCCGACTACTACCAGCCCCGACACCGTGCCCCGCACGGCCGTGGCCATGCGCTCGAGCAACTGCGCGCCGTCGTTGCCGAAGCCGCGCCGCACGCCTTTCATCAGCGAGCCCGACAAACGCGGCCCCGCCTGAAAGATCACGAACAGCGTGACCAGCATGAAAGCGAACACCATCACGCCGTGCGCCGCGCGCGCGCCGAAGTGGCGGCCGAGCGTCATCACGGTGGTGCTGTGCAGTCCCTTCATGGCCGCCGAATCGCGCAGCGGCTGAGCGAGATTGGCCTGCCACCAGGCTGATATCTGTTGCACACCGAACGGCAACCGCTCAATGATGTCCGGCATCGGAATGCCGTTTTCCTGCACGGCCTTGAACCACTCGTTCATGTCATGGGCTTCGCGCAGCGCCTGCGAAATGCCGATGCCGAACGGCAGCACCACCAGCAATGCGATCGCGAAGGTCAGCGCCGCGGCGATCAGCGTGGTGCGGCCAGTAAACCAGCGGCTGCCCTCCACCTTTTGCAGAAGCGGCCACAGGGCGATCGCCACGACGCCGGCCCAGGCCATCGCCGCAATGAAATCGCGTACGACCCACAGCGCCAGCAGCACGAGTGCGATGTACAGGACGAGTGATGCCGCTTTCTGTTTTTTCAGGCAATCAGGCGGTTCAGGCGAATCGGGTGGGCGTGAAATCATGAAGGCTCTTAGGATCTTGTGGATATGCGCGCGAGCCGTCCAGAAAAATGCAAACCCGCTACACTTGCGCGGCACGGTCGCTCATCAATGACGACATCTTAAAGGAAGCACCGGCGCCCTTCGCAGGCGGCATGCTTGTCTCACTGCGTACAACACTGCGTTGCAAAAATCCACGCTATCGCAAATTCACTGCGCATATCGCCCGCAAAGCCCCGTCGTTTCAAACGAGCATGAATGTCAAGTTTCATTGTTGCTATTTGGAGAACAGTGTTTCAACGGCGGCACAATGGCTATCCGGCGCTCACGGGACTACATTCGGCACACCACAATACGGAGCCGACGATGATGACCTTAGAGTCCATCCCCCTTGACGGAACCAATGGCGTACGCATCGAAATTCTCGAGCGCTCCGACACGACGCTGGTGATCCGCTGGGTCGAACCGGGGCGCTGTCATTATGGCGAGCAACGGTGGCGGCGGCGCTCGGCGCATACGTCCGGCACGTGCGCGGTAACGCGTCGCAAGATCCGCCGCGGCGATGCGGTCTTCAAGCCGGCTGAACGGCCGGCGCCTTCGAATGCTTCCGCGATGATCTGTGCCGAGGTGCTCGGCGAACTGGTTGAGGCCTAAAGTTTTTGCCTGGACGGCACTTTCCAGACCTACGCCTGGGTAGGCATGGGCAGGCCTGGAAGGTTCGCCGTCACCTCCCTTCGCAATGTGTTTGCTCCGGCGTGCTGCGCTCACCCCCTTCCCCAACCGCACGCACACACGCCCAGCGCCGCTCGTCATCTCTCTGCCTGATGCAGGCCACTTCAAGAAAGCCGCTGCGGCGGCTGCCGTCAATGGACGGCCCGGCCGCAAAACCGTGATTGCGGCCCTTCGCCACGTGCGCTAATGTGATCCCCGTTGCGTCAGGTCACCGCACCTGCCAAACGCGCACGCTTAAATGAATGCCCTCAATCCCATTCGAACCCGCCGCAGCCCGTCTGGCGGCAAACGAGAGGCAACACCATGGCAGAAGACACCCCGGACACCCGCGCCGCCGCAGCTCCCCCTAGCCAACTCGTTGCACCGCAACAATTCTCTCTGGACGTTCTGCTCGAGAAGTACGCGAAAGGCAGCGAACAATCGGCCGACGACGTGTTCAAACGCGTCGCT
The DNA here is from genome assembly GCF_046026025.1 of Paraburkholderia fungorum. GTDB lineage: Bacteria > Pseudomonadota > Gammaproteobacteria > Burkholderiales > Burkholderiaceae > Paraburkholderia > Paraburkholderia fungorum_E. The sequence continues at coordinate 99,713 of NZ_JAQQFL010000016.1, read as the reverse complement.
CGCGGTGTCGCACAGGCGGAGCCGGAAGCCCTGCGCGAGTCGGTGGAAGCGCTCTTCGCCGATAATCTGCGGCACGGCGCGCTCGGCGCCGGGCGCATCATGAGCGCGGCGGGCACGGGCATCGCGGCCACGCTGATCAATTGTTTTGTGCAGCCGGTCGGCGATGCGATCCAGGGCGTCGACGAAGAAGGCCTGCCCGGCATCTATGTGGCGTTACTGCAGGCCGCCGAAACGATGCGCCGCGGCGGCGGTGTCGGCTATAACTTCTCCGCGATCCGGCCCAAGGGCGCGCGCGTCCATACCACCAGTTCGGCGGCGTCCGGACCGTGCAGCTATATGGACGTATTCGACGCCTCATGCCGAACCGTGGAAAGCGCCGGCTCGCGGCGCGGCGCGCAAATGGCCGTGCTCGACTGCAATCACCCCGATCTGATCGAATTCATCGAGGCGAAACATTCGAAGGGCCGCTGGAACAACTTCAACGTGTCGGTGGGCGTCACCGACGAATTCATGCGCGCAGTCGAAGGCGATCAGCCCTGGCCGCTCGTGCACCGCGCCGAGCCGTCGCCGGCGCTGCGCGCGGCAGGCGACGTGCGGCAACGCGAAGACGGCCTGTGGGTCTACAGCGAAAGGCCCGCACGCGAGATCTGGGAGCGCATCATGCGCTCCACCTACGACGTCGCCGAGCCCGGCATCGTGTTCATTTCCCGCATGAACGAGGACAACAATCTACGCGCCGTCGAAACCATCCGCGCCACCAATCCGTGCGGCGAGCAACCGCTGCCGGCCTACGGCTGCTGCAATCTCGGACCGTTGAACCTCACGCGTTTCGTGCTCGATCCGTTCGCGCAGATGAAAGGCGGCAAAGCGTCGTTCGACTGGGACGGTCTTGCCAAACGCACCCGCACCCAGGTGCGTTTTCTCGACGACGTGCTCGACGTCACGCTATGGCCGCTGCCGCAGCAATATGACGAATCGCGTGCCAAGCGGCGCATCGGCGTCGGCTTCACCGGCCTCGGCGATACGCTGGTGATGCTCGGCCTGCGCTACAACTCGCAGGAAGGCCGCGACTTCGCCGTGCGCATCGCGCGGCTGATGCGCGACGAAGCCTACCGGGCCTCGGTGGAACTGGCGCGCGAGCGCGGTGCGTTCGAGTTGTTCGACGCCGGGCGTTATCTGGAAACGGGCACGTTCGCTTCGCGCCTGCCCGACGACATCAAGGAGGCGATCCGCCGCGACGGCATCCGCAACAGTCATTTGCTGTCCATCGCGCCAACCGGCACGGTCAGCCTCGCGTTCGCCGACAACGCGTCGAACGGCATCGAGCCAGCCTTCTCGTGGACCTATACCCGCATGAAGGTCATGGCCGACGGCGGCCGCGAATCGTTCGATGTCGAAGACTACGCATACCGCCTCTATCGCGAACTCGGTGGCGATGTGAGCAACTTGCCGGACTACTTCGTCAGCGCACTCGAGATGTCGGCGCGCGATCACCTCGACATGATGGCCGCCGTGCAGCCGTATGTGGACACGTCGATCTCGAAGACGGTGAACGTGCCGGCGGACTACCCGTTCGAGGCGTTCGAAAGCCTCTACTTCGACGCGTGGAAAAATGGTCTCAAGGGTCTCGCCACCTATCGTCCGAATGAAACACTGGGCGCGGTGTTGAGCGTCAGCCCGCCACCGCAGGCGGACGATACGCTGGCCGAGACCGATCAGGATCCGTTGCGGATCGCGATCGATCATCGGCCCAAGGGTGAGTTGCCGGCGATCATCGAAAAAGTCGAGTACCTGACGCAAGCCGGCAAGAAATCGCTTTATGTGGCGGTCTCGTTCATCGAAGTGACGGGGCGGCTCGGCGGCGAAGAGGTCTCGATCGAGCGGCCCATCGAATTCTTCATTCCGACCGGTCAGCGCGACGAGTCGCAGCAATGGATCACGGCGACCATGCGCTCGCTGTCGCTTGCGGCACGCGGTGGTTTCGTCGCGCGTAACTTGCAGGATATGCGCAAGGTGTCGTGGGATCGCGGGCAAGTGCGGCTCGGCGAGGTGCAGCGTCTCGACGGTCATCGCACACCACGTTGGCACGACTCCGAAGTGGCGGCGCTCGCCTTTGCAATCCAGCAGATTCTGCATCGGCGCGGCTTTCTCGATGCCGAAGGCAATCAGGTGCCGTCGCGCATGCTGGCGCGTTTGCCGCGCGGGCAGATGAAAGCCGAGAGCGCCTTGCCGGCGGATTTCGGTATTCGTCCGCATCCGGGCGAGGCTGACGAAACAGCGTTGACGCAAGCGGGTGGCACGCAAGGCTTGCATACCATGCTCGGAAGCAAATGCGGCTCTTGCGGTGCGAACGCGGTGATTCGCAAGGATGGGTGCGACTTCTGTACCGCGTGCGGCGAAGTCGGCGCGTGCGGGTGAGCGGCTAGCAACGGCCACCGGGAGCGGCCGCGTTCCGGTAGATCGTGCCGAGTCGCACGATCTACCCACTACATAGCCCCCCCCTCAGCCGACTCTCGCGTAATACAGATTCTGCGGATGCTTCGCTTCGGCGAAGAAGAACCAGCGTTCCGCGACGAGTCCCGCGTACTGCACGAGACAAGCGGCCGCCAGCAGACCGAGCGACGCGCCGATCGGATGCAAGCCCGCTCCCAACGCGATCAAACCAACCGGCATGGCAAACGCGGTCACGAGAAATCCCCATTTAACGCCGCGCAGCGTCCCCGCCGATTTGCCGTGAAAGAACTCGCGCAGGTTGAACGCCCCGGCGGTAAAGCCGCGCGAGACCTGCACGAGCTTCGGATTATCGATGCCGGTCGCGCTCTGCACGGTGGACTTCGGCCGCAATCGCGCATTACGCACGAGCGATGCCGAGCGGCTCGCGCAGCCGGCGAGCGTCAGCCCGCAGGCACAGAGCGCCAGCCCCACTGTCAGCCCCGGCGCGAACCACGCGGTCAGCGCCGTCGCCAGCGTGAAGCCGGACGCGCAGCCTAGCAGGGCGAAGTTGACCAGCGTGAGCGGCGTGGCCCACTCCTGCAGAAAACGCAGGCAGGCGTAGATCATCGCCGTGCAGACAAACAGCGTAGCGCTGGCCAACACGCCGAGCCACCCTATCGCGAGCGACCACGGTGAGCCAAACACGTGCGCGACGCCATAGAAAAACACGCAGGCGAGAAACGCCGGCAGGCACAGACATTCACGCGACAACCAGGAAGTCCGCCACATCGCGATCGCACGCCATGCGCGCTCCGGATGCCCAAGGTGGAAAAACGAAGCGATCAGCCCAAGCAGGCCCAGCACGACCGCCAGGCCCGCGCCGATGACATAGAACGCATTCGCGGGCGCCGCGACGAGTCCCAGAAACGCTGCCGTCTCCACGCCAACGAGCGCGATCAGCAGGCCCTGCGCCGCGCCGCTCAAGGTCGTGAGAAAAACTACCGAAAAAGCCGGATTCATCGCGAGGTCCTTTAGATGCGCGTCGCCATCGACGCAAGATGCAGTTCGCCGCGCTCGAGCCGCGCATCGAGCGATTCGGGCGCGTCCATGGCCGTACCCGGGTCCTTGCACGAGCAGGCGCCGCTGCCGCAACCCGCTGCCGACGTTTTGACGCGCGGCAGATAATGGTTCGCCGGCCGTGTATTCCACTCGGGCATCAGTTGATAACCACCGCGCTCCTCGATCGCCTTCGACACCACCGATTCCGGATCGTGGATATCGCCGAACAGCCGCGCGGAGGTCGGGCACGCGAGCACGCATGCCGGCTGGCGGTCGCGCTCGGAGAGATTCTCGTCATGAATGCGGTCGACGCACAACGTGCATTTCGTCATCTCCTTGCGCGCTTCGTCGAGTTCGCGCGCGCCGTACGGGCAAGCCCACGCGCAGTATTTGCAGCCGATGCATTTGTCGAAATCGACCAGCACGAGGCCGTCTTCCTTGCGCTTGTAACTCGCGCCGGTCGGACACACCGGCACGCACGGCGGGTCCTCGCAATGCAGGCATGACTTCGGAAAGTGGATCGTGTCGGCGTTCGGGAAGCTGCCTGCCTCGAAGCTCTGGACCCGGTTGAAGAATGTGCCGGACGGATCCGCGTCGTAGGGATTCAGATCGGCGAGACTGCCCGACTCGCCCGACGTGTTCCACTCCTTGCAACTCGTCACGCAAGCCTGGCACCCCACGCACACGTTCAGGTCGATTACCAATGCCATCTGGGTCATCAAAGGCTCCTTACTGCTTTATTGCGTTGTTCGGGTGCTTCGTTGCGCTCAGGGTGCACTTTGGGTGCGCCTTGGCCATGCTTTTTTGCTCCAGTGAGGATCGCGCGTCACTTGCGTCCTGTCGCGCCGCGCAGCCGCGCCGCGAATTCGCCGCGCCCCGCGAAGTAGGTCTGCACGATTCGCGAAATCACGCCGTTCGATCCCGGTAACGCGGGCATCGCGTCGAACTGCGGCAAGGTATGGCTGGCGTTCGCTTCCGCCGGATAGAGGCGCACCCGCACGTCGTACCACGCGGCCTGGCCCGTCACCGGGTCCGAGTTCGAGAGGCGCGCAGCCGCTTCGTCGCGGCCGGGCAACTCGTCGGTGATGAGGTGATTGAGCAGGAAGCCACGCTGCGATTCGTTTGCGCCGGCGCCGAGGCTCCACGCGCCCGAGGCTTTGCCAATCGCATTCCAGGTCCATACCGTACCCGGCTCGACGGTCTCGCTAAAGCGCGCCATGCAGCGCACGCGGCCCCATTGCGATTCGGCATAGATCCAGCTGCCGTCGGTAATGCCGTTTTCGGCCGCCATGAGCGGATTCATGTAGAGATAGTTCTCGCCATGAATCTGCCGCAGCCACGCGTTCTGCGAATCCCACGAGTGATACATGGCCATCGGCCGTTGCGTCACGGCAGCGAGCGGAAAACGCGCGAGATCGGTGGAATCGCTTTCGAGCGGCGCATACCAGAACGGCAGCGGGTCGAAGTACTTCTCCACCCGCGCGCGCAAGTGATCCGGCGGTTGCCTGCCGCTCGTGCGGCCTTGCGCTGCGAGCCTGAACTTCTGCATGACGTCGGAGTACAACTGGATCAGGATCGGTTCCCTGAATTTGCGGAAGCCGTTTTTCACCGCCCAGTCGAGATACGGCCCGTTACAGTTGCGCATGTATTGGAGCGTCTCCGGCAAGCGGTAATGGAATACGCAGTTGTTCTTTGCGTACTGTTCCCACTGCTGCGGATTCGGTTCGCCCACCAGCGCCTTGTCGCCGTCCTTGCCGCGCCAGCCGATCAGAAAGCCCACGCCGGAATCGGGCGTCGTCGTGTGGTTGATGATGAAATCCGGATAGTCGCGAAAGCGCCGCGTGCCCTCGGCCGTCGTAAAGGCCGGAAACTTCAGACGCGAAGCGAGTTCGATCAGCACTTCCTGGAACGGCTTGCACTCGCCCGTCGGCGGCACGACCGGCACGCGCACGGAATCCACCGGACCGTCGAACTCGGAGATCGGCCGGTCGAGCATCGACATCGCGTCGTGCCGCTCGAGATAGGTGGTGTCCGGCAGGATCAGATCGGCGAACGCCGTCATCTCCGACTGGAACGCATCGCACACCACGAGAAACGGAATCTTGTACTCGCCGTTCGCGTGCTTGTCGGCGAGCATCTCGCGCACCTTCACCGTATTCATCGACGAATTCCAGGCCATGTTGGCCATGAAAATCAGCAAGGTATCGATCGGATACGGATCGCCGCGCCAGGCGTTGGTGATCACGCTATGCATCACGCCGTGAACGGCGAGCGGATATTCCCAGGAAAACGCCTTGTCGATCCGCACCGGGCCGCCGTTTTCGTCGATGAACAGATCCTCGGGCGCGGCGGGCCAGCCAAGCGGCCCGGTGGCGAGCGGCGTGTTCGGCTTGACCGCGTCCGGGCTGTTCGGCGGTTTGGCCGACGGCGGCACCGCGCGCGGAAACGGCGACTTGTGGCGAAAGCCGCCCGGGCGGTCGATCGTGCCGAGCAACGACATCAGCACCGCGAGGGCGCGGATCGACTGGAAGCCGTTGGAATGCGCGGCCAGCCCGCGCATCGCGTGAAAGGCGACCGGGTTGCCGGTGACGCTCTCGTGCGTCTCGCCCCATGCGTCGGTCCAGCGGATCGGCAGCGTGATCCGGTGGTCGCGGCTCGTCTGGATCATTTCGGCGGCGAGGCGGCGAATCGTTTCCGCTGCGATGCCGGTGATCTCAGCGGCCCACTCGGGCGTGCAGTCGGCTACGCGCTCGCGCAGCAAAGCGAACGACGGCGTGACCGGCGTGCCGTCGCCGAGCGTATAGCGGCCGTCGAGTGCGGGGGTCACGCCAGGCGCATGGTGCGGCACGGCGCGCGCGGCGGCGGCGTCCCACCAGAGGTGATTCTGCGGAAACAGCGGATTGCCTGCCGGCTGATCCGGGTCGCGCACAAACAGGCCGAAGTTTTCGCTGGCTTCGTCGAGATCCACCAGCTCCGCCGCGTTCGTATAGCGCTGCACGAACTCGTGGTCCCAGGCGTCGGCGGCAATCAGTTCGTGCAGAAACGCCATGAACAGCGCGCCATCCGTGCCGGGCTTGATGGGCACCCACTCGTCGGCAATCGCCGCATAGCCGGTGCGAATCGGATTGATCGCGATGAAGCGTCCACCCGCGCGCTTGAACTTCGAAAGAGCGATCTTGAGCGGATTCGAATGATGATCTTCCGCGGTGCCGATCATGAAGAAGAGTTTGGCGCTGTCGAGATCGGGGCCGCCGAACTCCCAGAACGAGCCGCCAATCGTATAGATCATGCCGGCCGCCATGTTCGCCGAGCAGAAACCACCATGGGCCGCGTAATTAGGCGTGCCGAACTGTTTGGCGAACAGGCCGGTGAGCGCCTGCATCTGGTCGCGGCCGGTAAACAGCGCGAATTTCTTCGGATCCGTGGCGCGAATCGTGGCAAGGCGCTTTTCGAGCACGTCGAACGCGACCTCCCACGACACCGGCTCGAACTGCGCACTACCCCGCTCCGCGCCCGCCTTGCGCATCAATGGCTGGGTCAGACGCGCGGGCGAGTACTGCTTCATGATGCCCGACGCGCCCTTGGCGCAGATCACCCCCTGATTCAGCGGATGCTCTGGGTTGCCGTCGATATAGCGCACCTCGCCTTCACGCAGATGCACGCGAATGCCGCAACGACAGGCGCACATGTAGCAGGTGGTCGTCTTGATCTCGAGCCGTTCGTCCTGCGTGCGGGCGTGGTGTTCCATGCGTGATCTCCGTCGCGGCTCCGGCGATGTCGAAGCGATGTGGGTTCGATACCGACCATCCTATTCGCCGCCGGCCCACAAGGGAAATCACGATTTACGACAGAAACTATCCGCTGCACCGATGGTTTCAATTTGCTTTCTGCTGCCTTCTACCGTCTTTCACGGTCTTTCACCGTCTTTCGCAGCCTTCAGATGTCAGATCGGCGTCAAGACCGCCTCGCCGGCAAAATGGCGCGTGGCGTTGGCCAGGAAATTGTCGACCGACGCCGTGATCGCCTCCGGCGAGCGCCCGCCCACATGCGGCGTCAGGACCACGTTGCGCAGTGCCAGCAAGGCTTCGGGCGGATGCGGCTCGCCCTCGTAGACATCCAGCGCCGCCCCGGCGATCCCGCCGGTGGCAAGTGCATCCGCTAAAGCAGCGGTATCCACCACGCTGCCGCGAGAAACATTGACCACGAAACCGTCCGGACCGAGTGCATCCAGCACGGCCTTGCCGATCAGATGACGCGTAGCGGCGCCGCCGGGCGTCGCCACCATCAGGAAATCGCACCACTGCGCGAGGCCCTGCACGCTGTCGAAATAGCGCAGCGAAGAAGCTTCGCGCGGTTTGCGGTTGTGATACCCGATTTCCATATCGAACCCCGCGCCACGCCGCGCGATCTTCTCGCCGATATGGCCGAGCCCGACGATGCCGAGCCGCTTGCCGGACACATTCGGGCGCATCGGCAGCGTGTCGCGCCAGGCACCCTTGCGGGTGGCCTGATCGAGTTGCGGCACGTCGCGCACCACCGCGAGCAATAAGGCGAACGCGTGATCGGCCACGCAATGATCGTTGGTGCCCGCGCCGCTGGCGAGCACGATGCCGCGCGAACGGGCGTGGTCGACGGCGAGGTTTTCATAGCCCGCGCCCAGCACGCTGACAAACTCGAGTTGCGGCATCCGGTCGATTTCAGCGGCTGTGAGCCCGGTGGTGCCATTGGTCAGCACGGCGCGCAGCGTCTCGCCATGCGCACCGATCGCGGCGGCCCGCCGGGTGGCATCGGGTGCATGGACGACGTCGAAGGCGGCCTCGACACTGGCGCGGCTTGCATCTTTCAAGGGGATCAAAACCAGCAGGGATGGCTTCATGACGGACGTTTTTTCTTCAGTCGATGGCGGACGGGGGCGTGGCGAGTGAGTGTAACAAGCCGCGCTCAGCCACGCTGGCGAACGATCGCAAGCGCCCCTGCGCGCCTTTGCAAACCGCCGGAAAGCCGCCGCAAGCGGAAAGTCCTGTTGCGAACCTGCCGCCGCAAGGCCTAAAGTCCACCCAAGCCACGCCGTTATCTTTGTGAATGGACCGGCGCAAGTACTATGCACCCTACGTCTTTCTTTTGAGCCGAAGCCAAGCGCTTTAAAATAGCTGAACGCCGACCACGGAAACCTCATGCTGGACACCCCCCCGCGCGGCCCAGCGCCCGCCAATGACGCCCCACAGGAAGTCCCCCGCCCCGAAGGAAGTCCCCTTGGCGGATCGAAGGACGATTCCGAAATGTTCGAACTCGCGCCTGTGTCGCTTTGGCTCGAAGACTTCAGCGGCGTGCGCACGCTATTCGACAGATGGCGCACAGAAGGCGTGACCGACCTGCGCGCCCATTTCGCCGAATCTCCGGCACTTGTCGCCGAATGCGCGCACAGCATTCGCGTCATCAAGGTCAACCAGAAAACGCTGACGCAATTCGAGGCCGCCGATTTCGACGCGCTCAACAGCAATCTCGCCTCCGTATTCCGCGACGACATGCTCAAGACGCATCTTGAGGAGCTCTGTCAATTGTGGGCCGGTCAACCCCAGTTCACGAGCCAGACGGTCAACTACACGCTCGGCGGCCGGCGCCTGGATGTGCTGCTCAAGGGCGCCGTGCTGCCCGGCCATGAAGACCGCTGGGACCGCGTGCTCGTTTCCGTCGAAGACATTACCGAACTCGAAGGCGCGCGGCACCGTGTGACGCTTGCGGAACAGTACGTGCGCGGCCTGTTCGAATATTCGCCCGTCTCGCTGTGGGTGGAAGATTTCAGCGCGGTCAAGCGGCTGCTCGACGGGGCGCGCTCGGCCGGCATCAGCGATTTCCGGGTGTTCACCGACGTGCATCCCGAGTTTGTCGAACGCTGCATGCAGGAGATTCACGTGCTCGACGTGAACCAGCACACGCTCGACATGTTCGCCGCGAAAGACAAAAAGACGCTGCTGGCGCACTTGCCGGACGTTTTCCGCGACGACATGCGACCGCATTTCCGCGAGCAGTTGCTCGATCTGTGGGACGGCAAGCTGTTTCAGCAGCGCGAAGTGCTCAACTATGCGCTCGACGGCAACGAGGTGCACGTGCACCTGCAATTCTCGGTACTGCCGGGCCATGAACACAATTGGGATCTCGTGCTGGTGGCCCTCACCGACATCACGGCGCGCAAGAAGGCCGAAGCGTACCTGGAGTTCCTGGGCAAACATGACGTGCTGACCAAGCTGCGTAATCGCTCGTTCTATGTGGACGAGTTGAACCGGCTCGAGCGCAAGGGTCCGTGGCCGGTGACGATCATCATGGCCGATCTGAACGGCCTCAAACGCGTGAACGACCAGCTTGGCCATGCCGCCGGCGATGCATTGTTACGGCGCGCCGGCGAAGTCCTTGCCAAAGCGATAGACGCGCCTTTTCACGCGGCGCGCATCGGCGGAGACGAATTCGCGATCCTGTTGCCGGACACCGACGAGCGCAGCGGCGCCACCATGGTCGACTCGATCCGCCAATTGGTCGATCTGAACAACCAGTTTTATCCGGGCTCACTGCTGAGTTTTTCGATGGGCGCGGCAACGTGCCAGCGCGGCGACCGGCTCGAAGCCGGCGTGCAACGCGCCGATCTGCTGATGTATGAGGAAAAGCGCGCGCACTACGCTAACCGCCCGGCTGCGGATAACCCAGGCGATTGATATTAGGCACGCCGCGCGTTGGCGCGGCGTTTTTTCGATCGCGGAAGGCCGCGCTGCGCCGGCGGTTTCCGCGCTATGCCAGACTCCTGGTTGCACGCCGCCTGGTTGCACGCTCAATCGGCCTGGCTCAGCCCTGGTCGGTCCGCACCGCCTAGCCGTAAGTGCTGACGATCCGCCGATCCTGCTCTTCGGCCGAAAACAGCTCCCATTCGAGCCCATTCACATCCTTGCTGCTCGCGTACCCTTCCACCGCATCGTCCTCGAAGCCAACGTGCCGAAGCTGCCCGGCTTTATCCGGCATTTCGTTGATCGAAAAATTGAGCAGATCGGTACGCCACATCGCATAGCGGCCAGGTACAACCGCAGTGGGCGGCTGATCGAGGCGGCGGGTGTAATCTTCAATGGACGCATCGAGGCTCGCAACGGCCAAGGCGATATGGAAGCGTTTCATAGCGACTGTCCTGACAGGGTGGATGAGGTGTTTTCATCGTATCGGCGAAACGCTGCCGCAACCAGTTGCGCAATCATCCCGGTATCGCCATTACCGGTTTGCGCCAGGACAGCTTCCGGCGCGCGCGATGAAGGCGGCTCAGTTGACGTCCGCTATACTCGGCAGCCCCGAATTTATCCGCGGTTCGCCGCGCTCTGGAAAGAAAATCATGTCGACGATTCCCGCCTGCCCGCAATGCGCAATGGAAAACACTTACCCGGACGGCGAGAACTACGTTTGCCCGGACTGCGCGCACGAGTGGCCAATGGCCGCCGCCACAAGCGCTGAAGAAGCCGACGAGCGCGTTATCAAGGACGCCAACGGCAACCCGCTGGCCGACGGCGACGCGGTGGTGCTGATCAAGGACCTGAAAGTGAAAGGCTCGTCGATCACGCTGAAAATGGGCACCAAGGTAAAGAGCATTCGCCTTGTCGGCGGCGATCACGAAGTGGACTGCAAGATGGACGCCGGCAACTTCATGCTGAAGGCCGAGTATCTGAAGAAAGTTTGAATCGTCTGGCCCGGCCTGGGTCCGCATTATCATGCGGACTATTACGGCGCGTACGTTCGCGATCCCGATGGCAACAAGCTTTGCGTGTGTTGTCATGAGCCGGAACCGGGCACGACCACGCAGGCAACCCGCCAGACTACAGGCCTGGAAAGCGCAGTTCGAAGCGCACCACGCCCGGCACCGGACACACCACGCGCGCCGTGCCGCCGTGCAGATGCATGATCGCCCTGACGATCGCGAGCCCCAGTCCGCTCGATTCGGTGAACGCGCTGCGCGCCGCGTCCGCGCGGTAGAAACGATCGAACAGGCGGTCCAGTTGCTCGTCCGGAATCGGCGCACCGTCGTTTTCCACCACCACCGTCGCGCCCCGTTCGTCCTGCGTGCCGCTCAAACGCACTACCGTATCGTTCGCACCGTATCGCACCGCGTTGACGACGAGATTGTTGATCGCCCGCCGGCATAGCATCGGATTGACCGACGCCATGCCCTGCGCCTCGACGGTAAAGCGCATGCCGCGCTCGTCGGCGGGGCCTTCGAAATAATCTGCGATCCTGACGAGTTCGTTGCGCAGATCGACCGGCTCACGATCGATGGACAACGCAGCATGGTCCGCGTGCGCCAGAAACAGAATGTTTTCCGCGATGTGGCTCAACCGGCTCAGTTCCTCGAGATTCGATTCGAGCACGTGCTGATATTCTTCGACGTCGCGCGATTTGGCGAGCGTCACCTGGGTCTGGCCGATCAGCGCGCCCACGGGCGTGCGAATTTCATGCGCCAGGTCCGCGGAGAACTGCGAGAGGCGCTGATAGCCATCGGCAAGACGGTCGAGCATCGCATTGAAAGCGTGTGTGAGCTGGCGGAGTTCGACCGGGGCGGCCTCGCTGTCGAGCCGTACCGACAAGCTTGCCGGACTGATCTGCGCCGCCCGCGAGGCGATCTCGCGCACCGGCCGGAACGTGCGGCGCAGCACGTAGTAGGCGAGCAGCGTCGCGGCCAGCATGCCGATCAGTGTGGCCAGCACGATGCGATTGCGGTACGCGGCCAGCATTTGCATTTCCTGAGTCATCGGATGCGCGGAGATCACTTCGACCTCGCTGCCGTCCTCACGCGCCTTGACCGTGGCGATCGCCCAATGAACCGGCACGCCGTCAGGCAACAGGGTCTGGTGAATATCCGGGAGCGTCGGCAACTGGTTCTGCGCGCCGGCTTGCAGCGCGGGCACCGCAATGTTCGCGGGGTTTACGTCGATAAACGGCGCTTCACCTGGGCGGCGAAACAGCAGCACATCCTGCTCCGCGCCGAGCATGGTCTCGAACAGCACAGGCCGGTTCTTTAATTCGCTTACCGAATAAAGATCACGCACGATACGGCTGAAATGCTCGACACGGGCGGTAAGCACCACGTCCGCGCGGCGCTCCAACGAGACCTGCGCGGAGTGATAGAAATACGCACCCAGCGTACCGATCACCACGCATGCGATCGCGGCGAACAACACCGTGGTACGGGCCGTCAACGAACGTTCGGTCCACAATTTCATGAGCCGTCGCCGAAGGTATAGCCGATGCTGCGCACCGTATGAATCAGCTTCTTCTCGAACGGATGATCGACCTTCGCGCGCAGCCGTTTGATGGCGACGTCAACCACATTGGTGTCGCTGTCGAAGTTCATATCCCACACTTCCGAGGCGATCTGCGAGCGCGATAACGCTTCGCCCTGCCGGCGCACCAGCAGATGCAGCAGCATGAATTCCTTGTTGGTCAGCGGAATCTCAACCCCTTCGCGCGTGACCTTGCGGCGCAGGACATCCAGTTTGAGGTCGGCAATTTCGAACACGTCGCTCTCGCGGATTACGCCGCGACGCAACAGCGTGCGGATGCGCAACACCAGTTCGGTGAAGGAAAACGGCTTGACGAGGTAATCGTCGGCGCCGAGTTCGAGGCCGCGAATGCGGTCGCTGACGTGATCGCGCGCGGTCAGGAAAATGACGGGCAAATCGCGCCGCGCCCGCAGCGAGCGCATGATTTCCCAGCCGTCGATACCAGGCAGCATCACGTCCAGCACCACGAGGTCGTACGCGTGTTCGAGCGCCATGTGCAGGCCGTCGGTGCCGGTGCGCGCGAGGTCGACCGCGTAGCCGCTTTCACGCAGCCCCTTCTTCAGGTAGTCGCCGGTTTTCGGATCGTCTTCGATGACGAGGATGCTCATGGTGCCTGGTTCCGACCCCGAGCGCCGCCGTGGGCGCGGGTCATGAATATGGACGTGGGTATGGTGGCCATTCTACGTGGCCGCGCCGCGCCGTTCATGACGTTTTTGTCATCCGTCTGTCACCCGCCGGAGCCACTCGTGCGCCTAACCTGCCGCTATCCCTCACCCACCCAGAGCCGACTCATGAAGATTGTTTCCACCAATGCGATGCGCGCCATCGTCGCCCCCGCGCTCGTTGCTGTCTCGCTGTTTGCCGCAGGATCCGTCGCACAAGCCCAGAGCGCCACGCCCACGGGCGTACGCGGCACGGTGACGTCGCTCTCGGGCGACCTGCTCAAGGTTCACACGCGCGACGGTAAAGACGTCGACGTGAAGCTCGCCCAGGACACGCCGATTCGCGGCGTCACGCTCGCCAATGTGAACGACATCAAGCCGGACAGCTATGTCGGCACCGCCGCGATTCCGCAGCCCGACGGCACGTTAAAAGCGCTCGAAGTGCATGTCTTCCCGGCCAGCATGCGAGGCTCCGGCGAAGGTCACCGCCCGTGGGACCTCGGCTCGAACAGCACGATGACCAACGGTACGGTGGGCTCGCTCGTGGTCAGCAATGGCCGCACGATCACGGTCAAGTACAAGGACGGTGAGAAGAAAATCGTGATTCCACAAGACGTGCCGATCGTCGCGCTCGAAGCTGGTGACCGCTCGCTGCTGGTGCCGGGCGCCAAGGTCGTGCTGTTCGCCCATAAGGAAGCCGATGGCTCGATGGCGGCGAATTTCATCTCAGCGGGCGAGCACGGTGTCACGCCGCCGATGTGAGCCGATTTAAGCCGATCCGGGCCGCTGTAACGCGGCACGGTTCGACTTTTCGCTTTTCCGGCTTTCCCGCTTTCCCGCCAGTTCGGATAGCCGCATGACTCAATCGCGCGGCTATCAGACTTTTGTTTGTTTCGCCACCGCTCACCATGCCTAAACCGCAAGCGCGCTTTATCGTCCACCCGCTCGTTGTACGAGTCACGCACTGGATCAATGCCTTTGCCATGGTCTGCATGGTGATGAGCGGCTGGGCGATCTATAACGCGTCACCCTTCTTTCCATTCAGATTTCCGGCGTGGGCGACCGTCGGTGGCTGGCTGGGCGGCTCGATCGCCTGGCATTTTGCGGCGATGTGGCTGCTGTGCGCGAACGGCCTGCTGTATCTGGCGTATGGCATCGGACGCGGGCATTTCCGGCGCAAGCTGTTGCCCGTCTATCCACGCGATGTCATGCACGATGCCGCTCTCGCGATGCGGTTCAAGCTGCCGCACGATACCGGCAAGTACAACGCGGTACAGCGTGCGCTCTATCTCTCCGTACTGTTTCTTGGCGTGCTGCTGGTCGCGTCGGGACTCTCGATCTGGAAGCCCGTGCAGTTCTCATGGCTCACCGCGCTATTCGGCGGCTTCGATTTCGCGCGTCGCGTGCATTTTGTCGCGATGGCGGGCGTGGTCGGCTTTGTCGTCGTGCATCTGGCGCTGGTGCTGCTGGTGCCGCGCACGCTGCTGCCGATGCTGACTGGCCGCGCCCGCATCACCAGCCACGAAGGGAGCGGCGCATGAGCGAATCAGAACGCATGGACTCGCGCGGCACGCGTATTGTCCTCGCCGACCATAAACCGCAAATCGACCGACTGCAACGGCGCCTGTTCCTACGCTCGTCGCTTTCGATCGGCGCGCTGGCGATGCTCTCCGGCTGCAACATGCAGGACGGCGATTCCGTCGACAAGGTCTTGTGGGCCATGTCGCGCTGGAACGACCGCGTGCAGGGATGGCTGTTCGATCGCAACAAGCTCGCGCCCACCTATTCGGCGAACCAGATCACCGACCCGTTCCCGTTCAACGCGTTCTATCCGGAGTTCGATGCGCCGGATATCGACGGCTCGACGTTTCAACTGGAAGTATCGGGCCTGGTATCGGACAAGCGCACGTGGACGCTCGATCAACTGCGCGCCTTACCGCAGGCTTCACAGATTACGCGGCACATCTGCATTGAAGGATGGAGCGCGATCGGGCAATGGCGGGGCGTGCCGTTTCGCACGTTCCTCGAACGCATCGGCGCCGATCTGAGCGCACGCTATGTCGGCTTCAAATGCGCGGACCGTTATTACTCGAGCCTCGATATGGCGACGGCCTTGCATCCGCAAACCCAGTTGACGCTCGATTTCCGCGAAGCCCCGCTGCCGGCCAAGTACGGCTATCCGCTGAAGCTGCGCGTACCGACCAAACTAGGCTTCAAGAATCCAAAACACATCGCGGCGATCTTCGTGACCAACACGAACCCGGGTGGCTATTGGGAAGACCAGGGGTACAACTGGTTCAGCGGGCTATAACGCTTCCAGCAAACGCACGCCTATACCGCGGTCACATAACGTGCGGCCGGTTTGACCACGCGTGGTGGCGGCGCATCGTACACGGTGCGCATGCGTTTGACTTCATCCACCGGGCTCAGGCCGAACAGCCGCTTGAACTCGCGGCTGAATTGCGACGCGCTTTCGTAACCGACGCGCGCCGCGGCCGCGCCTGCATTCAAGCCATCCTGCACCATCAGCAGACGCGCGTGATGCAAACGCGTGGTCTTCACGTATTGCATCGGCGAGGTCGCCGTCACGGCCTTGAATTGCGCATGAAAAACGGCAAGGCTCATGCCCGCTTCTGACGCGAGCGTATCGACGTCGAGCTGCCCGTGGTAGTCGGCGTGGATTCGCCGCAGCGCCTTGGCGATACGGCCGAAATGATTCTGATGCGTGAGCGCCGCACGAATCGCATCCCCCTGCTCGCCCGTCAGCACGCGATAACAGATTTCGCGGACCACGCCTGGAGCGAGAATGCGCGCATCGAGCGGCGAGGCCAACGCGTCCATCAAACGGTGCACGGCATTGCTCAAAGCCGGATCTAGCGGCGTCGAATAGATGCCGAGCGGCTCGTTCTGCGCGGTGCCCTGCGTTTCATTCAGCGCCATCAACAACTCGGCCACCATGCTCAGATCCACGCGCACCGAGATACCGAGGAACGGCTGATCCGGGCTCGCCTCGGTCTCGCATTCGAATGGCAGCGGCACCGACAGCACCAGATACTGTTGCGCGTCGTACTGGAACACCTGATCGCCGAGATAACCGCGCTTGCGGCCTTGGCAAACGATCACGATGCTCGGTTCGTACATCACGGGCATACGTGGCATCGGACTGTTGGCGCGCATCAGATTGACCCCTTCCAGGCTCGAGCGCGTGATGCCCGGATTGGGTGCGAGCGTGTCGAACAATTCGACCAGACGCTGCTGGGCGGGATCGGCGGGGCCACCAAGGGCGGCGCCGCGACCCGCGGAGTCACCTGCGGCCGGGGCGCGCTCGGCCGAGGCGGGTTCAACAGAACGGGTTGACATGACGATATAGTGACGCACAAGAGAATAATGCTTGAAATTTAGCACCAATCGACCTACTGCGCTCATCGCCAGGAGTTTTAGGCAAACCTTCAAGATATTCAGGTATTCCCCGGTTCGCTGCTGGCTTCTACTATGGGAACCCTGCCGGATCATCTATTTCCGCGCTGCGCGAGGCCTGGTTGCCGGTTCACTGTTTCGGTGAATATATCGGCCACCGCCTGCGCCGTGATCCCGGTTCACAACAAGGTTTGGCCCCATCGGCGACGCGCGTCGCCTATCGCCGGCGCCTTGCGACATCACCCATTTTGCTGGAGTTACCCATGAGCACGACTTATGCCTATGCAGCGACCGACGCGACCGCGCCGCTCGCCCCGTTCGAAATCCAGCGCCGCGAACTGCGCGCCCATGACGTGCAAATTGAGGTCCTGTTTTGCGGCGTATGCCATTCCGACTTGCATCAGGCACGCAACGAATGGAAGAACACGGTTTTTCCGGTGGTGCCGGGTCATGAAATTGTCGGGCGCGTAACGGCGGTGGGTCCGGACGTGACGCAGTACAAGGCGGGCGATCTGGTGGGCGTGGGATGTCTGGTCGATTCGTGCCGTACCTGTGCGAGTTGCGATGAAGGTCTCGAGCAGTATTGCGAAAACGGTTTTGTCGGCACGTACAACGGTGTGGACCGGGTTGATGGCCAGATCACCTACGGCGGTTATTCGACCCAACTGGTGGTGGATGAGGCATTCACGCTGCGGGTGCCGGACAATCTCGACCCGGCGGGTGTGGCGCCGTTGTTGTGCGCGGGTATCACGACGTATTCGCCGCTGCGCACGTGGGGCGCCGGTCCGGGCAAGAAGGTCGGGATAGTCGGTCTGGGCGGTCTGGGTCACATGGGCGTGAAACTGGCCCGTGCGATGGGCGCGCATGTGGTGTTGTTTACGACGTCGCCGTCGAAGATTGAAGATGCGAAGCGGCTTGGTGCGCATGAGGTTGTGATCTCGAAGAATGCTGAAGAGATGGGAGCGCATGCCAATAGCTTCGATTTCATTTTGAACACCGTTGCCGCGCAGCATGATTTGAATCCGTTTTTGAATCTGCTCAAGCGTGATGGAACGATGACGCTGGTCGGGGCTCCGGAACACGATCACCCGTCGCCCCAGGTGTTCAATCTGATTTTCAAGCGTCGCCGTCTGGCTGGGTCGCTGATTGGCGGGATTGCCGAGACGCAGGAGATGCTCGATTTCTGTGGCGAGCATGGGATTACTTCGGATATTGAGGTGATTCCTATGCAGGGGATTAATGAGGCTTATGAACGGATGCTTAAGAGTGATGTTAAGTATCGGTTTGTGGTTGATCTGGATTCCTTACGGAAGTGATTTTTGGGTTTTTTGCCTGCGGCGCTTTTTGTTGGTTTGCGGTGCGGGCTGGTCTTTTTTGGTCTGGGTTTTTTGGTTTTTCCTGGGCTGGGTTTTTTGGCCTTTCCTTGAATTTTTAGTGGTCTATTAGCGTTCCCCCTGTGCGGGGGAGCACCTACTTTTCTTTGCCTGCCGCAAAGAAAAGTAGGCAAAAGAAAGCGGCTCAAACCGCTAGCTCTTAAGCGGGTCCCCTGGCTTGGAGGGGGTAGTGGTGCATCTGGAATCGGTGCCCCCGCACATTCGGCCTTAGTGACAAAGCAGTCATACCTCCCGCCTCGCACTACGTGCTCGCCGGAAGAGTCCGCTATGCAAACCCACGGCTTCGGTTGGCATGGTCGGGGGCATCGGCTTCGCCTCGGCGAGATGCCAACGGACCTCGCGCTTTGAAGGCACCCTCGGCGCTAAACATTGCCAGCGACATGCAGGTACTGCCGGGTGCGGAAGACCACAAGCCACCTTGCGAAGTGCCACCAGTGTCAAGCATGACATACCGTTTTTGAAGTACGCAAATTTCAAGCGAGACAAGTAGTTTTACGAAGTACCGCTGAACATACAAACGGCACCGAGTTATTCAGTGAACTACCGCCTCGGCGCGCGCAGCGCCGCCGGAAGTATGACTCCCTTGTCACCAGAGCGGAATGTGCGAGAACACGGATTCCAGATGCGCCACTACCCCTTCCAGGCCAGGGGACCCACTTAAGAGTTAGCGGTTTGAGCCGCTTTCTTTTGCCTACTTTTCTTTGCGGCAGGCAAAGAAAAGTAGGTGCCTGCCCCGCACAGGGGCGACGCTAATAAACCACTAACAAAGCAAGGAGAGGCCAAAGAAGCCAGAGCAAGCACAGAGGCAACGCGAATAGACCACTAACAAAACAAGGAAAGGCCAAAAAACCCAGACCAGGAAAAGACCACAACCACAGACAAACAAACCCCAAGCGCCGCGCAGGCAAAAAAAGAACCACCCCTTAACACCAACAGGAGTCTGAATCGTGATTGACAGAATAACTGCAATGCGGACATTCATCCGAATCGTGGACACAAACAGTTTCACCCGCGCAGCGGAATCCCTCGACATCCCCCGCGCGACAGCGACAACGATTGTCCAGAACCTGGAAGCCCTGCTAGGCACTGCCCTCCTAACCCGCACGACACGGCGCCTGAGCATCACCCCTGAAGGCGCAGCCTACTACGAGCGCTGCGCGCAAATCCTCGCCGACATCGACGAAATGGAGGCCAGCCTGCGTCACTCGACGGATAACCTGACCGGCCGCCTGCGCATCGAAATGCCCGGCGCGGTAGCGAGCGCGATCGTCCTGCCGGCACTGGACGATTTCCATGCCCGCTACCCGAATCTCGATCTCGCTATCGGCATCAGCAACCGTGCTGTCGATCTGATCTCGGAAGCCATCGACTGCAGTATCCAGCTAGGCGAATTGCCCGATTCAAATCTGATCGCACGGCAACTAGGCACGCTCGAACACGTGACATGCGCAAGCCCGGCCTACCTGGCCCGCCACGGCACGCCCTTCGACCTCGACGATCTGCGCGGACACGCAGCCGTCAATTGCATGTCGCCGCATAACGGCCGCGAGGTCGACTTCGATTTCGAAGTGGACGGCGAAGCGCAAAACGTCAAGGTCAAAGGCTTCGTCAAAGTCAGCGACGAGCAGGCTTACCTCACCTGCGGACTGCAAGGCCTGGGCCTGATCCAACCCGCACGAATCGCCGCCCAACCCTACCTCGACTCGGGACGGTTGCGCGAAGTGCTGCCGCAATGGAAGCCCGTGCCGATGCCGGTCTCGGTCGCCTACGTGAAGAATCGCCGGGTGTCGCCCCGCGTACGAGCCTTCGTGGACTGGCTCGCGGAATTGTTCGAACGGACCGAACACGTCGATCAGGATCTGTCGCGAGTCCGTCAACTGTTGCGTGGCCTGCATCCCGCCTGAGGCGGGTTCCTAGCAGGCACGCAACGTCACATTCACGAACGCCGCTGCGGCGTATTCTGCCCCGCGGGTACGTTCAAACGCCGATCGCGCACCACCTGCCACGGCCGCAATAAATACGCGAGCGATGCAAAACCGCTCCAGATATGCACGAGGCGCGTGAACGGAAACACCAGAAACAGCGTCATACCGAGGAACATATGAGCCTTGAACACCCAGCTTGCTTCAGCGATGAGTGCGGCGGCTCCGCCCTGGAAGGTGACGATGTGCTGTGCCCAGCCGGCGAGTTTCATCATCATGCTGCCGTCCAGATGCTGCGCTGACATCGGGATCGTGCCAAGACCCAACACCAGTTGCACCCACAACAGCACGAGCAACACGATATCGCTGGATTTCGAATGAGCACGGATGCGTGGATCGCCGAGGCGGCGAATCAGCAGCATGGTCACGCCGATAAACGCCAGCGTGCCCGCTATACCACCCGACACCATCGCCACGATCTGCTTCGCGCCGGCGCTGATGAACGATTCGTAGACCACGTGCGGCGTCAGCATGCCGAAGAAGTGGCCGAACATCAAAAACAGCACGCCGACGTGAAACAGATTGCTGCCCCAACGGAGCGTGCCGGTGCGCAGCATCTGCGACGAATCACTTTTCCAGGTGTACTGATCGCGGTCGTAACGCAGCAGACTGCCGACCAGGAACACCACCAGGCAAATATACGGATAGATGCCGAATAAGAGCGTGTCGAGGTAATTCATACAGTGGCCTCCTTGGGCCGGCGTGGCGACGCGGCGTCGCGCCTAACGATCTGAACAGGCTGCACACGTGACGTCGTGTTCTGCCCTGCCACGGAGCAGCCGTCGAAAACAACGGGCTCGGCCCATTGCTCGTCGAGCGGAGCCTCGGCGGGTGCCTCCGACACGGTTTCGGGCGGCTGCACCGGCTCGCCCGCGAGATCGAGCGCTGCGGCAACGGCTGCCGCATAAGGGCTATCCTGACGCGCCAGAGTGGCATGAATCGATTGCAGCAGATGTGCCATTTCCGCGAGGAATTCACGCGCGACGTCGTAAGGCTGCGTCGACGCGAACTCCAGCACCACCGGCAAGTAGTCCGGCAGCTCGCCAGGGGCGAGCAGCAGCCCCTCCTGCTCGTAGGTTTGCTGAAGATCGATCATGGCCGGCCCACGATCGCGCGAATCGCCATGCACATGCTCGAACAGATGGAGCGATGTGCGGCGGCCACGGTCGAACGTGTCGACATAACGTGCTTCCACTTCGAGCGGATCGCTATGCTGCAAGTCGGCAGTCAGCGCAAAGACCGCCTCGCGACGCTCGGCTGACAGCACCGTGTCGCGTAGCAAGGAAACGGCCAACTCCGGCAGTAACGCACGCAACTGGGCATCCGGGTAGCTCAGCAATGCGGCGAGCACGCGTGCCGCCATGCTGTGGGGTTCATAAATGGGCTCGTTATTCATCACTCCACCTCTCACACCTTTGCTTTAATCGGAATCGTGCGCCGTTTCTTCCCGCCGAACAGACTCGTCTCGCTCGCACCATCCGAGCAACCGTTGCCAAACGAGAAGCCGCAACCACCCTTCAGGTCGTACAGGTTCTCCGCATATTCGCGGTGCGTGCCCGGAACCACGAAACGGTCCTCGTAGTTTGCGAGTGCCATCACGCGGTACATGTCCTCCACTTCCTGCTGACTCAAGCCGACTTGCGCGAGTACCGCCGCGTTTTCACGGCCGTCCACATGTTTCTCACGCTGATACGTGCGCATCGCCAGCATCCGCTCGAGCGCATTGATCACAGGCGCCTCGTCACCGGCGGTCAGCAGATTCGCCAGATACTTAACGGGGATACGCAACTGCGTGACGTCCGGAATCTCGCCGTTCAGGCTCATGTGCCCTTCGCTCGCCGCCGCGGTGATCGGCGAAAGCGGCGGCACGTACCACACCATCGGCAGCGTGCGGTACTCCGGATGCAAGGGCAACGCGACGCGCCATTCCATCGCCATCTTGTAGACGGGACTCTGCTTCGCCGCATCGAGCCATGCTTGCGGCACACCGTCGGCACGCGCCTGCTCGATTACCTTCGGATCGTTCGGGTCGAGGAATACGTCGAGCTGTGCCTGATACAGATCGGTTTCGCGTTCGACAGACGCCGCCTCCTCGATACGATCCGCGTCGTACAGCAACACGCCGAGGTAGCGAATCCGGCCCACACAGGTTTCCGAACACACGGTCGGCTGACCGCTTTCGATACGCGGATAGCAGAAGATGCACTTTTCCGCCTTGCCGGACTGCCAGTTGTAGTAAATCTTCTTGTACGGACAGCCGGACACGCACATGCGCCAGCCACGGCACTTGTCCTGATCGATTAGCACGATGCCGTCTTCCTCGCGCTTGTAGATCGAGCCCGACGGACAACTCGCGACACAGGCCGGATTCAGGCAGTGCTCGCAAAGCCGCGGCAAGTACATCATGAAGGTGTTTTCGAACTGACCGTAGATGTCCTTCTGCACGTCGTCGAAATTCTTGTCCTTGCTGCGTTTTTCGAACTCGCCGCCAAGAATCTCCTCCCAGTTCGGGCCCCACTCGATCTTCTCCATCCGCTTGCCGGTCAGCAGGCTGCGCGGCCGTGCAACCGGCGGCGCCTTGCTTTCCGGCGCGGCTTGCAGATGTTCGTAGTCGAACGTGAACGGTTCGTAGTAGTCGTCGATCTGCGGCAGATTCGGATTCGCGAAGATGCGTGAGAGCACCTTCAGCTTACTGCCCTGGCGTGGCTCGATCGAGCCGTCCGCGTTACGCTTCCAGCCGCCGTTCCATGTGTCCTGGTTCTCCCACTGCTTCGGATAGCCAATGCCGGGCTTGGTCTCGACGTTGTTGAACCATGCGTACTCGACGCCTTCGCGATTGGTCCAGACGTTCTTGCACGTCACCGAACAGGTGTGACAGCCAATGCACTTGTCCAGATTGAGCACCATGCCGATCTGTGCGCGAATTTTCATTGCCGACCTCCATTTGCTGCCCGGACCGGTTCGTCGTCGAGCCAATCCACCTTCGCCATCTTGCGCACGAGGACGAACTCGTCGCGGTTGGTGCCGATGGTTCCGTAGTAGTTAAAACCGTAGCTAAGCTGCGCATAGCCGCCGATCATATGCGTGGGTTTGAGCACGATGCGCGTCACCGAGTTATGAATGCCGCCGCGCGTGCCGGTGATTTCGGAACCCGGCACGTTCACGATCTTTTCCTGCGCGTGATACATCATGACCATGCCCGGATTGACCCGCTGACTGACCACCGCCCGCGCGGCAATCGCACCGTTGATGTTGAAGAGCTCCACCCAGTCGTTGTCTTCGATACCCGCTTCTTTCGCGTCGTCTTCGCTCAGCCAGATCACCGGACCGCCACGATTGAGCGTGAGCATGATCAGATTATCGGTGTACGTGCTGTGAATGCCCCACTTCTGGTGCGGCGTAATGAAGTTCAGCGCGATTTCCTTATGGCCATTCGGCTTGCGGCCGAACATGGGCGAAGCCGCCTTCAGATCGACCGGTGGCCGATAGCTGACGAAGCCTTCCCCGAAGTCGCGCATCCACGGATGGTCCTGATAGAACTGCTGACGTCCCGTCAGCGTGCGCCATGGAATCAGCTCGTGCACGTTGGTATAGCCGGCGTTGTACGACACCTTTTCGCTTTCCAGACCACTCCAGGTAGGCGATGAAATGATCTTGCGCGGCTGTGCCTGGACGTCGCGATAGCGGATTTTCTCGTCCTCGCGATGCATGGCCAGATGGGCATGCTCGCGGCCGGTGATTTTCGACAAGGCCTCCCACGCTTTCACCGCGACGTGGCCATTGGTTTCAGGCGCTAGCATCAACAGCACTTCGCATGCGTCAATGTCGCTGTCGATCTTCACCATGCCCTGCGTCGCGCCGGCGTCGCGCACCGTGCCGTTCAATTCGGCCAGTTGCCCGACTTCGGTCCGGGTGTTCCACGCAATACCCTTGCCGCCATTGCCGACCTTGTCCATCAGCGGTCCCAACGCCGTGAAGCGCCGATACACATTCGGATAGTCACGCTCGACCACGTTGACTTGCGGTGCGGTCTTGCCCGGAATCAGTTCGCATTCGCCGCGCTTCCAGTCGCGCACGTCGTAGGGTTGAGCCAGTTCGGCGGCGGTGTCGTGCATCAGCGGCGTCAGCACCACTTCTTTCTCGACGCCCAGATGACCGACGCAGACCTCGCTGAACTTCTGGGCGAAGCCCTTGTAGATATCCCAATCGCTGCGCGCTTGCCATGCCGGATCGACCGCGCTCGACAGCGGATGGATAAACGGGTGCATATCGCTCGTGTTCAGGTCGTTCTTCTCGTACCAGGTCGCGGTCGGCAATACGATGTCGGAATACAGACACGTCGTGCTCATGCGGAAGTCGAGCGTCACCAGCAGATCGAGTTTGCCCTCGGGCGCCTTGTCATGCCAGACGACCTCTTCCGGCCTGGCATCGTCGTCGCCGAGGTCGCGGCCTTGCACACCGTGGCTGGTGCCGAGCAGATGCTTAAGGAAGTACTCGTGGCCCTTGCCCGATGATCCCAGCAGGTTTGAACGCCACACGAACATGTTGCGCGGCCAGTTGTCCGGATGATCGGGGTCCTCGCAACTCATTTTCAGGGAGCCGTCTTTCAGCGTGCGCGCCACGTAGTCCTTCGCGTCGAGTCCGGCGGCTTGTGCGTCGGCGGCAACCTGCAAGGGATTGGTTTGCAGTTGCGGTGCTGAAGGCAGCCACCCCATGCGCTCCGCACGCACGTTGTAGTCGATCAGCGAACCGCTGTATTGCTGTTTATTCGCGAGCGGCGACAGAATTTCCTCCACGCCCAGCTTTTCGTAACGCCATTGGTCCGTGTGTGCGTAGAAGAAACTGGTGGAGTTCATCTGCCGCGGCGGCCGGATCCAGTCGAGCGCGAATGCAAGCGCCGTCCAGCCGGTTTGCGGCCGCAGTTTTTCCTGCCCCACGTAGTGCGCCCAGCCGCCGCCGCTTTGGCCGATGCAGCCACACAGCATGAGCATATTGATCACGCCGCGGTAGTTCATATCGGCGTGATACCAATGGTTCATTGCCGCGCCGATGATCACCATCGACTTACCGTGCGTCTTATCCGCGTTCTCCGCGAATTCACGCGCAACGGAGATGACCTGGTCGCGCGAGACGCCCGTGATCTTTTCCTGCCATGCGGGGGTGTACGGCACGTCGTCGTTATAGTCCACGGCGCCGCCGAAGCCGCGATCCACGCCATAGTTCGCAGCCAGCAGATCGAATACGGTGGCCACCAGCACCTCGCGCTCCTCACCTGCCTTGCCCAACGGAATGCGTACCGCGGGCACTGAGCGCGCCATTACATCGCCCTGCTTGCTGGCGGTGAAATGCGGGGTGTCGATGCCGCCGAAATACGGAAAACCGACCGTCACGACTTCATGCTGCTGCGCGCTGTCTTCCAGCACTGAAAGTTTGAGCTTCACGGCGTCGCCGTGGCGTGCTTCTTTCGCCTCGAGATTCCAGCGGCCGGCATCGGCGCGGCCGTCCGGCCCCCAACGGAAGCCGATCGAGCCTTGCGGCAAAACGACCTTGCCGTGCTCGTCGAAGGCCACCGTTTTCCAGTCGGGATTGTTGTCCTGCCCGAGTTTGCCGTTGAAGTCGTCGGCACGGACATAGCGGTCCGGAACCAGCACCTCGCGGCCATCCGGCAGCGTGTGCTGCTTCAGTTGCACGAGCAGCGGCAGATCGGTGTACCGGCGTGCGTAGTCGTCGAAATACACACTGCGTTTGTTGAAGTAGAACTCGCGCAGGATCACGTGACCCATCGCCATCGCCAGCGCCGCGTCGGTACCCTGACGCGGATGCATCCACAGATCGGCGAGCTTGGCGACTTCCGAATAGTCCGGCGTCACCGCAACTGTTTTGGTGCCGCGATAACGCACCTCGGTAAAGAAATGTGCGTCGGGTGTGCGCGTTTGCGGCACATTCGAGCCCCACGCAATGATGTAGCTCGAGTTGTACCAGTCCGCCGATTCCGGCACGTCCGTTTGCTCGCCCCACACTTGCGGGCTCGACGGCGGCAAATCGCAGTACCAGTCGTAGAAACTCATGCAGACGCCGCCGATCAGGCTCAGATAGCGGCTCCCCGCCGCATAGCTAACCATCGACATCGCCGGAATCGGCGAGAAGCCGACGACACGGTCGGGGCCATGCTTCCTGATCGTATAGACATTGGCCGCCGCGACGATCTCGTTGACTTCGTTCCAGTCCGCCCGCACAAAACCGCCCAAGCCGCGCTGGCTTTGATAGTCGCGGCGCTGCGCGTCGTTCTCGACGATGCTGGCCCACGCGTCGACCGGACTCGTCGCCACCGCGCGCGCAGCACGCCAATGCTTGAGCAGGCGCGCGCGCACCAGTGGATACTTGACGCGGTTGGCGCTATACAGATACCAGCTATAACTCGCGCCGCGCGCGCAACCACGCGGCTCATGGTTCGGCAAGTCGGCGCGCGTGCGCGGATAGTCGGTCTGCTGCGTTTCCCACGTGACAATGCCGCCCTTCACGTGGATCTTCCACGAGCATGAGCCCGTGCAATTCACGCCATGTGTCGAACGTACGATCTTGTCGTGCTGCCAGCGCGCACGGTATGCGTCTTCCCACGTGCGGTCTTCCCCCGTGGTCACGCCGTGGCCTTTGGCGAAACGCTCGCGCGGTTGCGCGAAGTATTTCAGTCTGTCGAGAAAATGGCTCATGATTTCAATCCTTGTCTAATGCTTTCCAGCGCCGCGCTCAACACGGCATCCCGGCATTGCGCCGCGCGTAAAACCACCAGGTCAGTCCGACGCACAGCACGTAAAAGGCGATAAACCCATACAACGCCAGTTCAGGGCCGCCGCTGGCGAGAATCGAGCTGCCGTAGCTTTTCGGAATGAAGAAACCGCCGTATGCGCCGATCGCCCCGGCAAAGCCAATCGCGGCCGCGCCCTCTGTGTTGCCTTCGCGATTTGCATGGGCAAGCGCTTCCTGGTCGTTGGGCCGCACGCCGCGTAGTCGCAGGTTCAGGAAGATCACCGGAATCATGCGGAACGTGGAGCCGTTGCCGACACCGGTGGTCAGGAACAACAGCATGAACATCGCGAAGAAGCCGCCGAACGCGCCTGCTTGTGGACCCCACGGGAACGCGGCGCTACCGGTCTTCGGCAGGAAGTACAGAACACCCACAACCGCGAGCACCATCACGACAAAATTCCAGAACGTGACACGCGCACCGCCGAGTTTGTCGGCAAGCCATCCGCCTACCGGACGGATCACCGCGCCGACGAAGGGCCCGACCCATGCATACGTCAAAGGGTTGAGGCCCGGAAACTGGCTCTTGATGAGCAGCGGAAAACCAGCGGAGTACCCGATAAACGAGCCGAACGTGCCGAGATACAGCGTGCACATCAGCCAGTTGTGGCGACTACGGAAGATGCTCGCTTGCGCGGCGAAAGACGCCTTGGCGGTGGCCAGATCGTTCATGCCGAACCATGCGGCGAGTGCGGAGATGGCGATCCATGGCACCCAGATAAACGCGGCGTTCTGCATCCACACCTGGGACACGTTACCGGCCTTCGTCATCAGTTGAGACTCGCCGCCGAAAATGCCGAAGACGCCGGCCGTAATGACCAGTGGCGACAAGAATTGCACGGCTGATACACCGAGGTTGCCGAACCCGCCATTCACGCCGAGCGCCGAACCCTTACGCTCCTTCGGAAAGAAGAAGCTGATGTTGGCCATGCTGGAACTGAAATTGCCACCGCCGAAACCACACAACAGCGCGAGCAACAGCATGGTCGGATAGCTCGTGGTGTTGTCCTGCACCGCAAAGCCGATGCCGATCGCGGGAATCAGCAAGGACGCGGTGGAGAGCGCCGTCCAGCGACGCCCGCCGAAGATCGGCACCATGAACGAGTAGAAAATACGCAGCGTCGCGCCAGAGAGTGCCGGCGCCGCCGCCAGCCAGAACAGCTGATTGGTCGAATAGCGAAAACCGAGTGACGGCAACGTAACCGCCACGACGCTCCACACCTGCCAGATCGCGAATGCCAGGAATAGCGCGGGCACCGAGATCCATAGATTGAGTTTGGCGACGGATTCGCCCTCCAGCTTCCAGAAAGCCTTGTCTTCCGGCGTCCATAGAGTCAGCGTGCGGCCGGCTCGCGCGCGCGTTGTCGAGATATTCATGATGGGGTTCCTGCTTGAGAAGAAGCCTGGGTTGAAGGCTGATTGCGCGCGACGCCGGTGGCGATGGCACCTGCCGTCATCACGTCGGTGCGGCGGACTTCGGTGAGATACATCCAGATCAGCGACACCCACACGACGCCGTAAAGCAGCATGAAGGCGCTCGAACGGATACCCGTAAGATCGACCAGCAGTCCGAACAGAATCGGCAGCGCAAAACCGCCCAGGCCGCCGGCGAGCCCGACAATTCCGGAAATCGCTCCGATGTTGTTCGGGAATTCATCGCCGATGTACTTGAAGGTACTGGCCTTGCCGAACGCGAAAGCGATGCCGAGCACGAACATCAGCACGGTGAACCACACCACGTTGAGGCCGACGTGGAAGACCTTGGGACCGTCGACCGTGGCGATCGTAAAAACGGTTTGCGGATAGCTGAGCAGGAACAGGCAGATCCAGCTCACCCACATCACCCACCACGTCACGCGATGCGCGCCATAGCGGTCCGAGAGCCAGCCGCCCACGGCGCGCAGAACGCCGCCAGGAAGCGAAAAGCAGGCGGCAAGCAGAGCCGCGACGCGAATGTCGAGCCCATATTCGCCGACGTAGTACTGCACCATCCACAAAGAAAGCCCGACATAACCGCCGAACACGATGCTGTAGTACTGGCAATACTTGAGGACGCGCGGATCCTTGAGTGCCCGGATCTGATCGACGAAACGCTGGTTATTCGGCACGCGATGCGAAGGATCGCTGGCGGAGAAAAGCCAGAACAACACGACCGCGGCAAGCATGGCAACGGCATAAGTCTTCGCAACCATGCCCCAGCCAAAAGCGACGAGGATGGCGGGTGCGACGAACTTGTTGACAGCCGCGCCGGAATTGCCGGCGCCGAAGATGCCCATCGCAAAGCCGCGGCGTTCCTGCGGAAACCAGCGAGCGACATACGGCGTGCCAACCGAGAACGATCCTCCAGCCAGACCGACGAACAGGCCGATCACGAGGAATTGCCAATAGGTGGTGGCGTAGCTCATGAGCCAGATGGCCGGCACCGTGGCGAGCATCAGGGAGGCCATGACAACGCGGCCACCAAAGCGATCGGTCCAGATACCGAGCGGCACGCGCACGAGTGAGCCGGTCAGGACCGGCAACGCGGCCAGCATGCCAAACTCAGTTTCGTTCAGATGGAGGGATTGACGGATCGGGATGCCGATCACGCCGAACATCATCCACACCATGAAGCACACGGTGAACGCGAACGTGCTCGCGATCAGGACAGACCAGGCCTTGGGTGGGGTTGCGGCGCTGTTGCCGACCGCAGTCTTTGTCATGGGAATTACTCCTTTTTCCATGACTCTGACTTTGCCGTTTCAGGCGCGGGGTCGGTATCCTTCTGACGGAGGTCCGGTTGGGTGCAGAAGAAGTAGGAAGACTTGCAAGACGTAGTTCTTCCGGAGTATTGCCAATCGATCGCTAACTGATGGTGATCGAATTCACCGTCGCATAAACAGCGGCCTGTACCCTCGACCCCAACTTAAGCTTGCGCAAAATATGCTGCACATGGATCTTGACCGTGGTCTCCGCAATCGCCAGCGCACGGGCGATCTCCTTGTTGCTCGCGCCGCGAGCGATATGCGCAAGGATTTCCTGCTCCCGGGCCGATAGCGCGACATCCGGCGCAAGCTGCGCCTGAGATGCATCGACAACGACCGGCGGCACCGCCATGACCTCGGGCACGACTCTCATGCCCGTCGACAGGTTTTTCGCGGCCGCAGCCCGGTAGGCCGACACCAGTTTGCCCGTCATCTCGGGACTCACCACCGCCTCGTCGCGCATGGTTCGCATGATCGACTCGGCGAGCGTGTCCGCATCGACGGTCTTCAGCAGGTACCCCTGGGCGCCACAGCGCAGCGCTGTACCCAGATCGCGTTCGTCCTCGCTCACGGTCAGCATCAACACCCGAGCCTGTGGCGCGGCCTCATGCAAATCCTTGAGCGCGTCGATCCCGCTTACGCCGGGCAGATGGTTGTCCAGCAGGATCAGATCGGGCTGCAGTTCACCGGCACGCCGTTGCGCCTCGCCGGCATCGCCCGCTTCACCAACCACCTGGAATCGTGCGTCTTCACGCAGCAGCGCGATCAGCCCGCGCCGGAACAACGTATGGTCATCGACCACCAACAAACGAATTGGAATCTTCATGTGCTACCTCTTCTGAACTGATGCCGATGCCGCGGCAGCCTCAGCCCGTTGTTCCTGAACCGCTTCCGGTGCACCGCGCTGGGAGGGCGTCGACGCCAACGTCAACGTGACACACGTTCCCGCACCGGCTACGGAGTCGACCACGACCGTCGCACCGATACGCGCCGCGCGTTCGCGCATGATGCGCATTCCGACGTGTGTCTCGCCGGGCGCGTGTTGCTGTGCATCGAAACCCTCGCCGTCGTCGCGAACTTCAAAACTCCACACCGGACTCTGCCGCACTTCCAGCCAGACCTCACGCGCGCGCGCATGTTTGCGAACGTTCGACAACGCCTCCTGCAATACATGCAATACCTGCACCTGCACATCCGCGTCGAGCGGAAGTCCATGGCCTTCGATGAGGATGTTCGTGGCCAGCCCGGTCTGGTGCTCGAACTTGCGCAGCGTGGTGCGCAGCGCAGGTTCAATATCCTCGGTGTTGCCGCGCGTGCGGAAATGCATCAGCAATTCCCGCACGTCGCCGGTGCTTTCGCGCACGCCTGCCTCCAGCTCCTCGACAATACGCGCCACAGCCGAATCAGCAGGAGCCGGCAGCGCATCACGCAATAGCTGCACCTGTATTTTCAGAAACGCCAGCGACTGCGCAATCGAATCGTGCAGTTCGCTCGCAAGCAAGGCGCGTTCATCGGACACCGCGGTTTCCCGCTCCAGCGCACTCACGCGCAAATTCTCCATAGCGCCTGCCAGGTGGCTCGCGAGTGTATCGAGCAGATCACGATCCTGAGTGGACAACTGAATCGCCTCGCTAAAAAACAGGTCGATCTCGCCGAGCGTGCGCTGATGCAGAATCACCGGCACCGACACGAGCGTCGCGTAGCCTGCGCGCGCGCAGTGACCAAGCGTCGCCGCGCCGGGACCGGAGGCAAGGATCGGGATCACCCGTGCGCCAGGCACGCTCTGCGGATGACCGCACAGGCAACTGCGCGACGTGAGGCATTGTTCGTCTTCCGCCATGAAGCGCGGCAGACGGTCGCCCGCGAGCAGCAAGTAGCGTTCATTGGCCTCGCCCGACCAGCGGATCGCCGCCGAGTCCGCCGCGGCAATACGACGAATGCGTTGCGCAAAACCCTGCGCAAGCGCATCCAGCGTGTTGGCGTTCGCAAGAAATGCACTCACTTCATAGAGCGCGGCAAGACGCGCGCGCTCCGTCTCGAGGCTGGCGGTCTTATCGCTGACTTTCTGTTCCAGACCGGCGTAGAACTGTTGCAGGTTCTGCGCCATCCGGTTGAAGCCCGTGGACAGCTCACCGAATTCATCCTGCGTCGCAACTTCGACGCGCGTGTCGAAGTCTCCGCGCTCGATTCGCGCGAGACCGCCGGTCAACCTGAGAACGGGAGCAAGCACGCTCAAATGGCCGACGTACAGCAACGCCAGCGCACTGCCGATCGCCAGCACGAGCAGTGCGAGTTGCACGGCATTGAGGATCGACGTCCAGCGCGCGAGCTGTGCTTCGATTGAACTGTCGAACGAATCGATCAGCAATACAAATTGCCTGGCTTGCTGTTCGAACTCGTCAGCGGTAGGCGGATTTGCCCCGGTCCAGACCGGGCGCAACGCCTGCCATTGCGCTTGCACCTGAGCAAAGCGCTGGCGCGCCTCGCCATTCCACGGAACGAACAGCGGACGTACTGGATCACCCTTCTCCAGCAACGTGAGACTTTCATCGAACTGGCTCGCGAGCGTGCCGATCTGGGACGGGGCGTCGCGCAGCATCAGCGCGACGCGGTAGGTTTGCATCCGCATGCGCCCAGCCTCGTTGATCGCGGCTGCACCGCCGTCGAGTTGCCAGGTAATCCAGAGTGTCAGGCCAATCGACGCCAACGCCAGCGTAAGCAACGTAGCGACAAGAGCAGCGAGTTTGGTGGCGAGAGGCCAGGAGGAGACGGAGCGCATTCAAAGATTCTATGCGCCACCGCAAGACAGGACACGACGCCGAATTGACTCAAATCAACCCGGCGTCGCGTTTAACGGGATAGTGCGTCACCAGGACGCACATTGCGTGGATTTACGGCTGACGTGCCTGCGGTGCGGCCCCCGGACAAGCGGGGTCTTTACCCCAATGTCCGTCGCACACGCGCCAGCGGCACAACTGGTCTTCGAAGAAGCCGCGTTGTCCGCATTCTTTCACGCGCTCGGCCAGCTTGGCGTTCCCAGGCGTAGCCGATGCACTGACCTTGGTAGCCGTTTTATCGTCGGACGCTTTTGCATCGGCCGGCTTGGTGCGCGCCACGAGTGCAGCCAATAGATCGGC
Organism: Paraburkholderia fungorum; assembly: GCF_046026025.1. GTDB lineage: Bacteria > Pseudomonadota > Gammaproteobacteria > Burkholderiales > Burkholderiaceae > Paraburkholderia > Paraburkholderia fungorum_E. The sequence continues at coordinate 66,776 of NZ_JAQQFL010000016.1, read as the reverse complement.
ATCCGAATCATCTTTCGACGCATTGCCGGCAGTACGCGGTTTCTTCGCTTGAGCGACGGCGGTGGGCGCGCTCGCGTGATGATTGCTTGCGCTCGTGCTTTCCTTCTTGCTGTGGGCCGCCGTGTCGTGTTTCGCATTGCTGGCGACGGCCGTAGCGCTCTTGCCATGCTTCGCCACCGGCACCGCGACCGCTGACGCCGCGGTTGCGGATGCAAGCGGTGCAGACGCATTGCTCGGCTCCGCACCATCGGCGAGCGCACGCGACAAGCGGCTCTCATCACCACTTGCGGGCGCACTCGCGGATGCCGCCGGCGTCTTGCTGTCGCTGTCGTCGGCGACAATCGTAGCCGCTTGCGAAGACGCCGCTTCCGCTTTCGCCGTGACCTGCGGCGCACCGCTGGCGGCGGACGCCGGCACGGCAGCTTTCTCAGCATTAGCGGGCGTGACCGACGCCAACGACTCCGACTTCACACGCTGCTGCATGTGCCACGCGCCCCAGCCACCAGCCGCGATCACCAGCAACGCGACCAGCACGAGCGGCGTTTTCGATCGGCGTGGTTTATCGGTAGGCGGCGCGACGCGGCCTTCCAGGTTCGCAAGAATTCGCGAACCATTGCCATCGGCGCCCTTAGCCTTATCGGATAACAGGCTAGGTGGGGCTTTGGAATTCGAATTTTCCGGCGCACTCATTCACTGTCTCATTGAATCCTGGATTATTTCGCCGTGATAATACCGTTCCGGCTCCTCTCCGAGCAGGCCTGATTCTAAGAGCAAGCATTACAAAATACAATTGTTTCCAATTTCCGGGGTCGACTTTGATTGCCGTAGTACTTCTCGCCTATTTCGCCATCGCCGTTGTGATCGCCGCAATGCTGCTATTGCCGGCGGTACGCGCCTCTTTATTAGGCGCTGCGCTCGCCATTCATGGCCGCATGATGCGCGGAGCATCGCAAGGTGCATCGCGGGCTCGAACTCAATTAGCGCGTTCGGCAAAAATTTCGCAATCGACTGCAGTCGATATGCAAAAATTACTGGCAAAGCGGCGCTTGCTGATTTTTACCACCACGGGTATTCTTGCGACGCCGCCATTGGTGGCATTGGCTTTACGCGGCCGGCAATTATTCCAATTCGATGACACTGCACGAGTACCGGATGAGAAAATTGCCGCGTTATTGAATGGCGAACAGCTTGTGCCCCCGCCGCCGCTGCCGCCTGAGGTATTTGCAACGCAGGAAGTGGAGCAGATTCGGCCTGCGCTGAAAGACGCGAGCCGCGACTGGAATTTGCTCGACGCCGATTTCAGAACGCGTTTATTGCTCGTTTACAAAATCATGCACGAGCAGTACGGGTACGAAATGGCATTGCTGGAAGGTTATCGCAGCCCGGAGCGGCAAAACCGCCTGGCGCAAATGGGGGGCAACGTCACGAATGCCGCAGCATTTCAGAGCTATCACCAATACGGCCTTGCCGCGGACAACGCGTTTTTGCGTGACGGCAAGCTCGTCATTTCAGAAAAAGATCCTTGGGCCATGCGAGGCTATCAGTTATACGGACAGACGGCCGAACAGGTCGGCTTGACGTGGGGTGGCCGCTGGAAAATGATGGATCTCGGGCACGTTGAATATCACAAACCCGGCTTCGTCCTGGGGCGCGGTCATTAAAGCGAAGCAGGTAATAAAGAGGTTGCAATGGGGTATTCAATCAATTTTTCCGGTAAAAATCGGCAATGCCGCATGCATAACGGCATTCGTCCAGGTGTCATCGGCGGAACACTCCATGGCGGATTTAACAATCCGGCCGCATTCATCTTCGTCTGAATATGCTTTCGTTTTGTTTCAAACGCGACGTGGACAGACTTTGTCCGCGCTCGCGTCATGTTGTTTGCCACACACGCGCCACAACACACATCACCAAGACCTGAACGGCTTATGCGACGCATTCTTAACGTGTTGACCCATACACGCACGCTCTCGATCATCGGCTTGCTAGCGCTCGCTGCTGTTTTATTCATCGGCGCCGACACCTTGCAGATCGACCTGATGTGGCCTGCCATCGTGCTCGCCGCGGTGATCGCGCTGTGGCTGCTGGTCTGGGTGGTGCGTCGCCTGCGCGCGCGGCGCGCGAATAACAAGCTCGGCGAAATGCTCGAGCAACAGGCCGAGAAGCAGACCGAAACCGGCCCTGCGCCGACGCCCGCTCGCCAGGCCGAACTCGACGTGTTGCGCACGCGCCTCGTGGACGCAGTCAAAACGATCAAGACCTCGAAGATCGGCCAGATGTCTGGCGGCTCCGCGCTGTATGAAATGCCCTGGTACATCGTGATCGGCAACCCGGCTGCGGGCAAAAGTAGCGCCGTGCTGAATTCCGGCCTGCAATTTCCTTTCGCCGACAAGAACAACGCAGTGATTCACGGCATCGGCGGCACGCGGAATTGCGACTGGTTCTTCACGACCGAAGGCATTCTGCTCGATACCGCCGGCCGCTATTCCGTGCACGAAGAAGACCGCACCGAATGGCTCGGCTTTCTCGGCCTGCTCAAGCGTTTCCGGCCGAAGGCGCCGATCAACGGCATCATCGTCACGGCGAGCATCGCTGAACTGACCAGCAGCAAGCCGGAGTTCGCGATCAATCTCGCGAAGAATCTGCGCCAGCGCGTGCAGGAGTTGACCGAGAAGCTCGAAGTGTTCGCGCCGGTGTATGTGATGTTCACCAAGGCCGACCTGATCACCGGCTTCACCGAATTCTTCAGCGGCAGCGACCGTCACGAATACGACCGCGTGTGGGGCGCCACCCTGCCCTACGAGCCGGACGAAAAGCGCGACGTGGTGGGCCTCTTCGACGAACACTTCGAAGAGCTCTACGACGGCCTGAAAGAAATCAGCGTGGCGCAGATGTCGATCAACCGCGGCAACAAGCTTTCGCCGGGTCAGTTGAGCTTCCCGCTCGAATTCTCGACGATCAAGCCCGCATTGCGCGCGTTCCTCGCCACGCTGTTCGAAACCAACCCGTTCCAGCACAAGCCGATTTTCCGCGGCTTCTACTTCACGAGCGCGTTGCAGGAAGGCGAAACCAACAGCGCCGCCGCCACGCGCATCGCGAACCGCTTCGGCCTCTCCGCGGACAGCCTGCCCAAGCCGCACAGCGCGTTCTCGAAGAACGGCTTCTTCCTGCGCGATCTGTTCTCCAAGGTGATCTTCGCCGACCGGCAGACCGTCAGGCAGTTTGCCAGCCCCGCCAAGACGCGCATGCGCTATGCGACGTTCTTCGGCTTCGTCGCGGTGCTCGCGCTGGCGCTCGGTGGCTGGACGTGGTCGACGATCGGCAATCAGCAGCTCGCCGACAACGTCAAGGCCGACCTCGACAACGTGGTGCGCCTGCAGCAGAACCGTAACGACCTGCAATCGCGTTTGCAGGCCATGGATATTCTGGAAGACCGCATCGACCAGCTCGAGCAATTCCGCCGCGACAAGCCGCTGGCGGTGTCGCTCGGGCTGTATCAGGGCGACCGCCTCGAGCAGCACTTGCTGACCGAGTACTACAACGGCGTGCGCCAGATCCTGCTCGACCCGGTCTCGCAGAATCTCGCCTCGTTCCTGAAGGACGTCAACGCGCACCCCGATCAGCTCGCGCCACTGAACCGTACGCCGGATGCGGCCGCGATTCCGGTGTCCGCGCATACGGCGATGGCGGCGAACAGCCAGGGCGGCCTGTATAGCGACGCGTCGCCGACCAACGTCGAAGACGCGTATAACGCGCTCAAGACCTACCTGATGCTCAGCGACAAGCGTCACGTGGAAACCGCCCACCTGACCGATCAGGTCGCCCGCTTCTGGCGCGGCTGGCTCGAAACGAATCGCGGCAACATGCCCCGCGACGAGATGATCCGCAGCGCCGAGCGCATGATCACCTTCTATCTGTCGCGCGTATCCGACAACGACTGGCCGATGATCGACCAGAACCTCGGTCTCGTCGATCAGACCCGTGAAAACCTGCGCCGCGTAGTGCGCGGCATGCCGGCCCGTCAGCGCGTCTACGAGGAAATCAAGGCCCGTGCATCGACCCGTTTCGCGCCGATGACAATCGCGCGCATTGTCGGCGAAAACAACACGGCGCTGGTGGCGGGCAGCTACGCGATCCCCGGCACCTTCACGCGTGAAGCGTGGTTCCAGTACGTGCAGCCCGCGATCCGCGACGCCGCCACGAAGGAATTGCAGGCCAAGGACTGGGTGCTCAACACGTCCGCGCATGACGACCTGACGCTGGAGGGCAGCCCCGAGCAGATCCAGAAAGCGCTCGTGGCGATGTACAAAACGGAGTACGCCATGCACTGGCAGAAGTTCATGCAAGGCATTGCCGTGCAGAACTTCGGCAGCTTCAGTCAAGCCGTGGATGCGATGAACCGTCTTGGCGACCCGCAGGATTCGCCGATCCGCAAGGTCCTCGAAACCGCCTACGACCAGACGTCGTGGGACAACCCGTCGCTCTTCAACGCGAACCTGAAGCGCGCGCAAACCGGCATGACCAGCTGGTTCAAGAACTGGTTCTCGCGTGCGCCGACCGGCCAGTTGAACGCCAACATCGACATCAACGGCAACCCGGTCGAAGTGCCGATGGGGCCGATCGGCCAGGAATTCTCGGCGCTGGGCCGCATCGTCGTCTCCGGCGACAACGGCTCGATGCTGAAGGGCTATATGGACACGCTCTCGAAGGTCCGTACGCGCTTTAACGTGATCAAGAACCAGGGCGATCCGGGACCGGGCGCGCGTCAGTTGATGCAGCAGACGCTCGACGGCAGCGGCTCCGAGTTGGCCGATTCGTTGAAGTACGTCGACGAGCAGATGCTGACGGGCCTCACCGATTCGCAACGTAAGGCACTGCGTCCGCTGCTGGTGCGTCCACTGATGGCGGCGTATGCCGTGGTGATCCAGCCGGCCAGCGTCGAAGTCAACAAGGTGTGGAACGCCCAGGTCTATCAGACCTTCCAGGGATCGCTGGCGAACAAGTATCCGTTTGCCGGCGATGCGAAGGTCGAAGCCGGCGCCGGTGAAATCGCCCAGGTGTTCGGGCCGGACGGCGCGATCGCCAAGTTCGTCGGCACCACGCTCGGGCCACTTGCGGTGCGCCGCGGCGATACGCTGAGCTCGCGCACATGGGGCGATATGGGCCTCGCGCTGACGCCCGACTTCACCAGCGGCTTCGCGCGCTGGGTGGCGCCGCTTGCCGGCGGTGCGGCGGCCTCGTCGGGTCAAAGCTCGGCCGAACCGCAGACCGTGTTCCAGATCCTGCCGCAGCCGAGCAGCGGAACCACCGAATACACGCTCGCAATCGACGGCCAGCAGATGCGTTACCGCAATACGCCGCCGCAGTGGACCAACTTCGTGTGGCCGAATCCGTCGGGCTCGCCTGGCGCGACGCTGAATGCCACGACCTTCGACGGCCGCACGCTGCAACTGGTCAACGAGCCGGGCCGCTACGGTCTGGAGAAGCTGATCAACTCGGCGCAGCGTAAGCGCCGTCCGGACGGCACCTTCGATCTGTCGTGGACGCAAGGCAATGTCACGGTGGCGGTCAGCATGCGCATCATCAGCACGTCGCAGGCGTCGGGCAGCGCCAGCAGCGACGCGCCGCAACAGCAAAGCCTGCGCGGTTTGCGGCTGCCTTCCTCGGTGGCGGACGTGAGCGCGGCGGCGAATTCGATCAATGCGACGGCCGCGGGCGGGCCAGCACCGGCCGGAACAATGGGAACAACAGGAACCACCGGAGCGCCTGGCGTCGCGCCGGCAACGCCCGCGACACGGCCGGCTACGGCCGCCGCCGCGGTTTCGAACACAGGGGGTGCGCAATGACGCAAACCGTGCAGGCGCAAATCGCCTACTTCGGCAAGATTCCGTCGCGCGGCGACTTCGTCAAAAGCGCGCATAACCCGCAACTGCTGGCCACGCTCGACCGCTGGATCGCCGAGGCCATGGAGTTGCTCACCGACGATCCGCGCTGGAAAATCGTCTACGAAAACGCCAAGCCGATGCACTTCGCGTTCCTCGGCTCGCGCAGCAAGCTGGCGATTGCCGGGCATATGGTGGCAAGCCAGGATCAATCGTCGCGGCGCTTTCCGTTTCTTGCCGCCACCGCGCTGGAAGTTGAAAAACCGCTGACGTTTCTGGCGCACAGTCCGCTGGCCTTTGCACGGCTGTGGTCGCGCATCGCCTCGCAGATGAAGCCGCTGCTCGGCGTGAGCGAGCCGGCCGGTGCGCTGCAGGCGCTCGGCGAAACGCAGGTGCCGATCGAAATCAGCGGTGGTCCGGGCAATCCACACGACGGCACCTTCAACGACTTCGTCGAGCATCAGACACTCTCCGGTCTCGAACAGATGCTGCTGGCGAGCGGCCATCCGGTGCGTCTGCGCGGCGCCATGCTGGCGCTGGGTTCGCTGCTGCGTCCGGTCATGCAAAGCGGTTCATCGCATCTCGAACGCGGGCTGACACTGCCGCTGCCGAACGATCCGTTCTATCGCTCGCTCGTCGCTGCGTTCTGGCTCGAACTGATCGCACCGTTCGTCTCGCAGGCGGATTTTGAACTGGCGATTTTTATCGGCACGATTGCCGAGCGCGAACGGCTCATCATCGGCTTCAACGGCGCCTCGGCCAAAACGCTGCATAGCGTGGTCGATCCGCAGGCGTACGCGGCACATAACATCGATATCGACGATCCCGAGTGGATCGACGAACACGCACAAAACGACCATGGCATCAGCAAGCTCGTCAGCTATCTCGACCAACCGCAACTGTCGTTGCGTGTCAGCATCGACACGTTCCGCGAAGCCTTCACGGGAGCGTGACGCGATGTCGAGCCAACCCATGCGTATAGCCTCGCTTCTGGCGGGCCTTCTCATCAGCGCGTTCGCCCATGCCGACAACGACGGCCCGGCACGCGTCACGCCGGTCGACAACAGCGGTATTGCGATTCACACAACGATTTTGCCCGCGCCTGCGCCGGCACAACCGGGCAACGCCGGTCCGGCGGTCAATACGGCCGGACTCGCCAGCGGCACCACCGGTGCCGGCACCGGCGCGATCAGCGCGTCGCCGCCGCCCGCCAATGCCATGCCAGGCCAGGTCGTGGCAGGCGGCAAAGTGCCCGATGAAGCCACCAAGGCCGCGGTGCTCGCGCGACTGCGCGACACCTACGGCGCGGCCAACGTGGTCGATCAGATCGAAGTCGCCGACGTGGCAACTCCGCCGAACTGGTCAGCCAATGTGCAAAAGCTGATCGGCCCGCAGTTGAAACAGATCAGCAAAGGCCAACTGAAGATCGACGGCACGCAGATCGACGTGAAAGGCGAAGTCCGCAACGAATCGCAACGCCAGCAGCTCGCCAGCGATATGGCGAATGCACTGAATCCGACCTACACGATCAGGAACGGCCTGCGTGTGAGCGCATCGGAACAAGGCTTGCTCGATCAGACTTTGGCGAATCGCACGATCGAGTTCGAGACAGGCAGCGCGACGCTCACGCCACAAGGCCGCGCGATTCTCGATCAGATGGCGGCGGTCCTCTCGAAGATGCAGACAAAGACGGTGGCGATCATCGGACACACCGACAACTCGGGCAATCGCACCTCGAATATCGCACTGAGTCAGGCGCGCGCGGACGCGGTGAAAGGTTATCTGGTCGCTAAGGGCATCGCGCCCGAACAGATGACGACCACCGGGGTCGGTCCGGATCAGCCGATTGCGACCAACGATACGAATGACGGGCGCGCGCGTAACCGGCGCATTGAGTTTCGCGCGGGGTCTTGAGTTGTTGTTTGCCTGAGCGCGAGCGTGTCGTTAAAAAGAGCCTGGCAGCGATTTTCGATGCCAGGCTTTTCTACTTGTACGAGCGAAGTTCTAGCTGTTTTCCTCGGGCTTCACGCCCAGCAACTCGCGAATATGCGCGAGCGACCCATCGTCTTTCACCACCGAGGAGAGCCACTGATGCAACGGCATATCCGCGCATTCCGCCGCCTTGTCGGCGAGGTAGGCAGCCGGATTGTGCGGCTCAGTGCTGCGAAAGAATTTCGCCACGGCACGCAACTGCGCGACGGCTTGCGCGCGGCTCTGGATGCCCGCGATCGAACTGGTCTGGATGGTCGGGCTGGTCGTCAACACGGGTTCCTCGCGTTGCGGTGAAGTCTTGAAAGTAGGCTCGGCGCGCTCGTGCTCTTCCGGCTTCGGCGCTTTCGGCGGTGCTGCGTCAGCGCTGACACCCAGTTCGCGTGCGAAGCGTTCCGCCAACCGGTAGACGCTCTCATAGGCATCTTTCGCCTGACGGAAACTGGGCGCCGAATCGGCCGCACGCCGGTCCAGCTCCTGTTCGAGTGCGAGCATCGCGGCTTCGAATGCTTTCAGATCCGCCAGCAGCGTTGCATAGAACGCCACCGGCGTGGCGCGTTTCGACGCCTCGATCTGCTCGATGGAAGGCTTGCCGCGCGCGATATCGTCGGCGTGATCCGGATCGCGCTTGACCGCCTGCGCGACATGCGTGGCCACGTCCCAATCGATCGTGCTATACGAGTTGCCTTGCGAGGACGTGAGCGGCGTCGCCCGCAGCAGATCGCCCGTGCGGCCGACCAGCCAGGCGACGTTGCCGAGGCGGTACTCGGTATCGTCGCCTTCCGGCAGCGGATGCACGTGATCCCAGTACTTTTCGCACAGACCCGTGAGCAGCGCATAGCCTTGCGTGAGACCGGTCACGCCCTCTTCGATCGCAAGCGCTTCGGTAAGCCAGACCGCGAGGCGCAAGTCCTTTGTCTGCGTTTGCAGCAGGCTGCCCGAGCGTTCGACTACGAACGGCCAGTCCGCTTCCTTGATATCCGTGACCCATTCGCCCTGATCCAGCGACGGGTCTTCAAAACGGCGTGCATGCTGGATCGCGTCGAAATCCGCTGAAAACAGCAGGTCTTCGCCGCAAGGGGAGGTTTCGCTGAGCGGAGCCAGCAGCGTGTTCAGATTAGTCGGCATGACAGAAAGCAATAAGGTTCCGGTACGGCATTAAAACAGATTGGCAAGCAGGCGGGGCATGCCCGCTCACACAACTGTGTATTCGAATTCGCCCGCTTCACTCGCGCGTACCGCGATGCGTTCGATCGCGGCGCCGTTGGCAATACGCTCGAGCACCTGCTGCGCCACTTCGGGCAATAGCGTGCCGTTCAGAATGTGATCGACATTGCGCGCACCGGAATCCACTTCGGTGCAGCGCGCCAGCACAGCCTCAACAAGCGATTCGTCCCACTCGAACACCGCCTTGTGATTCGATTCGATGCGACGGCGAATCCGCTCCAGCTTCAAGTCGATGATTTCCGCGAGCACGTCGTCGGTGATCGGGTAGTACGGCACCACTTTCATGCGGCCAAGGAATGCCGGTTTGAACGCCTTGTACAGTTGGGGTCGCAGCGTCTCAGCAAGTTCGTCCGCATCCGGCAGTTCTTCGGCGCTCTTGTTCAGGCATGCCTGCATGACCGCCTGCGAGCCGACGTTCGAGGTCAGAATGATCAGCGTGTTGCGGAAATCGATCTCGCGCCCTTCGGCGTCGTCCATCGTGCCCTTGTCGAACACCTGAAAGAACATTTCCAGCACGTCGGGATGGGCCTTTTCTACTTCGTCGAGCAGCACCACCGAATACGGATTGCGACGCACGGCTTCCGTCAGCACACCGCCCTCGCCGTAACCGACGTAGCCCGGCGGCGAGCCCTTCAGGCCCGATACGCTGTGCGCTTCCTGGTACTCGCTCATGTTGATCGTGACCATCTTGCGTTCGCCGCCATACAGTACGTCGGCAAGCGCCAGCGCGGTTTCGGTCTTGCCGACACCCGACGGTCCGACGAACATGAACACGCCACGCGGTTTGTTCGGATCTTCGAGACTCGCACTCGCGGTGCGTACGCGTTGCGCGATCGCATCGAGTGCGTGGTCCTGGCCGATCACGCGAGCCGCCAGTAGCGGCTGCAGATTCAGCACGGTCTGGATTTCGTCCTTGATCATGCGCCCGAGTGGAATGCCGGTCCATGACGCGACGATTTCGGCGACCACGTGGCCATCGACCTGCAATGGGACCATCGGCTGGCCACCCTGTAGCGCGTGCAACTCCGCCACACGCGTGGCCAGCGTTTCGCGTGCCTGCTGCGCCTTGTCGGCTTGCCCGGCGTCCGCGCTGCTCACACGCGCGGCGTCGATTTCAGCGCGCAAGCCGACGATCTCCGTCACCAGGGCGCGTTCCTTGTCGTAACGTGCTTCATCTTCCGCGAGGTCTTTCACGTCTTCTTCGCGCAGCTCGCGCAGCGCAGCGAGTCGCTCGTCATGCAGCGCACCGCTCGCCACTTCGCGCTCCAGTGCGGAAATTTCAGCGTCGATACGTTCAAGCCGTTTCTTCGTGTCGTCGATCGCGGCGGGCGTCGAACTATGCGCGAGCGCGACTTTCGCGCAAGCGGTGTCGAGCACGCTGATCGCCTTGTCCGGCAGTTGACGCCCGCTGATGTAGCGATGCGACAGACGCACCGCTTCGGTGATCGCGTCGTCCAGCACGCGAACGTTGAAATGCTTTTCCATCAGCGCGGCCATGCCGCGCAACATCGCCGCTGCGAGCGTCTCGCCAGGCTCTTCGATCTTTACGACCTGGAAGCGTCGCGCAAGCGCCGCATCCTTCTCGAAGTATTTCTTGTATTCGCTCCACGTGGTCGCCGCGATGGTGCGCAATTCTCCGCGCGCGAGAGCCGGCTTCAACAGATTCGCTGCGTCGTTCTGCCCGGCCTGGCCACCGGCGCCGATGATCGTATGTGCTTCGTCGATAAACAGAATGATCGGATGCGGGCTCTTCTTCACCTCGTCGATCACATTCTTCAGGCGGTTCTCGAACTCGCCTTTGACGCTCGCCCCGGCTTGCAACAAGCCCATATCGAGTACGTGCAGCGCGACGCCCTTCAGCGGCGCGGGAACGTCATCCGCCGCAATGCGCAGCGCGAGACCTTCCACCACGGCCGTTTTACCCACACCCGCCTCGCCCGTCATGATCGGATTGTTCTGCCGGCGACGCATCAGAATATCGATCGTCTGGCGAATTTCGCCTTCGCGGCCGATCACCGGATCGATCTTGCCTTCGCGTGCACGCTGCGTGAGATTGCTGGTGTAGGTATCCAGCGCGGGCGTTCTGGAAGGCGCACCGGCTACCGCGTCGGCAGCCACTGCATCGCTCGCGCCGTCTGCTTCGTTGTCCGAGGCATTACTCCGTTCGGCTTCCCGCGACCCCGCGGTCAATTCGTCGAACTTGTGCTTCAGATCCGTCACCCGCACGTCGCGCAGCAGCGGCGACATTCGCTCGGCAAACTGCGCGAGGTCCGGCGCCGTCAGCAACGCGAGCAGCAAATGCCCCGAGCGAATCCTGCCAATCCGCGAATCGAGCGACGCGATCAACCACGCCTGTTCGAGCAGATCGATCAGATGCTTCGAGAATACCGGCGTACGCGTATTGCCGGTCTTCAGGCGTTGCAATTCGCGCTCGATATCCGCGCGCAAAGCATGTGCATCGACCCTGCTCGCGCGCAGCGCCAGCGTGACGTCGCTCGCCGGCTCCTCCAGCAGCGCCAGCAACAGATGCTCGAGATCGACCTCGTAGTGACCACGCGCGAGGCAGTTGTTCGCCGCGAGCAAAGCCGCCTGCCTGCAGGTCGGGTTCAGTTTGGCGATCAGGGTATTGAGGGACGTGCTCATGTCGTGCGATCCGGGTCCTGGTTCTATCGTTATGGTCAGTGAATCACGTGCAATTCGTAGCGGGCATCCGCTCGGTCGCGGTCGGCTTCCCGGGTGCACAGAAATGCGTCCCAACCGAGGCGTGCGCCACCGCTCAACATGCTTGGCCCCACTTCCGCGCGGCGCAGCACCAGCGAAACCTCATATTCGAGCGTCACGCCGGCCAGCAGCGTCAGCATGCGTTCGAGCGCCAAGGCGCGGTCGGCACCGGGCAAAAATGCTTCGTAGTCGGCCTTGTCGAGCGGTCCGATCACGAGCCGCGCGCGCATGTCGCGCTGCCAGACCCGCTCACCCGCCAGCGCCGTGGCGCCGAGCGTTGCGTTGACACCGCCGAGCACGGTCAATTGGTCGCGCGGCACGTCGTACCATTTGCCGACGAACTGTTCGACACGCACCCGCACCTTGAAGTATTCAGAGAGCGTGCGTTGCAAATAGGCCGCTGAAACCGGCCGGTGCCGCGCGGCCAATGCATACCCGGCGATCGCTTCGTCGAATAGCGCGCCGTCGCCGCTTTGCAGACTGTTGCGCGTGTCGTCGTCGGCAACGCCTGCCAGCGCGAGCAACAGCGGCAGATAACGTTCGTCGCGATCCAGTTCGTAATGAAGCGGCAGCCTGTATTTCTTCCAGGCCGCGTAGAAGAGTGCCGTCGCGCGACTCGAAAACACGTCGAAGAATTCGCGCGCCGCGCGGTCACGCTTGATCTGCTCACGCGCGATGATCTGCTCGGTGTAATGCAGCGGCAAGGCGCCTTGGCCGCCGAGCAAACCGAAAAACGCCGGCGTGATATCGACCTTGTGAAGCGAACCCGCTTTGAGCGCGGCGGTGCGCTGCGCCTTCTCTTTCAGCGCCACGCCTTCATCGTCGTAAGATTGCGCGCTGTGAATTTCACTGGGCGGAAACGACATCGACAGCGAATTGCGAAAGGCAATCCGCTGCGCGACGATTTCACCGGGACGTCCGTTGCTCGAAGGCGTTTGCTGCGCGAACCACTTCTCGAGAATGCGCACCGCCTGAAAAAATTCAAAGCGATGCGGTTCGTCGAGAAGCTGCTCGACTACGCCAGGATCGATTCGCCGCTGCGCGGTTTGCATCGCAAGATCTCCTCGCCCGTGCGCTTCGACACGACGACCAGTTGCACAAAGCTGTTCAGATGCACGTACAGCCCGAAAAACGTATCGATCACCCGCACGAACGACGCGAGACTCGTGCCGACAAAATGTTCTTCGTCGATCGTCAAACGAATCTCGATACCGCGCACGAAAGTCGCGAACGGCTTGCCCGGCAGCCATTGCACCGCTGCACGCTGTTCGATGCCGACGAGCCCGTCGATATGCCGCGCCGACACTGCCGTGCGCCGCAAATCGTAAAGCACCAGCATTTCCTTGAGCGCCGACAGGCCGCTATTGGCGAGCGACACATGATTCAATGCCAGATGTGAAATCAGCCGCCAGTGCGAAGCGCGCCCACGCTCAAAACGCACACTGGGCGTCGGCCGGCGCAGCATCGAAATGCTGCCGGTGAGCGAGCCGCCTTCGAGAAACAGATCGCCGCCCTCGAGACCCACCGCGAGGCCGGCCGGCAAATCGCGATTGGTACACGTGAGATCGAGACTCAGCGTGTCGGTTTGCGGCGCAGCCGGCGCGAAGTCGATGTCGACAATCGAGATTTCGGTTTCATATCCCGGGCTCTTCTGCGCAACCCAGTCGTTGCGCCGCGCAAACCAGTAGTGGCCCGCACGCGCCGCTTCACCGTGATGCAGCGAATAGAACGGGCGAAACTCGATCACCGATTCTTCATGCGCCTGCTGCCGCACGAGTTTCACCGAGTCGATCGAATAGACCTCGTACGCGAACGCGCGGCGCGCTTCGGCAATCACCGGATACGAAATTGCCTGATGGCTCACGCGGATCGGCTCGCCGTGCTGCTCGAACAGATTGACGACCGGCGTGCAAAACAAGCGGAAATGATGCGCCGACAACGAATCCAGCAAGCGTGCGATGTGCGAATCGCTACGCACTTCCTTGAGCACGACGTGTAACGTCAGACGCTGACAGCGGCCACTCGCGCGCGTCATCGCCGCCAGATCGAAATCGGCGAAATTGAATTTTTCGGGGAACGCGAAGTATTCGGTCAGCAACCGGTACGCCGGATGCGATTTGGCCGGATAGTCGATCAGCGCATCGTCTTCGTCGAAACCGGCTTGTACGACGGGTGATTCACGCAGTTGCTTCCACACGCCGCGGCGGTCGGCTTCGACATACGTAGCCATTCCGTTGACGAACAGGCAATCGGCCAGCGCCGCGATAAACGATTGCTCGCCGTGCAGGTGGGTGCGCAATGTACCGACTTTCAGAGCGGACAGATCGAGTTGCGCCGCCGTCGATTCGAATGTGATCGACACGATCGCCGTGGCGTTACCCGGCAGCACGGTCGCGCTCGGCGCCATGGCCACCGACGTGTACTTCGCCTCCGAAATGCGGATCGGCGCGAGTGTCACATCATAGGCGCTTCGAAAACGGCATTGCACGCCGCGAATCGGACGCGACTTGAGCTCTGTGCCGCGCTCGATCAGAACCGGTTCGGTCAAGTGACTGAGCGCGGCCGAGGTGCCCATCTGCGCGATCGAACACGACGGAAATGGCCGCAGGTAGTGCGGATACAGCACTTCCAGCAGCGCTTCAGTGAATTCGGGGTAATCGTCATCGAGCTTCTTGTTGATACGCGCGCCCAATAGCGCGAACGATTCGATCATCCGCTCGACGTGCGGATCCTCGCAGTGCTCGCCGGACATCGCCAGGCGCGCCGCGATTTTCGGGTAGCGTTCAGCGAAATCGCGTGAATAGCGCCGCAGAAATGATAATTCGCGCTCGTAATACGGCAGCAATTCTTCCATCAATCTATCCCCGGACCTGAACCCTCTCCGCTCACTTCATCGCCACCGTTGCGCGTAAGCGGCGGCAAAGCGGTACTCACGATACTAAAACACAGGACCTAAAATTCAGCCATCAAAAATCAGGCACTAAAGCTTCGCGCGTGCGCGCGTCACTGAGTATTGCAGCGTGGAAGGCTGCAGCATCGCGTCGAAACTCACCGGTTCTTCCGCCGGGTGCACAACCAGCAACGCCTGAATCGCAAAGTTCAGCGCGTTGGTGGATTGTTCGTTCAATTCGAGCGTAACCGCCACCTGCTGCAAGCGCGGCTCATGCCGTGCGATTGCCTGTTGAATCGATTTGCAGATAAACGTGCGGTCGTAGTGACTCGCGAGGCTCAAGCCCGCGAAATCGTTCAGGCCATACGTCAGCAACGAGCGCTGACATTCCGGCAGCGCCGCCAGTTCGTGCTCGGCGAGAGCGATCCGGGTGTTCAGGATCGCCTCGACGTCGCGCGCGACAGTGGCCTTCAACTCGTCCAACGACAATTGCCGCATCGCCGGAGAAGCCGGCAGATGCGGTTCGTCGTCGAACAGCTTGTCGAGAAAGCTGGGTTCGAAGCGTTTCATCAGCGTCCGAAAAACGGTTCGATGCGAGGCACGCGCGGCATGCGTCAGCCCTCTCAGGCCGCGCGCCGCGTGCGCCCCGGCATCAGACTGCGTACGTCTTGTCGTTCTTCGTCAGGCTCCACGCGCCTTGCGCGTTGCCGCCCTGGTTGCCGCCGATCTTCTGCTGTGTGTACTTCCACTGGACGGCAGCGTACTTCAGCGAGAACTGTTCGCTCGGCAGGCCTTCGCCCACCACGCTCGGCGTAGCGCTCGAGATGATCACGTACTTGAGCTTCACTTCCAGGTACTTGATGCGGTTGCCTTCACCGTCCGAACGCATGAAGTCGATCGTCACTTCGTCGAACGTGGTGCCGCCCGATGCGTGTTGATAGATCAGCGGGCTGACCACGTCGATGTCTTTCGTGAACTGCATGTCAGCGTGCTCGCAACGCTCGGACGTATGACCGCCCGCCGTCGAAGCCGTTGCCGAACGCGGTTGCGTAATCGAGTGGCTCCATGAATCGATTTCGATCCAACCAGCATGATCCTTATCGGCAGACTCGCCTTTGATCGCCGGATTGCCGAATTTTAAATAGATGTCCTTCATAACTCATCGACTCCCCAAAGAGGTGGTTTTAACAGCTAACCCGTGCGGCCGGCACGGGTTTTCTGACTTGGTTTATGAATTTGCCGGTTTCGGCAGGTCGGCGACAAGCCGCAACGAGATCGACAGCTCATCCAGTTGAAAGTGCGGGCGCAGGAACGCGACCGAACGATACGAACCAGGCTTACCCGGAATCTCCGAGACCTGTATCGACGCCTCACGCAGCGGGAACTGCGCTTTCTGCTCCTGAGTTGCGTTGTCGTCCAGCAGCACGTACTGCGAGATCCAACGGTTCAGGAATACTTCGACGTTCTGTGCCGATGCGAAGCTGCCGATCTTGTCGCGCATCATCGCCTTCAGGTAGTGCGCCACGCGCGACACCGAGAAGATGTACTGCAACTGCGCGGACAGCACGGCGTTCGCATTCGCGCTATCGGTACTGTATTTCTTGGGTTTTTGCACCGATTGCGCGGCGAAGAACGCGGCGTAATCCGAATTCTTGCAGTGCACGAGCGGAATGAAACCCAGGTCGCTCAGTTCCTTTTCGCGGCGATCGGTAATCGCGATTTCCGTCGGGCATTTCAGCGCGACTTCGCCGTCGTCGGTCTTGAACGTGTGGGTGGGCAGGTCTTCTACCAGACCGCCGCCTTCCACGCCGCGAATCGCCGCGCACCAGCCGAAGTCGTCGAATGCGGCTGTCAGGCGGGCGGCAAAGGCCCACGCTGCGTTACACCACAGGTATTTGCTGTGATCGGTGCCATCCACGTCTTCAACGAAGTTGAAGCCTTCCGCGGTGGCGCCGTCTTTCGGATTAAAAGGCAGGCGGCCGAGAAAACGCGGCAAGGTCAGACCGACATAACGCGAGTCTTCGGAATCGCGGAACGACTTCCACTTCGCGTATTCGACGGTATCGAACACCTTGCCGAGGTCGCGCGGCTTGCCAAGATCGGCAAACGTTTCGAGCCCCATCAGTTCAGGCGACGCCGATGCAATAAACGGTGCGTGTGCCGCAGCCGCGACATGCGCCATCTGTTCGATGAAGTACACGTCTTCAGGCTGACGCGTCACTTCGAAGTCGCCAATGATCGTGCCGAACGGTGCACCGCCGAAAGTACCGAACTCTTCCTCATAAACCTTCTTGAAGAGCGCGCTTTGATCGAATTCAATCGCGTTCTTGAAGTCGCGCACGAGGTCGCGCTTCGGCGCGTGCAGCGCCTTGATCTTGACCGTGGAGCCGGTATTGCTTTCCTTGCACAGATAGTCGAGACCGCGCCACGTGCTTTCCATGCGCTGGAATTGCGGCGCATGCATCACCGCGCTCAGTTGCGCGGAGATCAGACGGTCGAGTTCCGCGACGCGCGCGTCGATGGTGGCCGACAGGTTGTCGGACACCACCACCGTACCGTCGAGCACCTGGTGTACAAGTTCGCCGATCAGGTCTTTCGCGCGCGCATGTTCCGACTCGGATTTGGCCACGCGGCTTTTCTCGACGATTTCGTCGAGCAGCGTGGATTCCGTGCCGCTCTGCGCGGTGGCGAGTTGGGCTGCTGCCGTTTGCTGATTCATCTCACACCCCGTGCGTACTTATTCGCCCTGCTTGTCGTGATCCGGCGCGCCGGCGTGCTGGTCTGCTGCGTTGCCCTGGTCTTTCGCCAGCGTCTGCAACTGCTGCGTGTTGTTGAGCACTTCGCTCAACAGGTCTTCGAGTTTGTCGTTGCCGGCCAGCTTGTTGCGCAGATCGGCCAGCTTCGAGCGTGCGTCGAGCAGACGGCGCAGCGGTTCGATCTGCGCGACCACCTCATCCGGATTGAAATCGGCCATCGACTTGAAACGCAGATCGACGGCAAATTTTCCACCCGCTTCGCTCAGGCGGTTTTCCACCTGAAACGCGGCGCGCGGCTCGATCGCTTTCATCACGTCGTCAAAATTGTCACGATCGATGTTGACGAACTTGCGATCTCGCAGCTTCGGCTGTTCGACTTCGGACTGCCCCGCCAGATCGGCAACCACGCCGACGACGAACGGCAGTTCCTTCACCTCGATCGCATCGCCGCGCTCAACCTCGTACGTCAGTTGAACGCGCGGCGGCCGCACTTTTTGCAAACGTTTTTGAATACTTTCTTTCTTCGCCATCGTCGGCTCCCGAATGCAGATAGATCAGGCGTGTGGATCAGCGCAGCGCGCTGAACGGATCGGACGCGCCGCCACTTTGGGCAGCTTTGGCGGGTGCGGCAGGCGCCGGTGCCGGGGCGGCGGGAGCTGCCGCCGTGGCGGCCGGGGCCGCGGCGCCGGGGGTTGCTTCCGGCGTATCCGTGGTCTTGCCCTTGGCGACGTGGCGAATGATGCGCTTCTTCTTCACGACAGGCTTGTCGTTCGGATCAGGCGGGAACAACGTGGCTTCGCCGAGCGTGTCGCGCAACTGTTTGGCGAGCGCTTGCGCGTCCGACTTCGCATCACCCGCGAGCGACGCGTCCTGACGCAGCTCGCCGAGCGACTGCGTGGCCACGCGCAGACCGGCTACAGCCAGCACGCTCTTTGCCTGACGATCGGTCTGATCGCGCTGCAGCGCTTCTTGCGCGGCGACAATAGCCTGACCGTAATGACCCTGCGTGAACTGGATCTGCGCAATGCGCGACCACGGTTCCTCACGCGTCGGATCGGATTTGGCCAGTTGCTGGTAAAGCGAGATGGCGCGGTCCTGATCACCACCCTTCGCGACGGTGTCCGCGTCCGCGAGTTGCTTATTAAAAGCCTCCGGTGTGGTCGCTGTGTTGTTGCCCTGTGTCGCGCAACCGGCAATCACGCCGCATGCCAACACTACCCCAGATAATTTTACTAACAGACGCTGATTCATCGTTTTTCACCGACGTGCGATTTTTTTAATTCAAGGAGAAACCGAGTTTTGCTTTGCTTCAACTGCGCGGGTATAGTACAGGCCAATTTTCGATAATTCAACTTTCGTGTGAAGAAGCATTGCACAAAAAAAATGCATGTGGATGATTTAAACGAAACATGCAGAAATTGTTTCCTGATGCAATAGCGGAAAAGTGAGAAGCGGAAAAAATTTCCGTGTGTGAGGCAAGCGAACGCGTGAGTGCGCAAGCGCAATGCGCTTTGCATCAAGTTGCATTACACGGTAAAGCGTGACTGCAAATTTACCGGATTGATTTCGTTATTGATGTTTTGACGGGGGACGGCGCCGAGCCGGTCGATGTATATGAATTCGCGTCTTGTTCGCTATGCATCGCTATTGATTGCAAGCGCCGCCATGTGCGCGCTGCTGGGCGGCTGCGCAGCCGCCGTGCCGGCGCTGGGAGCCGCTGCCAACGCGGTGTTGCAGGCGAGCGGCCTAGGCAAGCCCGACGTACCGGACGCGCAAAAGCCGCCACGTAATGTCGGCCTCACGTTATATGCCGCACAGAATCTCAATGCCGCCAATGACCAGCGCCCATTGGCGCTGGTCGTGCGGCTTTACGTGCTGAAAGACCCCACTTCATTCCAGCAGGCGCCATTCGACGCCTTTACCGATCCGGCCAAGGAAAAGACCGTACTGGGCGGCGATCTGCTGGGCGTGCGCGAAGTGACGCTGATCCCCGGTCAACGTTACGTCGTTACCGAAAAAGTCTCGCGTGAAGCACAGGCATTCGGTATCGTCGCGCTATTTCGCGACCCGGCCATGCAGCGTTGGAAATTCGCCTTCGACCCGGCGAAGTCGGAGAAATCCGGCATAATGATCGGCCTGCATAACTGCGCAATGACGGTGACTAACGGCACTGTCATCCCGCCTGAACAGGGATTGCCGGCCCAACCGCTGAATATGCTTTCTTCGGTAAGTTGTGGTTAAAGATGCCGTGCATATACGATTTAACATTTTTTAGAGAATTAACAATGCGGCGCTCGAATCGGTTATCTCCGGGCGCGCCACACGCTGAACGCATATAACAGGTTTGAGATGAGTTATTCCGCAAAAGTGCTTTGGGGGGAAGGCCTGTTTCTGAGGCCGCAGCATTTTCAGCGTCAGGACGCCTATCACGAGGCGCGCCTGTTCGAATCGATCCAGGCGATCCAGCCATACAACTGGGGCGTGCGCTCGGCGCGCCTGGACCGCGATGCGCTCGGCAGCAACGTGCTGCGCGTGAGCGAACTCTCGCTGGTGTTTCCGGACGGGGCGCTCTACTCCGCGCCGCAAGCCGACGACCTGCCGCCGCCGATTGCGCTCGACACGCTGCCCGACGGCATCAATGAATTCACGTTTTATCTGGCGCTGCATCCGCTGCGCGAAACCGGCGCGAACTATTCGCAGGATAGCAACGCGGGTTTCGTGTCGCGTTACGTCAGCGAGCAAACGCCGGTAGCCGATCATTTCACGGACGCCGCCGAAGCGGACATCACGTTCCTGAAAACCAGCGTCAAACTCATTGCGCATAGCGAACCGCGCGACCAGTTGCTGTCGGTGCCGCTTGCGCGCGTGCGCCGCACCGCCACCTCGGGTTTCGAAATCGACGACACGTTCGTGCCGCCCTGCCTCGCGATCGACGCTTCACCGATTCTGCATCAACGGCTGCGTCAGCTGATCGACGCGCTGCAGGCCAAGGTCAACGCGCTGTATGGCTTTCACCGCGAGCCGACCAAGAACATCATCGAGTTCCGTTCGGGCGACATCGCTTCGTTCTGGCTGCTGCACACCGCGAGCGCCGCGTTTGCCTCGCTGGCGCATCTGTACCAGCATTCGGCACTGCACCCGGAACGTCTGTTTCAGGAATTGCTGCGCCTGGCCGGCCAATTGATGACATTTTCAAAGGGCTATGCCTTGTCCGATCTGCCGGCTTACCGGCACGACGATCCGGGCCCCGGCTTTGCGCGCCTCGACACGATCCTGCGCGATCTGCTCGAAACCGTGATCTCCACGCGCTACTTCGCGATCGCGCTCGAAGAAGTGCGTCCGTCGTTCCATGCGGGCCGCCTCGACTCGGGCAAGATCGACGACAAGACCCAGTTCTACATCGCCGTCTCCGCGGACATGCCGACCGCCGAACTCGTCGAGGCCGTACCGGCCCGCTTCAAGGTCGGCGCACCGGACGACGTCGACAAACTGGTGCTCTCGGCCATGCCGGGCGTGCGCCTCGTCTACACGCCGCAGGTGCCGCCGGCCATTCCAGTGCGTCCGGGCGCGTGCTACTTCTCGTGCGAATCGCGCGGGGCATTGTATGACCGCATGTTGCAGGCCCAATCGGCAATGATCTACGCGCCGTCGGGCATCAACGATCTTCAACTCGAACTGATCGCCGTCACATCATGAGCTACGCGCCTTCCCTGTTTGGCGGCAGCACGCCTGCCGCGCCGCCCGCCCCCATGACCGAGCCGAGCTACCAGGTCCGCTCGCTGCTCGACCTGCTATACGACGGCTTCTTCATGCTGTTTTTGCTGAAGAACGGCCGCGAGCCCGGCGACGCAAACGAGTTCAGCCAGCGGATCCAGCAGTTTCTCGGTGACTTCGAGCGCGGCGCAAAAAAACTCAATGCGTCGGCGGAAGATGTCTACGCATCCAAGTTTGCGTTCTGCGCGGCCATCGACGAATCGGTGTTGTCGTCGACATTCAAGATCCGCACGGAGTGGGAACGGCGCCCGTTGCAACTGGTGCTATTCGGCGAGCAACTGGCAGGCGAGAAATTCTTCCAGTATCTGGAGGAATGCCGCGCGCAGGGTGCCGCGCGTTTGCAGT
This sequence comes from Paraburkholderia fungorum, assembly GCF_046026025.1. GTDB lineage: Bacteria > Pseudomonadota > Gammaproteobacteria > Burkholderiales > Burkholderiaceae > Paraburkholderia > Paraburkholderia fungorum_E. The sequence continues at coordinate 45,192 of NZ_JAQQFL010000016.1, read as the reverse complement.
CGCTCGAAGTGTTCCATATGTGTCTGCTGCTCGGTTTTCAGGGCAAGTATCTGCTCGAAGGACCGGAGAAGCTCGCCTACCTGACCGCGCGCATCGGCGACGAAATCGCGCATATGAAGGGCAAGCGCGCACCGTTCGCGCCGCATTGGCCGCTGCCGGATCAGGTCGCTCACCGCCTCAAGCGCGAGGTGCCGTTGTGGTCGATCGGCGCGGTATTCGCGCTGGTCGGTCTGCTCGCTTATCTCGGCCTGAACACCTATCTGCGCGATCAGACGTTGCGCACGCTCGCGCCGTATTCGCAGGTGGTCAAGCTCGGCCCGCAATCGGCCACGTTGACGATTTCGTTGCCATAAATCAGGGCGGGTCGCAGAACGGGTCACTGAATTATTCGCATCTAACAAAAAAGGCGGCCCGCAAAAACGGGCCGCCTTTTTTCAATCCGGTACTTCAAAGCGCCGACGTGCCGCCGACGCTTCACCCCTGCGCTTACTGCGATTCCTCCGCCCACACGGCGTTTTCACGCGCCATCAGTGCCGTCGACGCAGCCGGTCCGAACGTGCCGGCCGTATAGCCGCGCGGCTTGTCGCCCGACTTGGCCCAGCCTTCCAGAATCGGCTCGGCCCACGCCCATGCCGCTTCGAGTTCGTCGCGGCGCATGAAGTGCGTGAGGCGTCCGCGAATGACGTCGATCAGCAGACGCTCGTACGCTTCCGCGCGACGCTCGGTGAAAGCCTGCTGCAGATCCAGGTTCAGATTGACCGGCAGCATGTGCATGCCGCTGCCGGGTTCCTTCGCGAGCATCTGCAACTGGATCGATTCTTCCGGCTGCAACTGGATCACGAGACGGTTGCCGTAGTTGCGCCCACCGCTTGGAATGATCGAGAACGGCAATTCGGAAAACTCGATAACAATTTCCGACACCTTCTTCTGCATGCGCTTGCCCGTGCGCAGGTAGAACGGCACATTGGCCCAGCGCCAGTTGTTGATATGCGCGCGCAACGCGACGAACGTCTCAGCACGGCTGCCCGGCGGCACGTTGTCTTCCTCCAGGTAGCCCTTCACCGGCTCGCCTGCCACCGCGCCGGCCGTGTACTGACCGCGCACGGTATCGCGAGCGATATCCTCGGGTGTCATGGGGCGCAGCGAGCGCAGCACCTTGAGCTTTTCGTCACGCACGGCGTCCGGATCGAGCGACACCGGGGGCTCCATCGCCACGATGCACAGCAGTTGCAGCAAGTGGTTCTGCACCATGTCGCGCAACGCGCCGGTCTTGTCGTAGAAGCCCGCGCGGCTGCCTACGCCGACCTCTTCGGCCACCGTGATCTGCACGCGCTTGATATACGGCGCTTGCCACAGCGGACCGAAAATCGCATTGCCGAAGCGCAGCACCATCAGGTTCTGCACGGTTTCCTTGCCGAGGTAGTGGTCGATCCGGTAGATCTGCGCTTCGCTGAAATGCTTGCCGACCGCCGTGTTGATCTCCTGCGCGGACGCCAGATCGTGGCCCAGCGGTTTTTCGAGCACAACGCGCGAGTTCTCGTCGATCAATCCGGCTGCCGAAAGGTTGTCGCAAATGTTCGTGAACAGATCCGGCGAGGTCGCGAGATAGAACACGCGCCGCACGCCTTCGCGCGACGTCTGCTTCAGGCGCTGGTAGTCCTCGATCGAATCGACGTCCATGCGCACGTACTCGAACAGCGCCAGAAATTTATCCCAGGCGGCAGCGTCGAACGCCTTCTTTTCGATGAAGGGCTTCGCCTTCGCTTCCATGAATTCGGTGATGTACTCCTCACGCGACCACGGCTTGCGGCCAATCGTGAGAATGCGGGTATCCGGCGGCAGATTGCAGTGCAAATGCGCCATGTAGAGCGCGGGCAGCAGCTTGCGAAATGACAGGTCGCCGGTGCCGCCGAAGATGATCATGTCGAGCGGCAGGTCGGGAGTAGCTGAAGCGTGTTGGATCGTCATAGCGCGGTCGCAGCGTCGTGATAGGCGTCAAGTCAATGGACAAAGGGGCAAAAAGGCGCCGGCGGCCGGCGCCTTTTTTCTGGCAAACGCCTATGGTGCAACGTTTTGAGATTGTTTGCACGGCAACATGTGCCGCAGGTTGGCGCAAGATGCCAACCGGGTCCTGCCAACCGCCATGCGCCGGGCCCGGCAAACGGTCTGCAATCAGCCGCCCGACAAGGCTTCGCGTGCTACCCGGCAGGCCGCCAGATCCCACGCTGCGCAGCCGACACTTTTAAAAACAATCGGCTGTCCGGACGGCAACCAGGTGGCGTTCTCCACCACGGCGGCAATTCCGCCGACCTGCGCCCAATCGACGCCGGCCTGAATGAAATCACCGGCTTCGTGCCGCGCGCCGGCTTCGTCGTCGACGAACAGTGCGCTGCCCGCGATCGTGCGCGCGCCGATCTCGACCATGGCCGGCGTGAACGCGCCTACGCCGATCACGAGCCGGTTCGCGCGTGCCGCTTCGTCGTAGACGGCCTGCCTGCTGGTGGTCAGCGCGATCACCACGTCGATCGAGGCGGGGATAGCCGCGTCAGGGTCGGCCAGCGGCTGCAGTTCGCGCACCTTGCCGCCCTGGGCACGATGGGCGGCACAGAACGCCGCGGCCCGCGCCGGGGCACTGCCCTTCACCCACACGCGCGCGTCGGGGAACAGTTCGCCAATCGCTTCCAGATGGTTCGCTGCCTGCGTGCCGGTGCCGATCAGCAGGAATTCGCGCGGCCTCGCCGGCGCGAAAGTGCGCGCGCCGAGCATCGACATCGCCGCCGTGCGACGCCCGGTCACCGTCGGGCCGTCGAGGATGAAAAGTGTCTCGCCGGTGTCGGCGTCGAAGGTCATCACCTGGCCGTGAATCGTTGGGATGCCGCGCGGCCCATTGCTCGCGCATACGTTGACCAGCTTGTGGATCGCGAGATCGGAAGCGGTGGCCGGCATCGACAGCATGATGCCGCCTTCGTTGAGCGGCACGACGAGCCGCTCAGGACTCGCGATGCGTTGCTGCGCGTAGTCGATGCTCGCGCGCTTCAACGCGTCGACGAGCGACGCGTACGGAATCAGCCGCGCGGTGGCGGCGGCGTCGAAAATCTGCATGGTCGGGCGGGTCATGAGCGGGCTTTCCCAGTCCTGGCAAGTTGGTAGGTTCGATTCAGCGCAGCAGAAAACCATAAGTCGGCGGATCGCGTTCGTCGGCGATCCAGTTTGCAAAACCAGTCACATGCCCGTCGCCTTCGATCTCCGGGATCACCGCCGGGTTCACTGCGAAGCGGCGTTAGCCTTGGCGTCGTCTTTCTTGCCGCCCTTGAACATCGCGCGGCACGCCGGACTGAGTTCGTCGACATGTTGCTTCATGCAGGCGGTTATTTTTTCCCTGTTCGGAATTTCAGCGGCGCAGAAATGCATCGCGTCGCCTCGACAGGCTTTGGCCTGGTCGTCCCTGGTGGCTGCGTTGGCTGCGTTCGCCGCGCTGAAGGCGCTGAGCGCGGTAAGGGCGGCGGCGAGCAAGGCGAAGGTTCGATTCATGACGCGTTCCAGTATCGCTAAGGTCGGTGTAAAGCTCCTCAGCAGAAAACGGGCCCGATCAGTGCGCTCGCGTAGGGCTTGTCTGCTGCCCTGGTTGGCGCACGCTGCGAGTGAGCGTCATGCCGCGCCCTGCGTAGAAGCGCGCCATCGTTGCGAACGGCAGGTACACATCCGCCTGGTGAGGCGCTATGCCCGATGGATTATGAAACCATACGCCATCGCGATCGCGTCCGTGCAGCAGGATCAGATGTCCGCCCTGATGCTGATTCGGCCGCTCCGGATAGCGGATCTCGGGGCTCACGGAGGCGATCGCCAGCGTATCGCCGTCGATGCGCACGGCGATCTGTTCGAGCGACGCCTGCGGCAACACGTCGACCTGGATGCCGAATGCCTCGCCGACCCAATCGGCGAACGGCCGGTAGATCAGACCGTCGACGCCGCCGTCATCGCGCAGCCGGTACACGCCGTGGTGCAACGCTTCATCGAGCAGCGCGGCGCGCGGGACGTGTTCGATGCCCCAATAGTCGAGCGCGGATTCGAGGCAGGTCAGACCGCACAGGCGCCTGGCCCAGAAACGGTAACGCTCCGGGTCGGCGAAACCGCTGCGTTGCCAGTGTGGGTCGTCGCACGGGTCGGCCTGGTGTTCGACGATGTGGCGCACCCAGTCGGGGCTGCCCCATTGCGTGTAGTACGGCACGTCGGTGTGGCGCAGGGTCGATGAGTTCATGAGTCGCACGGAGTCGGTAGAAGATGTTTTCACCGCATGCTACACGGCCATCCCGGCAGGAATACAGGCGGAAATACAGGCAGATGGAATTTATTCGTCACACAGATATTTGTTGTTTATTCGCCAGACAGATATTTGCCGAATATGCGTCACACGAATATTTGACAAATATTCGTGTGACGCATAAAGTGCATTTATTCGTCTTGCGGATAATTCGCCATGATCCACCTCATTGCCGCACCAAACCAGATGGCCCAACTGCTCGCGGCCGGTCGGCGCCAGGCCGGCCTCACCCAGGCTGACGCCGCCGCGCGCATCGGCGTCAGCCAAAGCCGCATCTCGGCGCTCGAGACCGACGCCACCGCCCTCACTCTCGCACAATTGCTGGCGCTGTGCGGCGCCTACGGCCTGCAATTGCAGGTGCGCGACAAGAACCAGCCGGTGCCTGAGCCGGCGCCTTTGGTCGAGTGGTAAGCATGGGCCGCCAGACGCATTCACGGGCACTTTCGGTGTGGGCCAACGGCGGGCGCGTCGGCGTCTGGCGCCTGCCCACCCGCGGCCCCATGGAGTTCGCTTACGACCCGGCATGGATTGCCTCGTCCGCAGCGCGGCCCCTTTCGCTCTCGCTGCCGTTCGCACCGGGCAACGTGGCGCACAAAGGGCCTCGAGTGCTCAACTATTTCGACAACCTGCTGCCCGATAGCGAGGCGATCAGAAAGCGCATCGCCCAGCGCTACCAGACCGATACGCTCGATGCGTTCGACCTGCTGCAAGCCATCGGCCGCGATTGCGTGGGCGCCGTCCAGTTGCTGGCCGAAGACGACGCACCGGCCAGCGTCGATCGCATCGATGGCACACCGCTCTCCGACAGCGAGATCGAGGCCATGCTGGCGCGCACCGTCAGCAATCCGATCCTCGGCACGCGTGACGATACGGACGATTTCCGCATCTCGCTCGCCGGCGCGCAGGAGAAAACCGCGCTGCTGTGGCACGACGGCAAATGGCAACGCCCGCATGGCGCCACCCCCACCACGCATATCTTCAAGCTGCCGCTCGGGCTGGTCGGCAACAAACTCGCCGACCTCAGCACCTCGGTCGAAAACGAATGGCTGTGTCTGCGGATCCTGCGAGCCTATGGCCTGCCGGTGGCGAGCACCGAGATCGTGACCTTCGGCAGGCAGCGGGTGCTGAGCGTCGAACGCTTCGACCGGCAACTGCATTCGGGCGGGCAATGGCTGCTGCGCCTGCCGCAGGAAGATTTCTGCCAGGTGTACGGTGTGCCGTCGCATCGCAAGTATGAAAACCAGGGGGGCCCGGGCGTGCTGGACCTCGCGCGAATTCTCCAGCAATCGGTGTCGGCGCAGCAGGACATCGAGACGCTGCTGGCAAGCCAGATCCTGTTCTGGATGCTGGCGGCGCCGGACGGCCACGCCAAGAACTTCAGCATTCGCCTGTTGGCGGGCGGCCAGTACCGTCTCACACCGCTTTACGACGTGATGTCCATCTGGCCGGTGGAAGGCAACGGCCTGAATCAATGGTCGTGGTTCAAGGCCAAACTCGCCATGGCAATGTGGTCGCGCAGCAAACACGACGCCTTCCGCGAAGTACAGCGGCGCCACTTCAACGCAATGGCGCTGCGGTGCTCGTACGGCGCGAGCGCGGAACCGTTGATCCAGCGTCTGATCGAACAGACGCCCGACGTTATCGCGCGGGTCTCGGCCGAATTGCCCGAGCGGTTTCCGGGCAAGGTCGCCGAGCGGATTTTCAAAGGCCTGAAAAACTCGGCCGCCAGGCTCGACGCCATGCCGCCAGCATAGGCTCACAGCGGTAATACCCCACCCGGTGATATTTCTTTACAGATATCGTGCGATTTCATCGGTAAAATAGACTGACTTGATGCCAAAAGCATAAACAGACTGCCGAATTTTTCCGTTTTCACTCCCGAGCTGACACACCCGGCAGCGGTCATACAAAAACGGGCCGCGATAGTTTTTACGGTACATTTGCTGTCCCCCTGCGTTGCCGCGTCAACGCGCATCCTCTGCGCATTCATGCGCATGGCCGCGCTGAGCGGGCCGCATCGCACGCCCTACAGCCACCTTTCAAGAAGGCAGATTCTCACGCAGTATGACCAACGAAACACACTCACCTGACGCCATCGCAGTTGCCGAGCGCGTGCGCGAGTTGATGAGCCGGCATGGAATCGGCAAACGCCAGCAAACCACCGAGCTATGCCGCATCCTCGATCTGAGTTTTTCGCAGGGACACCGCAAGCTGCGCGGCAACAGCCCATGGACCCTGTCGCAGATCAAGAAGGTTGCCGAGGTGTTCGGCGAACCTGCCGCTCAGCTATTCGGCGCACAGTCGCTCGATCCGGGCATGGTCGGCGCCATCGCCCAGGAAGCGGTGTTCAGCATCGGTGCGATCGAACTGGCCTGCACCGCATGGGTCGGCGCCGCGCTCGAACCGGGCAGCCGCCCTGAATTCGTGGCGTACCCGAAGCTCGGCCAGTGGCGCGTCGCGCGTCACGACGGCACGCTTTACCAAAGCGCGTACGAAGTCCACAAGATCGAGATCTATCCGCGCCGCGCAGAAACCGACAAGCCGACCATCGCCGTGGTGGACGACGATCAGGCCTCCGCCGACAACCTGCGCGAATATCTCGAACGCAGCGGTTTCGCGGCAGTGGCGATCTACGGCCTCGCCGCATTCGCCGAGCAACTGCAAACCCAGGTCTTCGACGGCGTCGTGATCGACTGGCTATTCGGCTCGCAGACCTCGGCCGGGGCGATCCGCGCGGTGCGGGCGTCGGAAAATCCGGATGCGCCGATTTTCGTGCTGACCGGCGAACTGCTGACCGGCAAAGCCAGCGAATCGGAGATCAGCCAGGTGATCCGCAATTACGACGTCGCGTGCTATGAAAAGCCCGCGCGTATGGCAATCCTGGTCGCCGATCTGTCCAAACGTCTGAACCGGCCCTGATTTGCCGGCAAGCAGCTGAAGGTGTGTGCTCAGGTTGAGCCCTCCTCCCTCTGTGTCTTGCCACGTATTACGTCACACCGTATGCCGCGAAGCCAAAGCACGCTGCAACGCACTGCGCAGTTCCTCGTAATGTACCGGCTTTAATAACGCATCGAAAAACGGCTGCGAACCCGCTTCCCCTGTTTCCCCTGCCGCGCCACCCATATTTTCCGCATGACTCGCACTCGCCGCTTCCGGCGCGTACGCGCTCACCACGATCACCGGAACACCCGCCGACGGCCCCCCGCGTGCCGCGAAATCCGCGAGGAACGTATAACCGTCGCGATCCGGCATATGCAGATCGAGCAGCACCACGTCACAGCGATGCGCGTCGAGCCACGCGAGCGCATCGTCGGCATTGGAGACAGCGTGCGCGTCGAAATCCATATGCGCGATCATTTCGCTGAGCGATTCGCGAATCAGCCGGTTGTCGTCGACAATCAGCACGCACGGGCGCGCGCCGCCCGGGTCGGCATGTGCCGCCACGCCGGACGGCGCGCTTGCCGCGACGGGTGTGACCGGAATCGTCACCGTAAAGGTGGTGCCCTTGCCCACCGTGCTCGCCACCTCGACGGTGCCGCCGAACAGTCGCACCAGCCCCTGCACGATCGTGAGTCCCATCCCCGCGCCCTCGAAGCGGCGCGTGCGCGACGCATCGAGCTGCGTGAACTCCTGGAAGATCAGTGGAATCTGCGCATGCGGCACGCCCGGCCCCGTATCGCTGACGACGAAGATCAGCAGCGCCGGCCGCTGCCTCAGTTGCACGCGTACCGTGCCGGTTTCGGTGTAGCGGATCGCATTGGTGACCAGGTTGTTGACGATCTGGCGAATGCGATGGGGATCGGAATCGACAAGGCCACTCATGCCGCTCACTTCGCTTTCCAGCGTGAGGCCGCGCGCGGCGGCCGACATGGCGTGTTCGTCGACGATCGAAGCCAGCAGTTCGCGCGGCTCGAAATGCTCATGACGCAACTCGAGCTTGCCGGCGCCGAGGCGCGCGTAGTCGGTCAGGTCCTTCATCTGTGCTTCCAGATGCCGCCCTGCCGTTTCGAGCCGCTGGATAACCTTGCGATCGGCCTCGGAGTGATAGTTGAAACCGAGCAACTCGATCGACGACACGATCGCATGCAAGGGCGTGCGCAGTTCGTGGCTGATCATGCCGAGAAACGCATCTTTCGCGAGACTCGCCTCGCGCGCCGCGCGGCTCGCCTGATGCTCCGCTTCGAGCGCCGCATGCTGCTGACGCATCAGGCGCGTGCGGCGCCGGCCATTGAACACCAGCAGCGTGGTCGCGGCCGCCGAGAGCAACAGCAGCAACAGGCCACCCGCGAACAGCATGCGGCGCTTGTCGATGAAATCGCGGTTCATCGCCTCACGGTCGGCCACGTCGGCGAACCGGCGGCTCAACGCGAGATCGTTGACCTCGTTCCAATGCTGGCGCAACTCCTCGACGATCTGATTGGCGCGGCTGCGGTCCTTCGGCAACGCGTCGACCTCAGGCTGAATGCCGTCCAGCAAATGATCGATCGACTGGATCTCGTCCATTTGCCGCTGCAGCAGCGCGAGCTGCGTGGTCAGCCTGCGTGTCGAACCGGCCATCACATGCAGCTTCGATTGCAGCAACTGATAGCGCAGCATGAGCCGCGAATAGTCGTCGTCGACACCGGACTGATACAGCAGCAACTGATTCTCGAAACGGGCGTAGGCGATCTGCAGTTGCGCGGCGTCCCAATAGAAACCGTCGTACTGTCCGGTCAGCGGCTCGGTCGCACGCGGATTGAGCAGGTTCGCGTACAACAGATAGCCGATTGCGCCGGCCGGCGCCGCGAGCGCGGTCAGCCAGATCAGCACATAGAGGACACGACGCCAGGGGCGGCGCGTTATTTGACGATGAGTGCCTTGATCTGCCATACGAATTTCGAGTCGCCCGCCGCACCCGTGAGTTCATCGGGGAATGCGTCGCGCGGATAGATAAGAAACAGCGGCCCGAAGTCGCTGATCTTCAGGCGCCGGCCGTTCATGCTGTACGCAACGACCACGCCGTAGCGCGCGCTGTCCGACACCGGAACGGTGTACGTATAGTCGTCGAGCGTATGGATCTCGACGGCGCTGCCGGATGCGCCGACTATCTTCAGGATATCCGCCAGCAGCGGTCCTGTGAAGGTGGAACGCGGGGTCCAGGTGGTGGCGGTCGTAATCGAATGGACCGGTAGCGCCAGCAGTTGCGCCTCAGTGAAGTGATACGACGTGTGCGCCGCGTCGTTGGTCTTGCTGATTTTGCCCGTGACGTCGAGCGACAGCGGCAACGACGCCGCCTGTGCCTGGGCCTGCATGCTCCACACGGCGAAAGCGAGGAATAGACCCAGCCCCCACCATGCGCTCCTGTACCCACCGTTGCTGCCACTCACCTTGGTCATTTGCCTGGCTTTTCCATCGTTTGTTATTTTCCCGGGCGGCTCCGCGCAGCGCCGGCTCAACCTGCCAGCAAACCTGCGAATCTTCACCCTTTTTTCCCGCCCGCGACGATGGTTCTTGCGACGCCCCGCCCGGCGACGCGCGTCACCCCGACGCGCGATCTTTGATCCGCATGCATAATATCGCCAAAATTCTTCGTCTCAAAAACGGGAGCCTGCCGCCGCGCTGCGCCGCGCGCCGCTCCCCGTCTACGGGACACTCGCCCTACGCGCGCAACGCGACGCCCTGAGAGTCATGAACAAGCCGGTTTTGCCCCTGACGTACGAACAGCTCGATCACTGGATCGAATCGCTGCAACCCGCCTTGCTGGCGGAGCGGTTCACGATGGCGATCGGCATTCTGCGCGGCGGCGCGCCGCTTGCGCTGATGGTTTCGCATGCGGTCGGCACGCCGGTCGCCTTTCTGCGTTACGACCGCCAGTCGCGCAAGGTCGCCTGGGATTCGACGCTGCCGATCCCGCCCGCCGGTTCGAAAGTGCTGCTGTGCGAAGACATCGCGGGGCGCGGCTTTACGCTGACCGATTGCATCGCCTTCCTTCAGCAACATGGCCTCGACGTCAGGACACTGACCGGCGCGGTCGACGATTTGAGCCGCACGCAACCCGATTACGCGATCGACGCCCGCGGCTACTTCGCGCTGTTTCCGTGGGAGCGCCAGGCTTACACCGAGCGTTATCGCGAAGACTGGGAGCGCGTTGAAACGGGCGCCGCGCCCGCCATGGCCGACGATCACGAATACACCACCTACGCAATCGATCTCGACGGCATTCTGCTACCCGACGTGCCGCTCGCGCGCTACGACGAGGATCTCGACGCGGCGCTCACCGAACGCGACGCACTGCTGCCGTTCGAGGTGCTGCCGGGCATCGATCTGCAACGCGTGCGTACGATCATCACCGGCCGGCCGGAAGCGGATCGCGCGCGCACCGAGGCGTGGCTCGCGCGGCATGGCTTCGGTCATATGCAACTGGTGATGCGCACGCCCGGCACGCACGACGAAAGTCCCGCCGGCGCTGCCGCTCACAAGGCTGCCGCCGCATTGCGCGGCGGCGTCACGCATTTTGTCGAAAGCGATCCGGTGCAAGCGTTGCTGATCGCGCAGCAGGCGCCGTTGCTGCGCGTGATCTGGTGGGACGCGCTCACGCAAACTGGCATGCTGGTCGGCGCGCGCGCGTGGACCTGATGGCGCGCCGGCGCTTCTCTCACACTTCTTTTGCTTCTTTCACCTCTTTCGCTTCCCTGAGCTCTCTGCCTTCGCGCAGATGCAGATGCCGCGCGGCCCGCTGCGAGGCGACGATGATCAGCTTCATCGTCGCGCGCGTGGCGCCGACGAACAGCTTGCGAGCAATACGCTCATCGAACGATTCGAAGTCGACTTCGGTGAGAATCACGCACGGCGCCGCTTGCCCCTTGAAGCGATAGATCGACTCGAATAGCACGTCCCCTTCGCGGTACGCCGGGTTGCCGAACAGATCGTACTTGCCCGTAAAACTGCGCAACCGGTGTGGGCCGAGATGGTCCTGTGCGGTCATGGCCGAGCCTTCGCGGCCGCGAAACGAGAGCACCGCAATATCCTGCTTGCGAAAGCCAAGCGACAACGCCTGCGTGATCGCCCGCTTGGTGGCTTCGATGCTGCCTTCGGCGGCATTCGCTTCGTCGTAGACGGAGAGCGAAATATCGGAGCCGTCAAACGGACTACCCGACGCCAGACCCGCCGCGACCGGCACCGAAGCGCCGACCACGTCGCGCACATAGTCGAGAATGTCGCGCGGACTGCGGTAGTTGGTCGTTTCCTTCAGCGTGGTCCAGCCGGACAACTCAACCGGCTCGCGCATATACAGATTCTGCAGCGGGTCTTCGAGCCACCACCACGCGGCGCCCGGCCGCAACAGGCGCTCGAGCGCGGCCACCCACGGCTGCTGGAAATCCTGCCCTTCGTCGACGATCAGCACGTCGAATTGCCAGCGCGCGTCGATCGGCGTTTCGGCGAAAGTCGTTTCAAGCTGGTTGAACACGTCGCCGGACTGGAAATCCGGTTCGCGGCCCGCGTCGCGCGCGACCCAGTCGCATAGCTGATGATAGTTCGCCACCTTCGCCTCGGGCGGTGCGACCCGCGCGATGTGATCCGCGAGCGGCCGGTTGAAACACACATACAAAGGCCGCTGCCCGCGCGCCACCGCGTCTTTCATCACCTGCACCGCCAGTTGCGTTTTACCGGAGCCTGCCGTGCCGATCACGCGCAGCCGGAACGGCGCAAACTCGAGCCGCCGCGCCCAGCTCGCGAGGCCACCCGCGAGGCGCGTCACGAGCGTGCCGGCCTGGCCGACCAACGCGCTGGCGTCGGGCGTAAGCGCGAGTTCGTCGGCGAAAAAGTGGTGGATTTTCGGGGCGCAAGCGAGGCGCGTTTCGTCGGCCGGCAAGGCTTCGCGAATGATCGCGGCAAGCCGGTCTTTACGCGTCGCATCGACGATCCGCGCGGGATTCACGCCGGCAATCGCGGCGTCCTTGACGATGTGGTCCGGGCAATACAGCAGTTCTTCGATGAAATAGGTGCCCGCGCCGAAGGCCGCGGTGAAGCGCCGGTGCAGCGCTTCGACGGTGTGCGCGAGCGCGATCGCCACGTTGCGCTCCGTCTGGAGATAGACCTTGACGAGACCCTTCGGCGTTTCGCGCAGGAAACCGGTTTTCTGTTCGACGATCATCACGCGCCCGGCCGGGCTGACGATCACGAAATCGGCCTCGCCGAATACCGAAAAGTTCTGGTTCAGGCGGGTCCAATGCACGCCGTGATAGACGGTGTAGCCGTCAGGCAGCGTTTGTTCCAGTAACGCGAGGGTTTCGCGTTCGCGTGCCGCCGCGCCGGTGGCGGCGAGGCTCTTCCAGTCGTCGGGGACAATGCGGGCCATGCGGTGCCTCGTCGTATTCGGAAGCGCCCATTGTACGCAACGCCTACGCGTTGCCGGCGCGCAAACCTGCCCGCATCGTGTATCGTTACTGGCTGAACGCCGCGCGTCCTGCGCGGCTTGCCAATTGCCAATGTCAAAAAGGATTTACCGGATGATTACGATCTGGGGACGCGCCAACTCGGTCAACGTACAGAAAGTCTTGTGGTGTTGCGACGAACTGGTGCTGCCGTACGAACGCATCGACGCGGGATTGCAATTCGGCCGCAACAACGAGCCTGACTATCTGGCAATGAACCCGACCGGCAAGATTCCGACGCTGGTCGACGACGACTTCGTGCTGTGGGAATCGAACTCGATCCTGCGCTATCTGGTGCTGCAATACGGCGAATCGAGCCTGCTGTATCCGTCCGAGCCGAAACTGCGCGCAAGTATCGACCGCTGGCTCGACTGGTCGCTCACCACGCTGCAACCCACGGAAAAGCCGGTGTTCTGGGCCCTCGTGCGCACGCCCGCCGACCAGCGCGACGCTGCCAGACTTATCACCGACATCGGCGCGGTCACGTTGCTGTGGCGCCTGCTGGATAACCATCTGCAAGGCCGCTTCTTCCTCGAAGGCGAGAAATTCACGCTCGCCGATATCGTGATCGGTGCGTACGCGAAACGCTGGTTCGGGCTGGACGGCGTCGAACGTCCCCCGCTGCCGAATCTGGAACGCTGGTATTCGCGGATTGCGACGCGCGCGGGCTTCAGGAAATACATCGATTTTCCGCTGACCTAGACCGGCCGGCGACCATCCCGCGGGCCCGTGCCTCGCGGCGGCGCCTGGCCTGGACCGGCAGGCGCACCGCACGCCGGCACAGCGAAGCACAATGGCCTTTATAATCGACGCATGAAGACCGCCAAGCCCGCCGCGACCGCCGAAAAAGCCACCCTTGCCGCATCCGCTCATCATCATGAGCCGGGGCACACGCATGGCGACCACGGTGCATCGCAGGAAGCCGCCCTGACTCTCGCGGAAGAATATTGCCGCGAACGCGGCGAGAAACTCACGCCAATCCGCCGTAAAGTGCTCGAATTGCTGTTAAATTCCGGGCGCGCCACCAAGGCGTATTCGTTGCTGGACGATATGCGCCAGATCCACCCCGGCTCGGCGCCGCCCACGGTTTATCGGGCGCTCGATTTTCTGCTCTCCGCAGGGCTCGTCCACCGCATCGAATCGATCAATGCGTTCACCGTCTGCCACGACCTCACACAGTGCCAGCACGGCATTCTGGTGGTCTGCCAGCAATGCGGCAACGTCACCGAACTGCATCAGCCTAAACTGCGTCAGGCACTCGTCGCACAAATCGAAGACGCAGGCTACCGCCTCGCCAGCGACGAGATCGAATTGAAAGGACTGTGTTCCGCCTGTCAGGCAGTGGAGGCGGCCAATGCCGGTGCCGCAGCACCAGTCGCCGCCGCGAAATAGCGGAAACGAGCAGCACCGGCGGCAGGCGGATTTGTCACCTGACTGCACAGTTTGTCGCCGCGCGAAAACCTGCCGCCGAAGATCCGGCGGCATGGCCAGCAACCGGCCACCCGCCACGCGCTCCCGAGATCGATCAACCCGCCGCGCGAGCGTGGATCGCGTCGTGCAACAGGGTCACGAGGTCTTCCGGCAACGCCGGCTTGGTCATGAAATGCTGGAAGCCTTCGCCGATGCTGCGCAAGCGGTAAGCATCGTCGGTATGGCCCGTGAGCGCCACGGCCACGGAAGGCGCATGGTCGCCGCGAATTTCGTGATCGCGCAGCCGCTGGATCAGGTAAAAACCGTCCATAGCCGGCAATTCCAGGTCGCACACCACGGCATCAGGCGAAAGCCGCAGCGCCGCCTCGACACCCGCTTCCGCATCCGCCACCGCGACGACATGCGCCCCTTCCGCCTCGAGTAGCAAGGTCAGCGATTCCCGGCTGTCCGGGTCGTCTTCGACGAGCACGATCGTGGCCTGATCGAGTCTCAATGCTCCGTTCATGTTCTGTTGTTGCTCAATAAAACCGGTTAGGCCGTTAGATGCGGCCGACGTATCGTCCTGCTGTGTGCCGCCGATTTTCGCGGCTGCGGTATTGCTGTCCATGGCTCCGACTCGATTTCGCGCGTCGAGTTGCATCCAGGCCCGCGATTGTAAAACGTGAGCTGAGCGCAACGCGTGCGCACGGTAACGCGCCAAAATTGCACGCCGATGAAAAAAGCACCCTCGACACCCCTGCTCCGGCAGATAGATGCCGATACCCGATTCGCCGTGGCCGCTGGTGCCAACCCGTGTGCACCGCGTCGGCCGCCCGGCGTCTTACCTGACATATTCGTGTTTCTTGCGACGCTCGCGTTGTTGTGCCGTTGTTGTGCCGTTGTTGTGTCGTTGTTGCGTTTCGCGCGCGGGGTTCACGTCCACCCCTCAGGTAGCACGTTGCGTGCCTCAACGCTTTCATCGGGCGCACCCGTTTCGTCGTCGCAGCGGCTTGGTGACATACGCTCGATACGCGATTGACAGCAACGCCGGCATCACGTGTGCGAAATCGCAGCGGCTGCGTTCAGCCACTGCAACAAGCGTCATCTGATTGAGCCGGTTGGCGTGTCAGTCCGCTTTGCCGGGACCGACGCCGTGCATCAGCAAGGCCACGACGTGCCGGGCAATCTCCTCGCCGCCGATATTGCGCCGCACGGGATCGTTACGCCACAGCTTCGAGGCGGCCAGCGGCAGAATCGTCAGACCTAACAGCGAAACAAATACCAGCGACGGCTCCAGCCCCGCATTCAGGCGCCCTTCCTTCTGCCAGCGCGCGATGGCAGACAGCGACGCCTTCTGATGCGTGTCGCCGAACCGTTCATGCATGCGTTGGCGCAGCAGGCCGCCGTCGCTGATCACTTCGCGCACCCACAGCGACGGAAACCACGGATGGTCGCGCGCCACCAGCACCAAACGCTGCGCGAGCTGCGTGATTGCCGCCACCGGGTCGTCGGGATTTTCCTGAAACGGTACGCCGAATGTCGCGCGTAGCGGAGCGAAGCGCTCGTCGATCAGCACGTCGAGCAGTTGATCGCGCGTCTTGAAGTAGTAATGCATCATCGCCGGCGTGAAACCCGCTTCACGGGCAATCTCCCCAAGCGTGGTGTCGACGATGCCCTGCCGCGCGAACAGGGCAAGCGCGGCGTCCAGCAGGCGGCTGCGCTGCTCCGGACCACGCGCCGAGCCAGAAGGTCTGCCGGGCCGCCGCGCGGGTTCAACCTTCGCGGGTTCGCCCACGGCGGCCGAGACCCCAGGCTGCGAAAGCTTTCGCGCCTTCGCAGCGGTGGTGCTACGCGGTGCGCGCTTCACTTCCTGTTCATCCGACGAAATCCTTGCCATTGCATTCAATTTGACTGGTGACTCGATGTCGCATATATTAATCTCCGAATTAATTAATTTCAACACCGTGGCGCCATGGACCAAACGACAACGACTCAACCCGCCGTGCTCATGCAGCCTGAGGTTCAGCCGGGCCTGCAACCCGGCGCGCAGGCAGCCGACCACCCGCCGATCCGCCTGCTGTTTCCGGCGTTGCTGCTGGTCATGCTGCTCGCCGCGCTCGACCAGACGATCGTCTCGACCGCGCTGCCGACCATCGTCGGAGAACTGGGCGGGCTCAACAACCTGTCGTGGGTGGTAACCGCCTACCTGCTCACCTCGACCATCGTCGTGCCGCTGTACGGCAAATTCGGCGATCTGTTCGGCCGCAAGATCGTGCTGCAGACCGCAATCGTAGTGTTCCTCGTCGGCTCCGCGCTGTGCGGCATCGCCCAGGACATGACCCAGCTGATCCTGCTGCGCGCGCTGCAAGGGCTCGGCGGCGGCGGCCTGCTGGTCGTGACCATGGCCGCCATTGCGGATGTGATTCCGCCTGCTGAACGCGGCCGTTACCAGGGTGTATTCGGCGGCGTGTTCGGCCTCGCAACGGTGATCGGGCCGCTGCTGGGCGGCTTTCTTGTCGAGCACCTGTCATGGCGCTGGATTTTCTACATCAACCTGCCGCTCGGCATCATTTCGCTGGTCGTGATCGGCGCTGTCTTCAAACCGCACGTGCGGCACGTGAAGCACACCATCGACTACATGGGCGCCGCGTTTCTCGCCGGCGCGCTCACCTGCATCATCCTGTTCACCAGCCAGGGCGGCACGATCCTGCCGTGGTCGTCGCCGCAGTTGTGGTTCACGTTAGGGATGGGGCTCGTGGCGATCTGGGGTTTCATCCACGAAGAGCGCACTGCCGTCGAACCGATCATGCCGCTCGAACTCTTCAAACAGCGCACGTTTTTGCTGAGCAGCCTGATCGGCTTCATCATCGGTGTGTCGCTGTTCGGCTCGGTCACGTTCCTGCCGCTGTATTTGCAGGTGGTTAAAGGTTCGACGCCGTCGCAAGCCGGCATGCAAATGCTGCCGATGATGGGCGGCCTGTTCGTGATGTCGATGGTGACCGGCCGCTTGATCAGCAAGATCGGCAAGTACCGCATGTTCCCGATCGCCGGCACGTTCCTCGTGGCCGTGGCGATGCTCCTGCTCGCGCGTTTGCAGATCAGCACGCCAATTCATGTGATGTATGTCGACATGGGGATTCTTGGTTGCGGCCTCGGTATGGTGATGCAGGTGCTGATTCTCGCCGTGCAGAATACGGTCGAGTTCAAACACATGGGTGTCGCCACCTCGGGCGCGACACTGTTCCGGTCTATCGGTGGCTCGATCGGTGTAGCCAGTTTCGGTGCAGTGTTTTCGAACGGCCTCGCCGCGCGCCTCGCAACGCTGATTCCGCCGAACACCGAATTGCCGCACGCGCTCGGGCCGACGGCCATCCATCAGTTACCCGAAGCATTGCGCGACGATTATCTGCAGGCGTTTGCCGGCGCGTTGCACACGGTGTATCTGTCGGCGGCCTGTGTGGTGGTGCTGGCCTTCGTACTCGCGTGGCTTCTGAAGGATCATCCGCTGCGCAAGCGCTGATCCCGTATCACGGCCGCTGCACGCGTTTTCTGCAAGCGTTTTCTACAAGCGCTTGATAACGAGGTCGAACGCCATGGGCTTCGACCTCGTTCTACTTCCTCGCCACCCTTCTCTTCTGCCAATTCCGCCATCGCGCCATCGCCTGCGCGCCGTGACCTCGCGCGCGGTATGAAAAAAACCCACTGCCTATTCGTTCTGCCGACATATGAAGTGTTTCGTCGTACCCACAAATGCGCTCGCCCGCATCTGAAGTAGGTGAGAACGTCGATTGACGTTCTCAGCGAAACGCCACATATTGCAAGCAGCGGCACCGCAAGCGAGGACTTGCGTCGCAAGGCTCTCCAGCGCATGTGGATCGTATTTTCGCAGGCGTTACACCTGTCTGAATACGGTCTGGAGCATGCCGTAACGATGTTGTTTTCCACAGGTGGGTCCACAGCATGTCCACCCAGACAATACTCGGCCATGATTTCCCGATGCCCTGCAGACGCTGTGGCGGCGCTCTGTACCGGCAAGTCGACTATTGTCCGTATTGCGGCGCGGTGCATCCACTCGAGCGCGACCCACACAAACGCGCAGTGATTCCGGGCAGCCGCGCCAGCGCGATGAGCAAGACCGCGCAAAAAATCGGCTTCGATCCGGCGCGGCCGAGCGAAACCGACCTCACCTCGAAGACTGCAATTACTGGCACTGGCGAAGCCGTTCCAACCGAACCTCCGATTCAACTGCCGGTACTCGCGTCGCTGCCCCCGCGTGCTGATCCGCCGCTCGCCAATCCACCGCAGCCTGACGCTCGCACCGTGTTCCCGCTACGCCGGGTGCTGATCGCGATCGCGGTCATTGGCGCAATCGGACTAGCGTATGTCGCCTATGCACTATTCAGCGACAACCACGAATCGCAGAATGGCAACACCGAGCAAACGGCGGACAATCCTCAGGACGCCAGAACGGCGACCGGCACGATTGCGCTGTACACACCCGCTCCGTCGGCGAACCAGGCGAGCGTAAACAAGCCCACTGCTATTACCAATCCGGCCAATCCCGCCAAAACCGCACCTGCGATTCCAGCCACGCCTATCGCGCCGCCGGTGGCCGCGCCGGCAAAACCGGCGGTGCCGCAGTTCCGCGATGCCGCGCAAGCGCTGCAGGCAGCGCGTCTGGCGTTCCGGGCCAACGATCTGTCCGCTGCACAAGCCGCGCTTGGCTCTGTGCAAACGCTGCAACCCGGTAACGCCGACGCACAAGATCTGGCGACGGAATTAAAGCCACTCGCAGCACGCCGCGACGCCGCGTTGCAGGCAGCACAAGCATGTGCCGCGCAGCAATCATGGAACTGCGCGCGTCAGCACGCCAACGAGGTGCTCGCCATTGACACCGGCAACGACACCGCGAAGACGATCCTCGAACGCGTGATTCGCGAGACGGGTTGGGCGCCGCTCAAGCCGCACGCCGCGCTGGACAGTCCGGTCAGCGATAAATCGTTTGGATACCGAATTTCATAGCCGTTTGCGAGACCGCCTGAAGCATGGCAAGCCCGATTGCAATGACGATTGCGTGCTCTCTGAGCGGCAACAGACGGACACGGCACGCGCAGCGCATCGAACATGTGATGGCAGCCCGGCTCACCGGTGCTCGATGCGCGCCGGCGGGAGAGGCAATTCAACCCTGACCGATAGGTAGATAGACCATGCTGAAGAGACTTTTGGCGGGATGGCTGGGGCTGGTGCTGACGCTCATGTCTTCGTTGGCAAGCGCCGAGCCTGCGCATTACAAGATCGTCACGGGACCGGAACGGGGCACGTATATTCAGATCGGCCAGGATCTGTCGAAATGGGTGGCGCAACCGGCCGGCATCGATCTGGAAGTGCTCGCGTCGAAGGGTTCGGCCGAGAACGTGCAGCGCATGCGCTTCGAGCCGGGTGTGAAGCTCGCGCTGGTGCAGTCCGACGTGTATCAGGCCTACATCGATATGGCCAACGCGGGCAATGCCGACGCCGGCACGGCAATCCGGCCGCTACGGCTCATCATGCCGCTCTACGACGAGGAAATTAACGTCGTGGTCCGTGCGGACTCGCCGATGAAGACCCTCGCGGATATCAAGGACAAGAGCATCAGTGTGGGCCTGATCGGCAGCGGCACCGCTCAATCGGCCACGACCCTCTACCACCTGATGTTCGGACAGGCCATTCCCGAGCAGAACATCCAGCACCTGAGTAACGAAGACGCGCTGGCCGCGTTGATCGTCAAGAAGGTGGATGTTGCGATCATCGTGGTCGGGCAGCCGGCCAATCTGTTCAACCAGATGAACCCCGAATTGCTGCAACAGCTCCGCCTTCTGAAGGCCGATCCTGCCGCGCCTGAAACCGCCCGTGCCAAACAGACCTATTTTCCCGCCACGATCCGCGCGACCAGCTATCCGGACTGGCTGAAGGAAGACGTCCCCACGTTGACGGTGAAGGCCTTTCTCGTCACCTACGATTACGGTCTGCGCGACACCGTCGGCAATCTGAATCATTTTGCCGACTCGCTGTGCGCCAACTTCGACAATCTTCAGGAGCACGGGCATCCGAAGTGGAAGCAGGTCAAACTCGAATTGCCCACACTCGTGCGCGGATGGAAATACTACGGTCCGGTGGAGAAACATTTGCGCGCATGTCTCGCGAACAGGAGCGCGGCGATCAGCGCGACGGCGGCGCAAGCCGCGCAAAAACCACGCGCCGTCTGCACGGATCAGGAGCGTCTGCTTTTGCTGTGCAAGTAAGGCGCGTGACGGCGGCGAGGAATAGCGAGGCCCGCGCGTTCATGCGTGCTCCTTCGATACGGCCGACACGTCCATCGCCCGTTGCAGCGCCTCGTACACCTTCGGCCGGTTACATTGCGACACGTTAAAGCGCAGGAAACCCGCCGCCGATTGCGTGGCGCTGAACACATTGCCGGGTGCGAATACCACGCCCTCGGCTAACGCGTGACGCGCGACGTCGGCGGCGTCGAGCGCATCCGGCAGGCACGCCCACACGAAAATACCGCCGCGTGGCCGCGTCCATACCTCAAGACCTGCATAACCCAGCCGCCTGATCGTTTCCCCCATGGCGTCCGCGAGCTTCGCGCGCATCGATTCGAGATGCCGCCGGTACGTGCCGTCCACCAGCAGACGATGCACCACGCTCGCCGCAAGTTGGCCGTTGCCGAACGAGGTGGCCAGCTTCAGGTCGACCAGCGGCTCGACCCACTCGCGGCGCGCCGCGATGTAGCCGCAGCGCACGGCCGCGGACAAGGTCTTGGAAAAACTGCCGATCGAGACCACCCGCGCGAGACCGTCGAACGCCGCGAGACGCGGAGCCGGTTCGTCCTCGAAGTCGGCGAAGATATCGTCTTCGACGATCAGCAGATTGTGTTCGCCTGCCAGTTTCAGCAGCCGATGCGCGATAGCCGGCGCAAGCGTGGCGCCGGTCGGATTGTGGATCGCGGAATTAGTCACGTAGAGACGCGGACGATGCTCGATCAGCGCCCGCTCGAAAGCCGCCAGATCGGGCCCGTTCGGGGTATAAGGCACACCGACGATGCGGGCGCGATGCGCGCGCAGCAGCGCCTGAAAGTTGAAGTAGCACGGGTCGTCGATCAGGACCGTATCGCCCGGTTCCAGCAGAAAACGGCAGACGAGATCGAGCGCGTGCGTGCCGCCGTCGGTCAGCACGATCTGCTCAGGCGGCGCTTCCACGCCATGCTGCGCGAGCCGCCAGGCGAGTTGCTGACGCAGCGCGGGCAGACCGAGCGGGCTCGCATAGTCGGCGAGCGGTGCTTGCGGATCGCGCGCCACGGCACGCAACGCGCGGCGTATGCCGTCTTCCGGCAGCCACGAAGACGGCATCCAGCCGCAGCCTGGCTTGAACACCTTCGCACCGGCCTCCAGCGATTGTCGCGTGAGCCACAACGGATCGACCTCGCGATCCAGCCGCGGCCCGAGATCGGCGAGTGCGAGCGGCGGCGCATGGCCGGACACGAAAAACCCGGAACCGCGCCGCGCCACGATCGTTCCTTCGGCGACCAGCCGGTCGTACGCTTCCACCACCGTCGACTTCGACACGCCAAGCGTCTCCGTCATCACACGGATCGACGGCACGCGCGCGCCCGGCATCAGCGAACGGCTCGCGATGCGCTCGCGCAAGCTGTCCATGACCGCGCCGACCCGGGTGCCGGCTTGCGCGCCCAGGGCCATCCGGTTGCGATTGCTTTCCGCCATCTGTACTGCTCCATGTTCGGTACAGTTTGTACGAATTGTACTGATCCGTAGCTTACCCTTTGTTGCCCAAAAGCGGATGCTCTGCCTACCATTTTCAATCCGCATGGACTCTTTCGATGGACAAGACAACGAACGGCTGGGTGAGCGGCATGGTGGGCGTGTTGATTTTCAGCGGCTCGCTGCCCGCCACCCGCATCGCCGTGCAAGGCCTCGATCCGGTGTTTCTGACGGTCGCCCGCGCGACCATCGCGGGCACGCTGGGTCTGCTGTTATTGCTGGTGTTTCGCGAGTCCCGGCCCGCGAAGCGTGATCTGATTCCACTGCTGGTGGTCGCGCTCGGGGTGGTGGTCGGCTTTCCGCTTCTGACCGCCCTCGCGCTGCGCCACGTGAGCTCCGCGCACGCCATCGTGTTCGTCGGGCTCCTGCCGCTGTCCACCGCGATCTTCGGCGTGCTGCGCGGCGGCGAGCGCCCGCAACCGGCCTTCTGGCTGTTCTCGGCACTCGGCAGCGGCGCGGTGGTCGCGTTCGCCTTGCGCCACGGCATCAGTGCGTCGCCGCTCGGCGACGCACTGATGCTGGCGGCGATCGTGGCCTGCGGCCTGGGCTATGCCGAAGGCGCGCGGCTATCGCGCCATCTCGGCGGCTGGCAGGTGATTTCGTGGGCGCTGGTGCTGTCGCTGCCGTTGATGCTGCCGCTCGCCTGGTGGACCCGGCCGGCGTCGTTTGAAGGCGTGAGCCACGCCGCGCTGTGGGGCCTCGCGTATGTGTCGCTCTTCAGCATGCTGATCGGCTTCGTGTTCTGGTACCGCGGTCTCGCGCTCGGCGGCATCGCGGGGGTCGGGCAATTGCAGTTGCTGCAGCCGTTTTTCGGCCTGCTGCTCGCCGGCCTGCTGCTGCACGAAGAGGTGCCGCCCGCGATGATCCTGGTGACCGTCGTGGTGGTCGCGTGCGTGGCGGGTGCCCGGCGCTTCTCGCGGGCCGCGCCGGCGCGGCCCGCCGTCTGAACGGCGCCTCGCCGGTGGCTCTTGCGCATGCGCATCCTCATTTTCAGGACCGCGCGGAGGCCCGGTATCGATTAAGTGCGGGTTGAATGCAGGTCGAATGCAGGTCGAATGCGGGTCGAATACGAGCGGAATGCGAGTTGAATATGTCATGATCTCGACGATCGATCCACCACTCGCACCGCGACTACGATGCCGACCGCTTTTGCCCAAACCGTCGAAGCCCGCTTTGCCGAACTCACGCCCACCTCCAAGCGTGTCGCCAGTTACATGCTGGCGAATCTCGAACGGCTCGGTCTCGAAACCGCCGATCAGATCGCCCAGCAAGCCGGCACCAGCGGCATCTCGGTGGGCCGGTTCCTGCGCAGTATCGGCTACCAGAATCTCGACGACCTGAAGCGCGAACTGCGCGGCGCGCAGGAGCGCCCGTGGCTGATCACCGACCGGCTCGATGCGTTTCGCCGCACGTCCGGCCCGCACGACGAAACCGCACCCGCAGCAAGCGGGCCTGACGCCGCCCATCCTGCCCCCAATCCGGCTCTCGGCCACTCGCTCGAACTTGAAATCGGCGCAATCCAGCATGTCTACCAGTTGGCGCAATCGCCGATGTTCGCTCGCGTGGCCGAACGCATTTCGAATGCGGACGCCGTCTATATCCTCGGCATCCAGTCGACGCGCGGCATCAGCAACGCGTTCTACAGCTACCTCGAGTACCTCCGCCCGCGTGTGTTCTATTCCGACGGCATGTCGGGTTCGTATGTCGATTCGCTGAACTCCGAGTTCAAGTCGCCCTATCTGATCGTCACCGATACGCGCGCCTATTCGATGATCGCGCGCCGCTATTGCGAGGCCGCCACGCGCCGTGGCCTGCCCTTCGCGCTCGTCACCGATATTTACTGTCCGTGGGCGCGCGATTTCGACGGCGATCTCTTGCAGGTGAAGACCGATGTCGGTCAGTTCTGGGATTCGCTGGCGCCGCTCACCTGCCTGTTCAATCTGCTGATCTCGGCGATTGTCGAACGGCTCGGCCCGGGTATCGACGAACGCGTCGCACGTAACCGTGAGCTGCAAAGCGAGTTCGACCAGTTCGACCTTTGAGGCCGCGGGTTCCGTACGTCGTAGGCAACGGCACCCGCGGGCCGCCATGCGCGACGGCGAGCGCCGGTCGCGTCAGGACGCCGTGGTGGCCGCCGCTTCGCCGCCGAGATAAGCGTCGCGGATCCGCTCGTCGCCGAGCAGCGATTCGGCCGTGCCTTCGAGTACGACGCGGCCCGTCTGCAACACATAGCCGTAATGCGCAATCTCCAGCGCGAGGCTCGCATTCTGCTCGACCATGAAAAACGTCACGCCCTGCCGGTTGATCGTTTCGATCAGTTCCAGCACCTTGTCGACGTAAAGCGGCGACAAACCCATCGTGGGTTCGTCCATGCAGATCAGCTTCGGCCGGCTCATCAGCGCGCGCGCCATCGCCAGCATCTGCTGTTCGCCGCCCGAGAGCGTGCCGGCCTTTTGCGTCAGACGCTCTTTCACGCGCGGGAAAAGGCCCAGCACACGCTCGTAGTCTTCGTCGATGGCCACGCGGTCGCGCCGCGTATAGGCGCCCATCAGCAGATTTTCACGCACCGTCATATCACCGAACAACCGTCGTGCTTCGGGCACCGAGCCGACGCCACGCCGCACGATCTGCGGCGTGCTGAGTCCGGTGATCGGCTCGCCTTCGAACGTGATGCTCCCGGCGCGCGGCTTGTGCAGACCGAGAATCAGCTTCATCGTGGTCGACTTGCCGCTCGCGTTGCCGCCGAGCAGACTGACGATCTGCCCGCGCCGCACCTGGAAATTGACGTCGAAATGCACCTGGACGGGGCCGTAAAACGTCTCGATGTGTTCGAGTTTCAGTAAAGCGTCGCTCATCGTCGATGTTCCAGAAGTTCAGGCCGCGACGCGCACGGTCGCCGCGCCGCCGACATTGCGATGGCCCAGATACGCTTCGATCACACGTGGATCGTTGCGCACCTCGCGCGGCAATCCCTCCGCGATTTTTCCGCCGTTGTCGAGCACGATCACACGGTCCGACAGGCGCATCACCATGTCGAGTTTGTGTTCGATCAGCAGGATGGTCAGCCCGCGCGCTTTCAGTTGCTGAATCAGCACCAGCATTTCTGCCGTCTCTGATTCGTTCATGCCAGCCGTCGGCTCGTCGAGCAGCAGGATGCGCGGATGCAAGGCGAGCGCGCGGGCAATCTCGACCCGTCGCCGGTTCGCGTACGACAGGCTATGCGCCGGATGATCGATGCGCGGCGTCAGGCGTTCGCCGAACCCCGCAATAATCTCCCGCACTTCGTCGCGCAGCGCCGCATCTTCGCGCCGGACCGAAGACGGTCCAATAAGCGCGCGCGCGACTTCGGCGATGGCGCCGACAATCGGCCAACCCGTGCGCGTGACGCGCAAACGCGCGTGCGCGCCGAGCAACACGTTATCGAACACGCTCAGATTGCCGAACACCCGGCCATGTTGAAACGTCCGCGCCAGCCCGAGCGCGGCCAGCTTTTCGGGGCGCACGCCGGTGATGTCGCGACCGTCGAATCTCACGCTGCCCGCGTCCGGCGTATCGAGCCCGGTAATCAGATTGAACAGCGTCGACTTGCCCGCGCCGTTCGGTCCGATCACGCTGATAAGTTCACCTTCCGAAATCGACAGATCGATTCCGTTCACTGCGGTCAGTCCGCCGAAGCGCCGCGTCACGCCGCGCACGTCGAGAAGAGTCTGTGTCATGTGCGCTCCGTCATACCGTTCCCAGCAAACCCTGCGGCCTGAATCGCACCAGCAGCAGCAACACCAGCCCGTAGATCAGCATCCGGTAGTCGGCGGCCCAGCGGAAAATCTCCGGCAGGCCGATCAGCGCAACCGCGCCGACGATGCCGCCCAGCACGTTGCCAAGCCCCCCGAGAATCACCATCGTCAAGGCAAGGATCGACACTTGCGAGTCGAAGGTCTGGTTGTTGATGTAGCTATACAGATGCGCCGCGATCCCACCGCTGATACCCGCGGCCAGACCGCCGAACGCAAACGCGATCGCCTTGTAGCGGTTCGGGCGAATTCCATGCGAGCGTGCGGCAACCTCGTCTTCGCGAATCGCGCGCAGTGTGCGGCCCAGGTGCGAGCCCAACAGCCGCGTTTGCAGCAGCGCCAGCACGATCAGCACGCCCAACGCGAACCAGTAAATTGCGCGTGCGCTGTCCGGCGTCCAGCCGAACACCGACAGCGGCGCAATGCCCGCGATGCCGAGCGGGCCCCGCGTCAGGCTGTCCCAGTTGAGGATCACGAGGCTCACGACTTCGCCGATGCCAAGCGTCGCGATCGACACATAGTGGCCGCGCAAACGGAATGCCGGATAGACCAGAAGCGTGCCGAGCGCGGCAGTGATCAGACCGGCGCAAAAGATCGTCACGACCGGCGACCAGCCGAGGTTCATCGACAGCAAGGCGGACGCATATGCGCCGATCACCAGCAGTGCGGCGTGACCGAGCGAAATCTGCCCGACCGTGCCCGCCACCAGCGTCAGGCTCAGCGCCAACATTCCGTACAGCCAGGCATTGGTGAGTGTTTGCAGGAGATAGGACGAACTGGCGACGAACGGCAGCGCGATCGCAGCCACTGCCAGTGCAATCACCACGGCGCGCGGCACCTTCACCGCCTTGCCGGCGGACAGGAACGTGCCGGTCATCGGCTCGGGCGGCAAACGACGGCTGCCACTAAAGAGTCCGTTGGGACGCCACACCAGAAACAGAAGCAGCAGAACGAACGCAAACAGATCGCGGTAACTGGTGCCGAAGATCGCCACGCCATAGCTCTCGACCAGACCCAGCAGCAGGCTGCCGACAATCGCGCCCGGCACATTACCCAGACCGCCGATCAGCAAGGCCACCACGCCCTTGAGCGTGGCCTGGAAGCCCATCGCCGGATCGATGCTGTTGTAGTACATGCCGACCAGCAGGCCGCTCACGCCGCCGAGCGCGCACGCGATCGCAAACACCGCCTGATTGACGCCATTGACGTTGACGCCCATCTGCTGCGCCGCGTCCCGGTCCTGCGCGGTGGCGCGTACGGCCCAACCCAAACGCGTGAAACGCAAAAACACATAGAGCACGGCCGCCGCCGTCACGCCGATGCCGGCAATCAGCAGGTCCAGCGAGCCGATCGTCGCGCCGCCCAGGCGAAAGTGCCAATCGGGCAGCGTGCTCGGCACCGGCCGCGGATCGGCGCCGAACAGCAACTGCGCGCACTGATCGAGCACGAAACTGATGCCGATCGTGGCGAGTAACGGAGCGATGCGCGCGGCCCCTTGCAGCGGCCGCAAACCGATGCGCTCGATCGCGATACCCAGCAGTCCGCAGCCGAGCACCACCGCCAGCAAGGCGAGCGGCAACGGCAAGCCGAGCCGCGTCAGGCACAGCCAGCCGATGAAGCTGCCGATCATATACACCGAGCCGTGCGCAAAGTTGATCAGATGCGACACGCCGAAAATCAGCGCGAGGCCGACCGCCAGCAAAGCATAGATATTGCCGACGATCAGACCGTTGATCGTGTAGTCGAGCCATGAAGCCATAACATTCAGATCCGGTGAGAAACAGACGCAAAAGCAGGGGCGAAGGCAAACGCAAAAGCAGACCCGTAAGCGTTGCTCAGACGTTGCTCGTGCATTGCCGCAGTGTTATTTCGAAGCGACCAGCGGCTTCGCACCGTCCCATTGCGTGAACTGATTGTCCTTGACGACCAGGTACACGCTGCGCGCGCCAGCCACGCGGCGCGTCGCCTGATCGAACTGCACCTTGCCGAAGATCAGGCTCGGCACGTCCTTGATCTGCTTCAGACCGTCGTGCACTGCCTGACGGGTCACACCGTAGCGGCGCATGACCTCCGCCGAGACGATCATGGCGTCGTAAGCGCGCGCGGCGAACGTATCGGGCTCGCCGTTGTACTTCGCGCGATAACGCTGCACGAAGTCCTGCACTTCCGGCCGCTTGTCGCCCGGAAAGAAATTCGATTCGGTGAACACGCCGTTGACGGCCTCGCCGCCCAGTTCGAGAAACTTCGGTGAATAGACCGACCCCACGGCCGCGATCGGTTGCGTCAAACCCGACGAACGCGCCTGACGCACGATCTGCGCACCGTCCGCGTAGTACGAGATCAGCACAAGCGAATCGGGTTTCGCTTCGTTGACGCGCACCAGCGTCGCGCGAAAATCTTTTTCAGTCGGCTGATAGCCTTCCGCCGCAACGACCTGCGCGCCATCCTGCGCGGCAGCCTTCGCGAAAATGTCCTTGCTGGTGCGGCCCCAGTCGGTGTTCAGATAGAGCACGGCAATGCGCTTGAAGCCGAGTTCTTTCGTCGCGTAGTGCGCGAGCAGCGGTTGCTCTTCAGCCTGGCTGAGCGCTGTGCTCCACATGTAGTCGCCCCCCTTCGTGAAGTCGGGGTGCGAATTGGTGAAGCCGAATTGCACGAGTTGTCCGCGCTGATAAATCGGCGAGGCCGCCATCGATGTCGTACTCGACAGGTCGCCTAACTCCAGCAGGATGCGCGGGTCGCCAACGAACTTCTGCGCGATCGACACCGCCTGGCGCGGGTCGCCACGGCTGTCCTCGAAGTCGTAGGCGAGCGGGCGGCCCTTGATGCCGCCCTGGCTGTTGATCTGCTCCAACGCGAGATCGAAGCCGCGCTTCCACTGCGTGCCATATTGCGCATCCTGTCCGGTAAGCGGCCCGCTCACACCGATCAGATACGGCTCGCCCGCCGCGGCGCCGGCATGGGCCGGCAAGCTTGCGGCGATACCCATCACTGCGGCGATCACCGGCAGCGTTTTCAGCCAGCGTGACCCGCCGGTCCGCGACGATTTGAATACGTGCTTCATGTTTGCCCCGACTCTCATCTTCAAAGTGAAGCCATGTAACCACGGTGAATTCCGGCGACCCAACGAAGTTTTGGGAATATGGTTATCACGTTGACGAGCATGCCTCTGTTCGCGCAAGACGACATGCTTCGCCCGGGCTCATCGCCACGCGCAGACACATCGAGGCATCTCATTGATGCAATTGATTTTTCCTTCTTTCGAGAGGTCCCGGCCAGAAGAAAACCCGAGACGCCATGTGCTCACCCGCCGATTCGCTTCGCATTTTTTCCGCTGTCGATATCGAAATTCATTATATAAATCACGCATTCAGACGACCCTACAATGCGCAAATCGAATTGCCAGGGCGCGCCATGGAGCTGCATCAACTCGAAGCGTTTTCGGCGGTCATGTCCGCCGGCAGCATCACCGGTGCGGGTCGTCTGCTCGAACGCTCGCAGCCGGCCGTCACGCGTCAGATTCAGGAGCTCGAAGCAGATCTCGGCTATGCCCTGTTCAATCGCAATGGACCGCGTGTCACGCCGACGCATCATGCGTTTCTGCTTTACGAAGAAGTCGAGCGTTCGCTGGTCGGGCTGAGGACCATCGAGCAACGGGCGCGCGCCATCGGTCTCGGCGAAGCGGAACCGCTGCGCGTGGCGGCCACGCCCGCGCTGGCCGCGTCGATCGTGCCGCCCGCCATCGCCGCGCTGCCGCCGCTCGGCCACACACCGCAATTCCAGTTACGCAGCCTGTCCGCGGAACACGTCGTGCATGAAGTCCTGACCCGTACCGCGGATATCGGCCTGGTCACGTTGCCGATCGGACATGCGGGCCTCGACATCCACTGGATCGCCGAAGCGCCCTGCGTCGTGCTCGTGCAGAGCGGCGACCCGCTCGCCGGCCTGCCGCACATCACGCTGCGCGATCTGGCGAACCGGCGCATTGTGACCGTGGCCAATCGCTTTCGGCTGCGGCATCGGATCGACGCGGCGTTCGCGGCCGCGCGCATCGCCGCCGACGTGTTTCTCGAAACCAATGCATCGTTGAACGCCGTGATGGCCGCTCGCGCGGGCGCCGGCGTCGCGATCGTGGACCCCGCCACCGGACTCGGCCTGCCGATCGACGGCGTGACGGCGCGGCCGCTCGACTGCGCGATTCCGTTTTTCTTCGGTGTGGTGACGTCGGCGGGCAAACCGCGCCGCGCGGCTGTCGACGCGTTGCTGCAATCCATCGAACAGGCGACCCGCGAACTGCTCGACGGCGTGGTCCTGCATCCGGCCCAGCAACACGACGCGCTGTTGCAGCGCGAAACGCGCGTGCCCCGTGCGCGCATCAAACATCCGGAACACACAGCATGAATCGTCTTGCCGCACTCGAAGCCCGCTTGCGTGAGGATCTGCGCTGGCTGGAATTGCCCGCGCCCTCGTGGGTCCCGCCGCGTTTCACCGCTGCTGAACGCGTACTCGATGTCGCCGTGATCGGCGGCGGCATGGCGGGACTCGCCGCGGCGGCGGAACTGCGCTGGCTCGGCATCGACAATCTGCAGGTGTTCGATCGCGCGCCGTCAGGGCGCGAAGGCCCGTGGGTATCGTTCGCGCGCATGGAAACGCTGCGCTCGCCCAAGCAACTCACGGGTCCCGCGTTGCGCATGCCGGCCCTCACGTTTCGCGCGTGGTACGAAGCGCAATTCGGCAGCGCCGCATGGGACACGCTCTACAAGATTCCCCGCACGCAGTGGATGGACTATCTGCGCTGGTATCGCAAGGTGCTCGATCTGCCGGTGCAAAACGACATCGCTCTGAGCTCGCTGCGCCCGCGCGACGACGGCCTGCTTGAACTCGACCTGCTCGATCTCGCAGCAGCAGGTGCAGGTGCAGGTGCGAATGCAGATGCGCAACGCACGGTGCTGGCGCGGCACGTCGTGCTCGCCACCGGGCGCGACGGTTTGGGCGGCCCGTCCGTACCGGCGATCGCCAATACGGTTGCACGCCGCTACTGGGCGCACTCCGCGGATGCAATCGATTTCGCCGCCTTGGCCGGCCGGCGCGTCGGTGTCGTCGGCGCAGGGGCGTCCGCCTTCGACAATGCCGCGACCGCGCTCGAAGCGCGTGCGGCCAGTGTCGATCTGTTTATCCGCCGCGACGACATTCCACGCGTGAACAAGCTGACCGGTATCGGCAGTCCGGGGCTCGTGCATGGTTTCGCCGATCTCGACGATTCGTCCAGGTGGCGTTTCCTGCATTACGCCCAGAGCGAGCAAACGCCGCCGCCGCGCGACAGCGTGCTGCGGGTTTCACGCCATGCCAGTGCGCGTTTTCATGTCGGCAGTCCGGTGACGGCGCTCGACGAACTCGACGGCGCGCTCGCGGTAACGACACCCAAAGGCCGCTACGTGGTGGATTTTCTGATCTTCGCGACCGGCTTTCACTCGGATCTCGCCACGCGCGCCGAATTCGCGCCATTCGCCCGCTTGGTACGGCGCTGGAAAGACCGCTATCGGGCGGATCCGTCGCTGCCTTCGCACGAACTGGCCGAGTCGCCGGATCTCGGCGCCGCATTCGCGTTTCAGGAGCGCGAGCCAGGCACGTGTGCGGCGCTGACGCAGATTCATTGCTTCAATCATGCGGCGAGCCTCAGCCATGGCAAGCTGTCCGGCGACATCCCGGCGATCAGCGACGGCGCGCAGCGCCTTGCACGAGGTATCGCGAGCCGCCTGTTCGACGCGGATCGCGAGCGCCACTATCAGGCGCTGCTCGCTTTCGATACAGCGGAGCTGCGTGGGGATGAATGGACCGATGCGGATGCATTGTCCGACGCTTCGCGCGTTCGCCTGCAAGCAGAGAACACCGCTGAAAATACCGCTGAAAACACGGCCCAAAATACCGATTAACCCGCCGGAGCAGATATGACCGACCTCGCGCCACTGACAGAATCGTCCGCTATTCCAGCTAAAGAAAACGCCGACACCATCGATACCGTCGACATCCTCGCCGGCCTGCCAGCCGGCAGCCCGCTCGCCGCCATCCGCCACGCCCGTGACAAAGTCGTGCTGCACACGCAACGTAGTGAAGACGCATTGTTCGATCCTGCGTTGCCCGATCTTTCCCTGCACGAGCGTTTGTTTGCCGCATGGTATGCCGCGCGCCTCTCGCTGGCCGACGATCTCGCCGACGCCTATACGGCGAAACTCATCGCCGCCGGTGCGCAGCCGGTCACGCTCGACGAAATCGAAACGGGCACACTCGACCCCGCTACCCACGCGCGCCTGATCGCCATCCTCTCTCACGTCAAGCTGCTGACTCTCCAGCCCGTCGAAGCACGCCCCGAACATTTGCAAGCGCTGCAGCAAGCCGGTATCACGACACGCGGCATCGTCGCGCTGTCGCAGTTGATTGCGTTCGTCACTTATCAATTACGCGTGGTAGCGGGCCTGAAAGCATTGCGCGCCGCCCAGGAGGCAGCATGAGTCAAGTGAATACCAGTGCATCGCCGCTTGACCGGCTCAACGGCTTCACCTTCGATACGCTCGGCTGGCGCGCGTGGCTCGACACGGTCAGCCTCGACGACGCCACGCCCGAGCAGATCGCCGTGCTCGAAGCGAGCCATCCGCAGGCCAGGACCTCGGACTACTATCTGCTGTTGGTCCAGCAGGCGGAAATCCTGCGGCAACGCTCCGGCGTTTTCAACGCAATCATGTATGCGCCAGGCGGGCTGCCTCGTGCCGAGCGTGAGCTCGCCAGCACCGTGGTATCGCGCGTGAACGGCTGCGTGTATTGCGCTTCGGTGCATGCGCAACGATTCGGCCAGCTCGCGAAACGGACCGACGCGATCGAACAGGTTTTCGACGACCCGTCGACTGCCGGCACCACGCAACGTGAGCGCGCCATCATCCAGTATGCGATCGAATTGACCGACCACCCTGAAAACGTCGACGCCGCCGCCATCAAGCGGCTCGAAGCGAATGGCCTGACGCACGCGGAGATTCTCGACCTGACTCACGCTATCGCAATCTTTGCATGGGCCAACCGGCTGATGCTCACGCTTGGCGAACCCGTGTTTGCGCAAGCGGGCGCGTGATACCCCGGGCAGAACGACCAACTAGTCCAGCCTCGCCGGCCACGCCCGTGTCGAAGGAGTCAGAGGCTGCATTGCGGTATCCTCACCGGCTCGTTCAGAAGGAGGATGGATTCATGAAGTTTTCGATTTGCGTGGCAATCGCCGCCCTGACGCTGTCCGCCACCGCGTACGCGCAAACCTCACAAACCTTTCGCTTCGGCGAAGGCCAGAGCACGCTGCCGTCCGGCAATGCCCATCCGGCAGGCGCGCCTGGTACGCAGGCCCAACAGCCCCAACCGATGCAAGCGCAGCAGCAACCGCAACCTACGGAGCATGCCCCGGCCAAAGCCAAAACCAAGCCGAAGCACAAGGCAAAGCATCACCGGCATTACCGTGGGCATGTGAAGCAGCCGGATACGTACTCGCACAACTGATCTGATCGCGAAACGCATGCCACGCGCGTGCGTCTTCGCGACGAAAACCCGTAGCGCCCGGCACGGTCGCATGGCCGGGTGCGCCACGCCAGGCCTCGTTCGCACCCATCACCGCTCCATGCGCCAATACCGCCTATAAATCGTGCCGATTTTTGACGCGCTTCAAATTCGCGCGCGCGGCGGGCATAGTAAAACGTATCCGCAGACTCACTGGCCACGACAGGAACACGTATGAGCACCACCCGCCCCGCCCCCTCCACGCCCCATCCCGTCGACACAAGCACCCAGACGCCGCTCACCGCCCCACTGATCCGCGACGCCACCGAAGCCGATCTGACCGCGATCCAGACGATCTACGCCCACCACGTACTGACCGGCGTCGC
Organism: Paraburkholderia fungorum; assembly: GCF_046026025.1. Taxonomy (GTDB): domain Bacteria; phylum Pseudomonadota; class Gammaproteobacteria; order Burkholderiales; family Burkholderiaceae; genus Paraburkholderia; species Paraburkholderia fungorum_E. The sequence continues at coordinate 11,526 of NZ_JAQQFL010000016.1, read as the reverse complement.
TTCGTTCGAAGAAATCCCGCCTTCCGTCGACGATCTGCGCGCGCGGCTCGCGTCGGTGCGCAGTCACGGCTTGCCGTACATGGTGGCCGAGATCGACGGCGCAGTCGCCGGCTATTGCTACGCAACGCCGTACCGCCCGCGCGCCGCGTATCGCAACACAATCGAAGATTCGATCTACGTGAGCGACGCGTTTCGCGGACGCGGCCTGGGCCGTGTGTTATTACAGGCACTGATCGAACGCTGCGAAACCGGGCCGTGGCGCCAGATGGTCGCCGTGATCGCCGACGGCGGCAGCGGCGGTTCGCTGTCCCTGCATGCACAACTAGGCTTCGAATTGACCGGCACGTTAAAGGCGGTCGGGTTCAAGCACGGCCGCTGGCTCGACACCACGCTGATGCAGCGGACCCTGGGGCTCGGCGACTCATCCGTGCCGGACGACATCCTGCCGGGACGCGGATAAAGCGGCCAGCCGCGTTAAAATCCCCCCATGCCCAATACGCCGCCCCCCTTTCCGCCCTTGCCCGACGCCTCGAGCGCCGCGCCGCGCAACGAATACACGGTCGACGAACTCGCGCGCGTCACCGATACCACCGTGCGCAACGTGCGCGCCTATCAGGATCGCGGCCTGCTGGCGCCGCCGGAAAAGCGCGGCCGCGTCGGCGTGTATGACGACACGCATGTGTCGCGTCTGAAGCTGATCAACCATTTGCTCGCGCGCGGCTATACGCTCGCGAACATCCAGGACCTGATCATGGCCGTGGACGAAGGCCACGATCTGCGCTCGATCCTCGGCCTTGAAACCGCGATCGGCGGGCGCTGGTCGCGCGAACGGCCGAAGAAATACTCGCTGCTCGAACTGCTGCAAATGTTCGGCGACAAAGCCTCGCCGAGCGCGCTCGGCAAAGCGGTCGATCTCGGTTTGCTGGAACGCGACGGGCTCTCCTTCGTGTCCGGCAACCCCACCGCGCTGGCCGCCGGCGCGACCATGGCCAAGGAAGGCATTCCGCTCGCCGACCTGCTCGACGCCGTGGGCATCGCAAGACCGCATTTCAATGCGGTCGCCAAGGCGCTGGTCGATCTGGTGGTCCGCCAGTTGGACCGTTACGACGCCGACGCATTGCCGCCGCCCGCCGACGTGCCCGCCCTGGTTGACGCGATCTGGCGTGTGCGGCCGTTGGCGATGGTGCTGGTCGAAAGCGAAATGAACCGTGCGCTGGAAGAAGCCTCCGGCGATTATCTCGGCGATCGCGTCGCGGCGATCATGGAAAAGAAGCTCGGCCATCCTCCCGAAGGCGCTGCGGCAAAGAAAGACAAATCCAGAAAGTAGTCACGCCGGGTTCGCGCACGCGTCATATTCAAATCTGCATTGCTTCGTTTGATCGGCGCGACGTCCATGCGACGATCGTCGACCGATCGAACGCAATGGAGATTCGCAGGATGGCCCGTCATACCCCTGGTTCGCTTCACGTCGCCGCCGCGTTGCTGGCGGCGCTCACCACCTTGAGCGCGACCGCGCAGAGCAGCAATGCCAATGGCAGCGAGCCGGCCAACGTGCTGCGCGTTGGTTATCAGAAGTCGGGCCTGCTCGCGATACTCAAGGCGCAAGGCTCGCTCGACGAAAAGCTCAAGCCGCTCGGCTACAGCATCAAATGGTTCGAATTTCCGGCCGGCCCGCAATTGCTCGAGGCACTGAACGCCAATAGCCTCGACTTCGGCTACACCGGCGCACCGCCGCCTGTGTTCGCGCAGGCTGGCGGCGTGCGCTTCGTGTACGTCGGCGCCGAGCCGTCGGGACGTCATGCCGAAGCGATTCTGGTCCGAAGCGACTCGACGCTGCATGGCGTGGCGGAATTGAAGGGCAAGCGCGTCGCGCTGCAAAAAGGCTCGAGCTCGAACTATCTGCTGCTCGAAGCGCTGAAGAAAGCCGGCCTGCGTTACGAAGACGTTCGCCCGGTGTACCTCGCGCCCGCCGACGCGCGCGCCGCCTTCGAAAGCGGCACCGTCGATGCATGGGTGATCTGGGACCCTTACTACGCCTCAGCACAAGAAACGCTGAAGGCACGCGCGCTGGTCGATTACTCGGACCTCAACAGTCCCTATAACTTCTATGAAGCCACGCGCGACTTCGCCCAGCAGCATCCCGACGTGATCGGCGCGATTCTCGGGCAATTGCGCATCACCGGCCTGTGGGTGAACGACCATCCGGTGGAAACCGCCGCGCTGATCGCGCCGAAGGTCGGGCTGGATCAGAAGCTGGTCGAAACCTGGGTGCGCCGCTATCCGTACGGCACAACGGCCGTTACCGACGAAATCGTGCGCTCGCAGCAGATCGTCGCCGATGCGTTCTACGGCGCGCATCTGATTCCGCAAAAGATCACCGTGAAAGACAACGTCTGGCAGAACCGTGACGTGGCAGCCAGTCTGGCGAAAAAATAGGTGCCAGGAGTTCGAAAACGAAGCGTGGTGTATTGCTTCGTTATCCGCATCAAATACCTATCATGATGCTACGTCGGCTTGAGGAATAATTTCTCAAGCCGACGTCACATTTCACTGGCCACCCGTCATTCAATCCGCGACGGGGCCACAACAACCCACCCCTCTCGCCCCCATCTCGCAGCGCTCGTCCTTTCGCATCCGGCAAGCCAATCTGTCAAAAAGCTTGCACCGGTAGAACTTTCTTTTTGCGAAACAGTCTCTTCTCTGCACGCTTTACTCGCGTCACTCTCCCGATACCCGCTCGTCACCCGCGTTGCACGACCGCGCGGGTCTCATGCTTTTCATCAACCATGCGGCGAACAACACGCCGCCGCTGAAACAATCAGGACCGTCAAGGCCATGCAGAATTTACTCGCTGAGATTCACCCCACCCGGTGGACCTTCCTTTGGGACGCACTCACCACGATCACGATGCACTTGTGCGCAGCCGCATTGATATTGGTGGTGGGCTGGTGGGTCGCCCGCCGCGCCGCACGTTCACTCAACCGCTTGCTCACGAGCCAGTCGCGCATGGACGCCACCCTGCGCCCGGTCATCAGCGACACCTGTCTGTGGAGCATTCGTGTCGTCTCGATCATCGGCGCCTTGTCGCAACTGGGTATCCAGACAGCAAGCATTGTCGCCGTGCTTGGCGCCGCCGGCCTCGCTATCGGTCTCGCGTTGCAGGGCACGATGCAGAACATCGCGGCCGGCATCATGCTTTTGCTGCTGCGACCGTTCAAGGTAGGCGACTACATCGACTCCGGCACCGGCAGCGTCTCGGGCACCGTCGATGAAATCAGCCTGTTCACGACGCGTCTCACCAAGTCCGACGGCGTCTGCGAATACGTGCCGAACAGCGCCTTGTGGAGCAATTCGATTCGCAATTACAACCGTAATCCGACCCGCCGTCTCGATCTGGAAGTGGAAATCTCGGTGCGCGACGACGTTGACGCGGCGCTGGCCGCTTTGCGCAAGCTCGCCGCTGCCGACCCGCGTGCGCTGGATAAACCGGCGCCGCAGGTGATGGTGGCCCGTTTCGACGACAGCACCGTGGTCCTGAACATTCGCGTGTGGGCCAATATCGACGTGTTCTGGGATATGCGCTGGGATCTCGCCCGTCAGGTGCGCCAAACGCTCAACAACGCGCAATGTGGCTTACCGGTTCGCACACGTGAACTGCATATCGTGCAAAACATCGGTACGGACGAGTCTGCAGCGGCTCACGTGACTGCCGCGCCGCGAGCTTCAGTGCAGTAACGCTGCGACAGGCATCAACCGGGCGGATTTGCGAAGCGGGGTTGCAACGTGAATCCGCCCGGCATTTTTCACATAATGGAATGAAATCCGCTTCCACGTCAGTCTTGAAGCCCTCCCAGGCCAGCGGCATAGCCGTTCGGACCTTCCACCACGACCTTCTCCGCGCCATAGAGTTACCCGTCTAACCCGCTGCTTGCGTCATCCGTTGACAGCCCTTATTGTTACATCAACCAATGTAACAGTTAAGAGCGAACAAAAAGGAGACGGATCGGATGAACGCACGCATGATGCCCCTCGACGACGCGGCGCCCAACGCATCCGCGCCCATCGACACTGATATCGCCATCATCGGCTCGGGCTTTGCCGGCCTCGGCATGGCGATCCGGCTGCGGCAAGCCGGCATGACCGATTTCATCATTGCTGAAAAGGCCGAGTCGGTCGGCGGCACCTGGCGCGACAACCACTATCCCGGTTGCGCCTGCGACGTGCAATCCCACGTCTATTCGTTCTCCTTCGCCCCGAATCCGCGCTGGACCCGCATGTTCGCGCGTCAGCCGGAAATTCGCGCGTATCTGGAAGGGTGTACGCAACGGTTCGGTATCCAGCGTCATCTGCGTTTTGGCCACGAACTTGCCTCCGCAATCTACGACGAAGCCCGCCACCGCTGGCAACTGACGTTCGCAAACGGCCAGCGGTGGTCGGCGCGCGTGCTGATCTCGGGCATGGGCGGACTTTCGCGCGCGGCCATTCCGAACATTCCGGGCATCGAGACATTCAAGGGTAAGGCGTTCCACTCGCAGCACTGGGACCACACGTATCCACTCGACGGCAAACGCGTCGCGGTGATCGGCACCGGGGCGAGCGCGATCCAGTTCGTGCCGCAGATCGCGCCGCGCGTCTCGCATCTGAACCTGTTCCAGCGCACGCCGCCATGGATCATGCCGAAGGCCGACCGGGCGGTGAAGCCGTTTGAACAGTGGTTGTTCAAGCATCTGCCGTTCACGCAGAAAATCATGCGTTCGGCGCTCTATTGCATGCTCGAATCACGCGCCTTCGGTTTCGCGATTCATCCTTCGCTCATGAAAACCGCGCAGAAAGTCGCTGAGCGGCATCTGCGCCGCCAGGTGCCCGATCCGCAATTGCGCGCCACGCTCACACCGAATTACACGATGGGCTGCAAGCGCATCCTGATCTCGAACGACTACTTCCCCGCGCTGTCGCGCCAGAATGTGTCGGTGACAAGCACCGGCATCGCCCGTGTGGAAGAAGACGCGGTGATCACGACCGACGGCACCCGCCATCCGGCCGACTGCCTGATCTTCGGCACCGGCTTTCAGGTGGCCGATCCGTTTCCGGCGGGCGTGGTGCGCGGGCGCGGCGGCGTCGATATCGTCGATACGTGGCGCGATGGCGCGCACGCGTATCTCGGTACGGCACTGCCTGGTTATCCGAACTTCTTCATGATCGTTGGCCCCAATACCGGCCTCGGTCACAACTCGATGGTGTTCATGATCGAGTCGCAGGTCGAATACGTCCTGCGCGCCTTGAAAACGATGAACGCCGAGCGCGCCGATGCGATCGAGGTGCGTCCGCATGTCGAGCGCGCCTATAACGAACAGATCCAGCAGAAACTCGGCCGCGCGATCTGGTCGACGGGTGGCTGCAAGAGCTGGTATCTCGATCCGAAGACCGGCAAGAACACCACGCTGTGGCCAGGATTCGCCTACAAATTCCGCCAGGCGACCCGCACCTTCAGCATGGACGACTACCTCGCCTACTCGCCCACGGCGCAGCCTCTGGGCGGCCATGCGGGCTCGCAGCAGCCGGTGCACGCGCATGGCAACGCAGCCGCGACGTCCGCGGAAGCCACCTGAAAACATAACCTGAAAAACATAACGACAGGCACCGTTCAGAGAGGATCGGAGACAACGCAATGAAAAACTTTACCGACAGAGTGGCCGCCATCACCGGCGCGGGTTCAGGCATGGGCCGTTCGCTTGCGATCCGGCTCGCGCGCGAAGGCTGCCACCTCGCTCTTGCCGACCGCAACGCCGCGAGCCTCGCCGAAACCGCACAACTCGCACAGGCCGCCGCACCGCATATCGTCGGCTCGCCGCTGCGTATCACCACGCGTGTGCTCGACGTGTCGGATCGCGCCGCGATGTTCGACTGGGCCGCCGAAACGGCCGCGCAGCATCAGCGCGTAAACCTCGTGTTCAACAACGCGGGCGTGGCGCTGTCGAGCACCATCGAAGGGATGGAGTACGCCGACCTCGAGTGGATCGTCGGCATCAATTTCTGGGGCGTGGTGCACGGCACGAAGGCGTTTCTGCCGTATATCAAGGCGTCGGGTGCGGGACACATCGTCAATACGTCGAGCGTGTTCGGGCTTTTCTCGCAACCCGGCATGAGCGGCTACAACGCGACCAAATTCGCCGTGCGCGGCTTCACCGAGGCGTTGCGCCAGGAACTCGATCTGATGAAGTGCGGCGTGTCGGCAACCTGCGTGCATCCGGGCGGCATTCGCACGGGCATCGCGCAGTCGAGCCGCATCTCGTCGAACATGGTCGGCTTCATGCTGGAAAACGAACAGCAAGGCAAGGACGACTTCGAGAAGTTTTTCATTACCACCGCCGACGAAGCCGCACGTGTGATTCTCGACGGCGTGCGCAAGAACAAACGGCGTGTGCTGATCGGCCGCGATGCCCGCGCCGCCGACTGGCTGGCGCGTACGTTGCCGGCGGCCTACCAGGCGCTGGTCGTGATGCAAACGCGCCGCATGAAGCGCATTGCGGAAAAGCGCGCGCGCCGCGCCGCCCAGGTGGACGCACGGCGTGCCTGATGCCCAGCCCGTCATCTAGCACCATGCAACGCGCCATGCAGACCGTCCAATCAGCAAGTGCAGCAGCACATCGGGAATCACAAGGAGAAAGGCCATGATGCCGGTTCGCCGCGACCTTCGCTTCAACTTACCGCAGGAACGTGCCTGCGACTGGCACGTGCAGGGTTCGCACGTGACCCACTTCTTCAACGCGCTCTCGCTGCTGTTCCCGGCAGGCGAGCGTTTCTTCATGGACAGCGTGCGCAACTACCGCGACCAGATCGACGACCCCGTGCTCAAGAAGCAGGTGCTCGGCTTCATCGGCCAGGAAGCGATGCATACGCGCGAGCACATCGAATACAACGATCTGCTGCGGGAAGCCGGCTTGCCCGCGCATAAGCTCGACAAGCGGCTGTGGGCGATTCTCAACTTCAGCCGCAGGATTCTGCCTCATTCGTATCAGCTCGCGATGACCGTCTGCCTCGAGCATTACACGGCGATGCTGGCCGGCTTGCTGCTGGAAGACGCGTCACGCATCGGCGGTTCGGTCGAAGGCTATACGCAGATGTGGACGTGGCACGCACTGGAAGAAACCGAACACAAATCGGTTTCATACGATGTGTGGAATGCCGTGCTCAAGCCCGGCCTTGGCCGCTACCTGCTGCGCACCGGCACGATGCTGACCACTACGCTGATGTTCTGGCTGATCGTGTTCGACTTCCACGTGCGTCTGCTCATCGCCGATCGCAAACGCGGCGGCCATATTCGCGGCATGTGGCGCGTCGTGAAGTATCTGTACGGCCCGCGTCACGGCGTGTTTCCGCGTATTGCCGGCGAATGGCTGAGCTTTTTCCGGCCCGGCTTCCACCCGTGGGATCACGACAATCGCGCGCAACTGTCGCGTATCGACGGCCTCGTCGCCGCGGTCGACGCCACCAACGCGGCCACGCCGAGCGCACGCAAAGCCGCGCGACGCGGCGTGCAGGCGGCTGCGTGATACGCGACACGCTGTCGGTCGACGCCGGCGACGTGCGGCTCGCGGTCTACGTGAGTGGACCACGCGACGCGCCGCCGATCGTGCTGGTGCACGGTTATCCGGATTCGGCGGCAGTGTGGGAACCGGTACGCGCGCAACTCGACGCGCGCTACCGTGTGATCAGCTATGACGTGCGCGGCGCGGGAGCGTCCGGCGCGCCGGAATCGCGCGCGGCTTACCGGCTCGATCGGCTGGCCGCTGATCTCGCGGCCGTCGCCGAGGCAACGTGCGGCGCGCGGCCGTTTCACCTGGTCGGTCACGACTGGGGGTCGATTCAAAGCTGGGAAGCCGTCACCGAGCCGGCCTTCAAAGGCCGGATTGCATCGTATACGTCGATCTCCGGGCCGTGCCTCGATCACGCTTCGTTCGGTCTACGCGGCGCCGATGCCCCCGCCGACGGCGATCTGGTTGAACAGCCACTAGCCCGTCAGGCAGCAAAGCGTCCGTTCGGCAGTCGTCTTCGGCAGACGCTCAAATCCTGGTACATCGTCTTCTTTCACCTGCCGTTGCTGCCGGAGCTCGTATGGCGCGCCGGCGGCGCACGCATGTGGCCGTTATGGCTGCGCCTGACCGAACGGGTGCGCCCTGAACGCGATCCCGCGCAAATGCGCAACGCCATCAATGGTCTGAATCTCTATCGCGCCAATTTCATCGACAGGTTGCTGCACCCGCGCGCACGCCATGCGCATGCGCCGGTGCAGTTCATCGTGCCGCTGCGCGATCGCTACGTCGGGCCCGAACTCTCCATCGGGCTCGAAGGCTGGCTCGGTGTGGTTAGCCGCAGCGAAATCGACGCCGGCCATTGGGTCGTATTGCGCGACCCCAAACGTATCGCGGCGGACATCGAGCGCTTTGTCGAGCTGCACCGGGCACAGCGGCCGGCAGAAGGCGGTGGCGCCGGCGCCTCGACGGTCAACGCGCGAGCGGCAGGCGAGTGAACAGCGTCGGGTAGTCGATCACGAGGCCGTCTTCATCCACCGTCAGATCCGCGGTGAAATTGCGGAAGATGCCTTCGTAGCGATACACGCGATTCAATTCGATGCAGGAATACGCCTGTTCGGCGCGCGTGACCTGCAAATCCGGCGTCGAAATATAGGCCACGGAAATCGGCTCGCGCTCGCCTTCGGCCAGTTGCAGGCGACGGATCGGCAAGGTGTTTGTATAGGGCGTAGCGGCGATATCGATATCGATGCATCCTTCGACCGCCGTCAGCACGTGACCGTGACCATCATGCCAATGGCCCGCGCCGTCGCCATGCAATTCCACCTCACCGCCGCCGACGATCTTCAGCCACGCATAGGTCGTGCGCCATTGCGCATCGCTGCGCACCTTGTAATGCAGACCATACGGCTTGCCGTAGCGCTGTCCGACCACCACGCTTTCCACCGCAAAGCCATCCGCGCGCGCGTCGAACATAAGATGTTCGAAACCGTCGCCCTCTTCCGATGCCCACCGTAATTCACGCATCAGTCTGTCTCCTTCTGGAACGAAACGAAACGGAACGGCACGGCAAGCGCGCCGGGTTCTTATCGTAGCGCGAAAGCTTTCGGTTTGCCGACACACCGCTTTTTCGCTCATGGCAGCGATGCTGCGCGTGTGTCGCAAATAGCCACTATCAACGCCTCGCAATGCCCGGCGCGGGACAAGTGGCCTATGCTCGCGGTTCACCCTCAACCTGACCCGCCGCGTGCGCCCGAACTGCACGCGGCAAAGTCGCGCCGCATCGAATTCGCCGTATCCCAGACCATGCACGCTCCTGCAACCGAAGCACACTCCGCCGCCTTGCGCACCTTGTTGCGCAGTTTCGGCCAGATCGTGCTGCAGCCGAATGCGCTCACCGGCGCGTGCCTCCTCGCCGCGTGGCTGCTATGCGATCCGCGCCTCGCATGCGCGGCGCTGTTGGGTGCGATCGCGGCCAACGTGAGCGCGGTGTTGGCCGGCTATCCAGAAGACGACACGCAGGCCGGACTCCATGGCTTTAACGGCGCGCTCGCCGGTCTCGCCGCATTCAGTTTCATCGCCGACAACGCAACAGCTGCCGCTGTGGCCATTCTGGCCGCGACCGGCACTGCATGGCTGCTGGAACCGTGGTCGCGCTGGCTGCGCGCGCGTGGGTTCGGCTATTTTTCAAGCCCCTGTTTGATCGTCACGTGGCTTTGGCTGCCGCTCGTGACGCGGGCCGCGCAACCAGCGAGTCCCCTCGCTGAGCACGTGCCTGGCGCAGCACAATTGAGCGGCGGCGTACTCGCCGGATTCGCGCAAACCGGTTTTGCGTCCGGCGCATTGCCGGGTTTGCTTGTATTGATCGGCATTGCCGCAGCGTCGAGACGGCATGCGCTATGGGCCTCGATCGGCGCGGCCCTAGCGACTTCCGTGCATCTGCTGTTCGGCGCGAGTACAAGCTCGCTCGATGCGGGCCTGTTAGGATTCAACGGCGTGCTGACCGCTATCGCACTGGCCGATTTCGGCATCGCGGCAACGCTGGGCGGTATTGTGCTTTCAGTGGCGCTGCAGGTGCTGGCCACTTACTATGCGCTACCGGCCATGACCGCACCGTTCGTACTTGCGACGTGGAGCATGCAGTGGTTCGCCGGCCGGCTCACGCGCGGTGCGGCAGTGCCCGAAGCGGCTCAGCCTGCCGAAACCGGACGACGCGTCACGTCGGCGTCGGCGAGGCGCGTGGGTTAGGCGGCACATTTGGGCCGCAGGCTTACGCCGTAGGTGCGGGTACGCACGTAGCCCACGGGTTCGGTCCGTAGGCCCGGGCCATCAACCACCACCCACCCGGCAATCTCAGGAGACACACATGTCGTTCACCCACACGCCCGCCGGCCGTGTCGCCGACGCGGGACCGAGGTCCGAAGCCGAGCAGCTAACGCGCGTCGATCTGGCCGCCGCCTATCGCCTCGCCGCGCTCAATGGCTGGGACGATCTGGTCTATACGCATATCTCGGCCAGCGTTCCCGGCGAACCCGGCCACTTTCTGATCAATCCGTTCGGTCTCGCGTTCGACGAAGTATGTGCGTCGAACCTGGTGAAGATCGATATCGAAGGCAATATCGTCGGCACAAGCGAACATCCGGTGAACGCCACCGGTTTCGCGCTGCACGCCGCCGTGCACGCGGCCCGCGCCGACGCGTTCTGCGTAATGCACTTGCACAATACGGCGGGCGTAGCGGTTTCCGCCCAGCCGGCCGGTTTGCTGCCGGCGTCGCAACATGCGTTGCGTTTTTACGGCCACCTCGCGTATCACGATTACGAAGGCCTCGCCTTTACGCCGGCCGAAGGCGAGCGCCTCGTCGCGCATCTCGCCGATAAACCGGCCATGCTGTTGCGCAATCACGGCACGCTCACCGCCGGTCGCACCGTCGCCGAAGCCTATGTGTTGATGGCAACGCTGATCAAGTCCTGCGAAATCCAGTTGCAGGCGCAGGCTTGCGGCAGCGAACTGGTTGTGCCGGGCGATGCCGTAGCCGCACGCACAGCCGACCAACTCTACGACGGCGGTGCGATCGAAGGCGCGCTGGAATGGCCCGCCTTGCTACGCAAGCTTGATCGTCTGGACCGTACGTACCGCGATTAAATTCACTTTTTAACGTCACTCATCACGGAGTCACGCAATGCCCACGTTTCATATCGAACTCTTCGAAGGCCGCTCGCTGGAGCAGAAACGCCAGTTCGTCGAAGCCATTACCAAAACGACCTGCGAATCGCTGGGCGTCGAGCCGAACTCGGTGGATATCATCCTCACCGACGTTAAACGCGAAAACTGGGCAACAGGTGGGCGTTTGTGGTCCGAAGCGGACGCGTGAGGTGAGTGAAAATGCTGCGCGCGTCGCGCGCGCAGCAGGTACTTCTGAGCGACGCGTCGATGAAACACGTCGCTGTGGCGGCGTCGAGAAACCCCCCCACACCACCCGGCAATTAGAAGCGG
>NZ_JAQQFL010000015.1:0-176879 GCF_046026025.1 Paraburkholderia fungorum | reverse complement strand
CCGCCCCCGCCACGCGGGGCCGCCGCCCCCCCCCCGCGGGGGGGGGGGCCCCCCCCCCCCCCCCCCCCCCCCACGCCCGTTACGGATAGTCGCTAAAACGGGAAGTCGGCTCGCTTTCCGTCGTCGCCGGGGTATAACCCGGTACATTCGCGCGGAACTGATTGAGCAAGCCGTTATCAACCTGCGAAAAACCCTTGAGCTGGAGTTGCATCAGCACACGCGTGCCGGTGCTGGGCTCCGTGGTCGAGGTGGCGTTGGTGTACTTCTCGAACGCCACGCCGAGCGACCAGCAGTCCGCATCGTACTGAAGCCCCAGCAAGCCTGCGATCAGCCGATGCGCGCTCATGTCGTAATTGACCCGCGCCACACTGACCACATTGTGCATGAGCGGCCATTGCTTGGAGACGATGAACTGATTGACCGGCTGATAGTCGAGCGTGCTGTTGGCGCGCGTATAGCGATACGCGACATTCAACACCTGCCGCGCAGCAGGCGACCAGCCAAAACCAAGCTCCGCATTCGAGAGATAGTGATTGGCCTGGCTGTACTCCACGGCCTGTTCCGCTGAAAAACCCTGGCCCAGTTTGTACGACGCGCCGCCAATCACACTCGTGCGCGCAACGGTGCCAATCGGATCGCCGGGGTTGAGGGTCACCTGTGGCGTGCGAAAGTCGTACTGCTCCGCAAGAACAAAACGGGCCCGCTCATCACCGCTCGCAGGATCGATGAAGCGCGTTGTGAGCGCCGCCGTGAGGCGGTTGGCATCGGACACCCGGTCGTTGCCCACAAAGCTGTTGGGCATGAACAGTTCCGCCAGCCCGAAATCGGCCGTCGCCGTATCGAACAACGGCGCGAACGACTGATTGCGATAAGGCGTGTACACATAGAACAGCCGCGGTTCGAGCGTCTGGATGTACGACTGCCCGAAGAGCCGCACGTTGCGTTCGAAGCGCATGCCCGAATCGAGACTGAAGGTCGGCACGTTGATGTCGAATGTTTTCGGCTGACCGGCAGGCGCATCCGATCCTATCGTCGTCAGGTCATACGCGGCGAAATGCCATGCGAGCTTCGGCGTGATGAACCAGCCAGGGCGTTCAATCGGATAGCTGACGTAAGGGTTGAAAACGAAGCGGCTGCCTTGCGTCGCATCCGCCGTCGAAATCGTGAAGCGTGTCGCATCCGTTTCGGCACCGAAGTCGAAACCCCCTACGTTATAGCGCGCGTACTTGACATTGACTTGCGGTTCGCGGTTATAGGTCGAGTCGCTCGTGAAAGCCTGCCAGCGTTGCTCGCGGGCCAGCACGCTCCACGGCCCGTTGGAGTAAGTCAAACCCGCTTCCTGCTGATACAGCGTGGTGGAGCCCGTCGGAAACGCGACGCCCGAGGAAAGATCGGTGACCACCGCCGAGTCCGACACCCGGTTGTAGTTGACGTAGGCGCCAAAGCCCGAGCCGAGGTTCCAGTTCTGATTCAGCGCAATCGAATAGCGGTCGGTTTTGGTGATCTCATCGTGCGGCAGCCACGCGAGCGAGATCGACCCCGAATCGTTGGGTTGCAGGTAGCGATAGTCCGCCGTCAACATCTCGCCTCGTTTCGACATGATGCGCGGCGTCAGCGTGAGATCGTAGTTCGGCGCGAGGTTGAAGTAATACGGCAACTCGACGTCGACGCCGTTGGTCGAACTGATCGAGAACGTGGGCGGCAGGAAACCGCTGCGCCGCGCGCCGGACAACGGAAACGATAACCACGGGCTCGCCAGCAGCGGCACGCCCTGGAAAAACAGCACGCCGTTGTGTGCGATCCCTTCGTCGTTGCCGGTATCCATATCGAACTCCGAGGCCTTCAGATACCACGCAGGGTCCGACTCGCATTGGCAGGTGCTGTACGTCCCGTGATGAACAACCGTGCGCTCGTTGTCGAGCAGATCCGCACGCTCAGCGCTACCCCAGCCGCCTGTCAGATGAAACCGGTATTTGGGCACGCTGATGGTGCCTTCATTCGCGTCGACGTAAAAATGCGCGTCCGGACCTTTGAACACATTACCGTCGTCGACCAGTTGCACGTGCCCATACGCATCGACCTTATCGGTGTCGACGTCGTAGTGCAGCGCATCGCCTGCGACGCTCGACGCGTCACGCCGCAATTGCGCGTGTCCTTTCAGCGAGACGTCCGTGCCGGTCGTAGTGGTGATCGAATCGGCGATAGCGGAAGTAGCGGGCTTATCGCCCGCCCGTAAGGGATGTTCCGTCAGTTGCGGATCGAGCCGCAAGCCCCAGACGCCGTCGAGCGGTTCCGGAATCGCGGATACGCCGGCCAGTTGTGCATATCCGGCAAGCGGCACGCATCCAGCCGCACCCAGCATGAACGAAACGAGAGGCCTGAAGCGTAGGCGTCGAAATACACCGCGTAGTATCAAAACAGGTAAGGATCGGAAAGGATGACGGACGCATCAAGGCGAACAGAAGCCCTGACCTGAGGCAGGATGAACCGCGGCTGGTGCGCGTGGTGCGCGTGGCGAGCGCGGCGCTATTGGAGCGTGACGTCGTGAGAGTGAGGACTCGCCGCGCTTGCCGCGTTCGCTGCGCCGCCCAGCGCCTGCAGCAGATGCGGAATCTGCTCCGCGGGCAAGGAAAACGAAAGCCCCGCACTGCCGGATAAGCGGAAACGGATCACCACCATTTCCATGCCGTGCAATCTGCCGACTTCCCAGCCCTGGCAGTGCAGCGCGAAGCCCATCTCCTGATTGTTATGAATCACGCGGTCGGCGTGCTCGATTGCATTGGGGAGCGCCACCAGCAGGTCATTGAGCACCGAACGGTGAAGCGCCGCGGTGGGTTGATTGCCGTGTATCAGCAGATATTGCCCATCTGCGGTGAGCTGCATATCGGTGATCGAATTCAGCATGAAGGTCGACGGATCAGACACGGCGTGCGCCCTCCTGTGAGTTTGCGGCGTAGGTCACGGGCCGCCCCTGCGCGGTACTGGCCGTGTTGCCGGGCACGTCGCGCAGCATGCGCTTCGACGCCATGGCGAGGCGTGCCGAGAAGATCGGCGAAGAGCTGACGCGCAAGACAGCCTCAAGAATCGCTGGTGAAAGAAATTCGATCATGACCCGTTCTCCAAATGGTGCTACGCAGGTAGCAAAAGCCGACCATTTGACGATAGCAGCGCAAGAATCGCGTCAGGTTACGCGCGCCCTACGCTTCCTTTGGATCTGTAACGCATTATTTCCACCCTTGCATGTTAATCCGCGCCAGCCTGAGCAACCGGCGCGATACACACGTTAGCAACCCTAATGGGCGGAAAGTTTTCCGTAACAGATAGCAGGGAAACACGCTCCTATACTTCGCGCTTTCCAGAGCCACGGAACGTCGTTTCGAATGCATCGCTCGCTGTCGAGCGTTCTTGTTTGCGCTTCGCGCGCTGCATCAGGACAGAACCCCAAGATGAATCTTCAAGCATTAACGAGCCGTATCGCGGGTGCGCTCTCGCTCGCCGGCATCACGCTGACAGCCGGGACGGCTCACGCGGCACAACCGTTCATCGTGCAGGACATCCGGATCGAAGGGCTCAAACGCATCGAACCCGGCACCCTGTTTGCCTATCTGCCCATCAAGCAGGGCAGCACGTTTAGCGACGACAAGGCTTCCGAGGCCATTCGTGCGCTCTATGCCACGGGTTTCTTCAACGACGTCAGGATCTCGACCGAAGGCAGTACCGTCGTCGTTCAGGTTCAGGAACGTCCGGCAGTGGGCACGATCGACTTCGCCGGCATTCATGAATTCGACAAGGAGAACCTGACCAAGGCGCTCAATTCGGTCGGGCTTTCGCAAGGCCGCTATTACGACAAGGAACTGGTCGACAAGGCCGAGCAGGAACTGAAGCGCCAGTACCTGACGCGCGGCTACTACGCCGCCGAAGTCACCACCACGATCACGCCGATCGATCGCAACCGGGTGGCCATTCTGTTCTCGGTCGCGGAAGGCCCGAGTGCGAAGATTCGCCAGATCAACTTCATCGGCAATACGGTATTCAGCACGGACATCCTGCGCGACGAAATGGAGATGTCCACGCCGAACTGGTTCTCCTGGTACACGAAAAACGACCTGTACGCGAAAGACAAGCTCACCGGGGACCTGGAGCACATTCGCTCGTACTACCTGAATCGTGGCTACCTGGAGTTCAACATCGAGTCGACTCAGGTCTCGCTTACGCCGGACAAGAAGGAGATGTATCTGACGCTCACGCTGCATGAAGGCGAGCCGTACACGGTTTCGTCGATCAAGCTCGCGGGCAATCTGCTCGATCGCGAGCCGGAGCTGGCGAAACTGGTGAATATCAAACCTGGCGAACGCTTCTCCGCTGAAAAGCTTCAGGCCACCACGAAGGCCATCGTCGACAGACTCGGCGAGTACGGCTATGCGTTCGCCACCGTCAACGCACAGCCGCAGATCGATCAGGAACACCACAAGGTCGACCTGACGCTGCAGGTGGACCCGAGCCGCCGCGTGTACGTGCGTCATATCAACGTGGTCGGCAATACGCGCACCCGTGACGAGGTGATTCGCCGCGAAATGCGCCAGCTCGAAAGTTCGTGGTTCGACTCGAACCGCCTCGCGCTGTCGAAAGACCGCGTCAACCGTCTGGGCTACTTTACCGATGTCGACGTGACGACGGTGCCGGTTGAAGGCACCCCGGACCAGGTCGATATCGACGTCAAGGTGTCTGAAAAGCCGACCGGTGCGATTACGCTCGGCGCGGGTTTTTCGTCAACGGACAAAGTGGTGCTCTCGGCGGGCATATCGCAGGACAACGTATTTGGCTCGGGCACCAGCCTCGCGTTGAACGTGAACACCGCGAGTACCTACCGCACGTTGACGGTGACGCAAACCGATCCCTACTTCACCGTGGACGGCATCAAAAGGATCACCGATGTCTACTACCGCACCACGTACCCTCTCTACAACTTTAGCGACACGAGTTTCCGGATCATCACGGTCGGCGCGGATCTGAAATTCGGCATTCCGTTCTCCGAAGCCGACACCGTCTATTTCGGCGTCGGCCTGGAACAGAACCGGCTGGACATCGATTCCTCCACGCCGCAAAGCTATCAGGATTACGTGGCCGAATTCGGCCACGTGGTCAACAACGTGCCGCTCACCGTGGGCTGGGCGCGTGACGATCGCGACAGTGCATTGGTGCCGAGCCGGGGCTATTTCCTGCAAACCAATGGCGAGGTGGGCACGCCGCTTGGCGGCACCCAGTACTACAAGGGCGACGTGCAGGCGCAGTATTACTATTCGTTCGCGCGCGGCTTCATTCTCGGCCTGAATCTTCAAGGTGGCTACGGCAATGGTTTTGCCGGAAAAGCGTATCCGATCTTCAAGAATTACTACGCGGGGGGTATCGGCTCGGTGCGCGGCTACGAAGCGGGGTCGCTCGGACCGACCGACCAGACGACCGGCGACCCGATCGGCGGCTCGCGCATGGTGGTCGCCAATGTCGAGATGACGGTCCCGCTGCCGGGCACCGGCTGGGACCGGACGCTGCGTGTCTTCACCTTCCTGGATGCGGGCAACGTCTGGGGCAGCGAAGGCAACAGCACAGGCGCCAACGGATTGCGCTACAGCTACGGCGCGGGTCTCGAGTGGATCTCGCCGATCGGCCCACTCAAGCTGTCGCTTGGCTTCCCGGTGGTGAGACACGCCACCGACAAGTACCAGGTATTCCAGTTCCAGATCGGCACATCGTTCTAGTCAGGAACAACGCTCGCGGTTGCTGCATGAGGACCGCGGGCATCTCAACGGCCGGTCAATCGCGCCGGGCATCCAGCCGAGTTGAACCGGTTCGCGGCCCGCTTCAACGCGCCGCAGCCTCCCCCGCTCCGTTTTCACAAAGTCTCCTCAATTTCACCATCGTTGCTCCGACATTGATCCCTATGATTCGCTGATCATCAGGGCGATCGCGTACGGCGGTCCGCTTCTGAGTTCGATAGGTCGGTCCGAAGCAGCGGATGGTTGAAATGGCTGAACGTGAACGTCGCGCGGATTTCAAGCGTCGATTCCGGTTGGGAGGTAATGCAGATTGATGACGATCAGCCTTCTCGTAGTCGAACCGGATCAGGCGATCCGGGATCAGTTGCGCTTTCACCTTCATAAGAACGAGATCGCGCTTTCAGTGCTGTACAGCGCCGCTCAGCTTGTCAGCCGGGTGGAACGGGAGTGTCCGTCAGCGATTCTATTGCGCGCCGAAGCGCCCATGACCGAAGCGCGCGAAGCGCTCCGGCAATTGCGCCTCGCGGGCTACGACATGCCTGTCTTCATTCTGAGCAGCTCCGGCGAGATCGTCGACAAGGTGGTCGCTTTCGAATTGGGCGCGGACGACTATATCGTCGACCCGGTCGATCCGCACGAGTTGACCGCGAGGATCAAGCGCGCCGTGCAACGCTGTAATCGCTCGCTTTGCGACGCGCCGGAGATTCGCGAGAAGGTCTCGTTCGGGAGTTACCAGATCGATTTCGCTACGCGGCGCCTGGTGAAGGACGGTTGCGAAATCCCGCTGCGCTCCGGCGAGTTTGCGTTACTCAAACTGTTCGCCAGCAATCCGATGCGTATATTGACGCGCTCGATGGTCAACAGCCAGCTAGGCCGGGCGGAAACTCAGAAGGCGAGTCTCGATGTTGCGGTTTGCCGCTTGCGCAGCGTGATAGAAGCCGATCCGTCCGCCCCCAGGTTCATTCAAACCTTGCGCGGACGAGGCTATATGTTCGTCCCCTCGCCGGAGCCGCTACCCGCGCGTGGGCTGCGAGAAAGTGCGAACCATGCCGCGCTATTTACGGCCCTGCGCCACGGCTAGCTTCATGATGGGCAAGGTCATCGCGGCGTCGATCACGTCGACCAGGTCGATATCGCCGAAATAGTCGGCGTACAGGTCACCGGTCGCCACCAGCAGGCCGCCGAATCCGTAGTGGAAATCCGCAGGAACAATGGGCCTGAACCCCGAGGCATAGTGGACAGGTGGGGAGCACCCGCCCAGATCATCCGTATCGGCCGTGAGTGCGCTGCCGTTGCCGCCGGCGAAAGCGTTGACGCTCTCCAGGTGCAAACCATGGCGGATCGAAAAGCAGCAGATCGATACCACAGCCAGAACGAGTATGAGAATGCGCATAGAGGAAACGCTCAAAGTTGATTCTGGTAATCAGACAGCCATAGGACACCGAAGTTTTTCGGCTAAATTACAATCCCTTTCTGCTGTACCAAGCCGCCTTCGGCAACGCGGCCAACAGTCAGCACCATGCGGCCAGGCCGCGCTCAACCGCGCCGCAGACGCACGCGATTTGCAGGCGTGCCGGGGTCGTCAGTCAGGGTGTGACGCTGACCGTTGCGATGCTCGCGCACGCGCTCCCTGATTTCAGCCACGGTCGCGGCGCCTCGCACGGCGATGCAGGAGTACTCGCCGTTCCGGTTGATCCACTCGACGATCCGGCAGCACTCGCCCCACGGCTGCATGAGCGGCTCGGAAACACGGCAACCGCGGATCTTCACGACGTCTGGAATCCGTGATGCACCAGCACCGCTTGCAGCCTTGCCATGGGCGCCGGCAGCCGCGGCTGTCGCGGCTGCCTTGCGGCCAGGTTGGAATCCTCGCGGCTCGACGCGGTTCACAGATGAGGACACTTGCATGAAATTGCTCCATTGACGGAACTGACCACCGGACATGGCCTCTTTTTCAGGCCACCTTAAAAGTGCCGTACCATCATATTCAGACAACACGCAGATACAACGAAGAAAGGATGGAGAAGTTGTGGAGATTCGCCGCCCACTGCGGATTGACATAGCATTCATCTAGAATTCAGCCATGCAAAGTGAAACCATCCGAATCCGTTCAAGCCGCCCTTTCGGGACCCTTCTCTCGCGCGTGCGGCAGCAGCAGCGGATAAAGATGCGCTTTGGCATCACCTGGAAGATGTTCCTCGCGGTATTGGTCGCATGCCTCGCGATTTCCCTGACGATGGGTTACGCCCTGCGCGTGAGCTTTGAAAACGGTTTCCTCCACTATGTGCGGGAGCGCAACGCCGGGCGCATCAAAGCGGTCATGGCGAAAGTCACGAGCGAATACGCCGCGCACGGCAACTGGAATTTCCTGCGGGACCATCCCGATGTGTGGGTCGCGCTGCTGGACACCGCCGCGCACGACGCCCTGCGCGAAGAACTCGCCACGGCGCAGTTGGGCAAGCTGCCCGGCTGGCGAACCTTTCCGGGAAGCGGCAGCGTGCAGCAACTGCTCGGGCCGCTCTCCGGGCCGTCCGAAGGACCGCATTGGGGCATGCGCCTGCCGTCGGCGCCACCGTCCGGTCCGGACATCGCCATGGAGCGTGATCGTGTATCGGCGAGCGGTGTCGTGAGCGGCGACAGTCGTTTTGACCGGGCGCCACCTTCGGCCGCCTTGCCGCCTTTACCCTCCTTGCCGCCGCCCTCCGCCTCAGCCCAGCATGACGGTATGGCGCGCGACACGCCGCCCGAGGGGCCGCCTGTCACGCTCTACGACGCCAGCCATGAACTGGTGGCAAGCACCGGCCAGCCGCCGCCCCCGGGCAGCACGATGAGACCGGTTGTCTACACCGGCAAGGTCGTGGGCTGGCTCGCCGTGAACGGACCGGACACCCTTTCGGACGCGGCCGACATCGCATTCCAGGCGCAGCAGAAGCGCTCGACCTGGCAGATCGCGGGCGTTGCCGTCGTGCTCGCGGCGCTGGTCGCGCTGATCCTCGCGCGCATCGTTCTCGCGCCCGTCAAGCGCTTGATGAACGCAACCCACCGCCTCGCCGGCGGCGACTATACGACCCGGGTGCCGGCCGGCCGGCGCGACGAGCTTGGCCGGCTGGCGGGCGACTTCAATGTATTGGCCGATTCGCTGCAAAAAGCCGAGCGCTCGCGGCGCGATTTCATCGCGGATATTTCACACGAACTGCGCACGCCGCTCGCGGTGCTGCGCGGCGAACTGGAAGCGATCGAAGACGGTGTGCATGTGTTCAACCGCGATTCGCTCACTTCACTGCAAACCGAAGTGAACATGCTCAACAAGCTCATCGAAGATCTATACGAGCTTTCGTTGAGCGACGTCGGCGCGCTCAGCTATCGCAAGACGCCGACCCATGTCGGGCAGTTGGCGCGAGCGTCGATCGAGGCCATGCGGGAATCGTTCAAGACGAAACGAATCGCACTCGAACTGACCTGCACGCCGGAAATCGCCGACACGACATTCGCGGTCGACCCCGCGCGTTTCGTACAACTGCTGAAAAACCTGCTGCTGAATTCATTGCGTTATACCGATCCGGACGGTCACGTGCACGTGTCGCTTTCGCAGAGCGCCAGCGGTTGGCAACTCGACGTGCAGGACTCGCTGCCCGGCGTGCCCGAGGCCGCGCTCGATCATCTGTTTGACCGCTTCTATCGCGTGGACGAATCGCGCAGCCGTCAGAACGGTGGCGCGGGCCTCGGCCTCTCGCTGTGCCACGCGATTGTGACGGCGCATGGCGGTACGATCGGCGCCCAGGCCTCGCCGCTCGGCGGTGTCTGGATCACGGCCCGTTTTCCGCCGGAAGGAGACTGACAACATGACTGAAGGGCGTCCCGCGCACATCCTGATCGTCGAGGATGAACCCAAGCTCGCCGCCGTGCTGGAAGCGTATTTGCAACTCGACGGTTTCGTGACCACGGTCCTCGACGACGGCCATCAGGTGATGCCGTTCATTCGCTCGACGCCGCCGGCGCTGATGCTGCTCGACCTCATGCTGCCCGGGCGCAACGGCATGGATATCTGCCGCGAGCTACGGCAATTTTCCGCATTGCCGGTGATCATTCTGACCGCGCGTATTGATGAGATCGACCGTCTGCTGGGTCTTGAGATCGGTGCCGACGACTACGTCTGCAAACCGTTCAGTCCACGCGAAGTGGTGGCGCGCGTCAAGGCGATCCTGCGCCGGGCCACGCCTGCCGCTCCGGTTGCGACTGCGGACGGTTCGCATCAAGTGCCTCAGGCGCCTCAGGGTCTCGAAGTCGACGAGCAGTTTCATCTTGCCCTACTCGACGGCAAGGAACTCAAACTCACGCCGCTCGAGTTGCGGCTTCTTGCGCTGCTGATGAAATCGCCGGGGCGCATTTTTTCGCGCGACTACCTGCTGAGCCACCTCTATGCGGATCACCGGGTGGTCACCGACCGCACCATCGACAGCCACATCAAGAACCTGCGCCGCAAGCTGCAGGGCGCACGGCCGGACAGCGAGCCGATCGCGTCCGTGTACGGCGTGGGCTACCGTCTGGAACTCTGACCGATAGAACCGGGGCCTCAATGCAGTCCTCGCCGGGCGCACGCCACGATCGGACTCAACCCGCCTGATCCGCCGCCGTTGTGTCAGGCGGCGGACTCCATTGCGCGAATTCCTCGCTCAGAAAATCGACGCACACCCGCACTTTCGCCGACTGAGCGAGCCGCGCCGGGTACACCGCCCACAGGTTCGCGGGTTGCGTGACCTCGGGAAGAATCTGCTGCAACTGGCCGCTGTCGAGCAACGGCCGCACGTCCCACATCGAACGCAGCACGATCCCACGCCCGGCGAGCGCCCATTGCACCGCCACTTCGCCGTGATTGGTCGACAGCGGTCCCGTGACCTTGATCGACGCCGCTTCGCCGCGCACCGTCAAGCGCCACAGACCAAACGGATGGTCGCGCTCCTTGATCGCGAGGCACGCGTGCGAGGACAGATCGGCGACTTGCCGCGGCGTGCCGTGCCGCGCGAGATAACCGGGCGACGCGCACAGCACGCGGTGATTCGACGCGAGCCGCTTGGCGATCAGATGCGGGGCGATTTCGTCGCCGATGCGGATATCGAGGTCGAAGCCTTCGCCGCCCACGTCGACCAGACGGTCGAACAGATCGAGCCGCACGCTCAGTTGCGGATACCGCTCGGAGAAGCGGGCCAGCGCGGGCGCCACGAAGCGGCGACCAAAGCCGAAGCTGCTGGAAATGCGCAGCTTGCCGCCGGGAATGCGACGCGTGGTGGAGACGTCTTCCACCAGTTGGTCGACGTCGTCGAGAATCTTTTCGGCCCATGTGTAGACGCGTTCACCGGCCTCGGTAATCGCCACGCGCCGGGTGGATCGATGCAATAAACGCGTACCGAGCGTAGTCTCGAGCACATTGATGCGTTTGCTGACGTACGCCGGGGAGACCGACAGCGCCTCCGCCGCCGCGCTGAAACTCGATTTGCGCGCCACCTCGCAAAACACGCGCAAATCGTCAAGATCGGGGGACGGGGCAGCAGGGACGGCATTCATAGGTCGCTGGTTTGTACACGATTCGTGCACAGTGGCTTAACTAAAGCAGTCATTTTAATCGTAAACAGCAGGAATAAAATAACCGCTATCGAAACATCAAACGTCCCAATGGAGGAGCACCAACATGACGAAGACCTATCGGATTGCGGTCATACCCGGCGACGGCATCGGTGTCGAAGTGATGCCGGAAGCCATTCGCGTGCTGGAGACGGTGAAAAAGCGCTTCGGCATCGAACTGGAATACCAGCACGTCGAATGGGCCAGCTGCGATTACTACGCCAAGCACGGCAAGATGATGCCGGACGACTGGAAAGCCCAATTGCAATCCGCCGACGCGATTCTGTTCGGCGCGGTCGGCTGGCCCGATACCGTGCCCGACCATATCTCGCTGTGGGGCTCGCTTCTGAAGTTCCGGCGCGAATTCGATCAGTACATCAACCTGCGCCCTGCGCGCCTCTTCGCCGGCGTGCCTTCGCCACTCGCGGGCCGCAAGGCGGGCGACATCGATTTCTGGATCGTGCGCGAAAACACCGAGGGCGAATATTCGTCGGTGGGCGGCGTGATGTTCGAAGGCACCGAGCGTGAGTTCGTGCTGCAGGAATCCGTGTTCACGCGGCACGGCAGCGAGCGCGTGCTGAAGTTCGCGTTCGATCTCGCGCAACGGCGTGAGCGCAAGAAGATCACTGTGGCGACCAAGAGCAACGGCATCGCGATCAGCATGCCGTGGTGGGACAAATGCGCGGCCGGCATCGCGGCGCAGTATCCGGATGTGGCGTGGGACAAGCAGCATATCGACATTCTCTGCGCGCGCTTCGTGCTGAACCCGGACCGCTTCGACGTGGTGGTCGCCACCAATCTGTTCGGCGACATCCTCTCCGATCTCGGCCCTGCCTGCACGGGCACGATCGGCCTCGCGCCGTCGGCCAATCTGAATCCGGACCGCAGGTTTCCGTCGCTGTTCGAACCGGTGCACGGTTCGGCGCCCGACATCGCCGGCAAGAACATCGCCAATCCGATTGCAATGATCTGGTCGGCCGCGATGATGCTCGACTTCCTCGGCAATCATGAAGGCAAGGAGCGCGAGGCGCATGACGCGATTCTCGCCGCGATCGAAGCGACGCTGATCGAGGGTCCGCATACCGGCGACCTCGGCGGCAAGGCGAACACCACGGAAGTCGGCCAGGCTATCGCGGCTAAACTCGCTTAAGCCTGTCGCCCCCCCCCAACTCTTTGCGAGGACCGTTTCGAATGAGCACGCAAGCCTATCCCATCGAAGTCGAATTCCCCGATATTTCGGTTCACGAACAATCGTCGTCGGGCATTGCCTACGTTCATACGTTCGACTCGGGCGAACCGGGACCGCATGTGATGATCAACGCGCTCACGCACGGCAACGAAGTGTGCGGCGCGATCGTCGTCGACGAACTATTGCGCCGCGCGCTCAGGCCGCGCCGTGGACGCCTCACGCTCGCCTTTGCGAACGTCGCCGCCTATCGGCGCTTCGATCCCGCGAAGCCCGACGCGGCCCGTTTCGTCGATCAGGATTTCAATCGCGTATGGACCGCCACGGTGCTCGACGATACGTCGCGCACGTCGAGCGAATTGGCCCGGGCCCGCGAGATTCGCCCGGTGGTCGACACGGTCGACGCACTGCTCGATCTGCATTCGATGCATGAAAAATGCAAGCCGCTGATCGTGGCGGGACCGCTGCAGAAAGGTATCGACCTCGCGGTGCGTCTCGGCACACCCGCCACCGTGATCTGCGACGAAGGCCATCCCGAAGGCCGCCGCATGCGCGACTATGAAGGCTTCGGCGCGGCGGACAGCGCGAAGCACGCGTTGCTGATCGAATGCGGCCAGCACTGGGAACAAAGCGCGGTTGCCGTGGCGCGCGACACGACCGCACGCTTCCTGCTGCTGGCCGGCGTGATCGACGAAGCCGATCTGCCGGATGGCTGGCTTGCACCGCTGCCGCCCGCCCAGCACATCGTCCGCGTGACGCAGCCGGTGGTGGCGACCAGTATGGATTTTCGTTTCGCGGCGCCCTATACCGGTCTGGAGATCTTTCCGGATGCCGGCGCGGTGATCGGCTGGTCGAACGGCGAAGCGGTGCTCACGCCTTACGACAATTGCATGCTGGTGATGCCGTCGCTGCGGCAATTGCGGCCGGGGGTCACGGTGGTACGGCTCGGCAAGATCGAACGCACCGTGCCGAACGCCGAAGCCAATACCAACACACCTGGCCGGTGAGCCGGCTCAAGCACATTCAGAAGGTAACGTGACGATGAAGGTACAAAGCATCAAGCAAAGCGTGAATCTGCAAAATCTCGAAGACTGGGGTACGGCGGGGCTACCCGGTACAACGCCGCTTCAGGTGTCGGGCGTGCAGCGCGTCATCAAGGGCAGCGAAGCCATCGACACCGGTATTTTCGAGTGCACGCCGGGCACCTACCGCCGCTCGGTCAAACAGGCCGAGGTGATGCATTTTCTCGCGGGGCGCGGGCGTTTCACACCCGACAACGAAGAGACCGTCCATTTCGAAAGCGGCGACACGCTCTTTTTCGAAGCCAACACAGAGGGGCTTTGGGAAGTCGAGGAAACCATGCGAAAGGTTTACGTGATCTTCTGAGCAGCACCTGAAGGACTGTCCCGAGCGCCGCTTCCCGGCGCTCGTCGCCCCACTCCCATCACGCTCCATTCCCCGCGCACCTTGCGTTGCGGTATCCAGCGCTGTTCATGGCTGTCTCCGTTGCCCATTCCCGCTCTCCATCCGCTCCGCCCGATTCGATTCGCATCTGCACCATAGTCGGGTAATCCCGCGTTGCCCCTCCTTGTCAGACTGCTTACAGTGCCGCATGTTCGAATTATGAATCACAGTTCTTTATACGAACAAACGACCACAGCGACACGCGCGCCACGAAAGCCAACGGCATCACGAGTTCGGCGCAGTACCAGCAGGTCAACCTGTCCGGGTACTATGCACTGTCGAAGCGCACCGGCCTCTATGCGCTGCCGGCGTAGGCATCGTGCACCGCTTCTAACCGGCGTACGATCGTAAAAGAAAGGAAGGCTTGCCGTCACGGCAAGCCTTTGCGCATTCCGCAGTCAGGAGACCAACATGAGCCGCAGCACCGCCGTGAACGTTCAAACGTTTATCAACGAGCATCCCTTCTCGCCGTTCCAGTGGCTCATCTTTTTCATGTGTTTCATCATCGTCCTGCTGGACGGTTTTGACACGGCCGCGATCGGTTTCATTGCGCCGTCGCTGATCGCCGAATGGGGCATCACCCGGCCTGCGCTCGCGCCGGTGCTCAGCGCGGCGCTGTTTGGCCTCGCGTGCGGCGCGCTCATCTCAGGGCCGCTGTCGGATCGGCTCGGGCGGCGCTCGATGCTGCTCGGCTCAGTGCTGCTGTTCGGCGTGGCCTGCTTCGCTTCGTCGTTCTCGAACAGCATCGAACACCTGACCCTCTTGCGCTTCGTCACCGGCGTCGGCCTCGGCGCGGCCATGCCGAACGCGGTGACCATGATGGGCGAGTACTGCCCGGATCGCCGCCGTGCGACCGTGATCAATCTGATGTTCTGCGGCTTTCCGCTGGGTGCGGCCTTCGGCGGCTTTCTCGCTGCGTGGATGATTCCGCACTTCGGCTGGCGCAGTGTGCTGCTGCTCGGCGGCGTCGCACCGCTGTTGCTGCTGATCCTGCTGGTGCTGAAGATGCCGGAATCGGTCCGCTACATGGTGGCCAACAGCCAGCCGGTCGAACGGATCCGTGCGGCGCTCGCGCGCATTTCGAGCGCCGCGGCGCAGGCCGGCAGCTTCGTCATGACGGAAACCGCGCCGCAAACCGGCGGCAAAGGCATGAGCGTGGTGCTCTCGCGCTCGTACATCGTCGGCTCGGTGATGCTGTGGATTGCCTATTTCATGGGCCTCGTGATCTTCTACGCGTCGATCAACTGGATGCCGATTCTGCTGAAGGACGCCGGGCTCACGCCGCAACGCGCGACGCTGATTTCCGCGCTGTTCCCGCTCGGCGGCGTGGGCGCCGTGCTGTGCGGCGTGCTGATGGATCGCTTCAACGCGAACCGCATCATCGCGGCCTGCTACGCGCTGACCGCGGTGAGCGTGTACTTTATCGGCCAGGCGGTCGGCAATGTCGGTGCGCTGGTGTTCATCGTGTTCGTGGCCGGGGTATTGATGAATACCGCGCAATCGTCGATGCCGGCGCTGGCCGCCGCGTTTTACCCGACTCAAGGTCGTGGCACGGGCGTGGCGTGGATGCTGGGGATCGGCCGCTTTGGCGGGATCGCGGGTTCGTTCCTCGTGGCTGAACTGACGCGCCGCCACTTCACGTTTGGCGGCATCTTCGCGATGGTCGCGGTGGCGGGTCTGCTTGCGTGCGTGGCCTTGCTGATCAAGCAGGCCGCACGGCCGCATGTGGCGGCGGAGACGGGCGCGAAGGCCGAGTCGTTTGGGCATTGAAGGGGGCGCGTCGGCGCGTGTAAAAAAGCGTTGCGCCCCACTTCCCGATACACTACGCCGTTATTTGATTGCTTCGGTTGCCGCGATGGCGCAATACCATCGCTTTGGCACCGTCGCCCATTTAACGACAGGATTCCGGTAATGAAACGCGTAGTGGTATCGGCCGTGCTCGCACTGTGCCTCGTTCAGCCTGCAGTTGAAGCGGTTGCACAAACCGTCAGCGATCAATGTTTTGCAATCGGCGATATCGCCGGTCAGGTGGCGTCGTGGCGCGCGCACAAGAAGACCAAAGCGCAAGCGCTCGATCAGGCGGCCAAGTACTACACAAATGAGGCCGACCGGCAAGCGGTCTCCGGCATTATCGAGAAGATCTACAGCCCTGGCGCGCCGCGTATGACACCCGATCAGGCCAGCATGGCGTTCACCTCGGACTGTGCAAAACAGCACAAAGCGCAGGCACCCGCACAGTAGTGCCTGCCGCCGACAACACCCTCTTCTCGCTGCCTACTGACTCAAGCCTGTCGAGATGCGACGGGCTACGTATTCTTCCACGCGCAGACGTCGCCGGTTTTCAACCGTGACGACCCCAGCACAAACGTCGCATTAGCCGGTGCGGGCGCCTGCACGTCTTCAGGGCCGAAGTTGAACGCAAAGGTCAGATCGCCACGCCGGCGAAGACGCAAGCCGTCAGGCAGCCGCTGGGTCCCGATGTCCGCATCCTTCGCGGCCTGCTGCACCACCGCGCGATGCAACGCATGCGACAACCACCCCGCCACGTAGCGGACCCTTCCGTGGGTGAGAATTGCCGGCCACGCGTCGTCGAATTGCGCGTCGACGGTCGTCTCGCCATTGGCGCGCACGTGCTCGCGCCAATGCAGCGCGACGCCTTGCGTGTCGCCGATCGAAAGCGCGGGCGTCAACGTCGGGCGCAGCGTTTCGACTTCGAGCACCTGCATCGGCAGAACACGTTGCAACGCGCCGGGCGGCAAGCTCGACGGAATCGCAAAGCCTGGGGTCTTCGAGCCGCTTCTCGGACCGAAGACCCATTGCGCCGAACTCCGCTCGATCTGGCTGACGAGCGCATCGTCTATCACCGCGATACTCGGCACCACCACCAGCCGGTACGGCGAAAGATCGGCCTTGCTCGACACGATATCGACGTCGAGGCCAAGCTCGCGCAACGCCTCGTAGTAGTCGAACGCCAGCGTCTGATAGTCGAAAGTCTTGCCGTGACGCTGAATCTCGAACATCCACTGCGTCTCGTAGTCGAACACGATCGCGGTAGCCGCGCGCGCCGGTGCACCGAGTCCGGACAGCACCGCGGACGAAGCAATTTCACGCGCCGCCTGTTGCACTTCGAGGCCGCCTGGCGACAGTTCGTTATTCGGCAGATTGAGGCCGGAATGCATCTGTTCCTGCGCATACGGACACTGCCGCCAACGGAAATACGACACCAGTTCCGCGCCGTGCGCGAACGCCTCGTAAGCCCACAGCCTGACCATGCCCTTAGCGGGCACCGGATTCCACGGCGCCCAGTTGACCGGTCCGGCCTGTTGCTCCATCACCCAGAAGCGGCCGGCGCCGATCGCACGATAACGGTCATGATCGAACGCGGAGACATCTGGGTGCGCGGTGCGTGCATAACGCGCTTTCTGCTCGTCAGGCAGCGCGATCGACTCAGTGCGCGCAATCGGATAGCTGTCCCATGCGGCCACGTCGATCGTGTTGCCTTCGGCAAAGCGGTAGTGATCGAAAGTCGTGAAGAAGCCCATGAAGTTGTGCAGCAGGTCCGCCTCGGGAGCATGCTCGCGCAACACGTCGATCTGCTCGCGGTGGAAGCTCGCCACCTCGTCGGACATGAAGCGGCGAAAATCGAGCAGATGGATCGGATTGGCGTCCGTGGGCGTGAGTGTAGGCAGCCCGATCGCCTCGATCGAGGGATACTCCATGCTCCAGAACACGTTGCCCCATGCATCGTTCAACGCTTCGACGCGCTCATAGCGACGCTTTAGCCATGTCTGAAAGCGTGTCAACGCAGCACGCGAATAGCTCGGCACGGTCTCGTGGCAGCCGAGTTCGTTATCGGTCTGCCACGCAACGATAGACGGATGCCGGCCGTAGCGCTCCGCCATCGCAGCAACAATGCGCACGCACTCGCGCCGATATATTTCGCTGGAAATATCGTAGTGACGACGCGAGCCGAAATTCCAGCGCACGCCGTCCGCACGCACCGGCAACACGTCCGGGTGCGCGTCGATCAACCACTTCGGCGGCGACGCGGTGGGTGTACCCAGCACCAGTTTCAATCCCGCCGCGGCCAGCGTTTCGACGGCTTCGTCAAGCCATGCCCACTCGAATTCGCCGGCGCGCGGCTCCATCCGGCTCCACGCGAATTCGGCGATCCGCACATGCGTGATGCCGAGCTCGACCATACGTTTTGCGTCGTCGGCCCACATCGAACGCGGCCATTGTTCCGGGTAATAGCAAACACCAAGTTGCATGAGAAAGTCTCTTTAATAGATGACGCCAAACGGGCAATCCGATCAGCCCTTGCTTGCACCAAAAGTCAGGCCGGCGACGAAATGTTTCTGCATCAGGAAGAACATCAACACCGAGGGCAACGCAGCGAGTACCGAGCCGGCGGCAACGAGATTCCATGCCGTCGTCCATTGGCCTTTGAGCGCGGCGACGCCCACCGTAATCGGCGCGGCCTCGTCGCCTTGCGTGAGGCACAGCGCCCAGAAGTAGTCGTTCCAGACAAACGTGAAGACGAGGATGCCGAGTGCGGCGAGCGCGGGGCGGATCAGCGGCAGCACGATGCGGCAATAGATCGTCCATTCGCTGGCCCCTTCCACACGCGCTGCCTCGATCATCTCGAACGGCAACTGCTTGATGAAGTTGCGCAGAAACAGCGTGCAAAAACCGGTCTGAAACGACACATGAAAGATCACCAGTGCCCACACGCTATTGAAGAGCCCCACTTTCAGCGCCATGTCGCGCACCGGGATCATCAGAATCTGGATCGGCACAAAATTGCCGGCCACGAATGCGAACAGCACGGCGGTGTTGCCCGGGAAGCGGTAGGTCGCGAGAGCAAACCCCGCCATTGACGCCAGCACGATCGCGCCGATCACCGACGGCACCGTAATCAGCACGCTATTGGCGAAGTAGTGGAGCATCGGCGTTTGCGTGAGCGCCGTGCCGTAGTTTTCGATCAGCGCGAAATGCTGGGGCCAGCCCCAATAGTCGCCTTGCGACAACTCGTCCGACGAGCGAATCGACGTGACGAGCACCGCCAGCATCGGCAGCAGCCAGATCAGCAACGCGAGCGGCAACGAGGCTTTATATAACGCACGATTGAGCGGTTTCCAGCGTTCGACGGGAAGCGGATACATGACACGTGACTCCTGGAAATCAGTGTTCTTCGCGCAGCATGCGGCGCAGATGGAACACGATGTAGACGAGCATGATGGCGAACAGCACGACGGCAATCGCCGCGGAATAGCCTTCGCGGTAGTACTTGATCGCCTGGTCGTACATGTAATAGGCGAGCACGGTTGAACTATCGAATGGACCACCGCCGCTCATCACCGCGATCAGGTCGAAGCTGCGCAGCGCGCCGATCACCGTGAGCACGACGGCCATGAACGTGGCGGGACGCAGTTGCGGAAGAATCACGTGCCATAGCAGGCGTACGCCTTTCGCACCCTCCATGCGCGCCGCCTCGACCACCTCCGGATTGATGCCGGTCAGCCCGGTGAGATAAAGCACCATGCAGAACGGCGTCTGCGGCCAGAGCGCGGCGAAGATGATGCCGAAGGTGACGGTGTGCGGATCGCCGAGCACTGGAATGCCATGACCCACAATCAGGCGCAGCAAGCCGAAAGCGGGGTCGTAGAACCAGCTGAACACCAAGCCGACCACCACGCCCGAGAGCACGAATGGCGCGAAGAACAGCGACTTCACGACCCGCATGCCACGGATATGCTGGTTCAGATAGAGCGCGAACAGCAGCCCGAGCGGAGGCGCCAACAGAAATAGCGCGAGCCAGATCAGGTTGTTCTGGAGCGCCGTATAGAAGGTGTCCGCATGGAACAGTTCGATGTAGTTGTCGAAGCCCGCGAACGTCTTCGGCGTCATGCCGTCCCAGTTGTAAAAACTGAGCGAGATACTGTTGATGATCGGGTACACCACGCACAGGCAAAACAGCGCGCACCCAGGCAACAGGAACAAAAGCGCCGCGCGATGCTGATGACGGCGCGTCGTAGAGACGTGCCGGTGCCGCGCCGCGGGTAGGCGGCGCGCTGCGGAATGAGACATGATCGGGCCTCGTCGGAGATCGAAAGCGAGCGCCAGCGGTTGCTACTGCGCTGGCGCTCCGTGGCTTACTTCTTGTAGATACGCTTGCGGATCGCTTCAAGGCGGACCAGCAGGGCGTCGAGTTGCGACGGATCGCTGTAGAACTGCTGCATCGCCTTCATGCCTTCGTCGGCCATTTCCTTCTGCATGTCGCGATCGTAGAACTGCGCAATGCCGCCCTTGGTGTTGGCGAGCGTCTGGAAACCGACCTTCGAGATTTCATCTTCCGGTTCCGCCGCCTGACTGTTCGACGGCAACGTCCCCCAACCCTTCGCCAGATCGGCGTTGATCTGCGGCTGTTCCATGAAGGCCAGCAGTCTGCGGGCATCGGCCTTGTTCTTCGCCTTCGCCGGAATCAGCAACACGTTGACCGGACCGTCTTCGGCCATCGGCACGTTCGCGTCGATCACCGGGAAGCGGAAGAAACCGGTCTGCGGTTTGATCGATGCCGGAATGCTCGCCGAGAAGAACGTGCCCATCAGCATCATCGACGCCTTGCCATTCACGAGAAACGGCGCGATCGAATCGAGATCGTAGGAGAGCGCGTTGTCGATGAAGTAGTGATCGTCGATCAGCGTTTTCCACGCGGTATAGACCTTTTTGACGCGCGAATCGGTGTACGGAATTTCACCGGCCATCAACTGCTGGTGAAATGCGTTGCCGTTGATGCGCAAGTCCAGATAATCGAACCACGCGGCAAGCGTCCAGCTATCGCGCGCGGCGACGGCAATCGGTGCAACGCCGCTTGCCTTCAGCTTCTTGCAGGCGTCGAGAAACTCATCCCACGTTTTCGGTTCGCCTTTGATGCCGGCCTTCTCGAACAGATCCCTGCGATAGAAGAAGCCATAGGCGTCGTAACCGAGCGGTGCGGCGTACTGCTTGCCCTTATACGTCGAAGGGTCCTTCACCGACGCGTACTGCTGCGACCAGCCGTTCTTGCTCCAGTCCGACGACAGGTCTTCCAGCAAGCCGCGTTGCGCGTAATACGCCATGCGCTCGCCGTCATGCCACGACACGACATCAGGCGGATCGGTGGCGAGCCAGCCGCCCATCTGCACCTTGTACGCTTCCTCGCTGACGTAGGTCACCTTGAGGTCGACGTCGGGATTGGCTTGTCTGAACTTGTCGAACGCGTCCTGCCAGGTCGAGCGCTGATTGCCGCGCGCCGATACGTTGACGCTCAGCGTGGCCGCGTCGGCCGTGGCGCAACTGAGTGCGCCGGCCACCACAGCGGCCGCGATCGACGCGTGTGCCAGACGGCGAAGGCGAAGAGAAATCATCTTGTGTCTCCTTGACTACCTTGTTGGCTGACAGCAAGCCGCTGTCAGACGATGTACCCGCTCTGTGGCGGAATAGGGTTTTCCGATCAAGCGGCAACGCGCTCGGGTTCGAACGCGCTGCGTCGCAATGCAACACCTTCGGCATCGAACAGATGACACGCGAAAGGTGGCACATGAATGCGGATGCGCTCGCCCGAACCAATCGGCGTATCGCCCGCAGCCTTGGCGATCAGCGTGCCGCCCGCGTGATCCGCGTGAATGTAGCTGTGCTCGCCGAGCCGTTCCGATAGCACCGTGACGCACTGAATGGATTGCTCGTCGCCAACGAGCCGCAGATGTTCCGGGCGCACGCCGAGCGTGACGGGCTGGCCCCGCTCAAGACGCTCACCCTCGACGTGCGCGATCAGCCGCTCGCCGCTTTCCTTAAGCGTGACGGTCACCTTGCCCGCTTCGATCGAATCGACCACTGCGTCGATAAAATTCATGCGCGGCGAACCGATGAAGCCCGCCACAAAGCGCGACTTCGGATGGTGATACAACTCGAGCGGCGCGCCGGTCTGCGCAATACTGCCGAAGCGCTCCGCGTCCGCGCCTGCGTGCAGCAGCACGATTCTGTCGGCCAGCGTCATCGCTTCGACCTGATCGTGGGTCACATAGACCACGCTCGCGTTCGCGAAACGTTGGTGCAGACGGGCGATTTCGACACGCGTCTGGCCGCGCAACGCGGCGTCGAGATTCGACAGCGGTTCGTCGAACAGGAACACGCCCGGTTCGCGCACGATCGCCCGGCCGATCGCAACACGTTGCCGCTGCCCACCCGAGAGCGCTTTCGGATAACGGTCCAGGAATGCGTCCAGTTGCAGAACGTGCGCGGCTTCGCGCACCTTCCGCTCGATGACGTCTTTGGGTTGTTTCGCGAGTTTCAGGCCGAACGCCATGTTGTCGAACACGGTCATGTGCGGAAACAGCGCGTAGCTCTGGAACACCATCGCGACGCCGCGCGCGGCAGCGGGCACGTCATTCACGAGGCGGCCGCCAATGTGCAACTCGCCTTCGCTCAGGTCTTCGAGACCGGCGATCATTCTTAGCAGGGTCGACTTGCCGCAACCCGAAGGCCCCAGAAACACGCAGAACTCGTGCTGCGCGATCTCGAGATTCACGCGCCGGATCACCGGCGGATGGTCACCGTACGACTTCTGCACGTTCGTAAGACGAATCGTAGCCATGCTGCTGCCTCCTGGATTTAACCGCTTAAATTTTTGTGAAAAATAAACGGCCGGCTCTTGTGCAGCAGGCATTTAATCGCTTAAATTCGATCTCGAGGGAAAAAGTCATGGTGGGTGTCTCCGCTGTGTTTTCCAGAAACTTATCAACGTCGCCGGTTGCTTGCAACATTTGAATCGCGCTCCCTGAATATGGGATAAATAGAACATGGTCACCCTTTCCGAAGTAGCAAAGCGTGCACACGTCACCGCCGCTACCGTTTCCAACGTGCTGCGCAACCGCGAGAAGGTCCGCCCGGAGACGGCCGAACGCGTGCTGAAAGCGATCGCCGAGCTCGGCTACCGCCCCAATCTGAACGCGCGCGCGCTGGCGGAGGGCCACTCGTCGACCTTGGCCTTAATGTTGTCGAACATCTCGAACCCGTTCTATCCCGAGTTCGTGTTGGCCGCCGAGCGGGCGGCACGCAAAGCGGGATACTTCCTGATGGTTTGCAATACTGACGATGATGCGGAGGTCGGCCGTGCGTATCTGAACCAGATCGCCGGCACACTCGCGGACGGTGTCCTCGTGATGAACACGGACATCAAGTTCAACGAATTGTGCGCGTCGGCCACGCACAGCGCGCCGATCTTGCTGGCGATGTGGGAACACCCTGAAGCGCCGCCCGCACTGCCCTGCATCGCCGTGGATTTTGCCCATGCGGGCGCGCTGGCCGCGCGGCATCTGCTCGAACTGGGTCATCGCGAGATCGGTCTGCTGATCGGCGACGGGTGCGGCGGCTTGCAGGATGCGCGCTCCAACGGATTTCGCGCGGTGGTGCACGAGGCAGGGATCGAAACAGACGCCGCCGCGATATTGCAGATCCGCGACTCGATCGACGCCGGCTACGCAGCGTGCATGCAGTTGATGGCGAACCGCCCTCACCTCACCGCGATTTTCGCGACCAACGATCTGCTCGCGATCGGCGCGGCCCAGGCGTTGATCACGCTCGGCCGGTCGGTGCCGAACGACGTGTCGGTGATTGGCATTACAGACATTCAACTGGCGCATCAGGTGCATCCTGCGTTGACGACCGTGGCAATCCAGACGGCGACCGTCGCGGAGCTGTCGATCGAGAGTCTGATCCGTTTGATCCAGACGCCTGAACAGCAACCGCCAATGGTGCTCGCGCCGCCGCCACAACTCATCGTGCGGGCATCGACCGGGCCGCGGCGCATGAGTTGACACGGCGTTTTAACCGCGCCCGCAGGCTCAAACCCAACAAATCTGCTTCATTCCGTTTACAGTTTGCGGCAAGCACTTAAAATAAGTCACACGAAACACCGGCGTCTGAATGGATCCCGAGGTTGATGGCGATTCCACGGACCGCCTTCGATGCACACCGCGTCGACAATCAACCGGAGGAGACATGCAGACAGGACGCAAGCTCGCAGCAGCCATCGCGTGGGCCGGATTGACCGCACTCACATGCCATGCCGCCAGCGCCGACGAAGTGCCGGTGCAGACCATCACACTCGCAGGCCTTGCGCACCCCACCGACATTCTCATCGACCACTGGGGCGTGCCGCACATCTTCGCGGCGAATGAAGCCGACGCCTTTTTCGTTCAGGGTTTCAACGCGGCACGCGACCGTCTCTTTCAGATCGATTTATGGCGCCGCCGCGGCCTCGGCGAACTCGCCGAGGTATTCGGTCCCGCGTATGTCGAGCAGGACAAAGCCACGCGACTCTTTCTCTACCGTGGCGACATGAACGCCGAATGGAAACGTTACGGCCCGGACGCCAGGCCCGTGGCCACGCGTTTCGCCGCCGGCGTGAATGCGTACATCGACTGGCTTGCGGCGCATCCGGACCAGATGCCCTATGAGTTTCGCAAAGTCGGCTACTGGCCGGCGAGGTGGTCGGCCGACGACGTCGTGCGCATTCGCAGCCACGGCCTCACGCGTAACCTGACGAGCGAGGTTGCGCGCGCGAAGGTGGCCTGCAATGGCTCGCTCGACGCCGACTCGGTCCGCTTCGGCTTGCAGCCGGCGTGGAAGCCGCAGATGCCCGAAGGGCTCGATCCCTGCTTGCCGGACGACGTGCTGAAAGTCTTCACACTCGCC
Source organism: Paraburkholderia fungorum (assembly GCF_046026025.1). Lineage (GTDB taxonomy): Bacteria > Pseudomonadota > Gammaproteobacteria > Burkholderiales > Burkholderiaceae > Paraburkholderia > Paraburkholderia fungorum_E. The sequence continues at coordinate 152,099 of NZ_JAQQFL010000015.1, read as the reverse complement.
ACGCAGAACGTTCGCGTAACCCGCGAGTCGTTGAAGAGCGCGGACGCCTCGACCACCGTCATTGCCGCCGCCGACAATCCCGAGGAAGCCACCGAAGGCAGCAACAACTGGGTCATCGCGCCGGACAAATCGGCCACCGGCCGCGCGATCATGGCGAACGATCCGCACCGCGCGTACGCGGCACCGAGCCTGCGCTATATCCAGCAGATCAGCACGCCGACGCTCGACATCATCGGCGGTGGCGAGCCCTCGGCGCCTGGCGTGTCGATCGGGCACAACGGCGCGATCGCGTTCGGCCTGACGATCTTCAACATCGATCAGGAGGACCTCTACGTCTATGAATTGAACCCGGCCAATCCGCATGAGTATCGCTACCGGGGTCACTGGGAGCCGATGCATATCGTGCGCGAGACCATCGCCGTGCGCGGCGGCGCACCCGTTGTTGCCGATCTGGCGTTCACCCGGCACGGTCCGGTGATCTACACCGAAGACACGAAGCACCGCGCGTTCGCCGTACGCACGGCATGGCTCGCACCCGGCATGTCGCCGTATTTCGATTCGGTACGCTATATGCGCGCCAAAAATTTCGCGCAGTTCAAGGATGCGCTATCGACGTGGGGCGCGCCAACCGTCAATCAGGTGTATGCGGATACGCAGGGCGACATCGGCTGGGTGCCGAGTGGTCTCGCACCGAAGCGTCCGAACTGGGACGGCCTGATGCCCGTGCCAGGCGACGGCCGTTACGAATGGGCCGGCTTCTGGCCACGCGACGACATGCCTTCGGCCTACAACCCGAAAGCCGGTTATGTCACAACCTCCAACGAGATGAACCTGCCTGCGGACTATCCCAATGCCGAGCGCAAACTCGGCTTCGAATGGACCAACGATTCGCGGCATCAGCGTATCGACGAGGTGCTCAAGGCGCTGCCCAAGGTGTCGATTGAGGACTCCGAGCGCTTGCAGAACGATATTGAATCGATCCCGGCCCGGCGCCTCGTCGCGCTCCTCACGCCGCTCACGAGCGACGACCCGGACACGCGCGCTGCCCTCACCATGCTGAAGGGCTGGGATGCGCAGATGCGGGCCGATTCCGCGCAGGCCGCGCTCGAAGAGGTGTGGCTCAGCCGGCATCTCGGCAGCGCGTTCAAGAACGCGGTCTTGACGAAGGCTGCCGCGGCGTCGTTCGGCGCACCGGATACCGCCGTGATGCTGGATTCCCTCGAACATCCCCAGGCACGTTTTGGCGAGAACGCCGAGGCGAAACGCGACGCCGTGATGCTGGCGAGCCTGCATGACGCCTACCGCGAAATGGTGCAACTGCAAGGCGCGGACGCGAGCCGCTGGCAGTGGGGCAAACTGCAAACCAACCTGAACGCGCATCCGTTTGCCGATCTCGTCGATGCCGGCATGCGCGCCAAGCTGAACGTCGGACCGCTCGGTAAAGGCGGAAGCGCCTACACGCCGAATCAGTCGACCTATCGCGCGAGCGACTTCCGGCAGACCAACGGGCCGTCTTTCCGGGTCATCGTCGACGTCGGCAACTGGGACAACTCGCGCGCCGTGAACCTGCCGGGCGAATCCGGCGATCCGGACAGCCCGCACTATCGCGATCTTGCGCAGATGTGGCTCGACGGCCAGTACTTCCCGTTGCTTTATTCGCGTGCGGCCGTCGAGGCCGCCACCGAAAAACGCATTCATCTCGTGCCGGGCGCGCAGACGAATTGACCCGCGCCACCGTTGCCACAGCAGAAAATGCTGTGGCAGCCTGAAAAAAACGCTTCCCGCACCGTCCATGCACCCATGGGATGATTTCATCGACTGCGGCGTGCGCGTAGCATCAATCTACCCGTCGAACGGGATCGACCCGAATCGCCCCGAATCGACCGTATGTGTGCGCGGCCGCGCCGCCGCATCGACGACCCGCCCTCGCCTCTTGGAGGGGCACCCCGAAGGAGCAGCCCCAATGTCTCTCGCCTTGACTCGCCACGATCTGATTCGCCCGCAAAACCTGATCGACGGCAAGTGGACCGACGCCGCCGAGCGCGCCCGCTTTCCCGTCACCAACCCGGCCACCGGCGCATTGATCGTCGAAGTCGCGAATAGTAACGCCTCGGACGCGCGCGCCGCCACCGACGCCGCGGCCCGTGCTTTCCCCGCATGGCGCGATAAGCTGCCGCGCGAACGCGCCGAGATTCTGCGCCGCTGGCACGCGCTGATCGTCGCCAATACGGACGACCTCGCGAGACTGATGTCGATGGAACAAGGCAAGCCGCTCGCGGAAAGCCGTGGCGAAGTCGCCTACGGTGCGTCGTACGTCGCCTGGTTCGCCGACGAGGCGACGCGCATTTACGGCGATCTGATCCCGCAGCAACAGCGCGGCAAACGCATGAGCGCGGTGAAGGAACCGGTCGGCGTGGTCGCGGCAATCACGCCGTGGAATTTCCCGCTGGCGATGATTGCGCGCAAGATCGCGCCCGCGCTCGCCGCCGGATGCACGGTCGTGGCCAAGCCCGCGGAAGACACGCCGCTCACCGCGCTCGCGCTGGCAGCGCTCGCCCAGGAGGCCGGTTTGCCGGACGGCGTGCTGAACATGCTGTCGGCTTCGCGTGAAGCGGGGATTGCGGCGGTCGCCGATTGGCTCGCCGACGCGCGCGTGCGCAAGATCACGTTCACGGGCTCCACGCCGGTCGGCAAGCATCTTGCCCGCGAATCGGCCGGCACGCTGAAGAAGTTGTCACTGGAATTGGGCGGCAACGCGCCCTTCATCGTGTTCGACGACGCGGATCTCGACGCCGCGGTCACCGGTCTGATGGCCGCCAAATTCCGCAACGGCGGCCAGACCTGCGTGTGCCCGAACCGGGTTTATGTGCAATCCGGCGTGTACGCGCGTTTCGCCGATCTGCTCGCGAAACGTGTCGCCGCGCTGAAGGTTGCGCCCGCAACCGACCCGGATGCGCAGATCGGCCCGATGATCAACGAACGCGCGATCGACAAGATCGCCCGGCACGTAGAAGACGCCGTCAAACACGGCGCAACAGTGCTGACCGGCGGCAAGCGCTTGACCGAACTCGGCCCGAACTACTATGCGCCGACCGTGCTGATCGATACGCAGGACAACATGCTCGTGTGCTGCGAAGAAACCTTTGGGCCGGTCGCGCCGCTGTTCCGCTTCGATGAAGAAGCCGACGTGATTCGCCTCGCGAACGACACGCCGTTCGGCCTCGCTGCGTACTTCTACACGCAGGACGTGCGGCGCATTCACCGCGTCGCGGCTCAGCTCGAAGCGGGCGTGATCGGCATCAACGAGGGTGCCGTGTCGAGCGAAGCCGCACCGTTCGGCGGCGTGAAGGAATCGGGTTATGGCCGCGAAGGTTCGAAGTACGGGCTCGACGATTACATGTCGATCAAGTACATGTGTCAGGGCGGTCTGGATTGATGGGTTTCTGATACCGCTTCACGAGATCGGCCATGCTGGTAAGGCGGAAGTCGATCTCCCCCATCTCCCTCCTCCAGTCGATCAACGTCCCGTAGCAGTCGAATGTCGGCGCATCGAAACCGGTGAGCGGCACACCAATCTCCCTCAGTTGTCCCAAGCAGGGTCCGTGTACGGGTCGTGATTGCCGCCCCAGTACGCCACCTCCCGCGCATCCTCCCTCGTCATGCATCCCATTCATGACGCTCATTTTTGTCCCTAATTTGACCGGGTTTTCTCGCGGCCCTATGGTTCGGCCATGCCTGCCGGATTCGTAGCGCCGCCCCCGTCGATCAGCATAGTTGGGACGCGGAACCCTCAACCTCGTGACCTTGCCCATGCCATGAACGCCGACGCGACCGCCGCTCTCTCTCCTCTGCCCGCTGCTATTCCGACCAGCAAGGTTCGTCGCGCGGTGACGACCGCTGTGCTCGGCCAGATCCTCGAATGGTATGACTTCTTTCTCTATGGAACCGCCGCCGCCCTGGTGTTCGGCAAGCTGTTCTTTCCGGTCGGCAGCGATCCGCTGACGGGCACGATCGCGGCGTTCGGCGGCTTTACCGTGGGCTTCATCGCGCGGCCCATCGGTGGCGTGCTGTGCGGCCATATCGGCGATCGCTACGGTCGCAAGACCGTCATGATGCTGACGCTGCTGGTAATGGGCACCGCCACCGTCTGCATGGGCCTTCTGCCGACCTACCAGCAAATCGGCATCGCGGCGCCCGTCCTGCTCGTGCTGCTGCGCATCCTGCAAGGTCTCGCGGCGGGTGGGGAATGGAGCGGCAGCATCCTGCTGATTCACGAAAACGCGCCGGCCTCGAAACGCGGCGCGCTGGCGGCATGGAGCCCGTGCGGCGCAGCGTTCGGCTTCGTGCTGTCCACCGCTGCATTCCTGTTCGCGCAGACGCTGTCGCCTGCCGATTTCCACAGTTGGGGCTGGCGCGTGCCATTCCTGTGCAGCGCCGTGCTGGTGGCGCTCGGTCTATGGATGCGCCGCTCCGTCGACGAAAGCGCGGAGTTCGCCGAAGTGAAGGCCACGCGCCGCGACAGCCGCATGCCGGTCGTCGAGGTGCTGCGTGAATGTCCGCGCGAAGTGCTGACGGTGTTCGGTCTGCGCTTCGGCGAAGGCGCCGCGTCCTACATTTTCTTCGCGTTCTCGATCGCCTACAGCCAGTTCGTCGGCATCAAATCAAGCTGGGTGCTCGGTGGCCTGACCGTATCGATGCTGCTGATGATCCCCGTTTCGCTGCTGATGGGACGTCTCACCGACAAAATCGGCCGCAAGCCGGTCTATCTCGCCGGCGCGATTGCGATGGTGCTGGTCGCGTATCCGTACTTCACCTTGCTCGGCTCCGGCGTGCTGTGGAAGGTCATCGCGGCACTCGTGCTCGCCAACAGCATCACGCTCGGCATTCTGGAAGGCGCGCAGCCCGCCTTCATCAGCGAACTACTGCCAGTCCATCTGCGCTTCTCGGGCCTCGGTATCGGCCGCGAGATTTCGTCGGTACTCGGCGGCGGACTCTCGCCGATGGTCGCGACTGCCCTGCTCGCCCATTACCGCAGCGCCGCGCCTGTCGCCATCTACCTCGTCGTACTTGGCCTGATTACCGTGCTCGCGACGTGTCTCGCACCTGAAACCTTTCCCAAAGCGTTGCGGCTTCAGGCGCAACGCAAAGAGCAGGACAACGCCTGACGCGCGGCCGACGTCACGTCCTCAACCCCTCATTCATTTCCCTACGCTGTCATCATGCAAAGCCTTCAAAGCAACAGTCTTTCGACGTACGCCTACGAACCTCGCGCGATCGATCACGCGGATCCTTACCCTGAGTACGCAGGTCCCCTTCCGCTCGACGCGCTGATCGTCGAGATCGAGCGCCGCCGCGACGAATTCGATCAGGTGTCGCATGTTCCGCGCGACATGGTTGCAAAGATGAAACGCGCGGGGATTTTCCGCGCGAGCACGCCGCAGCGTTTCGGTGGCGACGCATTGCCGCCGTCGCAATTCCTGCGCATCCTCGAACGCATTGCCATCGCGGACGGCTCGACCGCCTGGGTTGCCGCGTTCGGCTCGGCGAACACGTATCTCGCCTCGCTGCCGATCGAAACGCAGCAGCACATTTACGCCACCGGCCCGGACCAGGTCTTCTCCGGCGGCCTCTATCCGCTGCAACCGGCCACCAGGGTATCCGGCGGTTTCACGGTCAGCGGCCAATGGCACTTTGCCAGCGGCTGCAAAGGTGCGGACTGGATCGGTGTGGGGATCGGTGGCACACCTGCCAATTCGGGCGATGCGGACGCCGGCAAGCCCTTCACCGCCGTATTTCCCGCTCATGAGGTGGAGATTGTCGAGAGCTGGAACGTGGTCGGCATGCAGGGCACCGGCAGCCACGACTTGCGGCTGCACGACAAATTCGTCGACGCGCAATGGACGTTTGTGCGCGGCGGCAAGCCGTTGATCGATGAACCGCTCTACCGCTATCCTGCCGTCGCCTATCAGGCGCAAGTGCACGCCGCCGTCAATGTCGGCCTCGCGCGCGCAGCGCTCGATCAGTTGACCGGCATGTCCGGCTCAACCCGAACCACCACCGGCGCGCCGCGTCTCGCGGACCGCGCCTACTACCGCGCAGGTCTTGCGAAAGCCGAGGCCAACTGGCGCAGCGCCCGCGCGTTTTTCTACGAATCCGCGGAAGCCGCATGGCAAACGATCGTCGCCGGCGACCCCGTCACGCAGGAACAGGCCAACCTGCTGCGTCTGAGCGCGACGCACGCCGCGCAAGTCTGCGCCGAGGTCGTGATGCAGGCTTACCAGATGGCGGGTATCGCAGCGATCTATCGCGAGAACCGGTTGCAGCGTCTGGTGCGGGATTCGATTGTCGTGACCCAGCACGCGTTTCTTGGCGAAGGCACTTACGACGCATCCGGCGCGCTGTTCGCAGGCGTGCCGCCGGTCACGCCTTATCCCTGATCCCCCTGATGCAACCCGCACTCCACCACCGCGAGGCAGACACCGTGACGATCGAAGACACCAGAAAGCGTTTCCGCGACGCCATGGCGTGCCTGCCGGCCGCCGTCAACGTCATCACCACGGACGGCCCAGGCGGCCGCTGCGGCATCACCGCGAGCGCCGTGTGTTCGGTGACCGACGCGCCGCCGACCATGCTCGTCTGTATCAATCAGGCCAGCTACGCGCACGACATCCTTCATCGCAACCGCAACGTGTGCATCAATGTGCTCGCCGCCGAGTACCAGGCGCTCGCGCAGGATTTCGCCGGCATGACAGCGGGTTCGATGGACGAGCGGTTCGAACGTCACGCATGGACGAGCGGACAGACTTCGGTGCCCGTTCTCTCGGATGCGATTGCCAGTCTGGAAGGCGAAATCGTCGACATCAAGACGGTTGGCTCGCACTCCGTGATGTTCGTGCAGATCCGGCACATTGCGCTGCGATCCGACGGTGACGGGCTGATTTATTTCGGGCGGCAGTTTCATCGCCTGGTGCGACCGCCAGCGGCAACCCCATGCGCTCACGCGCATAGCGCGAGGTAAGCGTGGAAGTCTGCTTCTTTCTTCTGGCCCACTGCGACGACACGGGCAAAGCGCGGCGGCCTACCGACACGTCGTGGCTCGAAACGGCATCGCGGGAAATACAGGGGTTGACGCGTTTTGTGATCCATCTGCCCACAGAATCGCCACATGTCGATCCGCAATCGAAGACCCACGCGTCAGGCCCACAGTGCGTGTTGCAATGGTATTTCGACGATCTCGGTCTACTCGAAACAGCGCTTCAAACTACCGGCGCGATGCACGGAATCGTGGATCGCCTAAAAAACGTTACCGAACACGACCTCACGTTCGCACAGCAGGTCATGGCCGTCAGGCCATTCGCCACACCGGATTCTGGCGACGCCAACCCTCGCGCCGAACGATGCACCTACCTCGTCAGCTACGAAGGCGAAGCGGAAGATTTCAACGCATGGCTGACGCACTACCTCATCCACCATCCCCCGTTAATGGCGCAACTGCCCGGGATTCGCGAGCTGGAAATCTACACGCGGCTCGATTTCCGCTCCGGTCTGACGATTGCGCACGCCACCGCCATGCAGCGTAACAAGGTCGTCTTCGACGATTCCGAAGCGCTCGCCGCGGCATTGGCGTCGCCGATCCGCGCCCACATGAAGCAGGATTTCAACGCATTTCCGCCGTACAGCGGGCCCACCCCGCATTTCCCTATGCACAGCATTTACGGTAATCTGAAGCCGACATAAACACCCCTCATTGCCGCGCTCGGAACGTCATGACAAAGTCGCATCCCGGCATTACGGATTTGAACTTGCTGCGCGTGTTTCTGGCCATCTCCGATCTGCGCAGCCTGACCGCCGCGGGCGAGCGACTCAACCTGACGCAACCGGCGGTCAGCCATGCGCTGCGCCGATTGCGTATCCTGTTCGATGACCCGCTGTTCGTTCGAACGCCCACCGGCATGGTGCCGACCGACGCCGCCTTGCGCTTGCACGCGCCGCTCACGCAGGCGTTCGGGATCATCAACGAGGCGGTGCAGCAACTCGCGAAATTCGACCCCGCCACCGCACAACGTGTATTTCACGTTTCCATGTCGGACATGTCGGAGTTCTATTTTCTGCCGCCGCTACTCACCATGCTCGAGCAGAACGCGCGTGGCATCCGCATCGAGATCGCGAACTTCCCGGTGGACTCGGTCAGCGCCGCCATGCGCAGCGGCAAGGTCGATCTGGCACTCGGCTATGTGCCGGGCCTCGATCCGGGCTGCGTGAGCAAAACCCTGTTCGTCGACGAACATGTCTGCGTGGTGCGGGCAGGCCACCCGCTACGCAAGCAGAAACCGACCAAGGAAGACCTCGCGGGCTTGCGCTACGTCTACGCCAGCACCAATGCAACCGGGCACAGGATGGTGGAGCAATGGCTGGAAGAGTTGAATTTGCGCCGCGATATCGTCTTGCGCCTGCCGCATTTTGTGGTGGCGCCCGAGATCGTTCAGCATACCGATCTCGCGGTCATTTTCCCGAGGAGCATTGCGCAACGCTTTAACCGCAACAAGGCGTTTCGCATTCTGCCCTTGCCGTTCTCCCTGCCGCCTATCGAGATTCAGGTCCATTCGCACTCGCAGTTCTCGGCGGACCCGGGCATTGCATGGCTCCTCGATGTGATTTACACCCTATTTCATCGGCCGTCGGCCGACAGCGGGACGACACCTGTATGAATCTTCGGGCTTTACAGTGCTTTGTGATTCTGGCGGAAGAGCTCAATTTCAGCCGCGCAGCCGAGCGGCTGCATATCGCACAGCCGGCGCTGAGCCAGCAGATCCGCTCGCTTGAAGAACGGCTCGGTACACAACTGGTCGATCGGGCACGACGCCCGCTGAGTCTGACCGAGGCCGGCCACTATCTCTGCACGGAAGCGCGTCAGATACTGGGTTCGCTGGAACAGGCGACCCTTGCCACGCAGGAGATCGGTGTCGGCCGGCGCGGCTGGCTCGGCATCGGCTTCACGCGCTCGTCGATGTACAGCATCCTGCCGCCCGCGCTCAAGGCGTTTCACAAGGCATTCCCGCAGGTCGAACTCAAACTCTTCGAGTTGCTTACCGAGGAACAGACCGATGCGTTGCGCGACATGCGTATTCACATCGGCATCGGGCGGCAGCCGTTGGCGGTTGACGGCTGCACCTCCTATCCGCTGCTGCGCGAGCGTGTCATGGTCGCGCTCGAACCGGGCCATCCGCTTGCCGCGCACAAGACCGTGCGGATTGCCGATCTCGCCGATACGCCATTGATTCTGTATCCGAAGCATCAGAACGCGCAGTTCAAACGCTCGGTGCAGACGCTCTATCGCGATGCGGGCGTGACCCCGCTCGTCGCTCACCAGGCCTATGAAATACAGACCGCGATCGCACTCGTGGCAGCCGGTCTCGGCGTGACGTTCATCGGCGAATCGGTGGCGCGGCACGGACGCACCGACGTCGTGTTCCGCCACCTGTCCGGTCCCGGTTCGGCGTACCGATCGACGCTCGCGGCCACGTTTCGCACCGACGACGCGTCGCCCCATCTGCGTGCTTTCCTCACCTGCCTTCCCGCCCCGCTTGCTGATGCCGCACTATAAGCAAAAACCTATACAAGCATAAGCAAGCAATCTTGGACTCGCGCTCCGAGCGTTCTTATCATGAAGTTCCTGCTCCAGCCGCCGCCCGTTCCTGGTCGCATCGACCCATAAAGACACGAGCAGCGGCCTCGGCAGTCCGCCGTCAAACGCGCGGCCAACGGGACACGGCCGGCGTTCGATCCGGCCGGCCATAAGAACGCTGCCACGGCCCAGGCCGTCGCAGCACGGTAGGAGACAGCATGACCTCATTCAACGAAGCCGCGACCATGCGCAAAGTGTACGGGCGATTAATGCCCCTGCTCTTCGCGATGATGTTCTTCAATTACCTGGACCGGATCAACATCGGTTTTGCCGCGCTGGACATGAACAAGCAGTTGGGGTTCAGTCCGGCGGTGTTCGGTTTCGCGGGCAGCATTTTCTTTTTTGGCTACATGCTGCTGGAGGTGCCGAGCAACCTGTTGCTGCATCGGGTCGGCGCGCGCCGCTGGATCGCGCGCATTCTGCTGACGTGGGGCGCGGTCGCGGCCGCCACCGCGTTCGTCTTCAACGATTCGAGTTTCTATGTCCTGCGCTTTCTGCTGGGCGTGATGGAAGAGGGCTTTTGCCGGGCGTGGCGGTCTATCTGACCAAATGGTTTCCGCAGCGTTACCGGGCTCGCGCGGTGGGCGGCTACATCATCGCCGGGTCGTTTTCGGCGGTGCTGGGCGGCCCGATCTCGACGACGTTGATGACCTACGCCAACGGCGTTCTCGGTTTGCAGGGCTGGCAATGGATGTTCATCCTCGAAGGCATCCCGGCAATGGCGCTCGGTCTACTGACGCTGCGCATCATGACCGAACGTCCGGCCGACGCCAGCTGGCTTTCCGACGACGAAAAACACTGGCTCGAATCGACGCTCGCCGCCGAACGCGAGACCGTTGGCGGCAACACGCATTTCCCGCTGCTGCGCGTGGCGAGCGACATCCGCGTATGGAGTCTCGCGTGTCTGTTCGGCTGCGCGCTGGTCGGCATTTACGGCCTGTTCCTGTGGCTGCCGCAGATCGTCAAGAGTCTCGGCCATCTGAGCAACATCGAGGTCGGCTTTCTGTCCGCCGCGCCGCCGCTGCTCGGCGTATTGGGCACCTTCCTGATCAGCCGCAGTTCCGACCGCACCGGCGACCGCAAGAAGCACCTCGCGTTCGTGTACGGCATGAGCGCGCTGGCGATTGCCGGCAGTGCGTACGCGCCGAACCCCGTGATCGCCTACGCGCTGCTGTGCCTCACCGGTTTGTTCATCTATGCGGGCAACCCGCTGTTCTGGAGTCTCGCGTCGTCGTTCAGAACCGGCGCCGCGGGCGCCGCGACGATTGCGCTGATCAACACCATCGCGCAGTTCGGCGGCCTGGTCGGTCCATGGAGCATCGGGCTGGTACGCAATGCGACCGGCAACTTCAAGCTGGCCTTGCTGACCATCGCGGCGTTTCTGGTGGTCGCGACGATCATCGCACTCGTGATGCGCGTCACGCCGGCCGAAGACGAAACCGCCTCGCTCGCGGCAGGCGACCCCGCCCGGCGCGCCTGATGGAAGCATTCACAAGGACACCCAACGGGTTTTTCACATCATGATTATCGATTGCCACGGTCACTACACCACCTCGCCGCCGCAGCACGAGGCCTGGCGCGCGCAGCAGATCGCCGCGCTGAAAGACGGCGGCTCGCCGCCACCGCGCCCCGTGATTACCGACGACGAAATTCGCGAGAGCATCGAAAACGGCCAGATCCGCATCCAGCGCGAACGCGGCACCGACCTCACGATCTTTTCGCCGCGCGCCGCCGGCATGGGACACCACCTCGCCACGGCCGAGGCCAACGCGGTCTGGTCGAGTGAATCCAACAACCTGATTCATCGCGTGGTTGCGCTGTTTCCGCGCAACTTCGTCGGGGTGTGCCAGTTGCCGCAGGCGCCGGGCGTGGCCCCGGCCAATTGCATCGCCGAATTGCGGCGCTGCGTGGAGGAGTTGGGCTTCGTCGGCTGCAATCTGAATCCGGACCCGTCCGGCGGACACTGGTCGGGGCTGCCGCTGACGGATCGCTCGTGGTATCCGCTCTATGAAGCAATGGTGGAGCTCGACGTGCCGGCGATGATTCACGTGTCGTCGTCGTGCAATCCGAATTTTCATGCGACGGGCGCGCATTACATCAACGGCGACACGTCCGCGTTCATGCAGTTGCTGCAGGGCGATCTGTTCGCCGACTTCCCGAGTCTGCGCCTCATCATTCCGCACGGCGGTGGCGCGGTGCCCTATCACTGGGGTCGCTATCGCGGGCTCGCCCAGGACATGAAGCGGCCGCTGCTCAGCGAGTATCTGATGAAGAACGTGTTCTTCGATACTTGCGTGTACCACCAGCCCGGCGCCGAACTGCTCGCGAAAGTCATTCCGGTCGGGAACATTCTGTTCGCCTCGGAAACCATCGGCGCGGTTCAGGGTATCGATCCGGAAACCGGCCACTACTACGACGACACGCGGCGCTACATCGACGCAATCGAATGGCTCAGCGCCGCGGATCGTCAACGTATCTACGAAGACAACGCCCGCACGGTGTACCCGCGGCTGTCCCATCAACTCGAGCAGCAATTGCGCATGCAGGGAGCAACAGTATGAATTCCGCAACCAACCCCATCGGCTGGCGCGAATATGAATCCGCGCCTCAGGCAAACCCGGCAACGCTCGACGCCTTGCGTGAACTGGCGGTTTCGCTGCTCAGCGACAACATGGCGCGCGCGAGCGGCATGGTCGGCTTGCGGCCGTATCATCAACCTCGGCCGATGGCCGGCACCGCGGTCACGGTTCATACCCGCCCCGGCGACAACCTCGCGATCCATCGCGCGTTCGACTTTTGCCGGCCGGGCGATGTGCTGGTGATCGATGGCGCCGGTGAACTGACCCAGGCGCTAATGGGCGAGATCATGGCCAGCTTCGCCGAGAGCCTGGGCGTGCAAGGCCTCGTGATCGACGGCGCGATTCGCGACGTCGGCGCGCTGCGTCAGCGCGATTTCCCCGTGTACGCGCGTGGTGTGACGCATCGGGGACCGTACAAGAACGGCCCGGGTGAGATTAACGTGCCGGTCACGGTCGGCGGAATGGTGGTTCATCCGGGCGATATCATCGTGGGCGATGAAGACGGTTTGCTCGCGATCTCGCCCGCCGACGTGGAAGCGGTGATCGAAGGCGCACGGCGGCAACATGCGAAGGAAACGGCGGCGTTGACGTCGATCGCCAATGGATCTTTCGACCGTTCATGGGTCGTGCCGCAGCGCGACCGGATGATGAACAACTGACTTCACGCGCGGCGCCGGAGCGGGCATGATGCGGATGGTTCGCCGCGTCTCACGAGTCGCGGCCGGATCATCGGCTCAACCCTGCAGGAATCGTGTGCCTGATGGCGCGATTGACGGCACAGCTCACGGCTCAGTTCACGGCGCAACTCACGGCGAAATTCATGGCGGAATATCTGAACGCTGCAACGCTCCTCGAACTCGCGCAACGTGCGGAGCAGCGCACGGCCGCACCCTGCGCGTGTACCAGAACACCGCTGGACGGCTGGCAATCGCAGCCGCTTTCACTCGACGAAACGCAGTTCAAGGAAATCGGCACGCTCGCGCCGGAGAACGATCCGGAACCCACGTTCAGCGAGTATCTGCCGGGCAAAACGAATTACTGGTCGGACGATGCCCCTATCGCGCCGCGCTACTTCCCGTATAACCGTTGTGCGCTCTGGCAGTGCACGTTGTGCAGCCGGCTTTATCTGCGCTACACGGAAGGCGGCGGTTACTTCGTCGATCGCAGGATTCGCGCTGTACAGTCGGCGCTGATCGAGGACGTTGCGCTTCCTGAGTGATGCGTATGGCCGTTCGCCCGGGATTGCGCACGGCGGGGGTTCGGGTCATTGCAATGGCGACTTGAACACCAGGTTATCGATAAGATTGGTGATCGTCCAATCCGCCGGTTGATCGATCTTCCATAGAACGGGGATTGCGGCTTCGAACACCGCCCGCCGGGCAGCAACGGACAGGATTGTCTGAACCAGCGTTTGTAGCGTCTTATTGTCGCCAATCGAAAGCTTGCCCAGAACGATGGGCAAGCCGATGTTCGCGCCACCTGCCGAACCTAGTATGAGCCCAGACTCGCCCGCGGCCCACGTTGCCGCTTTGCCGGACAGATAACCCAGTGCGTCGGCCTTCAATCTGGTCATGCCGCAGCCATACGGCACCAGCAGCGCCTGCCCACCGCCGGCTACATGATTGCTGGCAGCGTACACAGCAAAACTGGGTTCATTCGCGGTGCCCCCCGGATAGTAGGTATTGCCTGACACGGTTTCGAAAACCGTGTCTTCATGTTTAAAAGGAGTGAGGCCGGTCCCCGGTAACCCCAGTGTTATCGTATCGACTTGAGCTGCCTTTTTATTCCCGCTGCTACCGTCGTCATTCTTTGTCGTTACCGTGTCGACAATTGTTTCATTTTCGCCCTCCTGACCAAGAACCGCGGCACCGATAAATCCGGTACCCGCCTTGGTCGACGTCAATGTGAAACTCGTGCCGCTTACGCTTCCAATCGTAATTCCGGCGGGAGCGCTGCTGGCGATCGCATCCTGGAGACCCGCCGCCATGGTGGCAGCGTCAACCGGCGTTGCTTTATTATTTTTGAATGAATAGGTTGTGCCGACCCATACCGGTGTCGTGCTGAAAAGCTCATCGGCGATTGCTTCGAGAAACGCAGTGAGCGCCCCGCTCATTTCCTGGTCGGATACCGTTAAAGACAACGTTGGCTTCTGCAATTTCGTACCAAACCTGTCAACGAAATTCCCGTTGTAGTAGTACGACTCATATTCCACTACGCGCTGTTGCCCTGTTCCGTTGGGAGAAGCCAACGCATCAAGAAATTCCTTGAAGTCGCTCTTACCGGTCAGGCTACTGGTCGTTAATTTGTCCGGTTTCGTTTTATTCAACGCGTCAAGGATAAAGGCATGTGCCTGCACTTCGTCGGCCTGAACGAGGTAGGTCGGCGAATCCTGAAACTCCGGCGAAAGAAGCTTCCCAACCTGCGTCTCAAGCGGCGGGGCCTTAGTAACAAAGTCATCGGTTGTGAGCAGGGACTGATAGACCATTAATTGCGCAACGTTATGCACGACCCTGTTAGTCTTAAGCGCCGCAGGTAGAGACTTGTCCAGATTGGCAAGTTTGTCTTGCGTAGTTTGAACATTGGCCTTTAGCGCATTCAGATGCATTAGAGAAATTGATTTAACCTGATCGATGCTTAGCGCGTGAGTCTTGTCCAATACATTCAGCGCATTTCTCTGCTCGGATCCGGCGGGAATTCCCATTATGCTGAATGAAGGTGCGGTGCAGGTTTTCGCGCCTGCCTCCGTCGGGAGGACTTGCGGAACTTTAGTTAGCGGGTCGATGCTGCAGCCACTGAGAAAGCCTGTGCCAATCAGTATGGCAAGGATCGGCCTGACACCCAATTTTAGCCTGCAGTTTTCGTATATCATGGCATCCCCATAGCTACCGAATTAGCAAGTAAAAATCCGCCAATATCTCGCCTTAAATTACTTTCAAATAATTGACGTTCGAATGACACTCACCGGCAAGGCGGTGATCAGGAATCGGGCATTAAGCGGAAGTCTAAATCTCAATCACTGGACTATCTGATGAATCGAGATTAAACGAGCATAGTTACGGAGATGTTTTTTCATATCAGAGCTTACCCGATGGTGTGCCCGACACCCGGGTTTCTCCTCTTGAGCAACACTTGAAACGCAGCGTGCCGGCAACGCGCGGCCCTAATGCCCGGGCTTCAGCGCCGCATACGTCCCTGGTGTGATCCCATAGGCACGCTTGAAAAGCCGGTTGAGATGGCTCTGATCGTAAAACCCCACGGCCGCGGCAGCCGCTGCCGCGCCATGCCCCGCCGCCAGCATGCGTTTAGCCGCGAGCAGCCGCACCTGGGTCGCATAAGCGTGGGGTGGCAGTCCAAACTCCTTGCAGAAGGCACGCGTGAGGTAATAGCGACTGAGCCCCACCAGTTCAGCGAGTTCGTCGACCGGGATATCGCGCTCATAGTTGGCGGCGACATACTCACGCACTTGCGCCATCTTGCGCGCTTCGCGGCGTACCTCGCCGAGTTCATGCCGTGATTGTCCATAGCGCCCGACCAGCATCCCCATCGCGGCCCACCAGTTCGCCTGCCGCTCCATCATCGGGACCGAGCCGTGTTCGTCGAGGCTCGCATGCGCCTTGGTCAGCAGACCGGCAAGGTGTGCATCCTGATAGAGCCCAGGCGGAATCAGAAGCGGTGTGTCGTCACGCGAGTCGGGAGAAAACACCGCGCCCAGCGCCCCCAGTCCTTCCATGTCGAGATAGATGGCGCGATAGTTCCATTCGCGTCCTTCCCACACCTCGCCGCTGTGATACTCGCCCGGTCCGAACACGAGCACGCTGCCAGGTCCGGCGACGTCGGTGCCGGTGCGCGTATGACATTGACCCGCACCGGTTTGCGTCATGACGATAACGAGTTCGTCGTGCAGATGCCGGTCGAATTTGTGATCGCCGTAGCGGGCGATCGCGAGACAGGCGCCGTCGAGCGCGCCGTCTCGCCAGCACACCACCTCCGGTTCGCCTTTATCCGCTGTGTCCATGGACTGCTCTCCGCTCTCCGGGATGCCTGTTAAACCAATTCTATTCTGACCCGGCGATTGCGGCGGCCCTTGTTCTCGATCTTCACGATCCGGATCGGTCTCGATTGCGCCGTATTGGTGAGGTGCGTGCCGCCGCAAGCCTGCCGGTCCAGGTCGCCGATCTCGACGATCCGCACCGCGCCGTCGGAGGTCGGCGGCGGCGCCACCGAGAGGCTGCGAATCAGGCCCTGCGTCGACTTCGCCTCCGTTTCGCTGACGTAGTAGGTCCGCACGTCCATGGCGCTGCGAATCACCTCGTTGGCGGGTTCCTCCAGCAGGCGCAGCGCGTCGTTATCCGCGTCGGGCAAGTCGAAGTCCATGCGGGCGGTGCCGTCGGCATTGATCTGCGCACCGGTCACGAGCGCACCGGCGAAGCGCTGATAGACGAGCGCGTTGAGAATATGCGTGGCGGTGTGAAGCTGGGCGACGGTGGCACGCCGGGCCGCGTCGACGGCCACGTGCACGTCGCCATCCAGTTCGAGCGGCTCATCGAGCAGATGCCACAGCATGCCGCCTTCCGGCGCGACGCCGGTAATGTGGACCACGCCGTGCGCGTGCGTCAGCGTCGCCGCATCCGACACCTGGCCGCCGCCGCCCGGGTGCAAGGCGGAGCGGCCCAGCACGACTGCGCCGGGCCGGGAGGCGATCACGCTCGTGTCGAATTCGAGTAGGTCCGGCTGCTCATGGCAAAGATAGTGCGCCACCTTGAAGTCCCCGCATGAAATGACTGATGACGTCTAGCATACTCAGTCTCGCGGGAGGCCGTCTTGGTCAAAAATGCCCTGTGCGACCGGGGTAAAACCGAGGTCCAACCCGGATCTAACCGGGGCAATGGGGCCGAACCTTGACCGGCATGAAGTCACCCCAGTCGATCCGCCGCCATCCGCGTGACGATATCGAAGGCCTTCTGGGTCCGGAAAGAAACTAGCCGTTGATATAATTTTTCAAGGCGTACGGGATCGGGCATGCGTTGCCAAAACGTCCATTTTCGCCCGTCAACCGTCAATCTGACTGGAAGATTCGATGTCCCAACAAATTGCTAACACGAGTCGGCCGCCCACCCTCAGCGGGCTTTTCCTTATATTCAGCCGTATCGGACTCACCAGTTTCGGTGGCGGCCTGAGCGGCTGGCTGCTGCGGGAATTCGTCCAGGATCGCGGCTGGATCAGTGAAGAAGACTTTCTGAACGGCCTGGCCATTTCGCAGGCACTGCCGGGCATCAACGTCAAAAACATGGCGATCTGGATCGGCCACCGTCTGCTCGGCTGGCGCGGCGCGCTGCTGGCAGTCACCGGCATCATCGTTCCGCCCGCCATTCTGATTATTATTCTCGGCACGGTTTTCGAGCATCTGCTGCACTTCCCGCTCGCTCACATCCTGCTCGCGGGCGCGGCCGCGGCGGCCACCGGGTTGTCGTTGTCGATGGGCGTGACGACCGCACTCCGGGTGCCACGCAGACTCCTCCCTTTGCTCTTTCTCGCGGGCACCTTCGTCGCGGTCGGCATATTGCGCCTGCCGCTGGTGTGGGTCGTAATCGGCGCGGGCAGCTCGAGCGTGCTGCTTGAATACCTCAAACTCCGCAAAGCCTAGCCATGTCGAATCGCGTTCTTCTACAGCTTGCTGCGGTTTTTGCGCCCTTGTCGTTGGTAACAATAGGCGGCGGGCAGGCCATCATCGCCGATATCCAGCGGCAGGTTGTCGACGTGCATGGATGGATGACACATGCCCAGTTTAGTGTCGATTTCGCGATTTCACGCATGGCGCCGGGCCCTGGCTCGCTGCTGGCCACCTTGATCGGATGGCAAATCGCCGGGTTCTGGGGCGCGGTGGTGGCCACGCTGGCCTTGCTCGCGCCAACCGGCATCCTGATCTACGGCGTGACCCACATCTGGGCACGCTATCAGGGCGCGGCGTGGCAATTGGCGCTCGAGCGCGGGCTGCGCCCCGTGGCCTCCGGCATGATTCTCGCCGCGGGATGGGTTTTGCTGAAGTCGCTCGACGGCGGGCTTCCGGCCAAAGCGATTGCCATCGTTTCTGTCGCGACGTTGCTCAGCACCCGACTCAATCCGCTGCTTCTATTGCTGTGCGGCGCGTTGTTGTTGCTCGGCATGTCGGAGCTCAGCGCCAGCCTGCCGGCCATGCTCCAGGTGCACATGGCAAGCTAGGCTCTGTTTGCATGCCCGCTTCAGACCCGCGCGATGTGCGTCTCGGCGATCGAACGGACGTCGATGCGGCGCGGCAGGATCGCGTCGCGATCCGCGCTATCGGCCACTTTCTGGAGTGCGGCGATATCCGCGTCGGTCACGAAGTGCTGCTTCAATGACGCGCGCTGGGTGATTTGCTTCGCGGCGTCGAGCGGTGAGCGCGTCAATGTCGCGTAGATCTGCGCGTAGGCATCGGGATTCGCAAGCGCCCAATCCCCCGCGCGTTGCAACCGGAGCAGAACGTCGGCAATCGCCACGCGTTTGCGCGCATCCGCAAGCGCGGCGCCCGAAGCAGTGATGAAACCGAGACCGCTATTGATGCCGGACCCGTCGCGCAAAACGCGCGCGCCGCGCTGGATCGCGATGCCGTAGTACGGATCGAAGGTCGCCCACACGTCGATCGATCCGGACGCGAATGCAGCAAACGCATCGACTGGCAGGATGAAGCGAACCTTGACATCGTCTTTCGAGAGTCCGGCCTCGGCGAGCGCGCCATACAACTGGAATTGCGAAATACTGCCGCGCGCCGACGACACGAACACGTCGCGCCCCTTCAGATCCGCCACCTTGCGAATCGGCGAATCGCGTGCAACCAGAATGCCGAGTTGCGCGCCCGAACCCACGCGCGTCGCGACGATCTTCAGGCTCGGATCACCAACCGCCGCGGCAAGCACCGGCAAGTCGCCTGCCGGAGCAAGATCGACGGCGCCCGCGCGTTGCGCCTCGAAAAGCGGCGCCGCGCCCTGGAAGTTGGCCCAGCGAAATGCGTACGGCGTGCCGTCGAGCACCTTCGCCGCTTCGGCCAGCGCCCGCGTACCGCCGGCCTGGTCGCCGAGCACGAGCGTGATCGAGGCCAGATCGGCGGCCTGCACGTTGCGCGCATGAAATGCGCCGGTTGCGGCCAGCGCCGGCACTGCGCTGAGCAGTTTCAGCGCGCGTCGCCGCGTGGAGAAAGACGTGGAAGCAGACGTGGAAACAGAAGCAGCCATAGGCCCTCGCATGCAATATGTCTGCAAGCGTAGCGATCAGGACGTGCCGGGAGAATGATTCAATTCCGATATCCTTATCTCGAACGGGCCGCTATGTTTTTCAGCCCGACGCGAGGCCGGCTCTTATGCTTGCCCAAATATGCCGCGATAAGCGCCGTACCTCGACAGAACGATCAACGCGCTGAGTAGCGGCATCGCCACCAACCCACGCACGAGCATCGCCGCCGGGTTGGGCAGCAAGGCGGTGCCCGCAAGCACCCCCGCGATCACGATTCCGTAAAGGAGCGCGATCCGCCAGTTGCGCACGACAGCACGCAAACTTGCCGCCATCGCGTTCAGCGGCGAAACGTTGTTCAGAACAACCAGCGTCGGCGCAAACCAGACAAGCGAAGCCGCGAGCGCATAGCCGAGAAAATTGAGTAGCGGTTCCAGCGCATTGCCCGAGCCGTTGTGCGCGCCGTAGACGATCGTCAGATCATGCATGCCATTGGGCGTAATAGACGCCTTCATGGATACGTTGAACATCGCGAACGAAATCAACTGGCCCGCACAAGCAGCGGCGGCGCCGCACACCCCGATCGCAATCAACGCATTGCGATGCACGTTGACGGCCTCCACCGTCTCGCGAATCGCCCAAGGGCGCGCATTGCTCGAGCGTTCCTGCATCAGCACCAGACCCGCGGCAAGGATCGG
Organism: Paraburkholderia fungorum; assembly: GCF_046026025.1. Taxonomy (GTDB): domain Bacteria; phylum Pseudomonadota; class Gammaproteobacteria; order Burkholderiales; family Burkholderiaceae; genus Paraburkholderia; species Paraburkholderia fungorum_E. The sequence goes on along the minus strand of NZ_JAQQFL010000015.1, from coordinate 131,895 downwards.
CCCGACGAGCACCGCGAGCACCCGCAACGGCGGCACCCGTTCGAACAGCGTCGCGAAATCGGCGCAACCAGGAATCGCCCCGAGCCATAGCACCGGATTCGCACGAGCGATACGAAACCCTTGCGCGAGCCAGCCTGCCACGCTCCGTAAGCGGACCACGCGGCTGTCCGGGCAGCGCAGCCCGGACGCAGTTTGCGAGCGCGTGGAGACTGCCGTACCGCCTGAATAGTGCAGGTTCATGGCCGCTTCCTTTCTATCGGATGAGCATGGATTGAGGATTGAAACGTCAGCCAATCCGCGCTGCAGTTCAGGCAGAGTGCCCTTCGTCGAGCCGGGTGGTAATCAGATCGAGTTGCCGCTGAACATATCGGACCAGGCCGCGCCATGTAACGCGCGTCAACCACAAGCACAACCACAAGCCGACGATGCCGGCGACCAGCATCGCGAATCCGTAGATCATCGCGCCGATACCCGAGCCGTGCGAACCGACCATGACGGCGCTTTGCGAACCGCCCCGGATCACAACATGGTCGCGATCGATCACGACCGATTCCGACCCGCGGCGGACCACCAGGCCTTTACCGCCGTCATCCGTACCTTGTACGAAGGACAGGTGTTCGCCGTGATTCCTGATGTCCCACGCCATCGATTTCGCACCGGTTCCAATGCGTGCGACCGAAACTTTATCCCCTTCGCCATCCTTAAGATCGAGCGCGATGATATCGGCGGAGGCGATCGACCATGTACCGTCCGGGTCGACCTTGAACAGATCGCGCGCGCCGCCGACGGAATTGATCTTGAGATTGCCGTCGTCATTCTTGATATCGATGGGTCCGGCTAGCGTCACGATGGAAATCCGTCTGGCTGCATCCGGCCGCAGCAGGAAACGGTCGCCGTCCACCCGGAATGCTTTCATGTTGATGGCTGCGAGTCGCGCGTCGGCCTGCGCGGATGCGTGATCCGCATCGCTATCGTCTTGCGACGCGCTGCTGCTGCCGTTGCTGTTCCCGTTGCCGTTTCCGCCACCGCCCGCCTGCTGGTCCATCTTCACGTCACTGCTCTCGAAGCTGAACGGCACCGAATGGAACGGCGGCCACCCGAACAGATGATGACTCCCGAGCGCGACCACCATCACGAACCCGGCAACCGTGAGCGCCCCCGAGACCGCGTAGCAGATCGTCAGTATCAGCAGGTAGAACATGAACGGAATCAGCAGCAGCAATTGCAACAGGCCGAGCCCCGCGATCGACACGATCACCCGCATCAGGTTGCCGAACGAGCGCCGCGTTTCCCACTGGCGGAAGCTCGCCTGCGCCTTCAGTTCGCGTGCGAGCTTGACCGGGTCGCCGAGCGCTGCCACCACCTCCGCCTCGCTGCGGCCCGCTGCGAGCGCGTCGCCGAAGTACTCGCGATAGTCGGCGACGATTTCGTCGACCACGTGCTTCGGCAGACTCTGCAGTTCGTGGCGCAATTGCTGGATGAATGCGTCCTGCGTCATTGCTTTTCCCCTGTTCCTGAGGACGTACCGGACAAGGCCAGCACGCCATTGACTTCATCGACAAAACTGCGCCATTCGCCGCGCATTTCCGCCAGACTGTTGCGGCCTGCCGCCGTCAGCGAGTAGTACTTGCGCGGCGGCCCCGAGCTGGATTCCACGAAATAGGTCGACACCCACGCTTCGGCCTGCAAGCGGCGCATCAGCGGGTAGATCGTGCCCTCGCTGATCTCCATGGTTTCCGAAAGCGTCGAGACGAGCTCGTAGGCGTAGCTGTCGCCACCGGCGAGTACAGCCAACACGCACATGTCGAGCGTTCCCTTCTTGAGCTGCGTTTTCATTCAGTTCCATTACATTAGTGTGCATAGCACGGTACCTTGCTATGCACTGGTGAAGAATGCGCCTGTCCACCAAACGATGAACGAACTCTAGCACCCAGTATTGTTTAATGCAAGGTACCGTTTTATGCACAGGACAGGATGCCTCGCCGGACCGGCCGTCGATCATTCGCGACATTAATACAAAGGATTAGAAAACAGACTTGTACTTATTGTTTTTGGCTTCCGATAAAGGCACCAGGCCATGCGCGCAATGGCTGCGTTCATCCACTGAAACCGCCATGCCTCAAGGAGAAAACCATGACGTCCCAGCGCCCCGCGGACATGCCGCCGTCATCAGACGGCACCCCGGCCAACATGAACAGGATCGCGGTAGCGAGTGTGATCGGCACGACCGTCGAATGGTATGACCTGTTCGTTTTCGCCACCGCCTCGGCACTCGTTTTCAACAAGGTGTTCTTTCCCGGCTTTGTGCCATTAGTCGGCACCTTGCTGGCATTCGGCACGTTCGCCTCCGCCTATCTCGCGCGCATTGTGGGCGCCGCGCTGTTCGGCCATTTCGGCGACCGCCTGGGGCGCAAGGCCATGCTGCTGGTCTCGCTCATCATCATGGGCATCGCGACGTTCTCGATCGGCCTGCTGCCAAACTACGCGTCGATCGGAATCTGGGCGCCCATTCTGCTGCTCACCTTGCGCCTCATCCAGGGGCTCGCGCTCGGCGGCGAGTGGGGCGGCGCCGTGCTGATGGCGGTGGAACACGCCCCTGCCAACAAGCGTGGACTGTATGGGTCGTGGGTGCAGATCGGCGTGCCCGCCGGCACCTTGATCGCCAATCTGGCGTTTCTGGTCAGCAATGCCATGCTGTCAAACGAAGCACTGCTCTCGTGGGGCTGGCGCATTCCGTTCCTGGCGAGCGCACTGCTCGTGGGCGTTGGGCTCTATATCCGGTTGAATACATCGGAAACGCCGTCGTTTCGCAAGGTCAAGGAAGCCGACGCCCAGGTCAAGCTGCCGATCGCCGAGGTGCTCACGCGCTACTGGAAGCAGGTTCTGCTCGGCGGCATTGCGACCATGTCGACGGGCACCTCGTTCAATCTGATCGTCGCCTTCGGGCTCACTTATGGCACGCAGACGCTGGGTTTTTCGCGTAACGCCATGCTCTCCATTGCCTTGATTGCGTGCGCGCTTTGCATCGTGTTGCTGCCGGCCTTCGGCAAGCTTTCCGATATCGTGGGTCGCAAACCGGTGATTATCGGCGGCATCGTCGCGGAGGCCCTGCTTGCTTTTCCGCTGTTCTGGCTACTGGATACGCGCGAGTTTTCGTTCGCCCTGCTCGGCTATCTGCTGATGATGACCGCCTTCGCCGCGAACTACGGCCCCATCGCCACCTTCCTCGCGGAGTTGTTCGGTACCGAGGTTCGCTACTCCGGTCTCTCGGTGAGCTATATGTTGTCAGGGCTGCTCGGCAGTGCGGCCACGCCGATCGTCACCACCGCGCTGTTGTCCGCGACGGGCCGCGGTTCGTCGGTAGCGTGGTACATGATGGGCTCGGCCGCGGTGTCGGTACTCGCGCTCGTGCTGCTCGCGGAAACGCTGCGCCGCGATATCTCGTCCACGGCGCGCGCCAGTGCCGCCACCGCGAGCCTTTCGTGAAGGCCTGATATGAAAACGGAAAACACTTCACTTATGGCCGCCACCGCACAATCATCTTTACTGCGCAGCCTTGAGGCCGTCAGTTTCCCGACCCTCGGACACTTTCTGGAGGACGGCTTCGCGGACCATCGCGTTCGCGCGATGGTCCCCAACGTGAAGGTGATCGGGCGCGCGGTGACGCTCAAGCTGCTGTCGCCCGACGCCATTCCCGTGAACCGCGCGCTGTCGCAACTCAAACCCGGCGACGTGCTGGTGATCGACATGAACGGTGACCACACGCATGCGCCGGTCGGAGCGGTCACGGCATGCGCCGCGCTCAACGCCGGCGCGAGAGGTGTGATCGTCGACGGCATGGTGACCGATCTCATCGAACTCCGCAGCACGGGGTTGCCGGTGTTCGCGCGCGGCACGTCTTTGCTGACGACCAAGAAACGCGACACGGCGTCGAGTCTGTTCAACGAGCCGGTGATGTGCGGCGGGATCGTGGTCCGCCCAGGCGACATCGTGCTGGCCGACGACAACGGCGTACTGTTCGCTCAAGCGCCGGCCCTCGCTGCCGTAATCGATCCGGCGCTCGCGTCCGATCGCGCGGAGCCTGCCATACTGGCTCGGCTCAGTGCCAAAGAACCGATTCACGAGGTTCTGCAATGCTTCATGCCGTCAACTATTCGCGCCGCTAATGATCAGCATTAAAACAATGAAATTGACGGATACTGACCCGCTAACGAACACTACGCGCACTACAGTGACCGCTACAGCACGTGAAAAACAGGGAGACTTCTGAAATGCAATCCACGGCAACACCCGATCGCATCAGCGACAAACCGGCGCCGTTGGGCGCCGAACAGCAGGTACGGGAGGAACTGGCGGCGCTCTACCGGCTGGCCGCTCACTTCCGCATGACCGACATGATCGACACGCACATCACCGCGCGCCTGCCCGGCTCACCGGGCGAGCCGCCGGCGTTTCTGATCAACCGCTATGGCGTGCTGTTTCACGAGATGCGCGCGTCGGACCTCGTGAAGATCGATCATCTCGGCAACGTGATCGACGAACGGGCGCACAGCGAGCCCACACTGTTTCGTGTGAACGCGGCCGGGTTCACGATTCATTCCGCCATTCACGCGGCACGCGACGACCTGCATTTCGTGATCCATACGCATACGGCCGCCGGCACCGCGGTATCGGCCCAGGAACAAGGACTGCTGCCGATCAGTCAGCATGCGTTGAAGTTCTACGGCAAGCTCGCCTATCACGATTACGAAGGCATCGCGCTCGAACTCGGCGAGCGCGAGCGTCTGGTGCGCGACCTCGGTTCCTGCAAGGCGATGATTCTGCGCAATCACGGGCTGCTTGCGGCAGGCGCCACGGCAGCCGAAGCCTTCCATGAAATCTATTTCCTCGAGCGGGCCTGTCAGGCGCAAATCCAGGCGCTGGCTGGCGGCAGCACGCTGCGCATTCCGTCGCGAGAAGTGTGCGAGCTGACCGCGAGCCAGTTCGCCCGCGAAGACTCCGCGGAAATTGCGGAGCTGGCGTGGCGCGCGGCGTTACGGCTGATCGACGACCCGCAATCCGACTACCGCAACTAGACCCGCTTTCCGATTCGATGCAATGACCAAACTCGTTCTGATGAGCCGTGACTTCGACATGTCACACCTGGTGCAGCCGATTCAGCGCGCCGCCCCTGACCTCGACGTCGTGCTGCACGGCGAGCAATCCGCCGGCGATGCGGAAATCGCCGTGTGCTGGAATCCGCCGGCCGGCGCGCTGGCGGCGCTGCCGAAACTGCGGCTCGTGCATAGCATCGCCGCGGGCGTCGACAACATTCTGTCCGATCCCGCGCTACCCGCCGTGCCGCTGTGCCGGGTCGTCGATCCGCAACATGCACGTGGAATGGGCGAATTCGTCACGTGGGGAGTGCTGCACTTTCATCGTCAACTCGACCGCGTGCTCGCCAATCAGCGTCTCGACCGCTGGTTCCGCCACGCTCAACGCGATGCATCCGAATGTGCCGTCGGCATCATGGGACTGGGAGAAATCGGCAGCCGCGTCGCGACGGACCTGCAGCGCTTCGGCTTCGCGGTGCGCGGCTGGGCGCGCCAGCCCCGTGAACTGCCGGGCGTAAGCACCTTCGCCGGTCCCGAGCAATTCAAGTCATTTCTTCAGGGGACCGACATTCTCGTGTGCCTCCTGCCGCTCACGCACGAAACCCGCTGGATTCTCAACGAGACCACCTTCGAACACTTGCGGCCCGGCGCGAAACTGATTCACGTTGGCCGTGGCGAGCATCTGGTCCCCGCGGATCTGATCGCGGCGCTCACGAGCGGACAGATCGGCGGTGCGATCGTCGATGTGTTTCCGACCGAACCGTTACCGCCCGAAGATCACTTATGGCGGGCGCCGAATCTGATCGTGACGCCCCACATGGCGTCGGTCGCAAGCTCGGAGACGATCGGCACGCAAGTGGCGCACAACGCACGCAGGCTGATCCGCGGCGAACCGCTGCTGAATGTGGTCGACGTCACGCGCGGTTATTGAACGAAGTTAATGAACGAGGTTGTTAAGCGCACTTATTGAACGCGACTGCCGGGCGAGGCGCTAAGGTTCGGCGCCCGCCGCCTGGCCGTCGATGAACACATTCAGCGCATCGATAAACGCGGCTTCAGCGGCGCTCAACTTGCGGTCCTGTGACCACAGCATGTAGATATCGAGGTCGGCCACACCGTCGTCGGGCGGCAACCGCTGAAGGCGGCCTTGAGCGATGTCGTCGCGCACCACGTGTTCCGGCAGACAGCCAATGCCGAACCCCGCGAAGATGAATCGCCGCACCTCGGTCATGCTCGACGACGAGCCGACCACGCGCCCCGTGAAGCCCATCTCGTCACGAAAGAACGTGAGCGGCGACATGTGATCGCCCACCTTGTCGCCGGTGAAGGAGACAAACTTCTCGCCGGCCAGGTCGGCGACCCGAATGTCGCTGCGTCCAAACAAAGGATGGTGACGCCCGCAGAAAAGTGCATACCGTTGCCGCAAAAACACACGGCTGTCGACCCGTTTGGGTAATGCGCGCCGCGGTGTCAGTCCGAGCGTCGCGGACTTTTGCTGAAGGCTGTTCACTACGTCGGCGCTGCGCATTTCCTGGCTTTCGAGTTCGATACGCGGATACGTGCGATGAAATTCGGCAAGAAACGTGTCGTAGGCCGGAAAGTCGATACCGCTGACGGTACTCACGCGCACCATGCCGGAGATATCGTGATCGCGATCCACCTCGGCAAGCGACAGGCGCGAGATCGTGCCATACACGTCCTCAGCAATCTGTTTTACTTCGATACCCGCCTGCGTGACCTCGATACGTGGACCGTGACGGTCTACGAGGCGCAGTCCCAACTGCTCCTCCAGACGGCGCAGCGCCTGGCTCACGGCCGGCTGCGTCAGATGCAGCCTGGTCGCCGCGCGGCTCACGCTGCCCTCTTTCGCAATCGCGAGAAAAGTGCGCAGCAGATTCCAGTCAAGGCGGTCGTTCAGGTACGTGTCCGGGCGGTCTTTGCTCACGATGAGCCTCACTGTTTACATCATCCACGAAAATTATACTGAGGATTAGAATTAGAAATTAGACTTATCATTTTTGATTACCGATAAAGGCATCACGACGAACCCGACGCGGCGATTGCGCCGCGGCTTCAGGAGTAGGTGATGCTAAAAATCAACGGTGAGCGGCTCTGGACGAGCCTGATGAACATGGCCGCCGTCGGCGCCACGCCCGCAGGCGGCGTGCGGCGCCTCGCACTGACCCCGCAGGACGCGGCAGGCCGGGCACTTTTTTCGCAGTGGTGCGTCGAGGCCGGGCTCACGTTGTCGGTCGATCAGGTGGGCAATCTCTTCGCGCGCCGCGCCGGCAAACGGAACGACGCAGCGCCCGTCGCGAGCGGGAGTCACCTCGACACCCAGCCCGAGGGCGGCCGCTTCGACGGGGTCTACGGCGTGCTCGCCGCGCTCGAAGTCGTGCGCACCCTGAACGACGCGAACATTGAAACCGACAAGCCCATCGAGATCGTCGTATGGACCAATGAGGAAGGCGCGCGCTTCACGCCGGCCATGCTCGGATCGGCGGCCTTCACCGGCGTCATGCCGCTCGCTCAGGCGTTGAACACGCGCGATGCCGACGGCACCTCGGTCGAAGAGGCGCTGCAAACCACCGGCTATGCCGGCGCGCGCGCCGTGCCCGGTATTGTCTTCGACGCGTACTTCGAGGCGCACATTGAACAGGGTCCCGTTCTCGAGGAAAGCGGCGTGCCGATCGGCGTGGTGACAGGTGGCCAGGCGATTCGCTGGCTCGATGTGCACGTGCGTGGGCAAGCCGCGCACGCGGGCACGACGCCGATGCAGTACCGCCGCGATGCACTGTTCGCAAGCGCGGAAATGGCCGCGGAACTGGAGCGCATCGCAGCGGAGTTTTTCCCGCAAGGTCTCGCCACCATTGGTGAGCTGCACATCCGTAATGCGTCGCGCAACACCATCGCGGCGGACCTGACGTTCACGGTGGACCTGCGTCACCCGGACGACGCGCTGATCGGCAACATGGAAACAGCGCTGCGCGAGCGTTTCGACGTGATTGCAAAGCGCCGCCGCCTGACGCTCGAGATAACACAGCACTGGGTCAGTCCTGCCACGCCGTTCGATCCGCATTGCATTGCCGCGGTCAGCAACGCGGTGGAGGCGCTGGACTATCCGCATCAACGCATCATCAGCGGCGCCGGACACGACGCGATCCACCTCGCCAAACATTGTCCGACGGCGATGATCTTCATTCCCTGCGTCGACGGTCTGAGCCATAACGAAGCCGAAGACGCGTTGCCGGAAGACGTCACGCGAGGTACCGACGTGCTGCTTCACGCGATGCTGACGCGCGCCGGGCAAGCCGCATGAACACCCATCAAGCGGTGCGTGCGCCAGGTGTCAGGCGCACGTGGCTCTTCGTACCCGGCAACAATGCCGTGGCCCGCGCAGCGGCCCTGCAGAGCGGCGCCGACGCCGTCGTCGCCGACCTGGAAGAGATGACCGCGCCACAAGACCGGCCGCAGGCACGCGAGCGCATTGTCACGCTATTGCGCGACGCGGCTGCAGCCGGCACGTTCGGCTCGGTCCGGATCAACACCCTGGAGCACGACGGCCATGCCGATCTCGAAGGCGTCATGCCCGGCCACCCACGGGCAATTTTTCTGCCGCACGCGCAAAGCGCGGCCCAACTGGCCGCGCTCGACGATGCGCTCGCCGCCATCGAGCGCAAGCTGGGCATCCCGGCGGGCTCGACGGAGGTGGTTCCAGTTATCGAATCCGCGCAGGGTCTGGTCAATCTGGGCGCGCTACTTCACGTGGGAGCACGCATAAAGTGCTGCATGCTCGCGGTCGAAGACCTGGCGGCGAATCTCGGCGCGCGCCGCACGCCTGACGGCAACGAACTGCTATACGCACGCAGCCGCTTTCTGATCGAGTGCGTTGCCGCCGGCTGTGTGCCGATCGATCTTCCGTGTACGTATCGCGCGGCGCAGGTGCTCGAGCACGACCTGAAGCTCTCCACGCAACTCGGATTCGCCTCAAAAAGCGTCGTGTTTGCAGAGCACGTGCCGGCGATTCACCGTGCGCTGACGCCATCTTCGGAAGACGTGCGGGCGGCGCACGCGCTCATCGACGCGCACGCGGCACAGCAGGCAAATCCGGCCGCCGCCGATGGATCGGCATGGATCGACTACCCGGAGCGTAATAACGCGCAACGGTTGATCGCCCGCGATGCCCTGCTGCGCGCCTTTGACGACAGCCGCAACGCGTAGACCTGGCGAACGATCCGGCAACCGTCCGGCAACCATTAGCCATCCTGATAGTGAAGATAAAAAATCCGAATTTGGCAGGCGCATTTCGGCGACCGATAAAAACGCTAATCAAACCAACGCTGCCGTCCATCAACAGGATTCCCCATGTCCCATTCTGAACCGACGCATCAGCCCGTGCGCGCCGCCACCGCCGCTTTGATCGGCACGGCCGTCGAGTATTACGACTACTACACCTATGCGACCGCCGCCGCGCTCGTGCTTGGCGAGGTGTTCTTCCCAAGCAGCAATCACTTTCTCAGTACGATGGCCTCGTTCGGCACGTTCTTTGTCGGCTTCGTTGCGCGCCCGTTGAGCGGTGCGGTCTTCGGGCATCTCGGCGACAAGCTCGGCCGCAAGAAGATGCTGCTGCTGACCATGTTCCTGATGGGGATCGCCACGACCGGCATCGGCCTGCTGCCCGGCTATAGCAGCATAGGCATCTGGGCGCCGGTTTTGCTGGTGCTGCTGCGGATTTTGCAAGGTATTGCCGTGGGGGGCGAATGGGGCGGCGCGGTGCTGATGGCGAGCGAGCACGCGCCAGCCGGCCGTAAAACGTTCTTCGCGTCCCTGCCGCAGATGGGTAGCCCGATCGGCCTGATTCTTTCGCTGGTGTCATTCAGGCTCGTCACCTCCCTCGATCACGACAGCTTCGTGGCGTGGGGCTGGCGCCTGCCGTTTCTGGCCAGCTTCGTACTGCTGTTGATCGGCATGGCGATCCGTCTCGGTGTCAAGGAGTCGCCCGAGTTCGAGCAGCTTCGCAAGAATCGCGAGGTGCTGAAGTCGCCCGTCAAGGAAGTGCTGCGTACCGCGTGGTATCCGATCGTGATGGCGGCGATGGCCACGACGATCGGCTCCGCCGGATTCTTCTTCACCAACACGTTCATGATTTCGTATGTCACGGGTTATCTCGGCATGTCGAAATCGTTCATTCTCGATTGCCTGTTTGTCGTCACCCTCATCCAGTTGGCGTCGCAGCCAATTTCGGCACTGCTGGCCCAACGCGTCGGCGAGACCCGCTTTCTGACCTAGGCCGCGCTGGTGTCGATGTTCACGCCCTACCCGATGTTCCTGCTCGTCAAGACGCAAAGCCCCGTCGCGATCGTGGCAGGCATCTCACTTGCGGTGGTAGTGCTGTCCGCCACCTACGCTGTCATTGCCGGTTTCATGACGCCGGCATTTCCAACCCAGGTTCGCTACTCCGGCATTTCGATCGCCTATCAACTGTGCGCGACCATCGCCGGTGGAACGACGCCGTTGATCGGTACGATGCTCGCGCAGCAATACAAGGGCGAGTGGCTGCCGCTGGCGATGTTCTTCACCCTGCTCTCAGCCGTGTCGCTGATTGGTATCGTGGGGCTCGGGCGGTATCGCAAGGGGATACGGGCGGAGGAACCCACGGCAGTGCTTGCCAGTTAGGGCCGGCCGACAGGTGGGGTGACCAGACGCGGTGCGAATCCGGCTGGCAAAGCGCCTGTGATCGAAATCACGCCGGCCTAGAGCGACGCGCCCCCGCACATCACAATCTGCTGTCCGGTAACCGCGCCCGCATCGGCGCCAAGCAGGAAGGCGGTCAGCGCGGCCACTTCCGACGGTTTGACGAAGCGGCCGATCGGCGGCAATTTAGGCGGCGTACCCGCGCGGGCGGGATGGCTGAGTAGCGGCGTATCGGTGGCGCCTGGCGCCACCACATTGACGGTGATGCCGCGCGGCGCAAGTTCGGCGGCCCACGATCGGGCCATGCCGACCAGCGCCGCTTTGGTCGCCGCGTATTGGCTGCGGGTGGGAGCGCCATTCGCCGTCCGGCTGCCGATCAGCACGATCCGGCCGCCCGCTGACAGGTTCGGCAGCAACGCATTGACGAGAAACGCGGCTGCGTCGACATGGATTCGCCACATCGCCGCACCGTCTTCGGCGACCAGTTCGCCGAGCGGCGCCGTGCGCATGAAGCCGGCCGCATGCACGAACGCATCGCACGCGCCGATGGCATCGACCACCGGTTCCAGCGCGGCAAAATCCGTCACGTCGACGGGGACGATCTTCAGGTGTTCGATGTCGTGCTTCGCCGGTGTCCGGCACAAGCCCGTCACGCGCCACCCCTCCGCCAGCAGGCGCTGGACGATCGCCTCGCCGATTCCCGACGACGCCCCCGTCACCACGACATGCCTTTGCCCAACAGATTTCGCTGTCACTCCGTTTCCCCTTGAATTTCGGTTACGGAGGACCGGCACGAACGCTTATCGGGCCGCCACGGTCTCCACCGTCACCTCGCCTCGCTCGTCGAACAAGGCCAGTTCCTGCGGCTCTGCCGCGTCATCGGTAATCAACGTCCAGTCCCGCTCGAGCGGCGTCCAGTGTTGCTGGCTGGCACGGCCGAGCTTGTCGGCGGTAACCAGCACGAACACGCTCGCCGCCTGGCGGATCACGCATTCCTTCAGATATGCCTGCTCGGCCGTCGCCTCACACAGGCCGCGTGTCGCCGTCACGCCGTCGGCACCGAGAAACGCCTTGTCGAAACTCAGGCGGCTCAGCGCAAGCTGCGCCAGCGGCCCCAGCGTACTCATACTCGACGAGCGGATATCGCCGCCGATCAACGTCACCCGCACCGTGCTGGCCGCGAGCGCGCCGACCACCAGCAGGTTGTTCGTCACGACATGAATCGAGCGATACCCGATCAATTGCCGGGCAAGCGCCGCGGTGGTCGTCCCGCCGTCGAGAAACAGCGTGTCGTCTTCCTGGACATGCGCGAGCGCCGCGCGCGCAATCGCATCCTTCTGCTCGCGAAAGCTCTCGCTGCGCTCGTCGAGCGACGCTTCCGGTTCGTGCGCGCTGACCGCGGCCGCGCCGCCATAGGTGCGCAGAATCTGGCGATCTTCAGCGAGCGCGCGCAAATCGCGCCGCACGGTCGCCTCGGACATGCCGAAGTGCTCGCACAGCGTACCGACATCTGTCATCCCGCCCAGCACAGCGTGAAGCATCGCCTCGCGGCGTTTCGCAACTTTCATGATCTTGGATCGGAGGAACCGGTTAAGCGACAGCGCGCCATGAGCGCGCGAAAAAGTGTGCCTAGTGTAGCGAATTTCCATTCGTACGCCGTGTCCCTTGCCGGCCTGCTCAAAACCGGTTTGTCCGTCCCTGCCGCTTCACTTACCGCATTAGCCGCGCACCCAGGCTTCGTCGACGCTCACGTATTTGATCCGTTGCCGGAAGTACGTGAAAGCAATATGCAATGCGCCGTCGGCCGATTGCACGATCGACGGGTACGAATACTCGCGATTGCGCTGCTCGGCCGAGTTGTTCGTCATGCAGTAGCCGTCGCCGATTTCCAGATTGCGCCGGCGCGCCCAGGTATGGCCGCCGTCTTCGGAAACAGCCAGTGACATCGGGCTGCGCGGTGCGCCCCAGAAAGCGCTGCCGTGCGCCGATGCGCCTTGATCGCGCAACGCGCCGCTGTCTTCCGAATCTTCGATATCGTCGTACAGCGAGGCGCGCCGCCCGGTGCTATGCGACGCGTCGCTCTCGTTGAACACCAGCGCGAGATGGCCGTTTTTCAGCCGCACGAACTGGATCGACGAGTTGTTGTTCGGCAGCATGGTCGCTTGCGGCGCGCTCCACGCGCGGCCGTCTTTCGAGCGGCTCGCGTAGATAAAATCCGCCCAGCGGCTGCGAAACAGTGCGAGCAACGAGCCGTCGGCGAGTACCTGCACGTTCATATGCACGCAGCCCACGCTATCGGGCACTTCATGCTCGCGCCACGAGCGTCCTTCGTCTTCGGAGATCAGCACGGCGCTGATGTCGTTGTTGCCGACCCAGCGCTCGCCGGGTTCGGTGCGGCAGAGGAACACCGGGCACAACCATGCGCCATCCGGCAGCACGACGATCGGCTGACGCACGAAGGTGCCCGCGCGATCGAACAACGTTTCGATCGTCCCCCAGGTTACGCCGCCGTCGGACGAGATGCGCCGCCGCACGATCGCCGTGTTCTGATGGCCGGACAACTGCGCGGTATAAGTCAGCCACAAACGGCCATCGGGCGCGGTGAACAGCACGGGGTTCTGCTCGGAGCGCGTCGGGTCGTTCGACAGCTTCTCGGGCTCGGACCAGACGCCGCTACCCGCAGTCAAGCGCGACAGGTAGATCGACACGTCGGGAATCCCTTCCTGCGTGCCGCCGAACCAGACACACAGCAGGTCGCCATTGGGCAGCGCATGCAGATTGGCCGCGTGGTTCTGCACGCACGGGGATGGCAACCAGGCGTCGCGGCGCTGCGCATCGGCATAGGCCACGCGTACATGGCCGTCCCACGCTGCCGGGGTCGGGGCTTCTGTGAGGATGGAAGTCATCCGGGGTTCTCCTGAATACGTCAATTCAATGTGATTCACGATGCTGGAGCCGCTCGCCGCTCGCGCCGACCGGCTTGGAATCCGAGGGAAACAGCAGTTTTTCCAGCACGATAACGACAGCCGGCGTCACCAGCGACACATACATGTTGTCGATACCGAACGGATTGCCGAGCAGATACCACACCGTGGTCGAGATCGTCGCGATGATCAGCGCGGCCATCGCCCCACGGCTGCTGTTGAAGAAAGGCAGATAGATGCCGATCAAGGCCACCACGGAGACCGTCAGCCGCAGCGCGCGCGTGAAGAACGACAGCGCGAGAATCTGCGGCACGAACAGCACGAACAGGAGGGGCACGAGTCCGACCACGAGCGAAATCCAGCGCGTCATGCGCAGTTCGACATCCGGCGCGGGGTTGTAGCGCGGCACATAGAAATCCTTCACCACCAGCGAGGCGATCGCCAGCGCCACCGTGCACACGCTGACGAAAATCGACGCGACGAGCGAGGTCGTCACGACGCCAGCCAGCAGCGGATTCATGTGTTGCAGAAACACCGGCAGCGCATAGAGGCTCTTGATGTGGGGAAACAGAAACTTGGCGGCCACGCCGAGGAAACCCAGCGCGATCGAGATCGGCACGCACAATGCCGCGGCCAGCAGCGAGGCATTGCGCGCCGCCTCGGGTGAACGGGTCGCGGAAATCGCCTGAATGATGAACTGCGTCGAGAAGATCGCGCCTGCCGTGCCGATGATCCACGCGCCGATCGTACCGTTGCTGAGCGAGCCGTTCCATGTGAAGTAATGCTCGGGCATCTGCGCCATCATGGGCTTGATGCCACCGGTCATTTGCCACGCCACGATCACCAGAATCGCAATGCCGATCAGCTTGACCGCGCTATGCACGATGGTCAGATACGCGACGCTCTTCAAGCCGCCCCACGCAAAATACACCGTACTCACGATCGCCGTGATCACCGCGGCGGTCGGCAGATTGATACGCATCACCGTCGAAATCGCCGCCGCGCCGCTCACATAGTTGCCCACGTTCACGAGGAACAGCGCATAGATCATGATCGCCGAGACGACCAGCTTGGCGCGTTTGCCGTACTTCATGGCAATGAAGCCGGAGATCGTGAATTCACCCGAACTGTAGAGACGTTTGGCCATGAAGAGGCCAAAGAACAGAAAGCCGATCGAAGCGGCGATCACCGACCACGACGCCGCGACCCCCGCACTGAACGCTTCCTGCGAGGTGCCGACCGTCGACTTCGCGCCGATGAATTCCGACATCAGCAATACCGCGACGACCACGGCCGGCATCGAGCGCGACGCCACCATGAACTGTTCGGAATTGCGGCTGCGCAGTTTGACGCTGAACCAGCTGGTCAGAAGAATGTAGAGCACGACCATCCCGATGATGATCGCTGTGTCCCAGTAGCTAAAAGTTGCCATGGTGTCTCCAATGTATTTTGACGACGTCTTCGCATCGAAAAATCCGGCCGCCGGGCGTGTCCCCGCCTTCTCGGCGGCCGAGAATCTGTTTTCGCCGCACGAGCGCGGCCTGGTGTTGCCGACTTGCGATCCGCGCTCAGGCTTCCAGTTCGGAGTGCCGCGTCGCGAGATCGAGTGCCTGTTTCAACGCCTCGAGCATGCTGCCTTCGTCGGCGACACCCTTGCCGGCGATGTCGAACGCCGTACCGTGATCGACCGAGGTACGAATCACCGGCAGACCGACGGTCACGTTGACGCCGGCCTCGAGGCCCATCACCTTGACCGGGCCGTGTCCCTGGTCGTGATACATCGCGACCACCACGTCGAAATCGCCGCGGCCGGCGCGGAAAAACAGCGTGTCGGCAGGCAACGGGCCTTCCACATCCCAGCCGCGTGCCTGCAGCACCTGCACGGCCGGAATGATCTTTTCCTCTTCCTCGCCGTAGCCGAACAGCCCGTTCTCGCCCGCATGCGGATTGATCCCGCAGACGCCGATACGCGGGTTGTCGATACCGGCGCGCACGAGCGTTTCATGCGCGCGCTCGATGGTCCGTTGCACGAGACCCGGTTCGATCCGGCGAATCGCATCGAGCAGGCCGATGTGCGTCGTGACGTGAATCACGCGCAGCTTCGGCGCGACGAGCATCATCGACACTTCGTCGATGCCGGTGAGATGCGCGAGCATCTCCGTATGTCCGGGAAAAATGTGGCCGCCGGCGTGCAGTGCTTCCTTGTTCAGCGGCGCCGTGCAGATCGCGTCCAGTTCGCCAGCCGAAGTCAGTTTGACGGTGCGCGCAATGTACTGATACGCCGCATCGCCCGCGATCGCCGAGAGTTTGCCGTACGGC
Source organism: Paraburkholderia fungorum (assembly GCF_046026025.1). GTDB lineage: Bacteria > Pseudomonadota > Gammaproteobacteria > Burkholderiales > Burkholderiaceae > Paraburkholderia > Paraburkholderia fungorum_E. The sequence goes on along the minus strand of NZ_JAQQFL010000015.1, from coordinate 115,865 downwards.
AGATCAGCGGGAATCAGGCCGAGATCGATGCAATCGACCACGCCGCATTCGAAGCCGGCCTCCGCGGGACTGCCGATCGAGCGCACCTCGAGCGCGAGGCCCGCGCATTTGCCCGCATCGCGCAAACGTGCGGTGTCGCCGATCACTAGCGGGCGGCACTGTTCGTAGACGGAGGCATGCGCCAGCGCCTTCATGACGATTTCCGGGCCGACGCCGGCAGCATCGCCCATGGTGATGCCGATAACTGGACGATAGGTCATTGTGGGGAGTCCTTTGAGGGTGGCCTCGTAAGGCCGGGCAATGCGTTGAACGCCGACGAGTTTCCGCCAGGCAAGATGAAGCGTGCCGGGATGGCCGAAGCCGCCCGCCTTGGTGACGACGCACAGGCGGCGCCCGTTGTGATCCGCGTGCAGCAGCGGCACACCGCTTTCGATTTCTTCGACGATCCGCAACTGGCCGATGCCGGCAGCGGACAACAACGCGCGCGCGGTCTCGCCGCCGGTGGCGATGACGCTGCCGGCGAACGGCAATGCCGGGGTGAGCAGCGCTGCAAGACGCTGGCAAAACAACAGGCCGTCGGCGACGCTGCTGCGATCGGACTGACTCAGCGAGACGACAACGTGCCGCCCCTGTTGCAGCGCTGCGCTAACCTTGCGGGTGAGATTCGCATGCGCCTCCGTAAGCGGCTCGGCAAGCAGCGTCCGCGTGTCGACTTCGAACGGGATCAGCGTGCTGCCCGCTTCTGCTTTCAACCGCTCGATCTGGGCATGCGAGACGCTCGACATGCTGCCGACAACGGTCAGTACCGGCTGATTCGGTGCGTGATGTGCGGGTGCCGTGAGCGGTGTGGCAGGCGGTGTGGCAGGCGCCGTTGCGTCGGTCAAATTCAGCGTGCTCATCAGATCGCCCGCCAGCCCTGCTGAACCCACCCAGAATACGCCGCGTAAGGGGGCGGACGCGCGGGCAACCCGCCGCAAGTCGTCGTCCGTTTCGCTGTCGCACACCACAGCCTGAATACCCGCCTCGCGCAGCGTGTCGAGTTGGTTCGTCAACACGGCGGGGTCTGCGCGAACCTCGGTCAACGTCAGTGCAACCGTGCGCACACCGTATTGCTCGAGCATCGCCAGAAGATTGGCCTCGCCGCTGAATCCTTCATTGCGCCACACTTCGGTTTCTTCCACCGCCACGCCGTTCAGCCATTGGCGTGCGTCGCGTGTCGTGCGGCCGGCGGCCGGAAATGCGGGCGCCACGATCGCCATGCCGGCGAGCGGCACCAGTGCCGCCACTTCCGCGGCGAAGTTGCCGCGCAGCGTCGAATCGACTTTCTTGTAGAGCTTCGTCTCCGCGTGGCCGAGTTCGTCCCACACCTCCACATGACGGCGTGCCGCTGACGTCGCATCGAGCCGGCGCGAATCGGCATCGACGGCGAGCACGTCGATCATGTCGGGTTCTTTGCTCGCTGCGCGCATCGCCGACGCTGAGGACGCGTTTGCATCCAGCGTCACGACACTGCGCAAGCCGAGGCGCGCGCCTGTCACGGCGCAGTCGGCCGTGCCCGACAGGTCGTCGCCGATGATCAGGAGCCGCAAGCGGCGTTCGCGTGCGAGGCTCATGGCAGCAGGCGGCGATAGATCGTTTTCATGTCGTCGAGCGACAGCGGCTTCGGGTTGTTGCCGAGCAGCCGTTTGACTTTCGCCGCCGCCACCGCGAGCGCGTCGAGATCGTTTTCGCTGACGCCGAACTTGCGCAGATCCTGCGGAATATCCACGGCCGCCGTCCATTCGTCGATGCGTGCGATCAGCTTGCGCGCGGCGGTCTCTTCATTATCGCCATGCGCGCAGAGCGACAACGCATGCGCGACGTCCGCGAGGCGGCCCGCGCAGGCATCCATATTGAAGGCCATCACATGCGGCAACAGCATCGCGTTCGCCACGCCGTGCGTGATGTTGAACATGCCGCCAAGCGGATACGCGAGCGCGTGCACCGCGGCCGTGCCGGCTGCCGTCAACGCGAGACCGCCGTACATCGAGCCGAGCATCATGGCTTCGCGCGCCTTGATCGATTCGCCATGCTCGTACGCTTCGATGATGTTCGCGCCGATCCGCCTCATCGATTCCATCGCGAACATATCGCTGATCGGATTCGCCTTGGTCGAGATATACGATTCGAGCGAATGCACGAACGCATCCATGCCGGTCGCCGCGGTGATCGCCTTCGGCAATTTCAGCGTCAGGGCGGCATCGAGAATGACAAGCTGCGGCAACAGATGGCGGCTCACGATGCCGACCTTCAGCGCCTCGTCCGGCAACGTGACGATCGCATTGGGCGTCACTTCCGAGCCGGTGCCGGCGGTGGTCGGCACGAGGATCAACGGCACCCCCGGCTTCTTTATCAGATCGATGCCGAGCCATTCGCGCAGCGGCTGTTCATTGGTCAGGCGCACGGCAAACAGTTTGGCTGCGTCGAGCACGCTGCCGCCGCCGATCGACAGGATCGCGTGCGGCGCGAACGGGGCGATCTGTTCGCTGAACACGCTTTCCACATTGCCGATGGTGGGCTCGGGTTCGACATCGCGCACGATCAGCACTTCGACGTCTTTTTCGGCAAGCGCGGCCGTCACGCGATCGATCACACCGAGCGCCTCCATCGCGGGCTGGGTGATCAAGGCGATGCGTTTGACCGGCGTATCGAGCAAGGCAAGTTTGTCCGCTAGCAGATCGAGGCTGTGGGCGCCGTGCACGATGTGCTTGACGGTCTGGAAGTGATAGGTCGTGGTCATGACAGTGTGTCGTTGGCGATAGAGTGGCGTGGCCGATGCGCAGCAAGGTGCTTCAACGTGAGGCGTCGCGGTACACCGCGAGCGCCTGTTCAAGACGGGCGCGCGCGTTGGCATCGAGCGGCTGGGCGGGTGAACGCGCCGGACCCGCCGGCATGCCGAGCATTTCCGCCGCGGTCTTCAGCACCACCGGCATGGTGCCGAGCGCGAAGGCGTCGCGCAGCGCGCGCAGCGATTCCTGGGCCTTGCGTGCGGCCGCGATATCGCCGGCCTGAAAGTGCTTCCAGATCGACGTGACGACACCCGGCACCGCGTTCGTGGTGGCGGCCACCGCGCCGTCGCCGCCCGCGATCAGCGTCCACAGAATCATCGAGTCGGTGCCGGTGAACACCGCGAAGTCGTCGCGGCGCAGATTGATCAGTTGCAACAGACGATCGAAGTCGCCGCCACTGTCCTTGATGCCGCGAATGTTGGGAATCTCAGCGAGGCGGCGTACCGTGTCGACAGTCAACGTGACGCCGGCCTTCGCGGGAATCGTGTAGAGCATCACCGGCAGCGTGGTGGCGTGCGCAATCCGCTCATAGTGCGTGAACAGTTCCTGCTGCGTCGCGCCGTTGAAATACGGCGTGATCACCGATACCGCATCCACGCCCACGTCGAGCATCTTGCTGTTCAGATCGATCACGTCACGCGTGGCATACGCGCCGGTGCCGGCAATCACCGGCACGCGCGAGCGCGCCTGGTCGACCGCGATCTTCGCGATCCGCAGCTTCTCCGCTTCGTTCAAGGCGATGAATTCGCCATTGGTGCCGAGCACGAACAGCGCATGCACGCCGGCCTCGATCAGGCGTTCGATCAGTGTGCGCAAACCCGCTTCATCGACCTCTTCCGACGCCGTCATCGGCGTGATGAGGGCGGGAATGATTCCTTTGAACAAGACTGTCATGCTCGACTCCACTTCTACGAAAGAAGGCTTGAGGTTTTCCTCTGAGCCTTCCTGTTTGATCAAATTGCCCGAACCGTTCAGAACTTGTGACGCAAACCGACCGCCGCAACGAGCTGGTGCGAGGTGCTCGACGCCGTGATCGGCCACAATGCCGCCGTTGCCGCGTGCCCCGTCGAATCGATCCCGCTCGCCGCTTGCCAGCCGGCGGTGAGATACACGTCGGTGCGCTTCGACAGGAAATAATCGGCGCCGGCGTTAACCTGGTTGTAGTGCGCGTCGCCCGCTCCGTGCGTACGGGTGTAGTTGTACGCCACGCCAAGCAGCGTGGCCGGCGTCAGTTGATAGCGGAAATTGGCTTCGAGGTTGTCGAAGGTCGCGGTATCGCCGACAAAACGCGCGATCGGTGCGGCAGCCGCGCCCGAACCCAGATCCTTGAACTTCGAATTCGAATAGATCACCCCGAACGTGGCCGCGCCGAAGGTGTAGGCACCGCCCACTGCCGCGATCTGAAGCGTGCGCGCGGACGCGTAGCCGGAATAGATCGGCGTGTTGTTCGGCGAGATCGCCGCCGCGCCGGCGGTACCGTCGAACAGTCCGGTGTTCGGCGTGGTTGCGTTCACGTACGAGGCCGCGACCACGAACGGGCCGTTCGCGTAGGTCGCGCCGAGCCCCCAGACGCGATTGGTCGAGAAGTCGCCCGCCGTGCCGCCGAAACTGAACAGGCCGCTAAAGCGAAAGCCCGCGTAGTCGTTGCTGGTGAACTTCACGCTATTGCTGATCCGCTCGTTCACGTAGAGGTTGTCCGTATTACCCGGATGCGCGCCAAGACCGCCCGCCCACTGATTCGCCGCCGTGAGCGCGCCGAGAAAATCCGCGGAGGTGTCGTTCTGCCGCCCCGCGGTCACCTTGCCGAAACCGCCGCTCAAACCCACATAAGCGGCACGCCCGAACTCACGGCCGTTCTGACCAAGCGTGCCGGCCGTGCTGCTGAAACCATTCTCAAGGACGAACAGCGCGCTCAGGCCGCCGCCCAGATCTTCCTGACCACGCAGTCCCCACCGGCTGCCAGCCAGCGTGCCGCTCGACATCTGGACGTTCGAGTGGCCTTTCTGGCTGTTCGAATAGACGAGCGAAGTGTCGATCAATCCATACAGGGTAACGCTGCTTTGCGCGTGCGCGCCGGTCGTAGCCGCGCCGAGTACGCCCAATGTGGCCAGAACCTGGAAAGAACGCTTTTTCAATGGTGTCTCCGTGATTTTTCTTGATGGCAGGCCATGGCGCTACGGCCATTTGCAGACGGTCGGGGCCTGCTGACGTGAGCGTTTCGCTCAATATAAACGACCGATTCGGTCAATATAGTGATCGAATCGGTCATTTGCAAGCATTTTTTTCGATTCGATTACAAAAACGATTGAATCGATCAAAACCATGATGGCCTGCAAGAGAAGCGGTACGGAGGGAGGCAAACGGGCTGGCGAGACGCGGCGCTTGCGTGCGAGGTTTCTCGAAGTGACATAATCCCCGCGTCGTTGCTTTGCAACGCGACCACGACTTTCACGCCGCAAACAAGGAGATTCAGATGAGCAAGGGATATTGGGTGACCGCATACCGCGCGATCAAGGACCCGTCGAAGCTGGCCGCATACGCGCAGTTGGCAGCACCCGCAGTGGCCGCCGCCAACGGCAGATTCATCGTGCGCGGCGCGGCCGAGGAAGTGCGTGAGCAAGGCTTGAAGGAACGGACCGTCGTGATCGAGTTTCCGAGCTACGAAGAGGCCGTGGCTGCTTATGAAAGCGACGCCTACAAGAAAGCGCTCGACGCCTTGAGCGACGGCGCCGAGCGCGACCTGCGCATCCTTCGCGGCGCTGAGTGACGCGTACGCTCAGCCGGCCGCGGCGGCCTGCACGAGCGCGCCGATGCCGTCGATAGCTTTCATCAACTCTGCAGGCGCGCCATGCCGCGCCTGCAGATAGCTCGTTGCGTTATACGAGAGCCACACCAGTCCGTCACCGTCCTGCCACACCAGCACCTTGAGCGGCAGATCGAGCGCCGCGCCCGGCACGGCCAGCATCAGCGGCGTCCCTGCCCGCGGATTACCGAACACCAGCAACTGCGACGGCGGCATCGCAAGCCCCGCACGCTGCGCATCCGCCGCGAAATCGATGCGGGCAAACAGGGTGATCTGTTTCGCTTCGATCAGCGAGGCAAGCGCGTCGGCCGCCTGTTCGACCGTGTGTTGCGTGGGTACGGTGACGATGCCGTTGTCGGCGGTAAGAGTGGCCAGTGAAGCGGACATGGATTCCTCCGGTATTGACGATTGTTGACAATAGACAAGCTGCCACGCTATGGTCAAAGAAGCCGACCGTCTGTTGTTCAATCCTTTGTTCTAATCGCCGATCATGACCACGTCAACCACGTCTAGCGCCATCGAACTGCTGCAACGGCATTCCCTTGCGACGCTAGTGCAGGAAATGCTCGAACGCAGCATCGTCTCGGGGGAATTCGCTCCGGGAGAGAAGTTGAACGAAGTCGAAGTCTCCACGCGCTTGAATGTCTCTCGCGGGCCACTGCGCGAGGCGTTCCGTGCGCTGGAACAAGCCGGTTTGCTGAAGACGGAGAAGAACCGCGGGGTCACCGTGCGCGCGCTGTCGCTGCGCGAGGCCGAAGAAATATATGAAGTCCGCGCCATGCTGGACGAATCGGTCGCCCGCGCACTCGCCGACCGGATGACGCCTGAAACGCTCGCAACGCTCAAAGGCATCATCACGTCGATGAAAGCCGCGAAGAAGGACCACGATCTCACGCGCTATACGGCATTGAACGTGCAATTGCACGACGCGATGGTGACGGGTGTCGGCAACCAGCACCTGATCGAAACCTATCGGCATCTCGTTCGTCAGCTTGGATTGCTGCGTCAGGCCGCAATCGAATCGGAGAAAAGCGCACTCGCGACCTCGGTCGCGGAACACGAGAAAATCGTCAACGCGCTAGCCAAGGGCGACGCGCAGAGCGCCGTCACGCTCGTGCGCGAACACGTCGCGCATGGCCTCGCGAGAATGCGGCGCGCTCACGAACACTGGGCAGCGTCCGCCGGCAATACCGGCGGCAACTGAAGCAAAGCCCGACAGTTGCGCGCACGACCCCGCGCTCAGCGCTGCGGGGCCGCCGTCACTTAAGCTTTATCCGACTTCCCCGCGGCATTGGCGAGCTTGCTGAGCAAGCGGTCGACCAGCCACGGCTGCCGGTCTTCGTCTTCCGCTCGTTCCTTGCGCCGAATCGCGTCGCGCACGGTAATCGAACCCACGAAGCGGATCGGTTCGGGCGGGAAATAACCCAACGGTCCGTTCGTCAATGGGCTGCGCGTCCATTCGTTGTCGAGATCGAGCAACAGCGAAGACAGGATCTGGCCGCCCATATAGGTCGGCCCCACGCCGTTGCCGGAATAACCGAATCCATAGAGCACGTTCGGCGCGTCATCGAGTCTGCCGAAAAATGGAAAGCCCGTGACCGAACGATCCGACGGACCGTTCCAGCTCGCCGTCACCGGCACGTCGCGCAAGGCCGGGAAGAAATCGTGCAGGCTGCGCGTCAGATCGGCTTCGTACGGCGAGCGCTGATCGAACACGGGCGCGATCCGGCCGCGCCAGGCAAACGTATTGCCGCCCTTGCCGAGCATCAGCCGGCCGTCCGCGGTGCTGCGATAGTAGTAAACAAAGATGCGTGAGTCGAGCACCGACACGCCATCTTTCAGGCCGATTTGCTGCAGTAATTCCGGGCATTTCTCGGTGACGATCATGTCGCTGGAGACAACCGCAAGCGTGCGCTCGAACTGCCGGAAGCGGCTCGCCATCCACGCGTTGATTGCGAGCACCAGTTTGGGTGCGCTCACGCTGCCGGCCGGTGTACGCACGCTCACGCGCTCGCCGGAAGTGAAATCGAGCATCGGCGTGCGCTCGTAAATACGAATGCCCATTTCGAGCGCGACACGCCGCAATCCGCGCACGAGCTTGCCGGGATGAACCGTTGCCGCAACCGGCGAATACACGCCGCCGAGGTTGCGCGCCGAACCGGAACGGCTCGCCACTTCGGCGGGCGCGAGATGTTGATACGAGTTGATGCCATGCTCGCTCAGTGCGGCGATCACCGGATCGAGCAAACCGATCTGCGCGCGCGAGGTCGCGGTGAAGAGCGTGCCGTCGAGCCGAAGCTCGGCATCGACATTGTGCTCGACGCAGAAGTCGCGAATCTGCCCAACCGCTGCTTCGGATGCTTTCACGAGGCGGATTGCTTCGGCTTCGCCAAACAGACGCCGCAGCGTGAAAAACTTCGTCGACCACGTCAGCAGGCAGCCACCGTTGCGGCCGCTTGCACCCGCGCCGCACAGGTCGCTCTCGATGATCACGATGTCGAGATCGGGTTTCTTCTGCTTCGCCTGGATGGCGGTCCACAAACCGGTGAAACCACCACCGACGATGCAGACATCGGCTGTGGTCGCGCCTTGCAGTGCGGGCGCCAATGAACCGTCGGCGAAGAGTGCTTGTTCAATCCAGAACGGACGCATGAATTGCTCACATTGATACAACGGTTTAACGCCACGCGGCGAAAAGCAGGGCTTCTTTCCGCCCCCTGAGAAAGAAGCCTTCGCACGTGGACAGGGTCAGGCCAACCTAGGCCAGCGCTTGCGCCGATACCCGCTTGATCCCCATCGCCTTCAACGTATCGGCGATCGCGGCAACTGCGCCGGGAATACCTGATTCGCCAAAGTGCCCGATACAGCCGACACGAAATGTTTCCATCTGGGTCAGCTTGCCCGGATACAGGATGTAGCCGCGCTTTTTCACTTCGGTATAGAAGGTCTTGAAGTCGTAGTTGGGATCGTCAGGCGCATGGAACGTGACGATGATCGGCGCCTGAATCGCCGGGTCGAGAAAGGTTCGAAAACCGAGTGCGGCCATGCCTTCGATCAACGCCCGGCAATTGCTCGCATAGCGGGCGCCACGTGCTTCCAGACCGCCCTCTTCCATGTATTGCGCGATCGCCTGATCGAGTGCCGCGACGACGTGAGTGGGCGGCGTGAAGCGCCACTGCGTCGTGCGGTTCATGTAGACCCACTGATCGTACAGATCCATCGCAAGCGACGGGCTGTTGCCCTCGCATTGCTCCAGCGTGCTGCGTCGAATGATCACGAAGCCCATTCCCGGCACGCCTTCAAGACATTTTCCGGAGGCGGCCACGACGGCATCGAATGGCGTTTCGCGCGCGTCGATGTCGATGGCGCCGAATGAACTCATTGCGTCAATGATCAGACGGCGCCCGTGCCGCGCGACAACCACGGCAATCTCATGCAGCGGATTGAGCACCCCGGCGCCGGTTTCGCAATGCACGAGCGCCACGTGCGTGATGCTTGAATCAGCCGCTAGCGCGCGATCGACGTCGGCCGCCTTGACCTGCGTGTCTTCGGAGTAGTCGAGGGTCTGATGACGGCGGCCGAGCGCCCGGCAGATCTTCGCGATGCGTTGGCAATACGCGCCGTTGTTCGGTATCAGCACATGTCCATCGCGTGGCACCAGTGTGCCGATTGCCGCTTCGACCGAGAACGTGCCGCTGCCCTGCAACGGTACGCATTCGTGCGTGTCTTCGCCATGCACGATGCGCAGCGTCTGCTGGCGGATACGGGCAGTGATCTGATTGAAATCGCCGTCCCACGATCCCCAGTCGCGCAGCATCGCCTGACGCGTGCGTTCTGAGGTCGTGAGCGGACCGGGAGTGAGCAGAATGGGCTGGGCGGGCAGGTTCACGGTAGCTCCTTATAGATCTTGATGAAGATGGTTTTCAGCCATGACGCGTCGTGCGCCACGCCTGGGTTCTGCGCAATACGCCATGCGACACACAGGCAAACAGGACGCAGGCGAAGGCGGCCGTCACGAGGACCAGCGTGGCCATTGCCGCGGCCGGTCCAATCTGGCCGGCGTCGTCGAGATTAAGAATCGCGACGGAGGCCGGCTGCGTGTCGGGTGAATAAAGAAACGCGACCGCCGACACCGTCGTCATCCCGTTGACAAACAGATAACGCGCGATCTGCAGGATCGACGGCAGACACACAGGCACGGTGACGCGCAAAAACGTCTTGTAGAAAGGCACTTTCAACGAAGCCGAGACGGCTTCGAATTCGTTGTCGATCTGCCGGAGCGCGGTAACCGCGGTCAATTGGCTCGACGAGTAGTAGTGCACCACCGTAACGATCGCGAGCAGCGCGAGCGTCCCGTAAAGACCGTTCAAAGGATTGGCGGGCGAGTTGAACAGAAAAATGTAGCTGATGCCGAGCACGAGACCTGGCACGCCCATCGGCAGGATCGCGCACAGATTGATGAAACCGCGCAACCAGCGCGGCCCGCGTGTCTTCTCCACCAGATACGCGCCGCCGAACACGATGATCGTGCCGCCGACCGCCACGCATGCAGCCATTTTCAGGCTGTTTTTGTACGAATCGAAAATCCCTGCGCCAATCAGGCCCATCTTGTAGTGCTGCAAGCCGAGGCTCATCTGATACGGCCAGAACTTCACGAACGAAGCGAACACCGATATGCCGACCACCGCCACAAGCAGCATGCAGATCAGTCCGCAGTAGCCGAGCATGGCCATGTCGAAACCACGCGCGGGTTTCGGCTGGTAAGGCGTCGAACGCGCGCCGAGTTGCGATTGCTGTTTGCGGCGAATGAAAAAGTCGACGGCGAACGCAACCAGTGCGGGACAGAGCAGCAGCAGGCTGACTACCGCGCTGCGGTTGAAGTCCTGCAAACCGATGATGAGTTTGTAGATGTCGGTGGAGAGCACCGAATAAGGTCCGCCGATCACGACCGGCACGCCGAAGTCGTTGATGCAGATCGTGAACGACACCATGGTCGCGCTGATCAGCCCATACTTCGCGCCCGGCAGCGTGATCGTGAAGAATTTGCGCGCACGGCGGGTGCCCATCGCATCGGCCGCTTCGTACAAGCGCCCGTCGGACAGCGACAGCGCGGTCACGAGAATCATCAGCACATGCGGAAACGCGGCGTAGACCAGACTGCATACGATGCCCGGCAAGCCATAGATCGAATGACCGTGAAGCAAGGGCTTGAGGATGCCCGAGTTGCCGAACCAGTAAATGAACGACACCGCGGACAGCAGCGTCGGCGCGAGCAGCGGCAGCAGTGCGACCGTGCGAACGGCGTTCTTCATCGGCATGCAGGAGCGCGTCAGTGCGTACGCAAACGTAAATGCCATCGGAATCACGATCGCCGTCACCAGGCAGGCCACCGTGACCGAATGCAGTGTCGACGTCCACACGCCGGAATCCACCAGATAGCCGGTGAAATTGGCGAGTCCGACAAAGTGACCATCCGCGTCGACGAAACATTTGCCGATCACGAGCGCCAGCGGCAACAGCAAGAACATGCCGAGAAACGCGGACATCAGCAGGAGGGCCAACTGCGCGATCCGGTCGTGCCAATGGCTCTTCTGGCGCACCTCGGCGTGAGCTTCGTCGCCGCTGCGGCGCTCGATCAGAACGGCGCTCATTGAAGTCGCTCCTTCGCGGCGGAGAAGACGCATACGTGTTCGCGATTGATCGCCAGATTGAAGCGCGACCCCGGCTGCAGACGGTTACGGTGCATGTCATGAAAGGACAGATCGGCGACGACCTCCTGCTCGCCGAGCCCGTCCACCTTGAAACTGACCCGGCAGAACGCACCGAGGAATTCCAGCTTCTCGACTGAAGCGGGCAGCAGGTTGTCCGCCTCGCTGCCAGGCGCACTGAGGTGAATGTCTTCCGGGCGCACGAACGCCGACACTTTCGACCCCAGCACCGCACGCTCCGATCCGCACCCGTAGCGCAGCGCGATGGCGCCCGCCTTGAGACTGCCGTCAGGCGCGACCTCGGCCGGAATCAGATTGACCTTGCCGATGAAATCCGCAACGAACGGCGACGCCGGCTCGCGATAGATTTCGTGCGGCGTGCCGATCTGCTCGATCACGCCTTGATTCATCACCACGATCCGGTCGGCCATTGAAAGCGCCTCTTCCTGGTCGTGCGTCACCATGATCGTGGTCACGCCGAGGCGCTGCTGCAACTGGCGGATTTCCTGACGCAGCCGCACACGCACACGCGCATCGAGGGCCGAGAGCGGCTCATCGAGCAACAGCAGACCCGGTGACGTGGCCAGTGCGCGCGCCAACGCGATGCGCTGCTGCTGACCGCCCGACAACTGGTTCGGGTGCTTCTTCTGCGCATCCGGCAAGCCGACCAGGGCGAGCAGTTCGTTCACACGATCGGCGATTGCCGCGCGCTTCATCCTGCGATTCACGAGGCCATAGGCCACGTTGTCGAAGATGGTCAGATTCGGAAACAGTGCGTACGACTGAAACACGATGCCGTAATCGCGAAGCTGCGGCGGCAACCGCGAAATATCGCGGCCGTCCTGCATGATCTGGCCGGCGCTCTGTGTTTCCAGCCCGGCAATGATGCGCAGCAAGGTGGTCTTGCCGCATCCCGACGGTCCGAGGAAGCAGAGCATCTCGCCCTTCTTCACGCCAAGATTGATGTCCTCCAGAACCGGCGTGTCGTTGAACCGCTTATAGACCTGCTGCACGCTCAAATACGCTGTCATCTGCTCCTCCGCTTTTCTCTTGCCTGCATGGCGCAGCGCACTGCCGCTGCGTCGTCGCACTGTTGGGGGCCGCGTAGCGCGCGGCCCCGGCGCTCGTCAAGACCCGGCTGAACCGGGCCTTACTTCTGCTCCTTGTTGCCGTAGCGCTTTTGCCAGTCGTCGAGAATTGCGTCGCGGTTTTTTGCGGACCAGGTGAAATCGTTCTTCACGAGCAGTTCTGAATAGTTATCGGGGATGCCCGAGAGTTTCTTCGCGACGCCCGGGTACGCAACGATCGCCCACCATTGCGCGGTGATTTCATTGGCCTCCTTGCTCGCCATGAAGTCCGCGAGTTTCCTCGCCGCCTCCGGCTGTTTGGTCGTTTTCATGATGCCGGTTGCTTCCATGTCCCAGCCGAGCCCCTCTTTCGGGAAGATCAGGTCGATGGGGGCGCCTTGCGCCTGCAACTCATGCCCGCGGAACTCGAACGAGATACCGATCGGAAATTCGCCGGTGCCCGCCAGCGTGCAAGGCTTCGAGCCCGAGTGCACGTATTGCGCGACGTTCTTGTCCAGCGCGTCCATGTACTGCCAGCCCTTGTCTTTGCCAAAGGTTTGCAGCCAGGACGTCACATCCAGATAGCCCGTGCCGGACGACACCGGACTCGGCATCACGATCATGCCTTTGTAGACCGGCTTGGTGAGGTCTTCCCATGAGGTCGGCTTAGGCAGATGACGCTTCTCCGCTTCGACGCGGTTGTAGCAGACCGTCGCGCCCCAAACGTCCATGCCGACCCAGTGCGGCGGCGTGTTCGCGTCGCTGTACTTGCGCGTCAGACTGTCGAAACCCTTCGGCGAGTAAGGCATCAGCATGCCCTGCAGATCGAGCAGCGTCAGGCTCGATGCCGCGAGCCCGAGCACCACGTCGGCACGCGGATTGTTCTTTTCGGCCAGCAGTTTGGCCGTGACCGCGCCGGTCGAATCGCGCACCCAGCGAATTTCGATATCCGGGTTGGCTTTTTCGAAGGCGTCTTTATAGGGCTTCATCGCCTCGTCTTCGAGCGCCGTGTAGACGAGCAACTGTGTTTTCGCCTGCGCGAACTGGACTGCGCCGAACGTGACGGTGGCAGCCACCAGACAGCGCAACGCCAGATTCAGACGACCTCTGCAACTTTTAAACCCCGACTTTTCCTTCATTTCCAGACCCCTTGAGAAAGTGGCGTCGCGGCCAGCGACGAAAACGACCGGTGCTACGGGACCACAACGTGTTGCAACCCTGTGTTGCAACCCTATTAATCAACTCTGCTGACGACTGCGTTCGACTTGTTGAATTTGTTGTCTGTTGTTGACAATCTACAAAGCATCAATTTTAATGTCAAGTATTGCCTCACTTTGCCACACAATGCCACATCGCCATTCCCCGGCTTACCTACCCAAAAGGACATGTCATGAGCGCAACACCGGTTTCCATTGAAGTGAACGGCCGCAGCTACAACTGGATGCGCAGGCCTGTCGTCGTGGTTTGCGTGGACGGCTGCGCCTATGAATATCTGGAACTGGCGGCAGCAGCCGGGGTCGCGCCCTTTATTGGCAAGCTGCTGCGTCCCGGTACGTCGCTCAAGGGCGACTGCGTGGTGCCGAGTTTCACGAACCCGAACAACCTGTCGATCGTGACCGGCGTGCCGCCGGCCGTGCATGGCATTAGCGGCAACTACTTTTTCGATCGCGACAGCGGCACCGAGGTGCTGATGAACGATCCGAAGTACCTGGTCGCCCCGACCGTACTTGCCGGTTTCGCCGAACAGGGTGCGAGCGTTGCGGTGGTCACCGCAAAAGACAAACTGCGCCGCTTGCTCGGCAAAGGTCTGAAGGGGGTCTGCTTCTCAGCGGAGAAAGCCGACGAAGCCACGCTCGAGGAAAACGGCATCGACAACCTGCTCGAACTGGTCGGCAAGCCGGTGCCGAGCGTCTATAGCGCGGATCTGTCCGAGTTCGTGTTCGCGGCCGGCGTGCGCCTGCTCGAAACCCGCGAGATCGACCTGATGTACCTGTCGACCACCGATTACGTGCAGCACAAGTGCGCCCCCGGCACACCCGGCGCCAACGCGTTCTATCAGATGATGGACGGCTATCTGCAGCGGCTCGACGAGTTGGGTGCGATCGTCGCGCTCACCGCCGATCACGGCATGAATGCGAAGCACAACGAAGATGGCGAGCCCAACGTGATCTATCTGCAGGAGCGCTTCGACGAGTGGCTCGGCGAAGACGCTGCCCGCGTGATCCTGCCGATCACGGATCCCTACGTGGTGCATCACGGAGCGCTCGGGTCGTTCGCGACGGTCTATCTGCCTGCCTCAGCCGATCTCGAAACGATGCGCCGCCGGCTCGCCGCCGAGCCCGGTATCGAACTGGTGCTGACCGGCGCTGAAGGCTGCGCGCGCTTCGAACTTCCGCCGGCGCGTATGGGCGACCTCATCGTGATCTCGACGCGCGACGTGGTGCTCGGCACGCGCCGTATCAAGCACGATTTGTCCGGCCTCGACGTGCCGCTGCGCTCGCATGGCGGCCTGTCCGAACAGATCGTGCCGCTGCTGTTCAATCAGCCGGTCGCGAAATCCGTCAGCGAGCGGGCGCGGCTGCGCAATTTCGACATCATCGACATCGCACTCAACCATCTTCAATGACCGGGGACTAGAAATGAATGCTGTTGCTGAATTGAAGACTCAATTGCAGGTACGTCATGAAGCGCTACGCATTGGTGGCGAAAAAATCTTTCGCGACGAAGTGATCGAAGTGCGCAACCCTTACGACGGCAGTCTCGTCGGCACCGTGCCGAAAGCGACGCTTGAAGACGTGCGCCACGCATTCGAATTCGCGCGCGCGTATCGTCCTTCGCTGACCCGCTATGAACGCGCCGCCATCCTGCGTCGTGCAGCCGATGCAGTGCGTGCACGCACCGAAGAAATCGCCGCCGTCATTACGGCGGAGGCCGGCTTGTGCAAAAAGGACTCGATCTACGAAGCCGGCCGCGTGGCGGACGTGCTGGTGTTCGGCGCGGGCGAAGTGCTGAAAGACGACGGTCAGATCTTTTCGTGCGACCTCACGCCCCACGGCAAGAAACGGCGCGTCTATACGCAACGCGATCCGCTGCTGGGCGTGATCTCCGCGATTACGCCGTTCAATCATCCGATGAATCAGGTCGCGCACAAGATCGTACCGTCGATTGCAACGAACAATCGCATCGTTGTGAAGCCGTCGGAGAAGGTGCCGCTGTCATGCTATCTGCTTGCCGACATTCTCTATGAGGCAGGCCTGCCCGTGCAGATGCTCCAGGTGTTGACGGGCGACCCGAGCGTGATTGCCGACGAACTGATCACGAACCCCGCCATCGATCTCATCACGTTTACCGGCGGTGTTTCGATCGGCAAATCGATCGCCTCGCGCATGGGCTACCGGCGCGCCGTGCTCGAACTGGGCGGAAACGACCCGATCATCGTGATGGAAGATGCCGATCTCGACGAGGCCAGCTCGCTCGCCGTATCGGGCTCGTACAAGAATTCAGGCCAGCGTTGCACGGCGATCAAACGCATGCTGGTGCACGAGGCGGTTGCCGACCGCTTCACGGATCTGGTCGTGGAGAAGACACTCGCGTGGAAGTATGGCAATCCGGCGGACGGCTCGGTCGACATGGGCACGGTGATCGATGAGGCTGCCGCGCAATTCTGCGAACGCCAGGTCAACGACGCCTTGTCGCGCGGCGCCCGTCTGCTTGCGGGCAATGTTCGCGAAGGCGCGCTTTACTCGCCGACGGTGGTCGACCGGGTCACGCCCGACATGCCGCTCGTCAAGTACGAAACCTTCGGACCGGTGTCGCCGATCATGCGCTTTGCCAACATCGACGAAGCGATCCGCATGTCGAACTGCACGGACTACGCGTTGTCTTCGTCGGTCTGCACGAACCGCTTCGACTACATCACGCGCTTCATTACCGAACTGGAAGTGGGCAGCGTGAATGTGCGCGAAGTGCCCGGCTACCGGCTCGAACTCACACCGTTCGGCGGCGTGAAAGACTCGGGGCTCGGTTACAAGGAAGGCGTGCAGGAGGCCATGAAGAGCTTTACCAATACGAAGACTTACTCGCTGCCGTGGTGAGTGACGGAAGCGAATGACCGAAGTGAGTACGGAAAGTGATTGTCAGATCTGACCCCTGGCAATCCATAAGGATTTCCTGACCCGAAGTTCAGCATCGACTGTCCGTTTTTTCTCGATGTCCCGACAGCCCCGGAACAATTGTCCGCATAGCATGAATGCGTCATCTATTGTCATTTGCCCGGGTGCTGTCATGTTCCCCTACTTGTCCGAGCGCGAGAATTCCGTCGAGCACATCAACGCGATGTGCCTGAACTTGTTCGACGTGTGGTGCGAAAGCAGAAGCGTCGTGCCATTGAGGCATCTGCTGAGCGGCTGGCCACTGACGAATAGCGACCCCGAGGCCCTCCGGCGTCTCGCCACCGCGCTGCGCGATCTCAGACGACACGATCTGTACGACACCAGGGGTGCCTCGTTTGAGGATATCTGCGAACTGTCGGACTGCGTCGAGGATCTGCTTGCCCTGTCGTCGCTGTCGTCCCTGTCAACGTGGGCGATGGGCACCGCGTAGCGCAAGCGGAGAAGCCTGGCCCGCGCAATGCAACGAGTAGGGGGAGGACAGCGTGCATTTCAACGAAATCACCGACGAAGAATGGCGGCAGTTGGCGCCCATCCTGGCGGATGCTGTCATCGCTCATGGGCAACGCGGCCGGCCCCGCGCGCGGGTTCGGCTGGTGGCCAACGCCGTGCTGTGGATCCTCACCACCGGAGAGCCGTGGTCCCGGTTGCCCGGCACCTTCCCGTCGGTGCCGACCTGCCGGCGAAGCCTCGAGAAATGGCGCTCGTCCGGCGCCCTCGCGCAAATGCACCGGCTCCTCTCGAACGCCGGACGCAGTTTTCGCTGCGGCCCGAACGGGCTGCTGGAACTCCATCACGCCGCGCCACGAATCATTGAGCGTCAACCCAGGGACGAGGGCCTTAGGAAGGTGTTCTGGAAAGACCAGGCATCGTGGCAGACACCGCAGGGCACACGGCGGCCACGTCTTACGATGGATACGTTCACCCAGATTGCACGGCAACTGCCGACTGCTTCGTCTGCCACGCCTGAACACGTCCCAACCCGCGAGCCGGTCGCACGCCCTCGCTGCATCCATCAGGCTGTCTCGCCCTGGATGGGCCTTGCGTCGAATGGCAGATGCGAACTCGATCCGCGCGGCTATGTTGTCTACCTTGCCGCCGATCCGGTAGCCAACGGCCGCTTCCGCGGATGGGCCGAGATCGTGCGGGATGCCCGGCGGATCGCCCGCTCCGGGCTGATTGGCCCGAGCTTCAGGAACACCGAGGCGGCGCAGCAGTATGCATTCGAATGGGCGCGACGCTGGATCGACGACGCACTCGGTAGCAACAGCGACGACGCCGAAGTCGAGAACGATATCTGGCAGCGAAAACTCCGATCCGGGTAAGCGGTGCATCGCGGTCCATTGCGGTCCACTAAATGCACGCCCGTACGACTCGCCTCAGAGCATCCAGTACTCGTCTGGAATTTTGCGGTCCGCTTCGGAGAGATAGGGATTGTCCAGTTGAAAGGTCTTGCGCAACGCAGGTCTTGCGAGCGCCAGCGCATTCTGAATGTAGGGATGCGAATTGAACAGTTTCATGTAAGTACCGTCGCGATACGCCTGCACGAGGCCCTTCTCAATCGTCCGCGCGAGCGCTTCGTGGCCCGTCGCGACGTAGAAAATAAAATCGGACCGGTACTTCAGCATCAGCCGCTTCTCCACCACCAGATCCGGATCGAGGCGCCGGCGAGCCTCCAGCTCGGCGAACGCTTCAACCACGCCTCTCGGGTAGTAGTCGACTCGCCCGCTCTGGGTCATTTCGAACAGCGACTCGTAAGTCGACGTCTGAACGTTCAGGCCTGCTGTCTTCAGGATATCGGTATCGATCCAGCCTAGTCCCTGACAACACGTGAATGCCTTCAGATCCGAAAAACGCTCGACTCTGTCGAAATCCCGTTGCCGGTCTTTTCTTATGATGAATACCCGATAGCCGATCAGTCCGCGATGGATCGGAATGCGCACCACGTTCAGGCCGCGTTCAGACGTAGCCTCCATGCTGGTCCAGTGCAGATTGATCGTATTGCTGCCGTTCGCCAGTTCGGCCAGCGCGCGGCCACGCTCCATGACGATGTCGGTCTGCCGCGCCGTATAGGGAGCATTCGCCGTTTTCATCGCCAGATCGAGGACGGCAAGTGCAAACGCAGCATGCACATCCGCACCGGGACGGATGCGTGGATAAATGATGTTGAAGGGCTCGGCCGGCGCCGCAGGCGTGCCAAGCGTCACGCCTGCGGCGCCCAGTGCAGCCAGTACAAAACGCCTGCGATGCATGAATGGAGCGGCTTCTAAACACGGGATGGTGCGCCCGGATAGGCGCATCCCCGGGCAGGCACACGCCTGAACGGTGTTTCATCGTGCCATGCGTGGCGCATACAGGCAAACCGTGCTTTCCCGCTGACGCAGTAGTTGCAGTAGACGCCTCAGTGAGCCGGAGCGGTCAATGAACCCTGCCGAACATCGCGCTGACACCCTCCGCGGGCGTCAGCCCTACGCTGAAATAGCCTTCCAGCCTCAAGGCGGTCACGTCGTCGAGTATGTAAGGCGGCCGGATGAAGCCGATCAAAAACGCGTGGTCATACCATTCGCTCATCCACACACGCAATTCCGTCTCGCGCGCCGACAATTCCACCGAGTACTCCGCGCTCATTCACGTTTCTCCCTTGTCCGGACCCGTCAGGTCACGCCACGAGCCGCTCGAAGCCCATCCTGCCCAGGTTGTCCACGGGCGGAAATACGTGCCAGGTACCGTCGGCGTGCCGGTAAAAAAACAGCTCGACCGGACCCTCAGGCCGCCTGATTTCAATGCAAACCCGGCAGGTCACACCGTCCTGCGAACCATGCAGCGCGAGCAAACGGGCGGGCATCGCGCCCGCGGTCGCCTGCAATTTTTCGCGCAAGCCGCGCAGTGAACTTTTCGTCGCCATCGCTTCTGTCCCTCGCACTACGCGTTCCTGTACACCAATCGTGAGGTAACGGGACATTTTTTTCCGTCAGCAGCGATGGATTGTGCATTCAGGAAACGCTGGTTCCAGGCTCAGGATTTCCTTAATGGCGCGGCTTACTCCTTGACCAAACCGTGTCTGATTGCATATCGGATCAGTTCGGCGTTGTTGTTGAGGCCGAGCTTCTGCATGAGACGCATCTTGTGAGTGCTGATGGTCTTGGCACTGAGCGAGCACGAATCGGCAATCTCATTGATCGCCTGGCCGGCAGCCAGCATTCGCAACACCTGGAATTCACGGTCGGACAACACCTCGTGTGGCGGCGCATCGCCGGAATGAGTCTCGAAGACCATGGCATCGACCAGCTTCGGATCGATGAAGCGTCCACCGCCGGCCAGCTTGCGAATCGCCGCGAGCAGCACGTCGGGATCGCTGTCCTTCGTAACATAACCGGTTGCGCCGGCTCGCAGCGCGCGCGAAACGACCTGCGCCTCGTTATGAATACTCAGCACGAGTATGGGCAACGCGGGCTGCTCGGCGCGTACACGCCGGATCAGATCGACGCCGCTGATGCCGGGCATCGTCATGTCCAGCAGCACCAGATCGAAGCTCCTCGCGCGCAGCCGCTCGAGCACTTCTGAACCCTGCGCGGCCTCAGCCGCGACGACGATGTCCGTCGTCGTGGCGATAATCTGTTTCAGGCCTCCACGCACAACAGCGTGGTCGTCAGCAATTAGAACGTTGATCATTTTTTATCCCCGCCGGTTAGCGGAATGTGAATGGAAATGGCGGTGCCCATGCCTGGCGCGCTGTCGATTGTCATCACCCCGCCGATCAGGCGGGCACGCTCCTGCATGCCGAGAAGACCGTACGAATAACCGGTACGCGCCACGACCGGGTCGAAACCGCAGCCGTCGTCGCTTACATGGAGGTCGAGCGTTGCCGCGGTGCTGGTCAACGTCACGTCGACGCGCGCCGCATTCGCATGGCGGCCAACGTTGGTGAGCGATGCCTGAACAATGCGAAACACGGCGGTAGCGCAGGCCTCCGGCAACACCGGCTCGCCACCGTTGATATGCAACTGGCACGGAACGCCGTTGCGGCGGACAAAATCTTCGACCAGCCACTCCAGCGCCGACACGACCCCGAAGTTCAGCGCCACCGGCCGCAGATGGTTCGCGACATTGCGGACCATCCAGATCGTTTTCTCGACGAGCTCACGCATATCGTCGGCTTTGCGCATCACATCGGAATCGTGGTCGAGACGCATTTTCAGCAGCGAAACGTCCATCTTCAAGGCGGTCAACAGTTGGCCCAGTTCATCGTGGATTTCCATCGCGATACGCTTGCGCTCTTCCTCGCGAATCGCCTCCATGTACGCGGACAATTCGCGCAACTGATTGCGCGATTCGAACAACTCCTGCTCGATACGCTTGCGCGCCGTGATGTCGCTCAGGCCGACGTAGATCGCCGGCGCATCGTCGAATGTCGCCACGCGCGCGGTCGCCATGGCCCAGAATGCCGAACCGTCCGCTCGCCGCATGTGGACTTCGCTGTTATTGAAGCTGCCTTCATTGCGAAGATGGGACACCAGCCGGTCGCGATCGTCGGCATCCACATAGAGATCGACGATGTTGGTCAGCATGCCCGCGCGCGCATCGAGGCCGAACAGTTCGCGCAGCGGCTCATTCGCGTACAGAATGACGCCTTCGGGCATCGACGTAATGCACAGCGGGACGGGACTGGTTTCGACAATCGTGCGAAAACGCGCTTCGCTTGCCTGCAATTTCGCTTCCGCCCGGCGGCGCTCGTCGACCTGGGCGGAAAGCCTCGCGTTCGACTCCGCCAATTGCCTCGTGCGCTGCTCGACCTGCTGTTCGAGGACATCGCGCGCGAGCGACAATTCGGTCTCTGCCTGCTGGCGCACGGCCACCTCTTTCAGCAGTTGGCGGTTCTGCGAGACAAGCCGCCGGTGCATCACGCGCAGCGCGAGATGCGTCTCGATCCGCGCCATCATTTCATTGACGCGCACGGGCTTCGCCACATAATCGACGCCGCCAGCCGAGAAACCCTCGACCATATCGTCGCCGCCCGTCAACGAGGTCATGAAGATCACCGCGATATCGCGCGTGCGTTCATTCGCCTTGAGCCGCCGGCAGGTCTCGAAGCCATTGATACCCGGCATCTTCACGTCGAGCAGGATCAGGTCCGGTTGCGAAAACAGCGCCCGTTCGAGCGCCTCTTCGCCGTCGAGTGCAACGAGTACCCGAAACCCGCGCTCTGTCAGGCTATCGACAACCACCCCAAAATTCGCGGGCGTATCGTCCGCGATGAGGATCGTCGGCCGCTCGCCGGCATCGATGTCCGTATCGTTGGGATCGCTCATGGCTTGGGCTCGACATTCAAGTATCGTTCGACCAACTGAAGGATGGCTTTCGACTCGTAGCCCCGGGCGAGCGCGCGCAGCGGCGCCGTGAACGCGTGATAACGCGGATCGCGCGCCGCCATTCGCTCGGCCCAGACAATGATTTCTTGCATGTCGCCGAGGCGGGCAAGATGATGCAGTTCTTCCATCTGTTGCTGAGGCACCGCCGCCAGACTTATCTCGGGCATGCTGGCGCGCGCGGACGGTGGCGACGCCGCGTGAACCCACGTCACGCCAAGCAACGTGGCGATCTGGATCAGCAACGCGTCGAGATCGAGCGGTTTGGAAAGGAATGCGTTCACACCTGCGTCCATGCTCACAGCCCGGTTGATTCCGGAGGGACTGGCAGACATGGCAATGATCGGAACCTGTGCAAAGGCCTCCAATCGGCGTAGCTTGCGCGTCAACTCCAGTCCGTTCATTTCGGGCATCACAATGTCCGTGAGAATGAGTGCGGGGAGTTCGTGCTGCGCCTTCTCGAACCCCTCGCGACCGTTTTCCGCTTCGACCATGGCAAAGCCGAGGCGGCTCAGCAGATCCACCGCAATCGCGCGATTGATCTCGACGTCATCGACCACCAGCACCTTCCTGCGCGGCCCCTCATAACCCAGCAACGTATCCGGCCACGGCGCGGCGGGTGGGGCCGTGCGCAGCACCGGCGGCAGGTTCGCCGCCGGCAAGTCGAAGCGGAAGATACTGCCCTGCCCAACACGGCTTTCGACCTCGATCTGGCCGCCCATCGCACCCACAAACTCCCGGCTGATGGCCAGACCGAGGCCGGCCCCGCCGGCCCGCCGCTCGGCCGCGCCCAATTGCTCGAAGGGCTCGAAGATCGCACTCAGTTGATCCGGACCGATGCCGATCCCGGTATCGCGCACTTCGAAACGAACGTGGTTCGACCCGGACCTCGAGATATGCAGGCCGACACAACCAGAATCGGTGAACTTCACGGCGTTTGCAAGCAGGTTGAGCACCACCTGCCGCAAGCGCCGCTCGTCGGCACGCACGCCGGTGGGCGCATCCACGGTGATTTCACAGACGAAGCCAAGACGCTTCTGCTCGGCCTTCACGCTGATGATTTCCCGAATCACATCGACAAACCCCGCCAGACGCACATCGCAGATTTCGACCCGCAGCTTGCCCGCTTCGATTCTCGCGAAATCGAGCGTGTCTTCGATCAGTGTCAGCAGATGTTCGCCGCTTTTACGGATCGCCTCGACGCGTTCGCGCTGCCGCTCACTCAGCATGACATCGCGCGCGAGGATCTGGGCATAGCCAAGAATACCGTTCAGCGGCGTGCGTAGTTCATGACTCATATTCGCCAGGAACTCGCCTTTGGCACGGTTGGCCGCTTCCGCCAGATTGCGGGCTTCGCGCTCAGCCGCCGCGTCCCGCTCGTCGCGATACGCGTAATACAAGCGCGCGCTCATCGTATTGAATGCGGCCGCCACTCGGTCAAGCTCGTCCGGATCACGCGGTTTGCGACGCTGAAGCGTGAATGGTTGCGGCGTCTTACGGAAATCGTAGCCTTCCACCGTGCGCGCAATGGCAGCGACGTGCCGCATCACGAGACGGGACAGAATATAGACGATGAACAGCGAGACGAGGAAGGTGTTAGCGGCCTGCGTGACCAGAATCATCGCGGCGGTTCGGGTCAGCTCGTGGTACAGATCGAGCAGTGTCGCCTCGACGTAGAGCTCGCCGATCTGCCGCTCTTTGCCCTGTACTTTGTAGACAAGCGGAAACGTGCGGGCGACGACCGGGCCGGCCGAGTGCTGACCGGCGCTCATGTAGGCCGACTGCCCTTTGTCCCCCACCTCGCGAATTTCCACGGCACGGATGTCGGCGAGACGCAGAATGCCGTTCAGTTCCAGTTGCAACTGGGCGTGGTCCAATCGCCAGAGCGCCTCCGCGAGACTGTCGCGATTGCTGCGATCGATGTCCGCCAGGCGACTTTCAATCTGCTCGACCCCGCGGTGGTAGTCGCGGTAAAGCTGCAACCCGGTCAACAGCACGGTGACGACACCACTGACGAGCAACACCGTCACGAGCAGCCGCAACACGAGGCTACCCCGGAAGCGGTTAATCAAACTCCACCATGTGTCGAACAGATTGTGCTTCATACATCCCCGCGAGTGCTACGGTTCTAGTTTCGTCTATTCTGCACTCGTTGCCGCAGCGAAATACTGACACGTCGGCCGTCGCGTCGGCAGGGTGGCGATTCGATGTTTGCGCCTGCCTGGCCAGTTGATTGTTAGCCGGTTCGGGGTTTTCCCGGGCCCGACCGGCGCTCACACGGAGTGGAACGCGCCCTGACTCATCTGAAGATGAGCGTTCATTTCCCGTACAGGACCCGCACCACAGGCGGTTCATCGGCTACGGCCTTCTGTAGATAGATCCGGGGATACAGCACAATTTCATCGATACATGAAACCAGCTCGCACAGGATCGGCCAGATGCGACCGCCGAGTGCGTCGGGATCCGATCTGCCCAGTTCGCGCATTCCGTCCGCCAACCGCTTCACGGATGCATGCCCCTTATCCGGCAACGGCCAGCTATGTAACAGGTAGCCGAGCGGGACGACGCTTCTGCTTTCACACCACGTCTCGAACAGGTGCTGACACGCTGTGTTCAGGCGTTCAAACACGTGTTCGTGGTTTTCTGAATGACCGCTCATCACGAGCCCGTTGACAAAGACGACGATAATTCATCCTAGGTAGGCCGGCCGCGCTACGCAGTCAGGAAGCCCGGAAAAATGCACTTCCGGTCTGCTGAATATGCTGTCAGGAAATCCTGAATGCCGGCGCAGGTTGGCCGGCCCGCCCCGGCAAGCCAGTCGTCACCACCGCAAGGATGCCGGACGAACACGCACGCGTATCAGCTCATCCAGTACTTGTCCGGAATCTGGCGATCCCCTTCGGAAAGATACGGATTGTCGAGAAGGAACACCTTGCGATTCGCGAGATCGGCGCGGGACAGCGCGTCCTGAATGTAGGGGTGGGTGTTGAACAGCTTCATATACGAGCCGTCGAGATAAGCTTTTAGCAGCCCGCTATTGATGGTCCGGGCCAGGTTTTCCTGCTCGGCGGCGACATAGAAGATGAAGTCCGACCGGTATTTCAGAAGCAGGCGCTTCTCGACGACCAGGTTCCGCTCGCGGTGCCGCGGTTCGTCCAGTTCCGCGAAAGCCTCAACCACGCCGCGCGGAAAATAATCGAGCCGGCCGCCCTGGATCATGTCGAACACCGTTTCATAGGGAACCGTGTTGATGCTCAGGCGCGCGGCTCTCATGATCTCCGTATCGACCCAGCCAAGCCCCTGGCCACCCGTCAAGGACTTCAGATCGGACAGGCTCTGAATCCGGTCGAAGTCCGCCTGGCGATCTTTTCGTATGACAAATATCCGGTAGCCGATCAGGCCGCGATTGATCGGAATCCGTACCACGGGCAAGCCTCGTTCTGCCGCTGAGTCCGTGCTGGTCCAAAGCAGATTGATGGCATCGCCGCGGCCGGCCAGTTCTGTCAGCGCACGTCCCCGTTCCATCAGGACGTCGGCCTGCCGCGCCACGTATTCGGCACCGGCCGCTTTCATGGCGAGATCGAGCACCGCCAGCGGGAAGACCGCACGTGCCCGGTCTTCGGGCTGGTAATGTGGGTAAACGATTTCAAATCGGTCAGCAGGAGCCGCATGCGCACGAAGCGTCACGCCTGCCGCACTCAGTGCAGCCAATACAAAACGCCTGCGTTGCATAGATAGTTTCGACGCATGAGCGATATGCCCTTACTGCCGCGGATCGCCCAGAATCACACCGTGTCAAAAAACCATCGTGCCACGATTCGTATAAGCATACAAAGGCGTTTTTTCTCTCAAAGCAATTGATCGAGTGATCGGCTGGTCATGGACGGACACTGTTTGTTCTACTGAAAGAACGTGCGCCGACGGGGATGTCCTCGCGATGGCCGGCTCCCACACCGGCACCCTTGCATGCTGCATGAAACACGGAGTGAGTCCCGCTCGCGGACGGCAAGCCTGATACGGTTCCGAGGCTGAGAACAAAAATTGAACCGTCCGGGCAGTTCGTCATGCTAGCATCAGGCCCGGATTGGCAAGGGTAACGCGCCACCCCACTATGCGAAGGGCACACGTCGAGCGTGACGGGCGGGCTTTGCGCGCTCACTCGCTCTGTAATGGGCATCAGATTGAACCAGATATTCGGTGAAGGAGAGATGGTATGAAAGGCTTGCGAACCACGATGACCCTGTCGATCGTATGCGCGTGCTTTCTGGTCGGCTGCGCCTCGACAGTGACCGGGATCAAACCCGAGGATGTATCGGACTTCAGGCCCGGCGTGACGACAAAGCAGCAGGTGCTTGCCAGACTGGGTACGCCATCGTCAGCCTCCACGCTGCCAAATGGATCGACGTTCCTGGTTTATGCGTCCACCGAATCACGGCCGTTCTCGGCGCTATTCATTTCAAACATGAATCCAATGGGCGGTAACAATGCCGCCCCTACCTCTACGATCAGCTTCGAGTTCGGACCGGACGGCGTACTGAATGCCTCGAACACCGTTTCTTCGGGCTTCGCTCCGCAAACGCCTCGACAGCCGTAGACACACTGGTGCGGGGAGTTCACTTCTTCACCTCTCCCCCGCCCTGAAGCACTGAGGATCACACCCGCCAGAGTACGGAGGCGTACTCACGTGATGGGCGAGAAGGCGGACGCCATGACATTGCGCTCGTTCCATCAGATCATTACATCCAATCCCCGGCTTCCTTACATTTACACTCCCTGCCCCATCTTCAAGAAATCCATACGCGGTTTTACTGAAGAAATCGAAGCGCTTTGCCGTATACGCATACGTCGCCAGCGATATCGGCACTCTCCCTTTGGGTTTCACCCAGCCCAACCCCGGCACTACTTTTCAACGAGCGCGAGATGGATAACTTCTTACAAACAATCAGGTTCAAGATCATTCTCGCGTTTGGGGTGTGCGTGATACTCATGGCCGCGATCGGCCTGTTTGGAATACTGAAGCTCTCGACACTCAACGCGAACGTGGCCGACGGATACAACGGCAACACGGTCCCGATTTCCGATTTGTCGGAAGTACGCCAGGCTAGTGCAGATATTCGCCTTCAGTTGAGACGAATCCAGGTGTATCGCGACCAGGGAAAAACGAGCGCGGCGATTGAAAAAATCCGCAGTGACGAGGCGAGCCTCAACAAAGCATGGAACCACTACTATCCAAGCGGCGTTTCCAGTGACAAGGAGCGCGAAATCGCGGACAGGATCAAGAATGCCCTGCAGGAAACGCTCGCGACAGTCGACCAGGCGGTGCTTGCGTTCGGTTCCGGCAACTACGACGCGGCCACCCCGTTCATCGACAAGACAAATGTGGTCGGTGATACCCTGGCAGCGGCGCTAAACGAAGACGCAGCGCTAAATCTGGCTCAGGCCCAGCAGTTTGTTGTCGACAGTGACGCGACGTTCAGGACAACTCTCTGGATCAGCATCGCCTTTCTTTTCGCCGGCATTGTGGTTGCTGTCGGCATGTCGGCTTACCTGCTGCGTGCGATCTCGCAGCCGCTCAACAAGGCCGTCGATCTGGCGAACCACATCGCAGACGGCAAGCTTGAAAATCGCGTCGTCGTCGATTCGCGCGGTGAGTTCGGTCAGCTTCTCGAAGCACTGGGCAAAATGGACGGGCGGCTTGCCGATACGGTTCGCGGCATCAAAACGTCGACCGATTCCGTCACGGTCGCGTCGCGCGAAATCGCCAGCGGCAACCTGGACCTGTCAGCCCGCACCGAGGAACAGGCGGCATCGCTCGAGGAAACCGCGGCCAGCATGACGCAGTTGACGGAAACGGTGAAGCAGAACGCCGACAATGCACGCCAGGCGAACGCTCTCGCAACCAATGCCACGAACATGGCCGATTCAGGCAACGACTCGGTTCAGGTCATGGTCGGCACCATCGGCCAGATCAGCAGCAGTTCAAGCAAGATTTCCGAAATCACCAGCGTGATTGAAGGCATTGCTTTCCAGACCAACATCCTGGCGCTAAACGCAGCCGTCGAAGCCGCTCGCGCGGGCGAACAGGGGCGAGGCTTTGCCGTGGTGGCGAGCGAGGTGCGCAGTCTGGCCCAGCGCTCTGCTGCCGCTGCCAAGGAGATCAAGGAACTGATCAGCTCGTCGGTCACCATGATTCACGACGGCGCGCAGCAGGCAACCGAAGTCAGCGCGACCATGGGGCAGGTCAAGCAGGCCATCAAGCAGGTCTCCGACATCGTCGGTGAGATTGCTGCCGCGTCTGAAGAACAGAGCCGTGGCATCGAGCAGGTGAATCAGGCCGTGGGCCAGATGGACGAAGTGACCCAGCAGAATGCGGCCCTGGTTGAGGAGGCGGCAGCAGCGGCGCAGTCGCTTGAAGAACAGGCGACCCGGCTGAAGGAAGCCGTCTCCGTGTTCAAGCTCGCCGATACGGCGCAATCCACGGCACACATGGCGATTCCGCACAACAAGCCTCGCTTGCCGGCTTCCACGATTGCCGCCGCGCGTCGCGTTGAGCCGACCCGACCGAAGCTTGCTCCAACCATCGCGGCTGACAAATCTCCAGCACTCGTAGCCGATGCGGCGAAAGCGGACTGGGAAACTTTCTGATCCCTCAACGGCAGGCGCACTAACCTTGCTGCGCCTGCCAGCCTAAGCCGAGGCTTTTCTGCAGCGACACAAAGTTCTTGAGCAGTTCGGCCTGTCCCGCAACGACATTCTGCTGCGCGGTGAATTCCTGGCGCTGCGTATCGAGCAGATCGATCAGTGTGGCGACGCCCGCGGAATAGCGCTGCCGCATCAGCGTGGCCGAGTGGCTTGCGGATGCCTCCACCTTCTGCAACGTGACAACATGCTCTCGCTGATGCCCATAGCGCGAGAGCGATGAATTCGCGTCCTGCAGCGCGCCGAGCACGGCCTTCGTATAACGGGCTTCGGCCTCGTCACGCGATGCCTCGGCCGCATGCACGCTGCCCAGCGTGCGCCCGAAATCGAACGCGTCCCATTGCAGATACGGCACGCCGAGCCAACTGAAGTTGTTCTTGCGCAGGAGATGCCCCGGATCGGCCGCGCTGAAGCTGAGACTGCCCAGCAGCGTCACCTTCGGGAAAAAATCCGCAACGTGTTCGCCAATCTGCGCATTGCTCGACGCGAGCCGCCGCTCCGCTGCGCGAATGTCGGGGCGCTGCTGCAACATCACGGAGGGATCGCCGATTGCAACCGTCTCAGGCAACGCCGGCAGCGGCCGTTTGGTGGCGAGCTGGTCGTCCAGCGCGCCGGGCTCACGACCGGTCAACACGGCGAGGCGGTCGAGCGAATCGGTCAGTTGCGCGTCGAGCGGAATCAAGGTCGCGCGCGTGTTCTCGACCTGCGTGGTCAGGCGTTCGACATCGATGTCCGCCGCCGTGCCGCGCTGCCGGCGCTGCTCCGTAAGCGTCAACATTTTCTGTTCGGTCTCGGCCTGATGCCGCGCGAGCTCAAGCCGCGTCTGCTGATCGCGCAGATCGACGTAGGTCTGCGCAACCTCGGCCGCGAGCGACACCTGCGTGTCGGCAAGATCGGCGTCGACCGCTTGCGCATCCGCCGACGCCGCTTCGACGGCGCGCCGCGTGCTGCCAAACAGGTCGATTTCCCACGACGCGTCAAAACCCGCGGTATAGAGCTGCAACGGACCGCGACCCGCCGACGATCCACTGCCGCCCGACGAGTTTCCCGAACTGAGCGAACCCAGATCGGGCTCGCGCATGCGCAGCGCGGCGGCAGCGCCTGACACCTTCGGCAACTCGTTCGCACGTTGCACCTGCAATTGCGAGCGCGATTCCCGCAGCCGCGCCTGCGCAATATGCACATCGGGACTGTGCGCAAAGGCGGCGGCAATCAGATCGTTCAGTTGCGGGTCGTTGAATGCGAGCCACCACTGGTTCGGCGCGGGCGTCGCGGTCATGCCGGCGGCCGGCGAACGCACGAAGGTCGCGCTGCTGCGGGCGTCCTGCGCAACCGGGGGCGCGCCGTGATAATCGGGGCCGACCGTGCAACCCGATAAAGCGGACAGAAGCGCGGCGGCGGCCAGTGCGAAACACGAGGGGCGGATGAACATCATGACGGGATAAGAAGACATTAGTGACCGGCGGACGAAGGCGGCGGCGCATTCCGGCGCGGCGTTTTCAGAAGCAACGCAAGCGGAATACAGAGGATCATCGCGATGCCGAGCAGATAGAAGGTTTCCGAATAGGTCATCACGACGGCCTGCTGCTGGATCTGCACCCCGAGTTGCCCCAGCGCGCGCATCTGCGAATACGCCATGTCACCGGTATGAGCAAACCAGTTCGCCGCACTCCCTGCCAGGCTCTCCTGGCCGATCAGAGAATTGGCGCTGACGGACTCGCGGATCATCGCGGTGTGAAACGTGGTGCGCCGGTCGATCACGGTGCCGATGATTGCGAGGCCGATCGACCCGCCGAGGTTGCGCGCCATGTTGTACAGACCGGCGGCGTCGCCAGAATCTTCGCGCGCCACGGCCGCCATCGACGCCTGATTGAGCGGCATCATGGCGAGCATCTGGGCAGTGCCGCGTATCAGTTGCGACCAGACGAAATCGTGCCCGACGCTCTGCGCCGTCAGGTCGATGTCGATCATGCAGCTGATCGCGTACAACACCAGCCCGGTGATCACCAGCACGCGGAAGTCGACTTTGCCCAGCAGCCGCGGCAGGATCGGCATGATCATGAAAGCGGGCAGCCCGGAAAGCAGCATGATCGCGCCAGACTGTTCCGCGTTGTAGCCTGCAACCACGCCGAGAAACTGCGGCACCAGATACGACACACCATAAAGCGCCGCGCCGACCGCTGACACAATCACAATCACGCTGGCGTAGTTTGGATTGCGCATCAGGCTCAGACGCACGATCGGTTTCTTCGCGGTCAGTTGCGAGGCGACGATCAGGAGCATGCCCAAGACCGACACGCAGGTGAGCGTGACGATCGTCGACGATTCGAACCAGCGCTCGCGTTGACCTTCCTCGAGCACCACCGTTAGCGAACTGAGGCCGATCGCGAGGCCGACGATGCCGAGCCAGTCCGCTTTGAGAAACGCCTCCCAGTGGGGCCGGTCTGACGGCAGACCGACAATCAACAGCGTCATGAGCGCGAGGCAGATCGGCAGATTCATGAAGAAGCACCAGCTCCAGCTGATGTTCTCCGCGAGCCAGCCGCCCACGACCGGCCCAAGCAACGGCCCGAGCAACACGATCAGGCCGAACATGGTCATGCCGACCGGCAACTGCGAAAGCGGCAGGCGCGTGCGGATGATGGTCTGCGCCGTTGGGATCAGCGCGCCGCCCGTGAAGCCCTGGCCGATGCGCCCGGCAATCATCATGGGCAAGGTGTGCGACCAGCCGCACATCATCGAGAATGCGATGAACAGCGCTGAATTGGTCAGCAGGAAATTGCGCAGGCCGAACACGCGCGTGAGCCACGCCGCGAGCGGAATCATCACGATTTCCGACATCAGATAGCCTGTCGAGATCCAGGTGCCCTCGGTACCGGTGGCGCCGATTTCGCCCTGGATCTGCGGCAGCGCGGAGTTCGTGATCGAGATGTCGAGCGTCGCCATCAAGGCGCCGAGCGCACCTGCGGCGACGGCGATCCAGTCGCCGACGCTGGCGCGCTCCTCAGCGTGCGGCGCGGCCGGCGTTGCGGCGGCCGGCGCTCCGGCGGCCGGCGTTCCGGTTCCCGGCTCAGCCACGATGGTTCTCGGCATCGATACGCGCGTCGCGATCGCGCGCGGAACGCGTGTCGACATCCACGTTCACCGACAACCCCGGCAAGAGCACGCTACGCGTCTCCACACCCGTGTCGATACGAATCCGCACGGGCACCCGCTGCACGATCTTCGTGAAGTTGCCGGTGGCATTTTCCGGCGGCAGCAGCGCGAATTGCGAGCCCGTGCCAGGCGAGAAACTGTCGATCACGCCGCGCAGCGTATGACCGGGCAACGCGTCGACGTGCATTTCCACCGGCTGACCGACGCGCATCCGGCCCACCTGCGTTTCCTTGAAATTGGCCAGCAGATAGGTGCTCTGCACCGGCACGACGGTCAGCATCCGCGTGCCGGGTTGCACGTACTGACCGACGCGCACGGTGCGATCGCCGACCTGGCCGCCGAGGACACTGCGCACCACGGTGTTGTCGAGATCGAGTTGCGATTGCTGCGCGCTTGCCTCAGCCGCTTCGAGTTGCGCGCGTGCCTGCGCGAGCTGCGCGGTGGCCGACCCGATCTGCGAGCGCGCGGCGGTGACCGCCGCGGCGTTCGCCGTGAGCGTGGCGTTGGCCTGATCACGGCTGCTGGTCAATTCCGCCAGCCGTTCGCTCGTTTCGGCGCCGGTTGCGACGAGCGGTGCGTAGCGCCGCACTTCGTCGCTCGCATGGTGCGCGTTCACCTGTGCCACCTGCTGCTGCGCCTGGGCCTGGGCGATATTGGACTGCTGCTGCTTGATGTCCGCCTGGGCACGTTCGATGTCGGCCTTGCGCGCGTCGATCGTGGCCCGCGCCTGGTCGAGCGCGACCTGATACTGGCGGGCGTCGAGATGGACAAGCGGGTCGCCGGGTTTCACAACCTGGTTGTCCGCGACGTAAACTTCCGTGACGTAGCCGGCGATCTTGGGCGCAACCGTGACGCTGTCAGCCCGCAGATAGGCGTCGTCGGTGCTTTCGATAAAGCGCCCAACCGTCCACCAGCGGGCGAGCCAGACCGCCGCGACAATCAGCGCGACGACGCCGAGCGCGATCAGCACCGTTCGCCGGCTGGGGCGCCTGGCGGTTGATGCCGGCTGGTCTTCGGCAGGGAGCGGGCGGGAGGGAGAGCCTGCGGTCGTTGACATCTCGGTAGTCCAATTGTTTCCAGTTGGCAAAATTATTCCACTCGATACAATTGTGTCAAGTGATATATTTCGGAAGAAATCTCCCCACAGGATTGGCTTCGGGTGTCACCCGCTGGAACGTCCTCCGGGGCGCAATGGAAAGAAACGCGGAGAGCAATACATGAACACCGCAAAGAAGCTGCGCCGTTCGCCGGAAGGCGGCTATGCGCGCGGCGACGAGACGCGTCAGCGGATCATCGAGGCGGCGATCGAACTGTTTGGCGAATACGGTTTCGATGGCGCCTCGACGCGCGATATCGCAGCCCACGCGGGCGTCAACGCGCCCGCGCTGCAGTATTACTTCGAGAATAAGGAAGGCGTGTATCGCGCGTGTGTCGAAGCGCTCGCCGACGACGCATGGAAGACCTTCGGGCCGGCCATCGCGGATGCACAAGAAGCGTTGCGTGAAAACGCCGGCACTGCGGCGCTGATCGATGCCTACATCCGTATTCAGGGAACCGTGGCGGATGGCGTCTTCGCGAAAAGGAATAATCGCGGCCGGCGGCTTTTCTTCGCCCGCGAGCAGGCCGGCCAGGAACCCAAAAGTGCGACGCAGATTCTGGCCAGCCGAATCCGCCAGCCGCTCTCCAATGCAACCGCAGCACTCGTGGCGCGAATTTCCGGGCGTGCCGCCGACGATCCGGTCACCCTGATCCGCAACTTCAGCCTGCATGGGCAAATGGTGATTTTTCACGTCGCGCAAAGCTCCACGCTGTCGATGCTCGGCTGGAAAAGCATCGATGCAGAGAAGATCGAACTGCTCAAGTCGACCATAAGCGACCAGACGCGAATACTGCTTGAACAATGGAGCCGGGAGCGTGACGAGGGGCATGCCGCCGCCGTGCAGACCACGGGTAAAGGAAAGCCACGCAAGCAGTCGTAAGCCCGTCACGGCTGCACAACGAACACAGAGATGGACGCTCGTCTACCGCGACGCCAAAGGGCTCCGCCCCATCACCCAGCCGGGTTTGGTGCAACGATGAGCCGGTGAACCCTTGTTAGAATGGCAGGTCACGCATGGGCGACACCTGCTTTGGCAATCTGACGGCGTTTCGCGCGGAGGTTGTCCGAACTACGGTTCGTACAGTGGCCCTCACATCTCATAGGAAGACATGGATAATCCTAGCCGTTCGGAGCGATCCCGAAACACCGCCATCAAGGCGGCATTCGTAATCCTGACGAGAGATGGTCCAGGCGGGCTTACCTTCGACGCACTGTCTCGCGAAAGCGGGATCAGCAAAGGTGGGCTACTCCATCAATTCCGTACGAAGGCCGATATCCTCAAGGCGTTACTCGCCTATCAGCAGGATCACTACAGGTCGTTCGCAGATAATTTCCTGGCTGCCAAGGGAGATTCTCTGCGTGAACCCACGCTTTCGTGTCAGATCGCGGTCGTTCGGGAATCGATTAATCAACCGCACTCCGTGGCCAGAGCGATTCTGGCCACACTCGTGGAAGACCCAACGCTGCTCAGCGAAATCCGCGATGAAGACGCGGCGCAGACGCGCAAGATACGCAGCGAGGCCGACGATCCGGACATGGCGCTCTTGCGTCTGGTTGCCGCGCGCGGTTTGGCTTACACCACGCTCCTCGGCCTTTCGCCCATTTCAGACCGGCAACGGGACCGGCTCTTCAAGCTGTTGCTGGATGAAGATCGATGGACGTCCGAGCCTCCTTCCGATTCTGAACAGACCACGGCGTAGACGTTCGCACGTGGCAGATGGCGGCGTTTCATGCAAATTACGTCGCAGATACACAGCCAGCGAACCGAACCCTCAACGCCGGTGAGCCAGCGAACGCACCAGCCGGTCGCCCGTCACCTGCACCGCCTGCACCAACACGATCAACACCGCCACCGTGGCGGCCATGACCTGATTGTTGAAGCGTTGATACCCGTAGCGGATCGCCAGGTCGCCGAGACCGCCACCCAGCAGCGTCACGCCAACAGGACGCATTTGTTCCTCGCAAGCACGACTGTTTGTCCATGGCGGGTATTCGAACTCAGCGGCAATGCGCCTACATTTGAAACCTATCGGAGCCAGTGGCCCGATCAGCATCCGATCCCAGGTATCTCATCAGGAGTTCAATCATGAGCACGTCACAAAAAGTCGTTGTCGTTACCGGTGCATCGCAAGGCATTGGCGCCGAACTGGTCAGCGCATTCCGCAAGCTCGACTACCGCGTTGTCGCAACCGCACGATCGATTCGCCCGACGGACGACCCCAATATCGTGACCGTCGCGGGCGATATTGCCGACCCGGCTACCGCGCGTCGCGTGATTTCCGAAGGCGTCGCCCGCTTTGGCCGCATCGACACGCTGGTCAACAATGCCGGCATCTTCCTCGCCAAGCCCTTCACCAGCTACACCGCGGAAGACTACGCAGCCGCCATCGGCGTGAACGTCTCCGGTTTCTTCTACATCACGCAACTGGCTGTCGCCGAGATGGAAAAGCATGCCAGCGGTCACGTGGTTACGATCACGACCAGTCTGACCGACCAGGCAATCGCGGGTGTCCCGTCCGTGCTGGCCTCGCTCACCAAGGGTGGACTGAACGCAGCCACCAAGTCGCTCGCGATCGAATATGCGAAAAAGGGTATCCGCGCCAACGCCGTCTCGCCGGGTATCATCAAGTCGCCGATGCACGCGGAAGATACCCATGCGGCGCTCGGTGCATTGCATCCGATGGGTCATATGGGCGAGATGAGCGATGTCGTAGGCGCTGTCCTGTATCTGGATGGCGCGTCGTTCGTGACCGGCGAAATCCTGCACGTGGACGGCGGCCAGAGCGCCGGCCACTGATGACTCGTCACTGATCTCCCGGGCGCCGCAGGCCGGCGCCCTTCAAATCAACCGCCGATCACGGAGGGCGACATGCCTATCGTCACGATTCAGGTTACCCGCGAGGGATCCAAACCCGGCAACGATTCCGTCACTGCCGACGAAAAAGCGCGGCTCATTGCAGGCGTCAGTCAGGTGCTGTTAGACGTGCTCAACAAGCCGCTCGAAGCAACCTTTGTTGTCATCGAGGAAGTGAACACCGAGAACTGGGGCTGGGGCGGCTTGCCGGTCGAGCTCTATCGCAAACAGCAAGGCCTCAAACCGGCCTGAACCTCAGGACGTGTCCGGTGGATCATGGCACGTCCTTCTCCGATGACCTTCGCGCTATATCCTGATACTCTGTACGGTCCCCTGTTTCGCACCGAAGGCGATTGCGCCGCCCGTTGCGTTGACTTTGCGGCCGTACCGGGCGCCTTTCTGCCCGATCAAAAAAGCGCGCTACCGAAGGTCGTCGAGAGTCCATGCAGCGTCAATTTGAAGATGTCCTTCTGGGCAGTATCGAACTGTTCTGTCTTGCGGCCGAACTCGAGAGTTTTACGCTTGCCGCGACCGCGGCGAGTGTGACGCCCGCGGCCGTCAGCCGATCAGTCTCGCGCCTGGAAACACGCCTGAATGTGCGCCTGTTTGTGCGGACAACCAGACAGATCCGGCTGACGGATGCTGGAAGGCGGTACTTCGAACAATGCCGCCAGGCGTTGAACCTGCTCACCGACGCCGAACGTGAAGCAACCGGGCAGCAAACCACGCCGAGCGGCGTGTTGCGCATCAGCATGCCGACCCCGTATGGGCACTATCGGGTGCTTCCCCTGCTTGCGGAGTTTCGCGCGCGCTATCCGGGCGTCATGGTCGAAGCACACCTCAGCAACCGCAATATCGACTTTGCGGACGAAGGCTTCGACCTTGCCATTCGCGGACGCGCACCGAGCGATTCCGGTCTGATCGCGCGAAAGATCGAGGATGCGGAACTGGTGGTAGTCGCCTCGCCCGCTTATCTGCGCAGCGCCGCCAAACTGGAAACACCGGATGATCTGATCAATCACGATTGCATCCAGTATGCCCGGCCAAGTACCGGCCGCAATCTCCTGTGGGTGTTCAACCAGGACCGTAAGGAGACCGAGATGATGACGCACGGCGGTTACGGATCGTCGGGCGACGTGCTTTCCGGGGTCACCCTGGCGCGCCATGGGGCGGGCATCTTTCAGACCTATCGCTTCATCGTCGACAAAGACATCGCCGAAGGCACACTCAAGGAATTGCTCGTCCCATATGGCGGTTGTTCGCGCCCGTTCGTGCTGATCTATCCGCACGCGCGGCATCTATCGTCGCGCGTACGGAGCTTTGTCGACTTCCTGATGGAAAAACTGGGCCTGTAGCGGGTCAGTACGAGTCCGAGTGAGAGTGCGAATACGCGCAGGCCACGCGCGCGTTGTGCGTGACCCACTCGTCCGATTCGACACTCGGGCCGGCTAACGCATGCGTGCCCATTGAGCGAGTCCGGCACAGATCACCAGCAGTGCGCCGGTGACGAAAAACACCGAGTGCAGTCCAAACAGGACGCCGATCTGGCCACCGATCACAGGGCCGATGACCTGGCCGCTGAACTGGGCCGATTGCAGATAGCCGAGCATTTGCCCAGTCCTGCTCTCATCGACCGATTGTCTCGCGAGCTTGGCGATAGCAGGCAGCAGGCCGGCGAGCGACATCCCCATCAAGACGCGTAATCCGGCGAGTTGCCACCACTCGGTAACGAACGCTTGCGGCACCATCACCAGACCGGTGACAACCAGACAACCGATGATGACGTTCCAGCTACCGATGCGGTCAGCCAGCGCACCAAGCCGGGCCGCCGTCAGGACGCTGCCCAACGCGGAGCAGGCCATGACCACCCCGGCGATACGCGCGAGATGATCCGCCTGAACATTCAGGCTTCCGATATAAACAGTGATGATCGGCTCGATCGACATATTGGCGAGCAGGACCATCATCGCCGTCACCAGGATCGTTGCGACGACTACGTAATCCGTGCGGCGAGCCGGCACGCCGGTCGTATTGATGCCCCGTCCCCTCGCGTCGGTGGCCGGATGAAAGTCTTCCTTCACGACGAAGACGGTCAGCAGGGCGGCAACGGCGATCATCGCGCCACCGGCGAAAAACGTGCCGCGGATGCCGATCCATCCCGGCAACAATCCCCCGATCAACGGTCCGACCAGGTTGCCCGCGAGTGCGCCAGTCGACAGAATCCCCAGTGCCCAGCCGGCCCGCTCGCGCGGCGCCTGTGTGCCGACCATGACCGTGGAGGCCGACGCGTAACCGCCAACGAGCCCGGCAATCAGACGCAACGCGACCAGTTCATAGACGTTATGGGCCAGGCCGATCAGCGACATCACGATCGCCATGCCCACGGCCGCGCGAATCAGCATCGGCTTGCGGCCGTAGCGATCGGCAAGACGCCCCCAGAGCGGCGCGGTCACAGCGGTGCCGAGAAACGTCGCACCGAACGCAACCCCGGACCACTGGATGACCGCCGACTGGGATTCGACGCCGAGCTGGCGCACGTACAAGGGCAGGAACGGCAACAGCATGCTCAGACTGACGAGCGTCGTGAACGACCCGATCACGCAGACGGCGAGATTGCGTCGCCAGTAAGTCTCGTTGCGCTCGGTGTAACCGCGCAACGCCCCCTGGAAAGGGTTTGATGGGGATTGAGCGACTGCCGGTTCCATAACTTCCTCCCGAAGACGGGCGCGCGCTGCGTACCCTGCCGATAACGGGAATCAGTCTAGATTAAATCGAATCTCGGGAGAATCGCCGTCATAAGGAAGACATTCTTCCGTCGAGAGATTCAATCCACCTCGGTAAACCGTTGAAGCTGCTCGAAATGCTCGCGCAGACGCGGTGCCGCGAAGTCGACGAAAGCACGCACCTTGGGGACCGACAGGCGGCCGTGCGGCGTCAGGAGGTGCACCGGCAGAGGGGAGTGCTCGCTATCGCTCAGCACGATTTTCAGCGACCCGTTCCTGACCTGTTCGGCGATGTGATACGAAAACATCCGGGTCACGCCGTGGCCGGCAACGGTCGAAGCGATCGCCGCCCGGATCGTGTTGACGATAAAACGCGGGGCCAACTGCACGACCTGAGGAATCGTCGAACGGCCGGAAGGCGGAAAGCTCCACGAGTCCAACCCAAAATGCGTCATCGCAACGATTTGATGATGGGCGAGATCGGCCGGTTCGTTGATGGCGGGATGGGTGGCCAGGTATTTCGGTGAAGCCGCGACAACGCGGCGGACTTCGCCGACCGGTATCGCGATCAGCGTCGAGTCCGCCAGATGCGCGATGCGCAGCGCCACGTCGATTCCTTCGTCGATCAGGCTGACTGGACGATCGAGCAGTTGCAGGCGTATCGGGACCGCGGGATGCTGGTCGATGAAGTCGTCGAGTATGGGACGCAGCACATCCTCACCCGCGGCAACCGGTGCGGTTACTGTCAGCAGACCCCGCGGCGCCGAGCGCTCGTCTGCCACCAGCAAATCGGCTTCCTCGAGATCAGTCAGAATGCGTCGGCAGGCCGACGCATAGCGTTCGCCCGCCGTGCTCAGTCTGATCGTCCGTGTGGTCCGGTGCAGCAGGGCCGTTCCGGTGTGCTCCTCGAGGAACGCGATGGCGCGGCTCACCGCGGCCGGGGATCGGCCGAGCCGCCGCCCGGCGCCCGCCAGGCTGCCTTCGTCCAGCGTGGCCACGAACACCTTCATTGCGTCGATTCGATCCATATTTTTAGCGCAGGCTTCTCAATGTCCGTTGCACGTCCAGACCGCTACAAACGCGGTTGTGCAGCGTGAGCGTCGAGTATAAAGGTGCTCCGCCGCGCGCAATCGGAAGACCCGGAAGACGGTATCGTTGAGGTAGCCTGTTGTCCCCACCCGACGGCTCGAATGCACTTCATGAAAAGACTTACACCATCCGTGACTCACTCCGAATCGCTTCAAGGTCTTCCAGATATCCTTGAGCCGGGTTTATCAGTCGTATTTTGTGGCATCAATCCGGGGGTCCGTGCGGCATCGACCGGCCACCACTTCGCCGGCAGAGGCAATCGGTTCTGGCGGGTGATTCATCTGGCGGGTTTTACGCCCGAACAGATGCGTCCTGAAGACGACCGCACATTCCTCCAATATGGCTGTGGCCTGACAACCGCGGTCTCGCGTCCGACCGCACGAGCGGACGAACTATCGCAGTGGGAATTCAAAGCTGCCGCGACGGAATTCGAGCAGAAAATTGAACGGTATCGGCCGCAATGTGTTGCCTTCCTCGGAAAGATGGCGATCTCCGCCATGTCCGGCGAACGCGACATCGACTGGGGCCCGCAACCGGCAGCGTTCGGCGGCGCCCGCGCATGGGTGCTGCCCAATCCCAGCGGACTGAACCGGACATTCAGTCTCGACGCGCTGGTGAGCGCCTACCAGGAACTTCGTCTGGCAATCGCGCCGGTCAAAGTAAGCCCTCGCGATACGTCATATCAGTGAGATTTGCTTTGCTCACCAAACGGAAGATGATCGTCTCCTGATCAACGCGTACGCCGGTCATAGAATCCGCATAGCAGCGCGGCAATCGTGAAGGCCAGTACAACTGAGCAAACACCGCTCCACCCGGCCCATGCCCACGCCGCCCCCGACAGCAAGGCACCCACCGCGCCGCCGATAAAGAAAATTCCCACGAAGAGCGCATTCAACCGGCCGCGCGCCGCCGGGTTGATGAGATTGATCGCGCGCCGTCCGAGCGTTTGATCCGTGATGAGGCCCGCGTCGAGCGTTGCCGCGCCGGCAACCAGCAGCGCGAGCGCGAGACCCGGATGCGTCGTTACCGGGAAGCCGCCCCAGCCCGCCCCCGCCACGCCCATGAGGAGCACGGCTGCGATCATCGACAGATGCGCGATCAGTTGTGTCGTGCGCTGCGCACCGCGATCGCCGAGATAACCCGCGAGCGGCGTGACGATCGCCCCGCTCGCGCCGGCCAACGCAAACGCGGCGATGCCGTGCATGCCGAGCGAGAACGGCGGCTGCGCCAGCAGCAAGGCAATGGCGGTCCAGAACGCGCTGAATGCGCCAAGCCCGAGCGCCGCCAGCGTGGCGCGGCGCTGCAGAACGGGTTCCGTGCGCAGCAGGGTCCACAGGGAACGCAGCAATGCCGGATAACGCGCCGTCGCGAGCGGCCGGTGGATGGGCAACTGGGTATACAGCACCACGGCAAGCAGCGCGTCGGCGCACGCCTCAATGCCGAAAAACGCGCGCCAGCCGAACGATCCGGCGATCACGCTGGCGAGCGGGCGCGACAACAGAATCCCGACCATCAGCCCGCTCATCACGTTGCCGACCGCCCTCCCGCGCCGGTGTTCCGGCGCCATCGAGGCCGCCATCGGCACGAGCATCTGGATCACGCTCGAGGTCGCGCCGGCAAGCGACACCGAGACGAGAAATAGCCAGCCCGACCGCGCGAATGCCGCGACGCCGAGGAACACGGCACAGCACATCAGCGTCCGGAAAATGAGCTTGCGGTTCTCGAACAGATCGCACAACGGCACGAGCAGAAGCAAGCCGGCCGCGTATCCCAACTGCGGCAGCATGGCGATCAGTCCGGCAAGTTCGGGCGGCAGATTCAGCGCGCGGCTGACGGGCCCCGTCAATGGCTGCGCGGCCGAGAGGTTCACGACGATCACGCCGACCGCCGCGGCGAAAAACAAGGTGAGCTGCGCAGTCAGCCCAGCACTCGGCGCCGCTGCAACTGCGGGCGTCGAAGGCAAGGGAGGCAGCGGCCGCGCGGACGTATCGGCGGGTTGATTCATCGTTCCACTCCGGTTGATTTAGCTCCGGCTTATCGTACGGACGGCGATGTTATGCGACAATTGAAATATCTCGATAATGTTTATGCGAGTTTGTTATGAATACGCGTGACTTGCAGGCCTTCGTGGCGGTGGTGGAAAGCGGATCGATGGTGCGGGCGGCGGAGAAGCTATTTCTCACGCAGCCTGGACTCACACGCCGCGTGCAAAACCTGGAGACGATGCTCGGCGCCGAGTTGCTGGACCGGCAGAGCAAACCGCTCAAGCCGACCGCGGCGGGCAACGAGGTGTACGGCCTGGCGCGCACCGTGTTGCGCGCTGTCGACGACCTGATGGCCGTCGGGTCGCCCGACAGCGAATCGACGGGCGAGTTGCGAATCGGCGTCCCGCCGTTTCTATCCGAACTCGCGCTCGCGCGGCCCGTCGACCGTTTGCGCAGCGCCTTTCCCAAGCTGACGCTGCGTGTGACGGCGGGCTGGTCGCCGGGTCTGCTGCAGAACGTCGAGCGCGGCGCCGTGGATGCATCCGTCGTGCTGATGCCCACCGGCATTCCGCTGCCCGAGACAATGACGGCGACGCTGCTCGGCGACAAGCGGGCCGTCGTGGTGGCGCCGCGTTCGTTCGGCTTGACTGGCGAACCGACGACACTCACCGCGCTCTCGCGTCACCCGTGGGTGTTGAACCAGGACGGGTGCGGGATGCGTTCGGCGCTGAGTCGCGCGATGTCGGCGGCCGGCTTGCAGTTCAACGTCGCGGTCGAGGCGTTTGGGTCGGAGTTGCAGCTTTCGCTGGTGGCCCGGGGCATGGGCATCGGGCTCGCGGTGCCGGAAATGCTGGCGCGCAGCACCTACCGCGAGTCACTGCAGCTCATCGAGGTAACGGACTTCAACAACGTGCTGAACGTCTGGCTCGTGCATGGCATGCTGCCCGGTCGTCTGGTGCGGCCTGTCGCGTTGATGCGCGATGCGCTTGTCGAGACAATGGAAAGCGCTTCGGCCGTGCCATCCACGGCGGACTCAGGTCGCTGAACCGGTTTGAATAACCAGCAGATCGCGGCAATGCACAAGCGCATTGCGCACCGACGCGCCACCGGCATAGAACATCAGCTGCAGGATTGACTCAATGACCTGCTCGCGGGTCGCGCCCGCTGCGAGCGCGGCATGGACGTGCGCGCGCAACTGGGTAACCGGATGACCGAGCGTCACGCACGACGCGATGACCACGAGTTCGCGGGTGATCAGGTCGAGCCCCGGGCGTGCCATGACGCCACCCAGCGCCCACTCGATGGACATCTCGACGAAGTCCGGGCACAGCCCTTCCATATCGGCCTTCAGCGCCTGAGCGGAGCCGGAGCCGTGAAGGTGTTCGAGCAGCGCGGCGCCGCGTTCGCGAAGTGTCGGTTGCGATAGCATCATGCATCTCCCTCAGTAGTCTGCGAGTTTCGTACGTGGCCAGTTCCACATCCCTGTCGAGATTGTTGCCGCGTTGAGGTGGCGAAAAAAGACGGCTGCGCTTCGAACATAACCAAAGGACACTTCGCAATTGGACAGACTGGAAAGCATGACGATCTTCGTGCGGGTCGTGGAGCGAGGCAGTTTCGCGGCCGCTGCGGAGGAGTTCCGGCTGACGGGAACCATGGTCGGGCATCACATCCGGGCACTCGAAACGCTGCTGGGCGGCCGGCTGCTGAACCGCACCACGCGCCGGCAAAGTCTCACAGAACTCGGGCAGCACTACTACGAGCGATGCCGGCGCATTCTCGCCGACGTGGCCGACGCCGAGGCGATCGGCGCCGAACTGCAGGGGGAAGCGCGCGGGCGGTTGCGCGTGCTCACGCCCGTTTCGTTCGGTGTCCATGCGCTTGCTCCGGCCTGCGCCGACTACCGTGCGGCGCATCCCGACGTCGCGATCGATCTCGTGGTCAGCGATCGGAGCATCGATTTCGTCGATGAGGGGTTCGACGTGGCGGTGCGTATCGGCGAGCTTGCAAACTCGTCGCTGGTCGCGCGTGCGTTGCGGCCGTACCGATCGGTGGTGTGCGCCGCGCCCGTCTACCTCGAACAGCACGGTGTGCCCATGGCGCCCAACGATCTCGCGCAGCACAGTTGCCTCGGATTCGCGCATCCGGTAGCGGGGCGCAACTGGCGGCTACAAGGACCCGAAGGCGAAGTCGTCGTGCCGGTGTCGCTGAGCCTGACCGCGAACAATGGCGAAGCACTGCGAATGGCCGCGCTCAGCGGACTCGGCATCATCATGCAGCCCGAGATCCTGCTCGACGACGACCTCCGCGCCGGCCGGCTGGTGCCAGTCTTGCCCGACTACGTTCCGCATGCACGGCCGATGCATGTGCTGACGGTCGCGGACCGCAGGCCGCCGCCGAAGATTCGCACGTTCGTGGACTTCATGGTGGAGCGCTTTGGCGGGCGCGCTTCGCTGCCGAGGAAGCGGCGCAGCACGGCTGTTGAGATGGATTGAGCAGCGTGAATATCAACGATCGTGGTCCGATCCGGCCTCGTCGGGCTGCTTGACCAGAAAATCGTTGTAGCTCCGGTTCCGGATCCACGACGGCGCGCGTCCACGGCCGCTCCAGGTCGCACCGGTGACGGGGTCCTGATACTTCATCTCAATCGCTTTGGTGTTGTAGGTGCCTCGCCGGTCGACGCGTAACTGGTTAGGCACAAGGTTGAAGAAGTTCATGACCTGCCGGACGTGTTCAATAGCGGCTTTCTGCTCCTGCTGCCAGGCGATCAATAGCCGCTCATCGAGTTGCGCGAGTTGCTGCTTCAACATCTTTACCCTGCTGCTCATGTTCTCTTTCCGTAGTACATGACCGGGTTGTTGCATCTCGCTCC
Organism: Paraburkholderia fungorum; assembly: GCF_046026025.1. Classification (GTDB taxonomy): domain Bacteria; phylum Pseudomonadota; class Gammaproteobacteria; order Burkholderiales; family Burkholderiaceae; genus Paraburkholderia; species Paraburkholderia fungorum_E. The sequence goes on along the minus strand of NZ_JAQQFL010000015.1, from coordinate 71,450 downwards.
CGGTCTTAGCGGTTGGCCCCCGCATTGACTTCGCCGGCACGCCCTCGCCCTGTTCCGTAGGACTTTCAGAGGCTTAGCCCGCGCCCACACTCCTGCATATCAAGTGATATATGAAATGCAATCGTAATAATATCCAGTTGAATTTTAAATATCAACTGATATCCTTCCGGCCATGAACACGGCGGCCAAACCCCCGCGGCTGAGCCGCGAAGAAAGTCGATTGCAGACCCGGGCACATTTGCTTGCTGCAGCGAAGTGGCTGTTTGTCGAGCGGGGTTTCGGCGCCACCTCGCTCAGGGATATTGCGGCCGAGGCAGGTTATACGCAGGGTGCGTTCTATTCGAATTTCGCAAGCAAAGAAGAGTTGTTTGTGGAACTGATGCGGGAGCGCTCAAAGGCGCAAATGGCCGACATTGGCCGGACGCTGAGTGACCCTTCCGCATCGGCGGACGGCATTTTGAGCGCGTTGGAGATCTGGGCGCAGACACTTGATGCCGAGCCTGAGTGGTCCGTGCTGGGCGTTGAATTCAAGCTTCAGGGGCGCCGCAACCCCGTTTTTGCAACCGCCTCACAGGCGTTGCTGGACGCCCACCGTGATGGTCTTGCCTATTGCATCGGGCAGATTTTCGCCAAGCTGGAAAGAGTGCCGCCGGAATCACCGATGGTATTGGCCGCGTCCTTCATGGGGCTCTCACAAGGCCTCGCACTGCAACGCTCGATGCTGTCCGAGGTGCCCATTGGACACATGATCATGGTGTTCCTGCGCAGCTTGTTGGCCGCGGCACCGCCTGTGCGCTGATCCGCGGCGTACTTGCCCATCCTTGCATACGCGCTCGAGAATCATTGTCCTCATTCACGGCACCTTCCTCGCGCAACTTCAGCAAGCCTCTCTTTCGCTCTACAGATCAAACCCGAGTTGCGCCTTGCCGAGCGGTGTCAGGTCGTCAGCCGTCGCGCGTCCGATGAAATCCACTTCGAAATGATCGGTCGGGAAATCAGGCGGGCTTTCGCCCTTGAGGAAGCTCGGCAGTTGGCGCTTCAGATAAGCGTCGTTTTTGGCGCACGCGGGCGCCGAGGCGATGTACATCACGTTGCTGTAACCCGCGCCCTTATGCTCATCCTCGACCGCATGGATGACGTCGCTGTGCCAGAAGACGGTGTCGCCCGCTTCCATGTTGGGAATCGACGACAGCGCCTCGAACAATGGCGCATGAAATTCCGGCTTGATCGACAGCGCCCGTCCAGGCATTGCACCGCATAGATCGTCCTCCGCGACATCGTCCTGCAGCGCGCGCAGCAGTATGTACGCCATCGAATTGGCAATGGGTACGAGTTGTAGCGTGCCGTCGCCCGGGCCTTGCGGCGTCAAGGCAGTCCAACCCTGGAAAGTGCGGAACATCGAACATACGGCGGGCGACGCGATCTCCTCTACGTCAGGACGGAAAGCCGCGTCGAACGGATCGTAGTCACGCCAGTTCCCTGCAAATACATGGCGGTACACCTTGCGGAAATTGCTTTCGATCCAGCGCTCCACCGAGCCGCCATCGCAATGCGCCGACAAGCCGAGCGACGCCGAACCCGGTGGCCTGCGACGCAGACGATCGGCATAGGCCGGCACGCGCTCCGGATCGAAGTGCACGCGGCCCTCGCTCTCGTTGCGCCACAACCGGTTCAGAAATACACGTGCCTCGGTCAGCGACGCCGACTGACGCGCCAGCACCTGCGGTTTCGACCAGTACACGCCGTAGATCTGCGGCTTGCTGGAAGCCAGTTGTCCGAAGTATTTGTCTTCGGCGCGATTTTCCAGATGCTGGTCGAGATTATTGCGCTCGACATAGTCGGCGATATCCTCGTCCCAACCCTGCACCAGCGCACGAGGAAAAACCTGACGAATCACGCAGGCACCGCGCGCCTTGACGAGCGTGATCTGGTCGGGGGTGACGCGTTTCCCGGTGATGTCGGAGAACTGAATCTCGGGAATGACATTCTCCCCACGATCGCGTTGCGCGGCGATTCGCTGCGCCTCGGCGCCGATTGATTCTTCGACTTCGGCGAAGACCTCCCGGTAGTTCGGCAACGCCGCGCGCAATTCTCTTTTCGCTTGCCGGATTGCGCCGGGCAAATCTTCGATTCTCAACGCCATGACTGTCTCCCTATCGAATTGACATGGTCGAGCATATGACGTGAAGGCATTCCACGGTGATACTATTCAGGCAATTAATTTGCGTTTTCGGCCATGAAACCAGCCTACGAGCATGTCGAGTTCGGCAAGGACTGTTCGCTCCGGGTTTACCATCGGCGGCTCCCGCGTATTCCGTTCGAATGGCATCGCCATCCCGAGTACGAGCTAACGCTGACGATGAACAGTCATGGCAAGCGCTACATCGGCGACTCTGTCAGCAACTACGAGGCTGACGATCTCGTCCTCGTGCCGCCGGATCTTCCCCACACCTGGGCGTCGAATCGTTCGATCGACTCATCGTCGCCGCAGGTCGCCATAGTTATCTGGTTCGACGGCGACTGGGCGCGGCGCATGGCGGATTGCTGTCCCGAGTACGAACCACTGCGCAAGCTGCTCCGCAGGGCCGCGTGTGGCCTGGCCTTCGAACCGCCTGCAGGCGAATCGGTGCGCGAGCGCCTCGCGCAACTACTCTCGAGCGATGCGCGCAAGCGCCTTGGCACAGCCCTCGATATTATGTGCACGCTCGCCGATGCGCCAGGCCAACCGCTCGCCTCGCCTAGCGCTTTCAATCATCCAGGCGCGGGACCATCCGGTCACGAACCCGAACGGATCAACCGGGTCCTTTCGATGATCGACGCGCACTTTGCCGAACCACTGCGACTGTCAGAGCTCTGCGCGGTCGCCAGCCTGTCTGAACGCACGCTCACGCGTTACTTCGTTCAGCATATCGGCGAGAGCGTCGGCCGATATATCGCCCGGGTTCGAATCGGACACGCGTGCCGAATGCTGACAGACACTTCGCTGCCCGTCGCCGTCATCGCCGCTCGTTCCGGTTTCGCCAACGTCGCCAATTTCAATCGGCAGTTCAGGACCGCGAAGCAAACAACGCCCGTCGAATATCGACGGCTGTTCGCGGCCGCGGGCGCGCCGGATGAGAACACCGCTCGCCTGACCGAGCGCTCCCCCTCGCTTCAAGGGAAGCAGACACTAGCCGGTAAGAGAAGCGACGGAGAGACCGGATAGCGGTACTGCACGCAGCCGCCTGAAAGCCGACGCCACATTTCGCAGACGACGAGATCCGCCAAGGAGAGAACAACCTGGCCCGTCACCGGTGCCTGGGGCTGCGATTGCGTCAGACGCATTGGAAATCGCACGAGACTTCTGCCCCCGCCCCTTTCAATGTGCGTTGATATCCATCACAAAGCGCCTTGCCCGATCGTGCTGCGGATTGTGGAAAAAATCCTGCGGCGCCGCACGCTCCAGAATCTTGCCGTCGTCCATGAAGATGACCCGGTCAGCCACCTCGCGCGCGAAGTTCATTTCGTGCGTCACGCAAACCATGGTCATGCCACTGCGTGCGAGACGCTTCATCACTTGCAGTACCTCGCCGACCATCTCCGGATCGAGCGCGCTAGTGGGTTCGTCGAACAGCATTACCGCAGGGTCCATCATCAACGCACGCGCAATCGCAACGCGCTGCTGCTGCCCGCCTGAAAGCGTGCCCGGAAAAGCATTCGCCTTGTGCCGCAGGCCAACCGTATCGAGCAGTTCCATGGCCTTTTCCCCAGCTTCACGGCGGCGCAACTTTGACAGATGCGACGGCGCAAGCGTCAGATTCGCCATCACGTTCATGTGCGGAAAAAGATTGAACTGCTGGAACACGAAACCGGCTTGCCGACGCACTGAATTCAGATTCGTGCCTTTGGCGTGCACCGAAATGCCGTTCAACATGATGTCGCCGCGATCAATGCTATCGAGCCCGTTGATGGTGCGGATCAGCGTCGACTTGCCCGAGCCCGACGGCCCGCAAATGACGACGACTTCGCCGCGCGCAACGGTTTCGTTGATAGACCACAAAACCTGGTGGTGGCCGAATGACTTGTCGACCTTGTTCAGCTCAATCAATTCGATCTCCTGTCGTAGTCAAGAGTAGGGGTGTCGGCCCGGGCATCACATGCGCCGTGCGCCTGCGATTCAGGCGGACTTCCGTGAAGCGTACGATGCGTGTCAGCGTGAAGCAGATCACGAAATACATGGCGGCCAGCAGCGCATAGGTCTGCAGCGGCTGCGTCAGCAACTGGCTGTTGACCTGGTTAGCCGCGAACGTCAGTTCCTGCACGCCGATCACGTAGCCAAGCGAAGTTTCCTTGATGGTCGAGATGAATTCGCTCAGCATGCTCGGCAGCACGTTGTACAGGGCCTGCGGCACCACCACGTGCCTGAGCGTCGCGAGATAGCCCAGCCCGAGCGCGCGCGCCGCTTCAGTTTGTCCACGCGGAATGGCTTCAATGCCGGAGCGGATCACCTCGGACAGATACGTGGCCTGATAAACGATCAGCGCACAGATCAACGTGAGCACACCCGACACCGTCACGTGCGTGATCGCCGGTAACAGGTAATACGCCCAGAAGATCAGCATCAGCAACGGCATGCCGCGCACGAACTGAACGAGCCCGAAAGCCAGCCAGCGCAGCACGCCAACGGGGCAGGTGCGGCAGATCGCGATAAGTAGGGCGATCGGCAGCGACGTGGCAATACATATGACGGCGATCGCGATCGTCATCGTCACGCCACCCAGCGGTCCTTGCGGATACTGACCGACGAGGAACGTTTGCCAGTATTGAGTGAGAATGTCGATCATCGTCCGGCCCCCGCAACGTTGAAACGGCGCGCGAGCATCGACCCGCAGAACATGATCGCGAACGAGAGCACCAGATAGATAACCGTCGCGACCGCAAAGGCTTCGAAAGTGAGGAACGTATTACTGTCGACCTCCTTCGCCTGGTACGTGAGTTCCGCAATACCAATCGCCATGGCGAGGCTGGTGTTCTTGAAGAGCAGCAACGCCTGATTCACCAGCGAAGGCAACGACACGCGCAACGCCTGCGGCATCAACACCATACGCATGGTCGACAGATAGCTCATGCCGAGGGCCCTGCCTGCCTCCAGTTGGCCGCGCGGGATCGCCCGAAATCCGCTGCGCAGATCTTCGGAGACATAAGCCGCCGCACACAGCACGAGCGCGACGCTCGCAAGCGGGAATTCGCTGCCGTGGGTGGCGAGGTAATCGCGCAACGAGGCCGGGAACAGACTCGGCGCCGCAAAATACCAGAACAGCAGTTGCACGACGAGCGGCACATTGCGGTGATATTCGACGTACGCCGCGACCGCCGCGGCGCCAACGCGCAGACCGCTTTGCCTGATGATGGCGAGCACGATACCCAGCACGATGCTGCCTGCCCACGCTACGGCGAAAAGCTCCAGCGTAACCGCCGTCCCGCTGATGAACCAGTGCAGATAGTCGCCGTGCAAAACGGCTGAGAAATCGAACTGATAGTGCATGGAGCGACTCCTCGCAAGTGCCTGCGTCTAGTCCTGAATCGGTGCAATCTTGAAGTCACGGTGCATCTTGTACTCACCGCCGGCACCGAGCCATTTGTCGAAGATCGCCGCGGCCTGACCGGACTGCTCCAGCGCTTCCAATGCATGATCGACGGCGGCACGCAATGCCGGTTCGTTCTTGCGCACACCGATACCCCACTGCTCCGAGAACACGGGCTGATCGATGATCACGAGCGGCGTCGAGGCATCCGCCTGCCGTTGCATCTTGATCAGCGCCAGCTCGGAGGCTGCCAGCCCGTCGGCCTTGCGTTGCGCTACGGCGAGAAAGCCGCTCGACGGATCCGGGTAGCTGATGATGCTCGCCGCCGGTAGCAGCTTGCGCACGAATGGCTCTGCCGACGAGCCCTTGATCAACGCAATGCGTTTTGTCTCCATCTGCTTGAGCGAGACAAGATTGGCGTCCTTACGGGTCAGTATCTTCGTCGGTCCGGAGAAATAGGCGTCGCTGAAATCGATCTGCTGCGCGCGTTGCTTCGAATAGCCCAGGTTGCCCGCGACCACGTCGACGCGCCCTTGCAGCAGTTCGGGAATACGCGCGTCGACGGCAATCAGTTTGATCTGCAGTTTGACCTTCAAGGCGTCCGCAATGGCCTTGCAGAAATCGACGTCGTAGCCGACGATTTCGCGGCTCTTCGGATCCTGGAAAGAGAACGGCGGCGCGGTGCCCAGCGTCCCGCAGACGAGCGTGCCATGCTGCCTGATATCGGCAAGCGCGTCGGCATTCGCAGCGGCCCCGTGTGCGAGGATCAGACTGCCGATGAGTAGCGTAAAAAGCCGTTTCATGTCGTCAAAGTCTCCAGTGTGATGTCGTTATATGGGGTTATGCGAGCGCTGCGCAGGCGCTCTTTATGCGGTGGCAGGCTTCCACCACGATATCGAGCGAGGTGGCGAACGAAAGGCGGATCGATGGCGAGACACCGTAGGCCGCCCCGTCGAGCACGGCAACGTTCGCATGTTCGAGCAGATACGCCGCAAAGTCGACATCCGAGCTGATGCGCGTTCCGTCCGGCGTTGTCTTACCAATCACGCGGGCGCAGTTGGGAAAGATATAGAACGCACCCGAGGGCCGCACGCAATCGAGCAACTCGACCGTCTCCAGAATCCGCATCGCGGCATCCCGCCGCTCGCGGAACGTCGCCACGCAATGTGCGACGAAATCCTGCGGCCCGTTCAGCGCGGCGCTCGCCGCGGCCTGGCTGATCGACGACACACAACTGACGGTTTGCGACTGCAACGTGACCAGTTGGCGAATCAGCGCCTTGGGCCCTACGCCGTAGCCGACGCGCCAGCCTGTCATCGCATAGGTCTTCGACACGCCGTTGACCGAGAGCGAACGTTCCGCCAGTTCGGGCACCACTTCGAGCGGCGTGAGTGCTTTGCCTTTGCCGTAATGAAAATGCTCGTATATGTCGTCGGTAAGCAGCCACACGTGCTCGTGCGAGAGGATTACTTCGGCGAGTTCGCGCAGTTCGGCTTCGCTGTATGAGGCGCCAGTTGGATTATTCGGCGAGTTCAGCACGATCCAGCGGGTCCGCCGCGTGATTGCACGATCGAGCGCGTCGGCGGTCAGTTTGTAGTCCTGCTCCCGCGAGGTACGCACGATGACGGGTACGCCGTCGTTCAGCGCGACCATGTCAGGATACGACACCCAGTACGGCGCCGGCACGATTACTTCGTCGCCAGCATTGAGCGTTGCCGCGAACGCGTTGTGCAGGACCTGCTTGGCACCGCTGCCGATAAAGACCTGGGCCTTATCGATCGTCATGCCATTTTCGCGCCGGTACTTGCCGACGACGGCTTCGAGCAACTCGGGCGTTCCCGCCGCACCCGTATATTTCGTCTCGCCGCGAGCGATCGCGGCGATGGCCGCGGCCTTGACGTGATCGGGCGTATCGAGATCCGGCTCGCCGATCGTCAAATCGAGGATCGTGTGCCCCTCCCGCCTCATCTGCATGACGCGCTCGCGCGCGGAGCCGCTGGCCGATGGCTGGATGCGCGAAATTCGTTCGGATACCGGCGTAATTACGGTGCTCATCCGTGTACCCCTCGCAGGCTGGCGATACGGGCGTCAACCCATGCGCGATCGACGGAATCGCTCGCGAGCGCCGCGCTGAACGCCCTTTCCTTCTCGACATGGCGAATTGCACGCTCAAGCACGTCGGCCGCATTCTCGGGACGAATCGCCAGCACGCCGTCGATATCCGCGACGATCAGATCGCCGGGGAACACCACCATGCCGTCGATCGTGACGACTGTGTTGATTTCTCCGAGGCCGTCTTTGTACGGCCCGCGATGCGTGACGCCACGCGAGTAGCAGGGAAAACCCGCTTGCCGGAACCCCGCGACATCACGTACCGCCCCGTCGATCACGAAGCCAGCCACGCCTTTGCGCTGCGCCATCTGCATCATCAGCTCACCGACCAGCGCATTGCCGGACGCAGCACCGCCGCCATCCACCACCAGTACGTCCCCGGCCTGCAGCAATTCGAACGCCTTGTGGATCATCAGGTTATCGCCCGGTCGCGGCTTGACCGTCACCGCGTTGCCGACGAGCGGCGCGTCGCCATGCCGTGGGGCAAGATGCATCGTGCCCGTGCCGCGTCCCATGCAATCGCTCAGCGCGGCAACCGGCAGGCCACTGAAGGCTTCCCTTTGACGCGCACTCAATCCTTCCACACGTGGCTCGATGCGCAACCCTGTCTCCGTCATATCTGTCTCCTGGCACTGATCCGTCGATGGAGAAGCAGTCTAGGCCTCGACAAAAATGCTAAAAAGCGATAAATTTTCTTAGCGCATCAAGAATTTTTTTCCTGGTAGACAACCGCTATGTATCCCACCGTCAAACAGCTGGAAGCGTTTTTGTCTGCCGCGCAGTTGGGTAGCTTCAGCGCCGCCTCGGAAAGCCTGCACACCACGCAATCGGCCGTCTCGAAGCGCATTACGGAGCTGGAAACGGCGTTATCCGTTGATCTGTTCGAGCGCACTCAGAAGCGCCCTGCGCTGACCGCGAAGGGTCGCGCCCTGCTGCCGCTTGCCGAGCAGGTGATTGATCTGCTCGCGCGCATCCGCGAAGAAGTGCTGGATCCGGATCCGTTCGCGGGACGCCTGCGCATTGGCGTGACCGAGATTTCAGCGCTGACGTGGCTGCAACGCTTCATCGAACGCGTGCGCGAACTTTATCCACGCCTGACTATCGACCCAGAAGTGAATTCAAGCCGCACGCTGCTCGAACAGTTCGACGACAACGCACTGGATATCGTGGTGATTCCCGACGGCGATCGCTGGCCGGCCAGCTATTGCAGCGTCGTCGTCGGTAAGCTGAAAACCGCGTGGGTCGCGAGTCCTTCGCGATTTGGGCGCAAGCGTCGCATCGATGCGGCCGAATTAGCCAATCACCCGCTGCTGCTGCAAACCAAGTCGTCCGTGACTTCGCATCTTTATGAGGCGTGGCTGGCGGAACACGGTGTCTCAACCCGCTTCGCCACCCGCACGAACAGCCTTCCGGTGCTTGGACAATTGACGATCGCGGGACTCGGCGTCAGCGTGCTGCCAACGGAGTTTTTCCGGGAAGAGATTTCGAAGGGTGCGCTCGTGGTCCTCGAAATCGAGGGTGACTTGCCTGAATCTGAGTATCACGCGATCTACCGGCGCGAACGAGGCGACCCGATGTTGAAGATAGCCGCACTGGTCGAAACCACCTGCGACTTCCATCGAGCCCGCACCCCGGCGTTCCTGGCGGCGGACTTGCCGGCGGGGCCGGAAGGGTCGCCATAAAGGCCAACGTCGCACTCCGCTATCGAGCGCATTCGCACTCCATGGCACCTTGCGAAAATGGAGTCATCAAAGCACGCGCGACAAAAATTCGCGCGTGCGGGAATGCTGGGGCGCATTCAGCACATTCGCCGGCGGACCGGATTCGATCACCCGGCCGCGATCCATAAATACGATCGTGTCGGCCACTTCTCGTGCGAAGCCGATCTCGTGCGTGACGATCACCATCGTGGTGCCGGAGCGTGCAAGCTCCTTGATGACGTCGAGCACTTCGTTCACCAGTTCGGGGTCGAGTGCGGATGTCGGTTCGTCGAACAGCAGCACCTTCGGCTTCAACGCCAATGCGCGGGCAATGGCGACTCGCTGCTGCTGGCCGCCCGACAACTGCCGCGGCCACGCATCCGCCTTATTCGCCAGCCCGACGCGCGCCAGCAAACCACGGGCGAGTTGCTCCGCTTCCTTGCGCGGCAACCGGCCAAGCGCGACCGGCGCCTCAACAATGTTTTGCAACACCGTCAGATGCGGGAAGAGATTGAAGTTCTGAAAGACCATGCCGACATCCACGCGACGCCGCAGCACGTCCCTCTCCTTCAGTTCGTACAGCGTCATGCCTACGCGGCGGTAGCCGATCAGCTCACCGTCGATATCGATAAAACCGTCGTCGACCCGTTCGAGGTGATTGATCGTGCGCAGCAGCGTGGACTTGCCGGAACCGGACTGGCCGATGATCACCGTCACACTGCCGGGGCGCATGGTGAGCGAGATGTTATCGAGCACTTTCAGTGCGCCGAAACTCTTCGACACTTTCTGAATGACGACCTCACCGCCATTGCGCTGATCGACCCACAAACTCGCATCGCTTGCGACCGTCGACGCGGTCGGCGCGGCCGACGCGATCGCAAGCCGAGGATCGCCGGACGCTCCGGTTTCATCCCGGAGCGAACGCCAACGCCGCACGAACCCCGGGAGCGCGTTGACGAAATCGTCGGCTATGGAGGGCGTCGTGCTGCGCGTTACCCCACGTGAGAAATGACGTTCGACGTAGACCTGAATCGCCGAAAGCACAGTCAGAATGATCAGGTACCACACGGTCGCCACCATCAGCAGCGGGATGACCTCCAGATTGCGCCGATAGATGATCTGCACCGTATAGAACAGTTCGGGCATGGCCAGTACATAGACCATTGCGGAACCCTTCGCCAGTGCGATGAGATCGTTGAACGCGGTCGGCACAATGGCCCGCATTGCCTGCGGCAGCACGATGCGCCGCGCCTGGCGAAGCCGCGGCAGTCCCAGCGCGGCGGCCGCTTCGAGCTGTCCGTGATCGACGGAAAGTATGCCACCTCGAATCACTTCCGCCGAAAACGCGGCGTGATTGAGCGTCAGACCGAGAACGGCCGCGCAGAAAGGACTGATGACCTCGATGGTTGGCCAGTTGCCAAACGTGATGCCGGTAAAAGGAATGCCGATGCGGATGGTTTCGTACAGGTAACCGAGATTGTTCAGGATCAGCAGCAGCACGATGAGCGGAATCGAACGGAACAACCACACGAAGACCCATGCGCTGCCGGCCAGAAGCGGGGAACGCGAGACTCTGGCCAGCGCGATAAGCATGCCGAGCGCGAAACCGATCGAAGCACCCAGCCCCGTCAGCAGCAGTGTCCGTCCCAGCCCCGACAGCACCGGTTCAGACAGAAACCATTCGGCGAAAACGCCCCAGCCCCAGCGCGGATTGGCCAGCACGGAGTCGAGCACGAGCGCGATCAGGATCGCCGCTGCGACAGCGCCGGCCGCACGCGCACGGTGCTTCGCAGGCACGACGCGGTATCGCGCTCGATCCCGTCGCAATTCTCCTTGCCCGGCACCCGGCGCCTGTACGGCGACTTCAACGGTTTCGTTCATCGTTCGCACCGCGTCCGTTTCGTGTCTGCTTCGTGTCTGGTTATGCCGGCTCGGTGAGCGTATGGCGGCTTTCCTTGCGCGGTAACCCCAGATGGTCGCGCAGCGTCACGCCCGCGAACGTTGTCTCGTACCGACCGCGCCGCTGCAGCTCGGGGATCACGTAGTGGACAAAATCATCGAGACCCTGGGCCTGCACCGGGAAGCCGAGAATGAAGCCGTCAGCGGCGCCTGCGTCTATCCAGCGAATGAGCTCATCGACCACATGTTCCGGCGTTCCGAGGAAATGCGTCTTCGGCGTAGCGACTTCAAGCGCCACCTCGCGCAAGGTTTGCCCTTTGCTGCGCGCATGGGCCTTGATGCGGTCGGTCGTGGAGCGAAAGCTGTTTCTGCCGATCTCGCCGAGGTCGGGAAATGGGCCATCAAGCGGGTATTGCGTGAAGTCGTGGTGATCGAAAAAGCGGCCCAGATAGGCAAGCGCTTCATCGATATTGAGCAGATCGCGAATCGCCCCGTATTTGGCCTCGGCTTCTTCATGCGTGGTGCCGACAATCGGCCCGATACCGGGGTAGATTTTCACGTCGTCCCGGCTGCGGCCATGCGCTTCGGCGCTGTCCCTGACGCGCTGCGCGAAGACCCGTGTTTCTTCGATCGATACCGAATGGGTGAACACCGCATCGGCGTATTTGCCGGCCAATGCTATGCCCGTATCCGACGAGCCGGCCTGAAATATCACCGGTTGCCCTTGTGGCGAACGCTGGATGTTGAGCGGCCCTGCTACCTGAAAGAACTTGCCTTCATGATTCAGCGTGTGCAGCTTGTCACGATCGAAAAACACGCCATGCTCGCGGTCGCGCACGAAGGCATCATCATCCCAACTGTCCCACAGTCCCTGCGTCACGCTCAGATACTCGTCTGCGATTTCATAGCGCAACGCATGGTCCGGATGCGATCCCCCGTAGTTCTTCGCGGTGCCCTCGAGCGGCGTCGTCACGACGTTCCAGCCGGCGCGGCCGCCACTGATCAGATCGAGCGAGGCGAACTGACGCGCCACGGTGAACGGGTCGCTATACGACGTTGAAACCGTACCCGCCAGACCGATTTTCGACGTAACGGTCGCGAGCGCCGACAGGATCGAAATAGGCTCGAAGCGGTTCAGGAAGTGCGGAATCGATTTCTCATTGATGTAGAGTCCATCCGCGACGAATGCGAACGCAATGCCGTTGGCTTCGGCTTTTTGCACCGTCCTGATCATGAAATCCAGATTGACGCTGGCATCCACGGGGCCGGCGGGGTGCTTCCAGGCATTCATGTGGTTGCCGGCGCCTTGCAGCATGATGCCGAATGGGATGTGCTTCCTGCTCATGATGTCGTTCGCCATACGGAAGAAATGATTGAAACGGGCTATGCGCCGGCGCGCGTCACGAGTTCGGCAAACCCGGCGGATTGGTCGCCGCCTTCCCGATCGCCTCGGATTCCAGATGCCAGCGCGCGAGCACCGCACGATACTGTCCGTTCTGGATGAGGCCGTTCAGCGCGATGGTGAACGCATCGGCAAGACCGCTGCCCTTGCGCGACGTCACTGCAACCTCCGCCGTGCGCGGCCAGCCGCCGCTCAACGTGCCGACCTGGCGCGTCTTGCCTCGCCTCGCGGCATCGTAAGCAAGCATCGCGTTGACGCTGAAGATAGCGTCCGCCCGGCCCGACTGCAGCGCGACGGACTTCACCGCATCGTCGTCGTAGTACTGCACCGAAACCGGCTTGAGTCCATGCGCGACATTCTGCCGGTCCCACTCCAGCAGGATCTTTTCCTGATTGGTCCCGGCGTCGGTAATGATCCGCAGACCCGCGACGTCCTTCGGCTCCGTGATTTGCCTGATCGGACTGTCGCTTCTCACATAGAAGCCGAGTTGATCCTGCCGGTAAGTCGAGAAGTCGAACTTCGTCTTGCGCTGCTCCGTCACCGTGACGTTGGAAATCACCACGTCGACCTTGCCCGAAGCAAGCGCCAGCGGCCAGTCCGGCCAGGCAAGAATCACGAGATCGAGACGTTTGCCCAGACTGTCCGCGACCAGTTGAGCGAGATCCGGGTCGAATCCGACTACCGTCTTCGCATCGCTTGCGTAAGTGCTGATCGGCGGATGAGCAACGACGATGCCCACGGTCAATACATCCTTCCCGATGAAAGCGAAGTTCGACGGTATGGCCTTGATGGCCGCCGGGTCCTGCGTGCCGCGAATCCTGCTCTGTTGCGCCGGGCTCAGATCGAAGCCCGGGGCGGCTGCGAGGGTTGGAGCGATGCCGGCCACGAGGCCCGTCACGCTTGCCAATACAAGCGATGCAAGATGCGCGCGCAGTCTCATTGTCATGATCTCTTTGGGAATTGCGGGTGGGTTTGGCGATGGGTTTAACGGGTGGCGAGGTCGGATTCTTTCGCGCGAAGATCGTCGAGGGTATCGATCCGGCCTGGATCGAGGAGGTCCTTTCCGTAGCGCAAACGAACATGCACCTCGGGCGGCAACGATGTATCGAACAGGCTGGCGTAGCCGGCGTTCGAGTACAACGCCCACGCTTCGGGCTGCCGGAAACCTGTTGTCAGATAAACGCGGCCGTAGCCCTGAGCGAGCGCGCGCTGTTCGAGCTCATCCACGACGCGGCGCGCGAGGCCCTGCCGGCGCACATCGTCGCGCGTCCAGACACGCTTGAGTTCGGCGGTGCGAGCGTCGTAGCGCTTGAACGCACCGCCACCAATCGCTTCGCCGTCCCGCAGCAGCAAAATGAATGCGCCTTCCGGCGGCGCAAATGCCTGTGCGGGGTAGCGCGCCATTTCCTGCGCGGCCGACTCGCCGTTATCCTTGTAAAACGATGCATAGCGCGTAGCGTACTCACGCTGCAAAGCGTTCAGCAAAGGCCCTGCGAGTGGATCAAGCGTCGTGGTATCGACAACACTAAAGCTCATGATGATCAACCGGCTGACCAGCGTGTATTCAGGAGTTCATACGATAGCGCGCGGTCGCCCGACGACTAAACAAGCAATTGGTATATGAATATGGCGTGGCCGTGGCGAACGCTTTTTCGTTATCCGTTCGACTGTTCGTGCAGTTCTTTGCGCTACTGGCGCGCCGCATCTGTCAATAGAACATCGTCACCGCACAAGCGCCGCGGAGAACGACGCGTCATCTTCGGCGAGATGAAACAGACAATCGCCTCTTCGAACCAGCGCGGGCACCCGCTTGCAGACCACTTCTCCATCGCTGTCGAAATGGCGCACCACCGGTTCGCGCCATGGCGCATCGGGGAAATGAATTCGCGCAGCGGGTTGCCCCTGAGTCACGTGCTCACCCAGTTCGACAAGCGGCTCATAGACGCCGCTGTCGTAGGCATAGACATAGTGGCGCGCGCCATCGACCCGTCTGAAACGCGGGCTCGCAGGTGGCGATTCCGGCACGAGCGGCCCATGCAACACGCCAACGTGCGCGAGAAAATGCAGCAACCCTTGTCGCGCCTCGCGAATCAACGCCGGGTTGACGGTTCCCGCACCACCCAGTTCAGTCGTGATGGATACCGCGCCTTGACGACGTGCCGCTGCCGCCGCGTGCACAGGCGTCTCGCGATGAATGAATGCGTTCGGCAAGCCGAATGCATTCAGTAAATCCACCAGCCGCGTTTTCTCGGCTTCGTCGCGCGGCTCGATCGCGAGCATGTTGTTGCCTTGATAGAGCAGTGAGCTCCCGCCGGAATGTAGATCGACCAGGTAGTCGGCACGCGCGAGCAGTTCGTGCTCGATATAGTGCGCAATGATCTGCGTGGGCGTACCGCGCGGGTCGCCGGGAAACGCGCGGTTGAGGTTGCCGTCGTCGATCGGAGAGGTCCGCAGCCCCTGTTCCACCGCGGGCGCATTGGCGGCCGGCAGCACGATGATTTGCCCTGTTACATCGGCCAGGCCGATCTCGCGCGTGAGTTGCGAGGCGAGAATCTGCCCCTCGAACTCGTCACCGTGATTACCTGCCATGACGAGCACGACAGGCCCGCTTCCATTTCGTATCGACACAGCCGGGATAGGCAGCCAGCCGTAGGCGGAACGATGCACTGAGTGCGGAAGACGCAGATAGCCGGTATGCCGCCCCGGCGCGTCGAAGTCGATTTCGCTGACGATCGGATTCAAACGCATATGGCAGGTCCTATGATAGTGCGGGCAATCAGGATCTTACGCGCAAGCCTGGAAATGCCGCCGCCTGACGATTGTCGCTTGTCGCTTGTCGCTCCCGATTCGAAACACGCCCGCGCTTTGCCATACGCTCCCGTGCCGCACACCCGATGCGCGGCACGGTCCGTCACAAACCCGCATCAGGCCGCTGCGGCCACTACTTCACGCCGTGGCGTCACAGCCGATACCGGCGCGACCGACAGGTTCTTCGGATCGAACACCCGATCGTGCACACGCGTGAACGATCGGAAATTCCACAGGCTGCGCGCGACGAACACCCGCTGCACCCAGCGATGCGCGCGACCGTTGTCGTCGTATTGCGGCGTAAAGCGGTCGCGCGAATGCAAGGTGAAACTGTTGTTGATCAGCACCAGCTTCCCCGGCGTCACCTGTACGCCAAACGACACCTGCCGGATCGCCTGATACAGATTGTCCAGTGCCAGCTTGGCCCGCGCATTGGCGGCAAGCACCATGTCAGGATAGAACGCCACCGTCACCCGGGGCGACTCCACCGGTCCGGACAGCACCGCGCTGAGATCGGTGTTATCGCGAGGCGTGGGCGTCGCACCGCGCCAACGATACGGAACACGGATGATGTAGTGCCGCCCGTACAGATACTCGATGTCTTCGTCCGACAGCAAAGCAAGGGCGCGCCTGGCGTCGGCGAGCCGGGTATGCGGGCCACCACTGGGCTCACTTCGTATGCCGAGCAGCAACAGCGCGAATGGCGACGTGTCGCCCTCAGGCATATGCGCCTGTGCCGCATTCTCGATATGGAAATCGAGTTCGACCTCTGAACCCAGGCCGGTATATTCGAGCGCCGTCTCCTTATGCGGTGTGAGGTTGTTCACCAACTCACGTCCTTCATGCGCGATCGAGTACGGCTCACCCGCCAGCGCACCCAGTGCCACGAGCACATTCTCGCTCAACACCCCGCCCTTGAAAGAGTGGCCGGTTTCAGTGAACTGCGGACTGCCATGTACATCCGTATCGATTGGCAGGTTGTCGATCTCGATCGAGCCGTTCGCCGTCGCCGCAGGCAACTTGGTTCGTTCGATCGCCGCCAGCACCCGGTCGGGAAACGCTGCGTACGCGGCGCGCCGTACCGCACTGACATACTCGGCGCCGCCTGTTGGATCGTATGGCAGCAACGACAAGGTGCTGCGGATATGACCGGCTTCAGCCGGCGTCAGGACAATTCGTTCGTCTGCAAAATGGGCCATGGTGTTCTCTCAGATAGTCATCGACATAGGCGACGTTCATGCTTGTCATATTGCACGGCAACAAAATCTCGGTGCACGCATAGCCTAGGAGCCGATCAAAACAAATCAAAACGATAAAAAGTCAAATCTAAACAAAATAATTGCATATATCGGTCCTCTTCTTTTAGCGCGTTTCCGTTGCAGCAGGAAAATCGATTACACGCAGTTTCATGTACGATGCTTTGCCATTTTTTCTTGTTTTAAAATCACGTCTTATCATTTGTCTTGGTCTAACTTCGTCGCTACGCTCTGTCCTCACCACCGAACGACGGAGCCTGCATGACCTCTACAGCAGATCGACATCTGGAGCGCCGACTGCCGCCGCCGGGCTCCGCTGCCGCTCCGGCCGCGGTTTCGCCGCGCATCTTTCCGACTGTCGCCGCTGCAAGCGTCGGTTTTGCAATCGTTCAACTCGACGTAACCGTAGTGAACGTCGCCATTCCGAGTCTGGGAAACTCTTTCGGGTCGTCAGTGCATGGACTGCAATGGGTGGTGGACGCCTATACGTTGTCGTTCGCCGCCCTGTTGCTCACTTCGGGCACGCTCTCCGATCGGCTGGGCAGCAAGCGGCTTTTCAGTTATGGCCTCGGCCTGTTCCTTGTCGCGTCGCTCGGATGCGCGCTTGCGCCCACGCTGTTCGCCCTGGTGGCCGCGCGCGTCGCCCAGGGCGTCGGCGCGGCGCTGATACTGCCCACTTCGCTGTCCTTGATCACCCACGCGTGCGCGGGTCATGCCCCTTCCCGTGTCAAGGCGGTGGCATGGTGGAGTGCGACCGGTGGCCTGATCAGCGCAGCCGGCCCTACGCTCGGCGGCTTTCTTATCGACATTTCCGGCTGGCGCACGATCTTCCTGATCAACGGACCTATCTGCCTGCTGGCGCTCTGGTTGACGCGTCGCTACGTACGCGAATCGGCGCGCGCGGAGCGTCGCCCGCTCGATCTTGCTGGGCAGGTCGTCGCTATCGTGACGCTCGGGGTACTGACTGCGTCGATCATCGGCGGCGGGGCCAGAGGCTGGAGCGACCCGTGGGTGCAAAGCGGCGTTGCGCTGGCGGCGCTGTTCGGTGCGATCTTCGTGGCCATCGAG
Organism: Paraburkholderia fungorum; assembly: GCF_046026025.1. Classification (GTDB taxonomy): domain Bacteria; phylum Pseudomonadota; class Gammaproteobacteria; order Burkholderiales; family Burkholderiaceae; genus Paraburkholderia; species Paraburkholderia fungorum_E. Next base: position 53,641 of record NZ_JAQQFL010000015.1, on the reverse strand, counting down.
CGACGCAGCGCCGCCCCCATGCTGCCGCTCGCTTTCTTTCGCATCCCCGGTGTTTCGCGCAATGTCGTGGTCGGGACGCTTTCGAATCTCGCCTTCTATGGCCTGATCTTTGCACTCAGCATCCACTTCCAGCGGGCCCGCGGATATTCCGCGACGCAGGCCGGCATGGCGCTGTTTCCGCTGACGATCATCATGCTGGCCAACATTGGCAGCGCGCGGCTCTCGGTGCGTTTTGGTTTCCGGACCACGATTGCGGCAGGTCTCGCCCTATCGGCTCTCGGCTACTTCTGGCTGGGATGGCTGGTCGATCACGCACCTTACGTATGGCTCATTCCTGGCCTCGCACTGATGGCGATAGGCGGTGGTATTTCCACCCCTGCGTTGACCGCTTCGCTGCTCGGCGAGGTCGAAGCCAGTTCTTCAGGAACTGCGTCGGCCATCTTCAATACCGGCAGGCAGATCGGCGCGGCAATCGGTGTCGCGCTGCTTGGGGCGCTAGTGAGCGGCGCCGTTCATACGATTCCGGCGGGCGTCGCCCATGCTTTCCTGGTCTCGACCGCCGTTCTGGTGCTGTGCCTATCTTTGATCCTTTTCCAGAAATGAGCACACTCACGTTATCCGAATCCGGGGCGCCCGTTAGTCCCGCCGTTAGTCCTACCGCCCAGGCCGTGACGGGTGTCGAAGCGCTGCTGATCGTGGGCACGCTAAGAACGGGCACGAGTCTCGCGCTCGTCGACGCGGCGCTCAAACGGGGACTGACGGTGACGATCATCACCGCTCCGGACGATGTAGCGCGGGATATTTTTCCATCCGAAGTCAGGATCGTGCCTCTCGAGCCGGACGCCCCAACCGTACTGGCCTGGATCGAAACACACTGCACGCTCGATGGGCTTCGAATCACGACGACCAACGAACGGTATGCGAGGCTGGCCGCGCATCTTGCGACAACACTCGATCTGGCCGGCCCCGACGAAGCCCTGGTCTCACGTTACATTGAAAAATCGAACCAGAAGCAACTCTTCAGCGACGCGGGCGTCGACACCCCTCCGGCACAACGCTGGCGCGTGGGCACGTTCAAAGAGCATGTGCGCTTGTCCGGCACGGATCTGCAATTTCCGCTGGTGATCAAACCGGTTGAAGGCCTGTCGAGCTATGGCGTTGCCCTTTGCAGCAATCTGGCCGAACTGGAGCAAACACTGGTGGCCCAAAGCTCGGGCACAAGCGACGCTCAAGCCATCCTGGTCGAGCAATACATCGCGGGTCCGGAGTACTGCGTCGAATTTTTCGACGGCCAGTATGTTGGCGCGATGCTCAAACGCAAAGCCAAAGGCAACCAGTTTATCGAGCGTGGTTATTCGTCGGATCTCGATCTGGATGACAGCGTCCTGGCCACGCTGATCAGCGCGTGCAAGCGTGCCGTGCAGGCCTCCGGGCTTATTTGGGGTCCCGTGCATATCGACTGCATTGTGAGCGGCGGGAAACCACACCTTGTCGAGGTGAACGCCCGTATCGCCGGCAGCTTCATCTGCACGATTGTCAGGGACGCCTATGGTTTTGACATCGTCGGCGCGCTGCTCGACAAGCTTGACGGCAAGCCGGTGCAGGTTCCGGATACGTTCCGGCCACATCGCTACGCGTGCGTCGAGTTCTTCCTGGATGACGACCCGCCGTTGTGGAACTTCACACAAGGCGGCCGTGTTCACAGCGACTGGCTAACCATCAGCTACGGTCCTCAGGTCATTCCCGCGCGTGAACGCCGCGCGTTTCTCTACACGACCAACCATCCCCCCTCGAGGCATTCATGACGCACAACTTCATCGACACCGTGCTGATCGTCGACGGCGCATCGACGGCCGCCTATCTCGCACCGGCCTTCCGGTCGTACGGCATACGCTGCGCTCATGTGATCAGCAGCCCCGATCTGCCCGCGCTGTACAGGAGCCAGTTCGTCTCATCCGACTACGTGCGCGAAGTGACACACGACGGCGATATCGAACGCACGCTTGCACAACTACGCGATCTGAATATCGGTGCGGTGTTGCATGGCCTCGATGCGGCGCTCGAACTCGCCGACACGCTGGCCGAGCGCCTCGGCGTAGCCAATCGCAATCCGCTGGAATCATCCGCGGCGCGCCGCGACAAGGTGTTGATGAATGAACGCGTGCTGCGCGCGGGGCTGAAGGCGCCGGGCCACTTCAGTTCGCAGTCGGCCGACGAAATCGTCGCCTGGGCACGCGCGCTCGGCACGCTGCCGGTGGTCGTCAAACCCTCGCGCAGCGCCGGCGTGACCGGCGTCAAGGTCTGCCGCAGTCTCGGTCAGGTAGAAGCCGCAGCCCGCGACGTCCTCGCCACCCAGTCAATCTACGGCCAACCCAACGAGGAAGTCATCGTGCAGACGTACTCCGAAGGTCAGGAGTACATCGTGGACTCCGTATCGTTCGACGGGCACCACCGCGTGGTCAGCCTTTGGGAGGTACATCGGGAGCGCAGCCACGCACCGCGTCTGGACAAGATGGTGGTCGTCGACCATACGGAGCCTCGCTATCGTGCCGTGCTCGACTATGCACAGAAGGTGCTGGACGCGCTCGACGTGCACTACGGCCCGACACACCTCGAGATCATCGACACGGCCGAAGGTCCGACCATTGTCGAATTGAACGCAAGACTGCACGGCAGCCTCGACCCGCGTCTGACCACGGCGGTCAGCGGCGAGAGTCACGTGTCGGCGGCCGTCGAAACCGTACTCACGCCCGAGCGATTCTTCGACAAACTCAACCGGCAACCGGTTTTCAACGGCTTTTGCGGCCATGTCCTTCTGCTGTCCTCCCGAACCGGGCGACTCCGCAAGGACTTTTCGTGGGATGCGATCCAGGCATTGCCTTCTTTTGTCGGCCTCAAGCAATGGGCGAAAACCGGCGACCCGCTTAGCGTGACGACCGATCTGCGCACCGCGCTCGGTACGGTCGGGCTTTATAGCAAGACATTCGACGCGTTGCTCGACGACTGCAGACAGATTCGCGACATCGAAGAGCAGTTCTTCTCGGATGCCGAAGCCGTTGTTCAGTGATGAACCGCCAACCCGCGTCGCGCATGGACGCGTTTTCATGTAGCAACGAGTAAAACAATGACCGTCAAGAACACCTTGCGCCGAGCGTTCGTGCTCGGCGGACTCAGCGCCAGCGCGCTTGCGCTGACGCCCTTGCAACGCGCAATCGCGGCGGGTGCGGACCTCTCCGGCATTACGCTGACCGTCGGCTCGACCAGCAAGGTCGGCCTGCATCGCGAACTGGTCGCATCCGGCGAGGATCGCCAGACACCCTACACGATCAAGTGGGCCGACTTCGATTCGACAATCGTTCTCCTGGAAGCGCTGCGCACGGCTCGCGTCGATATCGCCCAGGGCGGCGAGACCGGCGTGCTGTTTGCCCTCGGCAACGGCTCGCGCATCAGTATTCTCGCGGCGTGGCAGGAAACGCGCCAGGGCGGCAGCGCGATTCTCGTGAAGAACAACTCGCCGATCCGCACGATCGCCGACCTGCGCAATCGCAAGATTGCACTGCCGTACTACTCGAAACAGCACTATCAGCTTGCCCGCGCACTGGAGCAGGCCGGTATCCCATTCGATCGCAACAACGTGCTGTCGCTGAACACCACTGACGGCCTGTCCGCGCTCGTCAACAATCAGGTGGACGCGTTTGTTGTGTGGGACCCGAATACCGCCATTGCGCAAACGCAGCACGACGCACGCATTCTCGTCGCGCTGAAAAACGTCGTGGAAGTGCCGGGCATTGTCTACGCGCCGACCTCAGCCGTAGAAGATCCGCTTCGCCGGCTCGCGCTGGAAGACATGACACGAAGAATCATTCGCGCCAAGCACCGCGTGCTACAGAACCCCGACAAATGGGCGACCGATATCTCCGAGCTCGCGCACATCCCGCTAGCGGCGGCGCAGCTGCAGGTGAGCCGGACCTACGCACGCTATGAGCCGGCCAATTCGCCACAGAACATCGAAAGCTGGCAAAGAGAAATTGCTTACTTCTACAAGACCGGCCAGATCCGCGAGGACTATCGCATCGCCGACCATATCGCGCCCGGCTTCGGCGAAATCGTCAACGACGAGAATGCAAAGCTCGCCGGGCGGACGCGAACATGACCGGCAACGCGGTGTCCGCCAAGACCTGGAGCGAAACCGGAAACGCACCCGCCGGCCTGCAGCGCATTGTTCCGACCGCGCGACGCCGGCGCCTCGCCCTGCCGCGTCCGATCCGCAAGCTCGCCGGCCTCGTGCTGCTCATTACGCTGTGGATCGTTGCCACCTCGCGCGGCTGGATCGCCTTTCAGTTGCTGCCCGCGCCATGGGACATCTGGCACGCGTTCACCGAACTGCTGATGAAAGGCGAACTCGCCCAGGCGTTGCTGCTCTCACTAAGACGCGTGGCAATCGGCTTCGTGATCGGTTTTAGCGCGGGACTGCTGCTCGCGATTCCGGCAGGCTTGCTGCGCATCGGCGAAGACCTGATCGACGCACCGGTGCAAATGGTGCGGACCATGCCGTGGGCGGGTCTCGTACCGCTCCTGCTGATCTGGTTCGGTATCGACGAAGAACCGAAGATCGCGCTGGTGGCGCTGGCCGTCGTGTTCCCGATCTACTTCAACCTGTTCGCGGGCATTCGCAATGTCGATCAGGGGCTGGTGGAAGCGGCGCAAACGCTCGGCTTTAGCCGCCGCGAACTGATCATGCATGTGGTGCTGCCGGGCGCGTTGCCTACCGCACTGGTCGGGCTGCGCTACGCGCTCGGCTCCGCGTGGCTCGCGCTCGTCTTCGCGGAACAGGTGAACAGCCAGGGTGGCTTGGGCTATCTCGTCACCTTCGCGCGCGAGATCTACCGCACCGACATTATCGTCGTGTGCCTCGTCATCTATGCGCTGCTGGGCCTTGCGGCGGACTTCAGCGTGCGCTTACTGGAAAAAGGACTACTTTCGTGGCGACCGGCGTTTCAAGCCCGCTAAGGGCAACTGCTTCCGGAACTCATCGGGACGGAACGGCTTCGAGCGAAGCCGTCGACAACAACTTCGCGGTGCAGGTGCACGGCTTGTTCAAGCACTTCGGTGACCGGTGCGTGATCGACGGACTCTCGCTCGAGATCCGCAGCGGTGAATTCGTTGCGCTGCTCGGCCCAAGCGGATGCGGGAAAAGTACGCTCCTGCGCGTGCTGGCCGGGCTCGATCATGAGATCGAAGGCGCTGTATGGGTCTCGCCACGGCGCGGCGTCGCCTTTCAGGCGCCTCGTTTGCTGCCGTGGCGGCGCGTGTGGAAAAACATTGTGCTAGGTCTCTCAGGCGATCGCAGCCGCGCCCGCGCGCAGGCGGCGCTCCGCGAAGTCGGCCTGGCGCATCGCGCCGATGCGTGGCCCAAGGACCTTTCAGGCGGTGAGGCGCAGCGTGCGGCGCTGGCACGTGTACTCGCACGCAATCCCGATCTGCTGCTACTCGATGAACCCTTCGCCGCGCTGGATGCACTGACGCGCCTGAACGCGCAAAACCTGGTTGCGCAACTATGGGAGCGGCATCGTCAGGCGATCCTGCTCGTCACGCATGACGTGGGTGAAGCGTTGCTCCTGGCGGACCGGATCCTTGTCATGCAGGAAGGCAGGATCGCGCTGGAACTGCCAATCGACCTTCCACGTCCGCGCGACACCGACAGCGCCGCCTTCATTCGCACGAAGGGCGTGCTGCTCGCGCATCTCGGTGTGGCGCCGAACGGCACACGGCTGGTACCGGACGACGTGCCGGCGAAGGTCGCCGCCTAGCGTGCCATTACGGCGTGTTTGCTGAGCAACGGACAACGAGCCGGCGCGCGGCGTTCAGGCAATGGATGCTTCGACGCCAGGCCTGGCCGCGCTCGTCCGACGCCTTAACACCGTGCGCAGCACGTCGACCTCAGGCATTCCGCTGTCATCCGATGTCACGAGATACGTGGTTACGCGCTTCAGATCGTCGAAAGCGTGCGCACGCAATTCTTTACGGCGGACATGTTCGGCGCAAAGTGTCTTCGGCAATACCGCGAGACCCATCCCTGCCGCCGCGCAACTCAGAATCGCACCGAAGGTGCCGAACGAGGTCGTTTCCTCGATCTCCAGCCCCTGGCTACGCAACCAGTTTTCCGCAATCGCGCGGTAAGGGCAGCCTTCGTGAAACGACAATAGCCTGACCCTGCCGCCCGCGAAAAGCGTCTTGCGCGTGATGTCATACGCGCTCACCAGAACCAGTTCCTCAGCGAACACGGGCTCATAAGTGAGCCCCGCGCGCGGTTTGGTGCGGGCTGTCAGGGCCGCGTCGAGCCGCCCTTCGACCAACGCGTCGAGCAGCGCCGGCTCAGCGCCGACCTGCACCGACACGGCGAGGTCGGCATGCTCCCGTTTGAGCAACGCGAACACGCCGGGCAAGCGTGTCGCTGCCGTGCTCTCCATCGACCCGAGCCTTAACGTACGCGCGACAGGCGTCTGGCAAACCGCGTGCTGCGCTTCTTCTACGAGTCTCAGTATCTGGTCGCTGAACGGCACCAGGCGGCGCCCAGCCTCATTGAGGACGAGGCGCTTGCCGTGCCGGTCGAACACATCGACACCCAGCGACTCCTCGAGTTGCCGGATCCGCGCCGTCACGTTCGATTGTGTGCAGCCTAGCCGTTCCGCCGCGCGCAGCGCACTGCCTTCCTGAAGCACCGCACGAAACGTTTGCAACAGTGGAATATTCATATTCCCCATCCTTGTTAGTCAATCAGATAATATCATTTATCCTTGTCATAAATGCTCGCATACGTCACCCCTACCCCATTACGTGAAGCGACCCAATGCGCACGCTCCTCGCAGCATTAAGCCGCCGCGGCCCCAGCGTACTCGCTGGAGGCATCGCACTCGGACTCGCGGTCCCGCCACTCGCGTATGCCGCGCGGCCGTTGATGCCGGTCACCGTGTTCCTGTTCGTGCTCGGCACCTTGCTGCGCGTCGATCCCGCGAGTGTCGTGAAAGTCGCGCGCCGGCCGGCCGTGTTGCTCGCATTGCCGGTGGCGGCAATGATCGTGATTCCGCTCCTCGTCGGCTACGCGAGCGTCGCGCTGGCACTTCCCCCCACGTGGAGCTTTGCGCTGGTGCTCGCCTTCAGCGCGCCGCCCTCAAGCGGCACGTCGGCGATCGCGCGCATGCTCGGGTTCGACGCCCCCGTCGCGCTGGTGGCTACGCTAGCCGCCATGGTGCTTGCCCCGCTGACGGCTCCGCTGCTCGCGCAGTGGTTCAGCCACGGCCTACCGGTCACGATCAGCGCCAGCAGCCTTGCAATCCGCCTCGCGGCCCTGATTGCCAGTGCGGAAGGCGTTGCAATCGTTGTGCGCAAGCTGGCCGGCAAGCGGCTCGACAACTACACCGGTTCCATCGATGCAGCCGTGCTTGTCGCACTGCTCGTTTTCGCACTGGGCACGATGGCAGGCATGCAACAGCTACTACTCGACGACCCACGCTCCGTGCTCCTCGCAATGGCCCTGGCGTTCGCCGCAAACGTCGGCGTGCAGTGTCTTACGTTTCTTGCGTGTCCCGGCACGGTGCGCACCCGCTTCAACGTCGCCCTGCTTCTCGGCAATCGCAACGTGGGTTTGCTTTGGGCGGCACTGGGCGTGGCGACGACACCGACCATGGCGCTGTTCTTTTCCTGCGCGCAGCTACCTATCTACACCTTGCCTCGTGTGATTCAGTTCCTGTTGCCGCACGTCGAATCGCTGGGACGCCAATGGCGCGCACGTGGACCGCTGTAGCGCGCCCTCACCCTTTCGCCCCTCTCATCATGACCCGACTGCTCTCCGTCAATATTCCCCGCACCTTGACTCAGCTCGTTGAACGCTTCACCGCGCAGCCCGTCACGCGCGTTGAAGCCTGGTTGTTCGAAGCCGAGGCCACTCGCCGCGCGGCCGAGCGCACACTGGCCAAGGCCGGGATACGAGCGCATTTCCACAGCGCCTATAAGCCGCTTCTGCATTTCTTTCTCGAGGACTACGACACCAGTCGTGCGCATGACATCGAGATTCAGACACCCGCGGGCCACGGACCACGCTTCCGGCTGGAAGCTTACCCGCTTGCAGGCCTGCTCGCGCCCGTCAAAGTGAATTTCAGCGAGGGCAGCGATCCGTCGCACCATGTCGTCGTGATCGACGGTGAAGTCAGACGCATCCATACGCCCAACGACGCGAAGCACAGCCCATGCGGCTGGCTGCGGGTGTGGGACGGCGACACGCTTGCCGAAGACGCGCCGTTGAAGACCGAGCACGAATCTGCCTACGAGGCGGTGCTCGACGCGGTCGCGAGACATCCGTGGCCAGACCACACACCGCTATTCGACGAGCTTCGCATCACGATCGCAACGACCGGGATCGAGCGCCCACTGGATGTCGGACTCGAACATGTCAGCACCTTCGAAGGGCTGCATGAAGACGTGTACTACGGCGTGCTCGAGTGGTTCCAGCAACGCGCCGGCGCGCCGACGGGCGATCGCACGCTCCAGCCTGGGCAGATCGTCCCTGAGATCGCGCCCACCGAAGGCGACACCCGTGTCGACGTTACGCTGGTCGAAGCGGTCCGCGACGACCCGCCGGCCGACACGCGCTATGTACTGGACACGGTGGCGCATCCGCTCGCGCCATCCGATGTCGAGGCCGAACTCGCCAGGCTCGCAGGCGTGCGCTTCGGCACAAGCTCTTATCAGGGGCGGCCCGTTGGCGGCGTGTACGTGAGCGGCAGCTTACCGGGCCTCGCCATCACAGCAGGGCAGCATGCGAACGAGAGTTCCGGGATTGTGGGAGCACTGCGCGCCGCCCACGCACTGAACGACATTCCGCACGCACACTACGCGCTGGTACCGCTCGAAAATCCGGACGGTGCGGCGCTTCACCACCGCTTGCGCATCACGCATCCGACGCACATTGCGCACGCAGCCCGCTATACCGCGCAAGGCGACGATCTGGAGGTGCGCACCGCACCGCCATTCGGTGAAAAAGCCGCGCGTCTCGAGGCAATCGAGCGCACGGGCGCACGCCTGCACCTCAGTCTGCATGGCTATCCGGCGCACGAATGGACGCGGCCGCGGGCCGGTTACGTACCCAAGGGCAGCGAGCAGTGGACGATCCCCAAGGGCTTCTTCCTGATCTTGCGCCACCACCCCGGCCGGAACGGACTGCCGTTCCTGAGCGCACTGACGGCGGAGTTGTCGCAGTCGGCCGAACTCGCGGAATTCAACGCAAGACAGGCCGCGCTGTGGAGCGCTCATGTCGGCGAGTTGCCGTTCGCGCCGATCAACGGCATTCCCTGTCTGATCTACGAAGACGAGCGCTCGAATGTGCCCTTCACACTCGTCACTGAATTTCCCGACGAAACGATTTTCGGCGCAGCGTTCCAGTTGGCCCACACAACTCAGACGCGCACGGTGATCGCTGCCGCGAAGCTGTACTGGAGCGGTCTGTTGCAGTGACCCGGAGGACGGACGCAGGCGCCGCCCGCGTCTGTCCGGCTCGAGCGGCGCGGGAGCGAACCAGACGATGGATGCGCTAGCCACCCGGCAGTACGCCGGGACGATGCGTCACAGCGTACTCAAGACTCAAGGCTCAGGTCTCGATCAGATGGAGGAACTGCCTGACGCGCGCACTGCTGCCCTCACCAAAGAAGGCCTGCGGTGTCGTGTCTTCAGCAACCACGCCGCCGTCCATGAAAACCACCCGATCCGCAACATCTCGTGCAAACCGCACTTCGTGCGTGACGATCAGCATGGTCATACCCTGTTTGGCGACGTCGCGCATGACGGTCAGGACATCCTCTCGCAGCGCCGGATCGAGAGCGGAGGTCGGCTCGTCGAAGAATATGACCTCCGGCTCCATCGCAAGCGCCCGCGCGATCGCCACGCGCTGCTTCTGACCACCGGACAGCCGTCCGGGATACTCGTTGGCTTTCGCGGCCAGCCCAACCTGAGTCAGCAGACGCATTGCGCGCTCCGACGCTTGGGCGCGAGGGATGCCCTTCACGCTGACCGGACCTTCCATCACGTTTTCCAGTGCCGTCCTGTGCGGAAAGAGATTGAAGGACTGGAACACCATTGCCGTGCGCTGCCGGATTGCGCGGATTTTCTTCTGTTGCTCGCGCGACGGTTTCGGTGAACCGTTACATTCAACGTCAATACCACACACCGTCACCGTGCCGGCATCCGGCATTTCGAGGAAATTCAGTGAGCGCAGCAGCGTGGTCTTGCCCGATCCCGAGGGCCCCATCACAACGACAACTTCGCCTTTCGATACGCTGAAATCGACGCCGCGCAACACCGGGTTGTCGCCGAAAGTCTTTGAGAGACTTCGGACTTCAATCGTACTGCTATCCGTATTCATACAAAGCGCCTCGACAAGCGATTCTCGAGGACCGTCTGGACTATCGTGAGAATCTGGTTGATGCCCCAGTAGATAAGACCGACCATCAGGAACATTTCCATGTAGCGGAAGGTGGACGCACCCACCTGGTCGGCCACGCGGGTCAGTTCCACCACCGTGATGGTCGAGGCCAGGGACGTGTCTTTGATCAGTGCAATCATGCGGCTGCCAACAGGCGGAATCGCGATACGCAGACCCTGAGGGAGGATGACTCGCGACATGGCTTTCCAGTAACTCATGCCGAGCGACATCGCGGCTTCCCACTGGCCCTTGTCCACCGCGTTGATGCCGGCACGGAAGTTCTCGCTCAGGTACGCCGCCGAAAACAGCGTCAGCGCGAGGAGTGCCGCAGGAACCGGGTCAAGTGTGAGACCGTAACGGGGCAATCCGAAATAGATCAGCAGTATCTGTACGAGCAACGGCGTGCCACGAAAGATGGATACGTATGCGAATGCGAACACGCGCAATACGCCAATGCTCGAGATACGGGCCAGCGCGACGAGCAACCCCAGCGTCGAACCCAGCACGAACGACGATAACCCGAGGAAGAGTGTCATCAGCACCGCGCTCTTCAATAGCGGCAGCGAGCGGATGAAAAGTTCGATCATGACTACTCCTTCTGCGCCTTGGCTTTGGCGATCGTGCCGACCATATCGTAATCGCGCCCAACCCACTTCTTCGCAATGGCCTGAATCGTCCCGTCAGCCATCATGTCGGCGACCGCCTTGTTGACCGCTGCGCGCAGGGCCGGCTGGCCTTTCGCCATAGCCGGCGCCGACAACTGATAGATCAAGGGTTCGCCCACTTCCTTCACGGGCAAGTGGTTGACGTTGGCGTACTTCATGCCGCCGAAGTGAGAAATAATCACCGCGTCGATACGCCCACTGCCGAGATCGTTGAAGACAAGTCCCCCGTTGTCGTATGAGCGGATATCGGAATCCTTAAGGTGTGCCAATGCCCATGTTTCATTGCTGGAGCCCGTGGCCACGCCTACTCGCTTGCCTTTAAGGGTGTCTTGGCCCTTGATATCCGTATTGCCGGCAGATACGAAAATGCGGAAGTCCTCCACGCCGTATGGATCGCCGAAATCAACCTGTTGTTCGCGTGCGGGCGTCGGTGTGAGATCGTTCATCACGAGGTCGTACTTGCCCGTCTTCAACCCTTCCACGAAGTTCTTGAACGAATCGGCGATGAACACGACGTTCGGCACACCAATACGCTTGCCGACTTCCCTGGCAATGGCGACGTCATAGCCGGCAGGCTTATTGTTTTCGTCAAGCATGCTCCATGGCGGACTGCTCTGCGTGTTGGCCACACGCAGCGTACCGTTCGCCTTCGTCTGCGCAAGCAGGTCTGCTGCGCGCACAGTTGCGGGCGAGCTGAATGCCGCGCAAAGCGCGACGAAACTCACTAGCGTGACAGCGCGTCTCCATCCATTGATTGTTTTCATGTCGTACTCACTCATCCAGGTAAGTTGAATGGAAAAAATATTACGTAGCGGCCACGCGGGTTCGTTTGAATGCATCGAGGCCGGCGTTCAGATCTGCAAGTAGCATCGCCGGATCCTCCAGCCCGATCGAAAGACGCACGATGGGTTGATCGGTCAGCGGGAACGCGCGCTCGGCCTGCAACGGGGCCGGATAGTAGGCAGCGAGGCTATGCACGCCCCCCCAGCTCGCCCCAATGGCGAAATGCTGGAGCGCATCGAAGAAGGCGTTGAACGCAGCCTCTGGCGCGGGTTGAAGAATCAATGAGAAGAGACAGCCGCTGCTCGAAAAGTCCCGTTTCCAGATGGCGTGGCCCGGATCGGATTGCAGCGCCGGGAACAGCACCTTGCTCACTTCCGGGTGGCGTTCCAGCTCCCTCGCGATCTGCAGCGTCGCGGCACTCTGGGCGGCGAAACGGACTTTCAGGGTTTCCAGACCGCGCATCACGAGGAAACAGTCGTCGGGACTCGTCTGCTGGCCGAGAATGCTCTGCGTCTCGCGCACGGTCGCGTAGTAACCCGCGTCGTTCATGCTGATACAGCCCACCAGCAGATCTGAATGTCCTCCGAAAAATTTCGTGGCCGCTTCGATGCTGAAGTCCACACCGTGTTCGAGCGGCCTGAAGGCGAGCGGACTTCCCCAGGTGTTGTCCATCATCGTCATTACGCCGTGACGTTTCGCGACTTCGACGATTGCCGGGATGTCGGGCATCTCCATCGTCACCGTGCCCGGCGACTCCAGGCAGATCATGCGGGTATTGGGCTTGATGCGCGTCTCTATCTCGGCCCCGATTGCCGGCGGATACAGTTCGACCTCCACGTTGAAGTGCGCCAGCCAGTTGTGCGCGAACGTCTTTAGCGCGCCGTAGCAGGCGGCGGACACGAGCAGGTGATCGCCGCCCCGCACGAAACCCATGACGGTCGTCATCAGCGCGGACTGACCGGAAGGCGTCACCACGCAATGCGCACCGCCTTCGAGTTCGGCGATGCGATGTTCCAATTGGCGAGCCGTGGGTGTGCCCGTGATGCCATAGCTGTAACCGTCCGGTTGCCGCTCCTTGCGGCGCGTGAATTCGGCGAGAGAATCGAATACGACGGTGGATGCCCGCATGACGGCGGGCGAGAGGCTGCGAAACGGCTGCGGCACTTTCTGGGTAGTACTTGTCATCATGCTCTCGGTGGTTGCCTGGTGGTGAATCGATGAGCACAGTTTACTTTCGTCCTGGATTCCATCAACATCGGAAATAATTAGGTCAATAAGTCCAGGTTATGAGAATTCGCGATATCGAGGTATTCCGGGCGGTCATGAATGCGGGAAGTACGAGCAAAGCGGCGACCCTGCTCGGCATTTCGCAACCGGCGGTGAGCCAGTCCATCAGGCGCCTGGAAACCATGGCGGACTTCGCGCTGTTCGAGCGGGTACGCAGCAGGCTCGTTCCCACCCAGGAAGCCGTCGCCCTGATGCGAGAGGTAGACCAGTATTTCCGCGGATTCGAGGTCATCGAACATCGAATTCGCAGTTTGCGATCCTACGGATTGGGGCGGATGGCGATTGCCTGTCTGCCGGCGCTGGGCACCGGTTTTCTGCCTCGCGTCATCGCGGCGTTCGATGCGCCTTCCAGGAACGTGCAAATATCGTTACAGGTAATGAGCTCGCGCGAAGTGCATGAGAAGGTCTCGGCGGGCCAGGTGGATTTCGGGCTGATGTCAGACGAAATGTCGATGGCGGGCCTTGAACACTCGGAATTCGTGCGTATGCCGGGGGTGGCCGTGATGAACCGGCATCACCCTTTGGCCGCGCGTCCCTTCATCGCAGTCGCGGATTTGCCAGCATTTCCCTTCATCGCGTTGAATCCCGAAGACAGCACCCGGCTTCGCCTGGAAACACAGCTCACGGCGCGCGAAATCCGTCTCAAGCCGGTCGTAGAGACGCCGTATTCACATACGGTATGCGAACTGGCGCTCGCGGGAGTCGGCATAGGCATCGCTCATCCGATCGTGACGCTGGACTTCGCGCAACGCGGCCTCGTCGTGAAGCCGATTGACGTCGAAGCCATGTTCTCCGGCGTACTCGTGTTTCGCCCAGGTACACCACTCACGGAAACCGCGCGGCAGTTCATGCGGCACATGAGAATGCAGCTAGATCGTGACCAGAAAGCGCTCAAACTGGCGTTAAACGCTACGGCGCAAGAGGCAGACGAAGCCACCGCTCGCAAGCGCAGTCGCCGTCCGGCGGGTGGGCGTGTTGCAAGGAGTCGTTAGGTTGGGCGAACACAACATCCTTCCCCGTGCATCCCCATTTCGCTTACTGTTCTGCCGGATAATGGATGCTCGAGATCGGCGAGAAACTCTTGGGATCGCGGTTGATCAAGCGCTCGGGCGAATAGTCGTCGAGCAAGCCGTCTCTGCGTTGATGGACCAGCTCCTCCGCAACCAGCCGCCCAAGCAAGGGGCCGAGTGTCATGCCACTGTGAGTAGCGACAACGTACGCGCGTTGTTGCTTCGTTACGAAGCCCACGGCGGGGAGTCCGTCGGCAGGACGTGAACGTTGACCGACCGACAACCGCTCGATCCGCGCATGATCCGTGTTGCCAAACAGACGACGCAAACGCGTCAGCATCTCCTGCCCAATGAATCCATCCACCGCGGCCTGATAAGCCGGGTCGGCTCGATCGTCCAGGTCAGGGGCTTGCAGTAGCAAGCGCCCACCGCCGTCGGGACGCACGTTCATATCCGGACTGATGAGATTGGCGCGTAGCTGAACGAATTGAGGATCGGTGGAAGCAAGGAAACCGCATGCACGCTTGTCGGGCCGGTTGGCATCGATCATGGCCAACGACACGCCCAGGCTCGAGATAAGTTCGGGCGTCCAACGTCCAGTTGCAAGGACGCAATAGTCGCCCTGCCAGCGCTCGTTAGTCGATAGCTGAAGCGTTACGCCGTCCGGCGTTTCCGCGATATCAGCCACGCCAATTTGCTCGCGCAAAACTGCGCCACCGCTTTGCGCCTCTGACCAGAGGCGCGCCATCAATACCGACGGAGAGACCAATGCTTCCGTTGGAAAATGCCAGATATCCCCGCTACGTGGATCGATGCGTAACTCAGGGACGCGTTGCTGCAAGGCGACGTGCGAGACTTCCTGTACTGGGTAGCCCAAGGATTTCAGTGATTGCACGCGAGCGTTAAGCCGCTCTTGTTGAGCCGGACGAACCGCCCATTCAAAGGTGCCGCACACATCCAGCCAACGGGCTTCAGTGGGGTTGCCGTTTTGCAGCGTTACGTGTTCCGCCATGCCTGCGCAATTAAGCGCGTGGTAACTTTCGGGGTTCTTTCCGTTCGAGTTAATCCACGCGAAGGTCGTGCTGCTTGTACCGGAACCCAGATGCGAGCGCTCGAAGATCGACACTTGCGCACCAAGCAAAGCGAGCGAACGCGCCACCGACAAGCCGATGACACCCGCCCCTATCACGGCAATACGGGGAGATCTTTGGTTCATGGAATTTCCGCAGAGAATAATGAATCAGCAAGGTACGGTGAACTGAACGTGCGGCAGTCCCACCGGTCGCGTGACGAGTGGCAAAGATGTACTCGCCGAATGTGAGCGAACAGCCGTTATTCTTGCTCAATTCGTAGCGAGTGAACAGCGATGATTACTCATGCGACTCCTGTTCGGTTTCCTCTGACTTCCGCGGACTTTCCGGCAACACCGGGCACGCAATACACAGCGTGCCGGCGTCAATTCACTTCAGGCCAACGCCTGCACACGCGATCGCACGGCGCCCTGATCGATGCCCAATTGCGTCGCGAGCCAGTCGCAGATGAATTCCTGCCCCAGAGTCGGATTGTCGACCTGGCAATGCGCGGCCCCTGTCTCGTCCGGGTCGAATAGTTTGAGTTCCGCTTTCACGCCGTGCGCCTTTGCATAATCGTAGGTGTCGGTCGCCGTCCTCAGACCGAGCCAGTCCTCCGTGCCCTGCAACACCAGATAGGGCACGGTGATTTTGTCGATTACGCCCTCGAGGCTGAACCCCTTGGCCTTTTCGACCACGTCTTCCAGCGTGGCGCAGCCGAACACCCATTTCAGGTGTCCCCAGATCAGCTTGTTGGGCGCATCGAGCCACCCCGCGAACAACGAGGACATGTCGAACATGACCGAGTCGGAAACCACCGCGACGATGCGCTTTTCAAACGAAGCCGCACGCGCGGCGTAGACCCCGCCGACGCTCGCGCCATACAAACCGATCTTCTTGGGATCGACGTCGGCGCGCGTCAGCAGGTAGTCGACGCAGGCGCCTACCGGCACCTCGGTATCGGGGCGATTGGCGATCTTCTGCCGGCGTAAGGTGGCGCCCTGCCCCGGCAGATCCACCAGTAGCAAAGACATACCACGCGTCAGTGCGTGCTTCGGCATTTCATGGAGAAGCTCGTCCTTGTACTCGTCAAGGCCGCCGAACGCGATCACGACTGGCGAGCGCACTTCTTTCCCGGCACACGGAATGAAATAGGCGTCGAGATGTGCACCATTTTCGTACGGAATTCTAATGATCTCGCCTGCTGGCGTCAGCCCAGCGAGATAGCGATGCGAGCAACGCTCGACGCTGTTGAATGTATCCAAACGCCTGAGATCGTCGTGCCCGAGATAGAACTCGGACGAACGATAATAATTTGCCGCGCGCAGCCAGTTGCTGCTGGCGGTCCGGAAACAGGCCCGTTCGAACGCATCAACTGCGCGCCGCTCACTGGTTTGCGCCA
The DNA here is from genome assembly GCF_046026025.1 of Paraburkholderia fungorum. Taxonomy (GTDB): domain Bacteria; phylum Pseudomonadota; class Gammaproteobacteria; order Burkholderiales; family Burkholderiaceae; genus Paraburkholderia; species Paraburkholderia fungorum_E. The sequence continues at coordinate 36,950 of NZ_JAQQFL010000015.1, read as the reverse complement.
GTGCCTGCCATTCGCGGTACCAACTCTCGGTGTCGCCGGGAGTCATGCACGAGGCGGCGAAGAAACACTCGCTGATCAGGCTGGCCCCTTCCTGCGCACCACCTAGCGTGCGCGCGAATTGAAAGCTCAGTTCCGGCTCACCTGGCCATTGCACCCAACCTTCCTTCTGATATCGCCCTTGTGAAGTCACCTTTGTATCCACGATTTCCACTCCTAAAATTTACATATATGTAAAAACAGGGTCGTGCACCAACCGTGCCGAGCTCACGCCGGCACGAACAATTGGGCTTCGCCTCGCGATGCTCGAGGTGTGGCGAAGCTGTACATCAAGCGCGACCTGCCAACTGGCACGCGAGTCAACTCAACCCCGCAAACCACTTTAATCAATTTGCGATGGCCCGGCAAACTAAATTTGCCGTTTTTCTTGCAAGCTCATGTTTTAAATGATATTTTTCTGTACATATATGTAAAAATCAGGTTGACACCAAGGTGGCTTCCGTTGCACAGCCGTCGCGCCGCCATCTACCAAAGACACGTTCTCAGGACTATTCATGACGCAGAAATCCCGCACTGAATCCATTCTCTCGGCCCTGCCGGCTCCGTCGAAGAAGAGATCTGCTGCGCGCATTCCCGCCGAAGAACTCGGTCGGCGCCTGAGAGCGCTCAGAAAATCACGGGAACTCTCGCTTACCGACGCGAGCCGTCTGACCGGCGTCCCGGAGGCAACGCTGTCGCGCATCGAGACCAACAAGATGTCGCCCACCTTCGGCATGCTGTACAAGATCGTCGAGGGCCTGGGTTTCAAATGGCAGGACATTCTCACCACCTCGCCTCGAGCGCCTTCGGCAATCAGCATTTCCCGCCTCGACAGCACCGCCACTACCCGTCTCGCCGACATACCGTATGGCTACTCCGTCCTGCATCAGAGAAACGCCAGCGGCATTGTTAGCCTGCTTCTGCGCGTATATGCCACCGACCTCGGCGATGCAGGCGGACTCGCGGGTCATGAAGGAACGGAGTTTTGCTACGTGCTCAAAGGCGTCCTTGAATTGCATGTGAAGGACAAGGAGCCGGTTACGCTTTCCTGCGGAGAAAGCGCCCTGTTCGACAGTTCCACGCCTCACGCGTACGTCACCCCGCTGCCTGACGTGACCGAAGTTCTTCTGGTGCTGACGACTCAGGACGCCACCGTCAAATTCTGACCCTACCCGGTAGATTCACGCTGTTTCGACCCGTGCGCCGTCGAGAAAGATGCGCCGCACCGCAGTGTGCGCGCGTGGTCAACTCAATAGTCGTTCTGGTTCATTGCGGCGATGTTGAAAGAAGAAACCCAGCCCTATTGGGCACCATAGACGGCCTTTCGCACGGCATCCGGGAAGTCTCCCACGGTTCCCGCCACGGCCGTGTTTGTCAGCACGACCACCGAGAGCTTCGCCGACGGGTCCACCCAGAAGTGAGTGCCGTACACGCCTCCCCATTGCCAGGTGCCAGCCGCGGACGGTGAGTGCGCGGCACCAGGGTCTTTCAATACCGCGACGCCCAGGCCCCAGCCAACGCCAGGACCTGCCAGCGGCACCGCAAGGTCGCCAATCGCATTGCTTGTCAGTGCGCGCGCAGTCTCCTTCTGCAACACCGGGGCGCCACCGTTGCGCAATGCTTCAAGCAGGATCAGGTAATCGCTTGCGGTGCCGGTCATGCCCGCGCCGCCGGATGGGAAGGCGTGCTTGTCGAATGCCCGTTCGGGCGCGTACACGATCGCGCTGCCGCCGAACGGCAAGGCGTAGCGCCTCGTCATCCGAACCGGTGGATTGCCGTCAGCGTACGGGGCAGCGACGCGGGAGGCGTCGGCGACTACAAATGCGGTGTCGTGCATTCCTAAAGGACCGGTGACCGTGCGACTGACAATCTCGGGCAGCGCCACACCGCCTGCCTTTTCTATGATCGCACCCAGTACATCAATGGAAAGCGAGTACTGCCATTGAGTGCCGGGTGCAGACAACAAAGGCGCTTTAGCGAGTCGGCGCAGGTTCGCGTCGAGCGATATGCCTGGATTGTCGAGCCCGTCCGATATGTGCAATTGATGGTAAGCGCCATTAGCCGGCTCAAGAAAACCATAATTCAGCCCCGACGTGTGCGTCATCAATTCACGCACGGTTATCACGGGCGACGTGCCGTCCGCCAATTCCGGCCTGAAATAGGGCAGGTAGCGAGTAACCGGATCGTCCAGCGACAACTTGCCGGCGTCCACGAGCGCCAGCGCGGTGACGGACACGATGAGCTTGGTCATCGATGCGAGCCGGAACTGCGTGTCCTCTCGCACAGGAATACCGGCCTCGCGGTTGGCGAGGCCCGCTGCACGTTGGTATGCCGGTTTGCCATTGCGCGCTACGAACACCACGGCGCCGACGATCTGTTGTTGGGCTATCGCCCGGTCTATTACCAGGTCTAGCCTGGCCCGCAGCGCCGGGTCACTATCGATGTCGGCGCTGGCGGCGTCAGGAAGCAAAGTCAGTGGTGAGAAAAGGCCTAGCCGGGCCAGAATGGAGACGAATGCTCTTCTCTTCATGTGAGGTTCTCTGTCTGGAATGGGTAGTGGCGTACGCGACCATCCGCGCACTATTCGCGCCTTTGCGTTGGCTTACTTTCTCGGTGGTGACGGAGGTCCCCCGTTCGAACGCAGTATTACGGGGTTCAGATTTTTATTAAATGAAAACGTGTAGACTTCAGAATTCCAGAATCTGGAATATGTCTGATGGTGAGCTTGCGCGAGAGGAGTAATGCTTAATCGTTTAGATATTCTTTACATCTTCTGTGCGGCGGCGGAAGCCCGGAATTTCAAAGAGGCTGCTGCGCGTATTGGTGTTTCGCCGCAGGCGGTCACGCGTGCGGTCAAGGAGCTTGAAAGCCAACTCGGTGAACTCCTTTTTCATCGGAGTACGCGCGGTAGCCGGGTCACCGAATTCGGAGAGCAACTCGCCGTCCGGGCTCGAACCCGGCTGCAGGGTATAGACGAGATATTTCGCAAACAGGATCGGGCCGCAGACAACGAATTGTCGGGACTGGTCCGCATCGCCGCACCTCAATCTCTCGGACAGCAGTACCTGCTCCCTCTGCTCAGGCCGTTGCAAATTCGGCACCCGGGTCTTCAACTGGAGCTGCGTCTGTCTGACGAACCGGCCGACGTCATCGACGAAAGGATTGACGTTGGCGTTCGCCACGGTTTCATGCGTGACAGCCGCTTTGTCGCCCGTCCGATTTGTCAGGTGCCGTTCTATATCGTCGGGTCGCCCGCACTTCTGGAAACACATGGTGAGCCACGGTCGCTAAGCGAATTGGCACAGTGCCCGACAACGGTCTCGCTCGATACGGGAACCGGAAAACCGTGGCCATGGTTTCTCGCGGAAGGTCAGCATTGGGTGCCACCCCGGCCCACGTTCGCAACGAATGATATTCGTGCCGAGTGCGACGCGATTCTCGCAGGTATGGGATTTGGGCAATTGGCGGGATATCTTGCGATTCCGCATTTGCGTGCCGCCCGACTTGTTCAGATACTGCCCGATATTTCCCCACCTCCTTGGGAAATATACGTCTACCGCCCGCAGAAGGGACCCGTGCCCGCGCGAGTCCGAATGGTATTCGACTGCCTGGTCTCAGGTTTGACCGATCTCGGGAGTCCCGCAGAGGACAACGCCTGAGGGAACGGTTCCGTCACAAAAACTGAAAAAGATCAAAAAACCCTTGCAGGACGGTTTTTGTCATGCTGGTATACCAGTCATGAACCAGACACAAACCAGTGAATCCGACGAGCCGTATGACCGCCTGCGCGCGTTGATCGTCGATGGCTCGCTCCGCCCCGGCGAAGCGCTTTCCGAACGCAGCCTCGCCGAACGGCTTCAGGTCGGCCGCACGCCGATTCGTGAGGCGGTTAAATGGCTCGCGCGCGACGGCCTGCTTGAAATCGTGCCGATGCGCGGTACGTTCGTGCGGGAGATGTCGGTCAGCGACCTGCGCGAAATTCATGAAATGCGGATTGCGCTGGAGGGCATGGCAGCGTTCCTCGCAGCCCGTCATGGCTCATGCGCTTCGCTTGATGACGCGGCCGTCCGATTGCAGGCGCTTGCAGCGGGAGTGGCGGCAGGAGAGACCCTCGACGTCGATGAAGCGCAAAACGTCGGATGGATGTTCCACGATGCCATGTTCGAATGTGCCGACAATCAACGTTTGCGGCAAACCTACCAGAACTTGCGTGCTCAAAGCGGGCTCGCTTTGCGGCGCGTCGAACGCTATAGCGTCGAACGGACAAAAGAGGCGGTGCTCGAACACCTTGAGATCTGCTCGGCCATCCAGGCCGGCGATGGTGAGCAGGCGCGCCGCCTCGTCTATGGGCACCTCGAGCGGGCCATGCAGATTCGCCTGAAGTTCCTTGCGCACCTGGGCGAAGAGCGGGCGTAACCCCTCTCGCACTCACTTAACACCTGCCGTCACGCTGTTCCGGGAGAATCACCATGCAATCGCAGCACGGTCGTCGAAAAATCCCTTTGCCTGTCCAGATGCTCCTCGGGCTTGTGCTGGGGTGCGCTGTCGGGTTTCTGTTTCCGCATTTCGCGGCGATGCTCGAGCCGATCGGAACGGCGTTCGTGCAGGCGATCAAGATGATCGTCGTGCCGCTCGTCTTCACGGCGATTACGCTCGGCATCTATCAGATGGGCAATCAGGCCCGCTCGCTCGGGCGGGTATCGGCGATCAGCCTGGGCTACTTCTTTGTGGCGACGGTGCTCTCGATCTTCATCGGTCTGGCGCTCAACGCGCTGTTTCATCCTGGCCTCGGCGCCAACCTGGCTGCAGCGGCTAAACCCGGCAAGGTGATCGCAGCCAGCGTGGACTGGACGAAGTTCTTTCTCGACATGATTCCGAGCAACATCGTGGTCGCGATGTCCGGCAGCAATCTTCTGCCGGTGCTGTTCTTCGCGGTGCTGCTCGGACTCGCGCTCGCCTCGCTGGGCAGCCGCGCAAAGCCACTGATCGACGTACTCGACGCGCTGATGGGCGCCGTCTTCAAGGTGACTCACTGGATCATTTCACTCTCGCCGATCGCTATCTTCGCGATCATCTCGTGGCTGTTCGCCACCCAGGGGCTGGCGACGCTGCTTTCGCTCGTCAAGCTAGTGGGTGTGATGTACCTCGGCCTTGCGGTGCTTCTGGTGCTTTTCGCTGTCGTCCTGAAGCTGATCGGCGAAAGTCCGCTGCAAGTGAGCCGCCAGATCAGCGAGCCCGTACTGCTTGCGTTTGCGACCCGCTCGTCGGAAGCGAGCCTGCCGTTGCATATGGAAAAGCTCGTCAAAATGGGCGTGCCGAAAGCCGTGGCGTCGGTGGTGCTGCCGCTCGGCTACGCGTTCAATCGCGACGGCTCGATCATGTACTTTGCGCTCGCAGTCGGCTTTCTGGCGGATGCGTACCGGATTCCACTCGACTGGCACACGCTGCTGTCCATCGTGATCGTCACCACGCTCGCGAGCAAGGGCAGTGCAAATGTGCCGTCCGGCGGCCTCGTGGCGGTCGCGATGGTGCTGAGCACGATCGGAGTTCCGGTCGAAGCCCTGGCGATCATCGCCGGCGTCGATGCGTTTCTCGACATGGGTCGCACCGCGATCAACGTTTATAGCAACACCGTGGCCGTCAAGTTAGTGATGAAACTGGCCCACGTCGCGTATGAACAACCCGCCACCGAGCGTACGCCCGAGCCAGGCGCGCCGGAGAGCGGAACCGCCACGCCCAGGGGACTGGCATGATCGATCTGCGCAGCGATACGGTGACGCGCCCCACTGAAGCGATGTGGGACGCCATGCGCAACGCGTCGCTCGGCGACGATACGCTGGAAGGCGACCCGACTGTCCACGCGCTGGAACAGGAAGCAGCCAGCTTGCTGGGTAAGGAGGATGCACTCTTCGTCTGCAGCGGCACGATGGGCAATGCCATTGCCACGCTCGTCCACGCACATCGTGGCGGCGAGGCCGTGCTCGATCAGCAAGCGCATATGGCCAACTCCGAAGGCGGCGGTGTCTCGCGCCTCGCAGGCCTGTTCTGCCGCACGATTCCCTCACATCGAGGGGAAATGGATCTGGACATACTGCGCGATACCGTCCGTGGCGAGTACTCGCGCTACGGAGAGCCGACTGCGATGGTGGCGATTGAGACAAGCCACAATGCCGCCGGGGGATGCGTCCAGGGGCTCGACTATCTGGCGCAGATCGCCGGCATGGCGCATGAGCGAGGCGCCGCGGTCCATCTTGACGGAGCACGTCTATTCAACGCGGCCGTTGCTCTGGGGACCGATGTACGCAACATTGCGCAGCATGGCGATAGCGTCACGTTTTGCCTGTCAAAAGGACTCAGTGCTCCGATGGGTTCAGTATTGCTCGGCTCTCGTGAATTCATCGGGCGCGCGCGAACCTTTCGACGAACCCTTGGTGGCGGATTGAGACAAGCGGGGATTATGGCCGCCGCTGGTTTGGTCGCACTACGTACCATGCCCGCGAGGCTCGCGGAAGATCATCGGCGCACGCTGCTGCTTTGGGAGCGCCTGCAGAATAGCGCGGTAGTGGAGGCTGACCGGCATCCGCCGCAAACCAATATTCTTCGTCTTGGGGTACCGAACGGGCAAGCGGAAGACTATGTGCGGCGGCTCGCAGATCAGAGCATCGCGATCCGTGCGAGCGGCCCGTACGCCGTGCGTCTCGTCGTTCATCGGCACATTGATGACGCGGCAATCGACGCGGTAAGCGATGCGTTCAAAGGGCTCTGAGGCGATAAGGCGATCGTCAGCGAAGAGGCTTTAGTGCGGTAAGGTAAGCGGTGCGCTCGGCCATGACCAATCGGCGACCTTCAACTTGCGGGCGAAGGATCTGTTCGAAGAATAGTCGTTCGTCCACGGTGAACTGCGTCGCGAGAATGTCGCCGAGCCGCGGAGCCCAAGGGTGCGGCGAGCTGCCAAGCAGCACGTCCCAGGAGGTGACCGTGGCGGGACGGACATCAATGTGGAACTCCATATGAATATCCGCGAACCCCGCATCTAAAGCGAAGCGAACCAGATCGCGTTCGCCAAAGTTGGCAATCGGACTCGCAGAAATTTTTTCGTCGGTATCGGGAAACTGAGCGGATTTCCAGCGATGCAGCAGATGGAAGAAGTTGTCCCCGGCTTTCTCCGGCAGACCTTCAACGATTTTCCGCAGCGAGCTTGCCTCGATTGCATCGTCGCGCATAATCGGTTCGGCGATCGATAGGCGGCCACCGGGTCTGAGAATCCGATGAAATTCCCGCAAGGCGGCCATCTTGTCAGGGACATAGGCAAGAACTGCCCGAGTCGCGACCGCATCGACAGCGCCCTCCTCAATGCCATCGAGTGATTCGGCGGAGCATTGAATGAAGACGCACTGATCCTGGATGTTCCGCTGAACCGCGAGTGCTTCAGTGTGACGAAGCAGAGGCGCCGAAATATCCGTCAAAAGCACGCGCAGCGATGGGCCTATGCGCTCGATCGCGCTTAAACCGATCAGCCCATCGCCGGTACCGATGTCGGCGAGTGTCATGCCAGGTGCAAGCCTCGCGCCGTCCAGAACGCGATCAACATGATGTTTGAGTTCGACATGAAGAGCTCGTTCGTGCCCTGGATCATCTCCGTGCCGAATATGTAACAGCCAATCGGACCACACATCGGATTGCGGCTGGGAGTCGGAATTATTCATGTCGAAGGACGAATGTCGATTGGATGACGAGGTGTGTCGAATGACCAAAGACTCGAACGTGATCCCGGATCAGCCGACCAGCAGTTGAGCGGCATCGCCGTCGGCGCATGAATGTAAGGGACGTTACCTTATGAGAACCTGAAGGACTTGCCGTCGGAGCCGGGAAACGCTTGGGAATGTCTGTCGTCGGACGGTGGATAGACAAAGGGGTCCGCGCTATGAGAGGCTTCGCATCACGCCGATCCGACGGCAAGGCGATCCGCACGCGGCGACGTTGACCCTATCGCCCCGGCCTCTGCTGCAAGTGGGTTGGGAAGCCGTCGTTCCAGCACGGCGATCCTTCAAGAAAACGAGAGCCAGAACGTGAGTGAGTGGGAAGCCGGCAGCATTGATGGTATTGCGTACACGTACGGCTATTGCGACGAACTGGATCCACTGCGCCTTGGACTTCCGTTGCTACAGTCGGGAATCGCCCTCCCGGTCCTGCGTACCGCCTGCGAGCTGGGATTCGGCCACGGCGTCAGCGTGAACATCCACGCAGCCGGGTCGACTACAGAATGGTTCGGTACTGACTTCAACCCGTCTCATGCAAGCTTTGCACGGCAACTGACACAGCTCGCAGGATCGCGGGCGAGTTTGTTCGCTGAAAGCTTCTCGGAATTCTGTACGCGAGACGATTTGCCGAAATTTGATTTCATCGGCATGCACGGCATCTGGAGTTGGATTTCCGACGACAACCGTGCGCTCATTGCCGATTTCATACGACGCAAACTCAATGACGGCGGCGTCGTGTACATGAGCTATAACACCCAGCCCGGGTGGGCCACGATGTTGCCGGTGCGCGAATTGATGAACTGTCATTTCCAGGCGAGCGCGCGGTTGAATGCACACGGCGGCGTGCCCGCCGAAACGCAGGTCCAGACGCACATCGCAGCGGCGTTGGACTTCGTAAAGACCGTGGTTGCGACGCAACCCGGCTACGCAGTGGTCAACCCGCTGCTGGCTGAACGTGTAGACGCATTGTGCAAGGAGAACACGCACTACCTCGCACATGAATATTTCAATCGCGACTGGCAGCCCATGACTTTCTCGCAGGTCGCATCATTGCTTACCGCGAGCGGTTTGACTTATGGCTGCTCTGCAGACTATCGCGATCATGTCGACGAGATCAATCTCAACCCAGCTCAACGCGCCCTGCTGGCAGGCATTCCAGATACCGCTTTACGTGAGACCGTACGGGACTTTTGCATCAACCGGTCGATGCGGCGAGACTACTGGGTCAAAGGAAGCCGGACGCTCGATGAAGCGGCGCAGCAGACGGCGCTGCGCGCGCATCGTGTCATGCTGGCGCTGCCGAGAGCTTCGGTCCTGCTGAAGGTACGCGGAGCGCTGGGAGAAGCGACGCTACCGGAAAGCTCATATGGTCCGATCCTCGACGCGCTTGCCGGCCATCACCCCGCACGCCTCGCCGATATCGAAAACAGCGTCCGCGCACGTGGGATTACGTTCCCCCTCATCGTCAAGGCCGTAACATTGCTAGTGGGCGCCGGCGTGTTGCTGAACGTACAGGACGAGGCGCATATCGCGCTCGCCCGTCCGTCATCGGACAGGCTGAACGCCGCTATTTGCGAGCAGGCGCTCCAGCATGGGGACATACAATTTCTGGTCAGTCCAGTGTCCGGATCAGGCGTGTTGATTCCCCGTGTGCCGCAGCTCTTCCTGTTGGCAAGGCAACGTCATTTAACGGAACCGACACGGTGGGCCGAATTCGCCGAAGCTGCCTTGCACACGAGCCCCACGCCGGCTCACGTCACGGAAGGTGTTTCGGTTAGCCCACTAAACACCCGCGACGATCTGATTGTGAAAGCGAATCGCTTTGCTGAAATACATCTACCGATATTGCAAGCGCTGGGAATCGCCTGAGGAAGATCATGACGCAATTCCACAAATTAGCGTCGTTAAATATGAAGCAAGACAGCCGGTCTCAACGGAGCTGGGCACCATTCTGTCGTGTTCGCTGACATGCGCCGCGCGCCGACAACCGCCATAATGCTTTCATTCGAAGCCCAAAATCCGCACCGCATATGACCGACACCGTTCCCACGGCAAACCCTTCGCCCCGCCTGACCAGCCTGTCCCACGGTGGAGGCTGTGGCTGCAAGATCGCCCCCGGCCTGCTCGCCGATCTGCTCAAGCGCAGCGTGCCGCTGCCGTTCTTTCCCGACCTGCTGGTCGGCAACGATACCGCCGACGACGCCGCCGTCTACAGACTCAACGACGAGCAGGCGATCGTCGCCACCACCGACTTCTTCATGCCGATCGTGGACGATCCGTTCGACTTCGGCCGCATAGCCGCGACCAATGCGCTGTCCGACGTCTACGCGATGGGCGGCACGCCGATCATGGCGCTGGCGATCGTTGGCATGCCGATCAATGTGCTGCCGCACGACGTGATCGCGGCGGTGCTCAAGGGCGGCGAGTCCGTCTGTGCGGAAGCCGGCATTCCCCTCGCCGGTGGCCATTCAATCGATTCGGTGGAGCCGATTTATGGCCTGGTCGCGATTGGCGTGGTCGATCCGCGGCGTATCAAACGCAATGCCGGCGCGCGGCCGGGCGACGTGCTGATCCTCGGCAAGCCGCTGGGCGTGGGCGTGCTGTCGGCGGCGCTAAAAAAAGATCGGCTCGATTCAAACGGCTACGCCGCGATGATCGCGGCCACGACGAAACTCAACCGGCCGGGCGCGGCACTGTCCGCGCTGGACGGCGTGCATGCACTCACCGACATCACCGGTTTTGGCTTGTTGGGCCATACGCTGGAATTGGCCCGTGGTTCAAATCTGACCGCCCGCGTGCGCTATGCGGATTTGCCCTGGCTGCCGGACGTGGTCAGCTTCGCGGAAGCCGGCATTTTTACCGGCGCTTCGGGGCGCAACTGGGACGCTTACGGCAAGGACATTGTTTTGCCATCCTCACTTCCGTCGACGGCCCGCACCCTGCTCACCGATCCGCAGACCTCGGGTGGCCTGCTGGTTTCGTGCGCGCCGGAAACAGTCGACGAGGTGCTCGCCCTGTTTCGTGCCGACGGTTTCGACGACGCAAGGGTGATCGGCGAAATGGTCAGTGGAGAAGGCCGGGTCGAAGTGACCTGAGAAGTGATCTGAGAAGCGAGCCGGTTAGTTGACGATGGGCCGATGGGCAAGGTAGGGCATAGGTCGCGGAAGCGGAACTGAGCAGCCCGCCAACCCGCATTCACGACGCATGCGATAATTTCGCTTCTCCCGCCGGTCTGTTTCGTCCGTAACCCCTTGAAAAACCTACTCGTCAGCCTGGATCAAGCCGGTGATTTCGATGAAATCATCGACGTGCGCACGCCTCTCGAATTCGCCGAAGATCACATTCCCGGCGCGCTCAATGCGCCTGTGCTGAGCAACGAAGAGCGTGTTCTGGTCGGTACGACCTACAAGCAGGTCTCGCCGTTCGAAGGCACGCGGATCGGTGCGGCGCTGGTTGCGCGCAATATCGCGCACCACCTGGAAACAACGTTTGCCGACCGGCCGCGCAACTGGCGGCCGCTGATCTACTGCTGGCGCGGCGGAAAACGCTCGGGTTCGGTCACGACGCTCTTCAATATGATCGGCTGGCCGGCGCGTCAACTGGACGGCGGCTATAAAAGCTACCGGCGCGTAACGCTGGAAACCCTCGACACGTTGCCGAAGACGTTTAACTACATCGCGCTCGTCGGCCCGACGGGCAGCGGTAAGACGCGCCTGCTCCAGGCGCTGCATCAGGCGGGCGCGCAAACGCTGGACCTCGAAGCACTGGCGGCGCATCGCGGCTCGCTGCTGGGCGCGTGGGCGGATGTCGCCCAGCCGTCGCAAAAGCGCTTCGACACGCTGCTGGTGTGCGCCCTGCACGGGTTCAATCCCAAACGGCCAGTTTTCGTCGAAGCGGAGAGCAGGCGAATCGGTTCGATTGCGCTGCCGCTCGCCCTCCTCGAAACGTTCCACCAGGGCGCTTGCGTCGACGTGTTGTCGAGCCGCGAAGACCGCGCGGCGTTCCTGCTGCACGACTACGCGCATCTGTTTGACGATCCCGAATCGTTGAAAGCGCAATTGCAGAAGATGATCGGTTTGCATAGCCGCGAACGTGTCACGGGCTGGCAACGACTCGTGGATGAAAATAGCCGGGCGACGCTCGCGCGCGAGTTGATCGAACGGCACTACGATCCGGCGTACGCGCGCAGCAGCCTTCAACATTTCGTCCACCTGCCGCGTGCGCTGCCAATCCATTTTCGGCCCAACGACGCCGATGTCGTTGAGCAGGCCAAAGCACTGCTTGCGCAATTCGATAGCAGCGCGCTCACTGTCATCTGATTAAAAACTAACGTTAAGACCGACCATCATGCAATCAACCCTTCGACAGCCCCGCGTCGCCCTTGGCTGGATCGTGTTTCTGCTGATCGCGGTCGTCGGCCTCTTCTATGTGAAGTGGTTTCCGTACTACAACCGCGCCTTCGTCGCCGCGAGCCAGCATTCCATCGGCAAATCGATCCTGATGGGCACCTCGTCGAGCGCTCCGCCAGCGCCATGGCAAGCGGCCATCGACTACGCGCTGGCCTACGGCAAGGCGATCTGGCAAGCCATGGTGCTCGGCCTGCTGCTGGGCTCGGCGGTGCAGGCGTTGATCCCGCCGCAGTGGGTCGCGCGTGCGCTCGGCCGGACCGACTTCAGCAGCGTGGTGAAGGGTGGCCTGATGTCGCTGCCGGGCATGATGTGCACGTGCTGCGCGGCGCCCGTCGTGGCCGGCTTGCGCGCCCGTCAGGCAGCACCGGGCGCGGCGATCGCGTTCTGGCTGGGTAACACCGCCCTCAATCCAGCCACGCTTGTCTTCATGGGCTTCGTGCTGGGCTGGCAATGGATGGGCTTGCGGCTCGCCTTGGGCCTCGTCATGGTGTTCGGCCTCGGCTATCTGGTGAACCGGATGGTCACGCCGAAAGAAGCCGAAGCATCGCGCGAAGCCATGGCGCAACTCGTCACCACCAACGACCCGGGCACCGCGTTCACGCGCTGGGTGAAGATACTCGGCACCATGACGCTGCGGCTGATTCCCGAATACATCGTGCTGGTGCTGATTCTCGGCGCGGCACGGACATGGCTGTTCCCGCACATCGGGCCCAGCATCGATAACAGCCTGCTGTGGATTGTCGCTTTGTCGATTGCCGGAACGTTGTTCGTGATTCCGACCGCGGGCGAAGTGCCGATCATCCAGGCCATGCTCTCCTTCGGCATGGCCGCAGGGCCGGCCGGCGCGTTGCTGATGACGCTGCCGCTGATCAGCGTGCCGTCGATGGCGATGCTCGGCCGCTCGTTCCCGAGGCGCGTGCTGACGGTAGTGGCGCTGGCAGTGGTGGTTTGCGGAGTGGCCAGCGGCTTGCTGGCTATCGCATTGGGGTTTTAAAGCATGAAACGCATTGCAGCATTCGCGGTGACGAGCTGGTCGGCCGCGGCCCTTCTTTACTTCGGGCAGCATTCGGTATCGCTGATCGTGATAAGCGGGGTTGTCGCGCTCGCCGGCTTCGATCTGTTCCGGCCGTAAGGCAAGTTACATCCGTACGGCCGGATAAACGCTTCAGCGCGGCGCAGGCGCGGCCTACGTCGCGCGAACCGTCGCCGCCTCGAGCATCATCCTGCGGCGCGCGCCAATCAGGGCGGCGAGCGCTGTGCCGATCCCCAACGCGAACAGGCAGGCCGTCGGCACCAGCATCGGCGCGATCTGACTGTGCGCCACCTTGCCGACATAAGGCATCAGGTTCTGCCCGGCAAAGCCGCCCAGATTGCCGATCGCGTTGATCGCCGCCACGCTCGCCGCGGCTCTTGCGCCGGAGAAGAATCGTGGCGGCAAAGACCAGAAACACGGATAGAGCAACGGAATACACGCTCCGCCCAGACACAACGCGGCAAAGCGCATCGACGCGGTCGGCAAAACGAGGCTCGACGCGAAGCAAACCACGCCGACACCGGCCACCACGCTCATCGCCTTCAGCACGACGCGCTCACGTTTGAGCTTGCCGGGCAGCCACAGCAGAAGCAGTGTCGCGAGCGCCCACGGAATCATGTTCAACACACCATTCAGCGACGACGACACGCCATCGCTTTTCAGCAGCGTCGGCATCCAGTAGGTCACGCCGTACAACGATGTCGACATCAGCATGTACGTCAGCGCGAACATCAGAACCTTCGGATCGAGCAACGCCCCCCAAGGCCGGGTCGACCTGGCGTCATCCGACGCTTCCCGCTTGAGCGCGGCGACGACGACATCCTTCTCCTGCTGAGAAAGGAACGGCGCGTCCTGCACCGAATTCGGCAGAAACTTGAGCGCGACGAACGCAATCAGAATGGCGGGAATACCGGTGGCGATAAACACCCACTGCCAACCCGCGAAGCCCCACGTGCCGCCCAATGTCAGCAGAAGCCCACCCACCAGCGAGCCCAGCATGTTGGCAAGCGAACTGCCCAGCGTGAAGAACCCCAGCACTTTGGTGCGATAGCTTTGCGGGAACCACTGCGTGAGGTAATAGATGACGCCGGGATAAAAACCGGCTTCGGCAACGCCCAGTGCGAAACGGAATGAATAGAAGACGGGCAGCGAACGCGCGAATGCCATCAGCACCGTGACCACGCCCCAGGTCATCATGATGCGGGCAAGCCAGGTCCGCGCGCCGAAACGATGCAGCGCCAGCGTGCTGGGCACCTCGAAGATGAGATAGCCGATGAAGAAAAGCGAAGCCCCCAGCCCGTATGACGCTTCCGTCATGCCGAGGGCATGCACCATCTCCAGTTTGGCGAAACCGACGTTCTGGCGGTCGATAAACGAAATCAGAAACATGACGATCAGAAGCGGCATCAGCCGCCACGCCATCTTCCTCATAACCTGCTGCTCAAATCCTGCCTGCGTAGACATGTCCGCTCCGGTTTGCTCGCCGGCCGCCATCGACGCTCGCCCGGCGGCATCCTGGCCGCTACGTCGAGGGAAATTGAGGGAACGGCCAGATTGATGTAGTCATATATATGTTTATATGAACTAGCATCGGACACCATGAGGTGATACCCGAATAGGCATGCGGCGGCTTGCGGTATTCCGGCGGGTTTCTGGCGCTAGCGGATTTCCACCTGGTACTGAAACGTCGCAGCGGCGCCGCGCGTGCTGCGCCATTCGAACGGCGTGCCGGCGAAGTCCGACGCGACACGCTGGACCTGAATCACAGGGCTGCCGGCCGCGACATCGAGAAGCGAGGCGTCGTCGGCTGTAGCTTGTTCTACATTTAAAATTTCCGTGGCGGAGGCCACGATCTGCCGGCAAAGACGCTCGTATAACGGATACAGCAAGTCCTCGAAATCGCCGAGCGGCAAGGTAGCCAAGGGCTCGAAACGCGCACGCGGCAACCAGATTTCTTCCGACAGAACCGCTTGGCCCTCGATCAGGCGCACACGCGACAAGTGGATCGCTTTCTCGGCGGCTTTCATGCCCAAGGTCGCGCGAATTTCTTCGCCAGGTTTCACGATTTCGCGCTTGAGCACGCGCGCGGTCGGCCGCACCGGTTTGCCGTCGCGCGACTTGAAGCGAAAGAAGCGAAACAGCGACGAATCGAAACGGGGCCGGCGGATGAAGGTACCTTTACCCTGGCTGCGTGTGAGCACACCGTCGGCAACCAGCAGATCAATCGCCTTGCGAACCGTTCCGGTGGAAACGTTATAGAACTGCCCCAACTCCGCCTCTGTGGCGATGGCTTCCTCCAGCGCCCATTCGCCTGCAGCAATGCGGCCGACCAGGTCGTCACGCAATTGCTGATAACGGGGCAACCGGCCATCCGGCCTGGTCACAAAAGAAGCGGCTTCCATAGCATTCATATAGTTGTTCAGAGGAGTAACTACTGTACAACATCCCGCGACGGCGACGTGAGCAAGGGTTAATACTCAATGACTTTCGACGGCATTGCGCTCACCATTCATGTAGTCATATATATGACTACATGAATGGCATAACGGAGACGGCTATGTTCACGTGGTACAAGCAGGGCACGTCCCTGGAGCGCAACACCTTTTGGGGCTGCTTTGCAGGTTGGGGACTCGACGCGCTCGACGTGCAGATGTTCACCCTCGCCATTCCCGCGATCATTGCCGCGTATGGCATCGACCATACGCAGGCCGGCGCGATCAGCAGCGTGACGTTGATCTCTTCGGCGCTCGGCGGCTGGATCGCAGGGGCGTTGTCGGACCGCATCGGGCGAGTCCGGACGTTGCAAATGACGATCCTCTGGTTTGCCGGCTTCACGTTCCTCTGCGCCTTCGCGCAAAACTTCCCGCAGCTCCTGGTGCTCAAGGCACTGCAAGGATTCGGATTCGGCGGCGAGTGGGCAGCCGGTGCGGTGTTGATGGCGGAAACCATTCGTACCGAACATCGCGGCAAGGCGATGGGTGCCGTGCAAAGCGCCTGGGCGGTTGGGTGGGGCGCGGCCGTGCTGGTGTATGCCGTAGCATTCTCCTGGTTACCCTCGGACACCGCATGGCGTGTGATGTTTGCCGCTGGCCTGGTGCCAGCCGGTCTGGTTCTATTCGTACGGCGCAACCTGAAAGAGCCGGTGCGCGTTGCGCCGGAAAGCGCCGCGCCAGTGATCTCGGTGCTCGGGCAGATAACCCAGGTCTTCCAGCCGCGTGTGCTCAAGACCACGGTGATCGGCGCGGTGCTGGGCACTGGCGCGCACGGCGGGTACTACGCGATCATGACCTGGCTGCCCACCTTCCTTGCCAAAGAACGGCACCTGTCGGTTCTGAACACCGGTGGCTATCTGGCGGTTGTCATCGTGGCTTTCTGGTGCGGTTGCATGGCGAGCGCCTATCTGCTCGACCGCATTGGCCGCCGGCGCAACATCGCCCTCTTCGCGTTCTGCTGCATCGTGACGGTTCTCGCCTACGTGATGCTGCCGTTGACCAACACGCAAATGCTCCTGCTGGGCTTCCCACTCGGCTTGTTCTCCGCGGGCATTCCCGCAAGCCTCGGCCCGCTTTTCAACGAACTATATCCGGCCGACATGCGCGGCACGGGCGTCGGATTCTGCTACAACTTCGGACGGATCGCCTCAGCGGGATTTCCTGTGCTCGTTGGCTACATGAGTCATTCGATGTCTCTCGGCATGGCAATCGGAATCGACGCGGCGATTGCATACGGCCTCGCGATGATCGCTGTATTGCTGCTTCCCGAGACGCGCGGCAAACGCCTGCGTGGCGTGGTATCCGAATCGGCGTCCGATGCCGTCGACCACGCGCGATTGACCTTGGACCAGCCGCGGAGCTGACCATGAGTCCCCCTGCACTCCTCGCTCAATCCCAGTCCTGCCGTGTGGACACCCACGCGCATGTCTTCCAGCGAGACTTGCCGCTCACGGATAGCCGGCGTTACGCGCCTGATTACGACGCGGCGCTCGACACCTATTTGCAGTTGTTGAACGCGCACGACATCGGGCGCGCGGTTCTGGTACAGCCGAGCTTTCTCGGGACGGACAATCGCTACCTGCTGCAAGCACTGTCCCAAGACAGGCTCCGCTTGAGGGGCGTGGCGGTGGTTGCGCCCGACGTTTCCGAAGGAGAGTTGACCGCGCTGCACGCTCGAGGCGTAACCGGCATACGGCTCAATCTGATCGGGCAGGCATTACCGGATCTGTGCGCAAAGTCGTGGGCACCGTTGCTCGAACGGGTGTCGAAACTCGGTTGGCACATCGAACTACACCGCAATGCGCAGGACCTGGCACCCATGCTCGACAGGTTGCTGGAGACTGGCGTGCCCGTGGTCGTCGATCATTTTGGACGCCCCGACCCGGGGAAAGGAATTCACGATCCCGGCTTCGGGGCTTTGCTTGGGTATGGCAAAACCGGCCGCGTCTGGGTCAAGGTCTCAGGCGCCTACCGATGTGCGGCGCCGGGTTCCGCCTTTGTGCATGAGGCGACGAACCTGCTTCTCGAACACTTCGGCGCTGAGCGGCTGATGTGGGGCAGCGACTGGCCCCATACTCAATACGAACAGGTGATGAACTACGGCCAGTCACTATCGACGCTATTGGAACTCGGCCTGGATGCAGCGACGATAGAGACGATTCTATGCACAACGCCTGCGTCGTTCTACGGATTCGAGCAGGAGTCCGGGAGCCACGCCGCGTCGACAACGACGACGACAACGACGTTGCTTCAACGCGCTTCCTGAGCGAAGCGGCCAGGTCAAAGTCCGCCGTGCCTTATCGGCGACGGCAGACTGCTTCATCACGCGAATGGCAACGCCCGCTCGGCCGAATTGCGATCAACCTTGCGCCAGCGCAGCCGAACGCGCTGCGTCGCGTGCGCCCTCCTGATGCATACGCGTGATCAAGCCCAGCGCACAGAACAGCGTAATCAGCACATGCAAGATCCCCAATGCAACGACCGAGAGAATCGATCCGGTTGCGCCCAGCAGGTACTGCCCGAGAATCGGCGTGGTCCCGGCGAAGACCATGCCGCAAATCTGATAGGAAAGCGAAATACCCGTGTAGCGCACCTGAACCGGAAACGACTTTGCCAGAATGCCGGCCATCGCCGCGTAGTACAGCGAGTGCGGAATCGAGGCGAGCGCCATACCCAGCATCGCAAGTTTCGTCGAACCGGTGGCGATCAGTGAGAACATCACCGGCAGCGCGATGATTTCCGGCACCAGCATGTAAATGACCGCTTTTTTCAAATCCATTTTAGTGGCGAGCACCGCGCCGAACGGTTGCACAATGAGCTGCACGACGATCGCACCGGTAATCACCGTAAGAAACTGCGTACGATCGAAGCCGATGCTCGTGACGGCCCACGAAAGCGCAAACGTCGTCTTGAAGTAAGTCGCCGAGAGGCCGATCACACATGCGCCCACGCCCATTGCCACCAGGCCCTTATGGTTGCGCAGGACCTCGCCGATCGGCAGCTTCGCGACCTTGTTCTTGTCCTTCAATTCCTGCATGGCCGGCGACTCTTCGACGCTCATCCGGATGAACATGCCGACCACCACCAGCAGCGCCGAGAACAGGAACGGAATGCGCCAGCCCCACGTCATGAACTGGTGATCGGGCAGCATCGACGTCAGCAGGAAGGCCACCGTTGCCAGCAGATTGCCCGCGGGCGAGCCTTGTTGCGCAAAAGCGGAATACAGAATTTCCTTGCCCTTCGGCGCATGTTCCGACGACAGCACCACCGCGCCACCCCACTCGCCGCCCATCGCTATACCCTGCATCAGACGGAGCAGAATCAGCAGCGCGGGTGCCAGCAGACCGACCTGGTTGTAGGTGGGTAGCAAGCCCATGCCGGTCGTGCAGCACCCCATCAGCATCAGCGTGATGATCAGCGTTTTCTTGCGGCCAACCTTGTCGCCGAGATGACCGAAGATGATCCCGCCGATCGGCCGCGCCAGAAAGCCTACCCAGAACGTTGCGAATGCCGCGAGCGTGCCGGCCAGCGCGGAGGTAGTCGGAAAGAAGATCTTGCCGAGCACTAGCGCCGCCGCCGTGCTGTACGCGTAGAAGTCATACCATTCGATCGTTGTCCCAACGAATGATGCGATACCCGCCTTGCGGGCATTCCGGTGTTGCGTTTCGAGCGTGAGCGCCATCGTGGTACGTCTCCATTTTGTGTCGCGAATGCACGGGGCGGACTCAACGTCCACTCGCCGTTTGTT
The DNA here is from genome assembly GCF_046026025.1 of Paraburkholderia fungorum. Classification (GTDB taxonomy): domain Bacteria; phylum Pseudomonadota; class Gammaproteobacteria; order Burkholderiales; family Burkholderiaceae; genus Paraburkholderia; species Paraburkholderia fungorum_E. The sequence continues at coordinate 17,472 of NZ_JAQQFL010000015.1, read as the reverse complement.
CGTATAAAGAACTTAATTTCCTTTATCGAACAAGAAGCGCGACTATAGGTAGCGCTCGCAACAGGCGTCAATTAAGGGATTACCCGTGGCCGCCTCGTGGCGCGACGTCAAATAACTAGGTGTATACCCGCCACCCTATTGTCATCGAGTTATCGAAATGCCGATAATGTTCTCATGGATGTGAAAACTGCAGTACGCGTCTTCGACGTGATAAACCTCTTTGCCGAAGTGCGGCAGCCCATGATCTACAGCGAGATCGCGCGTCGAACCGAGATCCCGCTGTCGAGTTGTCACGCACTTTTGCAAACCATGGTGGCTAAGGGCTACCTCTACGCGCCGGGCGTGAAGGCCGGCTATTACCCCACGCAACGGCTGCTGCACGTGGCTCGCGATATTTGCAGCGAAGACCCGCTGACGCTGCTGTTCCAGCCGCTGCTCAGCTCCCTGCGCGACGCCACCGGCGAGACCGCCGCGCTCGCTACGCTGGCCGGCAACCGCGTCGTCTACCTCGACGTGATGGAGTCGCGCCAGAAGATCCGCTATAGCGACGAGCCCGGCGGCTTCATGTACGTGCATGCAAGCGCGGCAGGCAAAGCGTTGCTCGGCGCTCTGTCCGTGGATGCGCGCCGCAAGCTGCTCGACAGTTGCGAGCCCTTGAGCGCCTCGATCGACGGCACGGTGATCGATCGGAAGACGCTGGAGACGGAAGTAGAGCAAGGCGTGAAAAACGGCTGGCATCGCTCGACGGGCGAAAACGTCGAAGACGTGGCCGGACTGGCGCGCGGCTTCCTGATTCACGGCGAGGCATTCGCCCTTGTGATCGGCGGCCCGAAAGCGCGGCTGTTGAAAAACGAACCGCGCGCGATCGAAGCGCTGCTTGAAATTTACGGCCAGATCCCGCCTGCCCTGCTCGCGTGACGATGCGCTGCACGACTCAATGCCCGCATGTGCGAGCAGTGCGGCGCTTAGGCCAGATCAGTAGAGGAAGGTGAAATGCGTTGGAAGAACAAACCCGAAGGATCCAACTGGGGCGACTTCGGTCCTGACGACCAACTCGGCAGGCCGAATCTGATCGGCGCGGAACAGGTACTCAAGGGCGCGCGTGAAATCCGCGCGGGTTTGAGTTTTTGCCTGTCGTTGCCGCTCGACTTTCCCGGCGACAACAAGCTCAACGTGCGCCGCCATCCGCCTGTGCTGCGCCCAACCTTCAGGGACGGCCTGCCCTACGTCAACTTCCCCCTTGCGCGCAACGAAGCAGGCGCCACCGACGTGGTCAGCGACGACCAGGTGCTGTTGAGCCTTCAGTACTCCACGCAATGGGATTCGCTCGCGCACGTGGGCGCACGCTTCGACGCGGACGGCGACGGCGTACCCGAGAGCGTCTACTACAACGGCTACCGCGCCAATGCGGATATCGTGGGCCCGATCGAGTATCGAGCGGATGAAGGCTTCGCGCCGCATGCCTGCGGTGGCGAACACAGTCACGCCGACGGACTCGGCATCGAAAACCTCGCCGTAAAGGGCATGCAAGGCCGCGGCGTACTGGTCGATCTGGTGGCGCACTATGCGCGCGAGCATCGAACAGTCGGCTACGACGATCTGATGTTCGCGATCGAAGCCGATCGTATCGACATCGAACGCGGCGACATGCTGGTGCTGCGTACCGGCTTCGCCGAGATGGTGCTGGAAATGAATCGCCAGCCCGACGAGGCGGTGCTCAACCGTCACTGCTGCGCACTCGATGGCCGCGACGAACGTCTGCTGCAATGGATCACCGATTCCGGCATCGCCGCGCTCGCCGCGGACAACTACGCGGTGGAACGCTATCCGGCGCGCACACCGGCCACACCGGGCGAGCATCCCTTGTTGCCGCTGCACCACCATTGCCTGTTCAAACTCGGTCTGCCGCTAGGCGAACTCTGGTACTTGCGCGATCTCGCCGCGTGGCTGCGCACGAACGGCCGCTCGCATTTCATGCTGACGGCGCCGCCGCTCCGACTGCCCGGCGCAATGGGTTCGCCGGTCACGCCAATCGCCACCGTCTAAGCGTTTCCTTCCTTATTACCTTCAATCCGAAACATGGCCAAAGAACGAGTTTTGATTACCGGCGGCGCTGCCGGCATCGGTGCGGCATGCGCTGAACGTTGCAAGGCGGATGGTTACGACGTGGTCGTGATCGACCGTGTCGGCGCTGGACTGATCGCCGATCTGTCGGACCCGCAGGCAACGGCGGCGGCGCTTGAGCGCGCGCTCGAAGACGGTCCGATCACACGCCTCGTGAACAACGTCGGCGTCGTCGTGCCGGCCAGTGCGGAAGCGCAATCGCTCGAAGAACTCGAACGCGCCTGGGCGCTCAATGTGCGCTGCTCGCTTCAATGCATGCAGGCGCTGTTGCCCGGCATGAAGGCGGCGGGCTTCGGCCGGATCGTGAACATGTCGTCGCGGGCGGCGCTCGGCAAGGAATTGCGCACGGCCTATTCGGCAACCAAGGCCGCGCTGATCGGCATGACGCGCGTGTGGGCGCTCGAACTCGGCGCCTTCGGCGTGACCGCCAATGCGATCGGCCCCGGTCCGATTCGCACCGAATTGTTCGACCGCGCGAATCCACCTGACGCCCCGCGCACGCGCGCGATCATCGACAGCGTGCCGGTCAGGCGAGTAGGCACGCCGGATGACGTCGCGCATGCCGCGTCGTACCTGCTCGATGCGCGCAGCGGCTTCGTGACCGGCCAGGTGTTGTACGTGTGCGGCGGCATGACCGTCGGCGTCGCGGGAGTCTGAGCATGAACGCACAGGCAATGCGGCGTGCGGGGATTGTCGGCGGCGGAAGCATTGGCATTGCCTTCGCCGTGGTGTTCGCGCGCGCCGGTTGGCGGGTGCGCCTGTTCGATCCGGCTGCCGAACGGCGCGAGCTTGCGTCGGTTGAAATCATGCAACGGCTTACCGAGTTGAGCCGCTTCGGTCTGCTCGACGAAGCCACCGCCGAGGTAGCCGCGCGCGTCGAAATCGTGGCGACGCTGGAAGCGGCCGCAGCCGACGCCGATCTCCTGCAGGAATGTGCGCCGGAGCGTGAAGAGATCAAACGTGAGTTGTTCATCGCACTCGATCGCGTTGCGCCGCCGACCGCGATTCTGGCGAGCGCGTCGTCGTTTCTGGCGGCCTCACGCTTTGTCGACGAAACGCTGCCGGGCCGTGGCCGGTGCCTCGTCGCTCATCCGGGCAATCCGCCATATCTGATCCCGGTCGTCGAAATCGTGCCCGCGCCCTTTACGGACGACGACGCCGTCACACGTGCCATCGCGCTCTTCACCGAGGCCGGCCTTAAGCCGGTGCGCGTGGCAAAAGAAGTAGAAGGGTTCATCTTCAACCGGCTGCAAGGCGCGCTGTTGCGCGAAGCGTATTGCCTCGTGCGCGACGGCGTGGCTTCAGTGGACGACGTCGATACCGTCGTGCGCGAAGGGCTGGGACTGCGCTGGTCGGTGATCGGACCGTTCGAGACCGTCGATCTGAATACGCGCGGCGGGATCGCTTCGCATGCGCAGAAGATGGGACCGTCGTATGCGCGCATGGGCGCGGAACGCGGTCAGAACGATCCGTGGACGCCCGAACTCGTCGCCGATGTCGAGGCGGCGCGCCGCAGCACATTGCCGCTCGATCAGTGGGAAGAACGCGTGGCGTGGCGCGACCGCGCATTGATGCGGCTGACCCGCTTTCGCAAGGACTCCGCACAAAACGATTCGTAAACAGTACACGCCGTACCCGCCGCATGACCCGATAAATATTATTCGACTAACACCAGAGACCGTCACATGCAGAAAATCACCGCCTTCTTCACGGAGCTGATGCGCAAGTATCTGCCCGATCCCTTCGTCTTCGCCATCGGCCTCACCCTGATCACGATGATTCTCGCCGTGATGGTTCAGGGCCAGGCGGTGAGCGCGCTTACCCTGAGTTGGGGTAAGGGCTTCTGGGCGCTGCTCGCGTTCACGACTCAAATGGCGGTGATTCTCGCAGCGGGCTATGTACTCGCCACCGCGCCGCTCACCGAACGCTTTCTCGATCGCCTCGTCGCACGGGTGCACGATCCACGCATGGCGGTGATCGTCGCGACACTGGTTGGCGGGATCGGCAGCTATCTGAACTGGGGCTTCGGTCTGGTGATCGGCGGCATCGTGGCGCGTAAGCTGGCGCTGAGCATCAAGGGTGTGCACTATCCTTTGATCATTGCATCGGCATATAGCGGCTTTACGATGTACGGTCTCGGTCTGTCGGCCAGTATTCCGGTGCTGATCTCCACCAAAGGTCACCCGATGGAAGCGCAGATGGGCGTGATTCCGCTGTCGGAAACGATTTTCTCGCCCGCGATGCTGCTCACGAGCCTTGTCGTCATCATCACGCTGCCGCTTCTGAATGCCTGGCTGCATCCCAAGCCGGGCCAGCCGGTTACGGAGATCGACCGCGTGCTGAACGACGCGCCCAAAGCCGCGGCGCCGGTGCTGGATGTCGACGAAAGCAACACGATTGCCCATCGCCTGAATAACAGCCGCCTGCTGAGCTACCTGATCGGCGCAATCGGCGTGGTCTACGTGGTGCTGTACTTCCACGGCGGCGGTTCGATGGACCTGAACCTGATCAACTTCATCATTCTGTTCCTCGGCATCATTCTGCTCGGCACGCCGATTCGCTATGTCGAGAAGCTGAACGAAGGCATCCGCACGATCAGCGGCATCATTCTGCAGTACCCGTTTTATGCGGGCATTATGGCGATCATGGCGTCGTCGGGTCTGGTCAACACCTTCTCGCACTTCTTCGTCAAGATCGCGACGCCTGCGACGCTGCCGTTCTGGGGTTTGATCAGTTCGTTCTTCATCAACTTCTTCGCGCCGTCGGGCGGCGGTCACTGGGTGATTCAAGGGCCGTTCATGATCGAGGCGGCCAAGTCGATCGGCGCATCGGTGGGACACACGGCGACTGCCGTGATGCTCGGCAACGCGTGGAACGATCTGGTGCAGCCGTTCTGGATTCTGCCGGCGCTCGCGCTGTCGAAGCTGAAACTGAAGGACATCATGGGCTATACGGTCATCATGATGTTCTGGATCGGCATCGTGTACACGGTGGCGGTTCTCGCCTGGGGTTGAAACAGACATCCGGCCGCCACAGAGCGGCCTAATCGATGGAGAGGGTCGAATGTTGTATCTCGTTCATATGCAGGTCCAGATTCCCGCCGACGCCGACACGGCGTTCATCGATCGCCTGAAGGCTGAAGAGAAGGCGTTTTCGCAGAAGCTGCAGCATGAGGGCAAGTGGCGCCATCTGTGGCGCGTGGCCGGTCAGTACGCGAATTACAGCGTGTTCGACGTCGAGTCGAACGACGAGTTGCATACGCTGCTCAGTTCGCTGCCGCTGTTTCCGTACCTGGTTATCAACGTGACGCCGCTCGCGCAGCATCCGTCGGCTATCGCGCCGAACTGAAAGGACCCCGCATGCCCTATATCATCGAAACGTTCGACAAACCCGGCCACGCCGACGTCCGCACGCGCGAGCGCGAGACGCACCTCGCGTTTCTGGAAGAGCACAAGGCACTGCTGCTCGCCTGCGGCGCGAAGCTGAACGAAGACGGAACCGGCGCGGGCGGTGGCGTGTACGTCGTCGATCTGGAAACGCGTGAGGAAGCCGAAAAGTTTATTGCGGCCGATCCGTTTTCTCAGGTCGACTTGTTCGAGCGCGTGACGATCACGCGCTGGCGCAAGGCGTATTTTGATGGCGAGTGCTGTCTTTAAGTTAAGTGTCCAGGCCCGGACTCGCTGTCGGTCGTGCGGGCTTGGACCAAGTTTTTCTACGGCTCTCGAGTTGGCCGCTCAATCGGCCAGCGCCTCGCGAATCGCAGCGAGCCACAACGCCACGGCATGTGCACCGGGGTCCGCGTAACCGAGCGCACGATCGCCGACATAACTCGACCTCCCGAGCCGCGGATGCATCGATGCAGTGTGCGCCGCGCCTTCGGTTGCCGCATCGACCGCGGCTTTCAATGCCGCATCGAGTCCGCCTTCTGAGTTTGCGAGTGCGCCTTGCAGCGCATCGGCGGCAGGTTTCAACGCATCGACCATCGTACGATCGCCAGGATGCGCACCGCCTAACGCCATCAATCCGGCAACGCCCTCGCTGAACGCTGCCGACCACGCCCTCGCCGACGATCCACCCGCCTGTTCGAGTGCGACCGCAGCGCGCAACAACATCACCGCGTAAAGCGGGCCGGAAGTGCCGCCAACCACACGACGGACGGTTGCCGACATGCTGCGCAACACGGCGCCCGGCGTCGCTTCCGAAGGGTAGGCATCGAGTTCGTTGAGAATGCCGCGCGCTCCACGCGACAGGCTGATGCCGAGGTCGCCATCGCCGACGCGTTGGTCCATCTCGGTCAAGATCGGTTCGGCTTCGAGCAGACATGCGCAAACGGCCTCGATCACACGGCGCAACGTTGCTTCGCGCGTAAGCGTCGCGCCGCTGGCACGATCTGGCGTAGCGGGTGCGGGCCGCACGGAAACCTGTGCGACGCGGCCGCTCAACGCGGGCCATGCGGTGGTGTGCGCGGCGGCATCGAGCCAGCTGAGCCGCTCGTCGTCCACGCGCAGCAGTGTCAGCGAGACGCCCGCCATCTCGAGCGCGCTCAGGAACGTACCGGCCCATGCGCGTTCCACATGAATGCCGAGTGTCGCCAGATAACGAAGCGCGGATCCGGCCACGATGCTCAATTCGCTCGAAGGCGTGCCGCCAAGGTTGTTCACCAGCAAAGCCACCCGAGCACCATGTTGCAACGACAAATCGCCGACGATCTTCGCGAGCAGCCTTTCGACGATCGCGTCGGCCGGCACCATCGCGCCGCGTTCAACGCCAGGTTCACCGTGAATGCCGAGACCCCATTCGATTTCGCCATCGGCCAGTTCGAACCCTGGCTTGCCCGCTGCCGGCACCGTGCAAGGCGTGAGCGCGACGCCCATCGTGCCGAGCGACGCGGCCACGTCGCGCGCAATCTGCGCGACCTCGGCCAACGGGCGGCCCGCTGCGGCAGCCGCGCCGGCAATCTTGTGCACCAGCACGGTCCCCGCGAGCCCGCGACGGCCCGCATGATCACCGCTCGCCGCGAGGGCGACATCGTCGGCGACGATGACCATTTCTGTGGGGATACCTTCGGCACGAGCGATCTCGGCAGCGAGGCCGAAGTTGAAACGGTCGCCCGTATAGTTCTTCACGATCAGCAGCACACCCGCGGTGCCCGCTACGGCGCGGATCGCATCGAGCACGGCATCCGTGGAAGGCGACGTGAACACCTCGCCCGCTACCGCGGCGCTCAGCATGCCATGACCCACATAACCGCCATGAGCCGGTTCATGGCCCGAGCCGCCACCCGAGATCAGCGCAACTTCGCCGCGTACGGCAACGGCCTCGGCATCGGCGCGCACGACGATCGTGCCGCCTTGCAACAACGAGAGATTGGGATTGAGCGCCGCGAGCCCGTCGAGCATGTCGGGGACAAGCGCGGAGACGTCGTTGATAAGCTTCTTCATTTCGTCAGCTTCCTTTTAAGCTGCCGGCCCTGTGTCGCGAGCTCACGGCAGTTTATGCAGTTGCGAGACCTGGAGGCTCAACTGTACCGCGCATCGGGAGAATGCGAGGTGAAGCGGCGACCACGAACGCGCAAAAGCGTCAGCGAACGAGGCAGACTGGGGCGAAACAGAAGCGATACGAAAAGGGGAGACTGACAGACAGCCGCACGATAACGATGTGCGCCGATGTGAAGCGAGAAGATGAGCGTAGACGAAAACGGAACCGTTTTCGTCTACGTCACCGATGCGTTGGTAGGCTCGATTGGATTCGAACCAACGACCCCCACCATGTCAAGGTGGTGCTCTAACCAACTGAGCTACGAGCCTTTAGAGGCGCGAATTATAGAGACTCCGGGCGCGCAGCACAAGTCCCGCGCGGCAAGTCTGTGCACGCACGCGTGCTCTTCGGTTCGTCGCGCGATTGGTTGTTGAACCTACTTCAGTTCGCCGACGCCCACCCGGTTTGTGTATCCAGTGGGAAAACCGGGCGCTTCACGTGCGTGAACCTGAACAGCCCATAATCCGAACTTGTCACGCCGCGGCTATCGCACTCCACCAGCGCCGCAGCGATCGGCACAAAAACCGGGCGGCAATACATACGCGATTTAAGCAGCAGGAAACGCGCGCGTCGCGGGTCGATGCCGACGCTCTCGAATACACCGAGGTCCCATGGTTCGTGCGTGCGCTCAGTCACCACGAGCTTGACCGTGCCGGTGTCGAGCACCGCCGCGCGCCCCATGAACGCACGCTGACCTGTGTAGGTCGGGCCACTGATTACGTACTCGCCATCGGTCAGCGCGCGCACTACGCCGGTCACCGCAACCGGCAACCGCGGCGTCACAGCATGGCTTGCGACCTTGTTGCCAATCGTCACCGTGACCGTGCTGCCGACGCCCGCCGCCATCAGCGCCGCGACGGCCTGCGGATCGCACAATGGCCCGCTTACGACTCCTTCGAGCTTCTGCTTGAGCGCCTCCTCCAGCAGATCCATCGTGTCGCACGTGCCACCCGACATGCAGTTGTCGCCGTGATCGAGCAACAGCACCGGTTTGTCCGCGCCTTGCGCGAGCGCTGCGGCCTGCGCCACTGATTCCGCCAGCGGCGCGCTGCGATACACGAAATCCTCACGCTCGTTCCAGATCTGCCGCGCGATGTGCTCCGCCACCGCTTCGGCCTGCTCACGCTCGCCGTTCGCCACCACCACGACGCTGATACACGGCGCCTCGATGTCGGCGAGCGAGAAACCGGACAGAACCGACACCGCGAGCATGCCATCGGCCTCTGCTGCACGCGCGGCATCCACGGCACGTTTCATCGCGCCTTCGGCCGTCGCGCTGCGCAGCGTGTGCGTGAGCAACGGCGGCTGGCGCCATGCGATCACCGGTTTTACCTTGCCGTGGATCAGTTCGAACATCAGACGCGCCGCATGCGCGCCGGTCTCGTACATGTCGACGTGCGGATAGGTTTTGAAGCTGACAATCACGTCGGCGTTATCGATCATCTTCTGCGTGACGTTGCCATGCAGATCCAGTGCAACCGCAATCGGTGCATGGGGCAACGCGGCGCGCACGCGTTCGAGCAGATCGCCTTCACCATCGTTCGAATTCTCGGCGACCATCGCACCGTGCAGGTCGAGCATCACGGCGTCGCACCCTGTTGCGGCTGCCACGATCGCATCGCAGATCGCGTCATAAGCGGCGGCCTCGACCCGGCCGCTCGGATTCGCCGATGCGGAAATGGGCGTCACGATCAGGGCTTGCTCGCGCTCGGCAGCGTCGATGAACGCGGCCATTGCGGTCTGCATGCCCTTGTTTTCGTTGAACGCGTCTTCGCCGTAGCTCGGGCCGTTGCGGCCGAACGCTGCAAGCGGCGTGGCCACCGGCGAGAACGTGTTGGTTTCGTGGTTCATCCTTGCAATCAGGATCTTCATGCTTCAGTGCTCCCCGCCGTTTGTGCAGCGTTCAGCATGGCCTGCAACAGGACGTTGCAGCCCGCTTCCAGGTGATCCGCGCGTGCGTCCTCAATTTCGTTGTGGCTGATGCCGTCCTTGCACGGCACAAAGATCATGGCGGCCGGCGCCACGCGCGCGAGATAGACGGCGTCATGGCCGGCACCGCTGATCACGTCCATCGACGAAAAACCGAGCTCGTCCGCACCTTGCTTAACCGCGCCAACCAGCTCCGCCGCGAACGGCTGAGGCGGGAAATACACCACCTGTTCGACATCGACCGTGATGCCTGCCTTCTCACCCGCGGCCGCGCAAACAGCGCGTAGCGCGGCATCCATCGCTGTGAGCGAGGCGTCGTCGGCGGCCCGCAGGTCGACCGTCAGGGTGACGCGGCCAGGAATCACGTTGCGTGAATTCGGATGCACGTCGAGCCAGCCGACGGTCCCGCGACCATGCGGCGCGTGATCGAGGGCGATGCGATTCACCGCGTGAATCAGATCCGCCGCGACGAGCAGCGCGTCGCGGCGCAATGCCATCGGCGTAGGACCCGCGTGCGCTTCCATGCCGTGCACCGTCACGTCGTACCAGCGTTGACCCAACGCGCCCTGTACGACGCCGATCGTCGTGTCATGCGCCTCCAGCACGGGCCCCTGCTCGATGTGTGCTTCGAAATACGCGCCGACCGCATGAGGCTTGCCGTTGTCGCCCGCATAGCCGATCGACGCTAGCGCGTCGCGTACGGACATGCCCTCGCGATCGCGTTGGTCGAGCGCATGCTCCAACGTGAACGCACCGGCGAACACGCCTGAACCCATCATCACCGGCACGAAACGCGAACCCTCTTCATTGGTCCATACCGCGACCTCCAGCGGTGCACGCGTCCGTATGTTGGCGTCAGCCAGTGTGCGCAATACTTCGAGACCGGCGAGCACACCGTAATTGCCGTCGAACTTGCCACCCGTGGGCTGCGTATCGATGTGGCTGCCGGTCATCACCGGCGGCAGATCGTCATTCAGACCCGGGCGGCGCGCGAAGATATTGCCGATCGCGTCGATCCGCACGCTGCAACCAATCTCCTTCGCCCACGCGACAAAGAGGTCGCGCGCCTTGCGGTCCAGTTCGGTCAACGCGAGCCGGCACACACCGCCTTTATCCGTCGCGCCGATTTGTGCGAGTTGCATGAGACTGTCCCAGAGCCGCGCACCGTCGATACGCAGATCGGCGAGCGTCCCGACGGTTGTTGATTCATGAACTTGCATCAATGCTTCCTCATAGTAAAGACAGCGTGCGCGTCAGACGACGCCGACGCCCAGATAACGGTCCTTGATCGAATCGTCGGCGGCGAACGAATCGTTGCCGCCTTCGTAGACGATCACGCCCTGTTCGATGATGTAGTGGCGATCCGCGAGTTGTGTGCAAACTTCCAGGTTCTGCTCGACCAGCAGGATCGCGACGCCCGCTTCACGAATCAACTTGAGCTGTGCGACGATCTCTTCCACGATCACCGGGGCGAGACCCTCAACCGGTTCGTCGAGCATCAACAGGCGCGGATGATTCATCAACGCGCGGCCGATCGCGAGCATCTGCTGTTCGCCGCCGGAGAGTTGCGCACCACCGTTCGTACGCCGCTCTTTCAGACGCGGGAAAATACGGTAGATGTCGTCGAGTTGCCACGGCGAATCCTTGCGTGCGCCGAGCCGCAGATTTTCTTCGACAGTCAGCAGACGAAAGACACCACGATGTTCGGGTACAAAGCACACGCCGCGGGAGGCGATCCTGTGCGGCGGCTTGCCGTCGATTGCAACGCCGTTGAAGGTCACCGTACCACGCTGCGGCGTGACCACACCGGCAATGGCCTTGAGCGTGGTCGACTTGCCTGCGCCGTTGCGGCCTAGCAGGGTGACCGTCTCCCCGTCGTTGATTTGCAGCGACACCCCTTGCAGGATATGGCTCTTGCCGTAGAAACCGTGGATCTGCTGCACGTCGAGAATCATGCGCGGCCTCCGGTGATCATGTTGCCCAGATAGGCGCTGCGTACGCGCTCGTCGCCGCGAATATCGTCCGGGCGCCCTTCCACCAGCACGCGCCCTTGCTGCATGACGGTGATCGTGTCGGAGATGTCCATCACGATACCCATGTTGTGCTCGATCAGCACGACGGTGTAATCATCGCGCAGGCCGCGAATCAGTTGCTTCATGTCGTCGAGATCGTCGATGCCCATGCCGGAAGTCGGCTCATCCAGAAAGATCGCCTTGGGTCGCGCAGCGAGCGCCATGCCGACTTCGAGCCGCCGTTGCTGACCGTGCGACAACGCGCCCGCAGGCAGCTCGCTAAAGCGCTGCAACGCGAGGCGCTCAAGCACACTGTCAACCGTATCCGCGTGGGTGAGCCCGCCATGCGGCGGCGTCCACGCGTTCAACGCGCGCACCGCGTCGACGCCTTGCGCGGCGAGCCGCAGATTTTCGCGCACGCTCAGATTGGCGAACAGACTCGTCACCTGAAACGAACGCGCGACGCCGCGGCGCACGCGCTTGTGGTCCGGTTCGTGCGTCACGTCATGACCGTCGAAGACGATCTTCCCTTCGGTGATAGGCAAGGTGCCCGTCAACACGTGAAACAGCGTTGTCTTGCCCGCGCCGTTCGGACCGATCACCGAATGCACCGTACGCGGCATGACGCGCAGATTGACTTCGGAGAGCGCCGTGAATTTCCCATACCGCTTCACCACGCCGCTCGCTTGCAGAATCGCTTCGCTCATACGCGCTCCCTGGCTGCGTGGTTGCCGGCGTCGTTGTCAGCATCATCACCGGATGGATTGCGCCGCCATGCTTGCCAGATTCGTTCACCCAGACCCCATAGGCCGCGCTGCATGAAAAGGCTAACGGCGATCAGCACAATGCCGAGCAGCAACAGCCAGCGCGGCCATAGCGTGGAAAGCCAATCGGCGAACAGCACATAGAATGCCGCGCCCAGCACGGACGCGAAAAGATTGCCTGTGCCGCCGATCACCGTCATCACAAGGATCATCTCGCTTGTGTGGTAATCGATGTTGGACAGCGGCGCGATACCGGTCATCAGTGCATGCAACGCGCCAGCGAGGCCCGTCACGGCGCCGGAGATTACGAACGCCATGAGCTTGAAGCGCTTGACGTCGTAGCCGACCGCGGCTGCGCGCGCTTCGTTGTCGCGGATCGCCAGCAGCGTGCGTCCGAATACCGAATGCGAGACACGCATCAGCAACCAGAACACCACGAGGAACAGCACGGCGACGAAACCGTAGTACTGCCACGGTGAGGTCAACGGTACGAGTTCTTTGCCGAACAGCCCCAGCGCCGGGCGTGGGATGTCGAGCAGGCCATTGTCGCCGCCGGTCAGATCGGGTGTGGTGTAGGCGAGGAAGTAGAAGAGTTGCCCGAATGCGAGCGTCAACATGACGAAGTACGTGCCGCGCTGGCGAATCGAAAACCAGCCGACCAGAACGGCGGCCGCCGCGCCGATCACAATCGCGGCGAATAGCGCCACGGGTATCGGCATTGCCGTTCTGGTGAGAACGAGGCCCGCGCAATAGCTGCCAAGTCCAAAGAAGATACCCTGGCCGAAAGAGAGCAAGCCGGTATGGCCGAGTAGCAGATTACAACCGAGTGCGGCGAGCGCGAACACCAGCACTTCCGTCGCAAGCGATCCAGAGCGCAGCGTGAGGGGCAACACGCACACGACCAGCAACGCAAGCAAGAGGAAGCGATAGCGGTGCAACGCGTGCTTCAAGCTGCGTTGACCCGCCCGGGAAGGTGCATCTTGCACGATAGGTTTTGATGGTTCGATCATGCCGCTCTCCCGAGCAGGCCATTCGGCCGTAGCAACAGCACCGCGGCCATCGCGACATAGATCATCAACCGCGCGCCCTCCGGCCACAGCGTACTCATCACACTCTGCACAATGCCGACCAACAGCCCGCCGACCAGCGCACCGAGAAAATTGCCCATGCCGCCGACCACCACCACGACGAACGCGACGCTGAGCGCTTCGATGCCCATGAACGGATCGACGCCACGAATCGGCGCGGCGAGCACACCCGCCAATGCGGCGGTAGCGGCACCCAGCGCAAACACCAGGCTGAAGACGCGTGTCACGTTGATGCCAAGCAGCGACACCATCTCCGTCGATTCGCTGCCGGCCCGCACTGCGCTGCCGAGCCGTGTGCCTTCCAGCACCCACCACAACAATGCGGCCAGCACGGCTGTGAATCCGATCACGAACAGGCGGTACTTCGGATACACGAAACTGCCCCAGATCACCACGCCATTCAACATATCGGGAACCGGCACGTTATCGCCGAGCGGGCCCCAGATCAGGATCGCGCATTCCTGCACGACGAGAGCAAGGCCGACCGTCACGAGAATATGAAACTCGTGCTGTTGCGCGTACACGTGCCGCAAGATCAGCTTCTCGACGACCCACGCAAGCGCGCCGACTACGATCGGCACGACGACAAGCGCGGTCCAGAAGTTCATCGACCACTGCATGGCTTGATAGCAGAAATACGCGCCGAGCAGATAGAACGCGCCGTGCGCGAAATTCACAAACCGCAGCAGGCCGAACACGATCGACAAGCCGACCGCGAGCAGGAAATACAGCATCCCCACTCCGATGCCGTTGACGATCTGCAGGAGATAAACGTTCATGGCGTCCGTCTAAAGGGTGTAGCGATGGGGTTTCGCTAATGAGCGTGCCGCATTGCATACGGCACGGATGCATCAGGCCATCTTGCAGCCAGTCTGTTCGAGCGACAGGAACGACTGGCCGGAACTCACGATATCCGCGTAGTCGTCGGCGTTTTTCATCTTGTTCTTCGCCTTGCCCTTCAACAGATAGTAGTTCTTAAGTACCTGATGGTCACCTTTGCGGACTTCTTCCGGACCGGTCAAGCCGTCATATTTCATACCCTCGAGCGTCGCCGCCACCTTCCTGGGGTCAACCGTACCCGCTTTTACGATGCCGTCGAGCAGGATCTTTGTGCAGATATAGGAACCCGCGAGGCTGTAGTTGGGATTGGCCTTGAACACAGCATTACTACGCTTGACGAGATCACGATTGAGCGGCGAGTCGATGCCGTGCCAATACTGTGCGCCGAAGTAAACGCCTTCGCACAGATCCGCACCAAGCGATTCGAATTGCTCCAGACCAGAGGCCCACGCAAGCAGAATCGTGCAATTGTTCTTCATGCCGAAGCTCACCGCCTGGCGCAAAGTATCGGACGATTGCGACCCGAAGTTGAGAATCAGCAGAACATCAGGCTTCGCAGCAACGGCATTCGTCAGATAACCGCTGAATTCTTTTTCGTTGAGCGAGTGGTAGCTATTGCCCACATGCTCGATACCTTTTTCCTTGAAGATCGCCTTTGCCGCCGATAGCAAACCGTCGCCGAACACGTATTGCGGCGTGATGGTGTACCAGCGCTTTGCTTTGGGCATCATCTGGATCAACGGGCGCACGGTCTGTTCGATCGCACCGTAGGTCGGCACGGACCAGCGGAAAGTCGCGTCGTTGCAGTCCTTGCCCGTGATTTCATCCGCGCCTGCCGTGGTGATGAAAATGCCGCCGGCCTTCTGCACTTCCTTGCCCATCGCTAACGATTCGGAGGACAGAATACCGCCAGCGAAGAAGCGCGCGTTCTTCTGCTGTGCGATTTCCTGCACGCGACGCACGGCTGTCGCGGGCTTGCCTTCGGTATCGAGCACCGTATAGGCAAGCGGCTGGCCGAGTACCTTGCCGTACTGTTCGATAGCGAGCTTCATGCCGAGGTCGGCGTATTTTCCGTTCGCGGCGAACGGGCCCGACATCGGCACCGGGCATGCGAACTGCAAAGCCCCGGTCTGCGCGAACGCACTACGCGCGACCAGTGAGCCCAACGATCCCGGAACGGCCGACAACGCGGCCAGCTTCAACATATTTCGGCGATTCAAAATGACGCTCCTTAGGAAAGAGACACGCACTGACCGACTGCGAAACTGAAAGACTGCGCGAACAACGACGAAAGCTTGCTGGCCACCGGGAAGTTTTCCATCACACCAGCTTTATTCTATTTATCATGATAAATAGGTTGGACTTGATCGTAGGTACAATAAATTCGAGTGTCAATAAGGCAAAATTCCTGGCGGCAGCGACACGGTTTTCCGTGCCATGACGGGCTCGGCGGCCGGTCGAAAGCGCGTGCAGGACAAAACTGGGAGTAACGAAAATGGCCATGGACCGCGCCAAGGCTGGCGCCGCGATTGAGATCAAGCAGCAAAAGCGCGGCGATCTGGTCGCCGAGGAGATCAAGCGGCTCATCACGGAGAAGGACCTGAAGCCAGGCGACCGCCTGCCGCGCGAGGTGGAACTGCAGCAGCTCTTTTCGGTGAGCAAAAGCACGATCCGCGAGGCGCTAAAGTCGCTCGAGGTACAGGGTCTCATCAAGGTGACCACGGGACCGAGCGGCGGCGGCATGGTGGTCGAAGTGCCGCTCGATCGCACGTTACAGCTCTTGCAGAACTACCTGTTCTTCAAGGACGTATCGATCGACGACATTTACACCGTGCGCAAATTGCTGGAGCCGGAGTTGGCTGCGGGTGCCGTGCCGCATCTGACAGAGCAGGATTTCGAGGCGCTCGAAGCGAGCATTGCGTGCTGCGATCGACCGGCTTCGTCGCATGGCGGGCAGGACATCGTCCGGCAACGTCAGGAAGACGTCAATTTTCACGACATCCTCGCGGCGGCGAATCCGAATCCGTTCCTTCGCTTCAGTTGTGAACTGATCAACGAAATGATCCGGCAACTGATCGAATTTCGTAACGATACGCCGCAAGCAGAACACGAGCGTTTCGGCCAGGCCAACGTGAAGATCCACAAAGCAATCACGAAAGCGGCGCGCGAACGCGATGTGGAGAAGGTGCGCGAGTTGATGGTCGTTCACATGACCGAAGCACCACGTTATGTGAAGCGGATGAAAGGCAAGCTGCGCGGCCGGCTGATTCTCGATTCGGAGATTCGCCGGCGTGTCAGGGCGCGTACCGTGGCGTCGACTGATGAGACAGATCAGGAATGATTTCGACGGGGGAATCGAAAGGATTGACCAAAGCAAAATGAAAGCACAGACGTACCGGCTGAGCGACTGCGATTAGCTTGTGCGCAGCTATCCCGCGGCTCGAGGCAATCGAGGCAGTCAAGGCAGTCGAGGCAGTCAAGGCAGTCAAGGCAGTCAAGGCAGTCAAGGCAGTCAAGGCAGTCAAGGCAGTCAAGGCAGTCAAGGCAGTCAAGGCAGTCAATTGTGGTGCAGTGGCCCCGCGAGGGCTCAACTTTTTGCGGCCCGCGCCGTTATTGCATCTGCACAGGCATAACACTGGACCGTCATGGCACAACCTATTCCGTTTTCCCGCAACACTGGCGCTGCACGTGCCCGGCATGACAAAGCCATGCTGCTGCCGATTGCCCGGAAGATCGCCGACGACCTTGCCTTGCGCGTACATCTGGCGCTTGACGCCTTGTGCCGAGGAACCGGCGGCACGAGCGATGCACAAACGCTCACGCAGGTCATGCTGTTGACGGGTTTTCTGGCTGAATCCGGCTTCGGCTCGATGACCGGCGAGCAACTCGGTGCGGCGGAGCGCGCGGTGTCGGCGGTTTTCGATATCGGCCGTGAAACCGGCAAGTGGAAATTGGACAGCGGAGGCTTCGCGCTTTTCGCCGAAATCGCAACGAATTACGATCGGCAACTGCACAGCGCGCCCCTTTGGGCGATCACCGACGCCAGCGAGCGACTCGACCGGTTTACTGCGGGTGTGTCGTATCAGGCGCCAGTGCGAAAACGAGCTTAGTTGAATGTGATGATTTGGCGCTGTCTACTGACGCGTCAGCCACCGCGCGTGGGTACCTGGAGCTGAC
>NZ_JAQQFL010000014.1:0-198972 GCF_046026025.1 Paraburkholderia fungorum | reverse complement strand
TCTTAAGCGGGTCCCCCGCGCAGCCACGGTAGTGGTGCATCTGGAATCCGTGCCCCCGCACACTTCGCGCTGGTGACAAGGCGCTCATTCGCTCCCACTCCGCACTGCGTGCGTCGCGGACGGGTCTGCCAGGGAAACCCGCGGGCTTCGTTTCGCGCGGCGGGGGCCATCGGCTTCGCCTCGGCGAGACGCTTCCGCGCTTACTGGCGAACCCCACTTCAAATGAAATGCCGATGCGCGCATTCACTGCACGGCCGTAGTTGTGCTCGCCGCAGCGATGCAACGACGAGTCAGGGAACCAGGCAAACCGCGGGAGCGAACGCTTGGCGGGTGGTTATACGAAGGATGGACGGCGCGAGCGCGAAAACGCAGCGGGTGGCTTTATGAACTGCGCGTCGGCGCGCGCAGCGCCGCCGGAAGTATGAATGCCTTGTCACTCACGCCGAATGTGCGAGAACACGGATTCCAGATGCACCACTACCGTGGCTGTGCGGGGGACCCGCTTAAGGGTTAGCGGTTTGAGCCGCTTTCTCTTGCTTACTTCTCTTTGCGGCCGGCAAAGAGAAGTGAGTGCCGCCCCGCACAGGGGCAACGCTAATAGACCACTAACAAATCAAGGAGAGGCCAAAAAAGCCAGAACAAGGAAAGGCAAACACCACAGCCACACACCCAACCAGGCGCCGCCCAGCCCTCCCAGCCTGGACAGGCAAAACCCCACCCTTTAACCAACAACCCCCTCCACCAACTCCACCCCCCCAAGCGCATTGCGAATAGCATTAGCCAGCTCAGCGGCTGCAAACTTCGCCACATACCCATTCGCCCCAGCATTCTTCACATGCGCCTCATTAGCGGCGCCAGTCAAAGACGAATGAATAATCACCGGAATATCCCGGGTCCGCTCGTCAGCCTTGATCTGACGGGTCAACATAAACCCATCCATCTCCGGCATCTCGAGATCGGTCAACACCAGTGCAATACTGTCCTTCGCTCTAGCGCCGCTAGCCTGCGCTTCACGCGCAACCTGCTGCAACGTATTCCACGCTTCCTCGCCGGTCTTGGTCATCACGTAGTCCGCACCGATCGCGGTCAACGCCTGCTCAATCAGCTTGCGAGCAAAACCGGAATCGTCAGCGGCGAGAATCTTCGCGCCCCGGCGGATGCCAAGCGCTTCACCCACGGAGGTCGGGTCGACGCTCGGATGCTGTGACGGAAACACGTCGCGCAATACCTGCTCCACGTCGATCACCTGGGCAAGCCGCGAGTCGCCCGTGTTGCCGTCGATACGCGCAATGCTCGTCACCAGATTGCCACCAGCCGCCCCTTCGGCGGACAACACCTGATTCCACTCGAGCCGCACAATGTCGTCCACTTCCTCGACCGCAAAAGCCTGCGTCGAACGCGCGAACTCCGTCACCAGCAATATGTTCAAGCCGCGCGTCGGCTCGCAACCCATCAGGCGCGGCAAATCGATCACGGGAATAATCTGCCCGCGAATGTCCACCGCCCCCATGACATACGGCGATGACCCCGCAATCGGCGTCACCGTCGGCATCGTCGAGATTTCACGCACCTTGAAGACGTTGATGCCGTAAAGCTCATGCGCGTCGCTGCCAGGAACGGATCCCAGCCGATACAGCAACAACTCGAATTTGTTGGAACTCGTCAGGTTGCTGCGTTCGTCGTTCGCGCGGTGATCGACTGCCATTGAAACTCTCCAGGGATTGCGGTGCGAGTGGTGCGCGAGGCATATCGGTCGTTCTGCCCTGGCGCGTGCCCTATCTTTTCGTTATCGGCGTATCGGCAGGAAAATTCAGTGAATTCACGCGGTTTACTGATGCATTCTGGTTAACACCCGGTGGATATTCAAAACAGGAGGAGGGCCGTGGCACTAAGGCACAGCCAGATAATTTGTATGAAGGTTACCTAACGTTACAGAAGCGACAGCATGGTTTCACATGCTGGACAAAGCGCCTCCTAGAATGCACAGCGATAAAAGCGCGGCGTCGTTAGTCAATTGCAAGCGACTTGCAAGGTATCCATGCAATCGCACGCAGTCACCAGGGCGCACGCGCATCGCTGTCGTCTCGCTTCCACTCCAAGGAGAACGTATGATCCGCTTGCCTCTCGCCACCCTTACCAGCGCCTGCGTGGCCGGCCTGATGGTCGTCGCTACTGCTGCCAGTGCACAGACCGCACCGGCAGCGCCGGACGCTGCTCGTCTTCATGCCGCCGACCAGGCCTTCATCACCGACGCCACTACGGCCGTCGCCACGCAACGCGACGCCGCACGCATCGCCACCTCACGCTCCACCGACCGCGATGTGAAAGCATTCGCCGAGCGCGTGTCGAACGACAATGCGAAAATCTCGGACGCCCTGCGCGCCGCGAGCCCACGTGGCGTCGACGTGCCGAAGAACGATCCGAATACCGCGGTACTCGCAAGCATCAACAACCTGCGCGGCGCCGACTTCGACAAGACCTATATCGAGCAGGTCGCACTGGCCGGCGAACAGAAAGCGTTGTCGGCATTCCAGGCTGAAATCGCCTCGGGCCGCGACGAACAACTGAAAGACGTAGCGAAGAAGGCACTCCCGACCATCCAGGAGCATTACGCAATGGCGCAGGATCTCGCCAGGCGTAAGCATTTCGCTCAGTAAGCCATACCCGGACCAGAGTCGCACATAGTCTGAGCATCAAGCGCGCGTCGCGTTGAGACGCGACGCGCGCCACCAGGCGGTACAAACGCGCTCAAGAGCCACCCTCAAGAACCACCTCCAGAATCTGCGGTAGCCCTTCCGCTCGTTCCCAATCTCGGGTCGCTTGCACACAGCAGGCCGAATGCATTCTTTTCGGCGATAATCGGCTTCATTCTTTGGGCCCGACCTGCGCGCTTTCCGGCGTGACTCAGGCAGGCTCGAAAGCAATTTCCCGATTTCACGCGCATTCAATCAAAGCTCACCGCATGGGCAAGCCTGCCAATCTCCCACAACAGTTGGACCATATGCTTCGGCAAGCCGTCGCGCTGCAGCAGAACGGCGCATTTGCCGAGGCCGAAGAACTCTACCGTGAGATTCTTGAACTCAAGCCACGCCATTTCGACGCGCTGCAATTGTTGGGTTCGCTCGCGCTGCAAGCCGGGCGTATCCAGGAGGGTATCGAGTTCCTCAAAAAGGCGCTCGCTGTCAACGCGAAACAGGCACCGCTGCATTCGAATCTCGCCTATGCACTCAATACCTTGCAACGTTTCGACGAAGCGCTGGTGAGTGCCGATCGCGCGCTTGCCTTGCAGTCCAGATTTCCGGACGCACTCAACAATCGGGGCAATGCGCAAGCCGGTCTGAACTTGCCGCTTGAAGCGCTCGGCAGCTTCGATCGCGCGCTCGCCTTGACGCCGGATTTCGCGCAAGCCTGGAACAATCGTGCCTGCGTGCTGCGCGATCTGGGTCGCCCCGCCGATGCCCTGGCAAGCTGCGATCACGCGCTCGCCCTGCAGCCGAACTATCCCGACGCATGGAGCAATCGCGGCAATGCGCTTAGCGATCTGAACCAGCCGCACGAAGCGCGGCAAAGCTATCAGCGCGCGCTCGAACTCGCCCCCGCATTTGCCGATGCCTGGAACAACCTCGGCCTGACTCAGGTCGATCTCAATGAGCACGCGCAAGCGCTGCAAAGCTATGAGCGCGCGCTGGCCGTGAGTCCCGCCGCTGCTGAGACGCATTGGAACCGGTCGTTGTGTCTGCTGCAACTGGGGGACCTGGAAGCAGGATGGACGGAGTACGAATGGCGCTGGGAGCGTAGCCGGATCAGGGCGGGCAGGCGCACCTTTGCGCAGCCGCTTTGGCTAGGCGATTTTTCGATCGACGGTAAAACGATTCTGCTGCACGCTGAGCAAGGCCTCGGTGACACGCTGCAATTTTGCCGCTATGCCGGGATGGTGTCGAAGCTCGGCGCAAAGGTCGTGCTGGAGGTGCCGCGCGAGTTGATGCGGCTTATGTCCACGCTCGACGGTGTGGACCAATTGATCGAAGCGGGCCAGGCACTCCCGCCGTTCGATTGTCACTGCCCCTTGCTGAGTCTGCCGCTTGCGTTCAGGACCGATCTCGCCAGTATTCCGTCAAAGACGCCCTATCTGTTCGCCGATCCGCGAGCGACGCGTGAGTGGCACGAGCGTATTGCTGCGCAAGCGGAAGGGCGCTTGAAAGTCGGGCTCGTCTGGGCTGGCGGAAATCGGCCGCATGTCGCCGAGCTTCGCAAGAACGACGCGCGCCGTTCGATCACATTCGAGCGGCTCGCGCCGATTCTCGATGTGTCGAACGTGCAGTTCTTCAGCCTGCAAAAAGGAGCGGCTGCGCAGCAATTGCCGCGCGGCGATTCGCACCTCGGTGTTGTCGACTACACCGACGAACTCGAAGACTTCGCCGACACGGCCGCGCTGGTGGCAAACCTCGATCTGGTAATTTCGGTCGACACGTCCACCGCGCATCTGGCCGGTGCGCTGGATAAGCCGGTCTGGATTCTGAACCGCTTCGACACATGCTGGCGCTGGATGCTGGAGCGCACCGATACACCCTGGTACGCGCAAGCGAAACTGTTCCGGCAACCGTCGCTGGGTGATTGGGACAGCGTGATTCGAAGCGCGCGCGACGCGCTGGCCACGTTGAGCGCCGTCTGACACGTTTTCCCGGACACGCGTAGGCTGAACGTCCGCTTATCGACGGTCAGGCCACGGAGATTCAGCAATGGAATATAGACATCTGGGTGCATCAGGTTTCAAGGTGCCGGTATTGAGTTTCGGCACCGGCACATTCGGCGGCAAGGGTGAAATTTTTCAGGCGTGGGGTGCCACCGACGTGGCGGAAGCGCGTCGCCTGATCGACATCTGTTTCGATGCGGGCGTCACGATGTTCGACAGCGCGGACATCTATTCGAGCGGCGCTTCCGAGTCGGTGCTTGGTGAAGCGCTCAAGGGCAAGCGCGATAAAGCGATTATCTCCACCAAGGCGACCTTCCGTTTCGATGATGGTCCGAACAGTGTCGGCTCGTCGCGCTTTCATCTGATCCAGGCGGTGGACGCGGCGCTCAAGCGCTTGCAAACCGACTACATCGACCTGTTCCAGTTGCACGGCTTCGACGCGAAGACACCGATTGTCGAAGTCATGTCGACGCTCGACGATCTCGTGCGCGCCGGCAAGATCCGCTACACCGGCGTGTCGAATTTCTCCGGCTGGCATCTGATGAAATCGCAAGACACTGCGGATCGTTACGGCTATCCGCGCTATGTTGCGAATCAGACTTACTACTCGCTGATCGGCCGCGATTACGAATGGGAGTTGATGCCGCTCGGCGTCGATCAAGGTGTGGGCGCGGTGGTGTGGAGTCCGCTCGGCTGGGGGCGTCTCACCGGCAAGATCAAGCGCGGTCAAGCGTTGCCGGAAACGAGCCGGCTGCATAAAACCGCCGACATGGGGCCGCCGGTGCCAGACGAGTATCTGTTCCGTGTGCTCGACGCAATCGACGAGGTTGCGGCCGAAACCGGCAAGACCGTGCCGCAAATCGCACTGAACTGGCTGCTGCAGCGGCCTACCGTCTCGACGGTGCTGATCGGTGCGCGCAATGAAGAGCAGTTGCGGCAGAACCTCGGTGCAGTGGGCTGGAATCTGACACCCGAACAGATGGCGAAGCTCGATGCTGCCAGCTCAGTACGTCCCGCGTATCCGTATTGGCATCAGGAAGGATTTGCGGAGCGTAATCCGGCGGAGGTTTGAGCACGCTTCGTTTGCGTTGGCGTTTGCGTTGGCACGGCGTAAGCAGAGTAACAACCCGCTCCAGCTCGACTGCTATTTGACCAGTTCGACCGGGGCGGTGAACAGTTCGCTGTAATAGTGGCGGCCCGCATCGAGGTGTTGGTCGAACGCGAAACCTTGTTCGAACATTGCGTCGAAGTCGGCGCGTTCGATCTTCATCACATAGCTGTGTTCGGTCGTAACTAGACGCCAGGCTTGATCGGTCACCGCCGCGCTGAACCATTTCCCCGCGCTCGCATGGCCCGACGGATACGACCGTTGGCCGGATTCGATTTGCCAGCCGCCGTCCAGAAGAATCCACATGCCTTGATCGTTTTCGGCGCCGTGCATGCTGCCGTCGCTTTGTTCGATCACCGTGCCCGATTGCGCTTCCCATTCGTGTGAATGCGCAATCACCCAACGCAATTGTTCGGTCGTCAGGCTCGTGAAAAAGGGCGTGTGCTTCAACAGATGAAGGTAAGTCACAGAGGGTTTCATATTCGTACTCCGCGTGGCGACGAATGCATCCTGCGACTGCGGTTTTGCATCGCAAGCGGCGATCAGGAACGGCAGCAGCACGGCGCAGGCGACCAGGATTGACGGTTTCATGAGCGCGTAGGTTCAAGGCGGAAAAGGAGTGCCAGGACGCCAGGCTTGTTCAATGATCCTTGGCGTTCCTTACGATTACGCATGGTTAGCGCTTGACCTTCGCTTCGAGCAGATCGCCCATGCCGATCCGCTTGGCGAACTCGATGCGCACACGCTCATAGACCTCGAGCACTTCACGCGCGCCGTCGCCGACGAAATCGATCACTGAGCGCATTGGCCGTTCACCCGAAGGCAACGCGACGATCCGTACGATCTCATCGGCCACGGCCTGCGGATCCGCGTCGTCCGGGGTGAGTTCGGACAGGCGTTCGCCGATCTGATCCATCACGCCGTCATAGCGTGCGTACGCGGCGGCGCGTTCCACATCGGCAGCTTTGCCGGCGCTCGGAAAGTGAGCGGTGCCACGCGTGAACGCGCCCGGCACCACGATCGAGGTTTCGATACCGAAGCGCGCGATTTCGTAGGCAAGGGTGACCGCAAGCGAATCCATTGCAGCCTTCGCCGCACCGTAAGGGCCGAGGAATGGAGGAAAGCCGCCCTTGGTGGTCGTGCTGCTGATCCACAACATCAGACCGGCTTCCTGCTGGCGCAGGTACGGCAGCACCGCACGGTTCACACGCTGCGCGCCGAACAGGTTGGTGTCGAACACCTTGATCATTTCCTCCGGCGTGAACGCTTCACTCGGACCGACCACCAGATGTCCCGCGTTCTGCATCACCACGTCGAGCCGTCCTTGCTCGCGCACGATTGCCGCGGCGGCGGCATCGGCGGATTCTTGCGACAACACATCGAGTTCGAGCGGATGCAGCTGGAGGTTCTTCGCTTTGGCGAGCGAGCGCATTTCGTCGGCGCGTGGCTTGTTGCGCCCTTCGACATCGCGCATCGTCGCGTAGACAATATGGCCGGCTTCGGCCAACGATTGCGCGGTGAGCTTGCCGATGCCCGTACCGGCGCCCGTCACCAGAATGATGTTCTTTTGCATTGTGTTCTCCGATTGGTTTCGTGAAAGTGATGTGATGTTCAATCGTGCCGTGAGAAAGGCGCTTTCCGCGTTTTCAGGCGAGCGTTAGGCCACACCGCCGTTGGCGCGCAGGATCTGTCCATTGACCCACGCGGCATCCGGACCGGCGAGGAAGGACACCACCGAAGCGATGTCGTCCGGCTGACCGAGACGTTGCAGCGGCGGCATCTTCGCGAAGGTCTGAATCTGTTCTTCGGTCTTGCCGTCGAGAAACAGCGAGGTCGCGATCGGGCCCGGTGCAACAGCGTTGACGGTGATGTTGCGGCCGCGCAATTCCTTGGCGAACACGTGCGTGAATGCTTCGACGGCGGCTTTGGTGCCGTTGTAGATCGCGTAGCCCGGCATGTTCAGCGCCAGCGTCGTGCTCGAAAAGTTGACGATGCGTCCGCCGTTGTTCATCCGTGCGGCCGCTTCGCGCAGGGTGTTGAAGGTGCCGCGCACGTTGATGTCGAAGGTCTGGTCATACAGCGCGTCGCTGGTGTCGGCGAGCGGCACCGTCTTGAGCACGCCGGCGTTGTTGACCAGCACGTCCACTTTGCCGAGTTGCTGTTCGGTGGTCGCGAACATGCGGCGCACGTCGTCGGCGTTCGAAACGTCGGCCTTCACCGCAATGGCTTTGGCGCCCGCCGCCGTGAGTTGCGCGACCAGCGCATCGGCCTCCGACGAGCTCGATGCATAGTTGACGGCAACCGCGAAGCCGTCGTTCGCGAGGCGTTGCGCAACCGCTGCGCCGATGCCACGGGATGCGCCGGTAACGATGGCGACCTGAGCGTTTTTGATCGTGTTCATGATTCGTTTCCTTCTGTGTGGTGGGTTGGTGAAACGAATCATGGTCGCTTTCAACGCTGAGATAATCTGGCTAAACTTGCCATCATCATTCCATTTGCATTAATAATTGGCAGGCAGGCAGGCAGGCAGGCAGGCAGGCAGGCAGGCAGGCAGGCAGGCAGGCAGGCAGGCAGGCAGGCAGGCAGCCGGATTGCTGGCCGGGCACAAAGGCGTCAACCATGGATCGTTTCGAGGAAATGCGGGTGTTCATACGAATCGCCGAGCGGCAAAGTTTCACGCGCGCTTCGGACGACTTGCAGATTCCGCGGGCCACCGTCACCAATCTGATGAAGCGCATGGAGCAGCGGCTTGGCGCGCGGCTTCTCGAGCGCACTACGCGTTCGGTGCGCCTGACGCACGACGGCGAGGCGTACTACCGCCGCTGCGTGCGACTGATCGCGGACATGGAGGAGGCGGAGGGCTCGTTTTCCAACCTTGCGCCGAAGGGGCTATTGCGCGTGAATTTGCAGGGCACGTTGGCCCGGCACTTTGTCGTGCCGGCGTTGCCGGCATTTCTCGCCCGGTTTCCCGACATTGAATTGACGATCGGCGAGGACGACCGGCTGATCGATCTGGTGCGCGAGGGGGTCGATTGCGTGTTGCGGGCGGGTAATCTGCAGGATTCGTCGATGGTTGGACGGCGCGTGGCGCAGTTGCCGCAAGTGACGGTGGCGAGTCCGGCCTATCTGGCGGCTTACGGCGAACCGGCCGACCCCTCGGCCTTGTCCGCGCATCGTGCGGTCAACTATCTGTCCAGCGCGACTGGCAAGCCAGTGCCGCTCGAATTCAGCGTCGATGGGCGCGAGACGGCTATGTACCTGCCGTCGGCGGTATCGGTGACAGGCGCCGATCTCTACACGGGCTCGGCGGTGGCGGGGCTTGGCATCGTGCAAGTTCCGCAATATCGCGTGGCGGGTGAATTGTCGTCGGGGCGGCTGAAGATCATTCTCGCGGACTATCCGCCGCCGCCGATGCCGGTTTCGGTGCTCTATCCGCACAACCGGCAGTTGTCGTCACGGGTGCGGGTTTTTGCGCAATGGTTGCGCGATATTTTCGAGGCGGCGGGAGCGGGTTAGCGGCAAGCGTGCGGGGCTGGCATGGGCGCGCTGCGTGTGGTTTGTGGTGGTCTGTGGTGCTCTGGCGCGAGCGGTCTGTGCTTTTGCGTTAGCCGCGCTGCGTATCGTGGGATCATACGGGCCACGCTGAGCGATATTGCTTTTTTGCACGGTACGGAATTAGAGGAGCAGGACGATGATAGATGGACTGGTGGGTGGACGCTTGTATGGCGAGGCGCAGATTCGCACGGGGCAGAATGGCAAACGCTTTGTGACCTGCAAGGTCCGGGCGACCACCAATGATGGCGATACGATTTTTGTCAATGTGATTGCGTTTGATGATGAAGTGCAGGGGGCGTTGCTTGCGCTGAGTGATGCAGATAGCGTTGCGCTGAGTGGGGCGTTGACGCCCAAGGTTTGGACCGACAAGAATGGGTTGGTTAAGCCTGCTGTGGATATGGTTGCGCATAAGGTGCTGGTGGGGTATCGGGGGGAGGGGTAGAAGTTTTTTTTTGCCTGCGCGGCGCTTGGTTGTATGCCTGTGGTGTTGGCCTTTCCTTGTTCTGGCTTTTTTGGCCTCTCCTTGATTTGTTAGTGGTCTATTAGCGTTGCCCCTGTGCGGGGCGGCACTCACTTCTCTTTGCCTGCCGCAAAGAGAAGTAAGCAAGAGAAAGCGGCTCAAACCGCTAATTCTTAAGCGGGGCCCCCGCGCAGTTGCGGTAGTGGTGCATCTGGAATCTGTGCTCTCGCACATTCGGCGTCAGTGACACAGCAGTCATTCTTCCGGCGGCGCTGCGCGCGCCGACGCGCAGTTCATAAAACCCTCGCGTTTTCTGGCGCCTCGCCGAGGCGAAGCCGATGGCCCCCGCCGCGCGAAACGAAACCTCCGGTTTCCCATGCAGACCCGTCCGCGACGCACGCAGTGCGGAGTGGGCGCTGATGAGCGCCTTGTCACTAAAGCTAAATGTGCGAGGACACGGATTCCAGATGCACCACTACCCCCTCCAAGCCAGGGGACCCGCTTAAGAATTAGCGGTTTGAGCCGCTTTCTCTTGCCTACTTCTCTTTGCGGCAGGCAAAGAGAAGTAGGTGCCGCCCCGCACAGGGGCAACGCTAATAAACCAATATCAAAGCAAGGAAAGGCCAACACCGCAGGCATACAACCAAGCGCAACACAGGCAATCAGAACAACAAAAATCCAACACCACAGGCACACAAACAACCCAGCGCCGCCCAGGCAAAAAAAATCACCTCCCCAAATACTCAACAAACCGCTCCGCAACAGGCTCCACCTCCCCACCACGCCGCAACAACAAAACTTCAGACAAAAGCGTCTCCCCCTGCAAGGGCAAAAAGCAAACCCTTGGATCCCGCACCTGCCGTAAGGTAAAAGGCACCAACGCCACCCCCATCCCAAACCCGACCATCGTCACAACGGTCTGCCACAACCGCGCCTCATGGCGAATCAAAGGACTAAACCCCGCCCCCACACACTGCGCGATGATGAGATCGTGATAATGCGGCGACACCGTGCGCGGAAACAGAATAAACGGCTCCTGCGCCAACGCCCGCAGATCGACCTTGCGCTTTCGCGCCAACGGATGATCAATCGGCAAACAACACAAAAACGGCTCCGAAAAAATCGGCGTGGAAATCACATCCGACGGAAAATTGCCCCAATGCGCGCAGCCCATGTCGATCTGCATCCGCTGGATCGCATGCACCTGTTCGCTGGTGTTCATCTCCTTGAGGACGATTTCGACTCCCGGGTAGTCGGCCTCGAAGCGGCTCACCGCCTGCGGCATGCCGCGATACAACATCGAATTCACGAAACCGATCCGCAGGCGGCCAGCCAGCCCGTGCGCCGATCGAACCGTGATGCGTTCGGCCTCGCTCGCCTGTAGCAACAAGCGGCGAGCCTCGCCAAGCAGAACCTGCCCCGCGTTCGTCAACGCAACCGTCTTGTTGGTGCGCGCCAATAACTGCACCCCCAGTTGGTCCTCGAACTTGCGGATGTCGAAACTGAGCGCCGGCTGCGAAATGAACAGCCGCTTGGCCGCGCGGCCGAAATGCAATTCCTCGGCGACCGCCACGAAATAGCGTAGTTGCTTCAGGTCCACGGCAGTCTCCGGTTCTTTGATCGATAAGCTCTGTCTATCGTACCGGATATAAGTTGTATTAGACGATTATCGAAGCCGCTTCTATGCTCCTTCCACAAAGGAGACACGCATGAGCGAAATCACCGCGCAGCCGGCACACGGCTCGTCCAATATTCCCGACAGCCGGGGCATCAACTTCTTCAACAGCGATCCCGACTTCGCCGGTTTGCTTAAACTGCATCTCGGCGACGCGCTGTATCAGGAACTCGAAAGCCAACTCGTTTCGTTAGGTCAGCGGGCGTCCGGTGAGCTCGACATCTGGGCGCTGTCCGCCGACAAGAATCCGCCGCAATTGCGGCAGCGCACGCGGCGCGGTGAAGCGCTGCAAAGCATCGACAAGCATCCCGATTACGTCGCGCTCGAACGGGTGGCCTACGCGGAATTGGGTCTGGCCTCGATGAGCCATGACATCCGCGAAGGTCAGAAAACGCCGCCGCCGCTGGTCAAATACGCGCTGACGTTCCTGTTCGTGCAAGCGGAATTCGGTCTGTGCTGTCCCGTCAGCATGACCGACTCCCTCACGCGTACTCTGCGCAAATTCGGCGCGCCCGAACTGGTCGCGCGCTTTCTGCCGATGCTGGCGTCGCGCGATTTCGACACGCTCTTTCAGGGCGCGATGTTCATGACCGAACAGGCGGCCGGTTCGGACGTTGCGCGTATCGCGACGCGTGCCGCGCTCGAACCCGGCGTGAACGGTGAAGACACGTGGCGTCTGTACGGCGATAAATGGTTCTGCTCGAACGCCGACGCCGATCTCGCGATGGTGCTCGCGCGCGTGGACCATGCGCCGGCGGGCATCAACGGCCTTGGCTTGTTCCTGCTGCCGAAGAACTTGCCGGACGGCTCGCGCAACAGCTATCGGATCGTGCGTCTGAAGGACAAGCTCGGCAGCCGTTCGATGGCGAGCGGCGAGATCGTGCTGGAAGGGGCCGTCGCGTATCTGATCGGTGAAGTGGGACGCGGCTTTCATCAGATGGCCGACATGATCAACATGTCGCGTCTGTCGAACGGCGTGCGTGCGGCGGGTTTGATGCGCCGTGCGCTGACCGAAGCGCTGCACATCGCGCGCAATCGCGAAGCGTTCGGCCGCAAGCTGATCGATATGCCCCTGATGCAGCGGCAATTGCTCAAGATGATGCTGCCCGCAGAGCAGGCTCGCTCGATGTTCATGCAGATCGCGCTGCTGCTCGAAAAGGCGGACGCCGGCGATCGGCAAGCGGCGAAATGCGTGCGTATCCTCACACCGTTGATCAAATTCCGCGCGTGCCGCGATGCCCGCCGCGTGACCGGCGACGCGATGGAAGTGCGCGGCGGCACGGGCTACATCGAGGAGTGGAGCGACGCGCGTCTTGTGCGTGACGCCCATCTCGGTTCGATCTGGGAAGGCACCAGCAATATTGTCGCGCTCGATGTCGCGCGCGCGGCCAAACGGGACGGCGCGCTCGAACCGCTGCGCGCGTATCTGCAGGATTTGCTCGGCGCCGCAGGATTACCCGCCGCGAGTCTCAGCGTGCTTCGTTCGACCTTGACGCGCGCTTGCGATACCCTGGCGAGCGTGGCCGAGTGCGGCCGCGATGAATCGGTCCGCCAGGCGGGCACCGCCTTGTATCACGCAAGCACGGCGGTACTCATGGCCTGCGAAGGCGCGCGCCTCGCACCGGATTTCCAGCGTCTCGCGCTGAGTCATCTGGTGTTGCGGGAAAAGCTGCTGCCGTTCGATCCACTCGACGTGCAGACGGCTTCGGGCGAGAGCGACGTGATCGATGCGCTGGTCAACGCCCGCAACGTGACGCTCGACCAGGCGCTGCAACTTCTGCCGTCAGGGAGCGTGCAATGACCGCATCCGTGAGCCATGACACGCAGGATATGCACAACACGCAAGGCGCGTTGCAAGGCATCAAGGTCATCGACCTGAGCCGCGTACTCGGCGGCCCCTACTGCACGCAAGCGCTGGCCGATCACGGCGCCCAGGTCATCAAACTGGAGCCCCCCGGCGGCGACGAAACGCGCGGCTGGGGGCCGCCGTTTTACGGCGACACCGCGTGGTACTTCGCTGGCGTGAACCGCAACAAGCAGGGCATCGCGGTCGATCTGTCGTGCGAAGCGGGCCGTGACATTCTGTGGAAGCTGCTCGAAGACGCCGACGTGCTGGTCGAAAATTTCAAACCCGGCACGCTCGCGCGCTGGGGCATGGACTACGAGCGCGATTTGCGCGCGCGTTTCCCGAAGCTGATTCATTGCGCGGTATCGGGTTTCGGTCCGGACGGCCCGCTCGGTGGCTTGCCCGGCTACGACGCAGCGATTCAGGCGATGACCGGTTTAATGAGCGTCAACGGTGAACGCGACGGGCCGGCGACGCGCGTCGGCTTGCCGGTCGTCGACATGGTGACGGGTTTGAATGCGCTGGCCGGCATTCTGCTGGCGCTCGCCGAGCGCACGAAAAGCGGGCAAGGCCAATCGATCGATATCGCGCTGTACGACTGCGGCGTGTCGCTTCTGCATCCGCATCTGCCGAACTATTTCGGCTCGGGCCGCACGCCCCAGCGCAGCGGCAACGCGCACCCGAACATCACGCCGTACGACAGCTATCGCACGGCGACCGCGCCGATCTTTCTTGCCGTCGGCAACGACCGGCAGTTCGCGCGACTGTGCGCGCATCTCGGCGCGCCGGAACTCGCGGACGATTCGCGCTACGTGGACAACCGCAGCCGCTGCGCGCATCGCGAGCCGCTCAAGGCCGCGCTCGAGGAACTGCTTGCTGCCCACGATTGCGAGCCGCTTGCGCAGGCGTTGATCAACGCAGGTGTGCCGTGCGGACCCGTGCTAACCGTCGACGTCGTTGCGCGTCATCCGCATACGCTGCATCGCGGCATGGTGATCGAGATGGGCGAGTATCGCGGCACGGCGTCGCCGATCAAGTTGTCGCGCACGCCGGCCACGTATCGCAGCGCGCCGCCGACGCTGGGCGGCGACACACGCGACGTACTCGACGCATTGGGCATCGACGCGGCAACCCAGCAACGTTTGCTCGAGGCGGGCGTACTCAAAGCCTGAGCGCAAGAAAGCAGTGTTCCGGTGACGGCACAAAGAAGCCGCGCCGTCCAGAAGAACGACCTTGGAGACGAAAGACATGAATCGCGAGCCAGACAACCTCGCCGCAGGCCGGCAACCCACCCGCGCCGCGGCAGCGGCATTTGTCGGTACTACGATCGAGTGGTACGACTTTTATATTTACGCCACGGCGTCCGCGCTGATTTTCGGCAAGCTGTTCTTCCCCGGTAGCGATCCGTTCTTTGCGACACTGGCTTCGTTTGGCACCTTCGCGGTGGGCTTTTTCGCGCGACCGTTCGGCGGCCTCGTGTTCGGCCACCTCGGCGACCGTATCGGTCGCAAGAAGGCCCTCGTGGCAACGCTGGCGATCATGGGCGTCGGCACGGTCGGTATCGGTTTCCTGCCGACCTATGCGGATGCCGGCGTATGGGCGCCGGTGTTGCTGGTGCTGCTGCGCGTCGCGCAGGGCATTGCGATCGGCGGCGAGTGGGGCGGCGCGGTGCTGATGGCAAGCGAACATGCGCCCCAGGGGCGGCGTACTTTCTTCGCCTCGTTCGCGCAGTTGGGCAGTCCGGCGGGGTTGATCCTGTCGCTGCTCGCGTTTCGCGCCGTGGCGTCGATGGACAAGGACGCGTTTCTCAGTTGGGGCTGGCGCCTGCCGTTTCTCGCGAGCGCGGTGCTGCTGGTGGTGGGTTTGCTGATCCGCGCGGGTGTCGACGAATCGCCGGAATTCAAGGCGCTCAAAGCGCAGCGGCAAGTGGCGGCGCTGCCGGTTGCCGAGGTTGTGCGCGACGCGTGGCGCACGGTGTTGTTGTGTCTTGGCGCGAATGTGATCGGCGTGGCCGGCGCGTGGTTCGTCAATACGTTCATGCTGAACTACACGACGCAGACGCTCGGGCTCGATCGTTCGCTGATTCTCGATTGTCTGTTCGTGGTGGCGTTTATTCAGTTGTTCACGCAACTGGGCTCGGGGTGGTTCGCGCAACGCGTCGGCACTGGAAGGTTTTTGAAGGGCGCAGCGGCGTTGGCGATGCTTTCGCCTTATCCGATGTTCGCGCTGGTATCGACCGGCCGGCCGGCGGCGATTGTGGTGGGCATCGCGCTGGCGGTGATGTGCATGTCGAGTTCTTACGCCGTGATGGCCGGATTTATGTCGACTGCATTCGCAGTGAGAGTCCGGTACTCGGCTATTTCCTTGTCTTACCAGGTGTGCGCTGCACTGGCCGGCGGATTGACGCCCTTGATCGGCACGTTGCTCGCGCATCGGTATCCGGGCGCATGGTGGCCGTTGGCTGTGTTCTACAGTTGTCTCGCCGGGATTTCGCTGGTTTGCATCAGTACGTTGGAGCGTCGTAAGCGAGGCACGGCGAGAGGTGTTGCCGACATGATCGAGGTTTGAACGCATTGCCAGGCATAAACCCGCTATTTCGTGGTTAACGTCATCCTGAATCCCCAAAAGCGTCCTAATATCTAGACGAAATGAAAAACGACGGGGGAAGTCATCATGGTTCGTCATCGGTCGCTGGGTGTCGTGACAGGGGCGTCGCCGCTCGCCAGCGTCGACGTGTTGAGCAGGATGAGCGCGGCCTGGCGCCGTCCCGGTGCGGGCAAGCCGTTCGACTTCGTTCTCGAACAGCAAGCGTGGCCGGGACCGGCTTCGCCAGGCGTCGCGAGTGCGCCGTTCAAGATTCACGTGTTCGACACGATTCGCACCTTCGAGAAACGCGGTGTCGACGCGATCGTCTTGCCGTGTTTCCTCAGCCATACCTTCATCGACGAACTCTCGGCGAACGTAGCGTTGCCGATCGCCAACATCATGGCCGCGCTCGTCGTGCATGTGCGGCAAGCGTTTCCGTCGGTGCGCCGCATCGGCGTGCTCACTTCGGACACGATTCGCGCCAACGGTCTCTTTGAACGCCATTTCGACGGTGCGCGGTTCGACGTGCTCTATCCGCATAACGAAGACGACGAGGGCGGCGATCGCGTCACGCGCGCCGTGTATGGCGACACGGGCATCAAAAGCGGACACCTGAGCGGCCAGCCCGTCGAGTTGTTGCGCGCGGCGTGCGCGGATCTCATTGCGCAAGGCGCGGAGATCATCGTGCCCGGACTCGCCGAAATCCCCTTGGTGGCGCGCGTGCTCGGCGCGCTGGAAGTGCCGTTCGTCGATACCAATCTGGTCTACGCGCGTTACGTCGCGGCCGCGCAATATGCGCAACCGGCGCGGCACTTCAAGGTGGGTGTGCTGGGCGGGGTCGGCCCGGCGGCGACGGTCGATTTCATGGCGAAGCTGGTGCGCAACACGCCGGCCGCGCGCGATCAGGACCATGTCAAGGTGATGGTCGAGCAGAATCCGCAGATTCCGGATCGCACCGAGGCCCTGCTCGGCAACGGCGACGATCCGACGCTCGCGCTCTACGCGGCCTGCAAGACCCTCGAAGAGGGCGGCGCCGATCTCATCGCGATTCCGTGCAATACGGCGCATGCATTTGTCGAACGGATTCAGCCGTCGTTGGCCGTTCCGATCGTCAATATGCTGACCTGTACCGCGGATTATCTGCGCGAGACCTTTCCTGATCTGCGCGAAGTGGGCGTGTTGGCCACCTCGGGCACGCTGGCCAGTCGCGTCTACGAGAAAGCGCTCGAAGCGCGCGGCTTCGTGCAGATCGCGCCGGCCGAGGCCGCCCAAGCCCGCCTTATGAACGCGATTTACGGACCGGGCGGGGCGAAGGCGGGTTACCTGTCGGGCGAGTGTTACGACGATGTCGTCGCTGCCGTGGACGACCTCGCCGCGCAAGGCGTGCAGGTCGTCGTGCTGGGCTGCACCGAATTGCCGCTGCTGCTGCGCGGTTCGACGCTGGCGCGCCCAGGCGGGCCGGCGATGCGGCTTGTCGATCCGACCGACGTGCTGGCAAAACGCTGCGTGGCTTATGCGCTGGGCAATACCGCCGCGACGCAGACCGCTTCGGAACCGGCGGAACCGGCGGCATCGGCGGCATCGGCGGCACCGGCGTCGGCCGCGGGCCGCCATAGCGCGGAAAGCGTCTTTGGCTAGGGCCGGCCGGAACACCTGCGCGTGCGGCGCCGCGTCGCCCAGGAAAGCTTGCAATTCCCACCTTCCGCCGCCATGTCCTGAGCGCGGCGCGCTCCCGTCTGAAACAGCCCAACGCCTGCTGACCGGCTGATCGGGGCGTGCCCGGCATCGCCATTCATGCCCTGCGGCGCTGCCACGGCGCAACCGTGCCGTGTCGTGGAAAACTGTATAAATATACAGTATAGTATCCCCCTACAACCCGGTCTTGCGCGAGCCTTTCCGCCGGCCGGGTGTCCCGAACTTGCGCGGTCGCGAGGCGTCCGTGAGAGCTGGTCCACTCATTCAGACGGTCGGAAAAATTGGCATCTAACGGAACTATCCGCATTCGCGGCGCGCGCCAGCACAACCTGAAGAACGTCGATCTTGACGTGCGAACCGGCGAAATGACGGTCGTCACAGGGCCGTCCGGCTCCGGCAAATCGAGCCTCGTGTTCGACACCCTGTACGCGGAAGGGCAGCGGCGCTACGTCGAAACCTTCAGCGCCTACGCCCGGCAGTTTCTCGACCGTATGGACCGGCCGCAAGTCGATCGGGTCGACGGCGTGCCGCCCGCCATCGCGATCGACCAGACCAACCCGGTGCGCAGTTCGCGTTCCACCGTCGGCACCATGACGGAGCTCAACGATCACCTGAAGTTGCTGTACGCGCGCGCGGCCGAACTGTTCGACCGTAAGACCGCGCAGCAGGTGCGCCACGATACGCCCGAAACGATCTACGCCGAATTGCTCGCGCGCACCGCGGAGCATGACCCGCGGCTGGTCGTCACGTTTCCGGTCGAACTGCCGGAAACGGCGTCCGAACAGGAAGTGGAGCAATGGCTTT
The DNA here is from genome assembly GCF_046026025.1 of Paraburkholderia fungorum. GTDB lineage: Bacteria > Pseudomonadota > Gammaproteobacteria > Burkholderiales > Burkholderiaceae > Paraburkholderia > Paraburkholderia fungorum_E. Next base: position 180,550 of record NZ_JAQQFL010000014.1, on the reverse strand, counting down.
CCGCGAGCGGCTACACGCGCGTACAGGCGCAGCGCGAAGTCGATTCGCCCACCGGCAAGCGCAAGCTGCTCGACGTGGTGGCCGATCGTTTCCGCTTGAGCGCGGTCGACAAACCGCGCGTGGTCGAAGCCATCGAGGCGTCGCTCAAGCGCGGCGGTGGCCGCGTCAATATTTACGTGTTGCCTGCCGCGCCAGACGTGGCGAACGCAGCCGGGGCGACGCTCGCCGCGAATTCCGCCGAGCCGCAAATCTGGCGTTTCTCCACCGGCCTGCACAGCCCGGAGAGCGATCTGCGCTATGCGGACCCGCAGCCGGCGCTGTTCTCGTTCAACTCGGCTTACGGCGCGTGCGAAACCTGCCGCGGTTTCGGCCGTGTGATCGGCGTTGACCTTGGTCTGGTGATTCCCGACGCGCGCAAGACGCTGCGCGACGGCGCGATCAAGCCGATGCAAACCCCCGCCTGGAAGGAGTGTCAGGACGACCTCATGCGCTACGCGGCGAAAGCCGAGATCCGCCGCGGCACGCCATGGGGCGAACTCACGGACGCCGAGCGCGACTGGGTCATCAACGGTTCGCCGGACTGGGACGGCAAGTGGCAAAGCCATTGGTACGGCGTCAAACGTTTCTTCGAATATCTCGAGTCGAAAGCGTACAAGATGCACATCCGCGTGCTGCTGTCGAAGTACCGCAGCTACACGCCGTGCGAAACCTGTGGCGGCGCGCGTCTGAAAACGGAGTCGCTGCTATGGCGCCTCGGCAGCAAGCAGAATGCGGACGAGGTGCTGGCGCCCGGGAAGCGCTTTCTGCCGCGTGGCGTCGAGTGGCAGCGGGCGCAGCTCGAGTCCTTGCCCGGTCTGACCGTGCACGATCTGATGCTGATGCCGATCGAGCGCATCCGGCGTTTTTTCGACGAGATCAGCCTGCCAAGCGCATTGCTTGACGACGCACTCAAGCTGCTGCTCGCCGAGGTGCGCACGCGCCTCAAATATCTGTGCGACGTCGGCCTCGGCTATCTGACGTTGGATCGCCAGAGCCGCACGCTGTCGGGTGGCGAGGTGCAGCGGATCAACCTGACCACGGCGCTCGGCACGTCGCTGACCAAAACCCTGTTCGTGCTCGACGAACCGAGCATCGGCCTGCATCCGCGCGATCTGAACCGGATCGTCGAGGCGATGCATCGGCTGCGCGACGCGGGCAATACGCTGGTGGTGGTCGAGCACGATCCTTCGGTGATGCTCGCGGCGGATCGTCTGATCGACATGGGCCCGGGGCCGGGCGAGCGGGGCGGTTCGATCATTTACGACGGCGCGCCTGAGGCCATCCGTTCGTCCGGTACGCTGACCGGCGAGTACCTGGGTGGTCGCCGGCATGTGGCGGATGCGGCGCACTGGTCACAACGTCCGGTAGATGACAGCACCCCGCGCATCGTGCTCGAAGGCGCAACCGAGCATAATCTGCGCGACGTCACGGTCGAGATTCCGCTGCAGCGGCTCGTCTGCGTGACCGGCGTGTCGGGCTCCGGCAAATCCACCTTGCTGCAGGACGTTTTGTATCCGGCCATGGCGCGGCACTTCGGCCTCGCCACCGAATCGCCCGGCGCATTCAGAAGCCTGACGGGCGCCGACCAGGTCACAGACGTGGTCTTCGTCGACCAGTCGCCGATCGGCAAGACCGCGCGCTCGAACCCGGCCAGCTACGTCGGCGCATTCGACGAGATTCGCAAGCTCTTCGCCAAGGCGCCACTCGCGCAGCAACGCGGTTACGGTCCTGGCATGTTCAGCTTCAACTCCGGCGACGGGCGCTGCCCGACCTGCGGCGGATCGGGTTTCGAACACATCGAAATGCAGTTCCTGAGCGACGTCTACTTGCGCTGCCCGGATTGCGATGGGCGCCGTTATCGCGCGGAACTGCTCGAAGTGAAAATCGAGCGCGGCGAGCCGGCGCGTGCGTTGAGCATTGCCGACGTGCTGGAATTGACGGTGAGCGAAGCCACCGCCTACTTCGCGAAAGATGCTGAAGTACTGCGCGTGCTGCAGCCGATCGTCGACGTGGGTCTCGAATACGTGAAGCTGGGTCAGCCGGTGCCTACGCTGTCAGGCGGCGAAGCGCAGCGGCTCAAGCTCGCCGGCTTCCTCGCGGAATCGGCGCAGGCGCGTACCGCGCGCAGCACGAAGCAGCCGCTCGCAAAACGCCTGTTCATGTTCGACGAGCCGACCACCGGCCTGCATTTCGACGACATCGCGAAGCTGATGCAGGCGTTCGGCAAGCTGCTGTCGAGCGGACATTCGCTGATCGTGATCGAACACAATCTCGACGTGATTCGTGCGGCCGACTGGCTGATCGACCTCGGCCCTGAAGGCGGCGATGGCGGCGGCAGGGTGCTGTGCGCCGGCTCACCGGAAGACGTCAAGCTGTGCGCGGAATCGCATACCGGCGAGGCGCTGCTGCAGTACGACCGGGCCATGAACGCCGCGGCCGAACCGGCTTCGCAAGGCATTCCACTGCAAAAGGCGTTGAGTGCGGCGCGTGCGCGGCGGGCAATCGAAGGTGAGGACGTGGTGCGCATCGTCAATGCGCGCGAACACAATCTGAAAGCGCTGGACGTGGATATCCCGCACGGCAAATTCAACGTGATTACCGGTGTGTCCGGGTCGGGCAAGTCCACGCTGGCCTTCGACATTCTGTTCCACGAAGGGCAGCGCCGTTACCTCGAATCGCTGAACGCGTATGCACGTTCCATCGTGCAACCGGCCGGGCGTCCCGAGGTCGACGCGGTGTATGGCATTCCGCCCACGGTCGCGATCGAACAGCGTTTGTCGCGCGGTGGCCGCAAGAGTACCGTGGCGACCACGTCGGAAGTGTGGCACTTCCTGCGCCTGCTGTATGTGAAGCTGGGTCTGCAGCATTGCATCCACGACGGCACGCCGGTCACGTCGCAAAGCGTCGAATCCATCGCGGCGCAGTTGCTGCGCGATCACAAAGGGCAGCACGTGGGCTTCCTCGCACCGCTGGTCGTGAACCGGAAGGGCGTCTATACCGATCTCGCGAAGTGGGCGAAAGCGCGCGGCAATACGCATCTGCGCGTGGACGGCGAGTTCGTGCCGGTCGACCCGTGGCCGAAGCTCGATCGGTTCCGCGAGCACACCATCGAATTGCCCGTGACCGACCTTGTCGTGTCGCCGGATCACGAAACAGAGCTGCGCCAGGCGCTCGACCAGACGCTGGAAATCGGCAAAGGCGTCATGCATCTGTTGGCGCCGCTCGACGGCTTGCACAACGCAATTAGCGGCGGCCGCTCCACGGCGAAACTCGGTGCAGTGAAGGTACTGTCCACCAAGCGTGCTTGTCCCGTATGCGGCACGAGTTACCCCGAACTCGACCCACGCATGTTCTCGTATAACAGCAAGCATGGCTGGTGTACCACGTGCGTCGGCACGGGTCTCGCACTGACGCGCGAACAACGCGCGGCGTACGACGACACCGTGATCGTCGACGACAACCGCGGCCGCGAGCAGAGCTTGCCTTCCGAGGAACAGGAACCGGAAGGTCTCGTTGACGAACCGTGTGCGGATTGCGGCGGCACGCGTTTGAACCCCACCGCGCGCGCGGTCAAGTTCGGCGAGCAGGCCATTGTCGACGTCGCGCAATGGACCGTGTCGGACACGCGTGCGTGGATCGACACGTTGGAAATGACCGGCCGGGACGCGGAAATCGCGCGCGACGTGGTCAGCGAAATCGGTAGTCGCCTGCAATTTCTGGAAGAAGTCGGGCTCGGTTATCTGAGTCTCGATCGCGCGGCGCCGAGCCTTTCGGGTGGCGAAGCGCAGCGCATCCGGCTGGCCGCGCAACTCGGCAGCAACCTGCAAGACGTGTGCTACGTGCTCGACGAACCGACCATCGGTCTGCATCCGCGCGACAACCAGATTCTGCTCAACGCCTTGCGCAAACTGGGAGAAAAGGGCAATACGCTGGTGGTGGTCGAGCACGACGAGGATACGATTCGGCGTGCTGATCACATCATCGATATCGGACCGGGCGCGGGCAAGCGCGGCGGCACGCTGGTTGCGCAGGGCAGCGTGGCCGATCTGTCGGCGCAGCCCGATTCGCTGACTGGACAGTTCCTCGCCCATCCGATCGTGCATCCGCTGCAGCCGCGCCGCAAGGTGGTCGCACCGACCAAACGCGCAGCCGCGGTGCCGGAGAATTGGTTGACCGTGCACGGCGGCAAACTGCACAACCTGCAGAACGTCACCGTCGGCATTCCGCTTTCGCGGCTGGTCGCGGTGACGGGCGTGAGCGGCTCGGGCAAGTCGACGCTCGCGCGCGACGTGCTGATGACCAACTTGCTGGATGCGGTGGGGCGCTCGGTGCTGTCGTCGCCGGCCACGCGGCGTGCGCGCGCGGCGGCCGAGACCCAACCGGCGGCGAACCGGCGTTCAAGCGTGCTGGCGCGCACGGCGCCGCGTGCGCCGCTGAACGTCACACATGCCTGGCAGGGGTGCGATTCGATCACCGGCTGGGAAACCATCGACCGCGTACTCGAAGTCGATCAGACACCGATCGGCAAGACACCGCGCTCCTGTCCGGCAACCTACATCGGCGTGTGGGATGCGATTCGCAAGCTGTTCGCCGGCACGCTCGAAGCGCGCGCGCGCGGCTATACCGCATCGCGTTTCTCGTTCAACACGGGCGAGGGGCGTTGTCCCGCATGCGAAGGGCAGGGCGTGCGCACCATCGGCATGAGTTTTCTGCCCGACGTGAAGGTGCCGTGCGACGTTTGCCACGGGCAGCGCTTCAATCCTGAGACGCTTGCGGTCACGTGGCGCGGCAAGAATATCGGCGACGTGCTGACCATGGAAATCGACGAAGCTGTCGAGTTCTTCGCGCCCATTTCGAATATCGCGCATCCATTGCAATTGATGAAAGATGTCGGCCTCGGATACCTGACACTTGGGCAACCATCGCCTACGCTGTCGGGTGGCGAGGCACAGCGTATCAAGCTCGTTACCGAGTTGAGCAAGGTGCGTGACGACATTACGCGGCGTGGTCAGAAGCCGCCTCACACGCTGTACGTGCTGGATGAACCGACCGTCGGCTTGCATATGGCGGACGTCGCCAAGCTGATTCGCGTGCTGCATCGTCTCGCGGACGGCGGCCATAGCGTCGTCGTCATCGAGCACGATCTCGACGTGATTGCCGAGGCGGACTGGATCATCGATCTCGGTCCGGAAGGCGGCGTGGGGGGCGGCATGATTGTCGCCGCTACGGACCCCGAAGGATTATCTCGCGTCGCCGCCAGCCACACGGGTGCGGCATTGCGTCCCGTGCTGGCGCGGGCGCAGAACGACACGGCAGTGAGCGCAGGCGAGGGAACCAACGGTTGACGCAGGCGAGTGGCGCAGCGGACTTTGCGCCACTCCGTTCTGCTCGTTCGGTTTGTGGATCGCGCGTGTCCGGCTTATTCGCAGCCCACTGCCTGAACGGCCATGTGAATCCCATGAGTGTGTTGTCGAGGTGCCCGCCATATCAGAGACACGGCAATATCATCATCGTCGGCTATATGTAATTAATGCGAGTGAATTTGTAATTTTATAAATAGCGTAATTGAAATGTGTATTTAGAGTGTCGTAAATACCGCGAAAAAGAATTTCAAACGCTGTTCCCCTTCTGCTATCTTCTCGCCGTCGACGTCGGCCTTGGGTCGAAGCTCGATCATCACGTTAGATGACCTGTCCACGGTTCGCACCGGTTGCCACGCAACCATCGCGAAACGCCCGCCCGGCGGGCTTTTGCGTCACGTGCCGCAAATCATCCGTCGACCGTTTCTGGCGTGCACCGGAGCGCCGCTATGGCGGCCGCGTCCCAATTTGTGAGCCACGAAAAGTGCGCTCGCATCTGCTCGGCACACGCTTATTCTTTTAAAACGTCGCGAATACGGCATTAGTTAGAGTGACCTCTCTAAACTTAGTATGCTGCTATCAAAAAAAGTTTGACCCCGCATTTTTTGTCCTGCTATTGTTGCCTCCCATGAAACGCAGGTGACAATCGCGCAAAAAGTTCGAGAGCGGCAGCGCGCGTCGATCAAATTGTCCCCAGTGGTTCACGCCAGACGAAAATGGACAGGCCGAATTTAATCTATTAGTAGTTCTACCTAGATGGCTGTTCAGTTAGTGTGAAGTGCCGCCGTGGCATCTCACAACCGCATTCGTGCCATTACGTCGGGCTTGGGCACTGCAGCATAAATTTTGGACTGCAAATCAAAAACTCAGGACGATCAGCGAGATTGTCCGAGGTGAGCGTTGGTTGACGGCTGTAGATGCGCTGCAGCAACAGAAATGGACAGTTCACGCCGGAGGAGCAAAGGTGGGTACGAAAGTCGAAGGGCAATTTCCGGCAGTAACGGCCCGTATGGAAAGGCCAGGACGCCCGCGTGAGTTTGGGCGCAAGCAGCAAAACCCAGTACGCCGCTTCGGCGGTATCGCAGTTGTTCTGCTCCTGCACATCGTGTTGATCTACGCGCTTATCAACGGTCTCGCCACCAAGGTCGTGCAGGTCATCCAGCATCCCATCGAGACGAAAATCATCGAGCCGGTGAAGCCGCCGCCTCCGCCGCCTTTGCCGACCGTGCAATTGCCGCCGCCGAAGTTCGCACCGCCGCCGCCGCCGTTCGTGCCGCCGCCGGAAGTGCAGGTGCAAACGCCGCCTCAGCCGACTATTTCGCACCAGGCCGCGCCGGTCGTGTCGGCACCGGCCGTGGCGCCTCCCGCACCGCCGGCGCCCGCGCCTGCCAAGCCCGTGAGCGCCGAAGTAGGGGTGGCATGCCCGAACTCGGATCAGATCCGCTCGTCGATTCACTACCCGAAGGAAGCGCAGGAAAACAACGTGACGGGTGATGTGCTGATCGAATTCGTGGTTGATGCGCAGGGTCATATTACGAATGAGCGGGTTGCCAAGTCGTCGGAGGATTCCTCACTCGATCGCGCTGCGTTCAACGCGGTCAAGCAGTTCACGTGCGTTTCCCAAGGCCAGGCTGTCCGTGTGCAAGTTCCGTTCTCGTTTAATCTGAACTGAAACCCACGGGCTGTTCGGTACCGGTAGCGATTTATCAGTCTTGGTTTAGAAGTTGTACTAATGAACTTGGAGCAGGCATGAAGAAGCGTACTCTCGCCGCATTGGCGGCAACCCTGTTGTTCGCCGTAACCACGGTGGATACCTTTGTGGCGCCGCACATGGCGCATGCGCAAGCTAGCGACGCCACCGCGTCGGCTGCCGCGCCCGCCACCGCCGCACCGCTGACGGCAGCCCCGGCGGCCGATCAAGCCGTGCCGCCGCCGCAGCCGGCCACGTCCGAAACCGTCAATAACCCGTACGGTCTCGGTGCGCTCTGGAAGAACGGCGACTTCGTTGCCCGTTTCGTGCTGATTCTGCTGGTGCTCATGTCAATGAGTAGCTGGTACATCATGATCACCAAGTTCCTCGAGCAGTTCCGCGCGAACCGTCGTGCGAAGAGCGCCGACGAACAGTTGTGGACCGCACCGTCGCTGGTCGAAGGCGCCAGGCTGCTCGACGAGTCGTCGCCGTTCCGCTTCATCGCCGAAACTGCGATCGAGGCCGGTGAACACCACGACGAAGCATTGCTCGAAGCCGTGGACCGCAACACGTGGATCGATACCTCGGTTGAGCGTGCGATCACCAATGTGTCGAATCGTTTGCAGGACGGCCTGGCTTTCCTCGGCACGGTCGGCTCAACAGCGCCGTTCGTCGGTCTGTTCGGGACGGTGTGGGGGATTTATCACGCGCTGACGGCAATCGGTATCGCCGGCCAGGCTTCGATCGATAAGGTCGCGGGGCCGGTGGGCGAGGCGCTGATCATGACCGCGATCGGCCTTGCGGTGGCTGTGCCGGCGGTGCTCGGCTACAACTTCCTGGTTCGCCGCAACAAATCGGTGATGGAGCGTGTGCGTGCTTTCGGCGCACAACTGCATACCGTCCTGCTCGCCGGCAGCCGGCGCTCGGCACGCGCTTCGGCTCGTCAAGCATCGCTGGTCCAATAAGCGGAGTCCGTCATGGCTATGAGCGTTGGGCAGGATGATAACGACGAAGTCATCTCGAGTATCAACACCACGCCGCTCGTCGATGTGATGCTGGTCCTGCTGATCATCTTCCTGATCACGATTCCGGTGGTGACGCATACGGTGCCGGTGCAACTGCCGAAGGAGACGATCCAGCCGCTGCAGACCACGCCAAAAAGCATCGTCATTGCGGTCAATCGTGACGGCGATTTCTTCTGGAACGAGAAACAGGTCGATGCGCCGACGCTGCTGACACGCCTGAAAACCGTGTCGGTCATGACGCCGCAACCGGAAGTGCATGTTCGCGGTGACCAGAGCACGCGTTATGAATTCATCGGCCGGGTCATTACCGAGTGCGAACGCGCCGGTATCGCGAAGGTTTCGTTTATTACTGAGCCGCCGGCGCGCGGCGGCTAAAGGCTCACCATGGGAATGAACGTATCTTCCGGCGGTAGCAGCGAACCGGATGTGATGGTCGATATCAACACCACACCGTTGATCGACGTGATGCTGGTGTTGCTGATCATGCTGATCATCACGATTCCGATCCAGACGCATGCCATCAAGATGAACCTGCCGGTCGGCAATCCGCCGCCGCCGATCACGCAGCCGGAAGTGGTGCAGATCGATATCGACTTCGACGGCACCACGACCTGGAATGGCCAGCCGGTCCCGGACCGTGCGGCGCTGGAGTCCAGGCTTGCGCAGGTGGCGGCCGAACCGGTGCAGGCGGAAATCCATCTGCGGCCTAACAAGCTGGTGCCGTACAGGGATGTCGCGGCAGTGATGGCGTCCGCGCAACGGCTGGGCGCGACGAAAATCGGCCTGATCGGTAATGAGCAGTACATGCAATAAGGAAGTGCCATGCTAACGATCCATCAACGGTTCAAACGCGCCGTCATCGCGGCCGCTATCGGCGGGCTGTCTTCGCTCGTCGTGCTGCCGGTCACGTCTCAGGCGGCCGACAGCTTGCGGCCGGATGTGGCGAAGCCGCTGAACGCCGCGCAGGATCTGTACCGCGCGCACAAGTACAAGGATGCGTTGACCAAGATCGATCAGGCCGACGCCGTGCCCGGCAAGACGCCCTATGAAAGTTACATGATTCAGGAGATGCGGGGCGCCGCGGCAGCGGCGGCCGGCGAATCGGGTGTAGCCGCCCAGGCCTATGAAACCTTATTGAGTTCAGGACGCCTGAGCGGTGCTGACGAGCAACGCACGACCGCCGCGCTCGCGGGTATCTACTTTCAGGAGAAAAACTACGTACAGGCCGCGAAGGTCGCGCAGCGCTATCTGAAGGCAGGCGGCAGCGATCCTGATATGCGTACGTTGCTTGTTCAGTCTTACTACCTGGCGAACGATTGCGGCGATGTGGTGAGCTCGCTCAAACCGGCGGTCGATGCGCAAGTACACGCAGGTCATGCACCCGACGAGTCGCAATTGCAATTGCTCGGTACGTGCGCGCAGCGCGTGAAAGACGACGCGACATACCGCAGCACGCTCGAGAAGCTGGTTGCCTATCATCCGAAGCAGTCGTACTGGGACGATCTGTTCAACGCGATTCGCAACAAACCCGGCTATTCGTCGGCGCTCGATATCGACACCTATCGCTTGCGCCGGGCGACCGGTTCGCTCGGCACCGCCGACGATTACATGGAGATGACGCAACTCGCGATCGTGGCCGGCACGACGGCTGAAGGCAAACAGGTCATCGATCAAGGTTTTGCGTCAGGCGTTCTCGGCCACGATGCACAAACGGATCGCGAGAAGCGGCTGCAAGCGCTGGCTGCGAAACGGGCGCAAGCGCCGGCTGATCCCGCGAATCCCGTCGCGCCGGTCGACGTTGGTTTCAACCAGGTTTTCGCGGGGCAGGCCAAGCAGGGTCTGACAGCCATGGACGCTGCGATCGCGAAGGGCGGTATTGATCACCCGGATCAGGCGCAACTGCATCTCGGCGAGGCGTACTACATGGCGGGCGATAAAGCGCGCGCAGTGCAAACCTTCCGCGCAGTGAAGGGCAGTGACGGTTCGGCGGACCTCGCCCGTTTGTGGGTGCTGGTGGCGTCAAAGTAACGGCATTCTGATTCCACTATGTCCCATCTTGCGACGTGCTGCCGCGCTGCGATCGAGTCACGTTTCGCGCCACCTGATCAGACACATGGCGCGTGTCTTAGGGAGGACGCAGCACTCAATGAAACATAGTTTAGTTTTATCAAACTAATTTTGACTACGGGATTCTGTCTTGCTATGGTTTTGCCACTCGATAACAAGGCACAAGTCGCAGTTTCTATAGGAAGTAAAGTCCGCGCGCTTCGGCAACGACTCAAGCGCACGCTGGATGAAGTGGCAACGATTGCGGGAATTTCCAAGCCTTTTTTGTCGCAAGTGGAACGAGGTCATGCAACGCCTTCGATCACATCGCTAGTGGGCATTGCCCGGGCTTTAGGTGTGACGGTGCAGTACTTCGTCGACACGCCAACCGAAGACAAGTCGGTGCGCAGGGGGAGTGAACTGAAGTACTTCGGGTTCGACGGAACCGCGAATCGCTTTGGAAGGCTGACGAACCTGTCGGTGGGCAGCAAGCTGGAAGTGATTCTCGTCAGGATGCCGGTGGGGCAGAACCCATCGGAAGTCACGACGCATGCAGGGGAAGAGTTCTTGTACGTGATGAGCGGCCAGATCTCCCTCACGTTGGAAGGTACAACGTTCGTATTGCAGGCAGGTGACACCGCGCATTACGAGTCCACCGTGCCTCATTCCTGGTCCAATACGGCCCGCGAAGAAGCGGTGGTGGTGTGGGTGGGTACACCAAGACTGTTTTAGATGTCTTTGCTCTGTGTTTTCGCTGAAAGCAATTTCTCAGTATTTGTAAGCATAACTTAATGTGTGATTATGGTTTGGTGAGATGGGAAACGCATTGCCCGACCGCCGCCACCCGTGACAATAGAAGTGAAAACAATTAGTAAGCGCTGCGCATTTCGTTTGTAATAAATAAGTAGTCCGATATTAATGGATATGAAGTGCCCTGTCTTTCTGTCTGTATTTGCAATCCGGTGCGTTATTGACCGGTTTGCCAGGGCGGAAATCCGGGGCAGCTTTAACGGAGCGCGGCGCACGATCGCCGTATATCGAGTGGAGAGGTTCATAAGACCTCTCTTCACACACAGGTGTGGCCTTTTTGACGAGCGGGAAGGGGAAAAATGAAACAAAGGGCATTGGCGCTGGCCATCAAAAGAATAATCTGGGCTGAACTGGCGTTGTCAGCCGCAATCGCCGTACCGGCGTTTGCGCAAAGCCAGCCGGCCACAACGGGCACGCCGGCGGGCACGGCGACGACGAGCACGCCCGCGCCTGCGGCAGCGGCGTCGGGCGCTGCCGCAACATCGTCGGCGGATAACGCCACGACAACGACGGGCAAAGGGAACGTCCAGCAGTTGAAGAAGTTCGAAGTCACCGGTTCGCTGATCCGTCAAACCGACAAGACCGGCTTCCAGGCGATGCAGGTCGTTTCGCAGAAAGATATCCAGGCGAGCGGGGCGGCCACGGTGTCGGACTTCCTGCGTTCGACGGCCGCCAACTCGGCAAGCAGCTGGGGCGACAACTACACGTATAGCACCGCACCGGGTGGCGCGGGTATCGCGCTGCGAGGCCTGAGCGAAAAGTACACGCTGGTGCTGATCGACGGTCAGCGCGTGGCGCCTTACGCGCTCAACACGAACTTTACCGATTCGTTCGTCGACCTGAACTCTCTGCCGGTCAACATGATCGACCGCATCGAGATCGTGAAGACGGGCGCAGTGTCGCAGTATGGTTCGGACGCAATCGCGGGCGTGGTGAACATCATCACCAAGCATGACTATCAGGGTCTGCAACTGGACGGCAGCCTGGGTGGCGCGCAGCACGGCGGCGCGGGCACGGACAAATTCAACATTCTGGGCGGCTTCGGCAACCTGGTCTCCGATGGCTACAACATCACGGCCGCCGCCAGCTACTCCCACACGAGTGGTATCGATCTCTCGCAGCGCGATACGACCTCCAGTCAGATCTTCCCGTACGGCAACAACCAGTCGACGTCCTACTGGCTAACGGGCAACGGCCCGACAGCCGTGGGCAATTGCGCCGGCGGCAAGACGATTTCGACCGCGACCTCGACCACGGCTGCTTTCCAGCCCGGCACAGCTTGCGGCTACAACACCGCCGGTCTCGATTCGCTGGCGCCGGAAAACCAGCACGCCAACGTGAAGATTCACGGCGATTTCAAGATCAACGACGACGTTCAGGCTTACGCTGACATTTGGGACAGCTACGCCACGAGCTCGATCGTAACCGGCGCGGCCTACTTCAGCGGCCTGAGTTCGCCGCTTTCGTATTCGCCTGCAACGGGTCTGGTGGCCAACAACAACACGGTTGCCGCAAGCAATCCGTACAATCCGTTCGGCGTCGCAACGCCCCTTAACTACACCTTTCCGAACACGCCGGTGGGGGTGCAGTCGACCTCGAATTTCTGGGCCTTTTCGACGGGCCTGAAAGGTCAGTTCGACACGTCGAAGTGGGGTAGCTGGAACTGGGCGACCAGCTACGGCCATTCGCAGAGCGTCGTTGCAGTGACCGATACGAATGCGATGAACGTACAGGCGTATCAGAACGTTCTGGCTGGGGGCTATGATTTTGCCAATCCTTCGGCAACGCCGAACGGACTCAATGGTCTGTTCAACAACACGGAATACCTGGCTATATCGAAGCTCGACGTAGTCGACGCGACGATTTCGACGCCGAATCTGTTCCACCTGCCGACAGGCGATGTGGGCGTTGGTTTCGGTACGCAGTTCCAGCATCAAAGCGAAACCATCTCGAATCCGACGGGCGTGGATACGGGCCAGACGCTGATTGCCGGCATTCCTCTGCAATCGGCCGACGCGAGCCGGAACGTGGCGGCGGTTTACTACCAGATCGATATTCCTATCATCAAGAACCTGACGTTTAGCCAGGCCGGCCGATACGACCATTACAACCAGTTCGGTGGCGCGTTCTCGCCGCGCTTTGCCCTGCGCTATCAACCGGTGCAGGCATTCACGGCCTATGCGTCGTACAACCGCGGGTTCCGCGCACCGACGCTGGTCGAATCCTCTCCTGGCGCGTCTCTGGGGAATCAGGCGGCGATCGATACCGATCCGGCTAGCGCGCAGTCCGGCCAGAACGTCAACGTTGCCGAACTGATGCACGGGAACCCGAATCTGCAACCGGAGCGTACGAAGAACTACAACATCGGTTTTGAGCTGTCGCCCGCGCGTAACACGGACTTGGGTTTCGACTGGTACAAGATCGACGTGTCAAACGTGATCGGTATTGCGCCGCTTCAACCGACGGTGAATGCGAACAACCCGGCAAACGTGGTTCGCAATCCGAATTCGGGCGTGATCGACTACGTCAACTCGCAGTTGGTCAATTTCTCGTATCTGCATACTGACGGTTTCGAGGCGAACTTCCATCAGGCATTGCCGACCAAGGTCGGTACCTTCGCGCTGTCGACCGACTGGGGCTACATCTGGCACTTCCAGACCCCGGGTCTTGCTAACGGCGCAACCGATGCCGCAGGTAACAACAGTTCCCTGTCCCTGTCGTTCGGCGGTTCGTTCCCGCGTTGGAAGGGCAACACGACCGTCAGCTGGCAGTCGCCTAATCGCAAGTGGAATACCGCGCTGACCTGGAATTACACGGGGCCGTATGCCAATACCACGATGGAATCGTTGTTCGGCACCACGGCAGGCGTCCCGACGGAAATCGGCTCGTTCAGCGTATTCAACCTGACGGCAAGCTATACGGGCTTCAAGAACTGGACGTTGTATGGGGGCATCAACAACATCTTCAACCGTGCGCCGCCGTATGACCCGAACTTCGTGCAGTACCCGTACTACCAGACGGGCTACGACACGTCGCTCTACAACTTTATCGGCCGTTACGCGCAGATCGGTGCGACTTACAAGTTCTGATCGCCTGATCCCTCACGCCTGACGAACGGTCCCGCTCCGGTCTTTCACTGTTGAAAACCGGAGCGGGTTTCCTGAAAATGCAAGTCTTTCGGACGTATTCAACCGGTTCGCTACCTCGACTGGATGAATCGTGCCTTTGGTCATAAACCGGAGCATCCGTACCGAGCGATGACGCAACAAGTGATGTTCCAGCATTCGCGGGCGCTTGCTGGCGTCATTGCGCAATTGCTTGCGGCCAACCTGGTTCAATGAGGACAACCATGCTTGCCCGCCTCAACTCAAGAGCCGCGCTGACAGTCGCGACGCTTCTCGCGCTGCTCGGCATATTCGCCGCACCGGTGCAGGCACACCCTTCGATTGCTCAGTACGATCAACCGAAATATCCCGCCGATTTCACGCATTTCGACTATGCGAATCCCGACGCGCCGGCCAACGGCTCGCTGAGTTTTGAAAACTACAACGAACTGCAAACCTACGATTCACTGAATCCGTTTCTTCTGCGCGGCGCACCTGCGCCGGACATCCAGAATCTGATGTTCGATACGCTGATGCAGCGTAGCTGGGACGAACTGGCTTCCGAATATCCGTTGATCGCCGACGATGTAGAAGTCGCACCGGATCTGACGTCAGCGACATTCCATATCAATCCTGCCGCGCGCTTTTCGAACGGCGATCCGATCACCGCCGCCGACGTCAAATATTCGTACGACACGTTGGAGAGTTCGCACGCATCGCCGCTCTTCAACGCGCAGTTCTCGATCATCAAGAGCGCGACGGTGATCGACAGGAGCACGATCCGCTTCGACTTCAAGCGTGCGCAACGCGATGCGCCACTGATTGCCGGCGACCTGCCGATCTTCTCGCCGAAGTGGGGGATGCAGCCAGATGGCAAACGTCCGCCATTCGATCAGATATCTTCCGCGCCACCGATCAGCAGCGGGCCTTATCTGATCGAAGGACGCAAGAACGACAAGCAGATCACGTATCGCCGCAATCCAGATTACTGGGCAGCGAATCTGCCGTCGCGACGCGGCATGTTCCGCTTCGAGCGGATCACCTTCAATCTGTATCGCGACCATTACACGCAACTCGAAGCCTTCAAGGCGGGCGATGCGGACGTTATCGTCGAATACAGCGCGACGCAGTGGGCGCGCAAATACGTTGGCAAGAACTTCGACAACGGGCTCTTGAAGAAGGGCGAGTTTGCCGACGGCCCCGCGCAGATGCAGGGCATGCTGATGAATATGCGCAAGCCGATGTTTCAGGATCCACGCGTGCGCCACGCGCTGACGCTGGCGCTCGACTACGACTGGATGAACCGGATGATGTTCTACGGCCAATACCGGCGTACGAACAGCTTTTTCGAGGCTAGTCCGTTCGGCGCGACCGGCATGCCGAGCCCCAAGGAACTGGCGCTGCTCGAACCGCTGCGCGGCAGTGTCCCGCTGGAAGTGTTCGGTCCGATGCTCAAGCAACCCGACACGATTCCACCGAATTCCTTGCGCGGCAATTTACGCGTCGCACGCGATCTGCTGGCGCAAGCCGGTTGGCACTATCGCGACGGTGCATTGCGCGACGCCAACGGTACGGCGATGACGATCGAAATCATGGACGACCAGCCCGGCATGGATCGTCTGATCCTGCCGTATATGCAGGCGCTCGACATGCTAGGCATTCAGGCCCATATGCGCGAAATCGACAGCGCGTTGTACGAGAAGCGTCTGGACAATTTCGAGTACGACATGACCACCTTCATCTATCCGCCGGTCACGATTCCGGGTTCTGAATTGACGCGCCGCTTCGGCAGTGCGGCTGCGTCCGAAGTCGGCTCGGAAAACTATACGGGGATCCGTTCGAAGGCGGTCGATTCGCTGATTCACAGCGCGCTTTCCGCCACCAACCTCGACGATCTGGAAGCTGCAACTCGTGCGCTTGATCGCGTGTTGATCTATTCGTTCTACCTGGTGCCGGAGTATTACGCACCAGGTGCGCGCATCGGCTACAAGACCACCCTCGGCTTTCCGAAGACCGTGCCGAATTCCTATCAATACGAAGACTGGGTCATCAATTACTGGTACGTAAAAGCGCCGGGCGCGCAGACGAGTACACAGTCGAGCGCACAGACGGCACAGAAACTCCAGACGGCGCAGTCCGCCGACTCAACCACGGCGCTTGCGCACTGAGGAACAGCATGCTTGCCTACATTCTCAGACGATTACTGTTGATGGTGCCGACCTTGCTCGGCGTGGTCACGCTCACTTTTGTCGTCACGCAATTCGTGCCGGGTGGGCCGGTCGAACAGGTGATGACGCAACTCCGCCACGGCGCTGGCCGTGGCGGAGAGGCGGGGGCGGGTGGCGGTGGTTATCACGGCAGCCAGGGTGTCGATCCGCAGCAGATCGAGCAGATCAAGAAGCAATTCGGCTTCGACAAACCGCCGCTCGAGCGTTACGTCCTGATGCTCAGGCGCTACGCGAGTTTCGATCTCGGCCGGTCCTACTACCAGCACGACAGCGTATGGGACGTCATCAAATCGAAGCTGCCTGTGTCGATCACGCTCGGCTTATGGACGGTGATGCTCACGTATCTGATATCGGTGCCGTTGGGTATTGCGAAAGCGGTGCGCAACGGCTCGCGCTTCGATACGGTGACCAGCGTGCTGGTGCTGGCCGGCTATGCGATTCCTGGTTTCGTGCTGGGTGTGCTGCTGCTAATGCTGTTCGGCGGCGGCACCTTCTGGCAGGTGTTTCCAATGCGCGGCCTCACCTCGGATAACTTTAGCGACCTCAGTACCTTCGGCAAGTTGCTGGATTACCTCTGGCACATCGTGCTGCCGGTCACGGCTTCGGTGGTCGGCAACTTCGCGATTGTCACGATCCTGACCAAGAACACCTTCCTCGAGGAGATTGGACGCCAATACGTCCTGACCGCGCGCGCCAAAGGCGCACCGGAGCGTGACGTGCTGTGGAAACACGTGCTGCGCAATGCCGCGATTCCTTTGCTGACCGGTTTGCCGGCGGCATTCGTGGGCGCCTTCCTGAACGGCAATCTGTTGATTGAAACCTTGTTCTCGCTCGACGGCATGGGCCAACTTTCGTACGACTCGGTGATTCGCCGTGACTATCCGGTCGTGCTCGGCTCACTGTTTCTGTTCACGCTGATCGCTCTCGTAACCAAACTCATTGCTGACGTCTGCTATGTCCTCGTCGACCCCCGCATCCAATTCAACCGCCTGGACCGCTGAGCTGTCCGGCGCGGCGCACGTGGCGTCGCCGTCTCCCTGGCGGCGTACATGGCTGCGCTTCAAGGGGCAGCGGCTCGGTTACTGGAGCCTCGTGATCTTCGTCACGCTGTTCGTGATCAGCCTGTTCGGCGAGGTGCTGTCCAACGATCGTCCGTTGCTCGTCCGTTACGACGGGCACTATTACTTTCCGATTGCGAAAGACTATTCGGAGAAGATTTTCGGCGGCGATTTTCCGGCCCGCGCGAATTACCTCGATCCGTATATCCGTTCACGGCTCGAATCGAACGGTAACTTTGCGATCTATCCGCCGAATCATTTTCACTACGACACGATCGACTACTTCGCCGCTCATCCCTACCCGGCACCGCCCACCAGGAGCAACTGGCTCGGCACGGACCAGTACGGGCGCGACGTGCTTGCGCGGCTGCTGTACGGGTTCCGGCTCTCGGTGCTGATGGCGTTGGCGCTCACGGTATCCGGCGTCGTGATCGGCGTATTGACGGGCGCGGTGCAGGGTTTTTACGGCGGACGCACCGATCTGATCGGCCAGCGCCTGATCGAAATCTGGAGTTCGATGCCGGATCTGTACCTGTTGATCATCTTCGCGTCGATTTTCGAGCCGACGCTCTGGCTGCTCTTTATTCTTCTTTCGATGTTCGGCTGGCTCGTGCTGTCCGACTACGTGCGCGCCGAGTTCCTGCGCAACCGCTCGTTGGACTATGTGAAAGCGGCACGCACCATGGGTCTTTCGAACTGGCAGATCATGTGGCGCCATGTGCTGCCGAACAGCCTGACGCCGGTGATCACGTTTCTGCCGTTCCGCATGAGCGCGGCGATTCTCTCGCTGACCAGTCTCGACTTCCTCGGGCTGGGCGTGCCGCCGCCGACGCCGAGCCTTGGCGAATTGCTTCAGGAAGGCAAGAATAATCTCGACGCCTGGTGGATTTCGATTTCGGCCTTCGCCGCCTTGGTGATTACCTTGCTGCTGTTGACCTTCATGGGCGATGCATTGCGCAATGCGCTCGACACCCGCAAGCGCGGCTCGGCGTTCGGTGGAGGTCCGCGATGAACGAAGTCAAACCCAACCGGCCGCTGCTCGAGATCGATCGATTCTCGGTGCGTTTCGGCGACACGATCGCGGTGCATGAACTCAGCCTCTCGATCGCGCGAGGTGAGCGCGTCGCGCTCGTTGGCGAGTCGGGCTCCGGCAAGAGCGTCACCGCGTTGTCGATCCTGCGCCTTGTCGAGCATGCCGATCTGAGCGGCCGCATGCTGCTGGACGGCGAGGATCTGCTGCAGAAAACCGAGCAGCAGATGCGCGGCCTGCGCGGCGCCGACGTGGCGATGGTGTTCCAGGAACCGATGACGGCGCTCAATCCGCTCTTTACCATCGGCAAGCAGATCGCCGAAAGTTTGCGCCTGCATGAGGGCTTGAGGCCGAATGCGGCGCGCAGGCGCGGTATCGAGTTGCTCAGGCGCACGGGTATCCCCGAGCCGGAACGGCGCATCGACAGTTTTCCGCATCAACTGTCCGGCGGACAGCGGCAGCGCGCGATGATCGCGATGGCGCTGGCGTGCCGGCCACGGCTGCTGCTCGCCGATGAGCCGACCACTGCGCTCGACGTCACCGTGCGTCAGCAGATCGTCGATCTATTGATCGCATTGCAGGAGCAGGAGGCCGCCGAGCGCGGCATGGCCGTGCTGCTGATCACGCATGACCTGAATCTGGTGAAGCGCTTCGCGCAGCGCGTCGCGGTGATGGAAAAGGGCGTGCTGGTCGAAACCAATACAACCGAAGCCCTGTTCTCCAACCCGCAGCATCCCTACACCCGACGCCTGCTCGACAGCGAACCGCAGCGTGCTGTGGCGCCGGTCGAACCGGGTGCGCGGTGTTTGCTCGATGTGCAGGGACTCGCCGTTGACTACAGCACGTCCGCGAAGGGCTGGCGGTCACTGTTCGGGCGCTCGCGGTTCCGGGCGGTGCACGACGTCGACCTGAGCTTGCGGCGCGGCGAGACGCTGGGCATCGTCGGCGAGTCGGGCTCGGGTAAATCGACGCTGGCGGCAACCGTGCTCGGCTTGCAGCAACCGGCGGCCGGTCATATCCACATCGACGGTTTGCCGCTTGCCAGCCTGAAAACCGCGCGTTCCCGCCGGGCCTTGTATTCGCGCATGCAGGTCGTGTTTCAGGACCCGTTCGGCTCATTGTCGCCGCGCATGACGGTCGAACAGATCGTCGGCGAAGGCCTGACCATGCATCAGCCCGACATGGACGCCCGGGCGCGGCGCGCGCGTGTGGGTGGCTTGCTGGAAGAAGTGGGCATGCCCGCGGACGCCATGCTGCGCTATCCACACGAGTTCTCCGGCGGCCAGCGCCAGCGTATCGCGATTGCGCGCGCGTTGGCGGTCGAGCCGGAATTGCTGGTGCTCGACGAGCCCACCAGCGCGCTTGACGTATCCATCCAGAAACAGGTGCTGAATCTGCTGACAAATCTGCAGAAAAAGTACAAGCTTAGCTATTTGTTCATTACGCACGATCTGGCGGTGATGCGGGCCATGGCGCATCGCGTGATCGTGATGAAGTCAGGACGCATCGTTGAAGCGGGCGACACACTCGATGTGTTGCACGCGCCGTCGCATCCTTATACCCAGTCGTTGCTCGCGTCGTCGCTGATCGTGTCGCCGGCGGGTGCAACCGAGACTCCTACGGGAACCGCTAATGATTGACGAACGTTGGGCGCAAGCCGCCCGATCGCTTACGAGCCGCGCGGCGTTCTGGTCGCTGCGCATTGTCGACGAACAGATCGACGATCATGAGATTCGCAACGATATCGCGCAACCCATGCGTACGGTGCGCGATCGTGGCGCGATGCTGATTGCCTGGGTGGGCGCTGGAGCCGGCTATGCGGCTACCGCGAACCTGAGTGCCGCCGGTTTGCAGCAGGCGCTGGATCTCGCCACGGCTCGTGCTGAGGCAAGCGCTGCCTTGTCGTTGATCGACCATCGCGAGGTGGCGCGCCCTGCCGTGAGCGGCCACTATGTGTCGCCGAATGCGCAGCATGCGTTGCCGGGCCGCGCCGAATGGCTGGATCGTCTCAGTGTGGAATGCGCGGGCGCGAATCTCGATGCCCGCATTGTCGAGCGCGTCGCGGCCGTGCAGATCACGCATACCGATCAGCTTTACATGACCGGCGACGGCGTGCGGATCGAGCAACGGTTCCAGTTCGTGATGCCGCAGTTGAGCGTGGCTGCCCACGCGGACGGCGATACGCAAGTGCGTACCCTCGGTGGCAACTACGGCACGCTGGGGCAGGGTGGCATGGAAGTGCTGGCGCGCTTCGGCTTCGACGGCTCGGGCGCACGTGTGGCGAACGAAGCGCTGCAATTGCTGGCCGCGCCGAATTGCCCGTCGGGCAAGCGCGATTTGCTGCTGATGCCCGATCAGATGATGCTGCAAATTCACGAATCGATCGGCCATCCGCTCGAACTCGATCGCATTCTCGGCGACGAGCGCAACTTCGCCGGCTGGAGCTTCGTCAAGAAAGAAATGTTCGGCTCGTACCGCTACGGTTCGGAACTGCTGAACGTGACCTTCGACCCGGATTTGCGCGAGGAAGCCGCCGCGTACGCATTCGACGACGACGGCACCGAAGCGCACAAGCAATACCTGATTCGCGACGGTGTGCTCGAACGTCCGCTCGGCGGCGCGCTTTCGCAGCAACGCGCGCACATGGCGGGCGTGGCGAATTCGCGCGCGTCGAACTGGAACCGCCCGCCGATCGACCGGATGGCGAATCTGAACATCGAACCCGGCGAGCGTTCGCTGGAACAGATGATCGGCAACATCGAACACGGCATTCTGATGCGCACCAATACGTCCTGGTCGATCGACGACCATCGCAACAAATTCCAGTTCGGCTGCGAGTTCGGCCAGTTGATCGAAAACGGCAAGCTCACCCAGGTCGTCAAACAGCCGAATTACCGCGGCATTTCGGCGAATTTCTGGCGTAGCCTGAGCGCGGTGGGCAACGCCGATACGCGCGAGGTGTACGGCACGTCCATGTGCGGCAAGGGCGAACCGGCGCAGATCATTCGCGTCGGTCACGCCTCGCCGGCTTGTGTGTTCAGCAACATCGACGTGTTCGGAGGCGCCTGATGAGTCAATTCATCTCCTCGCGCGCCGCTGCGTCGATCGACTGGCAGCAGCATTTCACCGCGCTGGCCGATGCTATCGAGCGCTTGCAGCAAGGCGCCGAAACCACGCTGAGTTCATTTGCGGGCGAGCAGTCCGACTTTATCCGCTTCAACGTAGGCCGGGTGCGGCAGATCGGCAGTGTGTCGCAAGGCAAGCTGACCTTGCGGTTGATCGACGGCGCACGGCAGGCCTATTCGACGCTGACCGTCTGCGGCGAACTGCAACAGGATCTGGACGATGTGAGCACGGCGCTCGCCACCTTGCGTGAAAGTCTGCGCGGTGCGGCGGACGACCCGCATCTGTTGATCGACACGTCGCAGTGGCAGCGCGCCACGCAACGCTCGGGCAAGCTGCCGGAGCCGGGCAGCTTGTTGCGCACCGTTGCCGAATGCGCGCACGGGCTGGATTTCGTGGGTTTTTACGCGGGTGGCACGATCGTGCGCGGCTTCGCGTCCACGGGCGGCAGCCGTGGCTGGTACGAAGTCGATAACTTCAATTTCAGCTGGTCGCTCTACGACCCGAGCGGCCGGGCGATCAAAACAACTTACGCCGGCGACGACTGGAGCGACGCTGTTTTTGCTCACAAGGTTGAGCAGGCCGCCGTGCGCCTGTCCGTGCTCGCGCGCACGCCACGCACCCTGGCGCCGGGGCGTTATCGCTCGTATCTGGCGCCCGAAGCGCTGGCTGAACTGCTCGGCGTGACCGCATGGAGCGGTTTCTCCGCCCGCGCCCAGGCGAGTTCGCGCAGCGAGTTGTACAAGCTGCATGTGGGAGAAATCGTAGTCGACCCGCGCGTCACGATCAGCGAAGATCTGAATCTCGGCATTACACCCGGCTTCAACGACGACGGCTACCTGCGCGAAAGCGTCCCGTTGATTCAGGCCGGCCGCAGCGCCGAACGCCTCACCAGTGCACGCAGCGCGCGCGAGTACGGATTGACGCCCAACGGTGCACTGGCGAGCGAGTCGCCGGCGGCGCTCTCGATGCAAGCGGGCGATCTGCGGGAAGAGGACGTGCTGGCGAAACTCGATACCGGTCTTTATATCGGCAATCTCTGGTATGTGAATTTCTCCGACCGGATGAATTGCCGCCTGACCGGCATGACGCGCTTCGCGACCTTCTGGGTCGAGAACGGGCAGATCGTTGCGCCGCTTGAGGCCATGCGTTTCGACGATAGTTTGTACCGCCTGCTCGGCAGCGAACTCGAACAACTCGGCTCGCAAGCGCAATTGCTATTGAGCGACTCGACATGGGGCGAGCGCGCCACGGGCGGCATGCAATTGCCCGGCATCCTGGCGAGGTCATTCGAATTGACGTTATGAGCCTATGAATCAAGACATAAGAACAACAAGCAGTTCGGAGGGCTTACCCGGAGGTTTGAAGCTGCGCGCATTGCGTGTTTCGGACGTGGAGCAATTTCATGCCATGCTGCAGTTGCCGGGCGTGGTGAACGGCAACCCGCACGTGCCGTTTCAGACGCTTGCCAGCACGCGCGAATACCTCGAAAAACTCGCGCCGCCCGAGATCGCGATCGCGGCGACGCTCGGCGACACGCTGGTCGGCGAAGCGGAGCTCACGCCGTTTAAAGGGCGCCGCGCGCATGCCGCATCGCTCGGCATTGGCGTGCACGACGCATGGCAGCGGCGCGGCATCGGTAATGCGTTGATGACCGAACTGCTCGATCTGGCGGACAACTGGCTCGGTCTGCGCCGTCTCGAGTTGCATGTCTTCACCGACAACCATGCGGCGCTCGCGCTCTATCGCAAGTTTGGATTTGAGATCGAAGCGCATCAACGTGGCGCGGTGTTGCGCCGTGGCGTGCTGATCGACTGCTATTTCATGGCGCGGCTGCGCGAGGCGCCGCCGTGGATGACGACGGCATCGACAGCCGGCATCGAGCCAGCCGCCGCCCACATCGCAGCGGAATAAGATCATGAAAGAAGAACCGGTTCAGCATGACGCCGCACTCGATAATCGTATTACGATTCGCGCGCTCGAATCGTCCGACATGGACGCGTTCGCCGACATCATGAGCTTGCCCGGCGTGCGGCGCGGCACGTTGTCGGTTGGTTACCGCGGCACAGAGCAACTCAAGGCATGGTACGAGCGGCGTCTCAAAGACGGCGTGAACGTGTGCGCGACTGTTGGCGGGCGCATGGTCGGCCACGCGGGATTGGAGGTTCATCGACCCAGCCGCGCGCATTGCGCGCACTTAGGCCTGGCGGTGCATGACGCGTATCATGGGCGCGGTGTCGGCTCGGCGCTTCTGCAAGGGCTGACCGATTGCGCGGATGCCTCGCTCGGTTTGCGCCGTATCGACCTCACGGTGTTTTCCGACAATGTGTCGGCGATTGCGCTGTATCGCAAGTTCGGCTTTGTCGAAGAAGGCCGCTCGCGCGGTTTTGCCATGCGCGACGGCATACTGGCCGACGTGTTGCATATGGCCCGCCTCGTTGACGCGCCGCGCCTCCAGTCAATCTGAACGGACTATTGCGTGCCATTTTTTTTCATCGACCGCCCGGTCTTCGCATGGATTGTTGCGCTCGCCATCGTGGTGGCGGGCGCACTTGCCATTCCGCAGTTGCCTGTCGCGCAGTATCCGCGTCTCGCGCCGCCGCGTATCGTGATCAGCGCGACCTATCCGGGGGCGGCGACGGAAGTGGTCGATGGCAACGTCGGCAGCATCATCGAGGAAAGTCTCGATGGCGCCGACAATATGCTGTACTACGAAACGACCAGCGATAACCTCGGCAACCTCGAGATCGACGCGACCTTTGCGCCGGGCACCAACCCGGATCTCGCGCTGGTCGACATCCAGAACCGTCTCAAGCAGGTCGAGCCGCGCTTGCCGCAACAGGTCGTGCAGCAGGGCATTAGCGTCTTCAAGGCGGCCAATACGTTCCTGATGCTGGTCGCGCTGACGTCGACGGATGGCTCGCGCGATTCCGTGCAACTGAGCGACTACCTGAGCCGCTACGTATTGCGCGAACTGAAGCGCGCGCCGGGCGTCGGTGCGGCTGAGTTGTGGGACGCCGACGAAGCGCTGCGCATCTGGCTCGATCCGATGAAGCTGCGCGAATACGGTCTCGGCGCCACGGAAGTGAACGCCGCGATCGCCGCACAGAACGCCACGGTAACCGCCGGCACGCTGGGCGACGCGCCGTTTGTTCCCGGGCAGCAATTGACGGCCTCGGTGAGTGTGAAGGGGCAACTCATCTCGCCCGCCGAATTTGGACAGATCGTGTTGAAGGCTCTACCCGACGGATCGGCCGTGCGATTGCGGGACGTCGCGCGGGTCGAACTCGGGCGCGACAACTACTCGTACTATTCCCGCCTGAACGGCAAGGCCGCGGCGACCGTCGGTATTCAACTCGGGCCGCGCGGCAATGCGCTGGAGACCTCCAACGCGATCCGCGCGCGCCTGGCCGAACTATCCAGAACCCTGCCGCCCGGCGTAGCCGTCGAAATTCCGTTCGACAACGCGCATTTCGTGCAGATCGCGATTCGGGAAGTGCTCGCCACGCTGGCAGAAGCGGTGGTGCTGGTGTTCTTCGTGATGTGGCTGTTCCTGCGCGATCTGCGCTACACGCTGGTGCCGACGGTGGTGATTCCGGTCACGCTGATGGGCGCGTTTCTCGCGATGTATGCCTGCGGCCTGTCGATCAACGTGTTTACGATGTTCGGCCTTGTGCTCGCCATCGGCATCCTTGTCGACGATGCGATCGTGGTGGTGGAAAGCGTGCACCGCGTGATGGAAGAGGAGGGTTTGCCGCCGCGTGAGGCGACCCGCAAAGCGATGTCGCAAATCGGCAGCGCGATCATTGGCGTGACCGCGGTGTTGACGGCGGTGTTCGTGCCGATGGCGTTTTTCCCCGGCGGGGTGGGTGGCATTTACCGGCAATTTGCGGTGTCGATGATCGCATCGATGCTGATCTCATCGTTCATGGCTTTGTCGTTGACGCCCGCGCTGTGCGCGAATCTGCTGAAAGCGCATAAGCATCCGGTACGCGAACGCGATGCCCGCCGCGGCCCGCTCGGTTTCGCGGCGCGCGCGGCGAGCCGCTTCACGTTGGGATTCGATCGCGCCGCGAGCGGCTATCGGGGGCTGACCGCGCGTATGCTGCGCCGGATCGGACCCATGCTGGCCGTTTATGTCGTGCTGGTCGGGCTGTGTGGGGTGCTCTACTGGCAAATGCCCGGCGGTTTTCTGCCGAGCGAGGACCAGGGCCAGTTGCAGGTGATGGTGCAATTGCCGGCCGGTGCGACGCAGGCGCGTACGCTTGCCGTGGTCCAGCGGATGGAAAATATCCTGCACACGGAGCCCGCGATTGCGCACGTCACCAGTGTGATCGGCTGGAGTTTTACCGGCAGCGGCCAGAACGTGGCGATGGGTTTCGTCGAACTGAAAGACTGGGGCAAGCGCGACACGGATGCGATGGCTTTGCGTGACCGGCTCAACGACAAGTTCGACAAGATTCTCGACGGCGATGTGGAGGCGCAATTGCCGCCTTCCGTGCCGGGGCTCGGGCATTCGGACGGTTTCGTGTTCCGCCTCGAAGATCGCGGCGGGGTCGGGCTGGATGCGCTGAAAGCCGCGCGCGAGCAACTGTTCGCACAGGCCAAGGCGAGCCCGGTGCTGGCGTCGGTGCATTCGGAGGATCTGCCGGATGCGCCGCGCGTCGAACTCATCATCGACCGTGCAAAAGCGTACGCGCTCGGCGTACCGTTTGAGCGTATCTCCGATGTGCTGGGCAGCACCTTCGGCTCGACGTATATCGACGACTTTCCTGCCGGTGGGCGGATGCGCCGGGTGATGATTTCCGCCGACGCCGCCACCCGCATGACCGAAGACGATCTGATGGCGCTCTCCGTGCCGAACTCGACGGGCGGCATGGTGCCGCTGTCGGCGATCGCATCGCGCCATTGGTCCATCGGCCCGGTGATGCTGAGCCGCTACAACGGTTACCCCTCGCTCGACGTGAGCGGTCACGCGGCGCCTGGCTACAGTTCGGGCGCGGCCATGGCCGAGATGGCGCGGCTCGCCGCTTCGCTGCCAATCGGGGTCTCGTATGACTGGGTTGACGCGGCGCGTGAAGAAACCGCTGCGGCACAACTGACCCCGTTGCTGATCGGCTTGTCGCTGCTGGCCGTGTTCATGGCGCTGGCTGCCTTGTACGAAAGCTGGACGATCCCGCTTGCCGTGCTGATGGTCGTGCCGCTCGGTTTGATTGGCGCAGTTGCGGCCGTGCTGCTGCGCGGCATGCCAAACGACGTGTATTTCAAGGTCGGCATGATTACCGTCATTGGCCTCGCGGCGAAAAACGCGATTCTGATCGTGCAGTTCGCAGGCGATCTATATCGCCGGGGTTTGCCGTTGACGCGTGCCGTGACCGAGGCCGCGGCCGCGCGCTTCCGGCCGATCGTCATGACCTCGGCGGCGTTCCTGCTCGGCGTCGTGCCCTTGGTGGTGTCGAGCGGAGCGGGTGCCGAAAGCCGCCGCTCGATCGGCACCGGCGTGTTCGGCGGCGTGCTGGCCGCCACGCTGTTCGGCCTCGTATTTGCACCGGTTGCGTTTCATGCGGTCGCCTCGCTCACATATAGCAGACGGCGGCTCGCGGAACTGCGCCGCAAGCGTCACGACCGGCGCGCACGGCGGGCGGCGAGCGAAAGCGGCCAGCTGACGAATGGCCGGTGACGCGACGGCGGCCACGTGGCGCGAGAGCGCTGCCGCCGTCAGCGTCGAACGTGGCGTTCAGCCAGCCGGCTGATTTGCTGCCGCCGTGGGCGCTGCGCCGCCCGGCGTTTGCGCAGCGGTTGTGGACGCATGCGCGGCCGGCGCGCAGTCCGCGCGATATTCGGCCTGCAGTTTCTGCTCAGCCTGCTCAAGATCGCTTGGGTATTCGTCGTCGTCGTTGCTCGGGCTGTAGCCGACTGCTTCCAGTTCACCGAGTTCGTTCATCAACTGCTTGTGCGTGACTTCGCTTTTGAGCTGCCTGAACGGGTAGTCGTTGCATTGCTGTTGTGTGAGACCCGGCGCGGCCATCGCTGATGCACTGCCGATCAGCAGAAGAGTGGAGACGAGTGTTCTGGTTGCGAGTTTCATTTTCATACCATCCACGATAAGTTTCGAGTCGGACCGCAGGGAAAACAGCGGGATGGCAGTAGGCTAGTTGAGGCCGCCTACCGAAGCGGCGTCGGGAAAATGAAATATGTTTTATCGTTCGGCCACCCGTTTTCAGCGACCCGGCGGCGAACTTAAATTTTTCTTCATGAAGCGGATGTTCATCCGCCATGCGAGCGCGCGTAGCCTGCTGGCAGGCACTGAGGCAAAGCGGCGACACCCGTCGAATCGCACGCCCGTACTCTGAACGCGCAAGCCGAATATGGCATCATGTCTTCCTACTGATAACCGGTCGCGCCCACCGCTTGCATCGGCAGAGCTGGTGGCGCGTGCAATGATCATGTCGCGAGTATTGACGATCGAAGACGATGAAATTACCGCGAATGAAATTGTCGGGGAGCTGAAAAGTCGCGGCTTCACCGTGGATTGGGTGGCCAACGGCCGCGACGGCATGGCGCGCGCGATCAGCGAGGACTACGACGTGATCACGCTCGACCGCATGTTGCCGGGTGTGGACGGTTTGACGATCCTCACCACCATGCGCAGCATCGGTATTCAAACGCCGGTGCTGATGCTGAGCGCGCTGGGCGATGTGGACGAAAGAGTGCGCGGCCTGCGTGCCGGCGGCGACGATTATCTGACCAAGCCGTTCGATCCCGAGGAAATGACCGCGCGTCTCGAAGTTCTGTTGCGCCGCAGTCAGACCCCGGCCACGCCGCTCGAAACGCATCTGCGGGTTGGTCCGCTCGAACTCGATCTGATTTCCCGCAAGGTGCAGCGCGACGGCGAAGAGATCGTCTTGCTGCCCACCGAATATCGCGTGCTTGAATTCATGATGCGGCACGCGGGACAAACCATCACGCGCACCATGCTGTTCGAGGCGGTGTGGGGCTACCACTTCGACCCGGGCACCAATCTGATCGACGTGCACATGGGCCGTCTGCGCAAAAAAGTCGACCCACCCGGCGTTACGCCGATGATTCAGACCGTGCGCGGCTCGGGTTATATCCTCGCATGAGCAGACCCTTTTGATGGACACAACCTTCCCGGCTCAATCTGCGCTCGGGCGGCGCTGGCATTCCACCACCTTTCGCCTGCTATCGATCTACGCGGTTATCTTTTCGCTTTCGGTGATGCTGTTGCTGGGCTACATCGGCTGGGCCGTGACCGGCGACATGGAGCGCGAGACCGACGTGGTGATGGACTGGCAACTGGTCTATTTCGATTCAGTGCCGGATTCCGGCCTTGCCGACGCGATTCATCGGCGTATCGAACACGAGCGCATGCACACCAACTACTACGGCCTGTTCTCGGCCGACGGCCGCCTGCTGGCGGGCGACGTACTCGCCTATCCGACGCAACTGCCGACCAATCGCACCGGCAAGACACTCGATCTCGCGCTCGCGAAGGGACGCAACGACCAGGTGCCGGTAGTCCGCGCCATGGCCGAGCGGCGTAAGGACGGGTCGACGCTGGTGATCGGCCGCGATCTGACGCACATCCTGCGGATTCGCGAGACCATCATCAACGCGCTGGTGGGCGGCGGCATTGTGTGCCTGCTGGCGGGTGTGGCAGGCGGGCTCGCACTGAGTGTGCGGCAGATGCGCCGGCTGAAAGCGATCCGGCGCGTCACGCAGCGCATTGCACAAGGCGATCTCGCGCAGCGACTGCCGATTGGCGGACGCGACGAAGTGGATATGCTCGCGCATCTGGTGAACCACATGCTCGCGGAAGTCGAGCGCCTCATGAACGAAGTCAAAGGCGCGTGCGATGGCATCGCCCACGATCTGCGCACGCCGCTCGCGCATGTGCGAACCTTGCTCGCGCATGCGGCGGAGCACACCGATGCGCTCGACGCGCCCGCGCTATCGCAACTGGTGGAGCGTGCGCGGATCGAGACCGATGGATTGCTCGACCGGTTTCGCGCGATGTTGCGTATCTCCGAGATCGGCACGCTGCAACGGCGCGGTGGATTCGGTGAGGTGCAACTGGAGACGCTGGTGCAGGAAGTGGCAGAGCTATACGAACCGCTCGCCGAGAGCCGTTTGATTCAGTTATCCGTGCACACGCAATCGGTCGATGCGATTCATGGCGATCGTGCGTTGCTGTTCGAAGCGCTGAGCAATCTGATGGATAACGCGATCAAGTTCACACCTGAAGGTGGCTTGGTGCGTATGGAGCTTCGGCAGACTTCGGCGGGGCCCCAGGTGGACATTGTCGATAACGGGCCGGGCATTGCCGCGGATGAACGCGATGCGGTTTTACAGCGGTTTTATCGTGGCGAGAGTACGCGGCACCTGGCCGGATCGGGGCTCGGGTTGAGCATTGTTTCGGCTGTGATGCGGGTGCATGACTTCACGATGAAGATCGGTAATGCGCAGCCTGGCACGAGGATCTCGATCGAATGCTGGTCGAGGACGCTGGCATGAGCTTGTGCGCTCTCTTTATCCTGACAGGGTGGTGAATGCGCGTTCTGTTCGTTGGGCCTTCTCATCCGGAAGCTGCATGGCTTTTCAAGGCGCTGCAAGAGAGCGCCCATAGTCTGCAACGGGCCGATGATCTGCGGGATGGGGTTTTTCTTGCTTCGCAGGAACCGTTCGATGCGGTTGTTCTGATGGTGCTTGAGGTTGGGTCTTATTCTTCCTTGCAGGGGTTTATTGGGGAGTTTGCTGCTGCTGGGAGTGGTGCGGCGATTGTTGCCGTGCTGGGTGCGGCTACCGCTCAGGATCGCACCAGGATTTTGCGCGCCGGCGCGGATGCGTGTTTTTGCCAGCCTTATTCGTTCATTGAAATGCATGAGAGGATGGCTGCCTTGCAGCGGGTTGGGGGGGCGAGGAGTGGTGGCTCTGTTTCTGCTACCGCTTCTGCTGCTTCTGTTTTGTCTGCTGTTGGGGGGCCTGCTTTGGATGCGGCTACGCGTGAGCTGGTCTGTGGTGTTAGGCGGGTTGCCGTTACCCGGCGTGAGTTTCTTTTGCTTGAATGTTTGATGAGGCAGGTTAATGCGCCGGTGGCTCGGGATCAGTTGATTCGCTATGCGTGGCCTGAGAAGGAAGATGTGGATCCTTCCAGTGTCAACCTTGTTGTTTCGAGGTTGCGGCGTAAGCTTTCGGAGGATGTGCCTGAGGTGAGGATTGAGACTGTTAGTCGGTTTGGGTATCAGGTTTCTGTTTCTTGATGTCTTTTTTGCCTGTGCGGCGTTTGTTTGTGGGCTTATGGTGCTGGTCTTTCGTTGTTCTGGTTTTTTTGGCCTTTCCTTGAATTGATATTGGTTTATTAGCGTTCCCCCTGTGCGGGGGGCACCTACTTTTCTTTGCCTGCCGCAAAGAAAAGTAGGCAAAAGAAAGCGGCTCAACCCGCCAGCTCATAAGCGGGTCCCCCGCACAGCCACGGTAGTGGTGCATCTGGAATCCGTGCTCTCGCACACTCCGCTCTAGTGACAAGGCCGTCATACTTCCGGCGGCGCTGCGCGCACCGACGCCCATTTCGCAAACCGCCCGCTGCCCATTCGCGCTCACGCCGCATTCGGCATTTTGCCGAGGCGAAGCCGATGGTTCCCGCCTCGCGCAACGAAGCCTCTGGTTTCCCATGCAGACCCGTCCGCGACGCACGTAGTGCGGAGTGGGAGCTGATGAGTGCCTTGTCGCTCACGCGGAGTGTGCGGGGGACACGGATTCCAGATGCACCACTGCCTCCTCCAAGCCAGGGGACCCGCTTAAGAACTAGCGGTGTGAGCCGCTTTCTTTTGCCTACTTTGCTTTGCGGCAGGCAAAGAAAAGTAGGTGCCCCCCCGCACAGGGGGAACGCTAATAGACCACTAAGAAAACAAGGAAAGGCCAGAGAGGTCAGAACAAGGCAACGCCAACACACCAATATCAAATCAAGGAAAGGCCAAAGAATCCAGAACAAGGCCCCCCCAACGCCATAAGCAAAAAACCAAACCGAAGCGCCGCAGGCATCCATCCCCTTGGGGTCAACACTCCCCAATGAAAACCCAACAAAAAATCTGAAATTCTGTCTTGCAGCCACGCCCATTTCTGACCTCGATATATTCACCCCGTGGTCACACAATTCCTCAAGGCATCCTTATTTAAATGAAAGGTGATTCATGAAACAAAAGATGAAGCTGACACACTTGGCCGGAGCACTCCTATGCGCCGGTGCCGTTTCCGCCGCGCATGCGCAAAGCAGCGTCACGCTCTACGGTCTGCTCGACACAGGTATCGACTTCGCCAGCAACGTCAACGGTAACCATCTCTATCAAATGGCCAGCGGCGTCAGCGCAGGGAGCCGCTGGGGTCTCAGAGGAAAGGAAGATCTAGGCTCAGGTCTCTCCGCCGTGTTCGATCTGGAAAGCGGCTTCAATTCGACAAACGGTAGCCTGGGCAGTGGCCTCGCCTTCTCGCGTAACGCCTACGTCGGCCTCGCCAGTCAAACGGCCGGTACCGTCACGCTCGGGCGGCAGTGGGATCCGGTCGTCGATCTCATCGAGCCGTTCTCGCTCAACGATAGCTACGGTGGTTGGTATTTCTCCCACCCCAATGACATGGATAACCTCGATAACGGCTTCGCTGTCAGCAATTCGGTGAAGTACACGAGTCCCACCATCGGTGGCTTCACGGGCGAAGCACTCTATTCGTTTGGTGGCCAGGCCGGGCAGTTCTCGAATAACTCCGCCTACAGCGCGGCCGCATCGTATACGAATGGACCATTCTCGATGGGGGCGGGCTATCTGCGTGTCAACGATCCGGAACAGTCGGTGCAGAGTTATCAGAACGGCTCGGGTTACACCAACGCGGTGTACGGCAACTATCTGGCCAATGCGCGTAGCCAGGGCATCTTTGCCGCCGGTGCTTCCTATCAGGTCGGCAAGTTCAAGGTGATGGGCAACTTCACCAACGTCGATTTCCAGCAAGGCGATGCGGGACAAGACGTCAAATTCCAGAACTATGAAATTGCCGGTACCTTTGCGGCTACCAGTCAGCTCAATCTCGCAGCCGGCTACACCTACACGGATGGCCGCGATCACGCAACGAATCAGGAGCCGAAGTATCAACAGCTCAACCTGAGCGCGGAGTATGAGTTGTCCAAGCGCACTGCCATCTACGCGCTCGCGGCGTTGCAGAAGGCCAGCGGCGGCGCCGTCGCGCAGATTGCCGGCTTCGATCCGTCATCCGACGGCAAGCAGGTGGTCGGCCGGGTAGGTATTCGACACTCGTTCTAAAGTACCCGCATCAAGTGAAAGAGCGCGCTGCCCGAAAGGGTAGCGCGCTCTTTTTTGTTCATGAACCAAAATAAACGTTGCAGTAACTCGGTGGACCGACACAGTTGTCGGCGCTGGTAGGTGTCGTCGACGTTGCGCAGCCGGATAACAGCAGTCCGGCTGCGACAGCGGCAACGGCGAAGGAGACAGATCGTTTGATCGCGGTGCGCAGGGTCATTGATGTTTTCAGGGCGAGAAGACGGGGCGGAGCGGTCAACGATAGAGCCGGCTGAAATCATTCATCCGGCCATCGTCGTCCACCTGAATCAGTGTGCGTAAAGAGTCGAGTTCAGATACGCAAGCTGGCCGTCCTTCTCCGCATGCACCAGTTCCTGATAAACCTGCGCGCGTGTCTTTCCGGCAGTCGCCTGACCGTAAGGCGCCACCCACGATCCCCCAGCGGTAACCGCGGAGGTGCTGTTCTGCGCCACCTGCATCGCCGGCATGGCGTTCTGTTGCGCCGGGGCCGTGGTCGATTGAGCGAAAGCGGAAGCCGTTGCGGTTGCACCGATGAAAACGATGGCGAGCGTCAGAGATTTCATGTTCGTAATCCTCACAAATCAGATTGGTTGGGGCCGATACGCGAACCGCAATGCATTCGTGGATCGGTTGATGAGAAGGATAGTCACCTGGCTTTAGCGGTTCGGCGGTGTATGCATGAAAAGATATTTATCCGTCCGAGCGTCGGCATGGCAATGTTTTAAGGGTCCTTCGGCGACATGTCATGAACATAAAAAACGTTTCATGAATCGGCCGGTTTTGATCACGGGTATGTCATCGCGCAAATCTACATTGCGGCTACCCGCACGGTGTGCGGGATCGGTCCGTCAATGCGCGGACCGGCGCCTTCTCTTACCCGGAATCAAACATGAACAAAGCATTGGCAACCACACTCGTCGCATTGGCAAGCACCCTGGGCGCGGCGGCGCACGCGCAAAGCAGCGTCACGCTCTACGGAACCCTCGATACGGGCATCGACTACATCAGCAATCAGAAAACGGCCTCTGGCGGAAAAAGCAACTGGATGATGGAGAGCGGCAATGTCAGTACTGACCGCTGGGGCCTGCGTGGTAACGAGGATCTGGGCGGTGGCCTGAGCGCGGTCTTCGATCTGGAAAACGGTTTTAATATCGACAGCGGCAAGCTCTCCAACGGCGGCGACGAGTTCGGCCGCCAGGCGTGGGTCGGTATCGCCAGCAAACAGTGGGGCACCGTGACGATGGGCCGACAATACGACTTCCTCGTCGATTTCGTCGCACCGCTGTCGGCGACGGGCTCGGGCTTCGGCGGCAATATCGCCGACCATCCGTTCGATAACGACAACCTGAACAACGATCTGCGCATGAACAACGCGCTGAAATTCCGCAGCGCAACGTATGACGGCGTCACGGTCGGCGCCGCCTATGCCTTCAGTAATGCGGCCGGCGGTGTCAGCAACAACAATGCCTATAGCTTCGGCGCGCAATGGGCGGGCGGTCCGTTCAATCTGGCGCTCGCCTATCTGCAGGTGAACCAGCCGGGCGGGGTCAATCAACCCAGCAATACCGGCGGCGCGGTGAGCAGCAGCGACGGCGATGCGACCTTTACCGGCGCGCGCCAACGTATCCTCGGTGCGGCGGGCCGCTATGCGTACGGCGCGGCGAGCGTCGGTCTGGTCTTCACGCGCACGATGCTCGACGATCCGCATCAGATCACCCAGGGCGGTGCGTACTCCACGCTCAACGGCGATATGCTGACCTTCAATAACTATGAACTGAACGCGCGTTACGCGATTACGCCGGCATTCACGCTGGGCGGTTCGTACACATTCACCGACGGACATTTCAGCGATGACGGCAAGAGCGTCGCGCCGAAGTGGAACCAGTTCATGTTGCAGGCGGACTACGCGTTGTCGCGCCGAACCGATGTGTATCTGGAAGGCGTGTATCAGCATGTGTCGGGCGCGGACGGTATCGCGGTGCTGGGCAATGCGTCGATCTATTCGCTGGCGGCTTCGTCGAGCGATCGGCAAGCCGTGGTGGCACTGGGCATGCGACATCGGTTCTAAGCGGTGCAGGCACACCGCAAGCTGCGTTAGGTTTGCCCGAAACAAAAACGTCGCCGGTGATGAACCGGCGACGTTTTTTATGGTTTTGCCCGACCCAGTGACAGATTCAATCCGCGGACGCGAGTACGCTGGGACCGGGATGCGTCACTTGCGCGCCGGCCGCCTGAACGGCAGGCGTGCCCGTGGCGCCGTCCGGCGACCAACCGCCACCCAACGCCTCGATCAACCCCACCGAGGCCAGCAGGCGCCGCGTAGTGAGGTTCAATGCGTCGATCTGCGTGGTGAGTTCGGTGGTCTGCGCGGTTACCACGTCCAGATAGCTGACCACGCCGTCACGATAGCGCGACATCGAAAGCGTCAACGTGCGTTGCGCGGCAACCAGCGCCTTGTTTTGCTGCGTGGCCTCGTCGCCGAGATGATGCAGCTGGGCCAGGTTGTCTTCGACTTGCTGGAACGCGAGCAGCACGGCGGCCTTGTACTTCGCGCCGTTCTCGGCGAGCTTCGCGCGCGCCTGTTGCGTAATCGCTTCACGGCGGCCGCCGTCGAATAGCGTGAGCACCAGGCTTGGCCCGACGGACCAGATTTCGTTCGGCGCCATCAGCCAGGGCGAAAGCGTGTCGCTTTGATAGCCACCGTCGAGACCGAGGGAAATATCGGGGAAGAACGCGGCCTTCGCCACGCCGATCTTCGCATTGGCCTCGGCGACGCGCCGCTCGGCGGCCGCGATGTCGGGGCGCCGTTGCAGCAGTGCCGCAGGCACGCCCGCTGGAATCGACGGCAGGTACGCCGTTTCGATCTCCGGTGCGAGTGTGAATGATGACGCGGGCGTGCCGGTCAGGCTGGCGATCGCATGCTCGTACAGCGCGCGGCGCGCGGCGATGTCGTCGGCGGACGCGCGCGCGGTGTCGAGTTGCGTTTGCGCGCGCGAGACGTCGAGATCGGATGCAATACCACCCGCGTGGCGGCTCAGCGTGAGTTTGAGTGCGTGCTGATAGGTGTCGATCGTATCGTTGAGCAGTTGCTGTTGTTCGTCGAGCCCGCGCAGATTGAAGTACGCACTGGCCAGATTCGCCTGCAAGCTCAAACGCACCGATTCGAGATCGGCCTCGCTCGCCTGCATCGCCGAGCGGCCCGCCGAAACCTCGTTGCGGATCTTGCCCCACAGGTCGAGGTCGTAACCGATGCCCACATCGACCGTATTCGTTCCGTACACTGAAGGCTGACCCGCGCCGCGCAGCGGGCGGTTATCCGACTGCCGCTGGCGCTCGACCGAGGCTTCGGCGCCGATGGTCGGAAACAGACCCGAACGGGCTTGCGACAGATAGGCGGTGGCCTCGTCGTGGCGCGCCATCGCCGCGGCCACGTCCGGATTGGCGGCCGCTACCTGAACTTCGAGATGGTCGAGTACGGGATCGCGATATACGCTCCACCACGCGTCGCGCGGTACGCGGTCGGCGGGTCTCGCGAGCTGCCAGGCGCCGCCCTCCTTGAAGGTCGTCGGGATGCTGGTTGCGGGTGCCTGGTAGGTCGGTGCGAACGAGCAGCCGCTCACCAGCGCCGCGGCCGCCAACGCGATGCAGATGCGGCGTTTATCCATGAGCGCGCTCCGCCGGCCGCCGTTCGGCGAGCGACGTGTCCGTCGTACCGGCCGGATTGTTGTCGAGCCGTACCTCGTCGCCGGAAGCGAGCGAGTCGGGCGGATTGTCGATCACGCGGTCGGTTGGATTCAGGCCCGACGCGATTTCGACGTGCGTGCCGAGATCGGTAGCGATCGAGACCGATTTCAGCACCGCGCGGTTGTCGTTGCCGACCACCGCGACCTGCAAGCCGGCTTGCCGGAAGATGAGCGAACTGGCGGGGATCGATAGCGCATGCGAGTTGGTCGGCAGCGCGAAATGCACCTCGGTGTATTCGCCGGGGATCAGCAAGCCGTCCTGATTGTCGACGGCGAGTTGCACGAGCAAGGTGCCCGAGGAGGGCGTGATCGCGTCGTCGGTGTCGACGAGTTTGGCGTTGAACTTCACGCCGGGCCGTTCGGGCACGGTGAGAGTCGCGGTCATGCCGGGCTTGATGGCGGCCGCCTCGTCCTGTGGCACGCTCACGTAGACGCGCAACTGGCGCGCGTCGGAGACCGTGAACAGGTCAGGCCCGTTGCCGCCGCCCGCATTGATGAGCGCGCCGATATCGGTGGTGCGCGCGGTGACGATCCCGTCGAACGGCGCGGTGATGCGCTTGAACGA
This sequence comes from Paraburkholderia fungorum, assembly GCF_046026025.1. GTDB lineage: Bacteria > Pseudomonadota > Gammaproteobacteria > Burkholderiales > Burkholderiaceae > Paraburkholderia > Paraburkholderia fungorum_E. The sequence continues at coordinate 143,384 of NZ_JAQQFL010000014.1, read as the reverse complement.
TTCGAGCGCTTCGAGACGCCGCACGTTGGCTTGTGCGGCCGCTACCGTTGCCTGCTTGGCAACGAGATCGCTCGTTTTCTCATCGGCATCCTGTTGCGAAACCGAATCCTGCTGCAGCATTTTCGTCCAGCGGCTTGCCGTGGATGCCGCGAGTTTTTCGTTCGCCACTGAATTCTGCAAATCGGCGCGCGCCTGCAGCAGTTGCTGATCGAGATCGGGCGTGTCGATCACGCCTAGCAACTGGCCGGCTTTGACGTGTGTGCCGATATCCGCGTACCACGCATGCAGATAACCCGAGACGCGCGCGTAGATCGGTGCGTTGACGAAGGCGGAGAGCCGTCCGGGCAGCACCAGCGCCTGGGCGTCGAGGTCGTGTTTTGGGGTGTACGCCACCACCGTGGGCACGGCTTGCTGGGCCGACCAGGCGGTGAGTTCCTGTTTCGCGTGCACGCGGCTGGCAATGCCGCTCGTCACGATGCCCGCCGCCGCCAGCAGCGCGACGATACCGGCCAGCTTCAGATGACGCAGCCGCTTCGGCGAATTGATCTCGATCTCAGTGGACATGTTGGACTCCGGGTTCGGATGATGAGTGATCGTGCGAGGGATCGTTTGATGAGCGATGGGATGGATCGTGCGACGCATCGTGACCTGCCGCATCGCGCCGATGTACGAGGCTGAACACGACCGGTACGAACAGCAGCGTGGCGAAAGTCGCGCAGATCAGACCGCCAATCACGGCGCGGCCGAGCGGCGCGTTCTGTTCGCCCCCATCGCCGAGGCCGAGCGCCATCGGCGCCATGCCGATGATCATCGCGAGCGCCGTCATCAGCACCGGGCGAAAGCGCGTGAAGCCGGCTTCCATCGCCGCAACCAGTGCGTTACCGGTCACCGCCAGCCGTTCGCGGGCGAAGCTCACCACCAGAATGCTGTTGGCGGTCGCGACGCCCATGCAGAGAATCGCGCCGGTCAGTGCGGGCACCGAGAGCGGGGTGTGCGTAGTGAAGAGCATCCACACGATGCCGGCGAGAGCCGCGGGCAAGGCCGTGACGATCACGAACGCGTCGCTCCACGAGTGGAAGTTCACGACAATCAGCAGATAGATCAGCAGAATCGCACCGGCCAGACCCAGCGACAAACCGAGGAACGCGCTATTCATCGTCTGGACCTGACCACGCAGCGTGACGATAGAACCCTTCGGTACATCTTTCGCGGTCGCATGGACGATGTTCTGAATCTTCGCCGCGACGGCGCCGAGATCCTGACCTTGGGTAGTCGCGAACACATCGTAAAGCGGCTCGATGTTGTAGTGCGACACCACGGCATCGCCGACGCCGCGCGAGATGGTCGCGATGCCGCCGAGAATCTGCGCCTGACCTCCCTTGCTCGTCACCGGCAGGTTGCTGAGATTCGACAGGGACGTCATGTCGTATTGCGGCGTCTGCGCGACGATCGGATATGACACACCGTTCTTCGGATTCAGCCAGTACGTCGGCGACACCTGGCTTGTGCCAGAGAGGCTCGCCACCACTGAATTGGTCACGTCCTGTTCGGTGATGCCGAGTTGATCGGCGCGCGAGCGGTCCACCGATACCGTGAATTGCGGATAGGTCGACGCCTGCTGGATGCGTGTATCGGCAATGCCGGGAATCAGGCGCATGCGCCGCATCACTTCGCTGGCGTAGCGATGATTGGCCGCCTGGTTCGGCCCGGCCACTTGTAAATCGATCGGCGCCGGTGCGCCGAAATTCAGAATCTGGCTGACGATATCGGCCGGCAGGAACGCGAAGGTGGTGCCCGGAAACTGGCGGGGCAGCGTTTCACGCAGCGTGCGCACGAACCCGGCCGTGGGTTGATGGTCCTCGTTCAGCGAGATCAGAATATCGCCGTCCTGCGGTCCGATCGTACCGCTGTTGTTATAGGTGAGGTTGATGCCGCTATTGGGCAAACCGATGTTGTCGACAATGCTGCGCAACTGGTCTGGCGGAATCGCGCGGCGCACGGCGTTCTCGATCAGATCGAATTGCGCGGCGGTGTCTTCGATCCGCGTGCCGATCGGGGCGCGCACATGGATCGCGATTTCGCCGGAGTCGATACTCGGGAAGAAATTGCGGCCGAGCCACGGCGCGAGCAGGAAAGACGCGCCGACCACGAGCAGGAAGCCCGTCACGAAACGCTTGCGATGCGTCAGCGCGAGACCGAGCATGATCCGGTACACGCTGCGCACGCGTTCGAAACGATGCTCGAAGCCACGCTGAAAACGCACCAGTGGGTTGCGCGACGGCGCGGCATGCGAGCGGCCGCCATGCGGGTCCATCAGCGCCGCCAGTTCACCGGAGGCATGGCCGCCCGATGCATGGGGGCGCAACAGGTATTGCGCCATCATCGGCACGAACGTGCGCGAGAGAATGAACGACGCGATCATCGCGAAGATCACCGCTTCGGCCATCGGAACGAACAGGAAGCGCGCGATGCCGTCGAGCAGCAACATCGGCACGAACACGATGCAGATGCACAGCAGCGAGACGAATGCGGGCGCGACGATCTGCGCGGCACCGTCCATAATCGCACTGCGTACGTCCTTGCCTTGTTCGAGATGCCAGTTGATGTTTTCGATCGTGACCGTGGCGTCGTCGACCAGAATCCCGACCGCGAGCGCAAGGCCGCCGAGCGTCATCACGTTGAGTGTTTCGCCCATTGCGGCGAGACCCGCAATGGCCGCCAGCACCGCCAGCGGAATCGACGCCGCGATGATCAGCGTCGAGCGCCAACTGCCGAGGAACAGCAGAATCATCAGCGAAGTGAGCGCCGCGGCGATGACGCCTTCACGCGCCACGCCGCTGACGGCGCCCTTCACAAAGGTCGATTGATCGCCCATCGTCACGAGTTTCAGTCCGGGCGGCAGCGTCGCTTCAATGCGCGGCAATTGCGCCTTGACGCCGGCGATGATGTCGAGCGTCGACGCGGAGCCATTTTTCAGAATGCTCATCAACACCGCACGATGACCGTCCACGCGCACCACGTTGCCTTGCGGCGGATAGCCGTCGCGCACGTGAGCCACGTCGCGGATATAGATCGTTGCGCCGTCTACGGTCTTGATCGGCAACGCATTCAGTTCGTCGAGCGCGAGCGGGCTGTTGTTCAGCTTGATGTTGTATTCGAAGCGGCCAATTTTCTCGGTCCCCGCCGGGATAATCTGATTCTGCTGCGCGAGGGCGGTGGCGACATCGTTGGCCGAGAGCTTTTTCGCTTGCAGGGCTTGCGGATCGAGATCGATCTGCACTTCGCGGGTCTTGCCGCCGTACGGCGTTGGAATCGCCACGCCGGGCACGCTCAGCAATTGCGGACGAATGAAGTTGGTTGCGTAGTCGGCGAGCTTCTGCTCGTCGAGCGTGTTGCTGGTCAACGCCAGTTGCAGAACCGGCACGGTGGACGCGTTGTAGTTCAGGATCTGCGGGGGCGTGGTGCCGGGTGGCATCTGCTTGAGCACCGTCTGCGAGACCGAGGTCACCTGCGCGGTGGCGGTGCGGATATCCACGGTCGGCTGAAAGAAGATCTTGACGATGCCGTAGCCGCGAAACGATTGCGACTCGATATGCGCGACGTCGTTAACCGTCGTGCCGAGCGTGCGTTCGTAGTAGGTGACGATGCGCCCGGACATGTCGTCCGGTTGCAGGCCGGCGTAGTTCCAGACCACGCTGATCACGGGAATGCGGATGTCGGGAAAGATATCCGTCGGCGTGCGCAACGCGGCAAGCGGGCCGATCAACAGGATCAGCATCGCAAGCACGATGAACGTGTAGGGCCGGGTCAAAGCTAACCGGACTATTTTTAACATCGAAGGCTGCTCCGTTCAGAGGCGCGATTGAATCTGCGCGGGCGTGTGGCGGTTAGGGCGCGCACCGATTGCGCGGGCCCGGTAACGGCATTCTGGAGAGCGGGTCCTAACAGTCGTGGACTAAACAAATGAAACTAGTTTTAGGAAGCCGAAGCGGTGTGCGCGGGTGCGGCGATACGCGCGTTGCAACGGCTTTAGCGCTGCATGCAGCGCTAAAGCTTCGTCAGAAAATTTGCAAGTAGAGCGGTGTCAGCCGAACAGATAGCCCGAACCGCGAATGGTGCGAATCAACGGACGCTCGCCGGGCGTCTCGACTTTTTTGCGCAAACGGCCTACATGCACGTCGATCAGGTTGGTGCCGGGATCGAAGCGGCAGCCCCACACGGCTTCAAAAATCATGGTGCGCGTGAGCACCTGGCCGGCGTGGCGCATCATGAATTCGAGCACGCGGAATTCTGTGGGTTGCAGATCGAGTTCGCGCTGCCGGTAAGTGACTTTGCGGCGTACCAGATCGAGCTCCAGCGCACCGTTGCGCAGCAGCGTTTCAGCTTTGGCGTGACGAGGCCGGCGCCGCAACAGCACTTCGACGCGCGCAAACATTTCCTCGGGTGAGAACGGCTTGGTCAGATAGTCGTCGCCACCGGCGCGCAAACCTTGAATGCGCTGATCGACATCGGACATCGCACTCATGACGAGCACCGGCGTTTCCATGCCGACGCCCCGCATCGTCGCCACGATGGTCAGGCCGTCGAGGTCGGGCAACATGCGGTCGAGTGTGACGACGTCATAGTCGCCCGCCATCACTTTCGCCATGCCTTCGCGGCCGGTGCGTGCCACGTCGACCGCGAAACCGCTCGCGCTGAGCGTACGCACGATGTCGTGGGCGATCAGCTCGTCATCTTCGATCGTCAGTATTTTTGGCATGATGCGCGAGCCCGGCTCAGGCTACTGCCCGCAGGGCAACCGGGCGGTCCGGCGCACGATACTGGCTGACCGCGAAGTCGATGAAACTGCGCACGCGCATCGACAGGTAATTGCGGCCGGAGTAGAGAATCGACACCTGACGCGGGCCGCCGTTGATTTCGAACTGCTCGAGCACGGGCAAGAGCGTGCCTTGCGCGAGATCGCCGGCAATGATCGGTTGCGGCAGCAAGGCGATGCCCATGTGATTGAGCGCGGCCACGCGCACCATTGCACTGCTCGTTGCGGTGAGCGCGCTGCCGGTATTGACGCGGTAGATGCCGTCGGCATCCGAGAACTCCCATGCGCGGGACGAGCCGTCGGAGACCGTCAGCAGGCCATGGCGGTTCAACGCGGCGGGATCGCGAGGGGTGCCGTGGCGTGCCAGATAGGCAGGGGAGGCGACCGTCATTTCATCGATGCTGGTCAGCGTGCGGCTCACCAGGGAGGAGTTGGCAAGCCGCCGGTCGTCGGAGAAACATACATCGAAACCGCCTTCCACCAGATCGATATGCGTATCGAACGTCGTCACGTCGAAGTCGACGCGGGGATGCAGTGTGCGATACGCGGCCAGCAATGTGCCCAACCCGGCCGTCGCGAACGTCATTGGTGTCGCGATCCGCAGCGTGCCCTGAGGGTCACGTGTCGTCTCCAGCAGGTTCGATTCCATCTCGTCGAGTTTCTCGATGATCGTGCGGCAACCGTCGAGATACTCGCGGCCCACATCGGTCAGAGATAGACTGCGCGTGGTGCGGTTCAGCAGGCGCATGTTCAGATGCGCTTCCAATGTGCCGACGCTGCGCGTGACGGCCGCCGCGGACATCCCTAACTGTCTCGCCGCGAGATTGAAGCTGGCGAGATCGACCACTCGTGTGAAGACACGCATCGCTTGTAGCTGGTTCATGTTGGAACAGTAGAGAAGGACGATGAGCGCATCATCGGCGATCTCAGGTAAAACGGAACTGCTAGGTGGATTAAGTCTTTTTTAACTTTGTGCAATGTTCATGAACTGCAAGAGGCCTCGTCTATCGAGTGCTCGCGAACACAGACAGTAATCCTAAGCGATGGGCAAAAAAAGAGCGCGGCCAGAGCCGCGCTTCGGAAAGAGACCTGATTGAAAGTAGCCGCGATGACGCGGCAAGACAAGTATAGGTGGGACCTGGGGCGAGGTGCGCGTGCAATCTGAAATGCAGTGCTGCGCGAAACGCAACAAGGCGCGTGCGTTTCGCGAGTCAACCGGACCAGCCGGCCCAGCCGGTTCAGTTGAGCATGCCGTGCACTTCGAGCGATGCTTCCAGTTGCTGGGTCAATGCGTGATGCAGCCTGGCGAGGCTTTCGGTGGGAAGCGCGAAGCCGGCCCAGCCCAGGCCGGAGTGCCGCAGGAACAGCACGGCGCCGTCATGCAGCGGATGTTTTTCGGTGTGCCAGCACGGATCGATTTCAATCACGTACTGATGGGTGCGCAGCGGTTCTTTCGGTACTTCCGGGCGCATCATGGCGCGCAGCGCGCCGAGGTGTTCGATCACGGCGTCCAGATCGGCTGCTTCGAGCAATACCGCGCGGTCCTCGATGGCGATGCGAACCGCGTTCTGTCCATACTCGTTGACTCTCTCGATGCTCATGGGGCGCGACATGTCTTTGCTCCTTCCTGCTCTCACGGTAGGCAAATTATGGTGCCGCTTCACTTAACCAAGTCTTAAAGAGCACGATCCTGGGATGAAACTTTGTTTAAGGAAGCCGCTGGCACGATTTCCGCCACGGCGCTGAATGGTCTGACGTTTTCACGATTGAGGGGCGAATGACCGGTGTATTCGTCATAGGAAAGGATGGCCGGATGTTTCATTATGGAAACATTTTTAGTCGATTGAAAATGGTGCATGTAAATGCCTGATCCTGATTGTTTCATTAAATGTGCGGTTCGCCACATTGCCACTGCCGATAAATTCCCAATTTGCGAATAAAAGTCCGATTAAATGTTCATTATTTGCGATGTCTGGAGTTCATGTTTGAAACGTTTCTGGATGCGATCGTGATGAATGTCGGCTGCGAATCTCACGATCCGAAATAAATCCGCGCGCTGCGATGAAAGGCTTCAGAGCAAGTCTGTGTAAGGTTTTTCGGCCGCTGGGCAGATGTGCTTCCGGTATCATCCAGTGGTATGCCGGATCGTATGCCGGCACTCATATGAAACGCGAAATAATGGTTTTCTTCATACGTTGCGTTTCTCGATGTAGATTTGTTTTTAAAATTTACTATGACGAGGCATTCCGCTAACATCACGCATAATCCGTTAAACGGCGTTGCCGGCGGTTTTCATCCGCCGTTATTTAAATTCGACTGTACCGGCCGGTCAACGGGCAGCGGGGTCCACAACGTACGACAGTTTGGGGAAAGATCATGCCGCACATGCATCTGGATACTGCGAGGATTACCTGGCTACATACGCCAATGCTGAACGTACGGAGTGCAGCGCGGCGAATCGGCGTGTTGCTGTTCGACGGCTTCTGGCTGCTCGGACCTGGCACGGTGGTCGAGATGTTTCAGACCGCCAACGAACTTTCGGGCTCGCGGGCAGGCGAAGAGCCGCCCTATGAAGTCCAGTTTTTGTCGATGGACGGCGGCAGCGTTGCGAGTTCCTCGTCGGCGCGAATCTGGACTGACCGCATCGACACCCGTTACGGCAGCGGTTTTGACGTGCTGTTCATTGCCGGCGGCTACGGCGCACACGAGGCCGCGCTGGACGAACGGCTGCTGGGCTGGCTGCGTTCGGTGCAAACGCGTACCCGTGCGATCGAAACGATCGGCGAGGGCCATCTCGTGCTGGAAGCCGCAGGTCCGGCGGAGCATGACGGCCAGCAGGTGAACCGCTATCTGGGCAGCGCCACGGCCGATGCCGCGCGCAGCGCCGCCAATGATCGTAACGACTGTGCGCGCAGTGCGCTGATGTTCATCAAGCGCGACCTCGGCGCGGAACTCGCACGCAGCGTCGCCGATCGGGTCATGCCAGGGATGGCCGCTAGCTGGGTGCCGCTGCCGGCCGAAGGCGGCACGCTCAGCGTAGCCGAGAAAATCCGTGCCGCCGCGCGCTGGATGGAGGCGAATTGCGATCGTCCAGTGTCGGTTGCCGACGCCGCGCAAGTGGCGGCGATGAGCGAGCGCAATTTCCTGCGGCGCTTCAAGCATGAAATGCAGGTCACGCCTTCTGACTATCTGCTGCAGGTGCGCCTGCGGATTGCCTGCAACTTCCTGACCGAAACTGAACTGCCGGTCGACAAGATCGCGCGCCGCAGCGGCACCGGCAACGGCGATCGCCTCGCGAAGATATTCCGCAAGCGCATGGCGTTGTCGCCTACCGAATATCGCGCGCGCAGCCGGGTCGCGACTGAGGCGTGAGCGTCGGCGGTCGCGTTTTTTCGGGGCAGGCTTCTTGCGAGCACAGTGGCCATGATGGGCAACAAGGCAATGGCGACGGTGCTGCCGGAGGTTAGGCTCATCGAGCCCGAGGTGTTCTGCGACGAATTCGGGTTCTGCTTCGAGAGCTTCAGTGCCGATGAGTTTACCGGCGACATCGCGCAAGGCTTCAACTTCGTGCAAGACCGCCATTTGCGCGCGGTGCGTGGTGTGTTGCGCGGACTGCATTACCAGGTGCAACGTCCGCAGGGCCGGCTCGTTCGGGTGGTGGTGGGGGAAGTGTTCGACGTCGCCGTGGACTTGCGGCTCAATTCGCCGAACTTCGGCAAGTGGAGCGGTGCCCGTCTGAGCGCGGACAACTATCGGCAGGTGTGGGTGCCGCCGGGCTTCGCGCACGGTTTCGTCGTGCTGTCCGACGTTGCCGAATGCCTGTGGAAGACCACGGAATACTGGTTCCCCGAACTCGAGCGCTGCATCTTGTGGAACGATCCGGATATCGGCATCGAGTGGCCGATCGAAATCGAGCCGATCCTCGGCGCGAAGGACGCCGCGGGCCGGCATCTTTACGAAGCCGAAAATTTCGCCTGAGCGCTGCGCATGCGGCGGTCCAGCGCCGTTCAGCGCGTGGCCACCACGGCGCCCACGCTCGCGGCGACCACCAGAAGCGTGCCTGCTATCTGCACGCCCCCCATCGGCTGATGCAGCACCACGAATCCGGCCAGCGCGCCGATCGCGGGCTCGACACTCATCAGGATTCCAAACGATGAGGCCGGCATGTGCCGCAACGCCACCATTTCCAGAGCGTAGGGTAGCAACGGAACCAGCAGCGCGAGACCTGCGGTAGCGGCGATCTGCCCCGCGGCGATGTGCATGCCGGTTTGCGCGAAGCCGAATGGCGTGGCGACCAGCGCCGCTGCGATCAGCGAAACCGATAATCCTTCGAGTCCGGCGAACAGGGCGCCGGTCTTTTTCATCAGCACGATGTAGCTGCCCCAGCCGACTGCGGCCCCCAACGCGAGCAGCACGCCGAGCGGTTCACCGATCCAGCCCGCCCGATCGCGCGAGAGCAGCAGCACACCGGCAATCGCCAATACGGGCCACAGTAATGCGCGCGCGCGGCGCACCGCAAGCGTCGCGACGGCGAGCGGCCCGAGAAAATCGATCGCGACGGCGAGACCCAGCGGAATGCGCTGAAGAGCCGCGAAAAAACATAGCGTCATGCCGGCCATTGCCGCCCCCAGCGCACCTGCGGCGAGCCAGTGCGAGCGCGAGTAGGTAAACAGCCGTGGGCGCACCAGCAACGCAAGCACGACGGCCGCCCAGCACAGACGCAACCACGTGGTGCTGAGCGAGCCGTACGTTGCCATCGTCGGTGCGGAGAGCGCCGCGCCGAACTGCACGCTCGACATCGACAGCACGCACAGGAGCGCGGCACCGGCTGCGGCGCTGGCGGGCTTCACTGGCATTGGCGCGGGATTCAGCGCCGGTTTGATGGTGGTGTCCTGCATGGGGGCCTCGTTGCCGCTCTTCGGAATCATTGGACGCTATCTTATCGGGGTAAGCGGTATTAAGATAAGTTGATATTTCTTATGACCACTTCAAGAAACGTGATGACCCGAGATCTCGACAGTAGTCTTCTGCGGGCGTTCGTTACCGTGGCGGAGACCGGCGCCGTGGGTGTGGCGGCGGCACGCCTTGCGCGTACCCAGGCGGCGGTGAGCATGCAATTGCGCAGGCTCGAAGAAGAACTCGGGCAGCGCTTGCTCGACCGCTCGCCGCGTGGCGTGCAACTGACCGAAGCGGGGCACCTGCTGCTGCCGTTCGCGCATACGATCCTCGGCGCGGGCGCCGATGCGCGGCGGGCCTTGAGCGCGGGGCAGGTCTCCGGCACGGTGCGACTCGGCATGCTGGAGGACATCGCGGTCGGCCGGCTGCCGCGCGCGCTGCGGCGCTTTTCGATCGCTTATCCGCAGGTCGCGCTGGAGATCGTCGTCGATACCAGTTCGGCGTTGTCGAAGCGGCTTGCGGACGGTGGCCTCGACGTAGTCGTGGGGGACCCCGCACTAGTCGACGCGGTGCCGCTCCTGACCTGGACGCAGCCGCTCTTCTGGGTCGGCGCGCGCGGGTTCAGCCGCGATGCTGACACGGCGTTGCCGGTGGTGACGTTCGGTGGCGCGTGTCTTTGGCAGCAACAGGTGTTGGCGGCGCTGCGGCGCGCGGGCATTGCGTGGCGCATCGTCTGCACCAGCACGAGCTTGCCGGCGGTGCAGTCGGCCGTGGAAGCCGGGCTCGGTGTGTCGGTGCTGCTCGACGGCAATATCCGTTCGGAGTCGATGCGCGTGCTCGGCCAGGCCGACGGGTTACCCGATGCGCCCACCGCCGATTTCGGGCTTTTCATGCGCCCCGTGCCGGGCGCCCAGGCGGCCGCCGTGGAGACCTTGCAGACGTTCCTTTGCGAGGAATTGCATCTCGGCTTGCGGGAAAACGAGCCATGCGTCGTATCGGCGGGGTAGTGCGTGGGTAACGTGTGGGTAACGCGGCGGCCCCCGCGCATGCATGCGCGCATCACATCCCATGTGAGTTTTTACGACATTTTTGCTTGAGACGCCTGGTCGCCAAACCTACACTTCGTGCATCTTGATAGCGCGAGGTGTTCAACGTGAAGCAACGTGCAACGACGCAGCAATCTGTCCGTATCGACTACGTGTATCACGGCGTGGGCCGTGTCGAACTGCGCCGCTTCGATCCGTCGCGCGATTCATACGTCGCGTTGACCGCGCTGCTGCATCGGGCTTTCGCCCGGCTCGGCGAGATGGGTTTGAATTGCACGTGCGTGGATCAAACGGTGGAGACGACACATTCACGCGCGACGCGCGGCGATTGCTACGTGGCGGTCTGCGAGGGGCGCATTGTCGGCACGATGACATTGCATGCACCGGATCATGACTCGCCGTGCGATCTATACCGCCGTGACGATATAGCCAGCTTGCGCCAGTTCGGCGTGGAGCCTGTCTGGCAGGCGCGCGGCATCGGCACCCTGTTGATCGCTTTCGCCGACCATTGGGCCGCGACGCGTGGTTATGCGGAACTCGCGCTCGATACGCCGCAACCGGCTGCGCATCTGATTGCGTTTTATCGAGGGCAGGGGTTTCGCATCGCCGATTTCGTGCACTTCGACGGCAAGCAGTACGACAGCGCGATCTTGAGCAAGCCGCCGGTGGCCACGCGCACACTCGCGAACTGGTCGCATCGGTTGACTGTGCCGGCAAGGGTTGCGCGCGCGGCGTGAGGTGACGGCGCGGCGGTCAAACCCCCGGAGCGGGCAGCAACTATTGCAATACCGTGCGGCAAGTATTGCAACACGCTGCGAATCCTCGCGCCGGGGCGGGTGTTTCTTCGTTTGCCTGACTGACTTGATGGTCAGCGTCGCATCACGCCCATCAGCAAGGTGACGAGGAAAATCACCACGAAGATGAAGAACAGGACCTTGGCGATTTCCGTTGCGCCTGCGGCGATGCCGCCGAAGCCGAATACCGCGGCGATGATCGCAATGATGAAGAAGATTACAGCGTATCGAAGCATGGGGCCTCCCACCGATGGATTGCTGGATCGAAGTTGAAAACGGCCGCTCGTTGTGGGCACAGCGTGCTTTGACGGGTCTACGCCGGCGAGCGATATACAGCAATAGGCGTGCCCAGGGCGGGGTGAGCAGGGGCTGCCCCCTAATCGGCCAGTTGATTCCGTGCTGTTACCATCGCGGATCATCGATTCCCGGCCACCCTTGCGATGCAACACAATCCGCTCAGCGAGATCTCCCTGATCCGCAAGCTCAAGCTCAATCAGCTGATGATCTTCGAACGCGTGCTGGAGACGCGTTCCGTCGTGCGTGCGGCCAACGAGATGCGCCTGACGCAGCCGGCCGTCACCAAGGTCATCCACGAACTCGAATCCTGCTTCGACGGCGCGCTGTTTGCGCGCTCGAATCGCGGTGTCGTGCCGACGGAGCTGGGTTTGCTGCTTGGCCGGCGGGTCAAGTCGCTGATGGCGGAGTTGCGCTATATGACCGACGAGCTCAACGACTTCCGGCTCGGCACAAGCGGCCATGTGATTGTCGGCACGCTGATCTCGGCATCGGCGCGGCTGTTGCCTGCTGCGATCGCCATGTTGAAGGCGCGTACGCCGAATGTTCTGGTGACGGTGCGCGAGGGCACGACGGCGCATCTGTTTCCGGCGCTGGCGACGGGGGACCTCGATATTGTCGTTGGGCGCTTGCCTGAGCGCGAGTTGCCGATTGCGAGTGCTTTTCCGTTGACGCACGAGGCGTTGTTCGACGAGTCGTTGTGTGTGGTGGTGGGCAAAGGCTATGGACCGGCGCCGGCCGGCGTGACGCATCTGTCTGACCTGGTCGGCTCGCCGTGGATTCTGCCGACGCCTGATTCACCGGCGCGGTTGTCCGCGGAACATCTCTTTCGGGCGGCCGGGTTACCGTTGCCCACGGATATTGTGGAGTCGTTGTCGTTGTTGACGAATATTGGATTGCTGCTCGATACGCCGAGGATCGCGTTGATGCCGCGAGTCGCGGCGCGGCAGTTTGAGGATGCGGGGTTGGTGCGGATTCTGGATTTGCCTGAGAGTGGGGCGTTTGGGACGGTTGGGTTTTCTGTGCGGTCGCACAAGGAACTTAGTGCGGCTTGTCTGGCTTTTGTGGAGTGTTTACGGGAGGTGGTTGCGGGGGCTGATAGAGGGTGATTTTTGGGTTTTTTTGCCTGTGCGGCGCTTGTCTGTGTACTTGTGGCTTTGGCCTTTCCTTGATTTCTTATCGGTCTATTAGCGTTCCCCCTGTGCGGGGGGGCACCTACTTTTCTTTGCCTGCCGCAAAGAAAAGTAGGCAAAAGAAAGCGGCTCACACCGCCAGCTTATAAGCGGGTCCCCCGCGCAGCCACGGTAGTGGTGCATCTGGAATCCGTGTTCTCGCACACTCCGCTCTAGTGACAAGGCCGTCATACTTCCGGCGGCGCTGCGCGCACCGACGCCCATTTCGCAAACCCCCCGCTGCCCATTCGCGCTCACGCCGCATTCAGCATTTTGCCGAGGCGAAGCCAATGGTCCCCACCGAACTCAAACGAAGCCTCTGGTTTCCCATGCAGACCCGTCCGCGACGCACGCAGTGCGGAGTGGGAGCCGATGAGTGCTTTGTCACTAACGCGGAGTGTGCGGGGGCACGGATTCCAGATGCACCACTGCCCCCTCCAAGCCAGGGGACCCACTTAAGAATTAGCGGTGTGAGCCGCTTTCTTTTGCCTACTTTTCTTTGCGGCAGGCAAAGAAAAGTAGGTGCCCCCCCGCACAGGGGGAACGCCAATAAACCAATATCAATTCAAGGAGAGGCCAAAGAAGCCAGAGCAAGAAAAGGCCAAAGAAGCCAGAGCAAGAAAAGGCCAAAGAAGCCAGAGCAAGAAAAGGCCAAAGAATCCAGAGCAAGAAAAGGCCAACACCAAAAGCAAACACCCAAAGCGCCGCGCAGGCAAAACCCCCACCACCTCCCTCTGGTATTCCCCTTTAGCATACCCACCACCCAATCTTTGATTACCGCCCCAGCAAGCCCCCCCTTTAGACTCCTGCAAACACCTCAATCGAGCAGGAGACGTTGTGACTCTCACCCCGGCCGCCGCGCAGCGCGCTCAACCCTTGCTTCGCCATTACATCAACGGCGAATTCATCGCGACCGCGAACACTTTCCCTAATATCAGCCCGGTCGACGGCCGCGAACTCGCGCAAGTCTGCGAAGCCGACGCCGCCACCGTCGATGCCGCCGTCCGCGCCGCCGCCGCCGCTCAACGCGCCGGCTGGCGCAACACCAAACCGGCGGAGCGGGCGGACTGGCTGCATAAAATCGCCAACGGCATCGAAGCCCGCTTCGACGATTTTGTCGCGGCAGAAGTGGCCGATACCGGCCGCCCCCTCGAACAGGCCCGCAAGCTCGATATCGCCCGCGGCATCGCAAACTTCCGCACCTTCGCGGATCTCATCCGTACCGCGAACAGCGAATTCTTCGAAACCCATGCAGCCGACGGCAGCGAACTGATCAACTACGTCACGCGCAAACCGCTCGGCGTAGTGGGCATCATCTCGCCCTGGAACCTGCCGCTGCTACTGTTTACGTGGAAAGTCGCACCGGCCCTCGCCATGGGCAACTGCGTCGTCGCCAAGCCCTCGGAAGAAACACCCAGCTCGGCCACGCTGCTCGCGGAAGTCATGCACGACATCGGCCTGCCGCCAGGTGTGTTCAACCTGATTCACGGTCATGGGCCGAACGCGGCCGGCGAGTTCCTGACGCGTCATCCAGACATCAGCGCGATCACGTTCACCGGCGAATCGCGGACCGGCAGCACGATCATGAAGACCGTGGCCGACGGCGTGAAAGAAATCTCGTTCGAACTCGGCGGCAAGAACGCCGCGGTGGTGTTCGCCGATGCGGACTTCGACGCGGCGCTCGCCGGGGTGCTGAAGTCGAGCTTCACGAATGCGGGCCAGGTCTGCCTGTGCAGCGAGCGCGTGTACGTGGAGCGGCCGATCTTCGAGCGCTTCGTCGCGGCATTGAAAGAGAAAACCGAGGCGCTGCAAGTTGGCGCGCCCGACGACCCCGCCACCACGATGGGTCCGCTGATCTCGCGTGGTCATCGTGAGAAGGTGCTGTCGTATTTCCGCCTGGCAGTCGAAGAGGGCGCAACGGTCGTGACCGGTGGCAATGTTCCGCAATTCGGCGATGCGCGCGATCAGGGGGCCTTCGTGATGCCGACCATCTGGACCGGTCTGTCCGATACGGCACGCTGCGTCAAGGAAGAAATCTTCGGACCCGTATGCCACATCGCGCCGTTCGACAGCGAAGACGAAGTGATCGACCGCGTGAACGACAGTGCCTACGGCCTCGCCGCGAGCATCTGGACGACGCAACTCTCGCGTGGTCATCGCGTGGCTCGGCAGATCGAAACCGGCATCGTCTGGGTCAACGCGTGGTTCGTGCGCGATCTGCGCACACCGTTTGGCGGCACGAAGCTC
Organism: Paraburkholderia fungorum; assembly: GCF_046026025.1. Taxonomy (GTDB): domain Bacteria; phylum Pseudomonadota; class Gammaproteobacteria; order Burkholderiales; family Burkholderiaceae; genus Paraburkholderia; species Paraburkholderia fungorum_E. The sequence continues at coordinate 128,119 of NZ_JAQQFL010000014.1, read as the reverse complement.
TCGGGAATCGGTCGTGAAGGCGGGCGTCATTCACTCGATTTCTATTCGGAACTGACCAACGTTTGCGTGAGGATCGCATGAGCGAGATTGACCTGAACGCCGCGCAACAGATCGCTGACGCACTCTGGCAGGCGCAGCAAAACGGCATACCGGTTGCGCCGGTACGCACCGCCATCGCGGAGCTCGGCGGCAATGCGCTCGAAGCCGCTTACGCCGTGCAGCGTTTGAATACCGAACGCAAGCTGGCGGCCGGCCGGCGCCTCGTGGGCCGCAAGATCGGCCTGACGTCGAAAGCGGTGCAGGCGCAACTCGGTGTCGATCAACCGGACTTCGGCATGCTGTTCGACGATATGTCGATAGCCGACGGCGAAGAAATCGCCATGTCGCGCACGCAGCAGCCCAAAGTGGAGGCGGAGATCGCGCTGGTGCTCGCACGCGATCTGCCGCACCAACTGAACACGATGGCCGACCTGATCGATGCCACGGCGTATGCGTTGCCCGCCATCGAGATCGTCGGCAGCCGGATTGCCAACTGGGATATCCGTTTGACGGACACCGTGGCCGACAACGCGTCGAGCGGTCTGTTCGTGCTCGGCAACCGCCCCGTCAAGCTCGATGCTTTCGACGCAATCCACTGCGGCATGGTCATGGAGCGGCGCGGCGATCAGGTGAGCGTCGGCGTTGGCGCGGCCTGTCTCGGCAATCCGTTGTATGCCGCCGTGTGGCTCGCCAACACGATGAGCCGCGTCGGCGCGCCGCTGAAAGCGGGCGACATCGTGTTGACCGGTGCGCTCGGACCGATGGTCGGCGTCAGCGCCGGCGATGTCTTCACTGCCCATATCGAAGGACTCGGCTCTGTGAGCGCGAGTTTTGCCCACCACGCGGAATCCGCATCGTGACAGGGAATGCCATGCACGAGAAGCAAGACAAAGAGGCCGTCGCCATCATCGGCTCCGGCAATATCGGCACCGATCTGATGATCAAGGTGTTGCGTAACGCGAAGCACCTCGAAATGGGGGCGATGGTCGGTATCGACCCGGCTTCGGACGGCCTGGCGCGCGCCGAACGGCTCGGCGTGCCCACCACCGCGCACGGGATCGACGGACTCGTGAGCATGCCGAACTTTGGCGACATTCGCATCGCGTTCGACGCGACTTCGGCAGGCGCGCATCATCGCCATGCGGCCGTACTGCGTGAACACGGCGTCACCGTGATCGATCTGACGCCGGCCGCGATCGGGCCGTTCGTGGTGCCGGTGGTGAATCTGTTCGCGCATCTGGATGCACCGAACCTGAACATGGTCACATGCGGCGGTCAGGCGACGATTCCAGTCGTTCATGCGGTATCGCGTGTGGCGCCGGTGCGGTACGCGGAAATCGTCGCGTCGATTGCCAGCCGTTCGGCAGGTCCCGGTACGCGCGCCAATATCGACGAATTCACCGAGACCACGTCGAAGGCGATCGAAACAGTCGGCGGCGCGGCGCGTGGCAAGGCCATCATCGTGCTCAACCCGGCCGAGCCGCCGCTGATGATGCGCGACACGGTCTACTGTCTGACCGAAGAAGACGCCGATATCGATGAAATCGAAAGCTCGATTCACGCAATGGTCGCAGCGGTGGCGAGCTACGTGCCCGGTTATCGTCTGAAGCAGGCGGTGCAGTTCGATCGTTACACGGCGGAGAATCCGCTCGCCTTGCACGCGAACGAGCGCCGCGCGGGCCTGAAGGTGAGCGTGTTCCTTGAAGTGGAGGGCGCCGCGCATTATCTGCCTTCCTACGCGGGGAATCTGGACATCATGACTTCGGCTGCGCTGGCCGCGGCCGAGCAGATCGCGGCGAGCCGCGTGGCGGCGTAAGAGCAACACGCTAAAGGAAACACGCAATGACCGGTAGCAACAAGAAAATCTACGTGTCGGACGTGACGCTGCGCGACGGCATGCATGCGATTCGCCATCAGTATTCGTTGGGCGACGCAGTGGCGATCGCGCAAGCGCTTGATGAAGCCGGCGTCGACAGTATTGAAGTCGCGCACGGCGATGGTCTTTCAGGTTCGAGTTTCAATTACGGCTTCGGCGCGCACACTGATCTCGAGTGGATCGCGGCGGTGGCGGGCACGGTGAAGCGCGCACAAGTAGCGACGCTGCTGCTGCCCGGCATTGGCACCGTCCACGATCTGCGGGCGGCGTACGACGCCGGCGCGCGTATCGTGCGGATTGCCACGCACTGCACCGAGGCGGATATCTCGAAGCAGCACATCGAGTACGCGCGCTCACTCGGCATGGATACCGTCGGCTTCCTGATGATGTCGCATATGACCACGCCCGACGCATTGGCGAAGCAGGCGAAGCTGATGGAAAGCTACGGCGCGCAATGCGTCTACGTGGTCGATTCGGGCGGCGCGTTGAATATGCGCGACGTCGCCGAACGTTTCGACGCCTTCAAGGCGGTGCTCGATCCGGCGACGCAAACGGGCATGCACGCGCACCATAATCTGTCGCTCGGTGTGGCGAATTCCGTGGTCGCGCTCGAACACGGTTGCGACCGCATCGATGCATCGCTGACCGGCATGGGAGCAGGCGCAGGCAACGCGCCGCTCGAAGTGTTCATCGCCGCGGTGGACCGGATGAAACTCAATCACGGTTGCGACGTGAAGAAACTGATCGACGCCGCGGAGGATATCGTGCGTCCGTTGCAGGAGCGGCCGGTACGCGTGGACCGCGAAACGCTGGCGCTCGGTTATGCCGGCGTGTATTCGAGCTTCCTGCGCCACACGGAAGCGGCCGCGGCGAAATACGGGTTGTCGGCCTTCGACATCATGGTCGAGCTCGGCCGCCGCCGCATGGTGGGCGGGCAGGAAGACATGATCGTCGACGTCGCGCTGGACATGCTGAAGGCACGCGAGCTCGCGCAGCAGGAGGCCGCATGATCGACCTCGACGGGCTTGCGCAACGTATCGACGACGCCGCGCGCCACGCGGAACCGGTCGCGCAACTCACCACGTCCACGCCGTTTTCGCTGGACGACGCGTACGCGATTCAGCGCGCGTCGATCGAGCGGCGCATTCATCGTGGTGAAAGCATGGTCGGCGTGAAGCTGGGTTTCACGAGCCGCGCGAAGATGATTCAGATGGGCGTGGATAGCCTGATCTGGGGCTGGCTCACCGACGCGATGCTGGATGAAGACGGCGGCCGGGTTGCACTTGACCGCTTCATTCATCCGCGCGTCGAGCCGGAAGTCTGCTTTCTGACGAGCCGCGAGATCGACCGTCCGCTAACCCTGCTGGAAGCGTCGCGCTATCTGGAAGCGGTTGCGCCGGCGATGGAGATCATCGATTCGCGCTACCGGGATTTCAAGTTCACGCTCGAGGACGTGGTTGCCGATAACTGTTCGTCGGCGGGGCTGGTGATCGGCCCGTGGAGCCAACGTTTCGGTGGCCTGCGCAATGCGGGTGTAACGATGCGAGTCGACGGCCGCGTCGTGCAGGCCGGCTCGACCGCGGCGATTCTCGGCGATCCGTTGCGCTCGATCGTGCAGGCCTCGCGCCTGATCGCGCAGAGCGGGCTGGTTTTGCCGGCCGGCTCGCTGATCATGGCGGGGGCCGCTACCGCCGCTCATCCGCTGCCCGCCGATGCGCACGTGCATTGCGTCGTCAACGGTCTCGGCAGCACCGAATTCACAACCTATCGACTCTCATGACCAACGAACCGACCATTCAGGGGCGCGTGGTGCCCGGCAAAGCCAAACCGCGTGGCCGTTTTCCGCACGTGACGCGGGCCGGCGACTTTCTGTTCGTCTCCGGCACGAGTTCGCGTCGCCCGGACAATACGATTGCGGGCGCCTCTGCCGATGAGCTCGGCACGGTGCAACTCGACATTCGTGAGCAGACGCGCGTGGTGATCGAGAACATTCGCGATATTCTCCAGAGTGAAGGCGCGGACCTGTCGAACCTGGTCGAAATCTCGTCGTTCCTTGTCAATATGAACGATTTTGGCGGTTACAACGCCGTATACGGCGAGTATTTCGACGAAACCGGTCCGACGCGCACGACCGTTGCCGTGCATCAGTTGCCCCATCCGCATCTGCTGATCGAGATGAAGGCGATTGCGTACGCGCCGAAAAAGTAATCACGCATAGAAAACTAACGACAGAGACAGCCATGCTCACGTACGGCAAACCGTTCAATTTCCAGCGCTGGATCGACGATCACGCGCATCTGCTGAAGCCGCCCGTCGGCAATCAGCAGGTGTGGCAGGACAGCGATTTCATCGTCACCGTGGTGGGTGGTCCGAACCACCGTACCGACTACCACGACGATCCGCTCGAGGAATTTTTCTATCAGCTGCGCGGCAACGCGTATCTGCATCTGTGGATCGACGGCAAGCGCGAACGCGTCGATCTTAAGGAAGGGGACGTTTTTCTGCTGCCGCCGCATGTACGTCATTCGCCGCAACGGCCGGAGGCGGGTAGCGTTTGCCTCGTGATCGAGCGGCAACGCCCGCAAGGCATGGTGGACGGCTTCGAATGGTATTGCGATGACTGTGGCCATCTCGTCTACCGCGTCGAGGTGCAACTGAAAAGCATCGTCAGCGATTTGCCGCCGCTTTTCAACGCTTTTTACGCCTCCGAAGAGAAACGCCGTTGCGCGCATTGCGGTCATGTCCACCCCGGCCGCGCCGTCTAAACAAACAGAATCACGATGACACTTCGAATCGACATGCATTCCCACTTCTTCCCGCCGATCGCGCGAGAAGAGGCCGCACGCCTCGACGCGGAACACGCGCCGTGGCTGAAGATCGACGCGGACGGCGAACGCGGCATGATCATGACCGGCGAGAAGAGCTTCCGCCCGGTGTATCGCGCGCTGTGGGATCCCGCCGCACGTATCGCTGAAATGGATGCACTCGGCGTCGACATCCAGTTGATGTGCGCGACACCAGTGATGTTCGGCTATCGCTACGACGCGGCCGCCGCGCACGACTGGGCCGAGCGGATGAACGACCACGCGCTCGAACTTTGCGCGCATGCGCCGCATCGGCTGATGGCGCTGGCGCAAGTGCCGTTGCAGGACATCGACCTCGCGTGCCGTGAGGCAACGCGTGCCCATCGCGCGGGACATCGAGGCGTACAGATCGGCAATCACCTCGGTCCGCGCGATCTCGACGACGAACACCTGGTGACGTTTCTTGCGCACTGCGCGAACGACGACATTCCAGTGCTCGTGCATCCGTGGGACATGATGACCGACGGCCGCATGAAGAAATGGATGCTGCCGTGGCTGGTCGCGATGCCGGCGGAAACGCAATTGAGCATGGTGTCGCTGATTTTGTCGGGCGCATTCGAGAGGATTCCGAAATCGTTGAAGCTGTGCTTCGCGCATGGCGGCGGTAGCTTCGCCTTTTTGCTAGGCCGGGTGCAGAACGCGTGGGAGCAACGCGACATCGTGCGAGAGGATTGTCCGAATCCGCCGCTGTCGTATCTCGAGCGCTTTTACGTGGATAGCGCGGTGTTCGACCAGGGGGCACTGCGCCTGCTGGTCGAGACGATGGGCGAGGACCATGTGCTGCTCGGTTCCGACTACCCGTTCCCGCTCGGCGAGCAGAAGATTGGCGACCTGGTCGCCAATCATCCGCAACTGAGCGACACGGCGAAAGCAAAGATTCTCGGCGCCAATGCACAGCGCTTTTTCGATTTGCCGATGACGGTTGCACACGCCGCTTAAGCGGCAAAGACCGCTGACTTTGCAATAGCAACACGAACACACAGGAAATTAGCCAGATGATCACCCGGGAACACTGCGTCGCGCTCGACGCCGCCGATACGTTGGCTCACTGCCGCGCGCGCTTCGATCTGCCTGCCGATACGATTTACCTCGACGGCAACTCGTTGGGCGCGATGCCCGCCAATGTGCCCGCGCGCATCGAACGGGCCCTGAAACAGGAATGGGCGCACGGTTTGATCCGTTCGTGGAACGACGCCGACTGGTATCCGGCGCCGCAGCGCACCGGCAACAAGATTGCCCAACTGATCGGCGCGGGACAGGACGAAGTGATCGTTGCCGATTCGACTTCGGTGAATCTGTTCAAGGTGCTGATTGCGGCTACGCGCATGCGTCCGGGCCGCAACGTGATCCTCGCCGAGCGCACCAATTTTCCGACTGATGTGTATATCGCTTCGAGCGTCGCCGAAATGACGGGTTGCGAGTTGCGTTGTGTCGATCCGGACGACATCGTCGCGGCGATCGACGATAGCGTGGCGATCGTGTCGCTTACGCACGTCAACTACAAAACCGGTAAGCGCTACGACATGGAAGCCGTGACGCGTCTCGCGCACGAAGCCGGTGCGTTGATCGTATGGGACCTCTGTCACTCGGCGGGTGCGATGCCGGTGAACCTGAACCGTTGCGACGCCGACTTCGCGGTGGGTTGCGGCTACAAGTATCTGAATGGCGGTCCGGGGGCACCGGCTTTCGTGTTCGTCGCGTCGCGCCATATCGAGGCAGTGCGTCAGCCGCTAACGGGTTGGCACGGCCATGCGAAACCGTTCGAGTTCACCCACGACTACGCGGCGCATCCCGGTATCGACCGTATGTTGACCGGCACCGCGCCGCAACTCGGCGTGATCGCGCTGGAGAGTGCGCTGGAAGCATTCGAGGGCGTCGATCTCGACGTGTTGCGCGATAAAAGCGTGGCGCTCGGCAATCTGTTTATCGAGCTGACCGATCAGGAATTGCAGGGCCTCGGTTGCACGCTCGCCACGCCACGCGCTGCCGAGCAACGCGGCAGCCAGGTATCACTGGGTCATGCACAAGGCTACGCGATCATGCAGGCGTTGATCGCACGCAACGTGATCGGCGACTTCCGCGCGCCGGACATTCTGCGCTTCGGTTTTGCGCCGTTGTACGTGCGTTATGTCGATATCTGGGACACCATCGCGCAACTCAAGGACATCATCGCGACCGACGCATGGGACACCGAAGAATTCAAGGCGCGTAAATCGGTGACGTAATGGACGACGCCAGAGAAGGATGTGAGCACATCGATTCGACGGCGAGAATGATCACTCGGTGAACAGACAAGCGCCGCGATTCGAGCAGACCCGGTAACACGACAGCGCGGCACCGGCGGTTGCGTCAATGGACGCAACCGCATTCCAGGAGGAGACAGAAAAAATGACGCAAGAACAGCGAGGCTTCGACACGATTGTCGAACGCGAGAAGGGGTTGCACCGTGGCTTATCGACGGGGCAGTTATCGATGATTGCGATTGGCGGCGCGATCGGCACGGGCCTGTTTCTTGGCAGCGGATTCGCAATCGGCTTTGCCGGCCCGAGCGTGCTGGTGAGTTACGCGATTGGCGCGCTGATCGCGCTGTTGCTGATGGGCTGCCTTGCCGAGATGACCGTGGCGCATCCGACATCGGGGTCGTTCGGCGCGTATGCCGAGCACTACATCGCGCCGTGGGCGGGATTTCTGGTGCGCTATGCGTACTGGTCGTCGATTGTGTTCGCGGTCGGTACTGAGGTAACGGCGATTGCCGTGTACATGAAGTACTGGTTTCCCGCCGTGCCTGGTTGGTACTGGATTGTGGGGTTTTCCGCGGCGCTGATCGGCATCAACTCAGTGAGCGTAAAGGTATTCGGCGCGGTCGAGTATGTGTTCTCCATGTTGAAGATCGTGGCGATTGTCGGTTTTATCCTGTTGGGTGCTTATGTGGTGTTCGGCGCGCCGGCGAACTCGGGGATTGGGTTTGGCAATTACACGTCGCACGGCGGCTTCTTTCCGAAGGGTGTATGGGGCATGTGGGTGGCGGTGATCGTATCGATTTTCAGCTATCTGAGTATCGAGATGATTGCGGTGGCGGCGGGCGAGGCACGCGATCCGCAGAAGGCGATTACGCGGGCATTTCGCGCGACGATGTTCCGGCTGGTGTTCTTTTATTTGCTGACCTTGGCGTTGATGCTGGCGATTGTGCCGTGGAACGCGGCGGGTACGGATGAGAGCCCGTTCGTGAGGGTGATGGCGGCGACGCATGTGCCGGGGGCTGCGGGTGTGATTAATTTTGTGATTCTGGTGGCGGCGTTGTCGGCGATGAATAGCCAGCTCTATATCACGACGCGGATGATGTTCAGTTTATCGCGGGCCGGTTATGCGCCGCGGCGGCTTGGGGCTTTGAGTGGCAAGGGGGTGCCGGTTGCGGCGCTTTGGCTTTCGACGATTGGGATTGCGTTGGCGACGGTGCTGAATGTGGTTTATCCGGATGCTTCGTTTGTGTTGATGATGTCGGTGTCCATGTTTGGTGCCATGTTCACCTGGTTGATGATTTTTGTTACGCACTTCTTTTTTCGCCATCGGCATAAGGGTGTGCCGCTGGCGTTCAGGATGTGGGGGTTTCCGGTTACTTCGCTGCTTGGCGCAGGGCTGATGGTGAGTGCGCTTGTTACTACCTGGTTTACTCGCGAGTTTCGGATGACTTTGGTGATTGGGGTGCCGTTTGTTGTTGTGTTGTTGGTGGTTTATTTTGTTTGGTATCGGGGGAAGGTTGGGGCGGAGGCCCGGGCCGAATTGGTGTAGGCGGGGGTTTTTGCCTTCGCGGCGCTTGGTTGTATGCCTGCGGCGTTGGCCTTTCCTTGATCTGGATTCTTTGGCCTCTCCTTGAATTGATATTGGTTTATTAGCGTTCCCCCTGTGCGGGGGGGCACCTACTTTTCTTTGCCTGCCGCAAAGAAAAGTAGGCAAAAGAAAGCGGCTCACACCGCTAACTCTTAAGTGGGCCCCCTGGCTTGGAGGGGGTAGTGGTGCATCTGGAATCGGTGTTCTCGCACATTCGGCGTGAGTGACAAGGCACTCATACTTCCGGCGGCGCTACGCGCGCCGAAGCCCATTTCGCAAACCGCCCGCTGCGCATTCGCGCTCACGCCGCATTCGGCGCGGCCCTGGCCAGTACCATGCTGGCCGCTTCTACCGCTATCTATGTATTCGGCGTTTTGCCGAGGCGAAGCCGACAGCTCCCACCACACCCAACCGAAACTCCAGGTTTCCCTGGCAGACCCGTCCGCGACGCACGCAGTGCGGAGTGGGAGCTGATGAGCGCCTTGTCACCAGCGCGGAGTGTGCGAGAGCACGGATTCCAGATGCACCACTACCGTGGCTGTGCGGGGGACCCGCTTAAGAATTAGCGGTTTGAGCCGCTTTCTTTTGCCTACTTTGCTTTGCGGCAGGCAAAGAAAAGTAGGTGCCCCCCCGCACAGGGGGAACGCTAGTAAACCGATATCAATTCAAGGAGAGGCCAAAGAATCCAGATCAAGGAAAGACCAACGCCATAAAGACCACACCCAAAGCGCCGCGCAGGCACCCCCCCCTCCAAACCCTTCCCTCATTTAATCCCCAAAACCCACCGGGCAAACCTCTCAGCATCAGCATCCGAAATCGCATTAGCGGGCATCACCGCCCCGGTATTCCACTTTCCTGAACTCCCTTCCAACATACTCTTCTTAAGCTTCGCGACAGCATCAGAATCCCCTCGATACCGTTCAGCGACAGCCCGAAACGCCGGCCCGACCTTAGTCGTATCAATCGAATGACAAGCGCGGCAAGTCTGCTCGCTAGCAGAAACACCACTCGCAGTAGCAATGCCACCCCCCGGCGCCGCAGCAAAAGCACCCCCACAAAAACCCCCGGCCAGCGCGGCAAAAACCAGAATCCCTCTCACCATTTCACCCCAGTAAAAAACAAAAAACCCCACCGACGAAAACCGCCGGCAGGGCAAAGCGCTCAAGAAACCATCATGAAGAAAGCAGCAAACCCAATCGGATTACCGCGGCGGCCACGCCTTGGCCGGCGCGCCAGTCACCGGCTTACCCAACAGCGGCGTCGACAACGCATACGCCCCATTCTCCGTAAAAGCCCAGATGATGTTGCGGTCGTACTCGGTATAAATCGCCAGCACACCCTTGCCAAGGGTATAACTCGGCAACTCGCTCTCATCCGCCAAAGCCGGCACGAAGTACCCGGCAATCGTCGGCTTCTCCGGATTGCGCACGTCGAAAATCTGCACGCCGGCGTTATAGAACGAATACGGAATCACACCCTGACGTGAACCCCCCGGCTGACCAATCGCGTTCGACCGCTTCGGACCGAAGTTGCCGCCGCGCTGGCAGAAACTCGTGAACGGCGCGCCCTCAGGCGGTGTCGGCTGCGGCAACTTGCCGGCTACCTTCAGATGCGACGGATCGCGCGCATCGACAACGAAAATGTCCTTGTACGGTTCATAGCAATCGCGGTTCATCGGATAGCCGCTCGTCAGCACGAAACCCGTGCGCTCGTACTGGCTGACGTCGGCATTGTCGTACTCAGTGCCCGCGAAGCTCGGCGCGGTATTCACGTTGCCGAGTACTTTCGGCTTCGCCGGGTTGGACAGGTCGAATGAATAAAGACCCAGGCCGCCCATCGCGCCGAAGCCGATCTTGCCGCCTTGTTCCAAAGGCTTCGGCAGGAAGATAGGAATCCGCGAACCCATCCACGAGGTGCGGTTGCCGGCACGGGGATTCGTCAGATAAGCCTGTTCGTCGGCGTCGTTGCCGAGTTTTTGCCCCGGCACCGAGATCTGCGAAACGAACTTCGGATCGGCGGGATCCGACATGTCCCAGACCTGATAGCCCGGCGAATACAGATAGTTCGGGTACTCGGTCAAGGCGTAGCTGTCGTCCGGCGCGGCCGACAGGATCATGTATTTGCCGCCGTAGTATTCAGGCGCATCGAGCGAGCCTGAACCCTGCTGCTGACCGATAGGCGCATCAGGATGCTTGTAATCGGTGGTGCGGGTGGCGATCAGCTTCCATTGGCTCGGCAGCGGACCGTCCATTTCGAAGACTTTGAAACCCTTGAGCGAGTTGTAGTGACGCTGCGCTTCGACCTTATCCGGCTGCTCGCTCTTGTCGGTCATCAGGCCGTAGCGGCCGATTTCGAACGAGGCGACCAGCACCGGTTTGCCGAGCTTCTTGCTCCACACAATAGTGGCGCCGCCGAGGTAGTCGTGCACATTGTTCGGGTCGAACTTCTCGGTGGGCCCCTTCGGTCCCCACGTGCCACCCTGCGAAAATACGACCTTGCCGTTGGCGGGATCGGTGACGTCCATGATCCGCAAATAGTCGCGGTCGTGGATATAGAGGTAGCGGTGTCCGTCGAAGTCGGCAATATTGTTCCAGGCGTGGAAGGGCGAATCGACGAGCGGGTAGAAGGCCAGAACCTTGACGTCCTTGGCATAGCTCTTCTTGTCCCACGTGGTCATTTCACCCGGGAAATGCTGGCCTTGATGCACTTCGGGGGTGGCCTTCGGCCACACGAACTGGCCGGTCGCGGGGTCCATGCCGTAATCGACACCCGGCTTGAGCGGGGCAGGCCGGCGGTCCGGCGTGAGGCGCAGCCATTGGGCAAGGTAGGGGTCCTTGACATTCGGCGTGCCAGGCGTCACTTGCGCAGCGGAGGCCACAGCGTCCGGCGCCGAGGCAGCCGGCGCATTTTCCGAGGCCGCACAAGCCGCCGCGGACACGAAAGTCAACAGGACGCCTGTTGCGAGAGTGGATTGAAGATTGCGTTTGCGAAGCATTAGCTTCCTCCTTTTTATATTAGAACGCGTGACGAATCCCGAACTGGAAACCGCTCGGATTCTGTCCACCGTTCGGATACACCTGGAACGTGACCGGATAAGGGATAGGCACGTCGTGCTGGCTCTTCACATGCGCGAAAGTCGCATACAGGTCGGTGCGTTTCGACAAACCGTAGATGTAGCCGATCACGCCGCCGGTCGCGCTGGAAATGCTCGTATTGTTGTCGTCGTGACGATGCACCACGCTCACGTACAGACGATTGCGTCCGTCGATATTCCAGCGCGCACCGATCTGCGCGTCCCACCCCTGCGAATTGAATGCGACGTAAGGCGGATACGCGTAGTAGCCGTTGTACGTGTGATAGATAAACGTCGGTTCGAATCCGCCGAACTTGTAGACGGCGGAGAAATAATTGTCGCGCGACGAATGGATTTGCGACGACTTGAAGATATCGCGCGTGTACTGCAGCTCGCTCACCGCACCAAGGAAAATCGGCCCGTGCCGATAGTCGATACTGGTGCTCAGGAAACGCCCCGCGCGCGTGCTGTCGCCCACGCCGGTGGTCGCCATGATCCGGCCGGTGAAACCGTAGAAGGTCGGCGTCTTGTACTGGATCGCGTTGTCCACGCGATACGAGGCGTAGAAGAACTCCATGTTGTTGACCATACTGAAGTCGGCGGCCCAGCTCGGATCGGCGTAGCCCGCAATCCAGTACGAGGGCGTGAATTGGCGCCCCATCGTCACTTCACCCCAGTTGCCTTTCAGGCCCACGAACGACTGGCGGAACTGCGTCGACTGCACGCCGGTGTTCGCGGAGAACATCGGCTCGACCGTGAACACGGCCTTGTTGCCGCCGCCCAGATCTTCGACGCCGCTCAAGTTGAAGCGCGAGTTGTTCAGACCGCCGCTCGACATGCGGGTCACGTTTCCGCCGGAACCGGAAGAGATCAGATGTTCGATGTTCATATCGACATAGCCCGACAGCCAGACGCTCGACTGCGCGTATGCGCCGGCGCATGCAAGCATGAGGGCGCCGGACACGAGTGCTTTCTTTTTCATTCAGTCTCCAAACAGATCGTTGTTTTTTTCGTGTGATAAAGAATGCTGTCGTCGCGCGCGACAGCCGCGGGTACGTCCTTTTTTGTCGTGTATACACAAACTGTAGAAAATTATACCCACGGCAAAATTTGGATTCCGAGCTTTTTTTTTATACAAAACAGCGGTTTAGTTATAGCGGGTTGACCCTGATGGCATCTCGCGTCAAAACAGATGCCGGATTCCGGCTGCATAGGTCATCGCGGTACCGGAGCCGGAGAGCTTGTCGTAGACGGTCAGCAGGTAAACATCGGTGCGTTTGGACAGGAAGTAGTCGAGACCCGCGGAGCCGGTATTGCGGCCGGTGACAGCGTTTTTCGGCGCGCTGCGGCGTGTGTACGCCCATTCGGCGAGGGCGCTGAGTTGCGAGGTCAGCGGCACCGAGAGGCCGGCTTCGTAGGTGTGCGCGCCAACGTCGGTCGAATCGGTACGCAGGCCTTGCAGCGCGCCATATAGTTTGAAGAGGGAAAAATCATAGGCGGCGCCGACGATGTACGCGTTCTGTGTCGGCGACGCCACACCGGCGACCACGCGCGTGCGTTGTACGGTCGCGACAGCCGTGAGCGAACCGCCTGCATAGAGCGTCGAGAGTGCGGCGTTGTACGTGCCGTTCGCGCCCACGAAACCGCCCGGCGCATACACCGCGGTGGTGGTCAGCCCGTTCAGATTGGGGCTGGTGTACTGAATGCCGTTGTTCCAGACGGTATCGCCCACGATCGCGCCGCCATAAGGCGCGGTGAAGGTCTGCATGACCAGCGGCGAGAACAGGATCGAGGCCTGGAACGGATTGACCGCCTGCTCGGCGAGGTAGAGCAGGTTGGTGTGCCGCCCGAGCGTCACGCGTCCGAATGGCCCGGCGATACCGACATACGAATTGCGTCCCCAGAACGGATCGGCGGCGGTGCGGCCGATGCCGCCGTTAGTCGGCTGGAAGAAGCTCTCGAGCACGGCGATCGCGCGGTAGCCGGCGCCGAGTTCCTCGTTGACGCGGATGCCCCAGTAAGGCGCCGTCAATCCCGGACTCTGTTCGGCGATAGCGGCGGGCGGCCCGTTGCTGCGTTTGGTGCTGGCGATGTCGAGACCGACGAGCCCATACAGCGTGACGGAGGTTTGCGCTTTCACGGCGTGGGACGCGAGTCCCCATGCGGCGGCGCAACTGAGCGCGAGCGCGCCCAACGATCGAACGTTCATGGCGAATTCTCTTGTGCAGTTGGGAACAACGAGCAGGCAACGGGAAAACAGCGGGACAACAGTGAGTCGACAGCAGGACAGCAGCGACGCGACGGCGCCAGAGCAGTAACGCGAGAGCGGGAAAACAGCGAGGCGACGGCGATACAGCAGTCAAGCGTCAAGCGACGGCGCGACGCTGCGCCGTCACGTTTCAGGCCGTACGCACCGCGAATTCGATGGGGGCGTGCGCGAAGTGCTGGGACAGACTGGCGAGCAATGCGTCTCGCTGCGCGATCAACGAAGCGGGCGAGCGGCCCGCGATGTGCGGCGTGATCAGCACGCCCGGATGATCGAGCAGCGCGGCCGGCACCTCGGGTTCGTCTTCGATCACGTCGAGTCCCGCGCCGGCGATCGCGGCGTGAGCCAGCGCGTCGATTAACGCCTGCGTGTCGAGCACCGAACCACGCGATACGTTCACCACGTAGCCGTTCGGCCCCAGCGCTTGCAGTACCTCGCGGTTGACCAGATGCCGGGTCGCGGCGCCGCCGTTGCAGGCGATCACCAGAAAATCGCTGTCGGCGGCCAGTTCGGTGAGCGCCGGGTAGTAGCGGCCTGGCGCGTCGGCATGCGGTTGGCGTCCGTGATAGCCGAGCGTCATGTCGAAGCCCTGTGCGCGCGCCGCGATCAGCCGGCCGATGCGTCCCATCCCGACCAGCCCCAGGCGCGCGCCCGTCAGCGTGGGCCGCTCGGCGCGCGAGGCATGCCAACGCCCGGCGCGCACCGCGTCGGTGAGCGGCGCATAGCCGCGTGCGAGTGCGAGCAGCAGCCCGATGGCATGATCGGCGACGGTCGCCGCATTCGCGCCGGGCGCATGGGTCACCGCGATGCCGCGTCGCGTGGCGGTGGCCACGTCGACGTTCTCGTAGCCCGCACCGAACGCGCTGACGATCTCCAACGCGGGCAGCGCGGCCATCTGCGCGCCGGACAAACCGCTCGAGCCGTTGGTCACCACCGCGCGCACGTTCGCCGGATCGACGCCGGCCGACAGCGCCGCGTCCCAACCGCCGGGGTGATAGTGAAGCGTGTAGTTGCGCCGTAGCGCATCGAGCGTCGCGTCGGGCAGCGGGATCAGCGCCAGCACATGGGTGCCGCTCGCGCCTGTGACCGCGCTCATGCTTGTGGATCGGCCGCTGGCGCGACTTCCTTGACCGCGCCTTTCCAGCCGTTTTCGGTGATATCGAACACGGTGCCGTCCGGCATGCGGTACTTCACTTCGTAGAACACGTTCGGATCTTTTTCGTGGCGTCCCGTCAGATATGTGCCGCCCGCCGCGACCACGCGCGCCGCGGTGTCTTCGACGCTGTCCACCCACATGCCGAAGTGGATCACGCCGCGCACGTCCTTCAGACCCGCATAACCGGGGACGGTCTCGTCCTTGAAGTTGAGGAGCGCCACGTTCATCGTGCCGTCCGTCATATAGATGCCGCGCATCGCGTTGCCCGCGCGGCGCATGCCGAATGCCTGTTCGAAGAATTGCGCGGCGGCTTCGGGATCGTCGACCGAAAGCGCGATGTGGCGGAGCTTGTCCATGAGATGTCCTTGGGTTGGGCCGGCTTGGGTTGTTCCGGTTTTCTTGCGAATGAATCGCCCGCCGGCGTAGAGAGGCTTGCCGTGACTTTGAATCAAGTGTGTCCGCAACTTCACCAGGTATACTACGTATAACAAATGTATACACAAAAACGAATTGATATACCAGAATGGTTCTCATCCGCGGGTCGATGCCGTTTGCGCCGTTTGCGCCATTGGCGCCGATCCGCCGCACCGTATTAGGACCACCGATGCACACCTTGCAGGAACCGCTGGGCAGTCTTTCCGCCACGCTCAGGCAGCGCTTCGCGCAGATCGGACCGGTCTGGGGGCGCGATATCAATGCGCATCGCGATCTGGTGATCGACGCGTATTCGCCGCTGGTGGCGGCGGCGCGCGATGCGGGCGAGCCGCTCGAGGTGGCGCGCGATATCGCGTACGGCGACCATGAGCGGCAACGTCTGGATGTGTTTGCCGCCGCGCGGACGCGGGAGAAGGGCAACGCCGACGTCGTACTGTTCGTCCACGGCGGTGCGTTTTTGCGCGGCAGCAAGAGCTTCAACGGACTCATTTACGACAACGTGTCCCGCTGGTTCGCGCGGCAGGGCTGCGTCGCACTGAACGTCGAATACCGGCTCGCGCCCGAGGCGCCTTATCCGGCCGGCGCGGATGACGTCGCCGCCGCCCTGGCGTGGGCACAGCAACACGTCGCGGGATTCGGCGGCGATCCACGAAGGATCTTTCTGGTCGGGCATTCGGCGGGCGGCGCGCATGTCGCCACGTATTTATGCGATCCGCTGTATGCCGGGCTGCGTGAAGGTGCTTCGGCCGTCGCGGGTGCGGTGCTGATCAGCGCGCGGCTGGCTGCCGACGTGCTTGCCGATAACCCGAACGCAGCCGGCGTGCGCGCCTATTTCGGCGCGGACGAAACCCGCTACGCCGAGCGTTCGCCGCTGACCCATGCGGCGCATTTCGACACGCCGCTGATGGTGGTCGTCGCCGAATACGAGAACCCTTATCTGGACGCCTACGGTGCGGCTTTCTTCGAGCGTGTCCTGCAAGCGCGTCAGCGTGCCGGTGACGCCGCGCCCAAACGCGCAGCGCGCTTCATGCAGATGCTGCGGCACAACCACACATCGGTGGTCGCGCATTTCGATTCGGGCGAGACATTGTTGGGCGACGCGATGCTCGACTTTTTCAGCGCGTGATCTTCCACCTCCACGTCTACGTCTATCCGTCCAGTTAATCAGGAGATCCGCATGTCCGTCAGTCGTCCGTCCGCTTTTTCCAGGCCACGTGTATTCGCGCCGGTCGTCACGCCGTTCGCGGCCGGGCTGGATGTCGATGCGCCGCGCTTCGTCGCGTTTTGCCGGTGGCTGGTCGGGCAGGGCGCCGGGCTCGCGCTGTTCGGCACGAATAGCGAAGCCAACTCGCTGAGTCTTGCCGAACGTCACGCGTTGCTGGATCAGGTGCTCGAAGCCGGCATCGACCCAGCGCAGCTATTGCCGGGCACCGGCGCATGCGCGCTGCCCGATGCGATTGCATTGACGCGTCACGCTGCCGAGGCTGGTTGCGCCGGCGCGTTGATGCTGCCGCCGTTCTTCTACAAAGGCGTGAGCGAAGACGGTCTGTTCGCGTACTACTCCGACGTGATCCAGGCCGTCGGCTCGGATCAATTGCGCGTGCTGCTGTATCACATTCCGCAGTTCACCGGCGTGCCGATCACGCACACGCTGATCGAGCGGCTGATCGCGGCGTATCCGCAAACCGTGGTGGGCGTCAAGGATAGTTCAGGCGACTGGGCCAACACCGCGGCGATGCTCGAGAAGTTTCCCGGCTTCGCGGTGTTTCCCGCGTCCGAGGCTTTGCTCGGTAAAGCGCTGCCGCTGGGCGCGGCCGGCTGCATTTCGGCCACCGCGAATATTCAGCCGCATGCGATCGCCAGCCTGCTGAATGCGGCGACGCTGGAAGAAAGGGTGATGTGGGAAGGCAAGGTCGCGACGGTGCGCCTCGCGGTGCAGGCGCAACCGATGATCCCTGCGTTGAAAAGCATCGTCGCGCACTTTGCACACGATGCTGAATGGACGCGGGTGCGTCCGCCGCTCACGCCGATGAATCCGGCGCAGTCCGCCGCGCTGTTGCAGCAGCTTCAGGCCTTGGATTTTTCGATGCCGTCGGTGGCGTCGCTCGCGGCGGTGGCCGCGTGAACCGGCAGCGATCTCAGCCGGCGCATGGCCGGCGCCCGATGCAGCACGTGCCGCCTACGCAACCGGCGCAGTGTCTGCCGCGCGAGCAGGGTCGCGCCGTGCGCCGTGTGTCAGGCGCTTTCGCGCTCGGTGCGCTGGCGCTTGAGCCGGCCGAGCACGACGATCGACAGCCGTGCGGTGTGGTCGCGCATCGCGTTATACGCACGTTCCGGTTCGGAGTTGAGGATCGCGGAGACGATCTCGCGATGCTCGTCGGTTGCCGCCTCGAAGCGCGACGGCGAAGCCGGCTGCGCGGCGCGAAAACCCGCCAGACGCTGCCGCTGAACGGACATGATCGACGCCAGCGATTTGCTTTGCGCGCCCTTGCAGATCAGTTCGTGGAATTCGCGATTGAGCTGGAAGTACTCCGTTTCGTCGCCGCGCGCGATCGCGGCGTTCATTTCGGTCTGGAGCTCTTCGAGCTGTTTCTTCTCGACGAGGCTCATACGCTGCGCGCTCAACCGGCAGCACAACGCTTCGAGTTCGCACATCGCTTCGAGCATGTCGGCCAGTTCGTCGATGCTGAACTGCGCGACCACCACGCCTTTGCGGGGCGTCAGTTCGACGAGGCCGCGCGCGGCGAGTTCGCGCAGCGCTTCGCGGATCGGTGTGCGCGAGGCGTTGAAGCGTTCGGCGAGTGCCGCTTCTTCGAGCTTCTGGCCCGGTTCAAGCGTGCCCTCGATGATCTCGTCGCACAGCAGGCGGTAAATCTTGGAGGAGAGCGTCGTCATCGTGATGGTTGTGGGTTGAGCGAAACCGTGAGCAAGCGGCCCCATTATGCGCCAGCGGCCCAACCGCCTCAATCGCCACCGCGCATATCCGGCCTCTGCAGGCCCATGCAGTGTACGCGCGAACGTGTTCATGCCCCGATTGGTGTATACGAGAATTTCGATAAAAATACACAAATGACTGAATGTATACGAAATATTGAATCCTCGACGGCAGCTAACTAACCCCCTACAAACACAAAAAGCGAGGCAATACGTGACCTGGTTTGGTATCGCAACTTATGAATTGAACGGCCGCACGGCCACCGGTCTGGCGGTCGGCGACATGCTGTACGACGCCCAGGCGGTGTTGAAGCAAACCGCTTCGGCGCTGCCGCTTGGCGACGTCGGCACGTTGATCGCCGGGTGGGAGACGGGCGGCGCGGCGGCCGTCGAACGGCTCGAAGCCGCGGCGCGGGCAATCGAGGCGGGCACGCTCGATGTCGCGCCGCTCGATGGCCATACGCTGTGTGTGCCGTACCAGCCGCGGCGTATTTTCGCGGCGGCGTCGAACTACTACGAACACGCGCAGGAGATGGGAACCGAGTTGGCGCCGCGCGAGGAGAGCACGCCATACATGTTCATGAAGGCCGAAACGAGCGTGGTGCCGACGCTTGCCAACGTGGTGATTCCGCCGCACGCGGAGCGGGTCGATTGGGAAGTGGAACTGGCCGTGGTGATCGGCAGGACCGGCCGCCATATCGCGAAAGAAGACGCTTACGACTACATTGCCGGCTACACGATACTCAACGACGTCAGCGCGCGCGACCTGAATCGCCGCTCCGACTATCCGTTCAAACACGACTGGTTTCGCGGCAAGAGTTTCGATACCTTTGGTCCACTCGGCCCCTGGTTCGTGCCGCGCGCGTGTATCGCCGAGCCGCAGAATCTGCGCATGCGTCTCGCGGTGAATGGCGAAATGATGCAGGACGGCAACACCTCCGGGATGATTTTCAACATCGCCGAGCAGATCGAATATCTATCGACGATCCTCACGCTGCAACCGGGCGATCTGATCGCAACGGGCACGCCGACCGGCGTCGGCATGGGGCGCGGCATTTACCTGAAGGCGGGTGATGTGATGGTCGCTTCGATCGACGGGATCGGGTCGATCGAGAATCCGCTGGTTGCCGGCTGAGCGTCAGCACGCTCGCGGAGCGATCGACTCACTCCACTCATAGACGGGAAACACGACATGTTGCAGCGGATACGGCGCGCGGTAGGACAGGTGGTTCGGCCACTCAAACGGCAGGCGGTATTGAGCGCGCTGGCTTTGGCGTTGGCCGCAACGGCGCCGTTCACGAGTGCCCACGCGGCCGACAAAGTGCGCGTCAATCTGGCGTGGCTGCCGCAAGGAAGCACCGGCGGCATTCTGCTCGCACAGGCGAAGGGCTACTACCGCGACGCGGGTCTCGACGTCAGTGTGATGCGTGGATATGGCGGCCAGCGCACCGTCAATGAAGTGGATGAAGGTCTGTTCGAATTCGGCTACGGCGACCCCGTCAGCGTGATGCTGAATCGCGCGCATGGCGGCCATGCGGTGATGGTCGGTGCGATCAATACGCGCTGGCCAGGCGCGATGTGTTATCTCGAGCGGCCCGGTTTCAAGGTGAACACGCTGAAGGATCTCTCGGGGATGACGCTTGGCGGTGGCGGGGCGTCGCCGGTGCAGAACATCATGCCCGCGTGGCTCAAGCAGAACGGCATGGCGCCTGACGCGATCAAGACCGTGCGCCTCGACCCGGCTGTGATCAATACCGCGCTGCTGCAAAAGCGCATCGACCTGTCGGAGTGCTGGGAAGGCGCGAGCCTGCCGGTGCAGGCCGCGTTGGCAAAGCGGGCCGGACAGCAGCTCGGCAAGGTTTACTACCGGGACTTTGGTCTGGACATGATGGGCAACGGTATTGTCACCACCGATACCTTCGTGGCGCAGCATCCGGATGTGGTCAAGCGGTTTGTCGCCGCGACGTATCGCGGTTATGCGCTGATGCGCGAGCATCCGCAGGAAGCGGCCGATGCGATTGCCGGGCTCTATCCAGTGCTCGACAAGGCGATCCTGTTGCAGCAGATCGTCGAAACCAATGGGCTGATCGCCGACGATCCCGCGCAGCACAAGACCGGCTGGCTGCGTCCCGCGCGCATGGATGCCACCGCCGCGTTCGTGTCGCGTGCGTTCGGCACCGGCGCGAAGGTGAAGGCGGGCGATCTTTATACGAATCAGTTTGTCGAGTAAACGCTATTCGGGAGCCGGCGCCTTCGGAGAACGAGGCGCTGGCGCAGCGCCACTACGTGGCAGGGGACCAGAGTAAGTGCTAAAGCACCAACTCCCGTCGACCGCAGTTGCATGGGACCAGAGTAAGGCGCTAAAGCGCCAACTCTGGTCGACATACGGTGCATGGGACAGGAGTAAGTGCTAAAGCACCAACTCCCGTCGACCGCAGTTGCATAGGACCAGAGTAAGGCGCTAAAGCGCCAACTCTGGTCGACATAGGAGACAGACAATGAACAGTTTGCGGCCCAAGCGGCTTGGGCACATGGTGCTGATGGTGCGCGACATCAAGAAGTCCGCGCAGTTTTATACCGACGTGCTGGGCCTCAAAGTATCGGACTGGATCGGCGACCAGATGGTGTTTCTGCGCGCCGGCAGCGATCATCACGATCTCGCGCTCGCGCAACTGCCGAAAGACTCCGCCGACTTCAACGATCTGCCGCGCTATTCGCGCCCCGGCCTCGAGCATTTTTCGTATCTCATCGACAGCTACGAGGAGATGGAGCGCTCGGTGAAAGTCCTGCAGGAGCATGGTGTCGAGATTGTGCGTGGCATCGGCCGGCACGGTCCGGGCAACAATCTGTTCCTCGTTTTCAAGGACCCGGACGGCAACAACGTCGAGGTGTACTGCGAGATGACGCAGATCGGCGAGCGCGATGCGCACGAGCCGCAGGTGTGGGAGCGCACGATCGAATCGTTCGATCAGTACCGCTTCGAACGCTTTGTGGTGCCGCCGCCACCACATCTGGTGGCGCAAAAAACGGCGCAGGCAGCGGGGCAGGGTACGGCATCGAGCGCTCCGCAAGATTCAGGGAACGACGCGAAAACCGGCTCGCCAGATCACGAATAATTCGGAACCCTCATGAAGCGATTGATCGAAACTGTCTCGTTCTGGATCGTGATTGGCCTGATCTGGGAGTTTGGCGTGCGTTGGACGGGCACGCGCGACTATGTGCTGCCGGCGTTGTCGCAGGTTTTTGCAGCCGGTTGGGAGATGCGTGGGCAGTTGCTCTCCGATACGCTTGCCACCGCGTGGGAAGTGTTCGCCGGCTTTGCGCTGGCGCTTATTGGCGGCTTGACGATCGGCTTGCTCGCGAGCATGTCGAGCATTGCGCGGCGCACCTTGTTTCCGCTTGTCACCGCGTTGCAGAGCATGCCGAAGATCGCGCTCGCGCCGTTGCTGATCGTATGGTTCGGGTACGGGTTTGCGTCGAAGCTGGCGGCGGCCGTGCTGTTCGCGTTCTTCCCGATCGTGATCGCGACGATGGGGGGGCTTGCCGGTGTGCCACGCAATCTGGACGAGCATTTTCGGGCGCTCGGCGCCTCACAGGCGAAGACCTTCTGGTATTTGCGTTTGCCCGCTGCCTTACCGGCGCTGATCGACGGTTTGAAGATTGCGATGCCGTTGGCGGTCATTGGGGCGATTGTCGGCGAGTTCATTGGTTCGGAGTCGGGGCTGGGGCATCTGATCGTGTTTGCGACATCGAATGCGCAGACTGCGTTGTCGTTCGCCGCGATTTTGATGGTGACCGTACTGGCGATGCTGTTTTACTGGGCCGTCGAACTGGTTTCGCGCGGCGTGTGGTGGAGAGGAGTGACGGTCTGATGGCACTGGTCGACAAGTTGCGTATTGTGCAGCGCGCCGCGGCAACCGGCGCACAGGTTCATCCATTGCATCGCGACGAAGCGGCGCCCGCACTGATTTCCGTCGAGCAGGTCAGCAAGCGATTCGCCGCGCGGGGTGGGGCGGAGGCGTTCAGCGCGCTTGACGATGTGTCGATGCAGATTCGCCAGGGCGAGTTCGTCTCGATTCTTGGGCCGAGCGGTTGCGGCAAGAGCACCTTACTGAGGATGGTGGCGGGGCTGGTGCCCTCCGACGGTGGACGGATTCTGCTTGGCGCCGAGCCGATTGTCGCGCCGGTGCCGGATATTGGCGTGGTGTTTCAGACCAGCAATATGCTGCCCTGGCTGACCGTCGGGGCGAATATCCGGTTGGGCGCGAAGTTGCGGAATGTGCCGCGGGCGCAGGTCGATGAGCGGCTTCCTGGATTGCTCGAGACCTTGGGATTGACGGCATTTGCCGACCGGTATCCGCATGAGTTGTCTGGTGGGATGAGGCAGCGGGCCGCGATTGGGCAGATTCTGCTGCTCGAGCCACGGGTGATGTTGATGGATGAACCGTTTGGCGCGCTGGATGCGTTGACGCGGGATCGGTTGAATGTTGAGCTTTTGAGAATCTGGCAGCGGAGTACGCTGACTGTTTTGCTGGTGACTCACAGTATTCATGAGGCGGTGTTTTTGTCTGACCGGGTGCTGGTGATGTCGGAGCGACCAGGGAGGGTGATTCACGATGTGAAGATTGAGTTGGTGAGGCCGAGGGAACCTGATCAGGTTAAGAGTGATCCCCTTTACGGGGAGTATGTTTCGGTGCTTTCCAGGTTGATGGGGGTGTTTTAGGTTTTTTTTGCCTGTGCGGCGCTTGGTTGTATGCGTGCGGCGTTGGCCTCTCCTTGATTTTTTGGTGGTCTATTAGCGTTCCCCCTGTGCGGGGGGGCACCTACTTTTCTTTGCCTGCCGCAAAGCAAAGTAGGCAAAAGAAAGCGGCTCAAACCGCTAACTCTTAAGCGGGTCCCCCGCACAGCCACGGTAGTGGTGCATCTGGAATCCGTGTTCTCGCACATTCCGCCCTGGTGACAAGGCCATCATACTTCCGGCGGCGCTGCGCGCGCCGACGCCCATTTCGCAAACCGCCCGCTGCCCATTCGCGCTCACGACTCGTTCGGCTCGGCAATTCGGTCGATACCGGTTTTATCGCCTCTTCTCGAAGTACGGACTTCTAACTGTACGAGCCGGGGTGACTTGCCCGTGGGTCAAGGTGAGGCAAGAGCATTCCAGGAAGTACGGCGCATTTGCACATTTGACGCCTCGCCGAGACGCAGCCGATGACCCCACCATCGTCTAGCCGAGGCCGATGTCCTCTATCACGCCCAACCGAGCCCAACCGAAGCCCGGGGGTTTCCCTTGCAGACCCGTCCGCGACGCACGCAGTGCGGAGTGGGAGCGAATGAATCCTTTGTCACTTGCGCGGAGTGTGCGAGGACACGGATTCCAGATGCACCACTGCCCCCTCCAAGCCAGGGGACCCGCTTATGAGCTGGCGGTGTGAGCCGCTTTCTTTTGCCTACTTTGCTTTGCGGCAGGCAAAGAAAAGTAGGTGCCCCCCCGCACAGGGGGAACGCTAATAGACCACCAGGAAAACAAGGAGAGGCCAAAGCCATAAAAGCACAGAAAAACAGACCGCTATCAAATCAAGGAGAGGCCAAAGAAGCCAAACCAAGAAAAGGCTAAAACCATAGGCAAACGGAGGAACGAGGCACTGAGCAAGCAATCCGACAGGATCATTGCCGAATGGAAAAAATCAGCATCCCTAATGGAATAACAAAAAAACCAAAAGCACACCAAAAACGAACAAACGAACAAACGAACAAACCCCATTACAATCCCAACACCCCCAAAAAAGCAGCCCGCAGGGCAAAACCAACCCAACCCAACCCCCCAACTCCCATGCTGAAGATCCTGATCAGCGCCTGCCTGGCCGGCCACCCGGTCCGTTACAACGGCAAAGCCAAACCCACCCATGACACATGGCTGGCCCGCTGGCGTGACGAAGGCCGCCTTGTCACCGTTTGCCCCGAAGTGGCCGCCGGCTTCCCGACCCCGCGGCCGCCGGCCGAAATACAACTGCGCCGCACCGGCGCCGACGTCCTCGCACACCACGCCACCATCAACGACAACACCGGCGCGGACGTCACCGCGCTCTTCATCGCGGGCGCCCAGCACGCGCTAAACCGCGCGAAGGCAGAAAACTGCCGCTATGCGCTGCTCGCCGACGGCAGCCCCTCCTGCGGCAGCACCTTCATCTACACCGGCACGTTCAACGGCCAAACCCATCCCGCTACCGGCGTCACTGTCGCGTTGTTGCAACAGCACGGCATCCGCGTGTTCGCAGAATCGCAGATCGCCGAACTGGCCGCAGAAATCGAACGCGAATCCAGCAAGTGAGACGCACTGTCAATTCGAGCTAACAATTGGTGATATTGCCCAGGGTATTCGAATCCGCCGGTAACGTTTGCGCAGCCTTAATCAGCGGGAAATTCAAATTGAGCGAGTGAAATGGGACAATTGTTAATTCGGATTTGACATTTACAAAATCTGAAAATGATTGACCTGAATTTAACGTTCCCATAACTATTGGGAAAACGTTTGCGTTACTTTAATCACCCGGCTTCGTCGGCAAAACTCGCGGTTTCAAGCCCGTAAGTCGTTGCCCTGAATGCGAATATAGGGAAAATCCGTTGTAGAATTGCCGGCGATACGCGCTAGAATGCGTGTCGATTCACCGCCAATGGCCAATCGTTCAAACGATGCTCGTGTGAATCCAGTCGGCAGTAATTGCATCCGATCGAATCGTTTCCCACGCAGATGGGAATCGCCGGAATTATCGGCTACGGGCAAGTCAGATCGGTAAATATGAGCGTGCGATATTAACGCGCGCTCCGCATTGCCAGCCGCCAATAAAACATTTGAGAGAGATGCGGGACATATGCCAATGAGGATTCTGTCGATTTTCGGCACACGGCCGGAAGCCATCAAAATGGCGCCGTTAGTCAAACAACTGGAAGCCGATGCCGGCATCGAGTCGATTGTTTGCGTCACCGGGCAGCATCAGCAGATGCTCGATCAGGTGCTTGAACTGTTTCAGATCGAGCCGCATCACAATCTTGCCCTGATGACCGGTAATCAGACGCTCAACGGTCTGGCGTCACGCCTCATTGCATCGCTCGACGACGTGCTCGCGGCCGTACAGCCCGATCGCGTGCTGGTACACGGCGATACGACCACCGCATGCGCGGCGGCGCTGGCTTCGTTCCACCGGCGCATTCCGATCGGTCACGTGGAAGCGGGGCTGCGTACCGGCAATCTGATGCAGCCGTGGCCGGAAGAGATGAACCGTCGCGTGGTCGACGTGATGAGCGATCTGATGTTCGCGCCCACCGCGAGTTCGAAAGCCAACCTCGCGCACGAGACGCTGCACGGCAAGATCATCGTGACCGGCAACACCGTGATCGACGCATTGAACCTCACCACCGCGCGCATCGACCATGACGCGGCATTGCGTGCCGAACTCGACGCGCGCCTGCCGTTCCTCGACGGCGCGCTGCCCGTGCTGCTCGTCACGGGCCATCGTCGTGAGAGCTTCGGCGCGGGCTTCGCGAACATCTGCGCGGCGCTCGCCGAGCTCGCGAAAACCAACACGGTGCAGATCGTCTATCCGGTCCACCTGAATCCGAATGTGCGCGGCCCGGTGCAGGAAACCCTTGGCACGGCGCGCAACGTTCATCTGATCGAGCCGCTGGACTACCTCGGTTTCGTACGTCTGATGCAGCGCGCGTCGATCATTCTCACCGACTCGGGCGGCGTGCAGGAAGAAGCGCCCGCGCTCGGCAAGCCGGTGCTGGTGATGCGCGACGTGACCGAGCGTCCGGAAGCGGTGGCGGCCGGCACGGTGCGTCTCGTCGGCACGGAGCGCGAAGCGATCGTGCGCGCGGTGACCGGCTTGCTCGAAAACGCGGGCGAGCGCGACGATTTTGCGCAGCGCGTCAATCCGTACGGCGACGGCCACGCCTCGCAACGGATCGTCGCGGCGCTGACCGGGCGCCCGTTCGACGAGTTCGTGAGCGGCGGCGTCAGTGCGTCCGCTCAGGTTGCACACGCACCGGATTCGCGCGCACTGTAGCGCAAGGGTTCGCGGGCGGCCGTCGATTGCGACATGCCGGCAAAGCCTCCGGCAAGGCCGCCCGTCACAAGCGGGATCGCAGTTCCAGACAATCCATGCAGCGCGAAATTGCCTCACCGTTTGCGCTCTAATTTCGAGACAAGATAACGTGACCACCCATTCGCTCATGCGCCGCCTCGCGCGTCCTCAACTGAAGGTTCTTGCTGCGCTGCTGATGCTTGCGTCGACGGCCTATGCCCAACAGCCGGCCGACGTCGCCGGCAGCTTCGCGCAGTTCGGCAGCGGCCGTCTCGCGACGCGCACGGTGTCGCTGGCCGAACTGGGCATGCGCGATCCGGTCGTGCTGCGTGCGCCGGACGGTCGTCAGGAACTGTATCTGCCGGTGCCGGCCGGCGTGCCATTGAGCGATGCGGCTTTGCAGATCGACGGCAGCTATCTGCGCGGCAATGGCGGCCGCACGACGATGCTCGTGTCGCTCGACGGCTCGCCGGTACTGTCGCGCAGTCCGGCACAGGACCAGGGCGACGCCTCGGCGAGTCTCGGCGTGGACGGCGCGGCGCGGCCGAGCGGTTTCGTGCGCGTGGGTCTCGACTGGTCGTCGGTGCTGAGCGAAAACGTCTGCAGCGATCAGACCGCGATCGGCAATGTCTGGCGCATCGCGCCGACTTCGCGCCTGACCTATCGCTACGATCCTGACGCGATCGTCGATCTGCGCAGTGCGTGGGGCGCGTTGCCGACCAAACCGGTGGTCATGCTCGGTGCGCGCACGGTGGCCGCACCGGCTTTCGATGCCGGCTGGCGCGTCGAAGCGCTGCTGCAACGCGAAGGCCGCACGCCGGCTACGCGGACATGGCCGACGGCGGGCGATACCGTCGATCTTAGCGATATCGAGGTGCCGGCGCCGCTGCGCGCGGTTCCGGCATTTGCCGCGCTGGCCACGGGCGGTTCGCACAAGCTGGCGAACCCGGCGGAAGCAGGCGCCTTGATCGCGTTGACGCCGCGCGCGGCATTCGCGCCGGACGTAATCGTCGCCGACGACACGCTGCGCAACACACTGAAGACGTCGCTCGATGCGTTGCGCGAACAGGTTGTGAGCGCGGCGCCGGGTGCCGCCGACGCGTTCGACGCGTGGCGCGCCCGCGCGATCGATCCGATCGCGAAGCCGCTCGTTTCGGGCGAGGTGCGCCTGGCCCACCTCGGCGGTCAAACCGCGATCGTGGTCGGCGACAACGACGGCGTCGCGATCCTCGCGCGCACGTGGCGTCCGATTGATGTGACGAGCCGTCTCGTCGTGCATCAGATCGATACCGCGCCGAACACCCGTGGCGACGAAATCGCGCTGTCGCTGCTAGGCGGCCAGCCGCGCACGCTCGACGTGCAAGGCCGCGCCACCTGGGACGCGAATTTCGATCTGGGTGCGGTGTCGGGCAACGGCAAGCTGCCTGGCAGCGTGGTTCTAGACGTGGCCGCGTCGCCGACGCTGAACAACGCCGCGCAGACCGCCTCGATCTATTTCAACGACGTGCTGATCGGTTCGCAATTGCTGAACGCCAATGGCAAGCCGCAGCGCATCACCGCACGCGTGCCGCATTACGCGCTCGCGCCGAACAACCTGCTGCGCGTAGTGTTCCAGCGTCAGCCGGAAGGCGGCTGCCAGCCGCGCGGCCAGGGTCATCCGATCGCCGTGTTGCCGAGCAGTCATCTGACGCTCGCCAGCGCGAAGATCGGCGACGATTTCACCGGCATGGTGGCGCGTTTCGCGTCGGAAGCGAATGTGCTGGTGCCGGCCGCGTACCTGAACGACCCAACCCAGGCTCTGCCGCGCGTCGCACGACTGGCGAACGCGAGCGGCATTTCGCCGACGGGCGCGGCCTTCAGCGTCGCCCGTGATGGCGAAGCGGTGAACCCGAAGGGCGCTTTCCTCGCGGCCGACGTCACGCTCGCCGATGAGAAGAGCCTCGCGCGTTTGTCGAAAGACCGTCTGTCGCTGACCGATGCATCCGGCAAGGTTCTCGCGGACGTGTCGGGCCTGAACCGCGTCGGCGTGATCGAAGCGGTGAAGTCGGGCAACGTCCCGGGCATTGCGTATCGCACGGTGGGCGACACGGCGGCGGTCTTGCCGGCGTCGTTGCAACTCTCACGCGGCGACGTCGCGATCGTCGACGGCAGCGGCACGCTGCGCCAGTTCGATTCGCGTCATCCGGGCGAAGTCATCGATGCAGAAGACGCAGAGGGTCCGTGGTTCATGCAGAACTGGGTGCGCTGGGGCATCCCGGCCGCCCTCGTTGGCTTGCTGATCGTATTGCTGCTGGTTGCCAACGTGGCGCGCCGCAGGAATAAGGACAGGTCGTGAGCATCGCGCTGATCAAATGGTATGCGGGCTACGCGGTAGCCCACTACTACCTGGGGCTCGAATACGTCGCGGCGCTGGTGGCGTTCATCATTCTGCTGTCCAGCATCGACGATCTGTTCATCGACATCTGGTATTGGACCCGCACGCTTTATCGCCGCTTCACGGTGCAGCGCGCCCACAAGCCGCTCACCAGCCTGCAGTTGTATCAGCGCGACGAGCAGCCGATCGCGATCATGGTGCCCGCGTGGCACGAATACGACGTGGTCGCGGCGATGATCGAGGACATGGTGCGGGTGATGGACTACCGCAACTATGTGGTGTTCGTCGGCACCTATCAGAACGATCCGCAGACCATCGCCGAAGTCGAACGGATGCGGCGCCGCTACAAACAGTTGCGTCGCGTGGAAGTGCCGCACGACGGTCCGACCTGCAAGGCCGACTGTCTGAACTGGGTGATTCAGGCGATCTTCAAGTACGAGAGTGAGGCGGACATCGAGTTCGCGGGCGTCGTGCTGCACGATAGCGAAGACGTGCTGCATCCGCTCGAGCTGCGCTTTTTCAATTATCTGCTGCCGCGTAAGGACATGATCCAGTTGCCGGTCGCCTCGCTCGAGCGCAACTGGTTCGAACTCGTGGCCGGCACCTACATGGACGAGTTCGCCGAATGGCACGCGAAGGATCTGGTGGTGCGCGAGAGCCTGGTGGGCTCGGTGCCGTCCGCGGGAGTGGGCACGTGCTTCTCGCGGCGCGCGCTGCTGGCGCTGATCGCCGAAACCGATAACCAGCCGTTCAATACCGAAAGCCTGACCGAGGACTACGACGTCGGCGCGCGCCTGGGCAAGATGGGCATGCAGTCGATTTTCGCGCGCTTTCCGGTGCAGTTCGCCACGCGCCGCAAGGCATGGTTTGGCCTCGGCAAGGAGCGCGACATCACCGTGACGATGCCGCTGTGCGTGCGCGAGTTTTTCCCCGACACCTTCCGCACTGCTTACAGGCAGAGAGCGCGCTGGACGCTCGGCATTGGCCTGCAAGGCTGGAAGCAGACCGGATGGACCGGCTCGTTCGCCAATCGCTATCTGCTGTTCCGTGACCGCAAGGGCATCGTCACCGCGTTCGTCGGCATCATCGCTTATGGGCTGGTGATCCAGTTTCTGCTTTTCGCCGGCGCCGATCTGCTTGGCTGGATGCCGGATCTGATCGCTTCGCCGTTCTCCGATTCGCCGTGGCTGCAAGCGCTGCTGTGGGCCAATGGTTGTGCCTTGCTGTTGCGCGTCGCGCAGCGAATCTATTTCGTGACCCGCCTGTATGGTTGGGAACACGGCGTGCTGTCGGTGCCGCGCATGGTGGTGGGCAACTTCATCAACTTCATGGCCGTGTCGCGGGCGTGGAAGATGTTCCTCACGCACCTCGTCACCGGCAAGCGTCTGGCATGGGACAAGACCATGCACGACTTCCCCTCCGCTGACGGTTTCAACAATCGCCGTCAGCGTCTGGGCGAACTGCTGCTGTCATGGCAAGCCATCGATCCGGACAAGCTCGAACAGGCGCTTGGCGAGAGTCATGCGCGTGAGGCGCCGCTTGGCCGCGTGCTGATGGCCAAGGGCTGGCTCGACGAGGAAACCCTCGCGGAAGCGATTGCCTTTCAGTCGGATTTGCCGCGTGGACGCATGGTGCTCGAACGCATCAAGGATGACGCGGAGCGCTTGCCGCTCGATGCGATTGTGCGTCACCGGGTATTGCCGCAGATCGACGCCGCAGGTGGCCAGACGATTTTGCTGACCGCGAGTCCGCTTGCCGACACGGCATTCGCGGAACTGAGCGCGTCGATCAAGGGACCGGTTGTCCAGCAGATCGTCCGTGAGGGCGAGATCGCGGCGGGCCTGCGTGTGTTGCGCGGTGTCGGGACTGCGGCGCCGGCGGGCGAGGGCGAGCCAGCAGGCACGGTGGAAGGTGCTTCAGTGGGTGCTTTAGCGGATGCATTGCCGGGTGAGGGCGCCGCATCCGCGCCGGCACGCAGCGTGCCGTTGATCGGCGACCTGCTGATCGAGAACGGTCACGTGCGCCGCGAAGCTTTCGAAGCGGCCATGCAGGACTACCGCCCCGATCGACATGGCCGTATCGGCGACTATATGGTGGCGCGCGGCGTGATCTCGCGTGCCGCACTCGAGAACGTAATCCAGCAACAGCGCCGCCTGCAGGGCGCTCTGGCGGCATCCGAATGAGCGATTCATTTTTCTTCAGCCTGCGTGCCGTTGCCGCCGCAACCATGACGGGCGCGTTGTGCCTGAGCAGTGCGGCAGCCTATGCGCAGAGCAATGCGTCTGCGCCGCAGCCGGCCGTTTCCGGACTGAATGCGTTGCCGTTGAGCGGCGCCGCCTATCGGGTCGCGCAGGCTGCGTATGCCGCCTATGAACGCGGCGACTACGCCGGCGCGGTTGCGCGCTCACGCGAAGCGATCCGCCAGCGCCCCGACGTTGTGTCGCTGCGGGTGTTGCTCGCCAACTCGCTCGCCGCACTTCGCCGCTATGGCGAGGCGAGCCGCTCGCTCGGCGATGCGATTGCGCAGATTGGCCGCGATCCGGCGCTGGTCTCGCGTCGCAAGCAGATCGACGCGCTGAGCGTCTCGACCCGCTCGGTGGCACGCGCGGGCCGCCAGCAGCCCAGCGACCCGGACGCGCTGACCGGCGCCGCGTTGACGGCCGCGCAGCAGGCCTACAAGGCCTACGCGGCGAAGGATTTCACGGGCACGGTCAAATACGCGAACGAGGCGATCTCGCTGCGCCCCGATCTGCTGCGCTTGCGTCTGTTGCTGATCGACGCGGCGAGCGCGGCTGGTCAGGATGCCGAAGCATGGAGCGCCGATCTCGATGCAAGCAAGCGCTTTGGCGACAGCGACGAACTGCGCCTGAGGCGCAGCTTCATCGGCAACCGGCTGGCGCCGAAGTCGTCCGCGGCGTCGTATGAGGCATTCAGGAAGGGCGACTACGCGCAGGCCGCCGCGCTCGCGCGTGAGACGGTTGCCTACGCGCCGGATCAGGTCGGCTACCGGATTCAGTTGATGGACGTGCTGTTCGCCGTGAACGATCTGGCGGGCGTGCAAGCGGCAGCGAGCGACGCGATTGCCGCCGACGACACGGAAATCATGCCGCTCACGCTGCGTGGCTACGTGCTGGCCGCGCAGGGCCGGACGGCCCAGGCCGAGGCTGACTTCGCCAAGGCGCTGCAGGCCAACGATGCAACCCAGCGCAACAAGCGCGTGGCGCGCGTGATCATCGCCGATGTATGGATCGCCGAAGGACAGCCGCAGCGCGCGCTCGATCTGCTCGCGCCGCTCAAGATGAATGGTGACGACACCGATCCGCCGATCGCGCTGCGGCGCGCGCAAGCGCGGCGGTTGCTGGCGAGCGCGGCGGCGCTTGGGGCGAATGCTGTGAGCGCGGCGGCGGCCACGTCAGGCACTTCGGCCACCTCAGCCACCTCAGCCACCTCAGCCACTTCGACGACTCCAGGCGCTTCACTCGCCGCCGTCACGCCGATCGACCCCGCGCGCCGTCCGGTGATCGACTGTGTGGTCGATCAGTTCGGCGCGAGCTGCGACGTGTACGCCGCCGATCGCGGCTTCGCGGCGGCGCGAGCCGCAGCCACCGCCGCCGCCGCGAACGACAAAACCGGTGCGGTCGGCTACGCCAGCGAAGCGGTCAAAGCCGCGCCGGACGATCCGCAACACCGGGTCGAGTTGATCAACGCGCTCAGCACGGCCGGCAACGACTCCGCTGCGTCGCGCGAAGCGCAGAAGATGATCGACGCCGGCATGCTCGACGCGATGCCTGACATGACCGCCGCGTACATCGCGCAACGGGCCGGCGACAACAAGGTCGCGTACCAGCGTTTCAGCATGGCTGACAAGGCGGGCACGCTGCCGGCCAGCGCCTACGCCGACGCCGGCTATGCGGCCGTGAACGCGACCCGCAATCGCGAAGCCGCGCAGTACTTCGAGCGCGCGATCGACGCGAGCGCCAAACCGGCCGAAGACACCACGCCGGCCACCCCGGCGCAACTGAACGAGATGCGCAGCGCGCACGCGGAGGCCACCCGCAACTGGGGCTTCGACGCGTCGCTCAACTATCGCGGTGCGGGCATGCAGCCGGGCTATGCGTCTTCACCGACACCTGGCACGTCAAACAATTGGCAGGCCGGCGTGGAAGCCTACTGGCGTCCATTCGGCAGCCTCGGCGACCGGATGTTCGAGCTCTACGCGCGTGGCTATGAGAGTTTCGGCGTGAAAAACGGCGGCGCGAGCGGCGTGGATACCTTGCAGGCCACCGTCGGCGCGCGCGCCAAGCCGTTCTCGCAGATCGACGCGATCGTCGCCTTCGAACGGATCATTCCGATCGGCTCGCAGGTCAACCCCGACTGGCTCGCGCGGCTCGCGTATTCGGGTGGTTACGGCATCGAGCGACGGGTGGACGTGCCGTCGTGGTGGACCGCGCAGGTCTATGCCGAGACGGGGGCCTATCTGAACGCGGGGTCGGTCTACGCGACCACCAATCTCGAAGTGGGCCGCACCTACCGCATGGATCGCTACAGCCCGAAGTGGACCGTGTTCCCGTATGCGGTGATCGGCGCGGACTACGACTCGAGCATCGATCACAGCATTCCGCTTGGCGCGGGGGTGGGGATTTCGACGCGCTACTGGTTTCGCGACAGCAAATACGACTCGCCGCGCTCGTATGTCGATCTGTCGGTGCAGTACCGCTGGAAGATTAGCGGCGACGATCGCGCGCGCGGCGTGTTCTTCGGCGCGATCTATTCGTATTGAATCCGGACGAATCAAATGAAAAAAAATAATCTGACTAATTCGAGGGTGGCAGTTCTCCTGGTCACGCTGCTATCGGCAGGTATGGCGCACGCGGCGGCGGACGACGTCGCGAGTCTGTATGGACTGCAACCGCCCGCCAACGCGTCGTATCTGCGCGTGTTGAACGCGTCGTCGCAAGCGGTGCGCGTCGCGCTCGCCGGCAGCGAAGCGCCACAGACGCTCGCGCCGGGCGCGGTCACGCGCTTCAGCGTGCTGACGCCTGGCACGCCGGCGCGCGTCACGGCCGACGGCAAGGTCGTGGCCGATGCAACAGCTAATGGAACAACCAATGGAACCAGCGGCGCAGGCGACGCCGTCACCGTCGCGCTGCGTCATGACACGAAGGGCTGGCATGCGGCGCGGATCGTCGGCCGCTATGAGCGCGTCGACGGTTTGAAGGCAACCTTGCGCGCGTTCAATTTCGCGCCGGGTTGCAGCGCGAAGATCGGTGTGGACGGTAACGGTCCGACGGTATTCGCGCAGGTGGCTGCGGGCGCGCAGGACGCGCGCGCCATCAATCCGGTCAGCGCGAAGCTCGTGGGGCAGTGCGGTGCGGCGGCCAGTGCGGCGCTGCCGCTGCCGGCGCTCGCTGCTGGCGATAGCTACAGCCTGTTCGTCACCGGCGATGCCGCAAAGCCGGTGTTGAGCGGCGCGCGCGACGCGCTCGCGTGGCCGCCGGCCGCCAATTGAGCGCTGCGCGTGCTGTGGTTCGCCGCGCGCGGTTCGCCTGCCGCTTCGCTTATCGCTTGACCGGCTGTATCTGCAGCACACGCTTCATATAAATCACGGGGAACCAACACAATGACCGATTCCAGCCGTTCGTTCATCCAGGCATCTGCCCAACCGCAACCGTCCGACCGCGTGCGCCGCCGTTTGCTGCTCGCGCTGGCCGCGGCGCCGCTCGGCGGCGTGCTGTCGCTGCTGCCGCGCCGCGCTTTCGCAGCGGCCTCGACCAGCGTCATTGAAGGTCGCAATCTGTGGCTCTATCCCGGCTGGGAAAGTCTCACCGATGACGCGACGCCCGCCTGTCTGAAAGCCGTCGATCTGATTCATCAGGCGACGGACAAGCTCTCGGCACGCGGCATTCGCAGCGTGATCGTGATCGCGCCGTTGAAAGCCCGTTCGTGTCCGCAAAATCTGCCGGACGGCACCGCGCTGTCCGCGGGTGTCGCGGGCCGCTACGCCGCGATTCGCGCGCGCGCCGATTCGCTGGGTCTGCAACTGGTCGATGGCGACGCCGCAATCGCCGCGGTCGACCCGGCGCAGGAAAAGTACATTCGCGCCGACTACCACTGGAGCGGCCATTCCGCCGAAGCGGTCGCGGCGCGCGTCGCCGAACGCCTGGTTGCGGCAGGTCCGCTGAAGGGCGCGGCCGGTGCGGGCAGCCGGCTCGGCACGTGGAACGAGGAAGTTCGCTATGGCGACCTTGCTGCGTTGCTGTCGCCGGAGCGCAAGAAGGCGGTCGGCAAGGATCACTTTATCGTGCGCACGGTGGTGGCGTCGGCGGGGCTCGTCGACAGCGGGCCGCCGGTCGTGCAGGTGGTCGGCAACAGCATGGTTCAGCCGTACCTAGGTTTTCCGCAAAAGCTCTCGAATTCAATCGATCGCCAGGTCGGTTTGACGTGGACCTTCGGCGACACCGGTCCGTGGAAGACGCTGCTCAACTATCTGGAATCGCCGGAGTTCAAGGCCAATCCGCCGCAGGCGATCGTCTGGCAATTCAATGAAGGGCAGATGATGAATCTGCCGGGCGCGGCCGGCCAATGGGACGCGGCGTCGGTGATGGCCGACGACGCGTTTCTCGCGCGCCTCACCAAGGCAATCGCCTGATGAGCGAGTCAGTCGGACGCGCGACGGAGCGCGCGGCGGCCCGCTCTGCGGCAGACACGCCGGCCAGGGACGGCGGCGCCGCGCACGGCCATGCGGCAGCGGCGCCTGAGCTTGCGCCGTCGTTTGCGCGCGCGCATCGGCGTATCGCATGGCTGATCGCGCTGCTGCTTGGGCTAGGTTGGGCCGGCGCGGTTGCATCGCTCGTCATGCAGTCGCTCAACGGCGCGTCGTTCGAGTTGCATGGCTGGCGCGACGGCAGCCTCGGGCACAGCCTCGATCGCGCGATCGACGTGCCGTACGCGCGGTCGCTGCATCGCTGGCAGGCGGCGGCGCGTTACCGCCTGTTCGGCGACCTCGGGCACGAGGTGCGCGAGGGCTGCCCGGGCTGGCTGTTCTATGCCGACGGTCTGCGCGCGCCAGTGCAACCCGGACATGATCCCGTCGAACGCGCCGACGGCGGCGATGCGTTGACCGATGCGCGTATCGCCACGCTGCACCGTTACGCGGACGCACTACGCGGCGCCGGGATTCAACTGGTGGTCGTGACCGTGCCCGACAAAGCGCGCGCGGAAAGCGAGGCGCTGTGCGGCCTGCGTCAGGACGCGCGAATGACGCAGCGTCTGAACGTCTGGAACCGCGCGCTGAGCACGAGCAAGGTCGCGCACGTCGAATTGCTGCCGGCGTTGCAAGCCGCGCGTCCGGCGTTTTTCCGTACCGACGTGCACTGGAATGCGCAAGGCGCGCAAGCCGCCGCCCAGGTGGTCGGCGCCGCGGTGTTGCCCTTGCTCGGTAAGCCCGGCGACACAAGATTCACGCATACGATGGCGCAAGCCGCGCCACGCGTCGGCGATCTGCTGACGCTCGCGAACCTGAACGACGTGCCCAACGCCTGGCGGCCGGCGCCCGATGTCGTTGCGGAGGAAACGTTGCAGGCCCAACGCAGCGGCGGCCTGCTCGACGACGGCCCGGCCGCTGACGTGCTGCTCGCGGGCAGCTCGTTCTCGCGCCGCAGCGCATTTGCCGAGCGACTCGGCGAGCAGCTCGGCCGCGAAGTCTGGAACGTCAGCCTCGACGACGGCCAGTTCGATCGCGCGTTGCAGGCGGTCTGGCACGCACGCGCCACGTGGCCCAAGAGCGTGCGCGTGGTGATCTGGGAAATGTCGGAAGACGCGCTGTCGATGCCGGTCGATACGTCGGCATCGGCATCGGCGCCCGCCGAGGCAACGGCCGCCAACGCCGCCGTGCCTGTCACCCCCGTTGCCGCACCGACCAGGCAGGACTGAGCGCGATGCTATTCAATTCATTCATCTTCCTCACGTTGTTCCTGCCGCCCGCGCTGGCCGGCTACTACCTGCTTGGCCAACGCATGCCGCGCGCCGCGGCGGCATGGCTATGCGGTGCGTCGATCGTGTTTTACGGCTGGTGGAATCCGGCGTTTGTCAGCTTGCTGGTGGTGTCGATCGCGTTCAACTACGCAATGAGTTGCGCGATCGTCGCGGCGCCCGCGCAGTCGGCACGGCGCCGCTGGCTGCTCGGTCTCGCGATTGCCGTCGATCTCGCGCTGCTGGTGCGCTACAAGTATCTGGCGACGCTGCTCACCGCGCTCGTGCATGCCAGCGGCGTGGCGCCCGCCGATTGGCTCGCGCACGGCATGCAGGACGTGATCCTGCCGCTCGGCGTGTCGTTCTTCACCTTCACGCAGATCGGCTATCTGCTCGATTGCAATGCGGGGATCGTCAAGGAGCGCGACCCGCTCGGCTACGTGCAGTTCGTCACATTCTTTCCGCATCTGATCGCGGGGCCGATCCTGCATCACAAGGAAATGATGACGCAGTTCGCGCAACCGGCCACGTACAAGCTGCGCGCGGAGAATCTCTCGATCGGCGCATTCGTGTTCACCATCGGCCTCGCGAAGAAGGTGCTGTTCGCTGATACCATCGCGCCGTTTGCCGACGCCGGATTTGCCGCGCCGCACGAATTGCAGTGGCTGGCGGCGTGGGGCACCTGTCTTGCGTACGCGCTGCAGCTTTACTTCGATTTCTCCGGCTACTCGGATATGGCGATGGGCCTTGCCAGGATGTTCGGCGTGCGCTTTCCGTTGAACTTCAATTCGCCGTTCAAGGCGGCCAGCATCATCGATTTCTGGCAGCGCTGGCACATGACGCTCACGCGTTATCTCACGGCTTATCTGTACTACCCGATGGCGATGCGGATCAACCGCAGCCGTGCGCTGCGTGGCATGCCGATCGGCCGTCTCGCGCAACGTTCGACGCGCGGCTTTCTCTCGACGGTCGCCGTGCCGACGTTCTACACGATGGCGCTGGCCGGCATCTGGCACGGCGCGGGCTTGCAGTATCTGATTTACGGCTTGCTGCACGCGGCCTATCTCACCGTGAATCACGCCTATCGCGCGTGGCGGGCGGCGCGCGGGCCGGCGGCGGGGCCGGCAACGGGGATAGCAGCAACGTCAGTACACACGATCGAAACGGCAGGAACTGCAGCGGCATTCGCCATGCGCGTCAAGGCCCGCCTTCGCCATGTGGGCAACGTGTTGCTGACCTTCGTGGCCGCGCTGGTCGCGTTCGCGTTTTTCCGCGCCCATGGCGTTGGCGATGCGTTTGCGTTACTGCAAGGCATGGCGGGGCTGCACGGTATCGAAGCACTCGACTGGCCCGCGTGGGACACGGCGAACATGGGCCTCGCCGAGTGGCTGCATCTGGTCGCGGGCCGCTCGACGCTCGCATTGCAGATCGCCGCGTTGCTGGCGATCGTCTGGTGCACGCCGAATTCACATCAGTTGATGGGCCGCTTCTCGCCGGCGCTCGAACGCGCGGCCGAGGGCCTGCCCGCCGCGCTGACCTGGCGGCCGTCGCTGCGCTGGACCGTCGCAATGCTTGGCGTGCTCGTGTTCTGCGTCGCGCAGTTGCACGGCGAAGTGCGTTTTCTCTATTTCCAGTTCTGATTGCCGTAACGACCTTTGCACAAGGACACCACCATGACTCAAAACGAAACGCTGCACGCCGACGTAGCGGCGCTGGTCGAATCCGTCGTACTGCGCCTCGTGCGCGATGATGAACTGCTGCTCGAAACGGGGCTGATCGATTCGGTGCTGGCCGTCGAAATCGTGATGGGTGTCGAGATGCAATTCGGTGTGCGCATTCCGCCCACCGAGATCCCCGAGCATCTGGCATCCGTGAATGCGCTTTGCGCGTTCATCGCCGCCAATCGTTAGGCACATCATGCGATTCGATCTGAGCGCGAGCCGCTTTGTCGATACCGATGTGCGCGCCGACGCGTGGGCGGTGATCGGCGCCGATCGCGCGCTGCGCTGGCACGAATTAGCGGAGCAGGCACAGGCATGGGCCGCACTGGCGCGCGAGCACGGTTTTGCCGTGGATGTGCCGGTGATCGTGCGCGGGCACAAGGAAGCCGGATTCTTTGTGGCGATGGCGGGGGCGTTACTGCTTGGCGCGCCGTTCGTGCCGGTCGACACGATTTACCCGGATGAACGGATGCGGCGCATCGCGAGCACGCTCGGCGCGCGGATGTACTTCGACGCGCAGAGTGGCCGCTTCGTGCGCTTGAACGG
This sequence comes from Paraburkholderia fungorum, assembly GCF_046026025.1. Classification (GTDB taxonomy): domain Bacteria; phylum Pseudomonadota; class Gammaproteobacteria; order Burkholderiales; family Burkholderiaceae; genus Paraburkholderia; species Paraburkholderia fungorum_E. The sequence continues at coordinate 88,955 of NZ_JAQQFL010000014.1, read as the reverse complement.
GCAGGGTGCGCAGGCGGAGGCGAAGCCGGTCGCGGCATCGGCAGCGCCGGTCTTGCACGAGAAGAATCTCGCGTACGTGTTGTTCACCTCGGGCACGACCGGCGAGCCGAAGGGCGTGCAGATCGGCCGCGAAAGCGTCGCCGCGCTGGTGGACTGGATGGCAGCCGACTTCGGACTCGGTGACGCACCGGTGTTCCTGAATCAGGCGCCGTTCAGCTTCGATCTGTCGATGTACGAAGTGTTCGGCACCCTCGCACTCGGCGGCACCGCTGTTCTCGCTTCACGCGCGCTGACCGCACAGGGCGCGACGTTTCTCGCCGGCCTCGCACGGCACGGCGTGACGACCTGGGTATCGACGCCGTCGTTCGCGCAGCAGCAATTGCTCAATCCACAGTTTTCGCACGAGGGTTTGCCGGCGCTCGGCACCTTCCTGTTCTGCGGCGAAGTGTTGCCGGTCGCTCTCGCGCGGCAACTGCGCCAGCGGTTTCCGGCCGCGCGGATCATTAACACCTACGGGCCGACCGAAGCGACGGTGGCGACCACCTGGATCGTCGTCGACGATGCGGTGCTGGCCCATCACGCGCGCCTGCCGATTGGCCGCGCCAAGCGCGACGCCGAGGTTTTCGTCGATGACGGCGAGCTGTGCATTGCCGGCGCGCACGTGATGCGCGGCTATCTGAATCGCGACGACCTGAACGTGGCGCGCATGTTCACGCATCACGGCGAACGGGCGTTTCGCACCGGCGATCTGGGCGCGGTCGATGCCGACGGGCTGCTGTTTTGCCACGGACGGATCGACGACCAGATCAAGATGGGCGGCTACCGGATCGAACTGATGGAGATCGATGCGGGCTTGCGTGGGCTGCCTGGTGCGGCCAGTGCCGCCGCCGTGCCATTGCGGCGCCCGGATGGCTCCGTCGCGCGGATCGTCGCGTTCGTGGCGACCGGCAGCGACGATGGCCGTCTGCCCGATGTGCTGCGCGACTGGAAGGTGCTGCTCGCCGCCCGCCTGCCGTCGTATATGATCCCGTCAGAATTGCTCGCGTGCCGGAGCTTGCCGGTATCGGTCAACTTCAAGATCGACCGCGCGCAACTCGCTCAGGATTATCGTGACGTTCATCTCAAGGCACAGCGCCACCACAATGGGTAATTCACACGACGCTCAGACCCGGGCAGGTGAGCCAGTCTCGCCCCGCCGACGCACGCTGCTCGCCGCGGGCGCGTACGCGGCGCTCCTGTACGGCTGCTCGGCGCCGGGTTCCGCAGACGCCGCCGCGTTGGCGCAGGGTGTGGTCTGGCAGCTCGACGAGGATCATGTCAACCCGCACGGCGACTGGAATCGTCTCGGCGTGACGGACCTGCTGGTGCAATGGACCGCGGTGGACGATATTTCGTTTCTGCCCGGCACCACGCTGCAAACGGCCCAACGTCCGCCGGACTGGACGCGGATTGGCGGCGAGCCGTGGGCGCGCAATGTGATCGTCGGCCTCGCCGGACGTTTCGACGAAACCACGGCCCGCGCGCAGGCGGCGCAACTGGTCGAGCAATCGAAGCAGTTGGCGGCGGTGCGGCCGGCGGTTCACATCGACGGTTATTACTTTCCGGTTGAAGTCGATCCGACCTGGAAGGACGCCGCCACGCTCGCACCTTTGCTCGACAAGCTGCCGCGGCCATTGTGGATCAGCGTCTACGACAATTCGAATGTCGGGGGGCAGGCACTTGCCGCCTGGCTGGACGGCTGGCTGCCGAAGGATGTCGGCGTGTTCCTGCAGGATGGCTGCGGTGTTTATGCACGCGGCCCGGCGGCTGCGCGCGAGTATGCGGACGCGCTGGCCGCGCGGCTCGGTAAAGACCGTGTGCGGATCATCGCCGAGGCATTCCGTCCGGCCCAAAGCGGCGCATTCCGCGCGGCGACGGCGGCTGAACTGTCGCCGCAATTGCTTGCGTACCGCGGCTACCGGACCTATCTGTTCGACGGGCCGCATTATGTGTCGGAGCAACTCGTGCAGGATTTGCTGGGCATGCAGCAGGCGCAGAAGTAGGGCGCTTGCCTCGCGGACATGCAGGCAGCGCGCCGCGTGCCTGCATGTAAGAAATAAATTGCCCGAAGGCCCGCGTTAGCGCAACTGCGTCACTGCCAGCAGCAGCACCATGCTGCCGATCGCACCATCCAGCACGCGCCACGCGGTTGCCCTGCGAAACAGGGGCGCCAGCGCACGGGCGCCGTAACCCAGACCGATAAACCAGACCCCGCTCACCGCCATCGCGCCGAGTGCGAACGCCACCCGTGCGCCGTCGGGTTCGCGCGCACCCGCCGTGCCGATCAGCAGAAAGGTGTCGAGGTACACGTGCGGATTGAGCCACGTGAAGGCCAGGGTCATCAGAATGATCGGCATCGCGCGCTGCGGTGCTGCCGTGCCCGCCGCATCTTTCGCATTGGCGTCCAGTACCGCGTGGCCGGGCCGCACCGCGCGGCGCAGCGCATTGATGCCGAACCAGGCCAGATAAGCGAGCCCGACATACAGCATGGTGTGGACGAAGACCGGGTAGCGCTCCACCAGCACCGACGCGCCACCCACACCGGCGCCGATCAGGATGAAGTCCGACAGCGCGCACAGCGCGACGATCTTGCCGACGTGCGAGCGCATGATGCCCTGACGCAGTACAAAGGCGTTCTGTGCGCCGATCGTCACGATCAGCGACGCGCACAGGGCGGCGCCGTGGGAAAAAGACAGCCAGTTCATAATCGGTCCAGTAGACGGGGGAGGCGAACGAGGCTAGTCTGCGGGGTTGCTTCTCATAAGAGAAGCTAATTTACTTAATGCCAATTAAGGAACGCTAATGCTCGACTATGCGTTGCTCGATGCACTGGCCGCCGTGGTGCGGCACGGTTCGTTCGACCGTGCTGCCAGCGAACTGAATGTGACGCCGTCAGCCGTCTCCCAGCGGGTCAAGCTGCTGGAGGAGCGGGTGGGGAGCGTGCTCGTGAAGCGAGGCCAGCCGTGTGTCGCGACCACCTCCGGGGCGCTGTTGTGCCGCCATACCGAACGCGTGCTGTTGCTGGAAGCTGAACTCACCGGCCGGTTGCCGGCGCTGCCCGGCGCGCTGGTGGAGCCATGGCCGGCGTTGCGCGTGGCGGTCAACGACGACAGCGTGGGCACCTGGTTTATCGACGCGGTGGCGCAATTCTGCGTTGAACGGGAGATGCTGCTCGATCTGGTGATCGACGACCAGGACCACACCGCGCAGCGGATTCGCGATGGCAGCGTGCAAGGCGCGGTCACCACGCAGGCCGAGCCGGTGCAGGGCTGCCGCTCGACGCGGCTCGGGCGGATGCGCTATCTGGCGGTCTGCACGCCGGCGTTTCGTGCGCGCCATTTTGCCGATGGCGTCACGCGCGAGTCGCTGCGGCGCGCACCGTGCGTCGATTTCAATCCGAAGGATCAGTTGCAGAAGCGCTTCATGCGGCGCATCACGCGGGCGGATCTGGACCCGCCCTTGCACTGGATTCCGCACGTGGCCGGTTTTTTGCGCGCCTGCGTGACGGGTCTCGGTTGGGGTATGTGCCCGGAGCGCATGATCGCGCCGCATCTGGCCAGCGGCGAGCTGGTGGATATGGCACCCGGCAAGCACATCGACATCGATCTCTACTGGCAGAGCTGGCGCTTGTCGATCGGCTGGCTCGACGATTTCAGCGCCGTGCTGCGTAAGCGGGCGACGGAGTTTCTCGATTGAACGCCACGCGGGCGGCACGTTCTGAAGCGTGCCGCCCGGGTTGGCCAAGTTGGTCGAGTTGCGTTGGCCTGATTCAATGCAGGCGGATCACCGGATGCACGCGCCGGCGCAACCAGTGGCTCGCCGAATCGAGCGCCATGCGTGCGAAGCCGGTCAGCGTCATCACGTGGCGGCGATAGATCAGCTTGTAGACGGCCGTCGCGAGCCAACCGTCGACGAACATCGGCTGCGTCAGCAAGCCGTTGCTCAAGCTGCCGATCGTGCCTTCGCGGCCAAAACCGACCAGCGTGCCGGCATCGCGATAGACGAACGCCGGTAAGGGTTCGCCCGCAATTCTGCACTTCAGCGCGCGCGCCAGAAACAGCGCCTGTTGGTGCGCGACCTGAGCGCGTGGTGCCAGAAACGCGTCCGGGTTGTCGGCGCAAGGGCAGGCCGCGCAATCGCCGAGTCCGAAGATGTTCGCGTCGTTCGTGCATTGCAGCGTGCGGTTCACCTGCACCTGGGCGTTGCGATTGACCGCGATGCCGTCCAGCGAGCGCAACACCGGCGGCCCCGCAATGCCGGCGGTCCAGATCGAGATGTCGCTGGGGAGCGGCGCGCCTTGATTCGTCAGCACGGCGTCGGCGCGCACTTCGGTGACGCGCGTTGCGTTCAGCACGTCGACGCCGAGACTGCCGAGCATTTTCTGCGCGCGCGCCGAAATCGTTTCCGACAATGCGGGCAACACACGCTCGCTGCTTTCGATCAGACGGATACGGAAGTCGCGTTCGGGGTCGAGCGAAAACGGGCTGTAGCGGTTCAGCAGACGCACCGTATCGCGTACCGCAGCGGCGAGTTCAACGCCCGTTGCTCCGGCGCCGATGATGTTGATCGACACCGGCGTGTCCGCCTGAGCGGTCCGCGTGCGGCGCGCATGGTTAGCACGCAGGCAGGCGTCGAGCAGCTTGCGGCGAAACGCTTCCGCATGCGCGACCGATTCGAGTGGCAACGCGTGTTCCGCCGCGCCGGGCACGCCGAAATACTGTGTGACGCTGCCCATCGCCAGCACCAGGGTATCGAATGCAAGCTGCCGTGACGGCAGGATTTCGCGGCCGTCGGCGTCGTGGAATGCACTCAGCGTGATGTGCCGGTTGCTGCGATCGAGCGCGGCGAGTTCGCCCTGTTCGAATTCGAAGCCGTGCCGTTGCGCCTGCACCGCATATTGCAACTGATGCGTGGCCGGGTCGAGTTGGCCCGACGCGGCTTCGTGCAGCAAGGGCTTCCAGAAATGCGTTGGCCAGCGATCCACCAGCACGATCTGCGCGAGACCGGCGCGTCCGAGTGTTTCCGACAGCCGCGTGGCAAGCCCAAGGCCGCCGACTCCGCCACCGACGATCACGACACGATGCGCCGCCGTCTGTGCTGTGTGCGGCGTTTGCTTCGTCTGCCACATGGACTGTGTAGCTTGCGCGTCAGAGGTTGCTTGCTGATCGATTGCGGCCATGATCCTTATCCTCCTGAAGTTATTCGTGCGTGATCCGTGGTGATCCGTGCCCGGCCGATGAAAGGTCTGGCGGGCTATACCCGGAATTCATCGGTCTGATCTGTCAGGGCCAGTATAGAATCGGCTAAAACCGCAGCACAATTTAATGTTTCTGCTGAACATATAGGTTTTCACTTATGTTAAAAGTCGCCACGTTCCGTCAATTGAAAGCTTTGCATACGGTCGCGAAGCTCGGCAGCGTGTCGCGCGCGGCCGAGGAATTGAAGCTCACGCAACCGGCGGTGTCGCTTCAGGTGCGTCTGCTCGAAGAGGCCGCCGGGGCACCGCTGCTGCAGCGGGTGGGCCGTGGCGTGCAGTTGACCGCGGCGGGCGAAATCCTCGCGCGCTATGCGCTGGAAATCCTCGATCTATGGAACGGCGCGGCGGACGATCTCGCCGCTTTGCACGGCGAGCAGGGCGGCACGCTGCGCATCGGCGCGATCACCACCGCCGAATATCTGATTCCGCCGTTCCTCGTGCGCTTCACCGAGTTGCGCCCGCAAGTGAAAGTGCAGTTCAAGGTCGGCAATCGTGCCGACATCATCCGCATGCTGGCTACGCACGAGATCGATCTTGCGGTGATGGGCAGCGCGCCGCGCGAATTGCGCACGGTGGCGACGGCGTTCGCGAAGCATCCGATGGCCTTCGTCGCCTCGCCCGCCCATGCGTTGATGAAGAAAAAACGCCTGTCGCTGGACGATTTGCAAACCGCGAATCTGTTCGTGCGGGAGCGGGGTTCCGGCACGCGCTCGACCGTCGAGAATCTGTTTCGGCTCGCCGGCCACAAGCTGCATATCGGCTCCGAACTCTCGAGCAACGAGGCGATCAAGCAACTGGTCGAGGCGGGTTTGGGCATTGCGTTTCTGTCGTTGCATGCGTGTTCGCTGGAATTTCAGGCCGGCTTGCTGGCCTTGCTGCCCTTGCCCGCCAATCCGATCGAGCGCGACTGGTATGTGATGCATGTGTCCGACAAACGCCTGCCGCACGTCGCCGGGTTGTTCCGCGATTTTCTGCTCGAGCACGGCATGTCCGGCGCGGTGCCGGTGCCGCTGCCGACCGTTGCGGCGGCGAAGCGGCGCCGTCAGGGGCGTGAGGCAGGGATGTGAGGCGGGGACGAGAAGCAGGGACGTGAAGCAGACGCATGAACCAGAGGCGTGAAGGAGGGGCGTGAGGCAGAGGCGTGAAGCCGCCCCGCGCTGAGACGTGGATTCTCGCGATTCGCTTCGACGTTTGCGCGCCACCAGGCCCGATGGAAGTCCCCGCGCGCACCTTCGTTGCCTCGCAGAGCCTTATTTGACAGGGCTTTCGGGTTACATCGTCCAAGATCGAAGTAAAGGTTGGGCGGCCGGTATTTTTGCCCACGCTGATTGTCTTTACAGTGACGTCCAGATATCTGAAAAAAGTGGACGCCACATCCCCCGTGGCGAGCCATCGTGATTGAGACCTGGCCGTCACAGGAGTTGGAGACAATGAGCAGCAACAGCATCACCCAAGTCGAAACATTCGGTTTTGAGCGCATTCCGGACCGCTCGCGTTATGCGCGGCCGATCGATCTGTTCCGCTTGCTGTTCGGCGGATGCAATACTTTTTCCACCTCGGTGCTCGGCAGCTTTCCGGTGCTGCTCGGTTTGTCGTTCAAGGCGGGCGTTTATTCGATCGTGCTCGGCGTGCTGATCGGTTCCTGCATTCTTGCGCCGATGGGCCTGTTTGGTCCGCGTAACGGTACGAGCGACCCGGTTTCTTCAGGCGCGCATTTCGGCATTCATGGCCGGATCGTCGGCTCCTTTCTGGCGGTGTTGACCGCGGTTGCCTTTTTCTCGCTGGCGGTGTGGAGTTCGGGCGATGCGCTGGTGGGCGGCGCGAATCATCTGCTCGGCCTGCCGGTCAACTGGATGACGCTGAGTTTCGCATACGGTCTCTTCGCCGTGCTGGTGCTGACCGTCTGCGTCTACGGTTTCCGTTTCATGCTGTGGGTCAACAAGATTGCCGTGTGGGCGGCGAGTCTGCTGTTCGTGGTCGGCATCGTGGCGTTCGCCGGGCCGTTCAATAGCGCGTACGCCGGCAAGGTCGCGCTCGGTTCGGTAGGTTTCTGGCCGGCGTTCGTGAGCGCCGTGCTGGTCGCGATGAGCAATCCGGTTTCGTTCGCCTGCACGCTCGGCGACTGGGCCCGCTACATTCCGCAGAACACACCGAAGAAACGCACGATTCTGGCGGTGATGCTCGCGCAACTGGCCACCTTCGTGCCGTTCTTTTTCGGTCTCGCCACCGCGACGATCATCGCCAGCAAGGCGCCGGAGTTCATCGCCTCGAATAACTACGTGGGCGGTTTGCTGGCGATTTCGCCGAACTGGTTCTTTCTGCCTGTGTGCCTGATTGCGATCATCGGCGGGATGTCGACGGGCACCACGGCGCTGTACGGCACCGGGCTCGATATGTCGAGCATGTTTCCCAGGTTTCTGAACCGCGTGCGCGCCACCTTGCTGATCGGCAGCCTCGCCATCGGTTTCATTTTTCTTGGCCGCTTCGCCTTCAACCTGGTCGAAAGCGTGTCGACGTTCTCGGTGCTGATCAACGTCTGCAGTTGCCCGTGGATGGTGATCATGATCATTGGCTTCGTGACGCGGCGCGGTTTCTATCTGTCCGACGATCTGCAGGTATTCAATCGCGGCGGCCGCGGCGGCCACTACTGGTTCAAGCACGGCTGGAACTGGCGCGCAATGGGCGCATGGATTCCGAGCGCGGTGATCGGCCTGTGCTTCGTCAACCTGCCGGATCAGTTTGTCGGTCCGCTCGGCGAACTCGCCGGGGGTCTCGACATCAGCATGCCGGTTTCGCTGACGCTGGCCTGCGGCTTGTATATCGCGTTGCTGCAGTGCTTTCCTGAACCGGATGGCGTGTATGGGCCGCTTGGCCGGCGCTGGTTGCGTAGCGGTTCGCGGCGCAATGTGATGGTGCATCCGGTGGTGCCGGCGACTAAGCTTAAAGCGGGTGGCGCGCAGATCAGGCCGCAAACGAAGGGGCAAGCGCCAGCGCCAGCGCAAGCGCCAGCGCAAGCGCCAGCGCAAGCGGCGTCGCAAGCGGCGTCACCAGCGGGCCAGCATGCCGCGCGACGCGAACGCGAAGAAGCGCTGGAGACGCAGGACGCCGGTTGAATCGTCCGGTTCGAGGTTGAGCCGCGAGGCGTGCTCAGGCTGCGCGCAGGCCGTACCGAAACAACAGTCACGCAGTAAACGCAATGGTATTCAAGTTGAGTAGGCAAACATGATGAGCGAGTCAGTAAAGCGCGCGTTTGAAGGGGTAAAACTGTTTCCGTTCTGGCTGGACAATCCGCGCGCGCCGGCTGTCGAACGGGAATTGATCGGTCCGACTTGCGCGGATCTGGTGGTGGTCGGCGGTGGTTTTACCGGACTGTGGGCCGCGATTCAGGCGAAAGAAGCAGACCCGTCGCTCGACGTCGTGCTGGTCGAAGCGGGCAAGGTGGCCTACGGCGCATCGGGCCGTCCGGGCGGGATCATCTCCACGTCGGTGATGCACGGTCTGCCGAATGCGACGCGGGTCTTTCCGCAAGACCTCGATGTGCTGGAAAAGCTGGGCCAGGAGAATCTCGACGGTTTCAAGGAATCGTTGACACGTTACGGCATTGAAGCGGACGTCGAATGGAATGGCGAGATGACGGTCGCGGTCGACCCGGGTCACCTCGATCATCTGAAGGGCGATTACGACTTGCACGTGTCCCACGGGCACGACGTGGTGTTGCTCGACAGCAAAGGCGCCAGAGAACAACTCGATTCACCGCTGTTCGCGGGCGCAATGTGGTCGCGTCATCGCAGCGGCACGATTCATCCCGCCAAGCTCGCGTGGGGCCTGAAGGCGGCTGCGCTTAAACTCGGCGTGCGCTTGCATGAACACTCGCCGATCACGCGCCTGGAAGATCTCGGCGCGACGCTGATCGTGCATACGCAGGCGGGCCGCATCGAAACGCCACGCGTGCTGCTCGGGACCGGCACGGCGGATGTGGGTGTGAGCGACATCAAGCGCCGCGTGATGCAGGTGCGCGATCACATCGTCGCGACCGCCCCCTTGAGCGAGGAGCAGATGGCGCGCATTGGCTGGAGCAATCGCCAGGGCATTTACGATACGCGTACCCAGCTCAATTATTTCCGTCTCACCAAAGACAACCGGATTATCTTCGGCGGCCGGGTGAGCTATCACTTCGGCGGCGATCCGAATCCGGCCGCGGATCGTGACGAGAGCACCTACTACAAGCTCGCCGAAGCGTTTTATCGCACGTTCCCGCAACTGGACGACGTGCGCTTCACCCACGCATGGGGCGGCCCGATCGACTACTGCTCGCGCGGCGCCGTGTTTGCGCGCCGCTATCACGGCGGCAAGAGCGTGTTCGTCGCGGGCTACACGGGCTTTGGCGTGGCGGGTAGCCGCTTTGGTGCGAAGATGGGCCTCGATATGCTGTGGAATCGCGATACTGTGATCACGTCGCTGGATATCTCGCGCAAAGGGCCGTCGTACATTCCGCCGGAACCGCTGCGCTGGATCGCCGCAAAGATTACCTTCAACGCATTCGACGGCGCCGACGATCGCGGCGGCTGGCGCCGTCTGTGGATCAATTCGATCAAGGCGCTGGGTTTTCCGATGTAGTGGCGGCGTTTTTTATTCATTGCCGCCGCAATAAAAAAACCGCACCTTAAGGGGTACCGCACCTTGAGGTGCGGGGGTGCGGTTCCTGTTGAAGCAACGGTGTGACGCAGTATGAATCAGCCGCAGTACACGATGCTGTACTTCTTGGTCGCCACCGGCATGTGCCACGTGCCCGAGAAGCCCTTGTGCAGGATGAAGGCGTCGCCGGCGGCATAGCGTTCGCTGCGGCCGTCGTCGCTGGTGATGACGACTTCGCCTTCGATCAGCACGCAGACTTCGTGGATCGGCAGGTCGGCCAGCTTCAGTGTGCCCGCGTCGCATTGCCATACGCCGGCGGACAGCATGTTGGTCGCGTCGGAGAAGGCGTTGAGGGCGTGCGGCGCCCTGGCGCCGTCCAGAATGACGTCGGCGGGATCGTGCAGGGCCGGGTTCAGGCCGGAAGCGCCAGGGCCTTTAGCGTCGATGCGGGTGAAAGTGATGGTGCTCATGTGTCTCTCCAGGTTGATGTGATTCAAAGACAAGGAATTCGATGAAGAAATCGAAGCAGAACCGGAGTCTGAGCCAAAGCTGCGTAGCGATGAATTTCGATTTGAAGACATTCAGATTGAGCGGCGTCGATGTAAAGCCTTCGATACCGCTACGGGTGCGATCCGCGGCCCGCGGTCTGACCTAACACCATTCATGTAAAGGACTAAGCCATGCAATCGCAATTCCAACTTGCCCAACATGCCAGGCAGTTTTATATCGACGGCCAATGGGTCGACCCGCAAAACACGGCCGGCGCCGCCACACTCGACGTGATCGATCCGTCCACGGCCGCTGCATTCACGCAGATTTCGCTCGGCAGCGCGGCCGACGTGGACCGCGCGGTGGCGGCGGCGAAGCGTGCCTTTGCAAGCTACAGCGAGACGACGATCGCGCAGCGAATCGATCTGCTGCAAGCGATCCTCGACGTCTACCGCAAGCGCTACGACGACATGGTGCATGCGATCAGCCGCGAGATGGGCGCGCCGCTGCAATATGCGAACGACGCGCAGGCGTGGACCGGCGTCGCGCATCTCGAGACGATGATCCGCACGCTCGACACGTTCGAATTCGAGTACGTGAAGAGCAGCATTCTGATCCGCAAGGAAGCGGTCGGCGTGTGCGGGCTGATTACACCGTGGAACTGGCCGGCCCTGCAGATCGCCACCAAGGTCGTGCCCGCGCTGGCGGCCGGCTGCACGATGGTGCTCAAGCCCTCGGAACTGGCACCGCTCTCCGGCATCCTCTTCGCCGAGATCCTCGACGAAGCGGGCGTGCCGGCGGGCGTGTTCAATCTCGTGAACGGCGAGGGCGCGACGGTGGGCGAGGCGATGTCGCGTCATCCGGACATCGACATGATGTCGTTCACCGGTTCGACGCGCGCGGGCGTGCTGGTTGCGAAAGCCGCGGCGGATACCGTCAAACGCGTGCATCAGGAGCTGGGCGGCAAATCGGCCAACCTGATTCTTGAAGACGCCGATCTGAAGCAGGCGGTGATGCGCGGCGCACGTGCATGTTTCGACAACAGCGGCCAGTCGTGCGATGCGCCCACCCGTATGTTCGTGCCGCGCGCTCACCTGGCCGACGCGTTGGCGTATGCGAAGGAAGCGGCTGAAGCATTGGTCGTCGGCCCCGCAGATGCGAAGGGTGTCGATCTTGGACCTGTCATCAGCGAGCAGCAGTTCGACAAGATCCAGCGGCTGATCGGCGTGGGCATCGAAGAGGGGGCGACGCTGGTGGCCGGCGGGCTGGGCCGTCCCGAGGGCTTGAAGGACGGCTACTTCGTCCGCCCGACGGTATTCGGCAATGTCACGCCGAACATGACGATCGCGCGTGAGGAGATTTTCGGGCCGGTGCTGTCGATCCTCGGCTACGAGTCGGAGGACGAAGCGGTCGCGATGGCCAACGACAGTCTCTACGGTCTCGCGGGCTATGTGCAATCCGCGTCGATCGAGCGTGCGTATGCCGTGGCGAAGCGCCTGCGTACCGGCACGATCTACCTGAACTACTCGGACTATAGTCCCGATGCGCCGTTCGGCGGCTTCAAGCAATCGGGCAACGGCCGCGAGTATGGCGAGTTCGGTCTCGAGGACTTCCTGGAGATCAAGGGCGTGGTCGGCTACGCGAGCTGAGACGGGTTTCCGATGGTCGTTCCAAACCTGTAGGCGCGGGTTGAGGGCGTCTATAATCTTCACCGGAATTTGCCATCGGATCTTCAACCCGTGAAAACAACTATCGCTATTGCGCTTGCCGCGCTTACCCTGAGTGGCTGTATGTCCGCCGAGAAACAGGAGGCGCAGGAGCGCGACTTCACCCGCTCCGAGAACCTGCTCGATGCCGCGCAGCGTAATGCGGCCATTGCGTGCGCGGATCAGGCGCAGTGCGACAAGGCCTGGTCGGTCACGAAAGACTACGTGGCGGCGCATTCGTCCACGTCGATTGTCCGCGCGGATGCGGTGTCGATCGAGACCGACGTGCCGAGCCGCTCGGGGAAGGCGGTCTATTCGGCCACGCGGGTGGCCAAGGGTAGCGGCGCGACGATCACGCTCTATGCGCAGTGCCGCGGCATGTACGGCCAGGATCGCGCGATGGGCTCTGACTACGATGATTGTGTCAAGCAGATCGGCCCGACGCAGAATGGCTTCGTACCGTATCTGCGTCAGCATTTGTCCAGCCAGTAAAGCCAGTAACGACCAACCTTCAGGCCGGCGTGCGGCGCGTCATCATCTGTTCGAACGCGTCGACGATGCGTTGCACGTAGGGATTCTTGTGCGCGAGCAGGCCGGTCTCGCGCTCGAAGTGCGCCAGCATGGTCGCGTTTGCTTCGAAGACCAGCACCTGTCCGCCTGGCAGTAACGTGAAGTCGATTCCGCCGTAGTCGAGATCGAGCCGCCTGCCGATTGCCGTGATGGCATTCATCGCGCGCTCGCCGAGCGCGGCGCGCGGATCGTCGAGAAAGCGCCGCTCCTCGTCCAGTTTCCACGCATGCTGTTCCATGTCGGCGGAGTAGTAATGCACCATCCAGTGCGGTGAAATCGCCAGATGGTAGGCAAACGGCTCCCGGTCGACAAAAATGATCCGGTATTTGCGGTAGAAGCCGTCGGCGCTGCGGTAGTCGCGAAACGCCGTCAGATAGGCCGCCCCCGTTTGTGCCGAACTCCACGTTTCGAGCGCTGCGGGGTTCTCGCATAGCGTCAGTCCGTCTCCACCATGGGTAGCGGCGGGGCGCGCCAGAACCGGGAAGTCGATGCCACCTTGCGCGAGCAAGGCGTCAAGCGCGGCGCGTGAAGCTGGAGCGGCAGTGCTCTGCACGCACGGCGCTACGTGTACGTCCCGCAGCTCGCTGAGCAGGCTCGCGGTGAGGTGCCGTTGAGTTCGGGCGACAACAGCGGGCGGATTGAGCAGGGGGCTCGCACAGCGCGAGACGAAGCGCGCAAGCCGACGGGCGAGCGGGGCGGCGATGTCGGCATCGCCAATCGCGTTGAACACGAGATTGTAGGCGGGCAAGTGATCGTCTTCTTCGTCGGCGGCGTAGTCGATCGCGTACTTGATGCGGCACCACCGCGCGCCGGAGAGCAGCGCGTCGAATGGCACATTGCCGGCAGTGCGCGCCGCGCAGAGGACCAGCACCCGGTGCTGCTCCGCGCCGCTTCCCTCGACAAAGACACGTTGAATCCGGTAGGCACGCTCCCGGTACTCAGCGGCTTCATTCACCTGTCCAGCGCTTGCGAGGATGGCAGCCAGATTCTGGCAGGCGGCCGCGACATGCGGGTCGAGTGTCAGAACGAGGCGGTACCAATACTCAGCGATCGCGTGATCGCCTTTCATGAAGTAGCCGGTCGCGACGTCGCAGAGATTCGCGGCGCTGGCGTCGGGTGCAGCGGCTGCGTAGGCGTCCAGCGTGTGGGCGGCAATCAGATGCGCAAGCGCGCCCAGTTCGTCGCCATCGCCGCGCCGGGTTTCGGCAAGGGCGCGATGACGGGCCGGATCGAGCGGCGCGCTGTCGCCGGCATGTGCGGTTGCCGTGCCCGGAGGCATTCCTTGGCGGACGGCTTCGTGGTGGGGGCTCTGGGTCACGGTCGGTCGAGATAGCTGCGGGGCGGCGCGCTATTGCGCACCCGAAGCATAGCGGGCGTGTCTGCGATTCGGCTTACAGCGCCACGAGCCCGTGACAGCGCTTAACCGGGCCACCCGGTCAAGCTACTCGGTCACACCTCTACAGCAGCAATTCGATCGAATGAAACAGGCGGCGCATGTCGGGGTCTGGCGAGCGCGCACCTTCGTCGATTACTTCGCGCAAACAGTCGAGGAAACACGTGGCCGCCGGACTGGCCGGCGCCCCGCGCCGCGAGGTGATGCTGACGATGGTTTCGTCCACCGTTTCGCGCAAGGGCAGCGCCCACAGGTTCTCCTTCGCGATGAGCACCTCGACGAGCGGCCACGGAAAGATGCTGACCATGTCCGTGCGTGCGAGCAGGCCGAGCACGACCGAAAGCGAATGCGCGAGATGGATCGTGTGCGGCACCTTCATGCCGCGCTTGCGGAACAGATTGTCCGAGATCGACTCGCGGCTTGCCGGGTCCCAGTTCAGCACCCATTCGGCGTCTTCCAGTTCGAGCAGCGTGCGGCAACCCGCCTTCGGATGATCGCGCCGTGCGCACACCGCCGAATGCGTTGAAAACAGCGGGACGTTGTGAAACTCCGATTGCGGCGAGGCGGGCGGCGGACGGCCGATCGAGAAGTCGAGGCTGCCATCGCGCAGGCGCGGTTGCACGACACCCAGCAGCCCGTCGAAGAATTCCAGCTGGACTTCCGGCATGCGTTGCCGGAACCGCTGCACCGTGGGTGGCAGAAACGTCAGCGCTACCCACGGCGTGACGCCGATCGACAGTTTGCCGGCCGCCGCGCCGCGCATCGCCTCGATCTCCGCCTCGGCGCGTTGCAACTGGCCCAGCACCAGCCGGGCATGCACGACCAGCGCGCGGCCGAACTCCGTGAACGCAACGCCGCTCGCGCCGCGCACCAGCAATGGCGCGTGCAGATCAGCCTCCAGTTCACGCATGGCCTTGGTGACGGCGGCCGGTGAAAGGTCGAGCGAACGGGCGGCGGCCCGGATACTGCCGGTATCCGCAATGGCCGCTAAGGTGCTGAGTTGATGAAGTTTCATCTGGAAAACCCGTAGAAAGGTGGCAACCGCTGGTTGCTGCTGCAACGATTCTACGTCTGCCGCTGGAAAATCGGCGTCGTTATGCTCGGTCCACGCTTTCATAGACGGAGACGACATCGTGAACACCATGACCATCCCGGCGGGCATCGCCGAACTCGAAGACGAAATGATCGCGCTGCGCCGCCGCATCCACGCGCAGCCGGAACTGGCTTATGAAGAGTTCGCCACCGGCGATCTGGTTGCCGAGCGCTTGCAGGAATGGGGCTACACCGTGCATCGCGGGCTGGGCCAAACCGGCGTTGTCGGGCAACTGAAAGTTGGCAACGGCACGCGCAAGCTGGGCTTGCGCGCCGACATGGACGCGCTGCCGATTCACGAAACCACCGGCCTGCCCTATGCGAGCACCGTGCCGGGCAAGATGCACGCATGCGGCCACGACGGCCACACGGCAATCCTGCTGGCGGCCGCCAAGCACCTCGCGCAGGAAAAGAGTTTCGACGGCACGTTGAATCTGATTTTCCAGCCTGCTGAAGAAGGCCAGGCCGGCGCGAAAAAAATGCTCGAAGACGGACTGTTCGACAAATTTCCGTGCGACGCCGTATTCGCGATGCACAACATGCCGGGCTTTCCGACCGGCAAGTTCGGTTTCCTGCCGGGCTCCTTCATGGCTTCGTCGGATACGGTGATCATCAAGGTGACCGGCCGCGGCGGTCATGGCGCGGTGCCGCACAAGGCGGTCGATCCCGTCGTGGTGTGCGCGCAGATCGTGCTGGCGTTGCAGTCGATCGTATCGCGCAACATTGCGCCGCTCGACATGGCGATCATCACGGTGGGGGCGATTCACGCCGGCGAAGCGCCGAACGTGATTCCTGAAACCGCCGAGATGCGCCTGTCCGTGCGTGCGCTGAAGCCCGAGGTCCGCAACTATTTGCAGGAGCGCATCACCGCGGTTGCCTGTGGACAGGCGGCGGTATTCGGCGCGCGGGCGCATGTGGACTATCAGCGGCGTTATCCGGTGCTTGTCAACGACGCAGAGATGACCGGCCTCGCACGGCAGGTCGCGCTCGACTGGCTCGGCGAAGATGGCTTGATCGCCGAGATGCAACCGTTGACCGGCAGTGAAGACTTTGCGTTCCTGCTGGAGCGTTGCCCGGGCAGCTACCTGATCATCGGCAATGGCGACGGCGAGGGCGGCTGCATGGTCCATAACCCGGGCTACGACTTCAACGACGATTGCCTCGCTACCGGCGCGGCCTACTGGGTGCGCCTCGCGCAGACTTTCCTCGTCTGAGGCTGGCCGGACATTGAGCAAGGCGGGCGCAGAACCGCGCGTCGGCAGGTGACACATGGAGACACAGATGGACTATTCCGCTACACCGCAACCCGCGGGCGCCGAGGCGCTGCATCTCGCGGACGCATCGGCCACGCAGCCCGCCAAACGCACGAGCCACGCTAAAGCGATTGCCGCGATCACGCTCGGCAATGGCCTCGAATTTTTTGATTTCACGATTTACAGCTTCTTCGCGACAATCATCGGCAAGCTGTATTTCCCGGTGGAGGGGCAGCTCGCGCAATTGATGCTGGCGGCCGGCACCTTCGGGGTTGGTTTCATCATGCGGCCGGTGGGCGGTATTGTGCTCGGCGGGTATGCCGATCGCGCCGGGCGCAAGGCCGCGATGAGCCTCACGCTGTGGTTGATGACGCTGGGCTCGGCGATCATCGCGTTTGCGCCGACGTACGCGATGATTGGCATAGCCGCGCCCATGCTGGTGATCCTGGCGCGATTGATTCAGGGGTTTGCGCTGGGTGGCGAAGTCGGTGCATCGACTTCGTTGCTGCTCGAATATGGCAGTGACAAGACGCGTGGATTCTACGGAAGCTGGCAATTCGTGAGTCAGGGATTGAATACCGTATGCGGCTCGCTGCTGGGTGTTGCGTTGGCGGCGGCGCTGTCCACTGCCGCGCTTGAGAGCTGGGGGTGGCGTGTGCCGTTTGTGATCGGCATGGCGATGGGGCCGATTGGCATTTACATCCGGCGGCATCTGGAAGAAACGTTACCGGGCGTGGAAGACGGCACGGTTTCCGCGGCGCAGGCGCCTGATGCGCAGCCGGTTCGCAGGCTGTTTCGTGAACATTCGCGCGTGATTACGACGGGTGTGTTGACGACCATTGGCGGCACGGCGGCGAACTACATCGTGCTGTTTTATCTGTCTACGTACGCGATTCAGATTTTGCATTTACCGATGTCGTCGGCGCTGTGGGCCGCGTGGACCGCGGCGATCGTGACGGTGATCTGTTCGCCTTTGGCGGGCGCGTTATCCGATCGCGTGGGGCGTAAGCGTGTTTTGTGGATTTCGCGGGTGATGCTGATTGTTGCCGTGTATCCGGCTTTCATGATGATCAATGCTTCGCCTACGGTGCCGGTTTTGCTTTCTGTTGTTGCTGTGTTGGCGGTGTTTGTCGCTTTTACGGCCGTGCCCAATATCGTCATGCTGCCCGAGTTGTTTCCTCGCGCGATTCGCGCTACCGGGATGTCGATTGTTTATTGTTTAGGGGTGTCTATTTTTGGTGGGTTTGCGCAGTTTTTTGCTACCTGGCTGATTCAGCTTACCGGGAGCCATCTGGCTCCTGCGTGGTATCTGATCGGGTGTGGGGTTGTGTCGTTGTTGCCGTTGCCGTTTATGCGGGAGACGGCTGGAAGGGCTATAGATTGAGGTGTTTTGGTCGCGCAGCGCTGTTTGGGTTGTGGTTTTGTGGTGTTGGGCTTTTCTTGTTCTGATTGCCTGCGCGGCGCTTGGCTGTATGCCCATGGCGTTGGCCTTTCCTTGCTTTCTTAGTGGTCTATTGGCGTTGCCCTGTGCTTGATGTGAGTTCTTTGGCCTTTCCTTGATTTGTTAGTGGTGTATTAGCGTCGCCCCTGTGCGGGGCGGGCACCTACTTTTCTTTGCCTGCCGCAAAGAAAAGTAGGCAAAAGAAAGCGGCTCACACCGCCAGCTCATAAGTGGGTCCCCTGGCTTGGAGGGGGTTGTGGTGCATCTGGAATCGGTGTTCTCGCACATTCGGCGTGAGTGACAAGGCCGTCATACTTCCGGCGGCGCTGCGCGCGCCGAAGCCCATTTTGTAAGCCGCTCTGTGCGTTTTCGCGCTCACGCCTCATTCGGCTCGGCGACTCGGTCGATATCGGTTTTATCGCATCTGCTCGAAGTACGGACTTCTAACTGTACGAACTGGGACGACTTGCCCGTGGATCCGAGTGAGGCAAGGGCATTCCAGGAAGTACGGCGCATTTGCACATTTGACGCCTCGCCGAGGCGCAGCCGATGGCCACACCACGCCCAGCCGAGGCCGATAGGCCCTACCACTCCCGACCGAAGCCTCCCACCGAGCCCAACCGAAGCCCTCGGTTTCCCTGGCAGACCCGTCCGCGACGCACGTAGTGCGGAGTGGGAGCGAATGAGCGCCTTGTCACTAAAGCTGAATGTGCGAAAGCACGGATTCCAGATGCACCACTACCGTGGCTGTGCGGGGGACCCGCTTAAGAATTAGCGGTTTGAGCCGCTTTCTTTTGCCTACTTTTCTTTGCGGCAGGCAAAGAAAAGTAGGTGCCCCCCCGCACAGGGGGAACGCTAATAGACCACTAACAAATCAAGGAAAGGCCAACGCCGTAGGCATACAACTAAGCGCCGCGAAGGCAAACAACTCAAGAAAAGGCCCCTACCACAGGCACACAAACACCAAAGCGCCGCGAAGGCAAAAAACAAACCTATCTGGCCGCCGACTTCCCATCCCCCAAAGGCGCAGCCTCCTCACCAGAAGCAGCATCCCGCGTCTCGGGCATAGCCGCCCACACGAGCAGAACAGCCAACGCGCCCGCAGCAGCAAGCCCAAAAAAACTCACAGCATTACCGAAATGATCCGCCACAAACCCAGCAGCAGTCGTGCTCAAAGTAGCCCCGATCCCGGCAGCCAACCCGAACAATCCGATACAAAGGTTATACCGCCCCTTGCCGCCAGCAACATCGGCGGCAATCAACGGCAGCATCACGCCGAACACCGCAGCGCTCAGGCCGTCCAGCATCTGCACCGGCACCAGCAAGTAAGGGCTGCTGATTCCAGCAAACAACAACGCCCGTATCGGCAGCGCCGAAAACCCCAGCAGCAGAATCGGCCGGCGTCCCCACCGCTCGGCAGAGCGCCCAACCCATGGCGACATCATCGCCACAATCGCCTGCGGCACGATAATGCACGCGGCAATCACAAGCTGCACGTTGTCGCCCATGCCGGCCGTCACTTCGCCAGCGGCGAGATTCAGCATCGCCGCATTCGACAAGTGGAACAGCACAATACAAGCCGCGAACAGCAACATCCGCTTGTCACGCAACAACTCGCGCAAACTCTCGCGACGTTCGATCTGCTCCGGCGTCGGTCCGGTTTTGGGCAGCTCGATCGTATCGGTCCGCTGAATCATCGTCAGCGCAAACAGCGCCGGCACGGCAAGCGCCGCAGTCAGCCAGAACACCGCGCGAGGCGAATAGTATTCGCCGAAGATCCCCATCAGCCCAGCCGCGACGGCACTGCCAATCGAAGCCCAGCGCGCATTGCGTCCCAGCCGGTCGCCCAGATTCGCGCGCCCCACGAGAGCGAACGAGATCGCGGCCAATGCAGGCGTCAGCATGCAACTGGCAAAGCCGTGGAACACCTCGGCGGCGAACACGGGCAGCACCGTCGGGCTCGTGGCCAGCAGCACCGCGCTGAGAATGATCGCCGCGATCGCCCAGGCGGCGGCGCCTTTTTTGTTGCGCAACGCGTCGACGGCGGCGCCGCCCGGCACCTGGCTCACCATCGCACTAATGGTGCCGACAGACAGCGCCATGCCGATCTCGCCCTGGGTCCATTTGTGCGAGGCGAGGTACGACGCGATGAACGGCCCGAAACCCGTCTGCACGTTGGCGACGAAGAAATTCAGCCAATCGAGTGCGCGCAGGCTTCGCGTGGTGACCAAAGTGCGGCCTATCATCGGGCCGCCCTTGCGTTGGAACTCGCAGTGACATTGGCCGGCGCGGCAGATGCCGCAGCAGCAGCAGGGGCAGGGGCAGGCGCCGGAGGGGGCGCTGGGGACACCGCACGGACCGGCTTGCCGCTGGCGTACGGCGGCGTCGCGTTGATTTGCGCGTCGCTCAAATCGATCTGCGGATGCAGTTCCTTGTCTTTCGTGACGAAGCGCAGTGCCGACCAGTTGGCGGCAATCGTGCGCCGCTCGGTGCTGACCATGCCGTTGACGTCGAGCACGACCGCCTGGGGTTGCGCGTTGGCGTCGATCAGCACGTCGATCACGCGGCCGACCTTGGCGCCGTTCGAGCGCTCGACATCGGCGTCGATCAGCGGCAATTGCAAGGTGGCGGATTTCACCGCGGGAGCCGGCACGGCCCCCGCGTTGAGCGTGATCGGCGCGGCCTTCGCCGTGGGCGTGAAGTGAAACACGCTCCACGGAAAATTGACCTTGCGGTCGCCGACGCCGAGGAAGCCCTGCAGATTGACCACCATTTCGCGCGGCTTGCCGCTCGCATCCGCGATCAGATCGACCGCGCGGCCCACGACCTTGCCATCGGGTTTCTGCACTTCGCTATCGAGCAAGGTGCGCGCGTCGCTACGCTCGATCGTGCGCAGCACGATCAGCGGCGCGGGCGCGGGGGGCGGCGGCGCAGGCGTGGCGACCGGCGGCGGGGGTTCGACCTTGTGCGGCTTGATAACCGGCTTCTTCGGCTTCCTGGGCTGCTCGGGCTCGGCCGCCTCAGTCTCGACGGGTTCCGGCGCAGAGGCGGCCACAGGGGCGCTGGCGGGCTCGACGGGCATCACCGTGGCATCGACGATCGGCGCCTGTTGTGGGCCCCACAGCAGGCTGCAACCGGACAGCGCGAACAGCGCGAACACAGCAAGAATCGGAAGACGCCAGGCAGGACGCGAAAAACCGCCGCTCATCAAGAAGGACTCCATGGGCCAATGCGCACGGGCGCTGTGGAGCGCCGCTGTATGTCACGCAATTAAGTCAGGTAAGGGCCAGAGTGTAACCCGCGGCGCCGCGGCGGCCCGGTTTTGCAGGCTTTTTGACAGGTGTCGCAAGGGTCCGGCTCATGTCGCATTGCGCGGTCATTGAGCGTGATAAACCCCGGTCTATCGCCGGTTTTCTCAATCCGGACCCCTAAAACTCTTCCACAACTTCATGACAAACCGTAGGTGTAAACGCGCGGAGCGTCCTCACGATTTGCCGTCCCTTAAACGATATAAGCAGCGTGACATGTCGGGCATGCCATCCATGCGATGGGAGATATATTTGTGTTGCCCTACATTTCGAGACAGCAAAACAAGAACGGAGCATGCGGGTTGTCCGGACGCATCGCAAGCCGACGTTCAAACCTTGCCACACCACAATAGATCAACGCAACGAGACGAACCTGATGGCGGCCGGAAAACGGGCCGTTTCAGCACGCTGATAAAGGAGGCACTCATCATGATGGAACCCCACGCCCAACCGATTTCTGAAGTCGGCGCCGAATCATTCGACGGAAAGGGCTTTCTCGACCGCTACTTCGAAATCTCTTCACGCGGCAGTTCGCAGCGTACGGAAATCGTCGCGGGCATCACGACCTTCCTCGCGATGGTCTACTCCGTGTTCGTCGTGCCTGGCATGTTCGGCAAAGCGGGCTTCGATACCAGCGCGGTGTTCGTTGCCGTGTGCCTGACCACTGCCTTCGGCTCGTTGCTGATGGGTGTGTGGGCGCGTCTGCCGATCGCGATCGGTTGCGCGATCTCGCTGACCGCGTTCACCGCGTTCGGTCTCGTGCTCGGTAAAGGTCTGCATCCGAACGTCGCGCTCGGCGCAGTGTTCCTGATGGGGGTCGTTTTCACCGGGATCTCGGTGACGGGCGTGCGTTCGTGGATTCTGCGCAATCTGCCGACGGGTATCGCGCACGGCACGGGGATCGGCATCGGCCTGTTCCTGCTGCTGATCGCCGCGAACGACGTGGGTCTGGTCGTCAAGAACCCGGGTGCCGGCCTGCCGGTGGCGCTCGGCAACATCACGGCATTGCCGGCGATCATGTCGGTGGCGGGTCTGGCTGCGATCTTCGGTCTGGTGCGCCGTCGCGTGCCGGGTTCGATTTTGATCGTGATCGTCGCGATCTCCGGGATTGCGCTCGTGATCGATCCGACGGTGGTGTTCCACGGCGTGTTCGCATTGCCTGCGCTGAGCGCACCGGGCCACGCTTCGCTGATCGGCGCGATGGACATCAAGGGCGCGCTGTCGATGGCGGTTCTGCCTAGCGTGCTGGCACTCGTGATGACCGCCGTGTTCGACGCAACCGGCACGATTCGCGCCGTTGCAGGCCAGGCGGGCCAACTCGACGAAAACGGTCGCATCATCAACGGTGGCCGTGCGTTGACGGCGGATTCGTTGAGTTCGATTTTCTCGGGCCTGCTCGGTGGTGCACCGGCGGCTGCCTACATCGAATCGACGGTCGGCGTTGCTGCTGGCGCGAAGACGGGGATGGCGGCGGCTGTGGTCGGTCTGCTGTTCCTGGTGGTGATGTTCTTCTCGCCGTTGGCGAGTCTCGTGCCGTCGTATGCAACGGCACCGGCGTTGATGTACGTCGGTCTGATGATGCTCTCGAACGTGAGCAAGCTGCACATGGACGACATGGTCGATGCGATGTCGGGCCTGATGTGCGCCGTGTTCATCGTGCTGACCGCCAACATCGTGACCGGCATCATGCTCGGCTTCGCGACGCTGGTGATCGGCCGCGTGGTGAGCGGCGAGTACCGCAAGCTGAACGTGGGTACGGTTGTCATCGCTGTCGTGCTGGTCGGCTTCTACCTCGGCGGTTGGGCGATCTGATTGCCTCGCACGACACTTTACGCGGTTTTGCTGTAACGCGAGAGCAGGGCGGGTTTTCCGTGCCGCTTTGCTCGAACGTGTAGTCGGTTGTTCTCCACCTTGACGCGACGTGTTGCAGGGCATTATCTGCGACTCGCCGCGTATCTTTTTTGCAGCACTCCCTTCGCTCCTGTCATCTCGTGCGCCCTGCGCTGAGAAAAAAGCACGCACCTGTGCTTGACATTCTTACGCGCGTTTCTATACTTAACCTCATGGTTAAGTTTAATGAAACGTTACTCGATCGCACTTTCGCCGCGCTGTCCGATCCGACGCGGCGTGCGTTGCTCGCGCGTCTGTCCGAACTGAGCGATCTGTCGGTCAGCGAACTCGCCGAGCCGTTTGCGATGTCGTTGCCCGCGGTGATGAAACACCTCGACGTATTGTCCGAGGCCGGTCTCATCACGCGCAGCAAAACCGGCCGCACAGTCGCGTGCCGTTTGTCCGCCGGACCCATGGAGGAAGCCATGGAGTGGCTCACGCGCTATCAACGCTTCTGGTCCGAATCACTCGATCGTCTGGCTGCTTTCGTCGAAGAGGAAACTCCGCGTCCACCAGGTCCAGCCTCACCTTCCAGAGGTGCGTCGACGCCACGCCCGCTCAGGTCGTCCGTGCCGGGACGGAAGCGGCGCAGTTCATGAAGTGGATGCATCCGGGCAGCGCCGACGTGATTCGCGCGGAAGTGGACGCGCGCGTCGACGGGCGGACGCTCACTCACGGACAGTTCATCGACGAAGCAACGCGTGACCTGCATCAGTTTGGCTGGCGCCATGGGCCCGATGCCCTGGAACGCTATTTCGCCTGATTTTGCTCTATCTAACCTGCGCGACGCAGACAAGGAGACGCACATGGACCCGCAACACCGGATCGGCACGAGAGAGGAATGGCTGGCGGCCAGCAGGGCGCTATTGGTCGAAGAGAAAGCGTACACGCGCGCCGGCGATGAGCTTGCCCGCAAACGTCGCGAACTGCCGTGGGTGAAGGTCGGCAAGACCTACGCGTTCGATACGCCGCAAGGCCGCAAGACGCTCGCCGATCTGTTCGGCGGCCGCAGTCAGTTGATCGTCTATCACTTCATGTTCGGCCCGGATTGGGAAGAGGGCTGCTTCGGCTGCTCGTTCCTGTCGGATCACGTGGGCGGCATCCTGACCCATCTTGAACATCACGACGTATCGTACGTGGCGGTTTCGCGTGGGCCGCTCGCGAAGATCGAGGCTTTCAAGGAGCGTATGGGCTGGACGTTTCCGTGGGTGTCGTCGAATGAGTGCGATTTCAATTTCGACTATCACGTGTCGTTCACGCCGGAGGAAGTCGCCAGCAAGAAGGCGTTCTACAACTTCACCGAGCAGGATGTCGGCATCGACGAGCTACCCGGTCACAGTGTGTTCTACAAGGACGAGGCGGGCGACGTCTATCACACGTATTCCACCTACGGACGCGGCGGCGAACAGTTCCTCAGCGCGTACGCGCATTTCGACGTCACCCCGAAAGGCCGCGACGAGAAGAAGAATATGGGCGAATGGCTCAAGTATCACGATCGCTACGAGGAGAAGGCGAGCGGTTGTGCCGCGTGCGGCTCGTAATGCCCGTAATGCCCGTAATGCCCGTAAAATTCGCGACCCGCGCCAACACCAGATAAGCGGGACGTCATGCCCCTTTGCGTCCCGCTTCATAAAACAGCGCGAACAACTCCGACTGCGAGTTGACGTTGAGTTTCGTATAGATGTGCTTCTTGTGCGCGCGTACTGTCTCGAACGAGATTGTCAGTTTCTCCGCGATGGCGCGCGTTGAAAATCCGCTCAAGGTCAGCATCGCCACTTCGACTTCGCGTGTGGTGAGTGCCGAGCGGCCGCTTTCCGACGACACCTGCTCGAAGCGCGCGGCATAAGTCGGGGCATCGGTTTGTGGGGCTGCTTCAAGCGCCGCGCTCATCGCTGTTTGCGTCGCCGCCTCGCCCGAGGGCAGCGGCATCGCGTCGAACACCTCATACGGCAGGCGCTGGCGCAGCAGCGCGATCACCCATGGCGCGCAAAGCGAGAGCACGGCCAGGTCGCGCTCGCCATAGCGATGCGTTGCGCCCAGCGAGAACGCCAGCGTATGCCTCGCATCGATCATGTAGTTGAAATGCACCTCGTCGCCGACGATGTTTTTCCTGAAGTACCGCTGGTAGTAATCGGTCATCGAGAAGTTGTCGGGCGCGACGTCCGCAAGCGTGACGAAACCCGATGCAGGCTTCTCGGTCGCGGCGATATAAAACGGGTCGAGCTGATAAAGCGCCGCTAGGTAGTCCTGGAACATGACGTCCACCGTGCCGTCCGGTGTGGGCGATTCGGCGCAGACGAGCGGCGCCACACCAGCCGTGAAGCGCAGGGCGACCCAGTTGTCGAACACGACATAACGTTCGAGCGCCCGTGTGAGGCGAGTCCAGAATTGCGTGCTGTCGAGCGCTTCGATCACTGCGCCGATCTCGCGATGAAAGGCCAGATCGCGCCATTCAAGTTCCATGCGTGCTCCGTTGAGGGTAACCCAGCCGGGTGATTACGAACAAAAATATGTCTGGTAATAATAGGCCCAACCTGAAAACGCGGGCGGCCTGACAATAGCCGCTATTCAACGCGAAGCAAACCGGCAAGCAGAGGAGACAGAATGCTTCAACTCGAATTGGCACAGATATCGATCGTGGATGGCGCGACGGGCGTGGGCGGGGCAAACGTGCAACGCGTGCTGCAAACCATCGGCCAGCGCGCGGCCGGAACCGATCTGATCGTGTTTCCGGAGACCACGCTGTCGGGTTTTCCGACGCGCGACACCATCGGCGAGGTGGCCGAACCGATCGACGGGCCGTCGCTCACCGCCGTGCGCAACGCGGCGCGCGAAGCGGGTGTCGCGGTGGCGGTGGGTCTCGCCGAGCGTGACGGCACGCGCTTTTTCAACACCACGGTGCTGGTCGACGAACGCGGCGAGATCGCGCTGCGCTATCGCAAGACGCATCTATGGGCATCGGACGTCGGCGTATTCGAACCGGGCGACCGTTACGACGTGTGCCGTTTCAAGGGCCTGACTGTTGGCCTGCTGATCTGCTACGACATCGAGTTTCCCGAAACGGCGCGCGCGGTTGCCTCGCTCGGCGCCGATCTGTTGATCGTGACGAACGGCAATATGGACCCGTTCGGGCTGGTGCATCGCCGGGCGATCGTGGCGCGCGCGATGGAGAATCAGATGTTCGCGGCGCTCGTGAATCGCATCGGCTCAGGCGACGACAACCTCACATTTCCCGGCGAATCGGCGCTGATCGATCCGTTCGGCGAGGTGGTGTGCGACGCCGCGCACGAAGAAACGGTCCTGCGCGCCACGCTCGATCCGGCGCGTCTCGAAGGCGCGCGCGAGCACTATCGTTACCTGCATGACGCGCGCATTGCGCTCGACCTCGCGACGCAGGACGGCGAGAACGGGCAACCTGCGCGTGTGATCCGCGTGCTTTGACGTGCTTTGACGTGCGCTAACGTGGGTTAAGGCTCGCGCGCGAGGTGCCTGGAGGCGCAGGTAAGCGCCGTTCGGCACCTGCCGGGAAACTGACAGGCACCTCGGCGCACCCATCAGGCAAACAACCATCCGCGCGGTAGACGCGCATCCAGAACATCTGATCGACAACGCTCGACCGGGGCGCGTTCAACGCCGCCTCCGGCGACGCTCGTCCATTCGCAAGAGGAGACACCGCATGACCCCGACATCGCCCACCGAGCGCCCCGGCGCATCTGCCGCGCCCGAAGCCACGCGTCTGAAGCGCACCCTCGGGCTGCCTTCAGTCCTGTTGTTCGGCCTCGCCTATATGGCGCCGCTGATCGTCTACGGCACCTACGGTGTGCTGGCGAGCGCCAGCAGCGATACCGCCGCGCTCGCGTATCTGATCGCCCTGATCGCGATCGTGTTCACCGCGCTCAGTTACGGCAAGCTCGCGCGGCTGTTCCCGGTAGCGGGTTCGGCTTATACGTACACGCGCAAAACTTTCAATCCGCATCTGGGATTCATGATCGGCTGGGCCACCTTGCTCGATTATTTTTTCCTGCCGATGGTGATCTGGCTGATCGGCGCCGCGTATCTCAGCGCCGCGTTTCCGCACATTCCGAGCTGGATCTGGATCGTCGCATTCATCGTGCTGACGAGTGCGCTGAACATTCTCGGCATTGAACTCGCGAACCGCTTCAACATCGTGCTGATGGTTGTGCAACTCGCGATCGTCGCGTTGTTCGTCGTGCTGTGCTGCCACTATGTGACCGCGGCGGCGGGCCCCGGTGGCCTGATTTCGGCCGAGCCGTTCTTCAAGCCGCATGTGCCGCTCTCGGCGACGATGGCGGGTGCCGCGATTGCCGCTTATTCGTATCTTGGCTTCGACGCGGTGTCGACGTTGACCGAAGAAACCATCGCCCCGGAGAAGACCATGCCGCGCGCGATCCTGCTGATCGCGCTGATCGGTGGCGCGATCTTCGTGATTGCCGCGTACACGGTGCAGCTTGCACACCCGGGTGCGGTGTTCAAGGACCCGGATTCGGCCGCTTTCGAAGTCGCGCGCAAAGTGGGCGGCGATATTTTCGTCACGGTGTTTCTGGCCGGCCTGATTCTCGCGCAGTTTGCTTCGGGCATTTCGGCGCAGGCAAGCGTGGGACGTTTGCTGTATGCAATGGGACGCGATGAAGTATTGCCCAAACGCATCTTCGGTTTCGTCCATCCGAAGTTCAAGACCCCGGCGCTGAACATCGCAATCGCGGGTGCAATCGGTCTGGTTGCGTTGAAGCTCGACGTGGCGACGTCGACCTCGTTCATCAACTTTGGCGCGTTTCTCGCGTTCACCGCGGTCAATCTGTGCGTGATCCGCCAGTTCTTCAACGCGAAGGGCAGTGCGAATGCGATGGGTGTGATCGGCGGCCTGCTGTTTCCGCTGGCCGGTGCGATTGCGGATATCTGGTTGCTGGTGAGTCTCGAGAAAACCGCACTCGTGCTCGGCGCGGTGTGGTTCGTGCTGGGCTTGTGCTATCTCGGCTGGATCACGCGCTGTTTCCGCCAGGCGCCGCCGGAAGTCGCGGTTTGATGCAGGCGCGGGTCAAAGCGAATGGCGCTGCATTGCGCAGCGTCGAACTCATAGTGCCATGTCGAATGCGGGCTTGAGGAACACCTCGATCGCCATCACGACAAGACTCATCGCGGCTGCTGCCAGCGTCAACGTACCGTACTCGTCGTAGCGTGCATCGTACAGGCACGCAATGACGAACAGAATCGCCAACAGGTTGGTCAGCCAGTAGAAATTCAGCGCCAAAGTCATCGATCAAATCCGGGCTCACGCGCGACTCGTTTCGTCGAATCACGCTATAACGTGGGCCGGATTCTAGCGAGGTGAGCTTACGGATTCGCAACACCCAGGCTTACACTGCTTACGCTTCTTCCGGGAGCCCCTTGGGGCTCCCGGAAGAAGTACTCCAGGGCGACACCACATCAAACCATGTCGTGCTCGATCCACTCGATCACCGAACTGTGTTTCGGCTGCCAGCCAAGCAGCTTGCGTGCGCGCTCACCGCGCACACGGCTGTTCGATCCGAGTCCATACGACGCCATTTCGTAGCCCCATTCCTTTTGCGCTGCGTCGAGTGGCCAGTCTTGCGGCTCGCCGAGTTTCATCACATGCGCGATTGCCGCGCTCATGTCGCGAAACGACGCTTCACCGCTTTCGACGAAGTAGAACGTACCCGCCGGCGTTTTTTCCAATGCAAGGCGATAGAGCTCGGCGACGTCGTCGATATGCACGTTCGACCAGATATTGCCGCCGCTACCCACATGCCGCACCACACCGCTCCTTTGCGCCTGACGCACGAGCCGCGGCAACTGCACGCTGGCGCTGCCCGGCACGGCGCCGTGGCCATAGATCAGCGTGTTGCATAACACCGCCGAGCGAATGTTTTGCTGTGCGGCATCGAGCACGAGCTGATCGATGGCGACGCGCGCCGCTTTATCCGCGGTGGGCTGGGGCAGGGCGTCCTCGTGATAGATACGTGCCTCGCCGGCCTCGCCGCCCGACGCATCGCCGACGATGCTCGAGCCGCTCGTATGCAGAAACGGTTTGCCGGAACCGGCGAGGCCGTCGATCAGCGCTTTCACCGCGCCCTCGTGGTCGCTGCTCGCGGCGTTGATGACCGCGTCGGCGGCGTGTGCTTCGGCGATCAGCAGTTCGCGCTCGTCGAGCGTGCCGATGACGGGTTCGATACCGAGGCGTTGCAATTCAGCGCTGTGCTCAGGCTTGCGGATCAAACCGCGCACTTGATGGCCGGCGCGCGCGAGATGCGCCGCGATCGACCCGCCGATAAAACCGCTTGCGCCAGTAATGAAAATCTTCAAGACGTTCTCCTTGGTGGAAACACCGGAAACACGATGCAATGCACGCAGTATCCGCCGTCTTGATTCTCGCAAAAAGCGTATTAGTCTCAAATCAATCTTGATTTTTAATCAACAATGACGACGCTCGCGGACCGTGATCACCGCATCGAGCGGCGAGACTCCGCGCCCGTTGGCCTGTCGGGATGAGGCGGCGTGGGTCGGACGTTGGCCAAACCTTCGCCACTCATACGCTGAACAAAACCCACGGCTTCGGCGAGTGCGCGGCCTTTTTTGCGCTCTCAGCGGGCTCTCCTATGATTCAGCGAAGGGCATGGGCTGGCCCGATTGCGCCAGCCGTCGCGTTGAATCTTTTTGTCCGCTTGCCGTCGTGTATTTTTGACGTGTATATACAAGTCATTCCTCGGGACGAGCGATTCCGGCGCGGTGTACGCAAGCGCCCGAAACCCCTGCCGATGCGGCACCGATACCGCCGGCAACCAGTCCTAATGGAAACCCCTAGGTCCGAAGCTGCAAAAACAGGTTGTATATACAAGGCGGCGACGCTAGACTTCTCTCAAATTGTATAGACAAGACAGGACGACACCATGATGATTCTGAAGCCCGGCTATCTGACCCTCCCGCAACTGCGCCAGATCGCACGCGAACATGTCGCGCTGCAACTCGATCCCGCCAGCCACGCCGCCATCGACGCCTGCGCCAAGGCCGTCGCCGACATCGCCGCGAAGGGCGAGCCGGCGTACGGCATCAACACGGGTTTCGGGCGTCTCGCCAGCACGCACATCCCCCACGACCAGCTCGAACTGCTGCAACGCAATCTGGTGTTGTCGCACGCGGTCGGCGTGGGTGAGCCGATGTCGCGTCCGGTGGTGCGCCTGCTGATCGCGTTGAAGCTGTCGAGCCTGGGCCGCGGCCACTCGGGTATCCGCCGCGAAGTGATGGAAGCGCTGATCACGCTGTACAACGCGGACGTGCTGCCGGTGATTCCGGTCAAGGGTTCGGTCGGCGCATCGGGCGACCTCGCGCCGCTCGCGCATATGTCGGCCACCTTGCTGGGGGTCGGCGACGTGTTCGCGAAGGGCGAGCGCATGCCGGCTACCGAAGGCCTCAAGCTGGTCGGCCTCAAGCCGCTCACGCTGCAAGCGAAGGAAGGCCTGGCGCTGCTGAACGGCACGCAAGCCTCGACCGCGCTCGCGCTTTACAACATGTTCGCCATCGAAGACCTGTACCGCACCGCACTGGTGGCAGGTGCGTTGTCAGTGGACGCCGCAGCGGGTTCGGTCAAGCCGTTCGACGCGCGCATTCACGAACTGCGCGGCCATCAAGGTCAGATCGACGCGGCTGCTAGCTACCGTTCGCTGTTGAATGGTTCGGCAATCAATGTTTCGCATGCCGATTGCGACAAGGTGCAAGACCCGTACAGCCTGCGCTGCCAGCCACAAGTGATGGGCGCGTGTCTGGACCAGATGCGTCACGCAGCCGACGTGCTGCTGGTGGAAGCGAACGCCGTCTCCGACAATCCGCTGATTTTCCCGGACACGGGCGAAGTGCTGTCGGGCGGTAATTTCCACGCTGAGCCGGTTGCGTTCGCAGCCGACAACCTCGCGATCGCTGTCTCCGAAATCGGTGCATTGGCTGAACGCCGCATCGCGCTGCTGATCGACGCGACGCTTTCGGGTCTGCCGCCGTTCCTCGTGCGTGATGGCGGTGTCAATTCGGGCTTCATGATCGCTCACGTGACCGCCGCGGCGCTCGCGTCGGAGAACAAGACGCTCGCGCATCCGGCTTCGGTCGATTCGCTGCCGACCTCCGCGAACCAGGAAGACCACGTTTCGATGGCGACGTTCGCTGCGCGCAAGCTCGGCGATATCGCTGAGAACGTGGCGAACATCCTGTCGATCGAGTTGCTCGCTGCGGCGCAAGGCGTCGATCTGCGCGCACCGCACAAGACCAGCCCGAGCCTGCAGAAAGTGATGGACACGGTGCGCAAGGATGTCGCGCACTACGAGCTCGATCATTACTTCGCGCCCGATATCGAGGCGGTTACGCGTCTCGTGCAGAACGGCACGATCGCGAAGCTGAGCCCGTTCTCGTTCGCTTCAGAACAGTAAGCTCGGACAACCCGTTTCAAGCACGCAAAGCAAGCCAATGAACGCACCGGCCTATCAGGGCATCAAGGACTTCATCCTCGGCCGCATCCATGCGGGCGAATGGGCCGAAGGCGACCAGGTGCCCTCCGAAAACGAGCTCGCGCGCGAATTCAACGTCGCGCGCATGACGGTCAACCGCGCGTTGCGCGAGTTGACCTCGGAGCAGGTTCTCACGCGGGTGCAGGGTTCGGGCACGTTCGTGGCCCGGCCCAAGTACGAATCGACGCTGGTGGCGATCCGCAGCATCTCCGACGAAATTGTCGCGCGCGGTCATCGCTATCAGGCGAAGGTGCTGCACATCGGCGCGAGCATCGCCGACGAGGCGCTCGCCGAGGAAATGCAGATGAGCGCGGGCAGTCCGGTGTTTCATTCACGCGTGCTGCATTTCGAAAACGACGAGCCGGTGCAACTCGAAGAGCGCTGGGTCAACCCGGTGGTCGCGCCTGAGTACGCGCTGCAGGACTTCACGAACACCACGCCGAATCAGTACCTGGTGCGCGTGGCTCCGCTGCAGCGCGTCGAGTACCGCATCGAGGCGTTGGCGGCGGATGCGGATACCCGCGAGCTGCTGACCATGGATGAACTCGAACCGTGCCTCGTGCTGCATCGGCGCACGTGGTCGCAAAGCCAGGTCGCTTCGGTCGCCAATCTCTGGCATCCCGGCAGCCGCTATCGCTTCACCGGCCATTTCTGATTTCGCCGCATTTATCGACTCATTTTCCCGCTTTCTTCCCGAACATTTTCACGCATTCCGAGGGCCACCATGAACAACCCGAAACACATCGACCCGCGTCTGGACCCGACCCGCACGATCCGCGCACCGCGCGGCGCGGAAAAGACCTGCAAGACCTGGATCGCGGAAGCCGCGTACCGGATGATCCAGAACAATCTGGACCCGGAAGTCGCCGAGCATCCGCACGCTCTGGTCGTGTACGGCGGCATTGGCCGTGCCGCGCGTAACTGGGATTGCTTCGATCAGATTCTTGCGTCGCTGAAGGACCTGAATGAAGACGAGACGCTCCTGATTCAATCGGGCAAGCCGGTCGGCGTGTTTCGCACGCATGCGGACGCTCCGCGCGTGCTGCTGGCGAATTCGAACCTGGTGCCGCATTGGGCGACGTGGGAGCATTTCCACGAACTCGATCGCAAGGGCCTGATGATGTACGGCCAGATGACCGCGGGCAGCTGGATCTACATCGGCAGCCAGGGCATCGTGCAGGGCACCTACGAGACGTTCTTCTCGGTGGCGAACCAGCATTTCAACGGCGACCCTTCGGGCCGCTGGATTCTGACGGGTGGTCTCGGCGGCATGGGCGGCGCGCAGCCGCTGGCCGCGACCATGGCCGGTTTCTCGATGATCGCGGTGGAATGCGACGAGACGCGGATCGACTTCCGTCTCAAGACCCGTTATGTCGACAGGAAAGCGAAAACGCTCGACGAAGCGCTTGCCATGCTCGACGAAGCGAAGAAGACCGGCAAGCCGGTGTCGATCGGACTGCTGGGCAATGCCGCCGATGTGTTTGCCGAATGCGTGACGCGCGGCATCACGCCGGATTGCGTGACCGACCAGACCAGCGCGCACGATCCGATTCACGGTTACCTGCCGCAAGGCTGGAGCGTCGAAGACTGGCGCGAGCGCATGAAGACGGCGCCGGACAGCATCGTGCTGCCCGCCAAACAGTCGATGGCCAAGCAGGTGCAGGCGATGCTGACGCTGCAGGAACGTGGCGCGGCCACGCTCGACTACGGCAACAACATTCGTCAGATGGCGCTGGAAATGGGCGTGGAAAACGCGTTCGATTTCCCGGGTTTCGTGCCGGCGTACATCCGTCCGTTGTTCTGCGAAGGCAAGGGCCCGTTCCGTTGGGTCGCGCTGTCGGGCGATCCGGAAGACATCTACAAGACCGACGCCAAGGTCAAGGAACTGATTCCTGACGATCCGCATCTGCACAACTGGCTCGACATGGCGCGCGAACGTATTGCGTTCCAGGGCCTGCCGGCGCGGATCTGCTGGGTCGGCGTGAAGGATCGTTATCGTCTGGGCCAGGCGTTCAACGAAATGGTCAGGACCGGCGAGTTGAAGGCGCCGATCGTGATCGGCCGCGATCACCTGGACACGGGTTCGGTCGCAAGCCCGAATCGTGAAACCGAATCGATGAAAGACGGCTCGGACGCAGTCAGCGACTGGCCGCTGCTCAACGCACTGCTGAACACGGCAGGCGGCGCGTCGTGGGTCTCCCTGCATCACGGTGGCGGCGTCGGCATGGGCTTCAGCCAGCACTCGGGTGTCGTGATCGTCGCTGACGGCACGGATGCCGCGAAGGAACGCCTCGGCCGTGTGCTGTTCAACGATCCGGCGACCGGTGTGATGCGTCACGCGGATGCGGGTTATGAACTCGCGCAGGAAACGGCGCGTGAGGCCGGCCTGAATCTGCCGATGCTGGGCCGTTGATCGTGGCGCTTCACAGCACGCTTGCCGATAACAGGGCAACCGCGACGCTGATTCGCGGCGCCGATCTTGTGGCGGCGCCGTGGAAGAACGGCGGCGGCGTCACGCGTGAAGTGGCGGCGTTCCCGGTAAGCGCCGGGCTCGACGCATTCACGTGGCGCGTGAGCATCGCCGACGTGGCGCAGGCCGGACCGTTCTCGCGTTTTGCGGGTATCGACCGCACGTTGGCGTTGTTGTCGGGCGCGGGCATGTTGCTCGACGAAACAGACGCCGGCGTGCAGGCCGTGAAGACGCACGCGTTGATCCAGCCGCTCGACATCGCGCGGTTCGCGGGTGAAGCGCAAATAGACGCACGTCTGGTTGACGGCGCCACGCGCGACTTCAACCTGATGGTTCGCCGTGGCGCGGCGGTGGGTGAAACCGAAGTGTGGCGCGGTGCGACGCACTGCACTTTGTCCGCCGACGTGGTGCTGTTGTTTTGCGCGAGCGGTTCGGTTTCGGTCACACTCGGTGACGAAACCGGGGCGCACGTGCTCGAGGCTGACGACACACTGCGCATCGACACGCCGAACGCGCTGTCGTGCACGGTCAAGGGCACGGGCGCATTGCTCGCGATCAGCATCCGCTACACGTGATGAACGCAACGATGACGACGATTCGCACGCACGCTTAAGTCACTGCAGTTGCCGGGAAAATGCCGGGCAATTGCTTCCTGAATGGCTGGCAAAAGCGCGCAGCGAACCACTACAGACACGCAACGAGCTGCAACGAGCACGCGATGAAGCAAACCGTCTGGCATCACCTGAAACTTTGCCCCCAGGGCGATCCCCGCGATACGCTGCCCAATGCCGCGATTGCCGTTGAAAACGGCAAGATCGTGTGGCTCGGCGCGGCATCCGAATTACCCGCCGGCTACGCCGAGTGGCCGCGTGAAGACCTGCACGGCGCGTGGGTGACGCCGGGCCTCGTCGATTGCCATACGCATCTGGTGTACGGCGGCCAGCGCGCGGATGAATTCGCGCAGCGCCTTGCCGGTGTCAGTTATGAGGAAATCGCGCGGCAGGGCGGCGGTATCGTCTCGACGGTGCGCGCCACGCGCGCCGCCGACGAAGACTCGTTGTTCCGCCAAGCGGCCGCGCGCCTCGAACCGCTGCTCGCCGAAGGCGTCACGGCGGTCGAAATCAAATCCGGTTACGGTCTCGATCTCGCCAGCGAGCGCAAGATGTTGCGCGTCGCGCGGCGGTTGGGCGAGCGCTATCCGGTATCGGTGTACACGACATTTCTCGGTGCGCACGCGTTGCCGCCGGAATTCGCGGGAAGGGCCGATGCGTACATCGACGAAGTCTGCAATACGATGCTGCCCGCGCTCGCTGACGAAGGCCTGGTTGACGCCGTCGACGTGTTTTGCGAGCGTATCGGGTTTTCGCTTGAGCAAAGCGAGCGCGTGTTTGAGGCCGCGGAGCGCTACAAACTGCCGGTGAAAATGCACGCGGAGCAGTTGTCGAACAGCGGCGGCACGGCCCTGGCCGCGCGACACCATGCGCTGTCCGCGGATCACCTCGAGTTTCTCGACGAAGCGGGCGTTGCCGCGATGAAAGCGTCCGGCACGGTCGCCGTGCTGCTGCCCGGCGCGTACTACTTCATCCGCGAGACGCAATTGCCGCCGCTGGACTTGCTGCGGCGCTATCAGGTGCCGATCGCGATTTCCACCGACAGCAATCCCGGCACGTCGCCCACCACCTCGCTGCTGCTGATGATGAACATGGCGACCACCTTGTTCCGCATGACCGTGCCTGAAGTGCTGCAAGGCGTGACTTCGCATGCGGCACGCGCGCTCGGCAAGGCGGACCGGCATGGTTCGCTCGAAGTGGGGCGCGCGGCGGATTTCGCGGTGTGGTCGGTCGAAACGCTGGCCGAGCTGGCTTACTGGATTGGGCGTCCGTTGTGCGCGCAAGTCGTGCGCGCGGGCGAGACGGTTTATACGCGGCGTGATTTGAGCTAGGGCCTGAGAGATGATGCAATCAAAACAATCAC
The DNA here is from genome assembly GCF_046026025.1 of Paraburkholderia fungorum. Classification (GTDB taxonomy): domain Bacteria; phylum Pseudomonadota; class Gammaproteobacteria; order Burkholderiales; family Burkholderiaceae; genus Paraburkholderia; species Paraburkholderia fungorum_E. The sequence continues at coordinate 52,910 of NZ_JAQQFL010000014.1, read as the reverse complement.
TATTCGCCGATCACGCCTATCTGCCCGATGGCTGGCGCCGCAATGTGCTGCTGGAATGGGACGCAAACGGTACGCTGACATCCGTGACGCCCGATACGGCGGCGGTTCCCGATGGCGTGCAAAAAGCCGCCGGCCCCGTGTTGCCTGGCATGCCGAATCTTCACTCGCATGCGTTTCAACGCGCGATGGCCGGCCTGACCGAATATCGCGCGAACGCTACGGATAACTTCTGGAGCTGGCGCGATCTGATGTACCGCTTCGCCGCGCGGATCACGCCGGAAGGACTCGCTGCGGTAGCGCAGTGGCTGTACATCGAAATGTTGAAGGCGGGCTATACGTCGGTCTGCGAATTTCATTACGTGCACCACACGCCGGATGGCGGCCGCTATGCGAACCAGGCGGAACTGGCACAGCGTGTGGTGGATGCGGCTTCGGCAAGCGGCATCGGCATGACGATGCTGCCCGTGCTGTATCAGTACAGCGGTTTCGGTTCGCGCGCACCGCGCGAAGATCAGCGACGCTTCATCAATACGCCGGAGAGTCTGCTCGATCTGCTCGGTACGTTGCGCGCGGCGCGTCCTGAGAGTGCCGCGTTGCGCTATGGCGTTGCGCCGCATTCGTTGCGCGCGGTATCGGCCGATTCGCTGCATGCGTTGCTGAACGGCATCGATAAAAGCGCGCCGGTTCACATCCATATCGCGGAGCAAACCGCCGAAGTCGACGCCTGCCTCGAAACCGAAGGCGCCCGCCCGGTGCAGTGGCTGCTCGATCGCTTCGATGTCGATAGCCGCTGGTGCCTCGTGCACGCCACGCATGTGGATGCGAACGAAACGCTGGCGCTCGCAAAAAGCGGCGCGGTCGCCGGTTTGTGTCTGACCACCGAAGCTAATCTCGGCGACGGCATTTTTCCGGCGCACGACTATCTTGACGCGCAAGGGCGCATCGGCGTCGGTTCGGATAGTCACATCGGGGTCGACTGGCGAGCGGAATTGCGTTTGCTCGAGTACGGCCAGCGCCTCACGCGCCGGCAGCGCAACGTGCTCGCCTCGCCGCACGCTACGTACGTGGCGGACCGTTTGTTCAATGCCGCGCTGGAAGGCGGCGCACATGCCACGGGGCGTGCGGTCGGCGCATTGCAAGCGGGCCGCCGCGCCGACTGGCTGGTGCTCGATGCCGATCACTCCAGCATCGCCGAGCATGCTCCGAACGCGTGGCTCTCGGGCGTTGTATTCTGCGAACATGGCGAGTCGCCCATTCGCGACGTCTATGCGGGCGGCGACAGGGTGGTCGAGAACCGCCGCCATCGCGACGAGGCGGGCGCTTACGCTCGCTATCGCGCGGCGCTCGCCGAGCTGCTCAGCTAGGTTGCCAACGCCACTTGCGCGCGCCACGTGGCACGTGCCACGTGCCTGAGCGAAATGCTTGCGTGAATTGCCGCGTGAGCCGAGTAAGCTGAGCCTTCGACTTTTATCGATTCCGGACTGATATGACTGCTTCGTCTATTGCAACTGCTCCGCCGGTTTTATCGCTGCATCAGGGAAGCCTGCCGCTGCTGATTTCGATCCCGCATCTGGGCACCCAAATCCCCGCCGATATCGCCGCCACGATGACGCCGGCCGCGCAGCGCACCGATGACTGCGACTGGCACCTCGACCGCCTCTACGCGTTTGCGAAGCGCATGGGCGCGTCGATCCTGGCGCCGACGTACGCGCGTTATGTGATCGACCTGAACCGCCCGCCCGACGGTGCGAATCTGTATCCGGGGCAGGACACCACCGGATTGCTGCCGGTCGATACCTTCGACAAGGAACCCTTGTACCTGGAAGGCCATTTGCCGACCGACGCAGAAGTCGCGCGCCGGCGCGATGCTTACTGGAAACCCTATCACGATGCGCTGGTGGGCGAGCTCGCGGCGCTGAAGGCGAAGCACGGCACCGTACTGTTGTGGGAAGCGCATTCGATTCGCTCGCACGTACCGCGTTTTTTCGAAGGACGTCTGCCGGACTTCAATTTCGGCACGTCGAACGGCGCTAGTGCGGTGGCGGGATTGGGCGAGGAACTGGCCGCTATGGTCGAGCGGCATGGCGCTTATTCCGCGGTTGCCAACGGGCGCTTCAAGGGTGGCTACATCACGCGGGAGTACGGGCAGCCGTCGCAGGGCGTGCATGCGGTACAGCTCGAGTTGTCGCAGATTACGTATATGGAGGAACAGATGCCGTATGCGTATGACGAAAGCCTGGCCGTGAAGGTCGAACCTTTGCTGGAACAACTGCTGACGACGGCATTGGCGCGCGTCAGCGCAGCCTGAAGGCGACAAGTTTGAAGGCGGCGCTTTGAAGGCGCCGCCGTCACGGAACGTCCCCTCATCTTCTCCACGCGGCTCGCCGCGCTTCGCATTGCGCGAGGCCGCGGCCGCGTCGGCTCACACCGCAAAGGTGTAACAGCATGTGTCCGTGATTGCATGCTGCGGCTTTCGCGCCGAACGTATAGAGCGTTGCAGCTTTTGTCAGAGCGTTGAAGCGCTGCGTGAGCGCGCGTCCAGTCGAGGCGCAGCGGCCACAAAAAAGCCCCGCTGATGGCGGGGCTTATCGATGCGCGCCGTGTGTGGCGCAGCACAACGATCAGTGGCAGTGACGTTCCCAGTGGTGGTGGACGCGCACCTTGTGGCATACGGGGTGGTGCTCATAAGCTTGAGCAGGAGCGACCGCGCTGAGGGTGACGACGGTTGCTGCGATGGCGAGAACAATTTTCTTCATTACAGAATCCTTAAATCATGATGGTGGTGCTGACGCTGCAGCACATGGCGTGCCGCAACGGTGCGAAAGGATGCCACATATAGCGCGTGTCGCGTGGGAACGCTGACTGAATGCATGGGTCAACTCAAAACGCCGGGCTTCGTGGCGTTTTATCCCTGAGTGTCGCGCGATAGCGTGTCATTCCGACACGTCGAGCGACGCGCAATACGCGTGCGGGCATTGCGTGCCAGGCGCTGAAGCGGCTACCCTTTCAGAACGATGACGTGTTGGCGTGACGTCATCCATACATCGGGCAAAAAGATGGAAGACCCAGCGATGGAAGATTCCGATGAATTGCTGCTCCCGGTCTGGCGAGCGAACCTGGTGCTGCTGACCCGCGAGGTCGGCGCGGCGACGCGTCTGGCGCGCATGATGACCTTTTCCGCCAGTTACCTGAAATTGATGTTGTCCGGCCAGCGCGAATTCAGCGAGGAGTTCGTGCGCGGTATCGAGGCCGTGACGGGCTTGCCGAATGGCTGGATGAACGTGTCGCATACCGGGCAGGACATCCCGGCCAATGCGCGCGAAGCGATCGACAACGAACAGCCGCTCGCGCGTTTTCGCGGCACCGCGCATCCGGTGCGCAAGAAGACGGTGCTGCGGCCGCCCGAGCCGATTTTCGGTCAGGCGAGTCCGGCCAAACGCGTGGAAGAAGACTCGCTCGACGCTGAGGCGCATCGGCGGCAGGCTCACTTCCGCAAGGTTCGCGATCTGGCGATGCAGGACGTGCGGCGCTTCGAGCGGCATTTGAGTCATGCGCCGGTGGATCTTGCGTCGATGCGATCGAAGGTCGAGGACGTGATCGCGGCCGCCGAGCTCGACGACCCGATTCAGGCCGACCTGGCTGGCCGGCTCGAGCAGATCGAAAAACACCGGCATTTACTGCTCAGGCACGTGGAGCGGTTGCAGGCTTTGCTTGGGCAGATTGGGGGAGGGGATTGATGCCGGCCGCTGCAACCCCTCAACCTCGCAACCTACCGCCTGCGCCGTGCGTGAAACTCGGCCTCGAGCGTCCACGTCACGCCGTCCCGCGCCAGTGCGACGCCGGTCCACCGGAATGAATTCCGTGTGATATCGGTGAAGTTCCAGCGAATCGGCGTGCCGTCGGCATGTGTGCCGATCTGCACGAGATCGTTGCCCACACGCCGGCCGGTCAACTCATCACGCTGACCGGTCAGCGGATTGATGTAAGTCACGCGCCACGCCCCCAGCGCCGGGTCCCACACCCGCAGCGTGGTGCCGTACATGGTGTCGGCGGGAGCGAGCCCCGCCTGTTCCTGCTCGCCGCGTGGAGGCATGATCCACACGTCCTGCACGGCGCGTCCCTCGAGGACCCAGCCGAAATGAATCTCGCCGCGGCGGCGCGCGTGGCCGAGGTCGACGCGGTAGTGCAGCACGTCCATATCCCAACTGCCGATCAGCCAGCCGTAGAGATCGTCGGCGGCATCGATGTCCGCGGCGCGCGCCGGGGCGCTCAAGGCGGCGTGAAAGCCTCGGTCGACAGTGTCGTCCAGCATGTTCATCGTGCGTGCTCCTTTGGGTGTCGGGTGAAAACGCCAGCGCGGCAACAGGCAAAACCGCGTCGCCCGCCGATGTGCTAAAACCACAATACGGACTCAGCCGAGGTGCATCTTGGGGAAAATTGCCGTCACTTTGCAGCAGGCGCTCGCGCAACGCGCACGGGAAGGCACACGCGGCGATACCCGCGCGCGTGCGTTGGCCCAGGGTGCGAACTGGGACGCCGCGGACATGCTTTGCACCTTCGGCCCACGCGACCAGCCGTTCGAAGAGCGGCACGCGGGCGTGTGCATCGCCATGGTGGTCGCCGGCTCGTTCGGCTACCGGAGCGCAACGGGACGGGCATTGTTGACCCCCGGCGCGCTGCTGCTCGGCAATCCGGGTGACTGCTTCGAATGCGGCCATCGGCATGCGGCGGGCGATCGCTGCATCGCCTTCCGTTATGCGCCGGCGTACTTCGAGCGGCTTGCCGCGGACGCGGGCATCGCGAGCGGCGATCTGAACTTCAGGCGCGCGCGCATTCCGTCGCTGCCCGCGTTGTCGCCGCTGATCGCGCGCGCCTGCGCCGGCGCGCTGGATGCGGGTGGTGCGGTGTGGGATGAACTCGCGGTTGAACTGGCCGCCGCGGCGCTCAAGGCAGCGGGCGCATTGACGCGTGCGGAACCGCCTGCCAGCGCCGCGGCCTGGTCGCGCGTGGCGCAAACGGTGCGCCTGATCGACGACGCGCCTGGCGCGCCGCATACGCTCACGAGCCTCGCTGCCGCAGCGGGTCTGAGCGAGTTCTACTTCCTGCGTACGTTCCAGCGCGTGACCGGCGTGACGCCGCATCAATATGTGCTGCGCGCGCGTTTGCGGGCGGCGGCGCTGCGGCTTCGCGACGACAGCGCGAAGGTTGTCGATATCGCGCTCGATTGCGGCTTCAATGACCTGTCGAATTTCAATCATGCGTTTCGCGCGGAGTTCGCGTCGAGTCCGCTTGCATGGCGGGCGCGGGGCAGGGCGCGTCGCGCATGACCCGGTGCGCCGCGTTCATGAAGGTGGCCGCCGTGGTGGCGCTGTTTGCGTGCGCGAGCGCTTCGCAGGCTGAGGTTAGTCGCGCTAGCGGTCCGGACGCCGCGAGCATCGTCAACGCCCCGAACGACGATCTTTCTCCTTCGACGATCGAGCGTGACGTCCATCTCTTCGTGATCCAGAAAGACGGCTCCGTCGAAGAACATGACGACACGATCCTGCGTGCCAACACGACGAGCGGCGTCGACGATATCGCGCAACGTTACGTGTGGTTCAACAAGGACATCGAGCAGGTGCAATTGCTCGCCGCGGAAACGATCGATCCGAACGGCGTCGCGCATCCGGTCGGCCCCGAGGCGATCCGCGACGTGCAGGAACCGCGCTCGGCGGGCGCGCCGAGTTTCGAAGACGGGGTGTTGCGCACGGTGATTTTTCCGGGTGTCGAACCCGGCGCGCGCGTGCATCTGGCGTTTCGCAAGACCCGCGCGAAGCCGCTGCAAGCGGGCACGTTCGCGTATCTGGTGGAACCGACTCGCGACCCCGTCGAGATGCAGCGCCTGATCTTCGACCTGCCCGCCGATGTGCCGCTTTATGCCGATGCGCGCGGCTACGTCGCGCTGCCGCCCGTCACGGCAAACGGCCGTACCCGCTATGAGTTCGACTATCGGCACGGCTCCTATGTGCCGCTCGAGGCGGGCGCGGTGGGCTATGCAAATTGGGGCGACCGGCTGATGGTGTCGACGGTGCCGGACTTCGCGAACTTCGCCGCGCGTTATCGCGGCCCCGCTGTGGACGCGACGATGAGCGACCCGGCAATCGTCCGGCTTGCAGAAGGCCTGACACAGGGCCTGACCGGCGAGGCCGCCGACCCACGCGCGAAAGCACGGATACTGTACGACTGGATGCGGTTGAATATTCGCTACGTCGCGCTGTTTCTCGGCGAGACGGCGGCGATTCCACATAAGGCGATCGACATCCTGCACAACCGCTATGGCGACTGCAAGGATCACGTCGCGTTGTACAGCGCGCTATTGGCCGCGGTCGGCATCCGCAGCGAGGCCGTGCTGCTCAATCTCGGGCCGTACTACAGTTTGCCGTCCGTGCCGGGGTATGGAGCCAGCGCGATCAATCACGCAATCGTCTGGATTCCTGATCTATCGTTGTTTGCCGACACCACGGCGGGCGGCATGAGTTTTGGCTACCTGCCGCCGAGCGTGATGGACCGGCCCGTTTTGCTGGTCGACGAGGGCGAACTGGCGCGCACGCCGGCCACCCAGTTGCGCCAACGCACGGCGCGTCTGCAGATCGACGTCGATGAGAATGGCGCGGCGAACTACGCTTATCGCGTGGAAGATGCCGGCTATACGGCGGAGCTCGAACGCAATCTGTTTCGACGGGCCACGCGGCAGGGGACGCAGCAGATCGCGGCGAATCGTCTGTTGCAGACCGGCCTGCACGGTACGGCGCACTTGCAGAGCGGCGACGTGACCGCCACGGATGGCCCGTTTTCCACCTCGATGCAGGGACGCGTGCCGCATTTTGTCTGGAGCGATGGCACGACCGCTGTGCCGGCCCTGACGAGCCTGTCCGGTGGCATGGCCGGGCAGGTGCAGGCGTGGCTGGCGGAACCTTCAAGGACACAGCCTTGGGCGTGTATCGGGGGCTCGTTCGACGAGACGCTGGAACTGACGTTGCCGAGGTTCGTTCGTGTAACGGATGTGCCGCCGGATGCCGCCGTGAAGGATCGTTTCTTCGAGTTTTCTTCCCACTACGTGTTCGATCCTGCCACGCGGGTCTTGCAGATCAGGCGACAGCTTCAGGCCGCGTTTGGCCATCAGATGTGTTCTGCCGATGAGTTTGCCGGCGTGAAGGATGACCTCGTGCGGATCGAGCGGGATCTCGATGCCGAGGTGGTGGTGAAGGTGGCCAGATAGGCGTGGGTGAAATACATCCGGCGGAGGCATCGGCAGAGGCGGTAAAACAGCACCGCCTCTGCCGCGCGAACAACAAGGCCTTGAAGGGCAAAACAAGCTGTTTGAAATGCGGCGCTTAACTGCCGCCCTTCGTTACGATCGGAACCCAGGTGCCGTTCTTGACCTGGTACAGCGTGGACGCGCCGCTCTTCAATGCCCCGGTGCTGTCGAAAGAAATCTTGCCGGTTACGCCGTCGTAATCGATCGCCTTGAGAGCAGGCCGGTAAGCCGCCGGCGAGGTGGATTTTGCCTGCTGCATCGCCTTGATCGCGGCCCATGCCCCGTCATAGCCGAACGGCGCGTACGACAGGATATCCACCCCAAAGCGCTTCTTGAACTTCGCGGAGAAGTCCTTGCCGCCCGGCAATTGCGCCAGCGGGCGCCCGTATTCCCACGCCATCGCGCCTTCGGCCGGGTCGCCAGCGAGCTTGATGAAGTCCTCGTCCATCACGCCGCCACCGCCCACCAATTGCGCGCTCACGCCCAATTGCTTCATCCGCTTCGCGAAGCCCGCCGCCTGGGTGTCCAGACCGCCGAAGAAAATCAGGTCGGCGTTGGCCGCCTTGATCTTGGTGATCTGCGTGCTGAAGTCGACCGCGTGATTGTCGGTGTATTCGCGCGTCACGATGTTGCCGCCATGCGCCTTCACCGCCTTTTCGAACTCATCGGCCTCGCCCTGGCCGAACGCGGTGCGATCGTCGATGATCGCAATGCGTTTGGCCTTCGACACTTCCACGGCATAGACCCCCGCGTTGCCGGCGTTCTGCGCATCGGTGGAAATCACCATGAAGGTATTGGCGAAGCCGCGCCCGGTAATGATCGGGTTGGTCGCGGCCGGATCGATCACCGGAATGCCGGCCTGCTCGTACACCTGCGAGGCGGGAATCGTCGTGCCCGAGTTGAAGTGGCCGACAACCGCCGATACGCCCGCGTCGACCAGCTTCTGCGCGGCCTGCACGCCGACGCGCGGATCGGCCTGATCGTCCTCGGAGACGAGCTGGAATTGCGCGACCTTGTCGCCAATCTTGATCTTCTGTGCGTTGGCTTCTTCGATTGCAAGCCGGACGCCGTTCTCCAGATCTTTCCCGTAGCCGGCGTTGGCGCCTGTCAGCGGCGCGGCGAAGCCGATCTTCACCGGCAGGTCGTCGGCGAAACTGGCCAGCGGCGCGATTGCGAAGGTAGCGCCAACAAACAGGGCAAGCGGTTTCAGCGTATTGCGAAGACTCATGGTCTCTCTCTCCATCGACAGTTTCAGGTGTGAAAGCGGCAAGTCGGTCACGCTGGATCGACACGCCGTGGCGTTCACTTGCCGGTCAATCTGGCGCGAATATAGAAAGCCAATTTGCGACCGTCTTGGCAGTTCGCGGCGCTTTGAATGAGCATTTCGGCATAGGCCACGCAGCGCTTGGGCTGGCGGCCGGTCAGCGACAGCACGCGGGTGCGGATTGCTGCATATGCTTAAGAAAGGGGACAGCCGGGTTCAGGCGAAGAAGCGAAGGGGCGGCGGCCCGGAGAAGGCGCTCGGGAAACCGGCGCGAGTGCGCCGGCCTGACTGCGGTGGTGCTTCGCGGAAACAGACTTCCGCGCAGCACCGGCAAAAATGCGGGAGGCGGCCGAATCGCCGGATGCGATCGGCCGTCAGCTAAAACGATGCCGTCAATGCTCGCCTTGCTGGCGCAGCAACTCTTCACGCAGACGCAGCAGGGGCGCCTTGGTTTCTTCGTCGGCCCAGGTGTCGAGATCGTCGATCGCGCGCTGGCAGCCGTCGAGCACCAGATCGAGATCCACCGGCACGCCGTTGTTCAACGCGAATTCGATGGTCTCGGCGAACTGCTGGCACTCGTTCTCGCCGTACGAAATGTCGAGATTGTCGGCGATGACTTCGGCGATGTTGCTACGCGCCTTGTCGTCGGGCGTCACCATCTCGACGATGCCGCGCGCCACCGCCGGCGAATAGTAAAGCGCGATGTCGAGCCACTGCGCGGGGTCGAAGTCGGCCTGGTCGAACTGGCTCTCGAAGAACTCGATCGCTTCCTGCTCGTGCGCTTCGTCCGCGTCGACGCTCATGCACAACTGCTCAAAAAATTCTTCCCGCTCGCTGCGGATATAACCGTCCATCGATGCCTCGTCTGCTGAATGCCGGATGCCTGAATGCCGAACGCCCGGATGCCAAAAAATTGTGGCGTAGGCGGCTGGCGGCCTGAACCCACGCGGCACGCATTATAGGACGCTCAATTGACAAATGTGGGTTGCGTGCCGCGTGCAGCTTCGGCGAGCCGGTGACACGAGGTGCGGGCTTGCATGTTCAGATTGAGGGCAACCGCACGCCAGGCGTGCTACACCGTTTCAGGCCGTCTCCGCGACCCAGGCGTCGAACCATTCACGCGGTTGCGCGATTTCGTTCTGCGCGGCCACCAGTTCCAGTTCATAGCGCCCGGCCTGCCAGGTCGCCTTAACTACCGCGTTGACGGCGGCCAGCGTGTGCTCGAAGGCCGCGCGGATCGAATCGCCCAGCAGCGTACGCGCGACAAACACCGCGCTCGTCAGATCGCCGACGCCCACCGGCTGCCGCGCGAACGGGTAGAGCGGCCGCTGGCCCATCCATGCCTCACGCTCCGTGACGACCAGCATGTTGAAACGGTCGGCGGGGCTGTTGCGATCGAGCAGATGTTTGACCAGCATGAGCTTCGGTCCACGGGCGATGACCTCGCGGCACGCGGTCACGGCTTCTTCAAGGGTCTCGATCTCGCGGCCCACGAGACGCTGCAACTCGGTGTGGTTCGGCGCCATGGCATCGGCGACGGTTGGCATGGTGCGGACCAGAAATTCCTGGATGCCCGGTTCGACCTTGCAGCCGCTCACGGCGCCCATCACCGGATCGCAGAAGTACCACGCGCGCGGATTGGCCGCCTTCACGGCCTTGACGATCTCCACCACGGATTGCGCCTGTTCGGGCGTGCCCAGATAGCCCGACAGCACGGCATCGCAGCGCGGCAGCACGCCGATTGCGCCAATCCCTTCGACGAGTTCTTCCATTTGCGATGCCTCGATCGCGCTGCCGGTCCAATGACCGTACTGCGTGTGATTCGAGAACTGCACGGTGTTGAGCGGCCAGACATTGACGCCGAGCCGGCGCATCGGAAACACGGCCGCGCTGTTACCGGCGTGCCCGAAGACGACATGTGACTGGATGCTCAGAACGTTTTTCGTCATGGTGTGGCCCACGCAAGCAGGGCTGCGCGATCAATGAGAACGGACGGACGGCCGCGATGACGGACCGGTCTTGGCCGGGCGCCCGAAGCGGCGTGCCTCTTTTACTCTTTTAGATAGTGCAAGAAAAATGTGCGATCTGCACAGAGAGAAAACAATACATGAGTTTGTCACGCGCGAGTTGATCCGTCCCCGTGTTGTTGCGCCGAACCATCAAACGAGGAAATCAGGCGAGTTCGCGATACAGCGCCAGATAGCGCTCGGCCGAGGCGCCCCAGCCGAAATCCTGACGCATCGCACGGCGTTGCGTGGCTTTCCATTCGGTGCGGCGTTCATGCAGCGCAAACGCGCGGCGGATCGCCGCTGCAAGGCCTTTCGGCTCGAATCGTTCGAACACGAAGCCGGTGGCGAGATCGTCGGCGAGATTTTCCAGCGAGGCATCGACCACCGTGTCCGCCAGGCCGCCAACGCAATGCACCAGCGGCAGCGATCCATAAGCCAGCGCGTACAGTTGCGTGAGCCCACAGGGTTCGAAGCGCGACGGCACCGCGATCACGTCGCTGCCCGCGACGATCGTATGCGCGAGGGTTTCGTCGAAACCCAGTTCGACCGCCACCGATTCCGGATGCGTCTGTGCGACCCGTTTCAAACCGTTTTCGAGTGCCGGGTCGCCGGTGCCGAACACCACTAGCTGGCCACCGCGTTTGACAATCTCGGGGACGGTTTCGAGCAGCAGGTCGAGGCCTTTCTGTTCGGTGAGCCGGCTTACCACGCCGAATAGCAGTGCGTCGCTTTTCTGCGCGAGGCCGAAGCGCTTCTGCAGCGCCTCCTTGCAGGCCAGCTTGCCGGCCAGACGGGTGGCCGTGTAGTGATCGTCGAGCAGCGCGTCGGTGGCGGGATTCCACACCGAGTAGTCGACGCCGTTCAGGATGCCGCTCAGATCGTGCGAGCGATGGCGCAGCAGGGCGTCGAGCCCGCCGCCCTGGGCGAGAGTCTGGATTTCGCGGGCGTAGGTCGGGCTGACGGTGGTGATGCGGTCGCTGTAGTAGAGACCGGCCTTGAGGAACGACAACTGTCCATAGAATTCCACGCCGTGCATGCTGAAGAAGTCGTCCGGCAGTGCCAGCTGGCCGAACTGATGGGCCGGAAAGACCCCTTGGTACGCGAGGTTGTGCACCGTGAACACGCTGCGCGCGAATGAGCGGCCGTGCTCCCGCTCAGCCGCCTTCAGATAGGCCGGCGCGAGTCCGGCGTGCCAGTCGTGCGCATGGACGATCTGCGGCGCCCACGCCGGGTCGAGGTGCTGCGCGAGTTGGGCGGCAACCCAGCCGAGCAGGGCGAAGCGTTGCGCGTTGTCGCCGTACGGTACGTGTTCGTCGTTCAGATAGGGGTTGCCGGGCCGGTCGTACAGGGTGCCGGCGCGGATCACGTAGACGATCAGACCGTTCGACGGCACCGTGCCCTGTTCGAGCGTGACGCCCGGTGAGTCGAAACGGCGGCCCAACTGTGCCACCGGCCGCAAGTCGGTCAAGCCGGCGACCACCGCGGGAAAGCCGGGCAGCAGCACCCGTACGTCGGCGCCGCGCTCGATCAACGCGGGCGGCAACGCGCCCGCGACGTCGGCGAGACCGCCCGTTTTGAGGAGGGGATACAGCTCGCTTGCGACGTGCAGGGCGCGAATCGTCATAGGCTCGGTCTCGTTCCTGTTAGGGCGGGTTTGCCGTCAGGCCGGCATAAGTGGCGGCATAAGTGGCGGCATAAGCAGTGGCATAAGCGGCGGCAACGGGCGGCGGCAACGAGCGCCCGTTGGTTTTGCCGTTGGGACAAAGCTCACGCGCCCATCACTTGCCGGTTGGCCGCAGCGCCTCGGGCGTCACCAGTACGACGCCGTCCTCGGTGCGATAGAAGCGTTCGGCGTCGGCCGTGGGATCTTCGCCGATTACCGTGCCGTCCGGAATGGTGCAGCCGCGGTCAATCACCACTTTTTGCAGCCGGCAGCTCGCGCCGACGGTGACCTGTGGCAACAAGACTGCCTCATTGATGTTACAGAACGAGCTCACTTTCACATTCGACGACAGCACCGAGCGCGAAATCTGCGAACCCGAGATCACGCAGCCGCCGCACACGATCAGATTGTTGCCGGTGCCTTGCAAGCCTTTCATGTCGCGTACGAACTTGGCGGGCGGCAACTGCTCCTGATACGTCCAGATCGGCCAGTTGCGGTCGTACAGGTCGAGCGTCGGGATGGTGGAGGCGAGGTCGAGGTTGGCTGCCCAGTAGGCGTCGATCGTGCCGACGTCGCGCCAGTACGGCTCCACGGTCGGGTCCGACGACACGCACGACATGCTGAACGGATGCGCGATCGCCGAGCCTTGCGTGACGACGCGTGGCAGGATGTCCTTGCCGAAGTCGTGTTCGGTCTCGAGGCTCGAGATGTTCTCTTCGAGCAGCGAATACAGGTAATCGGCACTGAACACGTAGATGCCCATGCTGGCGAGCGCCGAATCCGGGTGGCCCGGCATGGCGGGCGGATCGGCGGGCTTCTCGACGAAGCCGGTCACGCGGCGGTTTTCATCCACGGCCATGACGCCGAAAGCCACGGCGTCCATGCGTGGCACCTGGATGCAGCCGACCGTGCAATCCGCGCCGCTTTCCGCGTGATCGGCAATCATGCGCGTGTAGTCCATCTTGTAGATATGGTCGCCCGCCAGCACCACCACGTATTTCGGCCGGATCGAGCGGATGATGTCGAGATTCTGGAACACGGCGTCGGCGGTGCCGCGGTACCAGTGGGCGCCTTCCACACGTTGCTGCGCCGGCCACAGATCGATGAATTCGCCGAATTCGCCGCGCAGGAAGCCCCAGCCGCGCTGCAGGTGGCGCAATAGCGAGTGTGCCTTGTATTGCGTGACGACCGCGATGCGGCGGATGCCGGAGTTCAGGCAATTGGAGAGCGCGAAGTCGATGATCCGGTATTTGCCGCCGAAGTGCACCGCCGGTTTGACGCGCTTGTTGGTGAGCGGCCCGAGCCGCGTGCCCCGTCCACCCGCAAGGACAATGGCGAGGGTGGTGCGTTGCAGATCGTTCAGCCGTGCCGGAGTTTCCATGTCTGTCTCCTTTGTCGGCCGGAGTGGGCGCGTCGGCCGGGGTTAGTGCTTTAGCACTTACTCCGGCCCCACAGCGCTTACTCCGGTCCATGCAACCTGGTTGCTGATTTGTATGCCCGGGATGGTCTTTCGCTCTCGTTCGGCGTCATTGATTCGTGCTGCCAGGCGGCTCTGTTTTCGCGGGCCTGTTTGCTAGTTCTAGCACCGATTTGCCGCGAGTGAATAGTGTTGATTGCGCGGACGTCACTCCTGCGGCCGCCTTGCGAACGATCAACCCTTGCGCGGACCGCATCCGTGCGCCACGACACATAGAACGTAAGGTGAACCTCCGCAATATGCGTGCCACGCCGGCCGATGCCGTCGTCGGCTTGCGCGCCCGGCAGCAAAGTCCGGCGGCGCGTCGTAGAATCGTCCGCTCTGAACGGGGCGCGGGCCTTGCCTTGCTGGCTCGCGTGGTTCGCACGCCTTTCACGCTCCTTCACGCCGATTTCTCTCTGCAAGAAAACTATCGATGAATTTTCGCCGCCAGTCTTTGTTTGCCATCCTGAGCGTCTGCGCGCTGATTGCCGCGCCAGGTGTGTTCGCCGCTACGCCGGCCAGTGCTGCTGTTGCAGGGAGTGCGGTCAGTTCGGGTGGTTTGGCTGCCTCGCCCGGTCCTGCGTCCGTCGGCGGCGCTCAGGTTGCAGCCGCCGGCGATGGCGGTCCGGCGTACGGCCCCGAGTTGCAGGGCTTCGACTATCCGGCGCCGGTCGGACAATACGACTTCACCTCGCAAGGCGTGGCGCTGCACATGGCGTACATGGATATCAAGCCGGCGCATGCGAATGGCCGTACAGCCGTATTGCTGCACGGCAAGAATTTTTGCGCGGCGACGTGGGACACCACCATTCATCGTCTGAGCGACGCGGGCTATCGGGTGATCGCGCCGGACCAGATCGGCTTTTGCAAATCGAGCAAGCCGGAACACTACCAGTACAGTTTTCAGCAACTGGCGCGCAATACGCATGCGTTGCTCGAATCGCTCGGCGTGACCGACGCGACCATCATTGGCCATTCGACCGGCGGCATGCTCGCGATACGCTATGCGCTGATGTATCCGCATGAGACCGAGCAACTGGTGCTGGTCAATCCGATCGGCCTTGAGGACTGGAAAGCGAAGGGCGTCCCGTCTTTATCGGTCGACCAATGGTACGAGCGCGAGCTGAAGACAACGGCGGACGGCATTCGCCGCTACGAACAGGCTACGTATTACGCCGGCCAGTGGCGCGCGGACTATGAGCCGTGGGTCCAGATGCTGGCGGGAATGTACCGCGGCCCCGGCAAGCAGATCGTCGCGTGGAATTCCGCGTTGCTGTACGACATGATTTACACGCAGCCGGTGGTGTACGAACTGGGCCACCTGAGCATGCCGACGCTTTTGCTGATCGGCCAGAAGGACACGACCGCGATCGGCAAGGACGCGGCGCCCCCCGAGGTGCGCGCGAAGATCGGGCACTATCCCGAGTTGGGCAAGGCTGCCGCGAAGGCGATTCCTCATGCGACGCTGGTCGAATTCGCCGATTTGGGGCACGCGCCGCAGATGCAGGATCCGCAGGCGTTTCATCGGGCGCTGCTCCATGGGCTGGCGGCGCTGCCGGCGAATCGGTGAGTTTGAACCCGGTTGGCTTGACCGGGCGCGGTGACGATTGCGGCAGGGCAGCCTGATTTTCGCGTGCTTGGGGCAGCCAGCCGACTGACAAGAAGAAGGGCGGTCCTTTGCTGAGGCGCCGCCCTTTTTGCGAGTTTCCGGTGCTGCCAGGCGCCGGTGTGTTTATTCGTTACCGGGATGTCTATTTGCCTGCGCTCAATTCTTCGCGCACTTGCGCAGCGATCTCGAACGAGCGCAAGCGCGCCGCGTGATCGTAGATCAGCGCGGTCAGCATCAACTCATCCGCGCCGGTCTGATCGATAACAGACAGCAGTCCTTCGCGTACCACATCGCGATCGCCGATCACGGAGCAGGCGAGCGAATGCGCGACGCCGTTCAACTCCGCTTCCGATGCTTCGATCCGCTCGACTGGCGCTTGCAACTGACCGGGCGTGCCTCGCCGCAGGTTGATGAATTGCTGCTGCAGCGAAGTGAACAGATGCCGCGCCTCGTCGTTGCTATCGGCGGCGAACAGATTGACGCCGACCATGGCGTACGGCTTATCGAGCGTTGCCGACGGACGGAATTGTTCGCGATAGACCTTTAGCGCGGTGAACATGTGGTCGGGCGCGAAGTGCGACGCGAACGCGAACGGCAGGCCGAGTGCCGCGGCCAGTTGAGCGCTATAAAGCGACGAGCCGAGCAACCAAAGCGGCACATGCAGCCCTGCGCCTGGGACTGCGCGAATGCGTTGGCCGGGCACGGGGTCGGCGAAATAGCGTTGCAACTCGACGACGTCATCGGGGAAAGACTCCGCGCTATTTTGCAGATCGCGGCGTAGTGCGCGGGCGGTGCTTTGATCGGTGCCGGGTGCGCGGCCGAGGCCCAGGTCGATGCGGTCTGGATAGAGCGAGGCGAGGGTGCCGAACTGTTCCGCGATGACGAGCGGCGCGTGGTTCGGCAGCATGATGCCGCCGGAGCCGACGCGGATGGTCTTCGTTCCGCCGGCGACGTGGCCGATCACGACGGAGGTGGCTGCGCTGGCGATGCCGGACATATTGTGGTGTTCTGCCAGCCAGAAGCGGCGGTAGTGCCAGCGTTCCGCGTGCTGGGCGAGGTCCAGGGTGTTTCTGAACGCGTCCGCGGGGGTGGCGCCGAGGGTGACCGGCGATAGGTCCAGGACTGAGAAGGGGATCATTTTCTGTTCATGTGGTGTTTTGGGCGCTTTCGCGCGATGGGGCATTTTGGCAAAGGTTTTGGTTTTGTGCTGATGGCTCTGGTATGTCCATGTTTGTGGAAGGGTTTGGTTTTGGTTTTGGTTTTTGCCTGTCCAGGCTGGGGTGGGCCTTCGCGGCGCCTGGTTGTATGCCTGCGGTTTTGGCCTTTCTTCTTGCCGTGTTAGTGGTCTGTTTTGGCTGTGTTTTTATGGCGTTGGCCTTTCCTTGCTCTGACTTTTTTGGCCTTTCCTTGTTTTCTTAGTGGTGTATTAGCGTTGCCCCTGTGCGGGGCGGCACTTACTTCTCTTTGCCTGCCGCAAAGAGAAGTAAGCAAGAGAAAGCGGCTCACACCGCCAGCTCATAAGCGGGTCCCCCGCACAGCCACGGTAGTGGTGCATCTGGAATCAGTGCTCTCGCACATTTAGCGTGAGTGACAAGGCACTCATTCTTCCGGCGGCGCTGCGCGCCGTAGCGCATTTCACAAGCTGCCTGCTATGTTTTCGCGTTCACACCTCATTCGGCGAGGGCTGGCTCCGACCACACCCAACCGAATCCCCCTGGTTTCCCTGGCAGACCCATCCGCGACGCACGTAGTGCGGAGTGGGAGCGAATGAGCGCCTTGTCACCAGCGCGGAGTGTGCGAGGACACGGATTCCAGATGTACCACTACCGTGGCTGTGCGGGGGACCCGCTTATGAGCTGGCGGTGTGAGCCGCTTTCTCTTGCTTACTTCTCTTTGCGGCAGGCAAAGAGAAGTGAGTGCCGCCCCGCACAGGGGCAACGCTAATAGACCATTAACAAAGCGAGGAAAGGCCAACGCCGTAGGCTCACAGACAAGATAGACCACTAACAAAACAAGGAAAGGCCAACGCCGTAGGCTCACAGACAAGATAGACCATTAACAAAGCAAGGAAAGGCCAACGCCGCAGGCCAACAACCACCAACCCCGCCACAGCAACAAAACTCCCCCCGTTACATGCAAACCCGATATAGATATGTCCGATCAATATTTAACAACCGCATGTAGCGCTGCTACCTTAAACCCTTCGAACGGAGCAAAAAAAAGCCCCAGCCCCGCCGGGCAAAAAAACACCACCTAGGGAGACACACACCGTGTCCATAGAATTCATCGGCATGATCCAGACCCGCAAGGTGTCTGAAACCCACGCACCGCAAGGTCCGGTCGTCGACATCGGCTATGTCGAACAATTCGCCCGCGCCCACGAAGCCGCGGGCTTCGACCGCATTCTCGTGCCGCATCATTCGACAAGCCCCGACGCGCTCCTCACCGTCGCCCACGCGGCCAGCGTCACGAGCAAGGTGCACTTCATGCTCGCGCATCGCCCAGGCTTCGTCGCGCCCACGCTGGCCGCGCGTCAACTGGCAACGCTCGATCACTACTCGGGCGGCCGTCTCGCCGTCCACTTCATCTCCGGTGGCGACGACGCCGAACAACGCCGCGATGGCGACTACCTGTCGCATGACGAACGCTACGCCCGCACCGACGAATACCTGCACATCCTGCGCCGTATCTGGACCGAGACGAAACCCTTCGATCACAACGGTAAGTACTATCGCTTCGAACAAGGTTTCTCCGAAGTGAAACCGGTGCAACAACCCCATATCCCCGTGTACTTCGGCGGGGCGTCGGCACCCGCGCTCGAAATCGCCGGACGTCACGCGGACGTCTACGCGCTATGGGGTGAATCGAAAGCGCAAGTCCGTGAACAGGTCGCCCGCGTACGAGCCGAAGCTGCCAAACACGGCCGTACGGTGCGCTTCTCGGTGTCGTTCCGGCCCATTCTTGCCGCGACCGAGGCGGCCGCGTGGGAACGCGCAGAGCACATCCTCGAAGAAACGAAGCGCTTACGCGCGGCGCAAGGGCTCGGCGTCGGCGGCCCGGCGCAAAGCGAAGGCGCGCGGCGCTTGCTCGCGGCATCCGGTGAATCGGATCGCGTCGATGAACGTCTGTGGACCGGCGTCGCCAAGGAAATCGGCGGCCGCTCGAATTCGACCGCACTGGTGGGCACGCCCGAGCAGGTCGCCGACACGCTCGCGGAGTATTACGCGCTCGGCGTCTCGACTTTCCTCGTGCGCGGCTTCGATCCGCTCGAAGACGCAATCGACTACGGCCGTGAACTGATTCCGGCCACCCGCGAACGGATTGCGCGCGTCGAGCGCGTGGCCGCCTGAACGGAGCCACGATGACCGATCTGTCCGCCGCGCTGCAAAACACCCCGGCGCCGCAAAGCGCCCCCAGGCTGCACACCACGCCGGATACGGCGCCGCTCCAGCGTCACGCGCCGCTGCGCAAATTCTGGTTCGACGACGTCGCGCCGCGTGAAAGCATCGCGGCGGAACGGCGCTATCGGCAGGAACGGCTCGCCGTGGCGTTCCGCCTGTTCGCGCGCTATGGCTTCGATCAGGGTCTCGCCGGCCATATCACCGCGCGCGACCCGGAGTGGCCCGATCACTTCTGGGTCAATCCGTTCGGCAAGCATTTCAGCCGCATCCGCGTGTCCGATCTGCTGCTGGTGAATGCAGAAGGCGAGATCGTGGTCGGCGAGGGGCCGTTGAATCAGGCCGCCTTCGCGATCCACGCGGCGATTCACGAGGCTCGCCCCGATGTGGTCGCCGCCGCGCACACGCATTCGCTGTACGGCAAGGCCTGGTCGACGCTCGGCCGCACGCTGGATCCACTCACGCAGGACTCGTGCGCGTTCTATCAGGACCACGCGTTGTTCGACGACTTCCGCGGCGTCGTGCTCGATACCGATGAAGGCGCGCGTATCGCCGCCGCGCTAGGCGAACGAAAAGCGGTGATCCTGAAGAATCACGGCATCCTCACGGCGGGTCCGAGCGTCGAGGCGGCGGCCTGGTGGTATATCGCGCTCGATAACGCCTGCCACGCGCAATTGCTCGCCGAAGCCGCCGGCACGCCGCAGGCCATCCCGCACGACATCGCCACGCTCACGCACGAGCAGGTAGGCCGCCCGGGCGGCGCGCTATTTGCGTTCCAGAGCCTGCTGGAAGGGCTGGTCGAAGCCGAGCCTGACGTCCTCACCTGAACGGCCCCACACGATGACCCAACGTTTCGATTCGCCGGTTTCGCTCCGGCGCCGCCGGTTCGTGTCCGCGCTGCCGGCGGCCGCGTTGCTTGGCGCGGCCGGCACAGGCCTGATTTCGACCGCCGCTGCAGGAGCCGCGCCGGCCGCCGGCGAGAAAGCCGATCCGCACGTCGATCTCAGCAAGGTCCGTTTGCGCGTCGCAACCTACAAAGGCGGCGACGCCACGCTGCTGAAAACCGCGGGCCTCGCCAACACGCCTTACACCATCGACTGGTCCGAGTTTCAGTCCGGCAACGCGATGGTCGAGGCGATGAACGGCGGCTCGCTCGACATCGCCTCGGGCAGCGAGATTCCACCGATCTTCGCGCGCCTGCAGAACGCCCAGGTGCGTGTGATCGCCGTCTACAAGGACGACGTCAACAATCAGGTCGTGCTGGTCCCGAAGGGCTCCACGGTCCGCTCGATCGCCGATCTGAAGGGCAAACGCGTCGGCTATCTGCGCGCCACCACGACGCATTACTACCTGCTGCGCATGCTCGACGAGGCGGGGCTCTCGTTCAACGATATTCAGGCCACCTCGCTCGCGCCGCGCGACGGCTTCGCCGCGTTCAACGCCGGTTCGCTCGATGCCTGGGCGATCTACGGTTACAACGTGCCGCTGGCGATCTCGCAAGCGGGCGCGCGCGTGCTGAAAAACGCCAACGGCTATCTGTCCGGCAATTACCTGTATTACGGTCATCCGTCGGTGCTTGCCGACCCGCAACGGCGCGCCGCATCGGCGGATCTGCTGGTACGGCTGCAACGCGCCTGCGCGTGGTTCGGCCAGCATCAGGATGCGTATGCGAAGGTGTTGTCCGCGGAGTTGCGCGTTCCCGAGGAGGCGATTCGCTCGCTGTATCGCAACCAGAGCCAGCCACGCCGCGTGACCGGCGTCACGGCGGCGGACATCGCGAGCGAGCAGCTGGTTGCCGATACCTTCGCGCGTGCGGCGGTCATCGACCGGCACGTCGACGTTGCACCGTTGTGGACCGACACCTTCAACGCCGCGCTCGCCCGCGGTGCGTGACCGAACGTATCCGCACATATCCGCACATATCCGCACGTACCCAAACCTAATCGAATCAAACCCACCTACCTTCTGATCATTCGATGACTCAAACCTTGAGGCCGGACCGGCTGCGCGCGTTCGTCGGCCGGATTGCATCGCTCGTCGATGAACATGCGCCCGAAGCCCATCTGCTCGACGCGGGCGGTGCCGCGTTGCGCGAACTGATCGCCCATGACGACTGGTTGCCCGACGCCTTCGCGCGGCCCGATCCCGAGCGTTATCAGCAATTCCTGCTGCACGCCGATTCGCAGCAGCGTTTTTCAGTCGTCAGTTTTGTATGGGGACCGGGCCAGTCGACGCCGGTGCACGATCACACCGTATGGGGTTTGATCGGCGTGTTGCGTGGTGCGGAAATTGCTCAGGGATTTCGCGTCACGCCAGGCGGCGCGTTGGAGGAAGCGGGGGCGGCAAAGCGCCTCGAAGCCGGGGCGGTGGATGCCGTGTCGCCGCGCATTGGCGATATCCATCGGGTGAGCAATGCTTTTCACGACCGTACGTCGATCAGCATTCACGTGTACGGTGGGAACATTGGCGCGGTGACGCGCTCCGTCTATCCTGCCGGCGGAGGGCGCAAAACGTTTATCTCCGGCTACTCGAATGACGTGTTGCCAAATATCTGGAATGTTTCGAGGGAGTCCCTGATCTCATGAGTATCGCCAAAGAGTTCCGTATCCGATCATTCAAAGATGTGCGCCGCGCACTGCTCGAACGCGAAGAAATCGCGCTCGTCGACGTGCGCGAGGAAGATCCGCACGCGCGCAGTCATCCGCTGTTCGCGGCCAATCTGCCGCTGTCGCGACTCGAACTGGACGCGCCGGTGCGCTTGCCGCGCCGCGACGTGGCGCTCGTCGTGTTCGACGACGGCGAAGGGCTCGCCGAACCTGCCGCGAACCGTCTGAGCGAGCTGGGTTATACCGACATCGCGCTGCTCGACGGCGGGCTGCTAGGCTGGCGCGCGGCGGGCGGCGAATTGTTCCAGGACGTCAACGTGCCGAGCAAGGCGTTCGGTGAACTGGTCGAAAGCGAACGCCATACGCCGTCTCTTGGCGCGCCACAGGTGCTGGCGCTCCTCGATCATGAAGCCGATGTGGTGGTGCTCGACGCACGCCGCTTCGACGAATACCAGACCATGAATATTCCCGGCAGCGTTAGTGTGCCGGGCGCGGAACTGGTGCTGCGCGCACGGCAACTCGCGCCGAACCCCGCCACGCGAATTGTCGTCAACTGCGCGGGGCGTACGCGCAGCATCATCGGCGCGCAGTCGCTGATCAATGCGGGCGTGCCGAATCCGGTCGCGGCGCTGCGCAATGGCACCATCGGCTGGACGCTCGCGGGCCAGGCGCTCGCGCACGGCAGCACGCGCCGCTTCGACCCGATCGTTGACGACACGCAGCGTCTCGCCGCCGCCGATTCCGCGCGCGCGGTAGCCGATCGGGCGAGGGTGGCACGCACCTCGCGCGACGAAGCGCGCCGCTGGGCCGACGAAGCGGTACGCACGGTCTACCGTTTCGACGTGCGTACGCCGGAGGAATACGAAGCGGGGCACGTGCCCGGTTTTCGCAATGCGCCCGGCGGCCAACTCGTGCAGGAGACCGACATGTTCGCGCCGGTGCGCGGCGCGCGCGTGATCCTCGCCGACAACGACGGCGTGCGCGCGAACATGACCGCGTCGTGGCTTGCGCAGATGAACGTCGAGGTGTACGTCGTCGACGGCTTGAACAACGCGGACTTCGCGGAGAAAGGCCCGGCCCCCGCCGCGCGGTATGCGCCCACGCCGCCCGAAGTCGATGAGATCACGCCCGCCGGACTCGTTGCGCTTCTGCAGTCGCCGGGCACGGTCGTGTTGGATTTCACGACCAGCGCCAACTATGTGAAGCGCCATATTCCGGGCGCGTGGTTCGCAATTCGTGGGCAACTCGCGCAGGCGCTGCGCAAGCTGCCCGATGCGCAACGGTTTGTGGTGACGTGCGGCAGCAGTCTCCTTGCGCGCTTCGCCGCGCCTGAGCTGGCGGCGTTGACGGGTAAGCCGGTGCAGGTGCTAAGCGGCGGCACGAGTGCGTGGATCGAAGCGGGGCTCGCCGTGGAGAGCGGTGAGACGCGTCTGGCATCGCCGCGCATCGATCGTTATCGTCGTCCGTATGAGGGAACCGATAACGCGCACGAAGCGATGAACGCGTATCTGGAATGGGAGTACGGGCTCGTCGCTCAACTTGGGCGCGACGGTACGCATGGCTTTCGCGTGCTCTGAGGCGCGGACTTAGGTGCGAACTTAGGCGCTAACTTAGGTGCCAACTTAGGCGGCGCGCTGCACGCGCGTTTCCTTGAACTGCCGTTCGATTGCGGTGCCGAACTGCTCGACCGGCTGTTGCAATTTACCCAGCACGCGCGGATGCACGAGCCAGATATCGATGAGCGGCTTGAAGTCGCTGATCGAGACGATGTCGAGCGCGTCCGCGTGAGCGCTCGCTTGCAGCAGCGGCAACGGCACGAGTCCGAGGCCGTTGCCGTCGGCCACCAGTTGCAATTGCAGTTCGGTGCCGAGCGTTTCCAGGTTGAGCTTGAGCGCGAGCCCCAGGCCCGTTAGCGCGCGTTGCAGTCCGTCGCGAAAGCCGCAGCCATCCGGATTCAGCACCCACCCGATCGATTGACATTCCGCCAGCGTATGCGCGTGCTTTTTCAACGTGCCTTTCCGCGCGACCACCGCCAGCTTGACGCGGCCAAGCGAGCGCGCCGCCAACGTTTCGCCGAAAGTCTTGTTGCTCGGCAGCAGGATCGCGGCGGCGTCGAGCTCGCCCTGTTCGACGCGTTGCAGTAGCTGGCTGCCCCAACCGGTCGAAGCCCGTGCTTGCAGATCGGGATAGGCCGCCTTGAGACCACGCATCGCGTCGGTGAGCGCGATGTCGGCAATCGTCTGCGCGACGCCGAGGCGCAGCGTGCCGACCGGCGGCGTATCAGTGGCGACGATCTCGCGCAGCACGTCGAGTTCGCGCTGGATTACACGGCATTGTTCGTAGACGATGCGGCCTGTTGCCGTTGCCTTGAGCGGACGCGTGTTGCGGTCGAGCAGTTCGACGCCGAGCGCCTCCTCGAAGTTCTGCAGGCGGCGCGTGATCGCCGGTTGCGTGAGGCCGAGCGACAGCGCCGCCTGTTGCAACGACTGACAGCGAATGACGGTGACGTATGCGTCGATTTCGTCGATCTTCATGGTGAACGGTGGCTCAATGAGTGCGCTATGGAGGCAGAGTTTTGTGCGTTCGATGATACCCGTATCGATGCGCGCGCATGCGTGGCCGCTCAAGAAAATTCGCATATTTGCTTAGCAGAATAATGCGTTTGTCTTATACAGATGCGTGCCTTATCGTCGATGGCACATCATCTGAATGCTCCGACGCAACCGCCGCTATGCTGACTTCCCGCTCGTCTTTGTCCACTTTATCCACCGTATCCACCTTATCCGTCTGGCAACGCGCGGTGTCCAAACCGCTCGGCGCGGCAATCTTCGCCCTGTGCGCGAGCGTTAGCGCAACGCAGTCTCATGCCGCGGATCTGCCGGTGCTCAAAGTCGGCGACCAGTCCCTGCAAACGCGCGGCATTCTTGAGGCGTCCGGTCAGTTGAAAGAGCTGCCGTACAAGATCGAGTGGTTCAACTTTCCGGCGGCGCAACCGCTCGGCGAAGCACTGAATGCCGGCGCGGTGGATGTCGGTGGTCTGGGCGATGCACCGCTGGTGTTCGCGCTCGCGGCCGGCGCCAGGGTCCGGGCCGTTGCGGCAACCCGGTCGAATCCGCTGGATCTGGCGATCGTCGTCGGCGCCCAATCGCCGTTGTACGATGCGGCGAGTCTGAAGGGCAAACGCATCGCCACCACGCGCGGGTCGATCGGTCACTATCTCGCGCTCGCTGCACTGAAGAAGGCCAATGTGCCGCTCACCGACGTCTCGTTCGTCTTTCTCGCACCCGCCGATGCGAAGGCGGCGCTGGCGTCGGGCAGCGTCGATGCATGGTCGGTGTGGGACCCGTACACGGCACTCGGCGAGGCGCGCGATCACGATCGCATCATCGCGAACGGTGTCGGCCTGTCCGAAGGACTCAGCTATCAGGTCGCGACCGAACGCGCGATCGCGGACAAACGCCCGCAACTTGCCGACTTCCTGCGACGCGTGGCGATCGGCCAGCGTTGGGCGCTTTCGCATCCCGACGAAGTGGCGGCGATGCAATCGAAAGTCACCGGCCTGCCGACCGATGTGCTGAAAACCGTCTATCAGCGTGGCCAGGTGCATCCGGTCGCGATTGACGACAGCGTCGTCACCGCCCAGCAGCGCACTGCCGATACGTATGAAGCCGCCAACGTGATCCGCGCGCATCTCGACGTGCGTACGAGTTTCGATCGCAGCTTCCCGCTGCCTTGATGCTGATGCGCTCTCCTGGAGTCCTGGTATGAATGCCCCGATTGCCGAAAGCGCGGTGACGCGCCGTCATCCACCGCTCGATAGCGTTGCGTTCGACGCAGTGCTCGCACGGCTCACAAGCGAGTTCGCGGTCAGCGCGGCTCATTACGACCGCACGGCGGAATTTCCGCACGCCAATCTGGCGCGCTTGCACGAACTCGATCTGCTCTCGTTGACGGTGCCCGCGTCGCTTGGCGGCGCGGGTGCCGGCTTGCCGCAAGCCTTGAAGGTGGTGCGTGCAGTGGCGCGCGGCGAGCCGTCCACGGCGCTGGTGCTGGTGATGCAGTACCTGTTTCAGCATCGTTTGCAGGGCAATCCGCATTGGCCTGCGGAACTGCGTGAACGTGTGGCGCATGACGCGGTGCGCGATGGCGCGCTGATCAACTCACTGCGCGTCGAACCCGAGCTGGGTTCGCCGGCACGCGGCGGTCTGCCGTCGACTATCGCGAAGCGCAGCGCCGACGGCTGGATCATCGACGGCAGCAAGCTGTACTCGACCGGCAGCCCTGGCCTCACCTGGCTCGCGGTATGGGCGCGCAGCGACGAGACACCGCCGCGCGTCGGCGTGTGGCTGGTGCATCGCGATACGCCCGGCGTGCGCGTCGGCAGCGAATGGAATCATCTCGGCATGCGCGCCACGGGCAGTCATGAAATCGTGTTCGACAATGTGCTCGTGCCGGCCAGTCATGCGGTCGACGTTCATCTGCCCGGCGCGCCGAGTGCCGGACTCGACCCGCTCGGTTTTGCATGGATGAGCGTGCTGTTGTCCGCGGTGTATGACGGCGTCGCGCGGGCCGCGCGTGACTGGTTCGCGCAATGGGCCGCCGGGCGCACACCGGGCAATCTCGGCGCGCCGCTTGCGAGCCTGCCCGCGTTCCAGCAGACGCTCGGTCGCATTGACGCGCTGCTGTTCAGCAATCGCGTGTTGCTCGACACAAGCGCGCATGCCGAACGCGTGACGCTCGACGAAGCACCGCTCGTCAAATACACGGTGACGAATCAGGCCATCGAGGCCGTGCAACTGGCGCTCGAGGCGAGCGGCAATCCCGGCCTGAGTCGTGACAATCCGCTCGAGCGTCACTATCGCGACGTGCTGTGCGCGCGGATCCATACGCCACAGAACGATTCGGTGCTGCAGGGGGCAGGGCGCGCGGGTTTCGCTGCGTGGGCTCGCGCTTGAAAAGGGTTGGGCGACCGGCGCACAACCGGTACATAACCGATACACGATCGGCACATAATCGGCACACAACAGGCGCGCAACCGCTGTGCAAATGGCGCTGCACCGAAGGCGCGGTGCAGGGCAAATCATCTGCCGATTTGGTGTAAACGCGCACTCGTCTAAATCCGCCAATCCGTTTAGATTAGCTGCACCTGTAAGGCTTATCGAGGGACCAGGGCGGCCAGACAAGCAGCGGTCTGCCATTCCGGCGATGGCGCAAGGTTAGAGGCCAAGGTCTCTCGCCGCTTCGCCCGGAAACGGACCGCTGCGCGCCGTCCATGGTGCTTCGCTTCAGGCGGCGCGCTGGCCGCTCTGATGTTTGCGCCTGGCTCTGCGCTTGATTTCGCATCTGACCCGCGCGTAATCCCATCGGCCGTACCGACCGACTCTGGCGACGCTTTGCACAGCGTCGCCTTTTTGTTTGTGGCGCCCGTTTTCGCGGGTCGTGCCCCCCAGCCAAAAAATCGCACCGCACGTCGGTTCATGACCCCCGTGCCGCCCTCGCTCGCGGTTTTTTCCGTGCGCGGTTATCCTGTAGTAGACCCTACATAACGGGATGCGGGCGAAATTACCGCTTCGCGTCCGTACAGGAAACTCGCTGTGAGCCTGAAACTGCTTATTGTCGCCATGCTGGCCGCGTGCGTTGCACTGACCGGTTGCGACGACCAACAGAGCGATCGCGCCGTGCAAAAACTCAAAGACTTCTTCAACGCCGTCAAGCCGGATGCATTACTGCTCAAGAATATGACGCCGGGGATCACGACCGAGGGGCAGGTCCGCGACCAGATGGGCAAACCGGAGACCGAGCGTACATTTACCGACGGCTCCAGGCGTTTCGAATATCCGCGTGGCCCGCAGGGGCTGAACACGTACATGGTCGACATCGACCGTGACGGCAAATTGCAGGCGATCACCCAGGTGCTGACCGCCGACAACTTCGCGAAGATTCGCGTGGGTATGACCGAAGACGAGGTGCGGCGCCTGCTCGGCAAGCCGGGTCAGGTTGCTGTGTTTCCGCTCAAGCCGGAAACCGTATGGAGCTGGAAGTGGCGCGAGGGGGGCGTGACCGAAGAGGGCATTTTTAACGTGCACTTCGATCAATATCAGAAGGTGTACACGACATCGCGCTCGGATGTGATACGTGGGCGATAGCCGATAAAAGGCAGGCAACATGATACATCGACGTCGATACAGCCGGATCGGGCTGGTGTTGGGGGGCGGGGCGGCACGCGGCTGGGCGCATATCGGCGCGATTCGCGCCTTGCACGATGCGGGCATCAAGCCGGATGTGGTGTGCGGCACGTCGATCGGCGCGCTGGTGGGTGCGATCTACGCGAATGGCGACCTCGACTGGCTGGAGGAGTGGGTTTCACGGCTCACCTGGCAGACGGTGGTGCGGCTGCTCGATCTGCGGTTGTCGGGCGGATTGCTTGGTGGGCGCAAGGTGATCAAGTTATTCGCGGACAAATTCAATGGTTGCTCGATTGCCCAGTTGAACATGCCGTTCGCGGCGGTGGCCACCGAACTCGACTCGGGGCGCGAGTGCTGGTTGCAGGACGGCAGCGTGGTCGACGCCGTGCGCGCTTCGATCGCGATTCCGGGGATTTTCACGCCGGTGTTTCACAACGGCGTGTGGCTGGTGGATGGTGGCTTGAGCAATCCGGTGCCGGTTTCGGTGGCACGCGGCATGCGGGCGGACTGCGTGATTGCTGTCGATCTGAACAACGACATTCTGAATGGCCGCGATTTTGACGGTGCGGTGGTTGATACGCCCGAGCTCGACCCGGATGGGCCGCCGCCGGGGTCACTGCGGCGTAACGGTAAGCCTTGGCCACGCTGGCTGGCGCCTGCTGAAGGGCGTGTTTCCGACGATGTGCGTGTGCCGCCGGCGCCGAGTGCGCGTGTGCCTTCGATGCTGAGTTCGATTGCGCAGAGTATCGATATCATGCAGGTGCGGATTACGCGGAGTCGCCTTGCTGGCGAGCCGGCTGATATTCTGATTCAGCCGCGGCTCGGGGGGATGGGGATTTTTGATTTTCATCGGGCTGGGCCGGCGATTGAAGAGGGCCGTGCGGCGGTGGAGGTTATGTTGCCGGCGATTCGGGCTCGGTTAGGGATGGGGTGAAGGTTTTTTTTTGCCTGTCCAGGCTGGGGGGCCTTCGCGGCGCCTGGTTGTATGCCTGCGGCTTTGGCCTTTCTTCTTGCTGTGTTGGTGGTCTGTTTTGTCTGTTTGCCTACGGCGTTGGCCTTTCCTTGCTTTATTAGTGGTCTATTAGCGTTGCCCCTGTGCGGGGCGGCACCTACTTCTCTTTGCCGGCCGCAAAGAGAAGTAGGCAAGAGAAAGCGGCTCAAACCGCTAACTCTTAAGCGGGTCCCCCGCACAGCCACGGTAGTGGTGCATCTGGAATCGGTGCTCTCGCACATTTGGCGTGAGTGACAAGGCACTCATTTTTCCAGCGGCGCTGCGCGCGCCGAAGCGCATTTCACAAACCGCCTGCCATATTTTCGCGTTCACACCTCATTCGGCGAGGGGTGGCTCCGACCACACCCAACCGAAGCCCCTGGTTTCCCTGGCAGACCCATCCGCGACGCACGCAGTGCGGAGTGGGAGCGAATGAGCGCCATGTCACTAGCGCGAAGTGCGCGAGAGCACAGATTCCAGATGTACCACTACCGTGGCTGTGCGGGGGACCCGCTTATGAGCTGGCGGTGTGAGCCGCTTTCTCTTGCTTACTTCTCTTTGCGGCAGGCAAAGAGAAGTGAGTGCCGCCCCGCACAGGGGCAACGCTAATAGACCACTAAGAAAACAAGGAGAGGCCAAAGCCATAAAAGCACAGCCAAAACAGACCACTAACATGGCAAGGAGAAAGGCCAACGCCGCAGGCAAACAGACGAACAAGCGCCGCGCAGGCAACAGGCAACAGGAACGGGCAACAACGTCAAAAAACCCCCCGCCGGAGGCAACCACCCACCCTATTGCCTATCAAAAAAGCGACTCAAAACCTGCTAAATCGCGGCAGCGCTCACCGCGTGCATTGCACCTTACAAAACCATATCCCCCACAAAACCAAGCCCTGCGGGCACCCAGCCCCACCAAACACCCAATTGCTGCGCCGCAGCACAACCCACCGTCTCCTTTGAGAAATTAATTTCCGCCTGCGAGACTCCGCGCCATGCCGGATGAGTCGGGCAGGCATGACCCGCCCCCATCCATGACATCCTCAATGAAACCTGGATGGAGACACGCGTGTTCCTTTACGGCTTTGGTCCGGTGTTGCTGGCCGGCACGATCCAGACGATCGAGCTGTCCGTCCTGTCGCTGGCCGCCTCCGTGCTGCTCGGCCTCGCGGGCGCGGCGGCAAAACTCTCGTTCAACCGCCCGCTGCGGGCAATCGCCACCGGCTATACGACGCTGATCCGCTCGGTGCCCGATCTCGTGCTGATGCTGCTGCTCTTCTACAGCATCCAGATCGCCGTCAACAATCTCACCGACGCGCTCAATCTGCCGCAATTCGATATCGATCCGTTCGTGGCCGGCGTGCTGACGCTCGGTTTCATCTACGGGGCGTACTTCACCGAAACCTTCCGCGGCGCATTTCTCGCGGTGCCGCGCGGGCAGCTCGAAGCAGGCAGCGCCTACGGCATGAGCGGCGCGCGGGTGTTCACGCGCATCCTGTTTCCGCAAATGATGCGCTTCGCGTTGCCCGGCATCGGCAACAACTGGCAAGTACTGGTCAAGGCCACGGCGCTGGTGTCGATCATCGGTCTCGCCGATGTCGTCAAGGCCGCCCAGGACGCCGGCAAAAGCACCTTCAACATGTTCTTCTTCATTCTGATCGCCGCGCTGATCTATCTGGCGATCACCACCGCGTCGAACCTCGTGCTGATCTGGCTGGAAAAGCGCTATTCGATCGGCGTGCGCCACGCGGAGCTCTAACACCATGATCGACATCCTCAATCAATTCTGGCGCGCGTTCCTCTACTGGGACGGCCAGCGTATGTCAGGTCTGGCCGTCACCTTGTGGCTGCTGGTGGTGTCGGTCGGGATCGGCTTTTTCATGGCGATTCCGCTCGCGGTCGCGCGCGTATCGAAGAAACGCTGGCTGTCGACGCCGGTGCGTCTCTATACCTACGTGTTTCGCGGCACGCCGTTGTATGTGCAGCTACTGCTGATCTACACCGGCATGTACAGCCTGGAATTCGTGCGCTCGCGTGAGTTGCTCGACGCGTTCTTCCGCAGCGGTTTTCACTGCGCGATTCTCGCCTTCGCATTGAACACCTGCGCGTACACGACCGAGATTTTCGCCGGCGCGATCCGCTCGACGTCGCACGGCGAAGTGGAAGCGGCCCGTGCCTACGGCATGAGCTGGTTCACGATGTACCGCCGCATTGTGATACCGTCCGCGCTGCGCCGGGCGCTCCCGTTGTACAGTAACGAAGTGATCCTGATGCTGCACGCCACCACGGTCGCGTTTACGGCCACGGTGCCGGACATCCTGAAGGTGGCGCGCGACGCGAATTCCGCCACCTATCAGTCGTTCGATGCGTTCGGCCTCGCGGCGCTGATCTACCTTGTGGTGTCGTTCGCGCTGGTGGCTCTGTTCCGCCGCGCCGAACGTCACTGGCTCGGTTACCTGGCGGTGCGTACGCACTGAGCAGGCGTGTTTCGATTGCGCGGCGCGTGCGTTTCGCGCCGTCATGTAGCTTGATCCGTATTTTCAAAGGGAGAGCATCTTGCTCCACACGACTCAAACCGAAGCTTGCAAGCTCGCCGTTCAGGACATCCACAAGCGCTACGGCGACAATGAAGTGCTCAAGGGCGTCTCGCTGAACG
The DNA here is from genome assembly GCF_046026025.1 of Paraburkholderia fungorum. Classification (GTDB taxonomy): domain Bacteria; phylum Pseudomonadota; class Gammaproteobacteria; order Burkholderiales; family Burkholderiaceae; genus Paraburkholderia; species Paraburkholderia fungorum_E. The sequence continues at coordinate 21,777 of NZ_JAQQFL010000014.1, read as the reverse complement.
CGAACAAGGGCGACGTGATCAGCATCATCGGCGCGAGCGGATCGGGCAAGAGCACCTTCCTGCGCTGCATCAATTTTCTGGAGCGGCCGAACGCGGGGCAGATCGTCGTCGACGGCGAAATGGTCAAGACCAAAGCCGACCGCGCCGGCAATCTGGAAGTGGCCGATCACAAGCAGCTGCAACGCATCCGCACGAAACTGGCGATGGTGTTCCAGCACTTCAACTTGTGGGCGCATATGAATGTGCTCGAGAATATTATCGAAGCGCCGATTCATGTGCTCGGTTTGCCGCGTCGCGAAGCCGAAGACCGGGCGCGCGAATATCTCGAGAAAGTGGGCCTCGCGCCGCGTCTGGAAAAACAGTATCCGTCGCATCTGTCGGGCGGTCAGCAGCAGCGCGTTGCGATTGCGCGTGCGCTGGCCATGGACCCTGACGTGATGCTGTTCGACGAGCCCACCTCCGCGCTCGACCCCGAACTGGTCGGCGAAGTGCTGAAGGTGATGCAGAAGCTCGCCGAAGAAGGCCGCACCATGATCGTCGTCACGCACGAAATGGGTTTCGCGCGCAACGTGTCGAACCATGTGATGTTCCTGCATCAGGGCCGCACCGAAGAAGAGGGCTTGCCGGCCGAAGTGCTGACCACGCCGCGCAGCGAACGGCTCAAGCAGTTCCTCTCCGGCAGCCTGAAGTAACGCGCGGCTCGCGCGTTTTGTGTTCTACCGATCAGTGATGGCTCGCACGTCCAACCCGGCTCGCACGACGCAGGTCGCCATCGTCGCCTTGCCGCCGGTGTCGATGTCGGGCGTCGGGCCGATCGTCGACGCGCTTAATCTCGCCAATGAAATCGACGGCCGTGCGCTCTACCGCGTGCAGGTGTGTTCGTGGGACGGCCGCGCGGTGCCCTTGTCGGGCGGCGCGCAATGGCCGGCCGATGCCGCCTTCGGCGATGCGATCACGTGCGACTGGCTGATCATCGTCAGCGAACGGTTTCAGCAATTCGCCGACTATCGGCTCTTTCTCGCAAGTCTTTCGCGGGTCGGGCAGCGCACGCCACTCGTCACGGGTATTCATCATGGGGTCTGGTGGCTCGCCATGGCGGGCCAGTTGTCCGGTTATCGCGTGAGCGTCAACTGGGAAACCTATCAGCAGTTCTCCGAGCAGTTCGAGCGCTCGATCGTCACCCAGCAGATCTTCGAAATCGACCGTGATCGCGCCACCTGTGCGGGCGGTCAGGCAACGGTCGACTTCATGCTTGCCATGATCGGCCGCGATCATGGGCCGGAGTTGGCGGACCGGATTGCCGATACGCTGGGCGTCGGCGTGTTGCGCGCGGGCGAAGAGCGGCAGCGCATTCCGTTCGTGACCGCGCCGGGCGAGCGGCATCCGCGCCTGAACGATGCGTTGATGCTGATGGAAGCGAATATCGAAGATCCGCTGACCACCGATGACATCGCCGGTCTCGTCGGCGTATCGCGGCGTCAACTGGAACGACTGTTTCGCCAGTATCTCGGCTCGATGCCGTCCAAATACTACCTGGGCCTGCGGCTTTCGAAAGCGCGCACGCAATTGCAGCGCACCAGTAAATCGGTGGTGCAGATCAGCCTGGCTTGCGGGTTTTCGTCGGCGGCGCACTTTTCGAATGCTTACCGCGAACGCTTTGGTGTCACACCGCGCGAGGACCGTCGTAACTGGATCGACAAACAGACCGGCGCGAGCGGCGCCGCGGCCAGTGAGCCGCGACCTGCCGCGCTGATCGAACGGCCTGGCGAGGCGGACTAGGCACGCCGGGAAGTGCGCGAAACGCACACGAAACACACATGAGGCGCCCATGAAGCGCCCATGAAGTACCCACAAAGGGCATGCGGAAAGCGCGGAATTTGCGGCCCACGCGCGAGCGATCCGCCCGGAAGCCCATAGAAAGCGTCGCGTATGCGCAAGACGTATCGCCCGCGGTTTCCTACACTACGTGTATTACCTCTCACCTGTAACGAGGATTTGCCATGAACGACCTGACTGTGACACGCCAGACCTTCGACGAAGTGATGGTGCCGGTGTTTTCGCCCGCCGCGTTCGTGCCGGATCGCGGTCTTGGCTCGCGCGTCTGGGATACGCAAGGCCGCGACTATATCGACTTCGCCGGCGGGATTGCCGTCACCGCGCTCGGTCATGCGCATCCTGAACTGCTGAAAGTCCTGCATGAGCAGGGCGGCAAGCTGTGGCACATCGGCAATGGCTACACCAATGAGCCGGTGCTGCGTCTGGCCAAACGTCTCGAAGACCTGACCTTCGCCGACCGCGCGTTCTTCGCCAACTCGGGCGCGGAAGCGAACGAAGCGGCCCTGAAACTGGCACGCCGCGTCGCGTTCGATCGTCACGGCGCCGACAAGGCCGAAATCATCTCGTTTACGCAGTCGTTCCATGGCCGCACGTTTTTCACCGTGAGCGTTGGCGGTCAACCGAAGTATTCGGAGGGCTTCGGCCCGGTGCCGGCCGGCATCACGCATCTGCCGTACAACGATATCGAAGCGGCGAAGCAGGCAATCGGCGCGCAAACCTGCGCGGTGATCGTCGAGCCGATCCAGGGCGAGGGCGGTGTGATCCCGGCCGATCCGGCATTCCTGAAAGCGCTGCGCGAAGCCTGCGATCAGCACGGCGCACTGCTGATTTTTGACGAGGTACAAACGGGGGTGGGCCGCAGCGGCTATTTCTACGCGTACCAGGACACGGGCGTGACGCCGGACATCCTGACCACCGCGAAGGCGCTCGGCAACGGTTTCCCGATCGGCGCGATGCTGACCACCAACGAACTGGCGGCGTACTTCAAGGTCGGCGTGCATGGCACGACTTACGGCGGCAATCCGCTGGGCGCGGCGATCGCGGAGAAGGTGGTCGAGCTGATCAGCGATCCGAAGGTGCTCGAAGGTGTGCGTACCCGCAGCGAAGCATTGAAGGGTCAACTCGCGAAGCTGAACGACCGCTTTGGTCTGTTCAAGGAAGTGCGCGGCAAGGGTCTATTGATCGGTGCTGAATTGACTGACGCATTCAAGGGCCGCGCGAAAGATTTCGTCACGGCAGCGGGTCAGCACGGCGTGATCATGCTGATGGCCGGTCCGGACGTGCTGCGTTTCGTGCCCTCGCTGGTCATGCCGCTCGACGATATGTATGAAGGCTTCGCGCGTCTGGCAAAGGCCATCGAAGAGATCGTCGGCGCCAAGACTGAAGCGGCGTCGAAGTGAACCACGGCACCGCGCTAAAGCACTGAATCATGCGTCACATTCAACAGGAACGATGATGCTCTTCGTACGCCCCGGCCGCCTCGCCGATCTCGACGCGCTCGAACACATGGCGCGCACCGCGCAACCTGTGCTGCATTCGCTGCCGCACGACCGGCATGCGCTGGAAGCGCGCGTCGCGTTGTCGGAAGACTCGTTTCGCGCGGACGTCGATTTTCCGGGCGAGGAGTTCTATCTGTTCGTGCTCGAAGATGCGCAGAGCGGCAAGCTGATGGGCACGGCGAGCATTGTCGCCGCGGCCGGTTATTCGGACCCGTTCTACGCGTTTCGCAACGACGCGCTGATTCATGCGTCGCGCGAGTTACACGTGAATCGCAAGATTCACGCGCTGACCATGTCGCACGAATTGACGGGCAAGAGCCGGCTGGCGGGCTTTTATATCGCCCCGTCGCTGCGTGGCGACGCGGCCGCGCATCTGATGTCGCGCTCGCGCATGATGTATATCGCCGCCAATCGCAAACGCTTCACGCCGGAAGTGTTCTCGCTGTTGCTCGGCGTGACCGACGACTCAGGCGTGTCGCCGTTCTGGGAAGCGGTGGGGCGCAAGTTCTTCGGTCGCAATTTCGCCGACATCGAAATCGAATCGGGCGGCCGCAGCCGTACCTTTATCGCCGAGGTGATGCCGACCTATCCGATCTACGTGCCGTTGCTGCCGGAGGCGGCCCAGCGTGTGCTCGGCGAGCCGGACTCGAAGGCCTTGCTCGCGTATGAGATTCACCTCGAAGAGGGCTTCGAGACGGATCGTTTCATCGATATCTTCGATGCGGGTCCGGTACTGACCGCGCAGGTGGATCGCAGCGCTTGCGTGACGCGAAATGAAACCCGTGTGGTGCGGGAAGCCGGCGCGGCGGCCGGCGGCTCGACGCATCTGATCGCGCATAACGGCGCGGACGGTGAGTTCCGCTGCGTGCTCGATACCTTGCCGGGCGATCAGACAAGCGGTGCCTCGCTGTCGCATGCGGCGCGAGCCGCGCTCGGCGTGCAGGAGGGCGACACGGTACGCTGCGTGCCGCTGCATCAGCCGCATCAGGAAGTATTTTCGGGAGACGCACAATGATCGTTGTTCGCGTTGTGCAACGAGGCGATGTGGACGCGCTCATGCGGCTCGCGCAGGAGACCGGCCCCGGTCTCACCACCTTCAAGCCGGATCGCGATGCCCTCGCGGCGCGCGTCGAACGGGCGCGGCGCACGATGGAAGACAAGGCCGAGGCGCACGAAGCCGGCTATTTCTTCGTGATGGAAGATACCGATACCGGCGACGTGGCCGGCGTATGCGGGATCGAAACCTCGGTCGGCCTCCAGCAACCGTTCTACAACTACCGCGTGAGCACGGTCGTGCACGCGAGCCAGGACCTCGGCATCTGGACGCGCATGCGCGCGCTGAACATTTCGCATGACCTGACGGGTTACGCCGAAGTGTGTTCGCTGTTCCTGAGCCCGCGTTATCGCACGAGCGGCGTCGGCGGTTTGCTGTCGCGTTCGCGCTTCATGTTTCTCGCGCAGTTCCGCGAGCGCTTTCCGCAGCGGTTGTGCGCGGAATTGCGCGGCCACTTCGATGCGAACGGCACCTCGCCGTTCTGGCGCGCGGTGGGTTCGCATTTCTACCAGATCGATTTCAACGCGGCGGATTATCTGAGTTCGCATGGGCGCAAGGCGTTTCTCGCCGAGTTGATGCCACGTTATCCGGTGTATGTCGAGTTGCTGCCGGAGGAAGCGCAGGAATGCGTCGGCCTCACGCATAACGACACGATTCCGGCGCGCCGCATGCTCGAATCCGAAGGGCTGCGCTACGAGAATCACGTCGATATCTTCGATGCGGGCCCGGTGCTCGAATGCCATATCGCCGACTTGCACACTGTGCGCGAAAGCGTGGTGGTGCCGGTCGAGATCGCCAATATGCCGGCCGGCGCGTCGCAGAATGCGCCACGTTCAATGGTATCGAATACGTCGCTGGGCGATTTTCGCGTGGGCGTGGCAGCGGGCGTGCCGCAAGACGGCGTGTTCCGCATGAGCGCCGCCGAAGCGGCCGCGCTCGACGTCAAGGCAGGCGACCCGGTACGGGTGCTGCCGCTGAAACACAAACAAGGATGATCATGAGTGAGCTTTTCATCGACGGCGAATGGGCCGCCGGCACAGGACCCGCATTCGCATCGCGCAACCCGGGTACGGGCGCGACGGTTTGGGAAGGCAACAGCGCGTCGGCCGACGACGTCGATCGCGCTGTGCGTAGCGCACGCCGTGCGTTCGCGGCGTGGTCGGCCTTGAGCCTCGACGAGCGTTGCGGCGTGGTGCGCCGCTTTGCTGCGCTCGTGACGGAACGCAAGGAAGCGCTGGCCGAAGCGATCGGCCGCGAGACGGGCAAGCCGCTGTGGGAAGCGCGCACGGAGGCGGCTTCGATGGCGGCGAAGGTCGAGATTTCGATTCAGGCCTATAACGAGCGCACCGGCGAAAAGCGTTCGCCGATGGCCGACGGCACCGCCGTGCTGCGGCATCGTCCGCATGGCGTGGTCGCGGTGTTCGGGCCGTATAACTTCCCGGGGCATCTGCCGAACGGGCATATCGTGCCGGCGTTGATTGCGGGTAATGCAGTGGTCTTCAAGCCGTCCGAGCTTGCGCCGGGCGTGGCGGCGCTCACGGTGCAGACCTGGCGCGATGCGGGTTTGCCTGCCGGCGTGATGAACCTTGTGCAAGGCGAGAAAGAGACCGGCATTGCGCTTGCCAATCATCGGCAGATCGACGGCCTGTTCTTCACGGGTAGTTCGGATACCGGAACATTGCTGCACAAGCAGTTTGGCGGCCGTCCGGAGATCGTCCTCGCGCTGGAGATGGGCGGCAACAATCCGCTCGTGATCGGACCGGTGGCGGATATTGACGCGGCCGTGCATCACACGATTCAGTCGGCGTTTCTCTCGGCAGGGCAGCGTTGCACGTGCGCGCGCCGTATTTTCGTGCCGAACGACGCGTTCGGTGACCGCTTTGTGGCACGCCTCACCGAAGTCACGTCGCGCATCAGCGTCGGCGAATACAACGCCGAGCCGCAGCCGTTCATGGGTGCGGTGATTTCCGCGCGGGCGGCTGCGCGTCTGGTGGCGGCACAGGAGCGTCTGCTGGCCGACGGTGCAAAGGCATTGCTAAAGATGGAGCAGCGCGATCCGGAACTCGGTTTCGTCACGCCCGCGATTCTCGACGTCACAAACGTGAAGGACCTGCCGGACGAAGAGCATTTCGGACCGCTGGCGCAGATCATCCGCTACAGCACGTTTGACGAAGCGCTCGACAAAGCCAACGACACCGAGTTCGGCCTGTCCGCCGGCCTGCTCGCCGACGACGAAGCGCTGTGGACGCATTTCCAGCGCACGATCCGTGCGGGCATCGTCAACTGGAACCGTCCGACTAACGGCGCATCGTCGGGCGCGCCATTCGGTGGCCCGGGGCGTTCGGGCAATCACCGGCCGAGCGCGTTCTATGCCGCCGACTACTGCGCGTATCCGATGGCCTCCGTCGAAAGCGCGCAACTGCAAATGCCCGCGAGCGTCTCGCCGGGCCTTCAATTCTAAGGATCGACGATGCAAGCCACTGAAGCCAATTTCGACGGTCTCGTCGGCCCGACCCACAATTACGCGGGGCTCTCGTTCGGCAACGTCGCGTCGCAGAACAACGAGAAGTCGATTGCGAATCCGAAGGCGGCCGCGAAGCAGGGTCTGCGCAAGATGAAGCAGTTGGCCGATCTCGGCTTTCATCAAGGCGTGTTGCCGCCGCAGGAGCGTCCTTCGATGCGTCTCTTGCGCGAACTGGGTTTTTCGGGCGACGACGCGACAGTGATCGCACGTGTGGCCAAAGACGCGCCCGAGTTGCTGGCCGCGGCGAGTTCGGCTTCGGCGATGTGGACCGCGAACGCGGCAACGGTGAGTCCTTCCGCCGATACACACGACGGCCGCGTGCATTTCACGCCGGCCAATCTGTGCAGCAAGTTGCATCGCGCGATCGAGCATCAATCCACCCGCCGCACCTTGCGCGCGATGTTCAGCGACGCCGATCGTTTCGCGGTGCATGAAGCGCTGCCCGGCACACCGGCGCTCGGCGACGAAGGCGCGGCGAACCATACGCGTTTTTGCGCGGAATACGACGCACGCGGTGTCGAATTCTTCGTGTACGGCCGCAGCGAATATCGCCGGGGACCGGAGCCGAAGCGTTTTCCCGCCCGTCAGACCTTCGAGGCGAGCCGCGCGGTCGCGCATCGTCACGGTCTGGAAGAATCGGCCACGGTGTATGCCCAGCAGAACCCCGACGTGATCGACGCCGGTGTGTTCCATAACGACGTGATCGCGGTCGGCAATCGCACTACGCTGTTCTGCCATCAGCTCGCGTTTGTCGAGCAGAACGCGGTGTACGACGAACTGCGCACGAAGCTCTCCGGCCTGAAAGCCGGGTTCAACGTGATCGAAGTGCCCGACGCGCAAGTGAGCGTGTCGGATGCCGTCACGTCGTACCTGTTCAACAGCCAGTTGCTGACGCGCCCGGACGGCAAGCAGGTGCTGGTGGTGCCGCAGGAATGCCGCGAGAACGCGCGTGTCGCTGCCTATCTGGACGATCTGACCTCGCACACCGGTCCGATCGACGACGTGCTCGTGTTCGATCTGCGCGAAAGCATGAAGAACGGTGGCGGTCCGGCGTGTTTGCGTTTGCGCGTGGTGCTGAACGATGCGGAGCGCGCGGCGGTGACACCTGGCGTATGGATCAATGACAAGCTGTTCGGCAGCCTCGACACATGGATCGAAAAGCATTACCGCGATCGTCTCGCACCGTCTGATCTGACCGATCCGCAACTGCTCGCCGAATCGCGCACCGCGCTCGACGAACTGACGCAGATTCTCGGTCTGGGTTCGCTGTATGACTTCCAGCGCTGAGCACGGCATGCGGGTTTCGATGCTCGACGATTTCCTGGCCTATACCTTGGCAGGGACACGGCCCGGCGCGCTGGAAACGCAGGGCGTATGCGCCGGCGGCGCCGTGCGCTGGTCGTGGCTCGACGACGGCGTTCTGCAACTCGAGCCCACGGTGCTGGAGAAGGGCGCGCGCAGTGTGCTCGCTTCCGCCGGCGTGCATGGCGACGAGACCGCGCCGATCGAGCTGCTTTCGTATCTCGTGCGCGATATCGCGCAAGGCAGCGCCGCGCTGACCTGCCGTCTGCTGGTGATTCTCGGCAACGTCGACGCCATGCGCGATGCGTGCCGGTATCGCGACGACGATCTGAATCGCCTCTTCAGCGGACGTCACGCGCAACTGCCGCACAGCCACGAAGCGCCGCGCGCGGCGGCACTGGAACGCGCGGCGACGCAATTCTTCGCCGAGGCTCCGGCCGCGCGCGGCGCGCGCTGGCATATCGACATGCATACGGCGATTCGCGCATCGGCATTCGAGCAGTTTGCGCTGCTGCCGCATACCGGCATGCCTTTTTCGCGCGCGATGTTCGAGTGGCTCGGCGAGGCACGCATCAGCGCGGTGCTGCTGCATACGGCCAAGGGCAATACGTATTCGCACTTCACCGCGCAGGCGTGCGGCGCTGAGGCGTGTACGCTGGAACTCGGCAAGGTGCGTCCGTTCGGTGAGAACGATCTGACGCGTTTTGCCGGCGCGGATCAAGCGCTGCGTCAGCTTCTGGCCGGTATCGACGGTATCAATGGCGCCGACGGAACAGGCATTCATGCGAATGCCACACTGCCGCGTGCTTTTACGGTGATCGATCAGATCACCAAACAAAGCGATGCGTTCGAATTGCGGGTTGCAACTGACGTGCCGAATTTCACGCCGTTCGTGAAGGGTACGGTGCTCGCCTGCGACGGCGATTATCGCTATGTCGTGAGCCGCGAAGAAGAGCGCATCGTGTTTCCGAACGCGACGGTCAAGCCGGGCTTGCGCGCCGGCCTGATGGTGGTCGAGACGACGCAGGAGACGTTGTCCAGCCTGGTCTGACACCGCACCGTGGGTGAAACGTCGTGCACCGAAGGCGCCCAACGTTTCATCCCACGCGCACGGCGGGCCGTTTAGGCCGCGTTCGCCTTCACCAACCCTTCCGCTACCATCGCCTCACGCACCTTCGGCCGTGCCGCGACGCGCGCCAGATACGCGTTCAGATGCGGATATGCACCCAGATCGATCGACAGCATTCCCGCCCAGCTCAACACCGTGAACGCGTACGCATCGGCGACGGAATACTGTCCGCCCAGATAGTCGCGTTCCGTGAGCACGCGCTCGAGTTCGCTGAACCGGGTGGCGAGCTTCGCGCGGCATTCGGCCTTGGTCGATTCGGCGGTCTCCTGATGCCACAGCCACGGGCTGAACGTCTTGTGCAACTCCGTGCTGATATAGGTGAGCCATCCGAGCGCCGCGAGCCGTTGCGGCGACCCGGCGGCCGGCAATAGGGCGCGCTCCGGCGCGAGATCGGCGATGTGCTGCAGCAGCGCGGCGCCTTCAGTGTGGCGTGAGCCGTCGGCGAATTCGACGAGGGGCACATAGCCGCGCGGCGAGATCGCGTAGTAGTCGTCGCCGTTGGCGAGCTTGTGCGTTTGCAGGTTGACCTTGACGGTTTCGAAGTCGAGCCCGGCTTCGCGCAATGCAATGTGAACGGCCAGCGAGCAGGCGCCCGGCGAATAGTAGAGTTTCATGGTGTCACCGCAAATAAAACAGGAGTGAAGGTCCGGCAGACGCCGGTGGCGAGGCTCGTCGGCCGACAAGTCGATGTGGTAAAAGTAGCCCGGATCGCATTCAGAATAAACAGGCGGCTTGCCAAACCATGCGTGCAAAAACGCAATACGAACTGACTTCGGCGGATACCCAGACCATTCTCGCGCTGGTGCGCGCCGGCACGCTGGCGGAAGCGGCCCTGCGTCTGGGCATCGACGCGTCGACGATTTTTCGCTCCGTGCAGCGGATCGAACGCGGGCTGGGCCAGCGTCTGTTCGAGCGCTCGCGCAGCGGTTATCGCGCGACACCGCTCGGCGCGCAACTGGCGCGCCATGCCGAGCGCATCGAAAGCGAACTCGCGGCAGCGCGCTCAACCGTTCAGGCGAGCAGCGATCGCGTATCCGGCAGTGTTCATGTGACGACCACGGATACCGTGCTCTATGGCCTCGTGCTACCCGCGCTGCATGATTTCGCGGCACTGCACCCCGCGTTGTCGTTCGAATTGACGGCGACCAACAGCCTGGCGAGCCTGACCAAACGCGACGCCGACATTGCCGTGCGTGCCACGCGCCGCGCGCCGGATCATCTGGTGGGCAAGCATGTCGGCCCGCTGCGCATCGCGGTGTTTGCCGCGAAGAGTAGCGGTATTCACGCGAGCGACGCCGATGCGCTGTCGCGCTGCGATTGGGCGGCACCGGACAGCTCGCTCGGCGATCACCCTTCGGTGCTGTGGCGCAAGCGTCATTGCCCGACAGTCGAGCCGCGTTACCGAACCAATAGCGTGATGGCGGTGTTCGAGATGGTGGCGCGCGGCTTTGGCGTTGGCATCTTCCCGACCTTCCTCGCGCGCGGCCGGGACGATCTCGTGCAATTGACGCCGCCACTCGACGAAGCCGAATCGCAGGTCTGGGTGCTCGCCCATCCGGAATCGCGCCATTTGCCGCATGTCGCGGCGGTCTATACGCATCTGTCGCGGCGGCTCGGTGATGATTTCGCGGCCGGTGACGGAGCGGTCTGACGTCAATCCGGCGGATATTTTTTTGCCTGAGCGCGACACCTAATTGCGCCTTTGTGCGCGCCGTACCGGCTTCATCAAACGAGGCGCGCGCCGTCGCGCCCGCCAGGCGTGCATTGGGAAGTCTGTACAATCCCGCCCTCGCGGCTGTTGCGCTGCACCACTGCGGCCGCCGGAGTTTGAATCGCATTTTTGGCGCGGCAATCATGCTGGCCCGGATTCGGCTCCGTCTTATTCAATACCGTAGAGGAACACCCGTAATGAAGATCAATTGGCGAAACATGGCTGCGCTCGCGCTGTTCGCGACGGCAACGGTAACGGCAGGCGTCGCATCCGCGGCGGATATCAAGGAAGTGCGCTTCGGCGTCGAGGCGTCGTATGCGCCGTTCGAATCGAAGTCGCCGTCGGGCGAGCTGCAAGGTTTCGATATCGACATCGGCAATGCCGTGTGTGCGAAGCTGAAGGCCAAGTGCGTGTGGGTCGAGAATTCGTTCGACGGCCTGATTCCGGCATTGGAAGCGCGTAAATTCAACGCGATCAACTCGGACATGACGATCACGGAACAGCGCCGCCAGGCCATCGATTTCACTGATCCGATTTACACCATCCCCAATCAGATGATCGCGAAGAAGGGCAGCGGTCTGCTGCCTACGCCGGCCTCGCTCAAGGGTAAGCACGTTGGCGTGCTGCAGGGCACGATTCAGGAAACCTATGCGAAGGCGCGCTGGGCGCCGGCGGGTGTGGACGTCGTGCCGTATCAGACGCAGGACCAGATCTACGCCGACCTCGCCTCGGGTCGTCTGGACGCCGCATTCCAGGACGCGGAAGCCGCTTCGAAGGGCTTCCTGAAGAAGCCGCAAGGCGCGGGCTTCGAATTCGCCGGTCCGGCCGTCACCGACGAGAAGCTGCTCGGCGCGGGCGTGGGTTTCGGTGTCCGCAAGGGTGACAAGGCGTTGAAGGACGCGTTGAACCAGGCGCTCAAGGAACTGAAGGCCGACGGCACGATCGACCGCTTCGCCGCCAAGTACTTCGACGTGAAGGTGGTGTTGAAGTAAGGCGTTGTGCGTTTTGCCTGAATGGCTTTGCTTGAAACAACCGGCCGCTTGATGCGGCCGGTTGTCTTTTGAGGCGGCGTTTAATGCGCCGCCTGCCTGACGCGCGTCGGGTGCAGGGTGCCGTGCGTTTCAGGCGCTTGATGCACATTGTGCATATCGCGCACGCCGCACCGTGACAAGTCGGTCAGCGAACGTTCGCTTCAGGCTGAGCGAGATAGTCGAACACCACTTCACCGAGTCCTAGCGTCAGATCGGCAAGAATATGCCGCGCCTCGACGATTTCCAGCACCGGCAATTCCGCGACCGGCGCGAGCGCATGGTGTGCCAGTTCGAGCGAGGCGGGACCCGTCCATGCGCCTTTCAGGGTGATGTCTTGCAGGTAGTAGCGCACCAGTTCGCAAATGCGCGGCGTGCCGTCCACGTGCGGAATGACTTTCAGCAGGAAGTTCGGCGTCTCCAGACGCTTCTGTTGCTGCGCGAGATCCAGTTGCCGATGCTTGTAACCCATCGTGCCCGTGGCGATACGCACGGGGCCGTAATCGAGCGTGCCGAGGAGCGTGTCGGTATGGACTTGCAGCACCGGCGAGGCGAGCTTCTTCGGAAAGCCCCACAGTTCGCGGCCGCCGGCGATCGGCGGATGGTCGTCCAGATACATCGCCAGCGTGTAGCCGCCTGCCACGCCGTTGTACGACACCGGGATCACCTGGCCGCTTTCCGTGTAGTCGCCGAAGCCGGTCGAATCCGGCATGCGAATGAATTCGTAATGTACGAGCGGCTCGCCGATCTGGAGCGGCTCCGGCACCACGGCGCGCAGCTTGTCCGGATCGGTGCGGTAAGTGATGATCAGGAATTCCCGGTCGACGAAACGATACGGACCCATCGGAAACGCCGGGCTCGTGATCGGCATCGCGAAGGCATTTGACAGCACGCTTTTGACGTCCATGATTTTCCTTGGTGGTTAAAGGCTGGATTGCGGCTAAGTGGTGCAGTTGATGGAGCGCTTTTGCACTGCACAAGAGTATCGTCGATTCTTTCCTTCTCTTCAGCGAGACCGGTTGCCAATTATTTCGAGATATTGCGGCGTTGACATGTCCGCGCGCGGTGGCCTGCGCTAAAATCGCCGGGCGCACCGCACACGCAACGGGCCTCAGGCCTTGGATGTGCGCCATTGGTGCAGCGAAAACCAAAATACAGCAGGAAGCGCCAGGGCGGCGCTTAGCGGGGGAGCAGAATGACCACCATCGCAATCGAGAATCCGAAGCAGTCGAGGGCTTCGGACGATGCGCAACTCAATGCCAGCTTCGCGCGTCAGCCGATTCTGAATCGTGACGGCATGCTGTGCGGATATGAAATCAAAGTCCGTGCACCGGATGCGCCCGCGGCCGTCGAATCCGACGCGGCAGCGCATGGCGCTGATCCGGCCGCGGATACCGGTGACTTGCCGGGCCGTGCACCCGAGCCGGCGCAACTGGTGGCGCGCGCCGTGCTTCACGGTCTGCTCCATAGCAATGTGCGCAGTGCGCTCACCGGGCATCCGGCTTACGTGGATGTAAGCCGCGAGATGCTGTTCGACGATTCGATCCTGCACCTGCCCGCTGAGCGCTTCATGTTTGAATTGTCGCCCTCGATGCACGTGGACGACGCGCTGATTGCGCGCATCGTCCAGTTGCACGGGCGGCGCTATCGCTTCGTACTCGACGAAGTGACGCAACCCGATGAAACGTTTGCGAAACTGCTGCCTTACGCGGAGGTCGTCAAGATCGATTTCACGCACGCGTCGCCAGCGCTGTTGCCCAAATTGACGAGCGTGCTGAAGTCCGCAGGCAAGCTGTTGATCGCGCTGGGTCTCGATGCGCAGGCCGATTTTGAAGCGGCGCACGGTCTCGGTTTCGATCGTTTCCAGGGCTACTTCTTTGCGCGTGCGCAGACTTCCACGACGCGACGCGTCAGTGCGCCGCGGCATGCCTTGCTGAATCTGCTGCAGCTACTATCAGGCGACCCGACCGTCGCGCAACTCGAAGCCGAACTCAAGCTGAATCCGGTGCTGGTGATGCACCTGATGAAGCTTGCGAATTCGAGCGGTCTCGCAGTTGGCCACAAGGTCACGACGCTGCGCGAAGCGATCAACGCGACCGGCACGAACCGGATCGCACGCTGGACCCAATTGCTGTTGTATGCGGACGGCCGCAAGGTTGCGCTCGAGGACGATCCTCTGCTGCAACTGGCAGCGACCCGGGCGCGTTTCATGGAACTGGCGATTGAACGTTTGCCTGAAGCCGGGCGCGACGAAGCCGATGCGGCGTTTCTGACCGGCGTGTTTTCGTTTGTCGACGCGGTGTTCGGCGGCTCGCTCGAAAGCACGCTGAATGTGTTGACGCTGTCGCGGCCGATTCAGGCGGGCATCCTGCATCGGCAGGGCGTGCTGGGTTTGCTGCTGACCGCGGTTGAAGCACTGGAGCGCGGCGCGTGGGAGGAGATCGAAGCCTTGTGCGCGCGTTTGCAACCGTTGACGGTGGAAGAGATCGCGCAGCTTGGGTTGGCGGCGGGGGCCTGGGCGGGTGTTGCGGATCACAGCGCCGAGGGGCTGGAGCGGATCGAGGATTGAGGAGGGCAGCAGGGTCCAGGTTTGAATCAGAAGCCGGCATGCTGTGCATGCCGGCTTCCGCACATCTGGACCGCTGAACATCGCGACTTAGGGCAAATACAAAACAGGTGAGAGTGAAGCAACGTGATCAACGATCACGCCACGTCTTCACATCGTCTCCATTTCCTGCATCTGCCCCAGGCCGAAAAAACGTCCTAACTCCCTTGCCAGCTCATTCAACGCGCTCATTTCCTTCTGCGATATTCGTCGAGGCTCGTGAGTGTGCGACCAGTCGCCGTATAGCAACGCCACTGTCTGATCCGTTTCGTCGACGACCGGCAATAGCACGAAGGCGCGGGCATCGTCGAACGAGCGCCGGAACCATTCCGGTAATCGCGCCACCATCTTCGGGTCGCGCGCGTTCTCAATGAAGATGCCGACCGAGTTCGCGATCGCCAGATGAAACACATCGGGTTCGAACGCGGTGTTGAACGACAGCTTCGGCATTGCCGCGTCGATCTTCGGACCGAGCCCGAGACGCGCCTTGAACGTCCCGTTACTGTGCTTGACGAACACGACGGTGCGCGCAAAACCGAGCGCCGCCAATACCGTTTCCGCGGCCAGTGCCAGCGCCGGCGCGAGCGGGCTGCCGTCGGGCAGGCCGCGCAGGTCTCCCACGCCCGCCGCGAGGCGCGCTTCCGGATTGAGCGCTTCGCGTGCGATCGCATCCGCATTGGCGCGCAATTCGACGATCTCGGCCATCACGCCGTCGCCGCCTTCTTCGCGGGCGAGCGCGACGCTCATCTGATGCAGCACGTCCGGATCGGTATTCAGGGCGTGGCTGTATTGCTGCGCCAGTTCGGCGATGCGTTCCTCGCGCTCCCAGTCCGGCATGTTCTGCTGGGTCAGCACGTCGGCGACGGCCGTCGAATAGTTGGTGATGGCACGCAGCCATTGCACCTGGCGAGGCTGTTCGACATCCAGCGGGTCGAACTCGCCCATGCCGGAGCGGATCATGTCGGGCAAACGCCAGCGCACCGCGGCTTCGGCGCCGATTTCCTCGAACGTGACGCCGAGCACCAGCACGCAGGCATCGGCTTCGAGCGTGCCGTCGTCGATATGGCGGCGGATCTGATCCCACTCGGCGTCGAGGTAGAACACCACCAGCAGCTTGCCGATCTGCCGCATTAGCGTGCAGACCACGGCTTCCTCGCCGGCACGCAGATCGCCGCGCTCGGTCAGCTTGCGCGCGACGCAACCCGACAGCAGCGTGCGGTTCAATTCGAGTTTCGCGTCGATGCGGCGCGGCGCGCTGTGATGAAAGTGATCGACGATTTTCAGGCCGACCACCAGGTGGCCGACCGCGTCCATGCCGAGCACCATCAGGGCGCGCGACACGGTGGTGATGTTGCCGCCGAACGCCATGTACATGGCCGAGTTGGCAAGCCGCAGCACTTTTTGCGTCAGGGCGAAATCCGACAACACAACCTGCACGAGGCCGGTGAAGTCGAGGTCGTCGTTATTCATTGCCGCCATGGTGGTACGCAACGACTGCGACAGCATGGGGAAATCGCCGCGCTCGCTCATTCGCGTCCAGAGCCGGTCGAGCACCGCCGCCTTTACCATGTGAGTCCCGCAAAAGCCATACATGTTCCAAAGAGTGCCACGCCGGCGTCAGACCGGCATCTTGCGCTGCGCACGAGGTTTGTCTGCATCGCTATGCGGTGTGCAGGTGAAGCGTGCGTGCTTCGAATCGTTGCGCGAGTTCGTCGGAGGGCAGAGCCTTGCAGACGAGCCATCCCTGTATGTGGTCACAACCCATTTCGGTGAGCAGCGCGCGCTGGGCTTCCGTTTCGACGCCCTCGGCAACCAGCTCGAGATCGAGTGTTTGTGCGAGTCCGACGACCGCGCTAACGATTGCCTGATCGTTCCGGGAGGTTAGCAGATTCTCGACAAAACTCCTGTCGATCTTGAGTTTGGCCAAGGGGAATCGTTGCAGGTAAGCCAGACTCGAATAACCGGTGCCGAAGTCGTCGACGGCGAATCGGATACCCATGGCGGTCAACTCTTCGAGCAAACCCTTGGCATGCGCCGGGTCGTGCATCAGCAGGCTTTCGGTGATCTCGAACACGAGGCGGCGCGGATCGATGCCGGTCAGCTCGATCGCTTCGCGCACCGCGTCCTTGAAGCGCGGGTCGCGGAACTGCTGCGGCGACACGTTGACGGCCACGTATTGCAACGTGATGCCTTGCGCATCCCACTGGATCAACTGCATGCAGGCGACCTTCAGGACCCAGTTGCCGAGGAAGTTGATCAGGCCGATCGATTCCGCGAGCGGAATGAACATCGAAGGGGGAACGAGGCCATGCACGGGATGCAACCAGCGGATCAACGCTTCGACGCCGACCACGCCGTGCGTGCGGCTGCTCGTGATCGGCTGGAAGTGCAGCGAAAACTCGCCATTGCGCACGCCGTCGTAGAGGTCGGCCTCCAGCTTCAGGCGCTCGGCGTCGGCGGGGTTGTCGTCCGGTACATAGAAGGCGAGCGTATTGCCGCCGGCCGCCTTGGCCTGCAGCAACGCATGGTCGGCCCAGCGCAGCAGGTGCGTGTCGTGGGCGGCGTTGTCGTTGGCGTGGCGCACGTCGGGGTAGAGCGCAATACCGATGCTCGCCGACAGATGCACCTGCTGGCCGCTAAAGACATACGGCTGCTGGATCGCGGTCAACAGGCGGCGCGCCAGTGCTTCGGCCGCGGCGGCCGCGTCGGTGCGGCTCGCGGCCGGCTTCACGAGAATCGCGAACTCGTCGCTGGCCACCCGCGCCACCGTCTCGTTCGGGCTCGTCATATTCAATAGACGCCGCGCGGTGTCGCGCAACATCTCGTCGCCGGCATCGTAGCCGAGCGCGCGGTTCACGCGCTGATAGTCGTCGAGGTCGAGCAGCAGCAGGGCGGCCGGCGTGCCGTGGGCATCGGCCTGCTGTTGCGCGTCGAGCAGCGCGGGGATCAGCGCCGGCTGATTGGCCAGGTTGGTCAGGCGGTCCAGGTGCAACGCCTGGGTCAGGCGTTCCTCGGTGGCGCGCCAGGCGGACACGTCGAAGCCGGCGATCGCGTAGCCGTCGGTGCCGTCGTGGCTGCTGCGCACCACGCGCAGCTCGACTGTGATCGGATAGGTCAGCGACTTGATGAGGCCGAGCGTGGCTTTCTCGACGTTACCCGTGGCGGTGGCGCGCGTCAGCAGCGCGTCGAGGCGCGGCACGTCGGCGGGCGCCACGAGGTCGTGCAGCGTGATGGTCTCGAGGTACTCCCGGTGATAGCCGATGAAGCGCAGGCTGGCGTCGGAAACATAGAGGAAGTGCAGTTCTTCATCGACGTGCGCCAGCAGGTCGACGGCGCCGACCACCTGTTCCAGTTGCGCCGTGCGGCTTGCGCGTGTTTCCGGTTTGCCATAGGCGCGCCGGCCGAGCGCACGAAACCGGTCGATGACCGTTCGCAAGGAGCCCCGGCGGGGCGCGGTGATCCTGTTCGCTTCCATGTTTGTCGCTGGCAACCTGTGTTCGTCTGCAGGCGGAGCGGCTCGCCGCCCACCGTATCCGGGCGGTTAAGCGGTATCAGGCCGCCCCATCAGAACAAGATAACGACCCGCGGACGGAAATCTTTAGCGCCTGCTGTAAAAAACAAATGGTAAGGAAACGGCCACCAGGCTCGCCGTCGTGGCGGGGGCGATTCGGTTAAAGTGCAACGACCTCGCGTCCGTTAATACGACAAACCCTGTGCAGTGCCGGTTGTGACGTCGCTGCGCAGCTTTCCGAACACTTGCACCGATGAGCCATGTCTGAACGTCACTTTGTCAGGGCCACCCCCCGGCACATCGAGGTGCTTGAGCCGTATGCCGAAGACGCCGACCCGGCGGCCGGGGCACAGTTTGTCTATCTGGGCCGCCAGCCGATTCTCGATCGCAACGGCGCGCTCAATGCTTATGAGTTGCTGTTTCGAGCCAGTGCGCATAACTATGCCGAAGTTACTGACGACGCCCAGGCAACGGCGCAGGTCGTGGCTCGCGCGATCGGCGGGATTGGCGTCGCGGCCGTGCTGGGCCAGCACCGCGGCTTCGTCAACATCGACCGCGCGCTGCTCTTTAACGACATCGTTCATCTGATGCCGCCCGAGCGCTTTGTGCTCGAGATCCTCGAAACCGTCGAATTCGACGCGCATCTGGCCCGGCGGCTCGCCGAGTTGCGTCGCGCCGGGTTCCAGATGGCGCTGGACGACGTCAGTGAACTGTCCGACGAACTGCTGGCCGTGCTGCCGTACGCCGACATCGTCAAAATCGACTTTCTGCAGACCGAGCGGTCCGCGCTGGCCACGCTGGTGTCGACGATACGTAGCCATGGCAAGACATTGATTGCGGAGAAGGTCGAGACGCGCGGCGACTTTGCGCTGGCCCACGAGCTCGGCTTCGATCTGTTTCAGGGGTACTTTTTCGCCCGGCCGCAGGTGCTGGCCACGCCGCGCAACCGCTCGTTGCGGCCCGGCCTGCTGCGCCTGCTGGCGTTGTTGTCGCGCGATGCCGGGATTATCGAACTCGAAGCGGAACTCAAGCTGAATCCGAGCGTGGTGGTGCAACTGCTGCGCCTCGTCAATTCGAGCGCGTTCGGGCTAGGGCGCAATATCGCCTCGCTGCGCGAAGCCATCATTGCCACCGGCACGCGGCAGATCGCCCGCTGGGCGCAACTGCTGCTGTACGCGGACAGCGGCGAGCTGCCGTGGCGCGCCGATCCGCTGGTGCAACTGGCCGGTACGCGTTCGCGCTTCATGGAACTGGCCGCGGGCTGGATGCGCCCGTGCGATGACGAGTTTGCCGATGCCGCTTTTATGACCGGGATTTTTTCGTTGGTCCACGTGGTGGTCGGCAGCACGCCCTCGACGGTCCTCGAGAAACTGGGTCTGGCGCCGCAGATTCGTGATGCGATCGTCACACGCGGCGGCGCGCTCGGCGTCTTGTTGCGGATTGCCGAGGCGGCCGGCGAGGGGGGCGATGCCGCCTCGATCGCGGCCGGACCCGATGCGCCGCCCGGTTTCGCGGTGCTCACGGCCGCGGTGCTGGCCGAACTGAACCTGTCTGCCGCGGCGTGGTTCGGCGCGCATATCGAAGAAGCGGCCTGATGCATCCTTTCGGCGGATTCTGACGTACCTTGTCTGTACGTGGTCCAATAGCGTGTGGAGATTGCTGGAGGCCCGGCTGAACGCCGCGGCTTCTGGCTGATGATGCCAACCATGCGCACACGTGCACACGTGGTTTAACGCTTCGAGGGACTGCAGATGAACAGGAAACTTATACCCGTGGCGCTGGCCGCCGTCTTGTCGGTCGGATTCGCGCTGCATTCGCTGACGGCCTCGGCCACGCTCAAGCCGGGCGATACCGCGCCGCCGTTCACCGCACAGGCATCGCTCGGCGGCAACACCTACACGTATTCGCTGGCCGACGAGCTGAAGAAGGGCCCGGTGGTGCTGTATTTCTATCCGGCGGCTTTCACGAAAGGCTGCACGATCGAAGCCCACGAGTTTGCCGAGGCCGTTGACGAGTACAAGAAGTATGGTGCGTCGGTGATTGGTGTGTCGCACGACAACATCGACACGTTGACGAAGTTTTCGGTAAGCGAATGCCGCAGCAAATTCCCGGTGGCGGCCGACGCCGACGCGAAGGTGATCGGCGCCTACGACGCCGGCATGCCGATGCATAACTCGATGGCCAATCGCGTGTCATACGTGATCGCGCCGGACGGCAAGATCATTTACGAGTACACGAGCCTGTCGCCCGAGAAGCACGTCGAGAACACACTGAAGGCGGTGAAGGATTGGGCGGCGGCGCATAAGTAAGCCGTAACGCCTGGGCTTTGCGCGGCGGTGCATTTTTCGCAATGGTTTTTTGCCATCCGGTTTGGGGCTGCGCCGTGCTAGGCTGATTTTTTTGTCTGGCGAGCAAGCGATGCCGATTCTTGTTGCGTTCATTGCGCTGATCGCGCTGGTGTATGGCGCTGTGCGCGCGTTTTATGCCTTGCAGGCGGCTTTGGGTTTGGCCGTTGCTGTTGCCGTTGCTGTGCTGGTTGGTTTGCTTTTGATTGCCGCGGTTGTTCGTTGGTGGCGGCGTCGGAAGGAGGTCGCTCCTAATATTCGCGACGGCGATTGGACTCATGAGATCAACGGGACCTGGGGAACGGTCCGGCTTGCTGCCGGGAAGCGGCTATGTGAGATTCGCCTTGGCGGCGAGCAGGGGGCCTATATTTTTGCCGATCTGCTCGGTGCTGAAGTGCAGGGGCAGGGTGCTCAATGGCAGGTTGCTTTGACTGTTAAAGACGCCAGGCATCAGGTTTGGGTCTTGCCCATGCTGGGCGAGCGGCAGGCTAAGCAGTGGAGGCGGGTTTTTTTGCTTGCTGTTGAGCAGAGGCTTTGATGGTGTTTTTTTTGCCTGTCCAGGCTGGGGGTGGGCCTGCGCGGCGCTTTGTTTGCGCTGTGCTTTTATGGCGTTGGCCTTTCCTTGATTTGTTAGTGGTCTGTTTTGTCTGTGCTTTTATGGCTTTGGCCTTTCCTTGTTTTCTTGGTGGTCTATTAGCGTTCCCCCTGTGCGGGGGGGGCACCTACTTTTCTTTGCCTGCCGCAAAGCAAAGTAGGCAAAAGAAAGCGGCTCAAACCGCTAATTCTTAAGCGGGTCCCCCGCACAGCCACGGTAGTGGTGCATCTGGAATCCGTGTTCTCGCACATTCGGCGCTTGTGACAAGGCCGTCATACTTCCGGCGGCGCTGCGCGCGCCGATGCCCAGTTCGTAAAACCGCTCGCTGCGTTTTCGCTTGTGCGGTTGGATTCTCGTGCTTACTGCGGTGTGGTCACTCGTCATTGCATTCATTGCGTGGGTGATTGATCGCACATCATTTCCGCTGAGTTCGCCCATGAGTGGAGGGGCGCTTGGCCGAGGCGAAGCCGACGGCCCCCGCCGCTCAAAGCAAAACCGTGGGTGTGCGGATGAACCCTTCCGGCGAGCACGCGGTGCGAGGCGGGAGGTATGACGCCCTTGTCAGCAGCGCGGAGTGGGCGAGAGCACGGATTCCAGATGCACCACTACCGTGGCTGCGCGGGGGACCCGCTTAAGAG